>CAYZJI010000006.1:0-162387 GCA_964479045.1 uncultured Enterobacteriaceae bacterium
CACGCTTCACGCTTCACGCTTCACGCTTCACGCTTCACGCTTCACGCTTCACGTCTTCCATCGGTTCACCACGGAACATGGAACGTATGCCACGGATCGCCTGCCGGGTGCGGTGTTCATTTTCAATTAAAGCAAAGCGCACATGTTGATCACCGTATTCGCCGAAACCAATGCCGGGTGAAACCGCCACTTTTGCTTCACTTAACACTTTCTTGGAAAATTCAATGGAGCCGAGATGTTTGTACTGCTCCGGGATCGGTGCCCACACAAACATCGTGCCTTTGGGTTTTTCCACCTTCCAGCCGGCGGCATTCAGACCTTCGCACAACACATCGCGACGACGGCGATACATGTCGCGGATTTCCGCGACACATTGCTGATCGCCTTCCAGCGCGGTAATGGCCGCCACCTGCACGGGCGTGAATAATCCATAATCAAGGTAAGACTTCAATCGCGTGAGGGCTTTCACCAATGTCGGGTTACCCACCATAAAGCCCACGCGCCAGCCCGGCATGTTGTAGCTCTTCGATAAAGTAAAAAATTCAACGGCGATATCTTTCGCGCCCGGCACCTGCAAAATCGATGGCGCGGTATAACCATCAAATACGATGTCGGCATACGCCAGATCCTGAATCACCCAGATGCCATGCTCACGTGCGATATCAATCACCTTCTGGAAAAACGGCAGTTCCACACACTCAGTAGTCGGATTGCCGGGGAAATTCAGCAACAGCAGTTTGGGTTTTGGCCAGGTGTCACGTATGGCCTTCTCCAGTTCGGCAAAAAAATCATGATCGGGGCCGATCGGTACATGGCGTACATCGGCACCTGCGATAACAAACCCGAACGGATGTATGGGGTAAGACGGGTTCGGCACCAGCACAGCATCGCCCTTGTCGACGATGGCCATGGCCAGATGCGCAAGCCCTTCCTTGGAACCGATGGTGACGATGGCTTCGGATTCCGGATCGAGATCCACGTCATAACGCTGCTTGTACCAGTTGCAGATGGCCCGGCGCAGGCGCGGGATGCCCTTCGACCACGAATAGCGGTGCGTATCCTCGCGGCTGGCGGCCTCGACCATCTTGTCGACGATATGTTTCGGTGGCGGCTGATCGGGATTACCCATGCCGAAATCAATAATGTCCTCGCCGCGATGGCGGGCGGCCATCTTCAGGTCGTTGACGATGGCAAACACATACGGCGGCAGCCGGTTTATTCTGGGAAAATCGTTGTTCAAGGCGGCAAAATCCAGCTATTACAAAAGTAGGTGAGTATAAGGTATTGCACGGCCCGGATACAGGGGGCTTGAAGCAGGTAAAGCATGAAAAGTGCAAGGTAAAATGCAGGTTTTTACGGTTCACACTTCACGCTGTACTCTTCATTTACACCACGCCTGCTTTCTGTATCCTGCTTGATGTCTGCCGTATACTGTCCCCATGACCCGAGTTGCCGCAATCCAGATGGTCTCCACGGCCAGTGTTGAAGAAAATCTCCAGTCTGCCGCAAGCCTGATCCGGCTGGCCGCGGCCGATCGCGCCGAATTTATGGTGCTGCCCGAGAATTTTCCGCTGATGGGCATGCACGAACAGGACAAACTGGCCATCATGGAGTCCTATGGCCAGGGCCCGATACAGACATTTCTCGGGGATCAGGCCAGCCAACACAGAATCTGGCTGATGGGCGGTACGATTCCCATCAAGGGGGTTGCGCCCAATCGCGTCCGTGCTGCCTGTTTGCTCTACAATCCGGCAGGTGAGTGTGTTGCCCGCTATGACAAGATCCATCTGTTTGATGTGGCCGTGGACAATCAGCACCAGGAAACCTATTGTGAATCGAATACCATCGAAGCCGGGAATGAACTGACGGTCGCCGTGACACCCTTCGGCAATGTCGGCATGTCGGTCTGTTATGATCTGCGCTTTCCGGAACTGTACCGCAACCTGCACCGGCAGGATGTCAATATTATCACCGTGCCTTCAGCGTTCACTGCGACCACCGGCCGCGCGCATTGGGAATCCCTGCTGCGGGCCCGGGCTGTCGAGAACTTATGTTATGTGATTGCGCCTAATCAGGGAGGGATGCACATTAATCAACGTGAAACCTGGGGCCATAGCATGATCATGAGTCCCTGGGGTGAAATTCTGGCGCAGGTGGAATCCGGCCCCGGTGTCGCGGTTGCGGAGATCGATATGCATGCCCTGAACACGTTACGAAATAATTTTCCGGTATTGAAACACCGGCGCCTTGATTATCAGATAAATTGAATGAGCAAAACACTCGACATTGCCAGACAACAACTGCTGGATAACAGCGGTCTGCAGATGAATGACATCCAGAAAACCCTGGATCAGCTCATGCAGCACAATATCGATACCGCCGATTTATATTTCGAATCCTCACGCGCAGAGTCCTGGGTGCTGGAAGACGGTATCGTCAAGGAAGGATCGCACAGCATTGATCAAGGTGTGGGCGTGCGTGCCATCAGCGGTGACAAGACCGGCTTCGCCTATTCTGATGAAATTATATTACCGGCGCTGACCAGTGCTGCCGATGCAGCCCGTGCCATTGCCCGCAGTGGTGGCGAAGGCAAACTGCAGGCGTGGAAACAACAAAATGTACCTGTGCTCTATACCGCACAGGATCCCTTATCATCTATCAGCGCCGATGAAAAAGTAAATCTTCTGAAACGGATTGATGAAGAAGCCCGGAAAAAGGATCCGCGGGTCAGGCAGGTGCTTGCCAGTGTCAATGCATTGCATACCACTGTATTGATTGCCGGCAGTGATGGCACCTTTGCTGCGGACATCCGTCCGCTGGTGCGGCTCAATGTCAATGTCATCGTGGAACAGAATGGCAGGATCGAACGCGGCGGTTCCGGTGGCGGCGGCCGGTTTGGTTATGAGTATTTTCTCACTGACAATTTATATATGAAGTACATTGATGAAGCCGTGCAACAGGCATTGACCAATCTGGACGCGGTGGCGGCGCCTGCGGGTGCCATGACGGTTGTGCTGGGTCCGGGCTGGCCGGGCATTTTATTGCACGAAGCCATCGGGCATGGACTGGAAGGGGATTTCAACCGTAAAAAAACATCAGCTTTTTCCGGACGTATCGGTGAACGTGTCGCCACGCCGGAAGTGACTGTGGTTGATGATGGCACGATTGCCAACCGGCGTGGATCATTAAATGTCGATGATGAAGGAACACCGACACAATGCACGACACTGATCGAACGCGGAATATTACGTGGCTATCTGCAGGACAAACACAATGCCCGGCTCATGGGCATGCAACCCACCGGCAATGGCCGCCGCGAATCCTATGCGCATCTCACCATGCCGCGCATGACCAACACCTATATGCTCGGTGGCTCACATGCACCTGAAGACATCATTGCGTCCGTGAATAAAGGTATTTATGCGCAACAGTTTGGCGGTGGCCAGGTCGATATCACCAACGGCAAGTTTGTGTTCAGTGCGAGCCAGGCTTACCTGATTGAAAATGGAAAGATTACCCGGCCGATCAAAGGCGCGACCATCATCGGTAACGGGCCGGATGTACTGACCCGTGTCGCCATGGTCGGCAACGACATGCAACTCGATTCCGGTATCGGCACCTGTGGCAAGGACGGGCAGTCTGTTCCCGTCGGTGTCGGCCAACCTACCATACGCATCGATGGTATAACGGTGGGCGGTACTTCAGCGTAATAAGCTCAACACCGGCAACGGCTACACGAGCTGTTTTTACATAAATGATGAATATCATGTCTGTACCTTCCCGATTTCAATTCCTGCTGGCAATTCAATTGCTGCTGATCACGCCCGCATTACTTGCACGTTCAGTCGACATTCCGTTGAAGCTGCAACAGGGGTTCATGGAACGTTTGCTGGCAGAACAGGTATATACCGAAACAAATGGCGAAGCACGTGTCTGGGATGATGGCAAAAACTGCAACTCGCTGGTGCTGTCGGCGCCGGAACTTGATTTACAGAATGGTCAGGTGCATACCAAAACAGCCGCTTATGCGAAAATTGGTACAGCACTGGGTGATTTGTGCGTCTCATTAATTGACTGGAATGGATACATCGAAGTATTTCAGCAACCTCTGCTTGGCGCCACTCCGGGCATTATTGAATTCCAGGTCGTGGATTCAAAAATATTCAAAGAGGATGGAGAGTCACAAGGAATTATCGGCACAGTGTGGGACTGGATTAAAAAATACGTGCATCCCCGTTTTAACCGTTTGCATCTGAACCTGCAGCCGCTGCTGGAAGAAATGAAGGGATTATTGCAGCTGGTTTTCCCGCTGGAAAGCGAAGACAGCCGCCGCATACTGGAAACCGTAACATTCACCAGCGTGCATGCAGCGGATGATCACATTGAACTGGGTATCCGTTTTGAAACACCTCTTGCAGCAGAGTCAGCAGTCGACGAAACACCAGAGCCCGCACTCACAGCGGAAGAACTCGCGCACTGGGACCAGACCTGGCAGCAATGGGATGCTTTCCTGACCCTGATTATCAAACAGGCGGGAGCCGATACCGAACTCCATGCATTACGTACAGCATTATTTGCCATATTTCTGGATGCACGCCAGGACCTGATCGAAGTGCTGACGCCGCCGGTGGCCGGTGCGCCGGATCCGGTCCCGGAATTATTTGTTAAAACCTGGGAACACCTTGCACCGGAATTACAACGCGTCAGTGAAAATCTTCCCACGCAGTCAGTCCTGCAGTATCTGAGTTTCATGGCAGCCGGTGATGCACTGGCGGCCATACAACAATCAGGTGAACAGACCGGATTCAGGTTGAGTGGGGATGCATTACGCCGGATGGCACGCATGATAGCACCGTTGTCCACACGCGACCCGCTGCACTATGACACGATGGTCGATCCCGAATTACGCACATTGTTCGGGTTCGGGCCGCCGCTGCCCGCACCTGCCATCACGCAGCCGCCATTGGCGCCGGAAGAGCCCCTGCCCGAATTGCCTTCACCTTCATCCGAGATCAATCAACAGCAATTCATGAGTTTGCCGGCGTATATGCTGATGTTTGTCCCTGCCATGGCCACGCCTCAGGATCCTTACACTGTGCTGGTAAACCGCCTGAATGGCATAGTGCCCTCCATCAAGGTATTGAATGAATACCTGCCCCAGATGCAATTACTGCTGGATCTGGTAGCACAGGGCACACTCAAGGAAAAAAAACTGGATGATGAATTTTCCGATCTCTACCGCCCGCTGGTTCTCGCCACTGCCTGGCAGGAAAGCTGCTGGCGTCAGTACATCAAGGTCAAGGGTAAAGTCACAACCATACGTTCTCATGCAGGAGCGGTAGGTATCATGCAGGTCAACCAGCATGTCTGGCGCGGACTCTATGATCTCGATGGACTAAAATATAATGTCGGTTACAACGCTGAAGCCGGCAGCGAAATATTGCATCACTATCTCAAGGATTATGCGATTGCCAAAGGCGAACATACTCTGGATGGCGGCAAGGACAATCTGGTGCGTGCCACCTATGGCATGTACAACGGCGGGCCGCGTCATATCAATCGTTACCGCCGCGAAAAAGTTTCGTCAGCCCTGCGCGAAATCGATGAATCCTTCTGGGACAAGTTCCAGGCGATACGTGCAGGCAATACAATGGCCGTGGCACAGTGTTATACAGGATAAATTTTTATTCATTTAATTAATAACAAGCGAGAACATCATGTCTGAATTCAAGAACGTTACCATCGTCAAGAAAGCCAACGTTTATTTCGATGGCAAGGTCACCAGCCGCTCCATCCTGTTTGCAGATGGTTCAAAGAAAACACTCGGTGTGATGCTGCCTGGCGAGTATGAATTCGGCACCGGGGACAAGGAAATCATGGAAATCCTGGGCGGAGAACTGGACGTCCGGTTGCCGCAAGCCTCCGGCTGGAAAACATTCAAAGGCGGCGATTCGTTTGAAGTGCCTGCCAATTCAAAATTCAGTCTCAAGATCAAAACACTGACGGATTATTGTTGTTCATTTATAAAATAAGAAGCTATTAAACCGTCATTTTGGACTATGCTTTATTTACCGATGTAACAATGAGGAGGGCCATCATGAGTTACTCTGCCAGAAAAGTGAATTATTGTTATGTAACCAGCAGCAACCGGGCCGGGGCCGCCGCTGCCATCATGAATGCATTGAAATCCGCGGGGATCAGCCTGCTCGCCTTTTCCGGTTTTCCGGGCAAGGGCGGCAAGGCCCAGATTGATCTGGTCGCTGATAAACTTTCCGGTATAAAGCGGCTGGCGAAAAAACACGGTTGGAAAATCAGCAAGGCTAAAAAGGGATTTCTGATCCAGGGAGCCGACAAAACCGGGGCTGTTGCGGAACCCCTCTCCAGACTGGCTAAAGAAAAAATCAACGTCACTGCCGCGGACGCTGTTGCGGCAGGTAAAGGCCGGTACGGAATGATCCTCTGGGTAAAGCCGAAAGACTATAGCCGGGCAGCAAAAGCACTCAAAGCAAGATAATTTAATTCATACAACGCTGGAGTCTGATGAAGATCATTGTTATCTTCATGGCTCTTTTTTGAATTATAAATACCATGGAAATTTCATTTCAGGTTACCGACATGGCACATGCCATCCAGTTGGCCGTAGCGCCGGTGTTTCTGCTGGCCGGGATTGGCGCCATACTTTCCGTGTTGACGATCCGCCTGGCCCGAATAGTTGATCGGGCGCGGCAACTTGAAGATCGCTTTCCATTGGTCCATGACAAATATCACCCGGCCATGGACAACGAATTGAGAGTGCTGTGCAAACGCGCCCGTCTCGCCAACTGGGCCATCAGCCTCTGCACCATGTGTGCATTATTAATATGCACCGTCATTGTCGTGTTGTTTGTCGGAACTTTTCTCGGACTGGAAATCGCGCCAGCCATTGCCCTGCTCTTTATCTTATCCATGATTGCCCTGATTGCAGGACTGATGCTGTTTCTGAAAGAGATTTACCTGGGCACTTCCAGCCTGCGCATCGGCCGCTATCTGCATCACCTGCCGGACACCCCAGAACAGGGCAAGAACTGATTTTTGAACCCTTTTTTGCACCAATCAGCAGCAAACTAAATCTTTTTAATTACAGGAACTTATCCACCTTCACAGGCCTCCAATATCGTGCTAGTGTTGCAGCGCAATATCAATTAACCGGAGGTCAGTACTCTCTTGAAAGCCCAGCTCAAGTCGCTCATCGGCCTGTTGCTGGTTGTTGCCGCCAATCTTTCAATCTGGGTATGGTTTAACCGTCCTCTCGAACCGGCCGAAGGTTGGGCCGGCAAAATTACCGGCCTGTCTTTCAGCCCCATGCACCGCGACGAGAATCCTCTGCGCGGCCGCATGCCTACTCCGGCCGAGATCGATGCTGATCTGAAATTTCTTTCCGATAAAGTGATTGCCGTCCGTACTTACGGTATGAGCGATGGTCTCGAACTTGTTCCTGAACTTGCTGCAAAACACGGGTTGAATGTCACGGCCGGTGCATGGCTTTCTCCGGTTGAAGAAGACAACCGGCGTGAAATCCAGAAACTGATCCGCATCGGCCAGAGCCAGCGTAATGTCGTGCGCCTGATGGTGGGCAACGAAGTGCTACTGCGCGCCGATATGCCGGTGGAGCAACTGATTGGCTACATACGCGAAGTTAAAAAACAGGTCGGTAACCGCGTCAGCACTGCTGAACCGTGGCGTGTATGGCTGAAATACCCGGAACTGGTCAAGGAAGTTGATTTCATTTCCATCCATGCCCTGCCCTATTGGGAAGGCGTGCATATTGATCAGGCTGTGGATCATGTATTCATGATGTATGACGAATTACGCAAGGCCTATCCAGATAAACCCATCATCTTTTCAGAAGTCGGCTGGCCGAGTTCGGGCCCGGCCATTGGTGCGGCCGTGCCTTCACTCGTCAATCAGGCCCGGTTTCTGCGCACGTTCCTGAACGAAGTGAAAAAACGTGAAATCGTCTATTACATCGTTGAAGCGTTTGACCAGCCCTGGAAAGTTGAAATCGAAGGTCCGGTCGGTCCCTACTGGGGCATATACAATGTCGATCGCGAACCCAAGTTCCCGATGATCGGTGCAGTTACACCCCGGCCCACCTGGAAACACTGGGCAGGCATCGCCATGATTCTTGCGTTGATACCGGCGCTGTATTTTTCCATTTTTCGTCACAAGGTGAGCACACGCGGGAAAGTGCTGTTTGCCACCGTAACCAACTTCGCTGCTTCCGGTATTGCATGGACGGCATCCATCGGCGCCACACAGTACCAGACGCCACTCTCGGCCACACTCTGGATCATCCTCATCCTTTTGCAGGCGTTCGCCTTGCTGGTTTTGATGGTGGAAGCCGTCGAAGTCTCCGAAATTCTTTATCGTCGTGGCGGACGTAATTTCACAGCGCTGCCGACGCGGGAAAATTATGCCTATCCGAAAGTGTCGGTGCATGTCCCGATTCACAATGAACCGCCGGAAATGGTGCGCCTGACGCTCGAAGCATTGGCACAACTGGATTACCCGGATTATGAAGTGCTGGTGCTCGATAACAACACCAGAGATCCGGCGGTGTGGCAACCGGTGGAGAAAATATGCACGGAACTTGGACCGCGTTTCCGTTTCTTTCATCTGGAAAACTGGCCGGGTTATAAAGCCGGGGCGCTTAACTTTGGACTCAAGGAAACCAGCGATGATGCCACTATAGTTGCTGTCATTGACAGCGACTATGTCGTCGCACCCAACTGGCTGAAAAGCCTTACACCCTATTTCGATGATCCCAAAGTGGGCTTCGTACAGGCACCGCAGGATTACCGCGATAGCAATGAAAACCTGTTCAAGCGCATGTGTTACTGGGAATATGCCGGTTTCTTCCACATCGGCATGGTTCAGCGCAACGATTTCAATGCCATCATCCAGCACGGCACCATGACCATGATCCGTAAATCAGCATTGATCGAAGCGGGCGCCTGGGCCGAATGGTGTATCACCGAAGATGCCGAGCTGGGTCTGCGCCTGCTGCGCGAAAAATATGATTCTGTTTACATCAAGGAAAGTTTTGGCCGTGGTGTAATGCCGGACACACTTTCAGCTTACAAAACCCAGCGCTTTCGCTGGGCCTATGGTTCTGTGCAAATCATGAAACGGCATCTATGGGCGTTGCTGCCGTTTTCACGCAAGGGACTCAATGCGTCACAGAAATATTATTTCGTCGCGGGTTGGTTGCCGTGGCTGTCCGATGGCCTTGCTTTGATCTTTGTGTTTGCAAGTCTTGGGCTCACCGTAAAACTCGTGACGACATTTCCACCAACCGATTTGCCGCTGGAAGCCTTTGTGTTTCCGACCATCGGCATATTCTGCTTCAAGATTATCCGTTCGTTATGGTTATATGCCGCGCAGGTGCGTTGCCGTTTCCGGGACACGATCTATGCGTTGATCGCCGGGCTCGCACTCACCCACAGTGTCGGCAAAGCCGTACTCACCGGCTTTATCACCTCTGGCCGTCCGTTTGTGCGCACACCGAAACTCGAACGTGGCCGCCCATTATTTTCTGCCATCGCCATGATCTGGGAAGAACTCGCATTGCTGTTCATGCTCTGGGGCGCTGCATGGTGGGTGTGGTCCATCGAATATTTCCATAACACTCAGGGCAAACTCTGGATCAGTGTGTTACTCGTCCAGTCCACCCCTTATCTCGCCGCCGTACTCATGGCAACAATCAATGTCATCTCCAGCATGGCGCGCCAGCCTGTTGCCCAGCCACCGCAATTAACTCCTGCTACTGTCGAATCCTCGCAATAACCACGACGACAGTGATTGTTGCATCACTATAATTCCGGGCATATATTGAAACCGACTTGTTTGCATAAGCCAACGTCTTGTGAATAATATTTTTGACTGGATAGTGGCCTACGTCAGTAAGATGAAGGATGAATAATCAGGGACAAGCCACAATTAAATCAAAAAACATGGCGTATATTAATTCATAAGGAATATTAAATGAAATACAAAGGCAGTTGCCATTGCGGCAGGATTGCATTTGAGGTTGAGGGTGAACTCACCGGGGCGATGGCGTGTAATTGTTCCATCTGTTCACGCAAGGGATCACTGCTGTGGTTTGTGCCACGAGACTCGCTGAAATTACTGACACCTGAATCCGATATCAGCACCTATACCTTCAACCGGCATGCCATCAAACACCAGTTCTGCAGTGTCTGTGGCATGCATCCCTATGGTGAAGGCACCAGCCCGGATGGAACGCGTACCGCGGCCATCAACATCCGCTGTCTTGAGGACATAGATTTGGAAAGTATTCCCGTTCAGCATTTTGATGGACGATCGCTTTAATATAATGGTTATAACTGGATACCGGCGTACGCCGGTATGACGGCCAGTCAATACCACAGAAATCCTCGATTCCTTTCTGGACAAACGTGTCATTTGTTTGATTAAGGTCGGATAGTACGGGAAGAACTGATATAGTAATTGCGTATCTTGCCGGTTATCCATTCAGAGGTTTCCATGACATTTTTACGCAGTACCTCTTTGTTATTACTGCTGGCCATATCTGCGTGCAAAACCGTGCGCCATGAATACGTGGCACCGGAAGATCCGGAAGGCCGGCAATGCGTAGCACACTGTGCCTCGATCCGGGAAGGGTGCCGTGCCAACGAAGACCAGCGCGCGCTCGCCGAACAGTCTTTGTGTGAACAGAATGTGGAAGCGGACTATTACGCCTGCATGGACCATGCCCGGAACAACAAACAGCAATACCGGTGCAATGAAGAGCGGCGGACCTGCAGTGAATATTCAGATTACGACCCGCCTGATTATTACCGCTGCAGTGATGAATACAACCAGTGTTATGCCGACTGCGGCGGCGAAGTCTACGAAATTACCGAAGAGTGAACCGCATTAGCTTTCACAAACTCTCGCACGATTTCTTTAACCGGCCTACACTCAATGTGGCCCGCGATCTGCTGGGGAAATTTATTGTAAGGAATGTCCATCGCCGGAACATCGTGGCGATGATCACTGAAGTGGAAGCCTATAAAGGACCGCAGGACCGCGCCTGCCACGGTTATGCATGGCGCCGCACTCCCAGACTCGAACCGCTTTATGACGATGGCGGAACGGTTTATGTTTATCTCATCTATGGCATTCATTGGCTTCTCAATTTCAGCAGTGCAGGCAAGGACAAGCCGGAGGGTATTTTGATACGAGGGATCATGGCTGCTCCGGATCAGGAACGGAAAATGATCGTGGGGCCGGGCCGGGTCACCCGATATCTGCAGATCAATAAAAAACAGGACGGCAAACACATCACCGAACTTAAAGAGATGTGGCTGGAAGATCGGGGCGTGCGTATCCCTGCAGGAAATATTCAGAAAGGACCGCGCATTGGTATCGATTATGCCGGGCCCTACTGGGCAGCACGGCCCTGGCGTTTCTGGATTAAACCTGAATAAAGGCTGGGACAATTCCCGTGGTGAAACAGGAATCACCACTGACCTGATATGATGATGTAATTTACTGAATGGGTGATTCCATGCGGCTTAACAAATTCATTGCCGAATCCGGGCTCTGTTCCCGTCGTGAAGCCGATGGCTGGATTGAACAGGGCCGTGTGCGTGTCAATGGCCGCGTGGCGACATTGGGCACGGTGGTGAATGAAGGTGACGAAGTGCGCGTCAATGGACGGATCCTCGGTGCCCGGCGAAAAAAACATGTCTATCTTGCCCTCAACAAGCCGCGCGGCATTACCACTACAACGGATCGGAATGTTCCTGAAAATATCATCAGCCTGATTAATCATCCGCAACGGATTTTCCCCATTGGCCGGCTGGACAAGGAATCGGAAGGTTTGATCCTGCTGACCAGTGACGGTGATATCGTTAACGAGATCCTGCGCTATGAAAATCGCCATGAAAAAGAATATATCGTAACTGTCACCCGGCCGGTGACACAAGAATTCCTGGGCGGCATGGCACGGGGGGTGCGGTTACCGGAACTGAATGTGGTGACCAAACCCTGCCAGGCCAGCTTTATGAATGATCATACCTTCCGGATTATTCTGACCCAGGGCCTGAACCGGCAGATCCGGCGTATGTGTGAAGTGTTCGGCTATGGCATCAAACGCCTGCAACGCGTGCGCATCATGCATATCCGTCTTGGCCGCCTGAAACCCGGTCACTGGCGCGAGCTTACAGCTGATGAATTACAGGGATTGTTGCCCCGCAAAAAGGAGAACGCCTGAAACCTTTTAATCCCGTTCTGATACAGCCATTACCTTGAAACACATGTTGGTGCCATAATAAAGCCTTAAGGACAGCCATAAACATTAATAAACCTGAAAAAATCAGACAGGATGTTAATCCAGATGGATAACCCGGTTAAACGTGATGATGATCCGTTAGCTGACAACGTACCTGGAATAAAGGCGGGTTATATCTCCCGCAGTGACCAGATGTACTGGCGGCTGTTCAGGCACGGGATGCAATTTGCGATTGCCGTGCATGCCGCATTTATATTTTTATTCTATTTTCTCGGCGCCCACCTGCTTGCGGCAGTCAACATTTTCAGTGTCCTGCTTTATGTTTTGTGCCTGCATCTGTTGAACCGGCAAAAAAAACAACTGGTTATTCCATTATGCTGGTTTGAGGTCACCGGTCATGCCCTGCTCGCGGTATACAGTTTCGGGTGGGACAGCGGTTTTCATTATTATATGTTTCTCTTCATCCCCCTAATCTTTGCCAGCGCCACTCGCAAACTCGCGGCCATCATGCTGATGACCCTGTTCATCACATTCATCTATATCGCCATGGACCTTTTCATGCACACCACGGACCCGCTGATCACAGTTCAGCCACTGACTCTGGATGTGTTGAGATATTCAAATATTCTGGTCTGTTTTGTTTTTCTTGGATACGTGACTTTCATGTATATCCAGATGGTGCGCGAAGCAGAAAGCAGCCTGGCCCTGATTGCCACCACCGATCCGTTGACCGGACTGTATAACCGCCGTTATCTGCTGGAGCTGGTGGACTATGAGATCCGTCAGCATAAACGCACCATGAAACCCCTGGCTTTTATTATTCTTGATATTGATGATTTCAAGTACATCAATGATAAATACGGTCATCTGGCCGGGGATGAGGCGCTCAGGGTCTCCAGCAAAATACTGCAGAGCGAACTGCGTGAGAAAGACAGTATTGCCCGCTGGGGCGGAGAGGAATTCCTCATACTCCTCCCGGAAACCGACCTCGACAGCGCCAGAGATATTGCTGAACGGCTGCGCAAGATGATAAGTGCCATTCGTATTTTCTATACCGGCACAAGCGAGCAATCCGGGCGTTATGATTTCGGGATCACCATGACATTTGGTGTTACAGCCTACCTGGAGAATGAAGAGATTGACCGGTGCATTGCCCGGGCTGACAAGGCCCTTTATCACGGAAAACAAAATGGCAAAAATCGTGTCGAAATTTTCCAATAATACCTGATTTGAACATCCACAGCGTGATGTCGCGGGATGTTTACAAATATTGCCCTGCAGGTGTTTACCAGACATTATCTTTAACGTAGTCTGCCAGTGATACTTTTCAGGATTATTTTTCCGGAACCTGATGCACGATATACATTTTATACAGGATCTCGCCGTGGTCATGCTGGTGGCCGGACTGGTCACCGTTCTTTTTCATCAACTCAAACAACCGGTCGTACTGGGCTATATTATCGCCGGTGCAGTCATCGGGCCGTATACTCCACCCTTTCCGCTGATCGCCAGTGAAGACACCATCCGTACGCTGGCGGAACTGGGCGTGATATTCCTGTTGTTTTCACTGGGACTGGAATTCAGCCTGAAAAAACTGAAAGCCGTTGGCATCACCGCGTTCATTGCCGCAATGGCGGAAATCATCCTGATGCTGTGGGTGGGCTATGAAATCGGGCGCATGTTTGACTGGAACACCATGGATGCCATTTTCCTTGGCGCCATGCTGGCCATCTCCTCCACCACGATCATCATCAAGGCACTGGAAGAACTCGGCAAGAAAGAGGAGCGTTTTGCACAACTGATCTTTGGCATCCTGATTGTCGAGGACATACTGGCAATTGCCATCATCGCCCTGCTCTCCGGCATCGCGCAAACCGGCGAGATTGATGCGACTACCGCATTTCAATCCATCGGCACGCTCACAGTATTCATGGTAGCAACGGTATTAATCGGTCTCCTGACCGTGCCTCGCATCATTGCCTATGTCGCCCGTTTCCACAGTAATGAAATGATGCTCATCACCGTGCTGGCACTGTGTTTTGGTTTTTGCCTGCTGGTTGCAAAACTCGATTACAGTGTGGCCCTTGGCGCGTTCCTCATGGGTGCCATCATGGCCGAAGCGCGCGAGCTGGATCAGATCGAGCGCCTGATAGAACCGGTGCGTGACATGTTCAGCGCCATATTCTTTGTGGCAATAGGCATGCTGATCGATCCGAAGATGCTGATGGAATACGCTTTACCGATTGTTGTGATCACTGTGGCGGTGATCATGGGCAAAGTGATTACCTGTTCACTCGGGTCATTTCTCGCCGGCAACGACGGCCAGACCTCATTGCGTGTCGGAATGGGGCTTGCCCAGATTGGTGAATTCTCATTCATCATTGCCTCACTGGGTCTGAGCCTGCAGGTTACCAGTGATTTTCTTTATCCGATTGCCGTGGCAGTTGCAGCCATCACCACCCTGTTTACACCCTACCTCATCCGTGCTTCAGATACAGTAACCCTGCACGGCCGCCGGTTGTTGCCCGGGCCGCTGCTGAATTTCATGAATCTCTATACGGCATGGGTCAGTCGCATCAGGATTCGTGGCGACAAGGCCATACTTGCGGCTGTAATACGCCGCAGTGTGTGGATCATCATCGTGAATCTGTTATTGATCACCGGAGTGTTTCTGTTCTTTGCCTACCTCGCCCGGCTGGAACTGGAAATCATGCCTGAATTGGTTGCGGCCAATGAAGTCATGGAGAAAACACTGTTATGGTCTGTGGCGGTATTTATCAGCCTGCCCCTGTTTGTGGCGACGTTCCGTAAAATCCAGGCGTTGAGCATGCTGCTTGCGGATATCAGCATCCCACAGGGTCGTGACGGTGATTTGAGCCGGGCTGCGCGCAAGGTACTTGCACAGGCCATACCCGTTGCTGCCGTCGCGGGATTTGCATTGATGGTACTTGCCCTGAGCTCGACTTTGCTGCCACCGCGAAACGTGCTGATTGTACTTGGAATACTCTTTACATTCCTGACCCTGCTGTTCTGGAGCCGGTTCGTCAGTATTTATTCAAAACTGCAGATCGCACTCAAGGAAACGCTGGAAAAGGACCAGGAATCACATCACTGATTTGATCAGGCAATCAGTTTCTCGAATTCGGCAAAACTCTGCACCGGACCATCGGCGGTAATATCCATGCCGAGCTGCCGGGCGATCTGGGTAATGGAAAAAATTCCCCGGACGTAATAGCCGAGTCCCCGATCATCGGCTTCGACGACAATCGCATGCTGGCGTCTGGCCTCGCGCAGTTTCGTCACTACATCGCGCACAGTCGCATGTTCGACATCACGATAATTGAACGGATTCAGCACTGCACGAGGAGTCATGATCTGGCTGACCAGTATTTCTTCACGCTTGATGCGATCACGGGTCATGATCGTCACGGGCTTTTCACCCATGATGTCACGCGCAGTAATCAGTCCCTCCAGCAAACCATTTTCATTCACCACCACCAGCAGCCTTACGCCGACATGTTTCATCAATTGCAGGGCAAAATCGAGGGTCTGGTTCGGATTAATGGAAATCGCGCGGGTTTTTTTGAGATCAGTCATCGCCCAGATGGCGGGCGTGCTGAGTGTCAGTGGTTCCGGCATTCGTTTCGGCAACAAATACACCGGCGCCTCTGTATCGAGGTTAAATGCATCCAGTTTATGCGCGTAGGTCGTCATGGCCTGCCTCCCATGCTTCTGCATCCGGTACGCAGGAAATTTATGAGTCCCTTGAAATAAAGTATAGCAGCAGATTATTTGGTGACAGGTCGAATAAAACCTCTTTTATTTCAATCGCGTATCCATATCCAGGCGATGATCCATGCCAGTGCTGCCATGATGGCCGCACCGGAAAATGTAATCAACGGACCAGCGCTGTCCCACAGGTAACCGCTGAACAGGCTCCCTGCCGCCATGCCTGCACCAAA
The DNA here is from genome assembly GCA_964479045.1 of uncultured Enterobacteriaceae bacterium. GTDB lineage: Bacteria > Pseudomonadota > Gammaproteobacteria > Eutrophobiales > Eutrophobiaceae > 2-02-FULL-47-50. Next base: position 16,261 of record CAYZJI010000006.1, read on the forward strand.
ACCGATGCTGCTGTACAAGGCCTGGCCGCGGCCCTGCAATTTACCGCGAAAGAATTTATGGATGTAAAGGATCGCCACCGTATGATAAACACCGAAAGTCGCCGCATGCAGTAACTGGCCGATGATCAGAATAATTTCGTGTTCAACATACAAGCCTGTCAACAACCAGCGGATCACTGAAAACACCATACTGGCCATTAACAGGGTGTGCAGATTACTGCCATGGATCAAGCGCTGCATGTAGAGAAATACGAATACTTCGGCAATCACCGCCAGCGCCCACATCTGGCCGATGAATTCGTTATCGTAACCGTGGTCTTCAAGGTAAATGGAATAGAACGTGTAATACGGGCCATGGCTTGCCAGCATCAGGAAACAGACAGCAAAGGTGGCCAGTACCTGTGGCTGCAGCAGAATATCCCTGAGCGATAGCTGATCCGCTCCGGAATGCTGCACGGTCTGTTCCGGTACTATCAGACTCACCAGCCAGACGATGATCATCGAACCGAATACCAGCACAGGGACATATTCGATACTGATCCTCTCAAACATGATCCCCAGCGCCCACACGGTGATGATGAAACTGATCGATCCCCACACGCGGATATTGGTGTAGGCGTGCGCAGACTCACCAAGATGGGCCAGTGTAGCGGCTTCAATCTGGGGCAGTGATGCACTCCAGAACAATGAAAACAGAAACAAAATAATGGCCAGCCCCCAGAAATCCTGGACAAACAGTGCAGCACTGAAACTGATGGCGGAACACAACGAGGCTATCCGGATCACACGCATGCGTTTACCGGTGTGATCGACGATCCAGCCCCAGAGCGTGGTGATAAAAATCTTGGTCACAACAACGATGGCGGACAGTATCCCGATCTGCTCGGCATTCATCCCTATGGCTTTCAGATACAGTGACCAGTACGGCAAAAAAATGCCGACCGTTATAAAAAACAGAAAATAAAATCCGGACAGGCGCCAGTAGGGTACGCCTTGGGCGTGACCGTGAAGCGTCATTCGTGAAGCGTGAAGCGGAAGTAAATTAAATACGAGATACGCTTCACGAGATACGTCTTATTTCTTTACAGTAGCCGGCACCACAGGCGTGCCTGACTTCACATCTCCACACTGGGCACGATGCCGTAACACATGATCCATCAACACCAGCGCCAGCATGGCTTCGGCGATAGGCGTGGCGCGGATGCCGACACAGGGATCATGGCGGCCGGTGGTGATCACTTCAGCTTCATGACCGTGCACATCTATGGTTTTGCCCGGCAGGCGGATACTTGAAGTAGGTTTCAGGGCCATACTCACCACCACATCCTGCCCCGTGGAAATCCCGCCGAGGATGCCTCCCGCATGATTACTCAAAAATCCCTGCGGTGTCATTTCATCACGATGTATCGTGCCCTTCTGGTTGATGGCCGCAAAACCTGCGCCGATCTCCACACCTTTGACGGCATTGATGCTCATCATGGCGCTGGCGATGTCGGCATCCAGCCGGCCAAACACGGGTTCGCCCAGACCGACAGGGACACGTTCTGCAATCACATTGATGCGCGCGCCGATGGAATCACCTTCCTTGCGCAAGGCATCCATGTAGTTTTCCAGTTCATCCACACGTGATGCATCGGGGCAGAAAAATGGATTGTTGTCCACTTCGTTCCAATCTTTGAGGTCAATCGTGATGGGGCCGAGTTGCGCGAGATACCCGCGAATCACTACACCGTATTTTTCCCGCAGATATTTTTTGGCAATACCACCGGCCGCCACACGCATGCAGGTCTCGCGCGCGGAAGCACGGCCGCCACCACGGTAATCCCGCAGGCCGTATTTCTGTTGATAGGTGTAATCGGCATGGCCGGGGCGGAACATGTCCTTGATCTTGAAATAATCCTTGGATTTCTGATCTTCGTTTTCGATCAATAATCCTATCGGTGTGCCGGTGGTCACGCCTTCGAAAACACCAGAAAGAATTTTGACGGTATCAGATTCCTGGCGCTGCGTGACATGCCGCGACTTGCCGGGGCGACGCCGATCCAGATCGTTCTGCAGATCCGCTTCCGTCAGGGCCAGTCCTGGTGGACAGCCATCGACAATACAGGCATACGCCGGCCCGTGGCTTTCGCCACAGGTGGTGAGGGTGAAAAGTTTACCGAAGGTATTACCGGACATGGGCGGCTATTGTAGCGATTTATCGGTATGCCGTCCTGTCTTGCATAAATGAATTCACCTTCCCCCTTGACGGGGGAAGGTTGGGATGGGGGTGAATAAAACACTATCAAATATCCGAAAAAATCACCCCCACCTCTATCCTCCCCCATCAAAGGGGGAGGAGGTAAAATTCAAGACAAGTCGCGGCCGAATTGACCCGTCTGAAAATCATAGATTGCCTTGCGGATCTCGTTTTCCGTATTCATCACAAATGGCCCGCGACCCACAATCGGTTCATCGAAAGGCTCGCCACTCATTAATAATGCCGTGACTTCAGTCTCTGCCTTGAACGTAATCTCACTGCCCTGTCGATCAAATAACGCCAGTTGCGCTTCGCCAGCTGTTTGGCCCTCCGCAAAACCGGCCTTGCCTCTTAATATCGCCAGCGCCGCGGTGTGTCCATTCGCAAAATCAAAAGTGGCCGATGCACCTGCCACAAGATGCAGATCCCAGAGATTCATCGGCGTAAATGTGAGGGCCGGACCTTTGTGTCCCTGATATTCTCCGGCAATCACACGCAAACTGCCTGCACCATCCAGTGGCACCTGCGGAATGTCTTTATTGAGCAAGGTCTGGTAACGTGGTTTGGTCATCTTCAGGCGGGCGGGCAAATTCACCCAAAGCTGTGCCATCTCCAATGCCCCACCTCGTTGGGTGAATGCTTCAGAATGCAGTTCTTCATGCAACACACCGGCTCCGGCCGTCATCCACTGCACATCACCCGGCCCGATCATCCCGCCATGTCCGGCGGAATCACGATGGGCGACTTCACCCTGATAAACAATAGTCACCGTTTCAAAACCCCGATGCGGATGTGACCCCACACCGCGCGGTTGTGTGGCCGGTGGAAATTCCGCCGGACCGGCATAATCCAGCAACAGGAAAGGGCTGATTTGCGGCGCGAGTGTCTGGTAGGAAAACAACGTGCGCACCGGAAAACCATCGCCGACCCAGTGAGCAGATTCATAATCATGGATACCCAGTAATTTTTTCATGGCAGGATAATGAAATATTTATTGATGGATAGCAACATACTCACCGTCAACAGTCTAATATTGACAATAAGGATTTGTCGCTTTGCTCGAAATGACATACTTATTGAGAATTTTGTTGATATTCAAGCTGATTAACATACTCTTTGATTCTATGAGAGAACTGAAAATATATCTTTTAATGCTCCTTATTCTGCCCTGTGCAGCACTGGCCAATGCACCCGTGACGGAACTGGTGCGGGTTGATAATGGCCAGCCTCAGTCCATGTCTGATTACATCGGCAAGGGCAAATGGGTGCTGGTGAATGTGTGGAGTCCGACCTGTACGGCGTGTGTAAAAGAACTGCCGGAAATTGAAGCCTTTCGCAAAAAACATGCGGAGGATGTGCAAATGCTCGGCGTCACCATCGACTTTCCAAGTTTTGGCTACGGCAAGATCGACATTATTAATGATTTCCTGCAGAGCACCCCGATCCACTATCCCCTGTTTCTTGCCGACATTGAATCCGCCTCTGATGTGATTGGCAACTGGCTGGTCGCAATTCCATTGATGGCGATCTACCATCCGGATGGGCGCGTCCTCGCACGCTGGCCCGGTTATGTGGACATCAATGAGATCGAGGAATTCATGCAGAACTACGAAAAATATACCCAGGACGATGAACTGTCGGTCGACTTCTAGTTTTTACCGCCCCTTTCCTGTTCATACACATTAATAAACCCGTCACGGTTGGGCATTTGTACCTTGGGCAACGTTTCGGCATTCATCTCATCTTCTTCACCGATGATGTTGTTCAGGTATAAAAGATAGGCCGTAATCGCATACACCTCATCGTTGGCCAGCGTACCCGGTGCGTCCATGGGCATGGAACGGCGGATCATATCGAACAGTGTTGTGACATAGGGCCAGTAACTGCCGACCGTTTGTTCCGGATATTCACTGGTCAACGCCATTTTCGCACCCGCAAGTGGATCGGCCGTGCCGCCCGCCCCTTCCGGGCCATGACAAGCCACACACAATTTGTCATAAAGACGCTTGCCCGTTTTCACAGTGCCCTCACCTTCAGGCAACCCTTCACCATCGGGCATGATACCGATCTCCCAGTGGGCGATCTCTTCCGCCGTTGCAGGTTGGCCAAGGTTCGGGCCCTGTGGCGCACCCGCAAATACGGGATTAATCCCAACCAGTATCAATACTGATATCGTCAGCAGGTTTCTCAGTTTCTGTTTCATCATAAATGTGATTGACCACACCATCTTCATCAATCTGCCAGGTGACGATGGCGTTGTAATGGAAAAATCCGTGGCGGCCGCGCTCTGCCACAAGTTGGTTGCGTTCCGGTTGCACATAACCGCTTTCATCAGTGGCACGGCTTTTGAGAATCGCCGGTTTGCCGTTCCATTGCCAGGGAATACGAAAACGTGTGAAGGACTGTGATAGCACCGGTTTCTGCAATTCAGCTTCCGCCCAGCTTTTGCCATCATCCGCAGAGACTTCCACTTTTTCAATCTTGCCGCGACCACTCCAGGCCAGGCCTGTGATCTGATACAGGCCGGGTTCTTTCAAAATCATGTTGGCGGACGGTGAGGTGATTAAGGATTTCGCTTCCATCACAAACGTGAACATGCGCGCGTTGCCATCCGGCTGCAGTTCGGTATAACGCGACGTTTCATTGCGCGCCATGATCGGTTGTTTGGTCAGTTTCAGACGCCGCAACCATTTCACATTCAATACGCCTTCCCAGCCGGGCAAGATCAAACGCAAGGGATAACCGTTTTCCGGACGAATGCGTTCACCATTCTGATACAGTGCCAGCAAACCATCGGCCAGCGCCTTTTCCAGCGGGATGCTGATGTTCATGGCAAAGGCATCGGCGCCTTCGGCGATCAACCATTTGGCTTTGTCCGTCACCCCGGCTTCATTCAAAATGGTGGCGAGTGGGACACCGGTCCATTCGCTGTTGGACACCAGGCCGTGAAAATAACCGGCTTCTGATTTTGAAGGTAATTTGTTCCAGCCCGCATTACTGTTGCCGCCGCATTCAACAAAACAGATGCGTGATTGCATCGGATAACGCAATAAATTTTCTATTGTGAAAAAGGACGGATTTTTGACCAGACCATGCACCAGTAATTTATGCTGCTTCGGATCGATCTGCGGCACGCCATTATGATGACGCTCGAAATGCAAACCGCTCGGTGTAATAGTGCCTTCGAGCCTGTGCAACGGCGTCCACGACACACCGTTGCCTGCGACGGTGCGATTGGCAGACGGGAAACGCACAACTTCATCTTCATATTTAGAAGGCACGCCATAAATCGAAAACGGCGCACCCGGTTCATGCATCCACGGCGGACTGGCGGGATTTATCACTTCGGTCTTTTCTTCAGCCAGTGCTACAGGTACAACCGGTGCAGCGAGTGCCGCCACACTGAAGGTCAATCCCGATTTAAGAAACAAACGCCGATCCAGCAAACCGTTACCGGCGATGGGTGTATGCAGTTGTTTGTCTTTGGTTTTGTTCTTTATTGTTTTCATCTGCACACAACCCTGATGTTTATCGTCTCACTCCAGGAAAATTTTATGCAATAAAAAGCCGGTAATCATCGCCGCCGTAAAAATAAAAATTGAAAACTCTCCGCTTACCAGTGCCGTCAATGCCGGGCCCGGACATAAACCGGCCATGCCCCAGCCCGTACCAAACAGCATAGCACCGGCTACCAGTCTGGCATCAAGCGCCGTTTTGACCGGCAAGTTAAATTTCTGCTCGAAAAGCGGCGACGTACGTTTGAGTATTAACCGGTATCCCGGAATGGTGACGGCAAGGGCGCCGGCCATGACCATTAATAAGGTAGGGTCCCAGCCGCCGGTGATATCAAGAAAGCCGATGACCTTCGTGGGATTTATCATTTGCGACAATACCAGTCCTGCTCCAAACAGCATGCCTGAAACAAGCACTGTAAGATAACGCAGGACGTTGATATGGCCGGGCATATCAGTTCCCCAACACATGCCGCATGATATAAACCGTGATCATGCCACTGCTGATAAAAATGAGTGTTGCGACTATTGAACGTTTGGAGAACCGGGCAATGCCGCAGATGCCATGTCCACTGGTACAACCACTGCCCAGCCGTGTGCCAAACCCCACCAGCAAACCACTCATAATCAGCAAGGGCCAGGAGGTATCCATTTTTATGATCAAGGGTTCGCCACTCAATACAGGGAAAAGCAATGCACCTGTCCACAACCCGATGATAAATATCACGCGCCAGACCCGATCGTGCTGACTGAAATTCAACAAACCTCCTGCAATCCCGCTGATCCCGGCAATGCGTCCATTGGCGGCGAGTAACAATGTGGCCGCGATTCCAAGCAATATGCCGCCCAGAAAACCACTGACTGGCGTAAACGTTTCCATAATCATCGATGCATAATCAGCACTGTCACCGCGACAATGATCATGGCTGCAGAAAATATTTTCTGCAGTTTGGGCCCAGCGATTTTCCTCGCCAGCAAACGTCCACCCAGCATACCCAGCACACCACCCAGCAGGAACAGGAATAAGAGCAGCCAGGGCAAGCTGCGGCCGGACAGGATCGCGGAAGCAGTCCCGGCCAGACCGATAAAGGTAATGATCAATAACGATGTGGCAATGGCACGATGAATACTCATGCGTGTGACAAACATCAATGCAGGCACAATCACAAAACCACCCCCGACTCCGAAAAACCCGGACATCAATCCTGTGATGATGCCTGTTGATAACAAAACCGCGCTGCACGGCGCTGTAAGGCGCAAGGTTTCATCCGGGCGAAACCGGCACACCGGATTAGTGTCATTATTAATGGCCGGTACAAAATCAGCACGAACGACATTTGCCGTGTCCGGCGCGTGGCTTGCCCTCAGCCACATTGAAATGGCGACGATGATCATCAATACCGCAAACGCGAAAGTGATCCACGCTTCATCCACCTGTTGTGCGAGATAAATACCGGCAGGAGCGGCCAGCATACCGCCGGCAACAAATAACACTGTGGCCCTGAATTCCACCAATCGCGCGCGTATGGCACCGGCGGCGCCGATGGCCGTCATGATGGCTACCGTAAACAGGGAAATGATTGCCGCATCCACGGGCCGCACATTCAGACCATAGATCAACAAAGGCACGGCAAAAATAGATCCGCCGCCCCCGGTCAACCCGAGCGACAGACCGACAATTATTCCGTACAGGATCGCCACGGAAGATCAGCCTTGCGGACTCAGGGTCATCTGATTGCAGTATTCGTTCATTTTTTCCGGCAGGCTGGGCGGACATATACCACATTGACGATTACCGGGTATGGCGAAATCAATAAATTTCGGATACGCGAGTTTCAGATTTCCCATAATCGCGAGAAACTCATCAAGCGTTTTTGCCCCACCGATGCGCGGATTGCGTGTGCGTTCCTGCGCCACGGTGCTGACCCGGCGTTGCTGATAATCATGGCCGGGATACACCAGCGTATCGTCAGGCAAGGCAAATATCTTTCCGGTAATAGAATGATAAAGTGCCGTCGCATCACCATTCTGAAAATCGGTGCGTCCGCAACCATCAATCAGCAACGCATCACCGGTAAGGATGCGATCACCGACGCGATAGGAAAAATGATCGTCCGTATGGCCCGGCGTATAGAGCGGATCGATATGCACACTGCCGAATTGGAGGGTCTTGCCATCTTCCACTGCGATATCCGCGCAGGGTAGCTGATCCATGATCGGGAATCCGGTTTTGCAACCGGTCTCTTTGTGGAGCTTCAGTGCGGACGTGATGTGATCGGCATGGATATGGGTTTCCAGTGTGCAGGCGAGTTTCAAACCGAGTTCATTGATAATACCGAGATCACGTTGCCAGGCCGGGTAGACCGGATCGATCAGCACCGCCAGCCCGGTCTCTTCACAGCCCAGTAAATAGGTATAGGTGGAACTTAGCGGCTCAAATAACTGCCTGAAAATCATCATGTTATTCACTTGATCGATCAATTATATAAATATATTAAGATATTACTATGTATTGGGATTATTACAATTATTTCAAGTCTGTGCACCAGCACGCTGCAATTCTTCTCGGGTCAGAATAAACACACCTTCCCCTCCGCGTTCAAACTCCAGCCACACGAAGGGGTATTCAGGACACTGTTCCATCAAAGCGTGCTGGCTGTTACCCACTTCTACCGCGATCACGCCCTGCGCTGTCATGAAATCCGCTGCAGAGTGCAGTATGCGCTTGACGATCTGCAATCCATCGACTCCGGCTTCGAGGCCCAGTGCAGGTTCATGCCGGAACTCCGGCGGGAGCATGGCCATGTCCTGAGCATCCACATACGGCGGATTGGCGATAATGAGATCATAGTGTCTGCCCTGCAGTTGCTCGAACAGATCAGATTGGATCAGACGCACACGATCCTGCAATTGATAATGCTCAACATTTTTTCGTGCAACATCAAGCGCATCCATACTGACATCGATTGCATCCACATTTGCCCCGGGAAATGCAAACGCACTGGCAATCGCGATGCACCCGCTGCCTGTCCCAACATCCAGTATGGATTTAACCTGTCCCGGATCGCACCAGGGTATGAATTGTTCGGTGATCAATTCCGCAAATGGTGAACGCGGGACCAGCACATGTTCATTCACATAAAAGGGCAAGCCGGCAAACCAGGCTTCATTCAGAAGATAGGCTGCTGGCTTGCGGGTCTGGATACGCTGGTTAACGAGTGTAATTATTTTTTTTCTGTTTTCTGCATCAACATCCATGTCCAGTTGGTCTTCGTCTGCATCGAACGGCAGACCAAGTCCTCGTAAAACGATAAATGCCGCTTCATCCAGCGGGTTGTCCGTGCCGTGACCATAATGCAGATCATGCTTTTCAAATTCGGCGGTGGCCCAGTCGATCAACTGGCGAGATGTATTGCAGGGATTTTCTGTCATTCCGGACGTATGTGAGAAATCGGATTGTTTATATTTAATATGGATTTCTCGCTACGCTCGAAATGACAATAAAGTAATGACAGATGGTTTTAATTCACCGGCGGAGGGACATAACCCGGAATGCTGTTGAGATCGAAATCATCAATCTGTTCCGGCGCCAGATGCTCTTTTGCATATTTCAGATACACCCGGTCCCACATGAACACATCAAACAAATCCGGGTCAACGTGATGGTCCTGTTTCATGCGGCCGAGAATCGTGAGTGATTTTGAAAGTGACATGGCTTTTTTGTAGGGACGATCCTTGGCCGTCAAGGCTTCAAATACATCGGCGATCGCCACCATGCGCGCAGGGATGGACATCTCTTCTTTTTTGAGTTTGTTCGGATAGCCTGTACCGTCCATTTTTTCATGATGACCACCGGCATATTCCGGCACGCGTTTGAGGTGCTTGGGATACGGCAGTGATTCCAGCATCTTGATGGTCACAGCCACATGATTGTTGATGATTTCCCGTTCCCGGTAACTTAATGTGCCGCGGCCGATCTTGAGATTTTCCACTTCTTCTTCGCTCAATAAACGTTCTTTCGTCTCGGCCGGCGTCTGCCATTGATAATGGCTGATCTGTTCAATACGCTTGATGGCGTCCGGCGAAATGGCCTCACCACCGATATTACATGCGCGGATAAAGTCGCGGTCAGCGTCCAGGCTTTTGAGTTTTGCCACCAGATCCATGTCCCGCAATTCCGTAATATCCAGCTCCGCGAGACGCAGGCGCAACGCATCGATCTCGGCATCACGCTTCAGGATTTCAAAACGCAGATCGACATGCTGGATCTTGTCAAAGATGGTCTCGAGCTTGGTCGCCTTGTCCACCACATACTCCGGCGTGGTGATCTTGCCACAATCATGCAGCCACGCAGCCACATCCAGTTCGTATTTTTCCGTCTCGGTCATGGTGAAGTCCCTGAGCGGCCCGTACTGGATACTGCAGGCAGCGTTGGCAATCATGTTGGTTAATACCGGTACACGCCGGCAGTGTCCGGCGGTGTAGGGTGATTTTTCATCGATGGCATTTGCGATCAGTTGTATCAATGCATCGAACAGTTTTTTCTGGGCTTCAATCAGTGACTGATTGGTGATGGCCACCGCCGCCTGTGATGCCAGTGATTCCACCAGTTGTTGATCGAGGGCGGAGAACGGCTGGATGTTCCAGGTTTCCTTGTCCTTGGCATTGATGAGTTGCAGAACACCGATGATCACATTTTCATGGTTGGTCATCGGTACCGTGAGGAACGACTGTGAGCGATAACCGGTTTTCTGATCAAAGTTGCGTGTACCGGAAAAGTCGAATTCCGTATTGCTGTAGGCATCATCAATATTGATGGTTTTGTTCTGCAGCACGGCACAGGCTGCCACATTATGCAGGTTGGGCGTGCCATCCTCCTGATAAAGCCGCACCGGATAATAAGTAATCTCGTCACCGCTATTGACGCCCTTGTGCACCATCAGAGTGTCATTGTGCATGATTTCGAATTTCAGCCGGTTATCGTCCGTACGGCTGTAAAGCGTGCCGCCATCGGCGTTGGTGATCTCCTTGGCACGCATCAGGATCATTTCCAGCAGGCGCCGGTGGTCCTTCTCTGCCGACAGGGCAATACCAATGGCATTCAATTCACCGAGCAGCTTCAGCAGGTCTGTATTCGAAGTGGCCATTCAATCCGCCCATCCAATCCACTTATCACTTATATTTATTATTTGCCGGACACTATACTATACAAGCCAAGTATAACCGGCCAAGCTGATATGAATAAATTTATCATCTGCATCTTTTTGATTTTCATCCCCTTTTCCCTCACGGCCGAAACGGAATCTACAGCGTCGGCGAAGAAGAAACCGGAGTTCACGGAAAACCAGCTGAAACAGCTTGAGGCGGCAGAAGTAAAGTACAAAGACAATCCCGAGATGATGAAACTCATTAACAAGGTCAAGGAACAGTCCGGCCTGAACGATGCGGCTGCACAAGAACCCCCCGCACCTGCCCAACCAGAACCACCGGCCTTTGAGGGTTCCGCCGAGGTGGCCGATGATGCCTATCGTAATCGGGACTATGAAACGGCCTTCAAGCATTATCAGGCGCTGGCGGCCGAGGGCGATGTCGACGCCAGCATGAAGCTCGGCACCATGTACCAAATGGGCCAGGGCACGGATCAGGACCCGGCGGCGGCACAGGCCTGGTATAAAAAAGCCGCCGAAGCCGGTGACCCCCGCGCCGAGGCCTTCATGCGTTTTAATGAAACCAAGGACATGTCAGAGGAGGACCGCGAACGCAGCAATCAGGTTTACGACGAAATCTCCGGCAAGCAGGGCACTGCAAAGCAACAGCCGCCCTCCGGTTCAACCGCGGATGATGGCAACGCGATAAAATTTTCCGTAATTCATTCATCCACGAACACACCACAGGCCGGCGGCGGGCTTTACCGGCCAGCGACCGCAGAGAAAATCACGCCTGAAAAGCTCAGCGAAGCAGACCATCACAAACCCGTGACCGGAGTGGAACACCTGAAACCGGAGAAATTTCATCGGGACCAGCTCAACTAAGCACTACAAAAATCGCCGGGGGAGATGACGAAAATCCACTGTCAATCTATAATGACATGTATCTATATAGAGACGCCTTGAAAAACACATGTCTGACCTGCTGGGTACCAACGATTCTGACCTCCTTACGGGCACGGATTTCGACGATCTGATCCTCGGCCTTAATGGCGATGACACCCTCGATGGCAGCAGCGGCAATGATCGCCTCATCGGCGGCCGGGGGGATGACCTTTATTATGTAGACTCTGCCGGTGATATGGTGATTGAAACCGGCGGTCAAGGCATTGATACCGTGGCAAGCTCGATTTCATGGACACTCGGTGATCATCTCGAAAACCTCACACTGCTTGGCGGCGCTGACAACTCTGGCACCGGCAATTCCCTACAAAACATTCTCATCGGCAATATCGGCATGAACATACTGTCAGGTGAAAATGGCAATGATCACCTGGAAGGCCGTGAAGGTAATGATGTCCTGCTTGGCGGAGGTGGCCAAGACAAGCTTGACGGTGGTAGCGGCGATGATTTTCTCAACGGTGGTCAGGGGCCCGACCGGATGTTTGGCGGTACGGGCAATGACACCTACATCGTGGATGACGCCGGTGATCTGGTGATAGAACTGCCCAACAGTGGTATAGACACCGTTCTGAGTTATGCCTCCTATCACACGCTGTGGTTAGGAACCGAGAATCTTGAACTGCACGGTGATGCGCGTAACGGCACCGGCAATGATCTCAACAACCGTATCACCGGCAATCAGGAGAGCAATAATCTTGATGGCAAGGCGGGGAATGACACATTGATCGGCCATGCCGGTAATGACCGTCTGCTGGGTGATGATGGTGACGACCTGCTCAACGGTGGCGCTGGTCAGGACACCCTGACCGGCAGTACCGGTAATGACACTTTCCTTTTCACCAACTTGGCAGGTGGCCCGGACAAAATCATGGACTATGAAGGCGCAGGCAGTGCGGCCCTGGATATCATTCAGCTTGATCAGGCATTTTTTTCTGCATTGGGTACGGGCGCTCTTGCTTCAACACATTTCGTCGCAGGAACCAGGCCGGTCGCACTTGATGCAGATGATTTCATACTCTATGACACCTTCAGCGGTGCATTATTCTATGATGCGGATGGATCTGCCGCGGGCACTGCTGTGAAATTTGCCACGGTTGCCGGAGCACCGGCATTGGATGTTTCCGACTTTCAGGTCGTGTAGTCCTGAATTCCCTCCACATCACACGCGCTCATGATCCGATTTGTCATGTAGCGGAAACTAACCCCTGTTAAAACAGTACGCAACTCAGGTAAATATTTACCTGTGGTGCAGCGCAATATGATTTTCAGATCAAAATGTGCATGATTTTTGCAGCTTAAGCTTTAAATATCTGTAAACATCTTTTAACGGTTTTTATTTAGCAGTGCACCATTTGTAAGGATTCAACGATATGAAGAAGCCAGGACCCATTATTAGCACTATACAAATGGAGTATAATTTGTGTACTAGTTCAGCATTTGGACTACATACGTCAACAAATCCAATGAACTATTATGTCGTTAAGACCGTACACATTTCACAGTTTTTGATTACTAACTGATACAGACACTTTGCGGCATCACACTTGAGGTATTAAATCTATGGCTACATTTACCTTCACCAGCGGGACCAACAACTTTGGTGGTACGACTTTAAACGATATCTATGTACTGGCTGACCCCACGTTCTTCGGTATCACCGACACTGCCAACGGCGGCGGCGGTACAGACAGGCTGAATATAGGTGTGAACCTGGGTACCGTCAGCGGGACTGTTGATCTCGGTACCCGACTCACCTTCGTCGAATCCATCACGTTGCTCGGCACCGGTGACCTCAGTGTAGATGCAGATCAGTTGACACGCGCCATCACATTTACCGGCAACTCCGGTATCAACTCCATATCCGGAGGCTTGGCTGCCGACAAGATCACGGGTGGCGGCGGTGCTGACATACTCCTCGGCGGCGGTGGTAATGACACCTTCTTTATTTCCTCTGTTGCAGATTTTGCAACCGGTGAAGTTATCAACGGCGGTGCTGCAGGCACGGGCCTTGGGCTTAACGATGCCATCATTTATACCGGCACCACTGCAGCTTCACTGGTACTCACCACTGATGTCGACAATGTTGAAAAGCTGACCATCGGGTCCGTGACCGGCTCCACCGCAGGCCTGATTGCCATCAACGTGGATGCTTCCGCGGTTGAAACCGGTATGAACCTCACTGGTAACAACGGTGCGAACATACTGATCGGCACTGACTTTGATGACATATTGATTGGTAACGACGGTGCGGACACTCTGACCGGCGGCGACGGCAATGACGGCTTTGGCCTTGCGGCCGTTGCTCATTTCGATGCAGGCGAGACCATGAATGGCGGCGCGGGTACTGATACCCTGTTCTGGACCGGTGGCACGGCACTGAGCCTCACCAACACTTTCCTTACTGACGCCAATTTTGCCAACTTCGAAAAGATCACCATCGGCACCATTGCCAATGTCACCACGGGTGCGGCGGCAATCAATATTGATGCCAGTGCATTCTCCAGCGGCAAAACCATTACCGGCAACTCCGGCATTAACCGCATCACAGGCACCGGTTTTGATGACGTCATCACCGGCGGCAATGGTAACGACAACCTTATTGGCGGCGCAGGCAATGACACCTATAACTACAGCGCTACCACACAGTTTGCATTGGGCGAGACCGTTAACGACGCTTCTGGTACAAATGACGTCATCAATGTCACAGCCACTACCGGCACACTGACCCTTACCACCCGGGTTGATGGCATTGAGGTAATCAATCTGTCAGGTTCCGTCGGTGTTAACGCGGCAGCACTTGAAGCTGCCGTTGCCATCAACGGCGGCACCGGCGCCAACATTATTGTGGGTACGGCGTTCTCGGATAACATCGATGGCGATGCCGGCGGTGATACCATCATCGTCAGCAATTCCGCGCATCATGGAGGTACTGAAACCCTCGACGGTGGAACGGGTACTGATACCGTCCGTTTCGCCAGCGTTACTGCAGGCCAGACCCTGACCCTGAATACCAACACGGCCGGCATTGAAGCTATTGTCATCGGCACCGGTACTACGGCCACTGCAGTGTCCACGGCCACGACTGCACTCAACGTCGATGCCAGTAACCTCACCAACGGCGTCAGCATGACCGGCAATGCCGGTGCGAATACCCTCACCGGTACGGACTTCGATGACACCATCACCGGTGGCCTTGGCTCCGACACCCTGCAGGGCGGCGATGGCAATGACCTGTTCCTATTCGGCAATTCCAATTTTACTGCTTTGGAAGTCGTCAACGGCGGCAGTGGTACAGACGTGTTCCGTTTTACCGGTGGTTCATCAACGGCGGCCACCACTGTCACCCTGACCGATAATGTCTCTAACGTTGAAATATTCGAAATCGCCACCGGCACCGGCGCCACTGGCGTCTTCACCGGCACGTTGTCGATCAATATGAACGCCAGCGCCATTACCGACAATGGTGTGAGCATGACCGGCAACTCCGGCATCAACACCCTGACCGGTACGGCGTTTGATGACGTGCTGGATGGCAACGGCGGCCGCGACACGCTGAATGGTGGCGCCGGCAATGATACCTTCAAGCTGACCAACAACCTGCATTTTGCAGCAGGTGAAATCATGGATGGCAGCACGGGCAACGACACGCTGAATTATACCGGCGCGGCAGCCACCCTGACGCTGACCACCGGCATCCGCAACATCGAGTTCATGACCGTCACCTCCGGCAGCGCAGCCATCAATGTCAATGCGGCGGCGGTGACTACGAATGGTATGACGATCACTGGTAACGATGGCAACAACACCATCACCGGCACCGCGCTGAACGACACCCTGAGCGGCGGTGATGGCATCGCCGACGGCAGTGACACCCTGAACGGTGGCGCAGGCATTGATACCGTTGATTACTCCGGTGCCACCGGCAACATTACGATGGATCTTTCCAGTGGTGCTGCACAGAATACCGGAGGCGCCGGCACAGACACCGTCACCAACATTGAGAACATCACTGGCGGTTCGGGCAATGACACCCTGAGCGGCACCACGGGTGATAACGTCATTATAGGCGGCAACGGCAATGACACCCTCAGCGGTGGCAGCGGCAATGACACCCTGACCGGCGGCACGGGCAATGACATCCTGACCGGCGGCACGGGCACTGACTCGCTTTCCGGCGGTGATGATGTTGACACCCTGAACGGCGATAACAGTGATTCCTTACTGGATGGCGGTAATGGTACCGATACTCTCAATTTCGGCGCCAATTTCGATGACACCAGCGACAGCCAGGTAGTTAATATTGAAAATGTAGTATTGACGGCGGCCGCATCACTCAACCTCGCCAGTCAGACCGAAGCTTTCACCATCACCGGTTCCACCGGAAATGACAGCATTACCAGTGGCGGCGGCGCCGACACCATCAGTGGCGGCAACGGCAACGACACTATTACGGGCGGCAGCGGCGCCGACAGCCTCAGCGGCGGTGCCGGCAATGACACCCTGAATGGTGACAGCACTGACACCCTGCTGGATGGCGGCACGGAAACTGACACCCTCAACATCAACAGCTTCACTGATGGGGGCACTGACGACGCCAAGATCACGGGCATTGAGAACATCATTCTTACCGGTGCCGGGACCCTCGCCCTCAGTGCACAGACCGAAGCCTTCACCATCACCGGCTCCAGTGGTGATGACATCATCTATGGCGGTACTGCTGGTGACAGCATCACCGGCGGCAGCGGCAACGATAATATCCAGGCTGGCATGGGAGATGATTCAATCTTTGGCGGTTCAGGTGACACTTTCCTTGATGGCGGTGCCGACAATGACACGCTCTTCTTCGGTGGCAGCTTTGACGACGACACCGACGGTCAGATCACCAACGTTGAGAATGTTACGCTCACAGCAGCCGCAACGCTGAACCTCGGCGCTCAAACTGAAGTCTTCACGATTACGGGCTCCTCGGGGGCGGACACCATCACCGGCGGCACAGCTGCAGACAGCATCAGCGGCGGCGGCGGCAATGACGCCATTACGGCCGATGCCAGTGACACACTGATAGCGGGTGATGCGGATACCGACACCCTGGTTGTCAGCGCCAATTTCAATGACAGCAGTGATGGCCAGATCACCGGCATCGAACTCGTGACGCTCACGACGGAAACCACACTTACTCTCGATGCACAGACTGAAGGCTTCACCATCACCGGTTCCGGCAGCGATGACGTCATTACAAGTGGCAGTGGTGCGGACACCATCATTGGCGGCAATGGTGCGGACACCATCAATGGCGGTATGGGTATTGACACCCTGAGTGGCAATTCTGGTGCAGACAGCCTCTCAGGAGGCGCGGGCAACGACAGCCTGTTCGGCGATGCCGATGACACCCTGCTGGATGGAGGATCAGAGATCGATACCCTCAATTTCAGTGCCAGTTTCGATGACGGCAGCGACGGACAAATCGTCAACATTGAAAATATCGTACTGACGGCGGCGGCAACACTGGATCTGAGCTTCCAAACCGAGAGCTTCACGATTATCGGTTCTTCCAGCGGGGACGTCATCACCGGGGGTTCAGGTAACGATATTATCTCCAGCGGAGACGGCTTCGATGACTTGCATGGTGGCCAGGGCAATGACACCCTGACGGGTGGTACGAGTGGTGGTGGTGGTGATTTCTTCTACTTTGAAACCACGCTGGGCACGTCCAATGTGGACACCATCACCGACTTCGATGGTAGCGACAATGATCAGATACTCCTGGATTTCAATGTGTTCGATGCCTTGACAGGCAATGGGGATCTGACCGTGGCGCAGTTCCAATCCGGCGCAGGGCTTACGGCAGGCACCACGGCGGATGCCCGGATCATCTACAACACCACCAACGGCAACCTTTACTACGATGCCGACGGTAACGCCTCAACTGGAGATGAAGTCTTGTTTGCCAATCTTTCCAACCTGGCATCATTGGACAACACAAGCTTCACCGTATTCAACTTTATCGCATGATAAAATTTCTCCCGGCATCCCGGCTACTGGCCGGGATGTTCCGGAGAGAAGAATGATCAAACGAAACGGGGCGCGCAATGCGCCCTTTTTTGTGGGGATTTCCCGGAAGCACTGGTTGGTTCTGTCTGAATCTATATCGCCCGATTACAAAAATAGGCACTTTATGACGCAAATTGTCACCTGGAATGATTTTAAATGTCCCGGTGCGTCAATTTTTCATGGAGCAAATACAGCCGTTTGAAGTGGTTTTTTTCTGCCAGTTTCAGTCGTTGCTTCTGTCATTTTCCCGAAACATTATTTACCCAGCCGCAGAAACATTTTATTCAATCGCTGCACAAACCCGGCCGGATCTTCAAGCTGTGTGCCTTCACTGAGTTGCGCCTGCTCCAGCAGGATGACTGACCAGTCCGCAAATACCGCCTCGTCCTTTTCCCCTTTCATCATCAGTATCACCGGATGATCCGGATTGATTTCGAGGATGGGTTTACTGCCGGTAATTTTCTGGCCGGAGGCCTTGAGGATACGTTCCAGCGTGCGGCCCATGTCATGTTCATCTGCGACCAGACAGGCCGGGGATGACGTGAGCCGTTGTGTGGTGCGCACGTCTTTGACTTTTTCATCCAGTGCTTTCTTGATCCGCTCAGTCAGTCCGGACAATTCTGTATCGGTGTCTGCAGATTTTTCAGCTTCCTTGTTTTCTTTTGCATCACCGAGATCAAGCTCACCTTTGGTGACCGACTGCAAGGGTTTGCCCGCATACTCATTCAAGTGGCTCGTGACCCACTCGTCGATCGGATCGGACATCAGCAACACTTCAATGCCTTTCTTGCGGAAGATTTCGAGGTGCGGGCTGTTCCTGGCTGCTGCAAAACTGTCTGCAGTAATATAGTAAATGGCTTTCTGGTCCGGCTGCATGCGCGATATATAATCATCGAGCGACACGGTTTGCTCTTCCTTGCCTTCCAACGTTGAAGAAAAGCGGAACAGTTTAGCGAGATCTTCCCGCTTCTCGTGTTCTTCGATGATGCCTTCCTTCAGCACCCGGCCGAATTCCTTCCAGAACGTCTGGTATTTTTCTGCTTCCTTTTTAGCCATGTCTTTCAGCAGGCCAAGAAATTTTTTGGTGCAGCCGGAACGGATAGCATCAATGGTCTTGTTATGCTGCAGGATTTCGCGCGACACATTCAGCGGCAGATCATCGGCATCCACCACCCCGCGCACAAAACGAAGGTACGGCGGGATCAGTTGTTCCGCATCGTCCATGATGAACACCCGTTTCACATAAAGTTTCACACCGTGGCGCTGCTGACGGTCCCAGAGATCAAACGGGGCACGCTGGGGGATAAACAACAGGCTGCTGTATTCCAGCTTGCCCTCGACCTTGTGATGCAGGTGCGCGAGTGGTGGCTCAAAATCATGGGCCGTGTGTTTGTAGAATTCCTGATATTCCTCGTCCTTGATGTCTTTCCGGTTGCGCGCCCACAGCGCTGTGGCACTGTTGACGGTTTCGTCCCCTTTCGCATCTTTCCCTTCTGCAGGCATGACAATCGGCAGAGAAATATGATCGGAATAGCGCTTGATGATGCCGCGCAAACGATAGCCCTCCAGAAACTCCTTTGCGTCATCCCGCAGATATAATGTGACACGGGTCCCGCGTTTCGGCCGATCTATGGATTCAACGGTATACTCACCCTGACCTTCTGAGACCCAGCGCACCCCCTGATCACGGTTCAGTCCGGCACGGCGGGAGACGACTTCCACCTTTTCCGCAACAATAAATGATGAGTAGAAGCCCACGCCAAACTGCCCTATGAGCTGGGCATCCTTGCTCTGGTCACCGGTCAAGGATTCAAAAAACTGGCGGGTGCCGGATTTGGCGATAGTGCCGAGGTGCTCAACGATTTCATCCCGGGACATGCCAATGCCATTGTCGGTCACGGTGATGGTTTTCTGTTTTTCATCGAATTCCACCCGGATTTTCAGTTCGGCCTCGTCTTCGTAGAGGCTGTCGTCCTTCAAGGCTTCGAAGCGTAATTTATCCGCCGCATCCGAGGCATTGGAAATCAATTCACGCAGGAAAATTTCACGATTGCTGTAAAGTGAGTGGATCATCAGATCCAGCAATTGCCGGACTTCGGCCTGGAAGCCGCGTGTTTCGGCCCGGGTTTCAACGCTCATGCAAACTCCTCCTCAAACGCAATAAAAGTCATGTCCCCCAGATGGGGATAACCGGTTAAATTTCAAGCCTTTTCCGGGATGTGGCAAGACCCGGATTATATTTAATCACAGCGATTGCCTGCCCCGGTTTTAGAGTCCATAATTACCGGAGTTGCCACCCCAATATTTATGAGAAGACTGATTATGAAAAAATATCTTAAACAGCTCGGCCAAGGCATGACAGAGTACATTATTATCGTCGCATTGATTGCCATCGCCGCTATCGCCGTATACTCGATCTTTGGTGACGTAGTCCGTAGCCAGGTCGGTGGTATGGCTGAAGAACTGGCAGGCAAGGATGGTGCGACCACGGCTGCCAAATCCGATACGGCAGCGGCAGGCGCAGGCACGGCTTCTGATGCCAAGACCCTGGATAATTTCTCCGAATAGTTAAATCAGACAGACGGCCCCGAAATCGGGGCCGTCTGCTTTTTGTTGCTGTAAAACCCTCAAAGCGGGTATTGGTGTGATGCCAGGCCATATTTCCAGAACACTGCGGCAAGATGGTACACCCCGCTCTCAGCGCGGGCAGTCTGTCGTATTTGTAATCCTGTTCCTCGGGGTTGTCTGTCTCTCCCTCGTTTTTCTTTATAAAGCCGGCAAAATCACCAGCGAAAAAATGCAGGTGCAGAATGCCGCGGATGCGGCGGCTTACAGTGTCTCCGTTACGGAAGCCCGTGATCTCAATTTCATGGCCTATACCAACCGTGCCATGGTGGCCAATGAAGTGGCCATCGGCCAGTTGGTGGGCATGGCGTCATGGGCCACGCACTGGGAGTCCTTTGGCTATTATCTGATGGCCTATCACCGGCTGTTCATCCAGCCACTGGTGTCTGCCGTTTCACTGGGGACAGCAACCGGACCTGTTGAAACGATTTTTACCGTTGCATCACAGGTATTTACCGTATCGGGCCAATTGTTCTACAACGTTTTCAAGGTTGTCGCCAACCTCGGGGCAACCGTGCTGCATAACATCAACAAGGCCTACAGCTTTGCCCAGACCGGCTATCACTTTGCCAGCATACTTTATGGGGTCAGCGCCTATGTGGACCTGGTGGAGCATAATGCCCCGGACGCCAAGATTTCAGACTTCGGGATACTCGCGCTAATCGGTCATGCCATGACCTATGGCTCCATCCCGGGCATCCCGGGCAATTTCACCACGACCTACCGGCCGACCGTCGCTGAACATACTGATGGTTATCAGCGCTTCGCGGCGACGGTCAATGGTTCCCGCGATGAATTTACACGCAAACGCGGCTGGACATTACCGCTGGCCATCCCGCCCTTGCCGATCAATATTGATGAGCGTTTTTCAATCGATCTCGGCATCGCCGAACTTTATTTCGAAATTGAATTCCGGTTTGCGCTGGACCTGGAAAAAGAAGGCGGCAGTGAATTGCGTTTCAAGGGCGCGGATTCCACTGGCAACAAGTTTGGCTGGTCAGCGGCGGACACCACGGAGTTGGCACTGACGTTCTTCTTCCGCGTGAAGGCGGGTGCCGATATTGTTCTCGTCGGTGACGTCTCCGCTGAAGTCATCGTCGGACTGGCCAATGGCGAAGCCAATGCCGCCCTGTCCCTGCCGGTCATCGGTGAAATATTCAACGTCACCCTGCCCTTCCCGACCGGCGCACCGTTCAGCTCCGGTTCGGCACAAGCAGCGACCTCTACCAATGCCCTGAACCAGGCGGACCTTATCGATACCGCCACGAACCAGTACGGCAATGCGCCCACGAACCGGGCGTCATGGACCGCCGGTGTGCCCTTTATCCCCGGCCCCGGCCCGACCTTCGTTGCGCCCAATGTTCCGGTGGTCTCGTTGACCATGCCGACACCACGGCATAAGGTCAATACGACCTATGGTGGCCTGCCGATGTATTCCGATACGGTTCCACAAACCGATCCCTGGGGCTTTGAAGCGCCCTATTTTCTCTCCGGCGTGGTAAAGGATGTGGAAGACATCTACAGCGATAACGCGCCGCTGAAAACTGAAGGCACCGGCGCGATTCTTACATCCAACTATTTTTACATGGATGACAAATCCATCGCTGATGAAGAAGTAGGTGCCATTTCCAAATCTGAAGTGTATTACAGCCGGCCGAATGATGTGTCCTGGTTCCAGCGCGCGGACAACGATACAGAATACGGCAGTGCCTTTAATCCTTACTGGCAGGCACGGCTGGTGGAAACCACCAATGCCGATCGCACCGTGTCCATCCTGATTCAACAGAAGCAACCGTTCGGTCTTGCGGCAACCATTGCCAGCCTGCTGGTGCCGCTGGATCCCACGTCATGGTTACCGGATTTTCCATAATGCTGCGCTTTTCTTTATTCAGATCGCAATCCGGACAGGCCATGACGGAGACCCTGATCACGGCTTCGACGGTGCTGGTGCCTCTGCTCCTGTTGATCCCGTTGCTGGGTAAATACATTGATATCAAGCATGCGACGATCCAGGCTGCGCGTTATGAAGCCTGGGAATATACAGCGTGGTACGGCAATAACAGCGTGCGTACCGGGCCCTGGTCCACGGGTGAGCGGTCCACGGGCTTCCGCGACATGGACGGCAGTGCCATATCACAACCGGTGAAATCCGTGACCTCCGTGCAGGCTGAGTCCCGCCAGCGTTTCTTCTCCGCCACGGACAGCCTGATTACTGCAACCGATGCCGCGGACGGCTGGGATGACACCAACGCCAACCTGCTGTGGCAGGACCACCGGGGTAACCTGCTGTGGGACGGCGATATTCCGTCCAGCACCACGCCCACCAGTTCCACCGACACACCTGATTACAGTGGTGGTGTGCTGAATACGTTGCTCGATATTCTGGACGCCGTCTTCGGTGCCATCGCCTATGCCATGAAACTCATTGGCAGCAGTGTTGGTTTCACGGCGATTAACACGGACGGCCTCGCCAAATCCGACCTGGTAGTTCCGGTCAGCGTGCCGGCGGGATTGATTGATTTTGCGACACTCACCGATGCGCCCGGCGTGGATGATTCACTCGCCGCCTTCGATCTGGAATTTGAAGCCGGTGCAGCGGTGCTGACCGACGGCTGGAACACGGGCGGGACCGCGCACACGATTAATCAGGTCGGCGGCATTACGCCCACCAAGATATTGGATTCTCTCGTGGACACCCTGCTGGGCAGTGTTCCCGGACTGCAGACTGCATGGGATGTCGTGACCCTGCTTATTCCCGAATGGCGCACATGCGACCCGACGATCAATCATTTTCTGGATGCCAACTTCGGGCGCTATGCCGACTGGGACGGCAATTCGTTTAATGAATATGCCGATGGCGGTCATGTCTCACCCAATGGCAATGGCAGCCTGTGGCTGGGCTATATCAACGTCGATGCCGTGCATCCTGACCGGCTGGAGAGCGGTGGCGCACATGATTGTCCGAACGGGATTTGCAACTTTGACCCGCCCGGCTTGTTTATGGATTGCTCTTTATGATGAACACTCTTCCCAAACGCGCACTGCTATGGATACTGCTGTCGCTATTGCCGGCCGGACTGCTGGCTGCACCGAGGTTCCCGCCACCACCGGATGCGACTGTCGGCATGCTGGGCGAGTCGATGGTGGTCAATGGTCTTCCCATAAACATCCGCCAGTTCAGAAGTAAAAAATCCGTGCATGACGTGCTGGAGTTTTACCGCCAGTACTGGCCCAAAGGCACGGAAGAACGGCCGGGCTATACCGAAACTGACATACTCGAACCCTGGCAGATCATTACCCGCGTCGAGGATGGCTATCTTATGACCGTACAGGTGACGGAACAGGGGGAGGACGGATCACAAGGATTGCTGGGCATAAGCAAGCTGCCCAATCCGGAAAAGGCCCTGCCCAAACCCGGCAAGAATTTTCCCAAACTCAACGGCAGCACGGTATTTAATGACATTGAGAGCCGGGACATCGGCAAGCGTGGCCGTACGGTGCAACTGCACAACACCTATTCCGTGGAAACCAATGCCAATTTTTACCGCAACCATTTCAGCAATCAGGGCTGGATTGTGGACATGGACAAGGGATTTTCCGGCGGTAACAGCTACGCACAGCGGTTCAGCCAGGGGGACAAGAATGTTATCATCACCATCAACAAGGCCAAACATGGCTCAGTCGTTGTCGCCCAGACCGAGCAGGACACATGGTGAACGTATGAGCAGGATTCTATCCATCGCTAATTACAAGTTGCGCCTGCATCAATGCGGTCAGTCCATGGTGGAATACACCGTGGTGACGGTTTTCGGAATACTCGTGCTGACCACCGGCCCCGGCGGCGATGTTATCATTCAACTTACCGATGCCATCCGCAATAATTATGACGGTTATGTTTACGCCGTGTCGCTTTCGGATTACCCGGACAAGGAAGACCCCATCACACTGGCATCCCTTTATAACAGTCAGGGCATGCCATCGGAGCAGGTCGCCTATCTGGTCGATTATCCGGACGATCTGGTGAATGAAATGCTGAATTACAACATCGGTTCCTTCCCGAGCGTGCAGGAAGGGCTGGATTTTCTGGACGATGCGAGTGGCTGGAGTTTCAGTGACTTTTGCGGCGCGGGCTGCCCGCTTTCGCTGTTCTAGTATTTAATTTAGAAGCAGTACCGGATCCGGAATCCGGACAATAACAATCGCTACATGAGGGGACGCTATGGCTAAGGTTGACGGTGGCGGCAGCAAGACTTTGATGTTGCTGCTGGGTGCGGTGGGTTTTGGTATCGCGGCAGCAATCCTGTCTGTGGCTTATCTCAAAAGCCGGGAGGCCGCGATCAAGCGCAGCCTTGCTGGTGAAGAACAGGAAATGGTCACGGTCGTCGTGGCCAAGGAAGACCTGGCCAAGGGCCAACAGGTGCAGCCCGGTATCTTTGCGAGTCGTACCATCCCCCGGAAATTCGTACATGCGAACGCCATTTCACCGGTAGAGATCGAAAGTTATTACGGTCGCTTTATTGTTGAAAACATCGGCCGCGGCACCCCGCTGCTCACCAATTTCATGAATGAAACCTTCCCGGTCGATTTTTCCGATTTAATCAGTTCAGGGCGCCGTGCCATCACCATACAGGTGGATGAAGTGCAGTCCATTGCCGGACTGACCCGCCCGGGCAACAAGATCGACATCTATGTGAATATTCCCGTGAAGGTGGCGGGTTTTGAAGTCGAAAGCAAAGGTGGAATCGAAATTTCGCCGGAACTGCAACAGGCTGCCCTGCAGGCCGCGGGCCAGGCTGGCGTCTCTCCGACCGATCCCATGTTGCAGGCTGTGCAGGGTGCTGCGGGTGGAGGAGATATTGGCGGCGACAAGCCCACGGATGTAATCCTGCCCGTCCTGCAGAATGTACGCGTGCTGGCCACCGGCCGTGAAGCCTACGATGAACACCTGGATTCACTCAGCTATCCGCAACGCCGCTCGGAACTCAACTTCACGTCCATGACTGTGGATGTCACGCCAGAACAGGCGGCATTGCTGGCCACTGCGGAAGACAAGGGCGACCTCATTGCCATTCTGCGTAACCGCAACGATCAACATGCCGCCAGTTTCGATGGCGTTACCCCTTTCGATCTTTCCTCTAATGCGACAAAGATGAAAGAACAGGCCGCCATACGAAAAGCGGCTGAAGCGGCCGGTGCGACCATTGATGAAAACGGCAACTGGGTGTCAGCTGACGGCACCGTGATCAGCAAGGACAATCTGGCAGTCTCGGAAAACGGCATGATCACCACCCGTGACGGGAAACTGGTGGCCTCCAAGGGAGTGTCCGTCAACAGCAATGGCGATTACGTCGATGCCAATGGCAAGGTCATCCCGCCCGATGAAATTGTGGTTAATCCGGATGGCAGCATCACCAGCAAGGATGAAATCATGAAGGCTGCCGGCTACACCAAAAATGAAAATGGCGATTACGTCGATGCCAATGGCAACATCGTCAAAAAAGAAGACATCGTGATCGCAGCGGATGGAACAATAGTCAACAAGGACCTGGCCATGAAGGCTGCTGGCTACACCAAAAATGAAAATGGCGATTATGTCGATGCCAATGGCAACATCGTCAAGGCCGAAGATGTCGTCGTGGCTGCAGATGGCAGTGTGATCAACAAGGATGAAGTCATGAAGGCAGCCGGTTACACCAAAAACGCAAATGGCGATTACGTCGATGCCAATGGGAATATTGTAAAAGCCGAAGATGTCAAAGTATTGGCTAATGGTTCGGTTGTTGCCGGCAACAAGACCGTCGCCGGACCACCGGTGACCGTTAACAAGGATGGATTCATTATCGCGGAAGATGGTACGGTCATGACCGCTGATGGAAAAATTCTTGAAGGCGTGGCGGTCAATGAACTGGGCCAGGTTGTGGGGCCGGATGGCAAGGTGTTGACTGATGCCAATCTCACGGTCGCCGCGGACGGTACGGTGCGTGACAGCAGTGGCAACATCATCGCCGGGGTCAGTGCCGCCAGTTATGTCGCAGCAGTTGATCTGGCCGCAGGGGCGGAAGCAGGATTCAGCGGGCCAGCACTCAATTTCATCAGCCTGATTATCGGGGGCGCCAGTAAAGACGGCATTGCCAAAACCGGCATCCTGCCAGTGTTGCCACTGTCTGCTGATGCAGCAAACGAACCGAATATGCCGGAAACAAAACCGGCGGAATAAACCAATAACTAATGCGCGTCACGGGATAAGGAGTTACAGATCATGACTGCAACCATCATCAAACCGGCAACCGGCTTTAAATGGGTGGGCCTGTTCCTGCTGCTAGTATTATCTTCATTGACTGCACATGCAGCAGATGAGGTCACCTTGTTTGTCGGTGAAATCAAGATTCTGGAGGTCGGCGAGATTGATCGTGTAGCCGTGGGCAACTCAGGGATGGTCAGCACCTCGATGCTGGACAATGGCCAGTTGCTGTTGCTGGCGGAAAAGGAAGGCGAAACCACCGTACACATCTGGTACACCGATGGTGCCGAGAGTGATCTCAAAGTCCAGATCGTCACTAATGATAACAATCGTGTCACGCAGGAACTGCGCACTCTGCTCGCGGGGATCGGCGATATCGAAGTCAAGCAGGTGGGCGATCGCATCTTCGTGACCGGCTCGGTCCTCACAACAGATGAACCGATGCTGGCAACGATTAAAACGGCATACCCGCAGCTGATTGATTTGACCCGCAAGTACGAACCACCATCGTCCGCACTGGTGCTGCCGTCACAAAAAATGATCTATATGAATGTGAAGATCACTGAATTCAACACCAGCAAACTCACTGAACTCGGCATTAACTGGGCTGATTTTGTCAACGGGCCGTCTGCAGGTGTTCTGGTTGAGCCGGTCACCAATCAGCACTTCAGTGTACGCAATGATGACACATTCCTGCCGAATATCGGCGCCGTAGCGCTTAACGCGGGAGTGACTCCGCTGGGTTACCTTGGACTGGCTTCGGAAATCACCTCACGCATCAACCTGCTGGTGCAGACCGGTGACGCGGTGATACTGTCCGAACCCCGGCTCAGTGCCCGCAGCGGTGGCAAGGCCGAGTTTCTTGCCGGCGGCGAAATCCCGGTTGTGACGGAAGGCGGACTTGGCACCACCAATGTGGAATACAAGGAATTTGGCATCAAGCTGAACATCGAACCGGTGGTGGACAGTGTGGACAATATTCTCGCGCGCGTTTCCACCGAGGTAAGCGCAGTGGATCAATCCAATGCCGTCAATGGTATTCCGGCGTTCATCAGTCGCAAGACCAGTACTGACATCAGCATGAAAGATGGCGAGACTCTGGTGCTGTCCGGTATGGTGGATCGGGACATCGGCAATGCGATCGACAAGGTTCCGTTGCTCGGAGAGATTCCTATACTTGGCGCCTTGTTTAAATCCACACGCTGGAACAACAATCTGACCGAGCTGGTCATTTTTGTCACCCCTACGGTCTTTGATGCCAAATCCGAATTTAACCAGGAAAAAATCCAGCGCCGTGAAAAGCTGATCGAACAATTCAAGAACAATGTTGATCGAGACGATTTGATTATTGATTAGCGCCTTCTAATTAAAGGTGTCATTTCGAGCATAGCGAGAAATCCGCTGTTAGAAATACAAGACAGAACTGAATTATTACAAGGACTTCTCCCGATGGTCGAAATGAAAAGAAATAACTTATATTTTAAGCAGAGGCTCTTATGTTTGATGTTGTCGTAAAAACCAAAGACGGAAAAAAACTCAAAGGGCTGCGTTGCCCGGTCAATGTCTGCGGCATCGGCAAGGCCCGCGACAATCTGATCCAGGTGCGCGGCTGGCGCGTTTCCCCTTATCACGCCGAGATCCAGCGCAATGCCGATGGATTGTTTATTGAGGACAAGAGCGGCGGTAATACAACCGTCAATGGCAACGTGATTGAACGCTATGGTCCGCTGCATACTTCGGATGTGATTGTCATTGGCGGCTTCTACATTACCGCCGGCGTTGATGAAGCCACCGAAGGCGCCTATGCCGAGGATGTGTCCGAACTTCGCACCATGATTGGCGTGCACCCGCATGCCGAGATCAAGGAAGACGAATCCATCTTCAAAAACGAGCGTTTCATGTGGCGCAATCGCGTGCATGAAGAACTGCTGCACATGATGGACCTGCGCCGCCTCGATATCGGCAACATGTCGGAAGATCAGTTACGTCATCACGTCGACAAGATGATCAAGGAAATCATCCTGCAGATGGAAGGCAAGATTCCATCAGATGTCGATCGCGTACGCCTCGCCACCGATGTGCTGAATGAAGCGGTAGGTCTCGGGCCACTGGAAGAACTGCTGGCGCAGGATGATGTCACCGAAATCATGGTCAACAAGTTTGATGAGATCTACATAGAAAAAGGCGGTAAATTAACGAAATCCAACGTGGTATTCAGCAGTGATGATGCGGTGATGTCTGCCATTGAACGCATCGTGTCACCCCTTGGCCGGCGTATTGATGAGAGTTCGCCGCTGGTGGATGCGCGGTTGAAAGATGGCTCGCGTGTCAATGCCATCATTCCGCCACTGGCCCTGCGTGGCCCCTGCCTCACCATCCGCAAGTTTTCCAAAAAGAAACTCACTGATGAAGACATGATCAGATTCGGCGCCGTCAATGAAAACATGATGAAGTTTCTGAAAATGGCCGTGGTACACCGTAAAAACATCGTCATTTCCGGCGGTACCGGCAGCGGTAAAACCACCCTGCTCAATGTGCTTTCCAACTATATTCCGGAAAGCGAACGCATCGTCACTGTAGAAGACGCTGCGGAAATGAAGCTGTCGCAACCGCATATCGTGAGCCTCGAAGCACGCCCGCCCAACATGGAAGGTAAAGGCGCCATCCCGATTCGCGAACTCGTAAAAAACTGCCTGCGTATGCGCCCCGATCGGATTGTGGTCGGCGAGTGCCGTGGCGGCGAAGCACTGGACATGTTGCAGGCCATGAACACCGGTCATGATGGATCGCTCACCACCGCGCATGCCAACACGCCGCGTGATCTGATTGCACGTCTGGAAGTGATGGTGATGATGGCCGGTATGGATCTGCCGAGCAAGGCCATCCGCGAACAGGTGGCTTCGGCGGTGGACATTGTCGTACAGCAGACCCGTTTCAGTGACGGCAGCAGAAAAGTGGTCAACATCACTGAAATTACCGGCACGGAAGGTGACATAGTACAGATGCAGGACATCTTCCGCTTCCAGCAGGAAGGATTTGATGAGCAGGGTAAGGTCAAGGGACATTTCCATGCCACCGGACGTGTGCCGGAATTTTATGAGGACCTGCGCAAACGTGGTCTGGCTGTGGACATGGCAATTTTCGGCAAGTAAATGCAGACCTTTCTCGACCTCGCCGGTGATTCCCTGCTCGTCCTGTATGCACTGGGCGTTTTCCTCGCCGCCAGCATGCTGGCGTATGCAATATCACAAAAAACCCAGGACTTTATCTCCGGTTACAAAACCACATTCACCGAGAGTGCCAGTGCCAACATGGCCGACATGTTCATGTTCGTTGATGCCACGCGTCTTTTTTACATCAACATCGCCGCCATTATCATCCTGCCATTGCTGATCTGGATAATACTCGGGGATTTGCCCACGGCACTCGCACTGTTCGCAATGCTGGCCTTGTTGCCCGGCATTATTTACCGCACCATGCGGAAAAAACGACTCACGCGTTTTGAAGAACAGTTACCGGACGGTTTGTTGATGATCTCCGGTTCCATGCGTGCCGGGGCGAGCCTTAATATCGCGCTTGAAGGGCTGGTGAAAGAACAGCCGGCACCCCTCAGCCAGGAATTTGAACTGTTCATGCGTGAGCAACGAATCGGTGTTGAATTTGAAAAATCACTGAGCAACATGGAAAAACGACTGCCGATCCAGGACTTTGCCATGCTGACATCAGCATTGCGCATCAACCGTGAGATTGGTGGAAACCTGGCGGAAATTCTTGAAACACTCGCTGAAACCCTGCGCCGCAAGCACCAGATGGAAGGCAAGATCGAAAGCCTCACAGCCCAGGGGAAACTGCAGGGCATCGTCATGACCGGTCTGCCGGTGCTGCTGGGTGTCCTTCTGTACTTCCTGGAACCGGCAGCCATGTCAAAATTGTGGACCACCACCATTGGTTATGTGGTGCTGGGCATTATCATCATCATGGAGATTATGGGATACATCATGATCCGTAAAATCACCAGCATTGATGTCTGAACCATGAACGGAATTGAAGCCACCTTTGGTCAAACCCTCGTGCTGGACGGCGCTGCCCTCAGCACCGGTTTGTGTGTGTTCCTCGGCCTGCTCTTCATCCATACCGTAAATCTGATGGTGCAGGAAGATGATCGTGCCTATATGGACCCCCTGCCCTTCTCCCTGCGGCTGATCTGGCCGTTGATCCGTATTATCAGTTTCTTCTTCTGCCAGTTGCTGCCCTATGAATGGATGGAACGCGTGGAAGACCGCTTGCAACATACCGGCGTCAGTTATCTTTTGAACGCCGAACAGTTCACCGCACTCCGCATTATCTCGACCATTGGTGGTTTGCTGTTTGGCATCATCCTCGTCAATTCCGTCGAAAACGGCCAGCCCATCTGGGCATTATTCACGCTGGTACTCGGCTTCATCCTGCCGGACATCTGGCTGCGTGACACGCGCAAACGGCGCGAAATCGCAGTGATCCGTGCCATGCCGGTATATCTGGACTTCATCACCATGGCGGTCGAAGCCGGCCTGAACCTGCAGGGCGCGCTCAGTCAGGCCATGGAAAAAGCGCCGAAGAGTCCCTTGCGTAATGAATTCGGAATCGTTCTGCGTGATCTGCGCTCCGGACTGCCGCGCGCGGAGGCCCTGCGCCGTATGGCGGATCGTCTCGATGTGCGCGAAGTAACGAGCTTTGTCAGTGCCATGATTCAGGCGGAAAAAATGGGCTCCAGCATGGCCACCGTGCTGCGTGTACAGGCCGAACAACGCCGTAATGAACGTTTCCAGCGCGCCGAGAAACTGGCCATGGAAGCGCCCATCAAACTGGTTGGCCCGCTTATTATCTTTATCTTCCCGGTGACGTTTATTGTTCTGGGTTTTCCGATCGCGATGAAGTTTCTGTCTGAAGGTATATTTTGATCCGGGGCAGGTTGTACCAGCGGGATGACCGGCGGTTGTTGCTCAATGAAGTATTGCAGACTTCAAATCCACTGGAACGGGTGCGCGGTCTGTTGGGACGGCCGGCCCTGACCCGTGAACAAGGGTTGCTGATCCGGCCCTGTAATTCCATACATACTATCGGCATGCGTTATCCCATCGATCTGGTATTTCTGGATCGGCAATGGATAATAAAAAAACTGGTGTACGACCTGCGGCCCTGGCGGCTGGCCTGGTCACCGGGTGCCAGCATGGTAGTTGAATTGCAAGGTGGTACTCTGGCACAACTTGATTTGACCTGTGGAACCGAATTGCTCTGGGAGAATAGTGCATGAATCCAAATCTGGTATTTCTGTTATTAACGGTTACCGTAATTACCGGCTGCGATCCGATCAACCTCAAGCCATCTACAACCAATCTCGGCAAGGTCGTGGAAGTCCAGCAACGTGCTGACACTGCCTATCAAAATGGCGACTGGGTGACAGCTGAACGTGATTACCGTTATCTCACGGAAAATGTTTCACGCGATCCGGAACCGTGGTTCCGGCTTGGCAACATTTATGCGCGCACCGGCAAACTGGATGCTGCGGTATCGGCTTACCGGGAAGCGCTGGTGAGGGACTCAAAGAGCAGCAAGGCCTGGCATAACCTCGGAATTGTGCAGTTACGGCAGGCCTCGAATACCTTCGCAGAAATGCAGCAATACACGACAGCCGATGACCCGCTGCAGCAACGGGCGGTACAGGTCCTGAATTCCATGGATACGCTGTTGTCGGGCTTTGGTGCAGCAACATCAGAATAGTTGTTCTATCCTTACTCCTGATGCGTATAACCATTGCCAACAGCAGCATCCGCCACCGGGGCCAGAGCATGGTGGAATTCATTATCGTCACACCGATTATGCTGTTGCTGTTGCTCGGCGCCTTCCAGTTTGCGCTGATCTATCAGGCCAAAACCGCACTTAATTATGCGGCCTTCGAAGCAGCCCGGTTCGGCGCAGTCTCCAATGCCCGCAAGACCGAAATGGAAAATGCCTTTACCCGCAGCATGGCCGCCATCTATACCCATGACGACACACCGGATGATGTGATGTGTGCACGGGAGACCATACGGCGGGAAATCGACACCGGTTTTGTGAATATTGAAGTCCTGAACCCCACGACAGAAGCGTTTAATGAACTGGGTGTGGACGACGGCAGTGGTGATTTGCTGATCCCGAATGACAATCTCAAATACCGCAATAATGCAACGTCAACCGGCCTTACCATACAGGATGCGAACCTGCTTAAAATCCGTGTGGGCTATTGTTATCCACTGTATGTGCCCTACATCAACCGCGTACTCGGCATCATGCTGACCAATGATCCGGATGAAACCTGTCCGGGCTGCACCGGGGCGCGCAAGGACACCAGCACCTTTGAACGGCGCTGTCTGGAAAACGGGCGTTTCCCGATCAACTCCCAGGCCATTGTGCGCATGCAGTCCGCAGCAAGTCTGGACGCTGTCAGCGGCGGCATGGGACCGGGCATCGCTTCAGTATCGGATGAACCGTTTTATCAATGTGACAAAAGCACATACACTGTCAGTGAGAGCATGACCCCGGAGGACATCACCACCAAGACCGGCTTCTGGACACTCAGCAAGCAGACCGGCCCCTGAACGAAATGACAGAAACAACCACACAGACCCTCTCTGACCATACACCCGTGATGCAGCAGTATCTGGGCTTCAAGGTGCAACACCCGGACAAACTGCTGTTCTTCCGCATGGGTGATTTCTATGAACTGTTTTACGAAGATGCCCGCAAGGCGGCACGGCTGCTGGACATCGCCCTGACCCGTCGCGGCCAGTCTGCCGGAGCGCCGATACCGATGGCGGGTGTGCCTTACCATGCGGCTGAATCTTATCTCGCGCGCCTGATCAAACTCGGCGAGTCCGTCGTGATCTGCGAACAGATTGGCGAGCCGGTTCCCGGCAAAGGCCCGGTAGAGCGGCGTATCACCCGCATAATAACGCCCGGCACTGTAATTGATGATGGTATGCTGGATGAACGTGCCGACAATCTGCTGGTGGCGCTGCATCAGCAAGAGAATCTTCATGGCCTGGCCATACTGGACCTGAGTTGCGGCCGCTTAATCCTGATGGAACTGCCCGATGACGAAGCGCTGCTGGGTGAACTTGAACGTCTCAGGCCTGCGGAAATCATTATCAGCGAGAACATCACATTCACTCATCTTCTGGACAAAAAATTTACGCTGACACGGCGACCGCCCTGGCATTTCAGCGTGGATGCGGCACTGCCCCTGCTAAAGGATCAATTTGGCAGTAATCACCTTGAAGGTCTCGGCTGCGCTGATCGAATGACTGCAGTTGCCGCGACCGGCGCACTGCTGCAATACACCCGCGCTACGCAAGACAGTACCTTGCCGCATATACGCTCTCTGTGCGTGGAACGGCGCGAAGACATCATCATTCTTGATGCGAACAGTCGCCGCAATCTGGAAATCGACATCACGCTCTCTGGTAAAAAGGATCACACCCTGTTACGCGTGATGGATACCACGGCCACCGCCATGGGTGGCCGGTTGTTGCGACGCTGGCTACATGCTCCCCTGCGCGACCACACGACACTGCGCCTGCGTCATGCATCCGTCAATGCACTCATACATAACCGGCAGTACACGGCATTACAGGATCTGTTGCGGACAATATGTGATTTGGAACGCGGTCTGGCCCGTATTGCATTAAAATCGGCACGTCCGCGCGATCTGACTCAATTGCGTGACACATTGCAGGTACTGCCGCAGATCAAACAGCATCTGGCCGGTTTCGATACACCGTTTTTGCAACAACTGGCAGCGCAGATACAGGATTTTTCAAAAACACAGACATTGCTGGAGCGGGCCCTGGTCGAATCGCCGCCGCAGACCGTGCGTGATGGTGGCGTCATTGCCAGTGGTTATGATCAGGAACTGGATGAATTGCGGCACCTGAGCAGTGCTGCTGATACTTTTCTCCTGGAACTGGAGGCACGTGAACGTGAGCGCACCGGCCTCTCATCACTGAAAGTCGGCTATAACCGCGTGCATGGTTTTTACATCGAAATCAGCCGCGCACAACATCACCAGCCGCTGCCTGCCGATTACACCCGGCGCCAGACCCTGAAATCCACCGAACGCTATATCACTCCTGAACTCAAATCATTTGAAGATCGTGTACTCGGCGCACAGGAACGCGCACTGGCCCGCGAGAAATATCTGTATGAGGCCCTGCTCGAGCAATTGCATCCTGAGCTCGAACAAATGCTCTCTGCGGCCCGGGCAGTAGCTGAAACAGATGTGCTTGTATGTTTTGCAGAGCGCGCCATTATGCTTGATCTGACGCAGCCGGAATTTACTGATCTGCCCGAAATCCTGATCGAAGGCGGCAGACACCCGGTGATTGAACAGGTGCAATCCGGCCCATTTATTGCGAATGATCTGGTATTGAACCGGGAACGCAGCTTGCTGATCATCACCGGCCCGAACATGGGCGGCAAATCGACTTACATGCGACAGACTGCCCTGATTGTGATTCTTGCACACATAGGGGCCTTTGTCCCTGCAGACCGCGCCTGTCTCGGCCCGGTGGATCGCATCTTTACGCGCATCGGCGCCAGTGACGATCTTGCAGCCGGGCAATCCACATTCATGGTGGAAATGACGGAAACTGCCAACATTCTGAACAACGCCACGCCCCGCAGTCTCGTGCTGATGGATGAAATCGGGCGCGGCACCGGCACCCGTGACGGCCTCGCGCTGGCCTGGGCCACGGCCGAATACCTTGCCCGGGTGAGTGGCGCACTGTGTCTGTTCGCCACACATTTTTTTGAACTCACGGCACTTGAAGAACAGCTCGACAATGTTGCCAATGTCCATTTGCAGGCCGTTGAACATGGCGAGGAAATTATCTTCCTGCACGCCGTGAAACCCGGTCCTGCCAGCCAGAGCTATGGTCTGCAGGTAGCGCATCTTGCAGGAGTTCCAAAACAGGTGATTGAACGCGCACGCAAACATCTGGAAACAGGATCTGCCCCACAACCCGAGATAACACCATATACTGATTTGTTCGCAGCATCCCATCCTGTACTTGATCGACTTGCCACCATCAAACCGGATGAACTCACACCCAGACAGGCACTTGAGTTGATTTATCAGCTCAAGAAAGATCAGGGCTAGCAGGCAAATTCAGAAAAACTGTCATTTCGAGCATAGAGATGGACTCTTGCATCGGCCAGCGACAGATTTCTCCCTGCGGTCGAAATGACTGAAAATATTAATTCAGAAAATTCACTTATAAATTCTTCACAAAGTTATTCCACTATGAACTGGAAAAGAACCCTTATACTGGCCTGGTTTGATTTCACCTGGTCACTTTCCCGCATCAAAGGGTTGTTGTTTATCATTCCATTCCTGCTGTTCTGGTACCTTGTTCTGAAACTCATCTACGAACAGGGTGGCGCCACACTGGTCCGCCCGGAAAGTATTGTGATTTTCTCTGCGCTATACTCGCCGGAAATTGCCCAGACCCTGCTGATTCTGCATCCTCCCAGCCTTTCGGTGTTTCTGATCGTGGCGTTGGCCAGCCTGCCCTTCTTCGCGATGCTTTCCGGCAATGACCAACTGGCCGGTGATGCTGGACGGCAAACCTTCCGTTTTCTGCTCACCCGGTGCACGCGGGCGGAAATTTATCTGGGAAGGTTTCTCAGCCATTATCTGCTGCTGTCATTGGGACTGCTGCTGGTAACCCTGATCGCCACTGGTATCTCCCTGTACCGCGATGGTCACAGCGCACAGGAAACCCTGGAATACATGACACAGATCAGTTTCCTGCTGCTGCTGTACAGCCTGCCGTTTGTCACTTACATGTCGGCGATCTCCGCCATGATGTCATCTGCGCTCTCGGCCCTGTTGATGGCCGTGTGTATGTATGTGCTGTTACTGACCGTGGGCTATGTTCTGCACCTTAAATTCGGACTGCCAGTCACGCTGGTGCCGAGCGGCATGAAAGATTATCTGTTCGCCCTCAATGAAAATGACTTGCTGATCGCCTTTGCCGGATTGCTGGCTTACAGTGTGATTTATGCCTGTGCTGGCTGGATCATTTTCCGTCGCAGGAACCTGTGATGAACGCCATTATTGAATGTTCATCACTCAGCAAATCCTTCCGTGGCATACGGGCACTGGATGGTTTTGAGTTCACGCTGCCGGCACGAACGTCCGCCGGTCTGGTTGGGCCCAACGGTGCCGGCAAAACCACGCTCTACGCTATGCTCTGCGGTTATCTGAAACCGGATGCAGGTCATGCACGCATACTGGGCCACGTGCCGGGTTCTGTTCAGCTTAAAGGACGCATCGGACTGCTGCCACAGGACAGCGCCATGCTGCAAAGTATTACCGTTGAACCACAATTACTTTTTCTTGCGCGTCTGCAGGGGTTCAACGCGCGGAGCGCAAACCGCGAAGTGGCACGCATCACTGATCTGTTGAAGATTGAACACCTGCTCAACCAGTTTCCGGAAACGCTGAGTCATGGCCAGCGCAAAAAAATAACTCTGGCGCAGGCGTTGATCGGGAACCCGGAACTATTGTTACTTGATGAGCCGACGGCCGGCCTCGATCCGGCCGCTGCGGAAGATGTGCGCAATCTCATCCACAATCTGCGCAGCACCTATACCCTGATCATCAGTTCGCATAATCTTGATGAAATCAAAAGCATCTGCGATGAGATCATCATTATCAACAAGGGCAAGCTGGTGCGGCATACCCGTATCGCCGATCTGGTCGAGCATGATCGCTGCCTGACCCTGAGACTGGCCCAGCCACCAGAACAGGCCATACTGGAATCTCTGGGCCGGCTGCCGGGAATCATCAGTGTGGTCACTAACCCGGCGCAGCCACAACGGATATCGGTAACCTTCGCGCATGAAAATCCGGATCAGATACAACTGGCTCTGCTCACAGAGTTGCAACGCCATGGCAGCACCGTGCTTGAATTCAACCGGGGTGCCGCCTTTGCAGGCAAGGTCGTGGAGCTGGTCGGAAAACCATAAAGAGAATGGTACATCACCGGAAATTTCATCTTTTTCAATCCGGCTGAAACCGTTATCATGTCGCACCAAAATCAATCATGTTCAGGTGAGTTCAATGCCCTTTGTAGTCACTGAAAACTGTATCAAGTGCAAATATACCGACTGTGTTGAGGTCTGCCCGGTCGATTGTTTTCATGAAGGTCCCAACATGCTGGTCATCGACCCGGATGAATGTATTGATTGCACCCTGTGCGAACCGGAGTGCCCGGTCAACGCCATCATGTCCGAGGACGATGTCCCGGATAACATGAAGGAATTTATCGAACTGAACGCCGAGCTCTCCAAGCAATGGCCTGTCATCAATGAAATGAAAGACGCGCCTGCTGATGCCGAAGAATGGAAGGAAAAACCGGGCAAACTGCAATATCTGGAACGCTAGTCAGGTTTCAGCAGTTCAGGATCCGATCTGGCATAAGTGTGCCTCTCCATGGCGGCACTGCCCATGCCCCTTATCTGACCAGCCGTTGGCTTGGGGACTGTCGATATTTATCCATCGCCTTGCTAGACTTTTTCATATAAATCAGTTTCTTATTCTGTTCAAACGATTTAACCTTTAACCTTGAATATCGTGGCTGCAACGATTGCACGGCTTCAGGGCAAGCTTGTTCAACGGCCCGTCAGAGCATCAACGCAGTTAATTTAACTTATTGATAAACATACAATAATTATGCCGGACTGAGTATTCTTATGGCGCTGGAAATCGTCAACGTCTCGGATGTGGGCCGCAAGCGGCCTCATAATGAAGACAGCACTATCATTGACCCCAGTAACGGTCTGGTGATACTTGCGGACGGTATGGGGGGGTACAAAGCCGGGGAAGTCGCCAGCGCGATTGCCGTCATGACTGTGTTGGAAGACGTCAAAAAAGGTCTGAAATCTGTTCTCCCCCATCAAACCGGAAATGGCACGAGCCCCGAATCTGCCCTCCTCAAAAATGCAATTCTGCATGCAAATTCAAATATTTACGCTATGGCTCAGAAGGATGCCCAGTGCCAGGGCATGGGAACCACTATAGTGGCCGGTCTGTTTCGCGAAGGCAAAATATGCATTGGGCATGTGGGTGATTCCCGGCTCTATCGTCTGCGGGCCGGCAAGTTTGAGCAGGTCACCAAAGATCATTCACTGATACAGGAATTGATAGACCGCGGCCTTTACACGCCGGAAGAGGCCCAGGCCAAGATGCCAAAAAACCTTGTGACCCGTGCCTTGGGACTGGACACCAAGGTTGAAGTCGATATTGTCGAGCAGCCGGTCCTGCCGGGCGACATCTTCCTGCTGTGCTCGGACGGGTTAAATGATATGGTAAATGATGAAGAAATTCACTTAACCCTAAGTAAATATAGTGCTAATCTTGTACAAGCGGCTAAGACTCTGGTACAAATGGCCAACAATAAAGGGGGCAAGGACAACATTTCTGTGGTGCTTGTACTCGTGAAAGAAAACGATCCGGACCCGGTCAAGGGCGGGTCTGTGAAAACATTTTTTAACCGATTTTTTTGATGTTAAGGGGATAAGGACAGAGCTATGGCAAAGTTAGTTCTGAGCATGAACGGCGCGGTACAAGGCGAATATGAGTTGAATCAGGAACGCCTGACGATCGGCCGCAAGCCGGATAACGACATCCAGATCGACAATCTTGCAGTCAGCGGCAAGCATGCTTTGATTATTACCATTCTGGACGACTCTTTCCTCGAAGATCTTGGCAGTACCAACGGCACTTACGTTAACGGCAAACTGGTTAAAAAACATGCGCTTAAGGATGGCGATGTGATTGCCATCGGCAAACATGAGCTGAAATATGTGAATGAAAACGCCACGGCTGACGATGATGAGTTTGAAAAGACCATGATCATCAAGCCGGGCTCCGCCAGTGCTGCAGTCGCTGCGGCACAGGCGGCTGAAAAAGCCGTTGCAGCGGCCGCTCCTGCCGCCGCTGCCGCCAAACCGGGCGCAGCTGCTGGTCCTGGTGGCATGCCGCTCGGCAGATTGACCGTTCTGAACGGGCCGATTGCCGGCAAGGAACTGGAACTGACCAAGGCCTTGGTGACGCTCGGCAAACCGGGTACGCAGGTCGCCGTGATTTCACGCCGCCCACAGGGTTATTACCTGACCCACATTGAAAGTGATGGTGATGGCAAGCGCTATCCGGTAGTGAATGGCGAGCCGATTGGTCCCAAAGCCTATCAGCTGAAGAATAATGACCTGATAGAGCTGGCCGGCATCAAAATGGAGTTCACCAGCTCCTGATTTGAAGTGTATCAACAACCCTGGTAGCTACACAGCTACCATTCCATTCCTCGTTCTCACCGCATATCGTCAATTTATATCAACCTGACAGGATCAGCCGATGGTGATTGCGGTCAGCTTGATGTTGTTCTGTATTTCTCCACCATATCGGCAAGACGTTCACCCAGTATATAACTGATATTGAAATTAAGTTTGGCAACAATATTGGGAAAGAATTTCAGGTCTTTCTGCATGCGTTCATAATCAAACCGGAGGGTAGACACCTTTTCCAGCGCCACGACGTCGGCGGTTCTCTCTGTTTCCCTTATATAGCCGATTTCACCGAAGATTTGCCCCGGAACCAGCGTAGCGAGCTTATGTGAATTTACCTCATCGTCATGCCGGATAACTTCAGCGGTGCCGGACAGTATCAGGTACATGTCGCGTCCGATAGTGCCCTGCTTGACCAGAAGGTCGCCCTGCCTGAATTCGCGTAATTCGGATATCAGGATTGCCTTGCGTCTCTGATAGTCATTCATGTTGCGGAACAATGGACTGTTATCAAGAACACTGCGATCGATAGACATGGTCAGTATCTGGTAGAGACCAACCAGCCTTATCCTTGCCATGATAATCGGCGTAATCAACAGATTGGCAAAAATTGAAAACAGCATGGTCGCCGCTGCCAGTGCGCCGAACTGGGCAACAATTGTGAAATTTGAAAAGATCAGAATGCCAAAACCGAGTGCGAGAGCAATGCTGGAAACGATCAGCGGTGTCGCTTCTTCGTGCACTGCTGTATTGACCGCCCCTTCATAATCCGAGGTATGGCGGCACAATTCATTATAACGGGCGAGCAGATGAATCGTTCCATCAACAGCGATGCCGATGGCAATCACCGCCACCATTGCTGTTCCCGGGTTCAGGGGAATATCAAGATACCCCATAATACCGAACATCATTGCGATGGGAATGACCGCCGGCACCAGTGCAATAAAGCCACCCTTGAATGACGTGAACATCGCCGACATGATGAGGAATATCAATACCAGCAGCGAGCCCAGCGCTTTCACCTGCGCCACCATCAGGCTCTCGGCCGCCCGGTTGACCATGAGATTTTCTCCCACGATATGCACTTTGATGTCCGGGCCCGCGATTTGTCCTGTTACATACTGCAATTCCTTGATGTATTTGTTCAGCTCATGTGAGGCCGTCAGATTATGGCGGACGACAATATTGGCACGCTTGTAATCATGGCTGACATAATTATCCAGATCACTACGGTGAAAGAACATCAAATACTGGGCAATAAGTTCTCGCGTCGCCGGCAGTGATTTTTCAGTATACCCACCATGAAACTGATCGTTAATAAATTTTAGATGGTCGGCAAGCGAGATACTGCGATCATAAACACCCTGGCTGTCCAGAAACTCCTGAATGTCGGACAGTTTCCTGATGTTCTCCGGGTCCTGGAAGGCCTTGACCTGTGTCGCTTCCAGAGAAATAAAGAATATTTTTATTCCGGCAAGATCTTCATGGATGCGTTTGGTGTCCTGTATCAACGGGCGGTCTGCCGACAGATAGGACAACGGATCATTGGTCACATACAGATTGGACGCCTGATAAATAAAGAACACACAAAGTATGGCAGTGACCAGCAGAGTGAGATTGGGAAATCGCGACTGGGGAAGCCGGAAAAGCCGCATCAATCTTCCCGGGAAGCTCACGACTTCACGTTCTCTGGTCAGGACAGTATTTTTATCCGGGCCAAACAGTGACACCAGCAAGGGCATGCCCAATACTGTAATCAGCCCGTTGACCAGCATGGCAAAGGTTGCCGCAATCGAGAAATCCTGTATCAACCCGATTGTGCTGAAAAGATTACCGGCAAATCCAAGTGCAGTTGTGGATACAGTCAGTATCAACGGCAGGCCAATATGGCGGGCCATGTACTCCACAGCTTTTTTCCGGGGCTCGTCTGCACCGGCATGATGATCCAGGCCGCGCAAAAATGCAGCCATCATATGAGTATCTTCAGTCGATCCAATCACGATAATAAGTGAAGGGATCATGGCACTCAGGATGTTAACCGGGATACCGGCCCAGCCCATCATACCGAACGTCCAGACAATAGTGATCAGCGATGTAGTCAATGGAACCAGCGCTGACAACCAGCTCCGCATGAACATTAATATGGAAACAACAAGTATGATCGCGGACAACGGGCCCAGCAATATAAAGTCGTCATAAAGACTTTGCGTAAGTTCAGCATGGATACGGGGCGGGCCGACCTGGGTTATCCGTTCGAAATCTGTATCAAAGCGCCGGATCGTGTGTTCGAGCGCTTCATAGATTCTTTGATCAAAGGTGTTGCTGTCTTCCATATCCATGGCCGACACTATGATGGCGGTGACCTCGCCTGTTTCCGAGAAGAAATTACCCAGATAAAGGGGGTTGGACAAGGCGCTTTCCTTTGCACTGAGTGCTTCCTCTTCAGTGTCCGGGGCCTCCCTGAGTACAGGCCGGGATATGATTTTGCCATCTACACCATGGACTGTGTGCAGGCTGAACAAACTGTCAACACGGTTAACGCCTTTGATTTTTTCGAGTGCTTCGTGCAGTTCCTGTATTTTTGCAAGTTTCCCCGGCGTCCAGAGTTTTTTGTCCCTGATATAGATGATGGTTTTATTATCAGTACCGAATTCATCCAGTACTTTCTGATAGACCTGGCGAGATGGATCATCTGCCGGAATCAGGCTCTGTATACTGGTGTCAATTCTGAGGTCCTTGATGCCTAAAGCTGCAAACAACGTCATGATCAGTAAAAACAGGAACACCGGTCCGCGATGTTTATATCCCAGCATGTACATTTGCACGATCATTCAGCTGTTTCTCCGGTGGTTTCTTCAGACGCTTCGGGAGTTTCCTGCGGCGGTTCGATATAGGGCTGGTTATTAAACAGCCATTGTGCCGTGAACAATTCTTCCGGCACATAATCATGCGAAAATACCCGCCGCTTGATCTTGATCAATGACCGGTGTTCTTCAGTCCTGTCTTCCATCAGCACCATACTCGCCTGCCACATATCACCGTCAACGGGCTTAAGATCATG
This sequence comes from uncultured Enterobacteriaceae bacterium, assembly GCA_964479045.1. Taxonomy (GTDB): domain Bacteria; phylum Pseudomonadota; class Gammaproteobacteria; order Eutrophobiales; family Eutrophobiaceae; genus 2-02-FULL-47-50. The sequence goes on from CAYZJI010000006.1 coordinate 59,465, forward strand.
ATGACTTTGTACACGGCTTAAACGCCCATGTTTGTCAAAATGATGCGTTAATGTGATGAAGAGATTGTCCTGGCGAACAAAATGCCTGCGCAGCAACTGTTTGGGGCGCTGGTTTTTTTCAGGTGTGTATACATCAATGACATAATATTTCATCCCGTCCATATCCATGTCGGCACGGCGCTCGTAAATATATTCAGACAATATTTCACCTGTCAGATTTTCAATTGAAAAATCCGTGCCGAGAAAATTCTGACTGATGCCCACATCAATGCTCTCGATTAACTGTTCGCCCAAAGCGGGTAGATAAATATATTTACTGGCATTACCGGCAGAATCACGTATGGCAAGCAGTGCAACCCCCTTTAACTCCTTGGGATAATCGAAGACAAGTAATAATTTGAGCGTGCCATCCCTTTCAACTCTTGAATACCGCCGCATCAGGCGGGTATCACGTACACCATCTCGGTCCTGCATGACGACAGACTGTTCTTCATAGACATAGGGATATTGCCGGTGCCGTTTGTGGACATCCTGCATGATATCAAGGCCGCTGGCCCCCTCTGCAACGGCGGCAAGGCTGTAATTACCACAAATACATCCCAGCAATAACACGATTGCTGAAACACACCGGATGCTGTGCGGTAATGTCATGTTTTATCAATTACAATTTTTGAAAGCTGCGCTGTGATGGAGTCAGCCACCTGCTTGCACAGATCTGCATACAGGCCCTGCATGACTGTAACCATTTGTTCATATTCTCCCTGTGGAATGCTTTCCTGACTTTGCAGGCTGGCACTGAAAGTGCCTGCCGGCTGATACTTTTCGCCCACCAGAATCTGCCAGCGTGCCTGCAGTTTCACAGTGCCATCACTGACCTGTTCAAATTGCTCGATATGGATCTGCAGGCTGAAATCCGGTTTTGATACAGAACGGTTCAGAGGAGTACCGATGTCAATGGTGCCAAGCAGTTGCGAAAGGTTTCTGGACATGGTCCGCATCAGGTTCTTGCGCAGGCTTTCACCCCATTGATGTGATTCAGAAAACACCAGCCGGTTTTCGCTGGTCCGTGTAGCAATATGGAAACGCTCAAGATACTGCGGGATCTGCAAATCCATGATGGCAATGCTGAGATCTTCGCCGGCACCCTGCTGACCGGACGTGTACTCCACCGGATCAATGAGATAATACCGGGTCGGCGTGGTGGCGCCTCCGCCCGGACAACCACTCAATAACACAAGCAGACTGGTGTACACGAGCAATCTGTAAAAATTATTCATGTGATTCTTCTCCTTCGGCTTCGTTATTGTCCTTGCCAAATATCAATGCCTGTGGGTTCCGCTCCAGGATTTCAACCAGTGAACGGATGGATCGTGCTGTTTCTTCGAGTTCACCGGTCAGCTTGATCATGTTGTAGTGCATGGGTGCATTGGGGTCGAGCATGGAATTTGCCCTGTCGAGCGTGACAGTCATGTTATCGAGTACCACATGGCCGGTATCAATGGCTTCCTTCAGATTCGAATCATCCAGGTCCTGCATGATATTCCGGAAACTCAACATGGACGCCTGCAGGTGCGTGACGGACTCCCGCAGACCGGGATCCGAGACGAGGTTGTTGACATTCTGAATGGTCTCCATGATGCCATCGGCAAGCTTGACGAGATCAATTTCGTTGATTTTGCTGATCAGCTCTTCCGCCTGTGCAGTAATGGCGCTGAAGTTCGATGTTGGCAAGGTTGGCAGTTCAGGATAACGATCCTGGCCGCCCGCCAGATTGACCGGAGAATCCGGATACATGTCCAGCTCTATATATAACTGTCCTGTCAGCAAACTGCCGGTTTGCAGACGGGCCCGGAGACCACGATCAACCAGCCGGACAAGCATTTCATACGCAGTGTCCGGTTCTTCACTGCCACGCTCGATTACCCTCTGGGGTTCAATCTCGACCAGCACGGGTATACGAAAGGTTGAATCATCACTGCTGAATTCCAGCCGCACATCCACAACAGTGCCTACGCGGATACCCTTGAATTCAACCGGCGCACCCAGATTGAGTCCGCGCACGGAGTTTTCAAAGTACATGATGAACTTTATTTTTTTACTATAGGCATCTTCACGGATGCTTTCATAGCTGTCATGCAGTGTAAATACCAGATTATGGACATCCGTCGTGACCTGCTCCAGCGTCTCCGGTGTTTCAAACGCTATGCCACCAAATATCATTGAACGTATCGATTCCGTTTGTAGCTTGAAGCCGTTTGTATCAAGAGAGATATCGAAGCCGCTGACATTCCAGAAATTTGTATTTCCACGAACGATTTGATCAAACGGGTCCTTGATGAAGGCATAGATGTAAATACTCTTGCGATCATTACCCAGATCGTGTCCCAGCACCTCACCAGCCAGCAAACCCTGATAATAAATCGGTGATCCGGTATCTATCGAACCAAGATTCTGGGTAACCAGCACAATTTCCTTGCCCTGTTCGTCGGCCTTCACCACGGGTTGTTTTTCCAGCCCGATAAAATGTGTTTGTCTGGCACCGGGACCGGGATCAATTTCAATATAGGCGCCGGAGATGAGCGTGCTGAGGCCTGTTGCACCACGCAGGCTGAGCTGGGGTTTGACGACCCAGAAACGGGTGTTACGCCGCAGGAAGTTTTCCGAGCCACTGTCGAACTGCACCGTTAATATGACACTGGAAAAATCCTCACCAAACTTGATGTGGTCAACCACACCAATGTCCACATTCTTGTATTTGACTTTGGTTTTACCGACCTCAATGCCTTCGGCGGTCTTGAAACTGATGGTGACACGCGGCCCCTGTTCGGACAGGGTTTTCATGATCAGCCATCCACCCACCAGCAGGGTGACCAGCGGAATTAACCAGATAATCGATGGCGTGGAATGCTTGCTGACCTGTGGGCTGGAAATATCCATCACTGCCGCTCTTTTTCCCTGATCGTATCCCAAATCAGACGCGGATCGAAACTGCGGGCTGCAAACATGGTAATCACGACTGCCCCGGCGAAATAGATCGCACCTACACCGGGCCGGATGGTCGAGAGCGCATCCAGACTGACCAGGGCAGAAAGCAAACCCACCAGAAAGATGTCCACCATGGACCATGCCCCAACCACCTCGGTCATCCGGTAAAGTACCGTTCTGTCACGTGGCCGCCAGCGGGAACGCTGTTGTACACTGAGCAGCAGGAAACTCAGTATCAACAGCTTCATGAAAGGGACGACGATACTTGCGATAAATACGATCATGGCCAGCCCCCACATTCCCGCCTCAATCAGGTGCAGGACCCCGCTCAATATCGTATTGGGTTCACCCTGACCAAAACGGATCACCGTCATGACCGGGTAAACATTCGCAGGAATCAGCAACACAACTGCTGTGGCAATGAGGGCCCAGGTGGTCTGGATACTGTTACGTTTCCGTTCATGCAGGGGTGTATTGCAGCGCCGGCAATGGTTGTGTGCTGTCTGTACCGGGCTTAGCAAGCCGCAATTATGGCAATGCAACAGTCCGGACTGGTTTAAGTCAGCAACGGCCAGAGCTTTGGTGCTATGTCCGGATAATGCCCATAATGCATTCGGATCAAAATTGGCCCGGGCGGCAGTATAAACAATCAACAAACAGGCCAATGAATACAGGGCAGGTCCCGTAATGACATTGGCCAGATCCTGGAGTTTGACGATGGCTATCAACACCCCCAGCATGAATACGCTGACCATACTCCAGGGAAGGAGGGCGTTAATGACCCGGTAGACTTCACCCATATGTGGCGCCGTCCGTCCCATACAGGCCGGTATCAATAAATACAACATGCCGGTGATCACAATAAACGGGAACAGAATACTGGTCAGGAAAATCAGTACGCCAAGTTCTCCCATACCCAGTTCAACCATGGCCCAGCCACTGGAGAACAGTATGCTGTTTACCTGACGGCCACCCAGTTCGAGGGACAAAAATGGAAAGACATTGGCAATAATAAACAGTAGCAAGGCCGTTAAGTACAAGGCGAGACTGGTAGACAATGAATGGGGGATATGGCGATAGAGCAGACTGCCACAATGACTGCAACTGGCCCTGGCGCCAGCCGGGATGGCTTCGTAATAAAACAGATGGCCGCACTCATGACAGGCAATAATTTCACCCTCAAGGCTTGCCGTCATGATATTCCCCCGCCCCTCAACAGATGGATACATTATGATAATTCAAATTCCCGGGTATGGCCTGTCCCTTTACCCGGCGCGCCACGCCTATAAAAGCCTGCGCAGGTCTGCCAGATAGGTATTTTCATCCGGAAGCGCATTTTGGCGCTGGGCGACCCACAGTGCTTCGCCGAGGCATTCCATCATCCGGTGTTCAGCCGGATGAGCGCTACCACAGGTACTCAGCAATGTTTTGTAAATACCGGCAATCCCGGGTGGCCTGTTGGCGCTGACCTGTTCCCGTATGGCGATATGCAGCCCCATATGCAGGAATGGATTGGTCACGCCCATGGCCGGTGTGTATTCCTGTTCCAGCACCCCGCTGTCCTGTTCCAGTAACGTATGGTACTCAGGATGGTCAAGGATCACGCCCAGTACCAGATTCTCCAGTGTTTCCATTGGAACACCCGCGCGGTACTTTTTCCATACTTCAAGAAAATAGCGGCGGCCTGATTCTCTGCTGTCTACAAACATGCTGTATGCTCACAATCCTCTGCTCCTGATCCCTACCCTGCCTTTTCAGGCCATTCACACAAATCCTGGATGATGCACTCGCCACAGCGTGGCTTGCGCGCCACGCATACATAACGTCCGTGCAGGATCAACCAGTGGTGTGCATCCTGTTTGAATTCTTCCGGAACATGTTTCAATAACTGCATCTCCACCTCCAGCACGTTTTTGCCGGGTGCAATTCCGGTGCGGTTCGCCACCCGGAAAATATGCGTATCCACTGCAATGGTGGGCTGGCCAAACGCTGTATTGAGGATTACATTCGCGGTCTTTCTGCCCACACCGGGCAACTGCTCCAGTGCTTCACGCTGGTCTGGTACACGGCCCTGATACTGTTTCACCAGAATATTGCAGGTCTTGATGATGTTGGCTGCCTTGGCATTATAGAGACCGATGGTCTTTATGTATTTTTTGAGACCACTCACACCCAGTTTCAACAGGGCCCCCGGCGTATTTGCTACTTTGAATAATTGTTCCGTCGCTTTGTTCACACTCACGTCGGTAGCCTGTGCCGACAGAATCACTGAGACCAGTAATTCAAACGGACTGCCGTAATTCAATTCAGTGGTCGGGTGAGGGTTCTGTGACCGAAGGCGTTCAAAGATCCGGACACGTTTCTGCCTGTTCAACAGCTGCTCCGTTTTCTCATGCAACGACCGGACGGCGTTCCCGCCACGCATGCCACAATGCGTGAAACAGGCCCAGAATAATAAAAACCCCGAATGGCTGTGTCAGCAGTGGCAAACTGCCATACTCACGGATCACCCCTGCTCCCGTCAGAACCACGAGAACCATGCAACCGATCAGGGTTGCCTCCATGATCGACATCGTAACGTCCTGCCTGTGTGCAGCAGCCTCCATACTGGCCAGAACCAGGCCGTTCATGGCAAGCAACTGAATGTAGAGCACCAGAGACTGACTGTGCTCATAAACCAGGGCCTGCAAAACCATGGACAACACAGAAACAACACAGGCAGCTATCAACAGGGAAACAACCGTTTGTATTTCTGCCGGCCAAAGATTACGCGTAACTGCTGCCAGAGTAGAGACGATGATTATCAGAACCATGGCCATCAGACCCAGCACCAGTCCTGATTCTATCGTGGTTACACCTGCGAGCAGCGGACATAGGCCGAGAATAACGATCAGATAATCGCGTTGTTGCAGGAGTGTTGTGGAATTCTGTTTCATATCATTGAAAAATTTTTCGTCTGAGGCACTAATACTGATCATAATGTGATTGATACAATCATACATTGGTGCAAATAGCCGCAGCGAATATTATTTAAATACATCAGCACGTCTTGATTTCCCTTATCAATTCATAAAGTTACAGTCTTGGCATGACAATTGCTCATATTCATGCTGAGTGATTCTCACCTCCTTGCTGTACATCTGTCGCAAGAGGTCAGGTCATCTGGTAGCAACGCCGCTTCCTCTCAAACAGCAATGCCGCTGCGCGCACGTTTCGTTGCGCAATTTCATATCAATACTTGAATCCCGTACAGGAGGGAATTGCATGTTTAACACGCTGAAGAGCGGCATTGGCAAAAATCTATTATTGCTCGTGCTGATGTCGGGTTGTATACAGAATGCCTTTGCAGAAAATTCGCTTAATGATGCCCTGATCAAAGGCAAGGTTGACTGGTATGAACGCATTCGTTTCGAGCATGTGGAGGATGGTATGTCCACGGCGCTGATACCACGTCTTGATGATGCAAATGCCGTGACATTGCGCTCGGCTCTCGGCTACACCACCGGGCTCTTTCATGGCTTCGGACTCAATCTGCAGCTTGAGGATGTACGCGCACTGGATGAAGATTACAACGATGGCGGCACCAACCTGAAAGGCACGTTTGCCACCGTGGTTGATCCGGAAGGCACGGAACTGCAGCAGGCCAACCTGCGTTATGAGGGGTTCAATAATACTATGCTGCGTCTCGGCCGGCAGGAAATTGAACATCGCCAGGCTCCTTTACACCGCTTTGTCGGCAACATCCTGTGGCGTCAGAACTGGCAGACCTTTGATGCCTTCCGCGCCACGCACAATACCTTCATCGATCAATGGACCGGTTTGCCCACACTCAAGCTGGATTACACCTATGCCTGGAATGTGAACAGGATCTTCGGTGAGGACAATACGATTGCTGATCGTGATGACATGCGCATGAATTCACATTTCATCCGCGCCGAATATGAAGGCTTCCTGCCGCTGATCAAGTTTGAAGGCTATGGCTACCTGCTCGATTTTGATGAAAGCGACATCGTTGCCACGCAACGGCTGACCACCAATACCTATGGCATACGCGCTGAAGGTTCCAAAGGACTGGGTCCAAAATGGACTGCGCTCTATACCGGTGAGTTTGCGAAACAAACCGACGCATCTGACAACCCGCTGGACATTAATGTGAATTACTATCTGGGCGAAATCGGTGCAATGTATCAGGTGGGCCATCCGTTCCTGAGCGCCATCACTGTCAAGGGCAGTTATGAAGTCATGCAGGGAGATGGCGCCATACTCGTCGGCACTACGCCGGTCGGCCGGGCCTTCCAGACACCGCTCGGCACCAACCATGCCTTTCAGGGCTGGGCTGATCGCTTTCTGATCACACCGGGAGACGGAATACGTGATGCCTTCGTGACCGTACGGGCCGGATTATATGGCGGCGCCACGGCGATGTTCATGTATCACGATCTGTCCTCTGACAACGATGATTACGATTACGGTACCGAAATTGATGTGGTACTGGAAAAGCCTTTCGCCAAATACTGGCTCGTCGGCATGAAATACTCAGATTATGACGCCGATGAGAATGCCACCAATGTGGCGCGCAACTCAGGCTCGGGACAGGCGTTTGATCTGGAAAAATTCTGGGTTTATCTGCAATTCAAATATTAATTTACTATTCATATTCACGAGGAATGTACACCATGATTACTGTAATCAAGCAAGGCCTGCGACAGTCATTGTTGTCTGTTATTACTGGCTGCATGCTGTTTTTTAATCTTGCTCCGGCCCATGCCGCCACTGAGGACATTGAGCAACCCGATCTGAAATTCGGGTTCATCAAGCTTACCGACATGGTGCCGCTGGCCATTGCTCTTGAAAAAGGTTTTTTTGAGGAGGAAGGACTCTACGTAACACTGGAAGCGCAATCCAACTGGAAAGTGGACATGGACCGTGTAATCAGTGGAGAACTGGATGGTGCCCATATGCTGGCCGGTCAACCGCTTGGTGCTGCTGTTGGATTCGGCACCAAGGCTGAACTCATCACAGCTTTCAGCATGGATCTCAACGGCAATGGCATCACTGTATCCAATGATGTATGGACGGAAATGAAGAAAAATATTCCTGTGGATGCTGACGGCAAACCGGTTCATCCCATCAAGGCCGATGCCCTGAAACCGGTCGTCGAACAGTTCAAGGCCGCAGGTGACAAGTTCAACATGGCGATGGTTTTTCCGCTGTCCACACATAATTATGAATTGCGCTACTGGCTCGCCAGTGGTGGTATTCATCCGGGCTTTTATTCCGCAAATGATATCAGCGGCCAGATTGATGCAGATGTGCTGATATCAGTCACCCCGCCGCCGCAGATGCCGGCCACACTGGAATCCGGCACTATCTTCGGTTATTGCGTGGGTGAACCCTGGAACCAGCAGGCAGTGGCGAAAGGTATCGGTGTGCCGGTGATCACAGATTATGAAATCTGGAAAAACAATCCGGAAAAGGTGTTTGCCGTGCGCAAAGACTGGGCGGAAAAAAATCCGAACACCATGATCGCCATCACCAAAGCCCTGATTCGTGCGGGACAGTGGCTGGATGCAGACAATGGCAAGAACCGCGCAGAAGCCGTTAAAATCATTTCCCAGCCGCAGTACGTCGGTGCGGATTACGACGTCATTGCCAACAGCATGACCGGTACCTATGAATACGAGAAAGGTGACAAGCGTTCATTACCGGATTTCAATGTGTTCTACCGTTACCATGCCACCTATCCGTTTTATTCTGATGCTGTCTGGTACCTGACCCAGATGCGGCGCTGGGGGCAGATCACAGAAGCCAAACCGGATGCGTGGTTTGATGAGATTGCAAAACAGGTTTACCGGCCGGACATCTACCGCAAAGCGGCGGAAGCTCTGATTGCTGAAGGTAAAATGCTGCCGGAGGATTTGCCTGAAACGGACGGATACAAAGCGCCGACGTCCGAGTTTATTGATGGCATTGAATATGATGGCAAAAAGCCTAATGAGTATCTGACCAAATTTACCCTGGGGCTTAAATGACGATCTGACCGTTTGACGATTCTCAAACTGTACTCCCGCTGTATCACTCCCTTTCTTTTTTGAAGAAAGGGAGTATTTTTTTATGTCACGGCATGAAATACTGCGCGCGCAAATTGATAACACACCTCCAATACCCATGGCCAAAGAATCCCGACAATTGAATATCCTGCTGGTCGATGAACAGCCGGAACGTTCGCAAGCCATGGAAAAACTGCTGACCAATCTCGGCCACCGGATCGTGGCCCGGGCCTCGGCGGGTGATGATCTCACTGCGCTGGTACAACGCTGTCTGCCCGACATCATTATTATCGACATGGATTCACCGGATCGCGACACTTTGGAACACATGCACAGTATCAGTGCCGGCCAGCCGCGTCCGATCGTGATGTTCACCAATGATGATGACAGTGAAACGATACGCAAGGCGGTGAAAGCCGGCGTCACCGCCTATATCGTCGATGGTCTGCAACCGCAACGGGTGGTGCCGATACTGGAGACTGCCATTGCCCGCTTCCAGGAATTCCAGAGCATCAAGCAGGAACTCGAACAGACACGCAATACTCTCGAGGAACGCAAGCTGGTCGAGCGTGCCAAGGGGATATTAATCAAACAGTCCGGCTACGATGAAGAATCGGCCTACAAGGCCATGCGCAAAATTGCCATGGATCGCAATATGAAACTGGTCGACCTGGCCCGCAGCATCATCGCCGCGGCTGAACTACTCAAATAAAACTGACGATATATTCCGGGAATCCACGCATGAATAAAAATCCTGAATCAGCACCGCCAGAAAAAACCGATTTACGACTGGGGTTTATTCCCCTGGTTGACTGTTGTGTACTCGCCATCGCGAAAGAAAAAGGTTGTTTCGAAAAGTACGGGCTCAATGTCACACTCAGCCGCGAGGCCTCATGGGCCAATATCCGTGACAAGGTTTGTGTCGGGGCACTGGACGGCGCCCATATGCTGGCGGGTATGCCGATTGCCACCACCATCGGCCTCGGATATTACAGAAAACCCATGCTCACCGCTTTCAGCATGAACCTGAACGGTAATGCCGTGACTGTGAGCAACCGCGTTTATGAACAATTGTGTGAACTGGAACCTGAAATCCGGAACAACCCGCTGAAATCTGCAGAAGCACTGAAACGATTACTCGATCAAAATGCAAAGGCGGGCAAATCGCCGCTGACCTTTGCCATGGTTTACCCCTACTCCAACCACAATTACGAGATTCGCTACTGGCTGGCCAGTGCCGGTATACATCCAGATCGGGACATCCGCATGATTGTGATTCCGCCCCAATACATGGTGGAAAATCTACGCACCGGGCATATCGACGGCTACTGCGTAGGCGAACCCTGGAGCTCTCTGGCTGTGCATGAAGGCGCGGGGAAAGTACTGATCACCGGTTTCGAAATCTGGAACAATGCACCTGAAAAAGTATTTGGCGTCACCCAGGAATGGGCCTCGCAGCATCCGAATACTCATATCGCGATACTCAAAGCACTGCTGGAAGCCGCGCGTTGGTTGGATGAACCACAGCATCGCGCTGAAGCTGCCTCAATCATTGCTTCGAATCATTACACTGGTGTCTCTGCTGACATCATCAGCATGTCACTCACCGGTACCTTTCTTTATAGTCCCGATAACCCGCCGCGCCCTCTGCCCGACATGCATGTGTTTCATCGTTATCAGACCAATTTTCCCTGGCGATCCCACGCCCTGTGGATCATCAGCCAGATGTACCGCTGGGGACAGCTCGATAAACTGATTGATCACACACACATTGCTGAAACCGTCTACCGCCCGGATATCTACCGGATTGCCGCTGCAGCCCTGAACATCCCGTCACCCGCTATCGACAGCAAATCTGAAGGTACGCATGCCGGAAAATGGGAACTGCAGCATAACGGCGACAAGACGATCATGGGGTCAGACCATTTTATGGATGAACGGGTCTTCCATCCGGATCTGTTGCCGGCCTATGTCAGTTCATTTACGGTAAACTCGTCTGCATTCAAGCTGGACAGTCTCTCAGCACAAAAATAGACATGAGTTATGTAAATCATCCTGCGAATGCCCTGATTCAGTGCAATAAAGACAAGTTTCTCTCCAAGTTAGTGCAAGAATTAATGCTCAAGCTTCATTTTCCGAAATCAAAACCCTCTCCGCCCTTGCATTTCAGCACTCTCCGGCAAATTACAGAATTGGCAAACTAATTGCTATCTACATAGTAATTAAGATGTAAACAGGTGTGCACACCACACAGTAGTCAATGAGGATTACTGCGTGCATGCCGGGTCTGGTTGAAAGAGCCGGGCCGGACAAAGGCGTCCATGAGATAAAACCCGGTGCGGTTTCATTTCTGGACGTTTTTTTTTGGTTTTTTTTACAACATAGAAAAGGCACGTGATGAAAGCATATTCAAGAATCTGTCAGGTTACGCATGAACCCGAATTCACCGATCCCCTCACCCCGGCGAAGGGCGCCTGTAATGGTACAGGCGCCGTGTTGATCACCGGCTTAACCAGGTAACCGAGATGACGATGAACAACAATACCAACACCGTGCTGAAAGACGAAGCCATCATTCCGGAAATCACTGAAACCGTGGGGGGCGAAATAACACCTGTCCCGGTAGAGGAAAACATTGTCCGGGAAAGTGGAATTCCGATCTCTTTACGCATCATCCGTGTTTTCGAATTGATTGGCTTTACCTGGGGGATACCTGTCGTCAAATTATGCACGGGCGAAGATCCACTGGGTCAGATCCGTGAGCTCTGGAAGATCATGGGCATCCCTGTCATTGCTTTTATTCTGTTTCTGTTTCTGTGGGACTGGTCAGCCGCCAAAGTGCAAACCAGTCTCGGTACTATCCCCGGCCCGGCCGTGGTGTGGTCAGAAGCCAAAGGTCTTATCGATAATCACAAACTGGAACGCCAGAAGGAACAGGAGTTTTATCAGCGGCAGGAAGAACGCAATGCAAAGCTGCTTGCGGAAAATCCTGACGCCAAAATTACACTGCGTCCCTATAACGGCGCACCCACTTTCCCGGAGCAGATCGTCACCAGTCTGTGGACGGTATTTACCGGATTTATGCTGGCGAGCCTCATTGCCATCCCGCTGGGGGTATTGTGCGGGCTTAGTACCACTGTCAATACAGCATTAAATCCGCTCATCCAGATTTTCAAACCGGTATCCCCTCTTGCATGGCTGCCAATCGTCACGCTGGTGATCAGTGCCACCTATGAAGTGACTCCCGATTCCTGGTTTGAGAAAGCCTTTCTCACTTCTGCAATCACGGTAACGTTATGTTCGTTATGGCCGGCATTAATCAATACCGCGGTTGGTGTTGCTTCGATTGACAAGGACCTCATGAACGTCGCCCGCGTGTTGCAGCTCGACTGGATGCGCACGATCCGCAAGATCGTGATACCGAGTTCCCTGCCTTATATCTTCACCGGGCTTCGCCTGTCTCTCGGTGTCGGCTGGATGGTGCTGATTGCTTCCGAAATGCTTGCGCAGAATCCGGGCCTTGGCAAATTCATCTGGGATGAATTCCAGAACGGCAGTTCACAATCGCTTGGCCGCATCATGGTGGCCGTGTTCACCATCGGCATCATTGGTTTCCTGCTCGATCGCATCATGATGACGTTGCAGAAATTCTTTTCCTTTGGCAAGACCCTGTAAGCGGAGAACACACGCATGACATTTCTGGCCGTCAAACAACTCAGCAAGTCCTACGGGAACGGTAATAACCGGACGCTTGTTCTCAAGGATATCAATCTCGAAATACGCGAAGGTGAATTTGTCGCCATCGTCGGTTTCTCCGGCAGCGGCAAGACCACCCTTATCTCTGCGATAGCCGGATTAATTCAGCCGGATCAGGGTGAAATCCGGAAACAAGACAAATCGATTACCGGACCAGGACCGGATCGTGGCGTAGTGTTCCAGAGTTATTCGTTAATGCCATGGCTGACGGTCTACGGCAACATTGCCCTTGCAGTGGATGCCACCTACAGGGACAAGGGCCGTGAAGAACGCCATACCATCGTGGAAAAATACATCAAACTGGTGGGACTCTCCCATGCCACGCATCGCCGTCCGGCGGAACTGTCCGGTGGCATGCGCCAGCGTGTGAATGTCGCGCGGGCACTGGCCGCCAATCCGGATGTCATGCTGTTGGATGAACCCTTGAGCGCACTGGATGCTCTCACGCGTGCGAACCTGCAGGATGAAATTATCCACATCTGGGATCAGGATCGTAAAACCATCATTCTGATCACCAATGATGTGGACGAAGGCCTGATCATGGCGGATCGCATAATCCCGCTTAACCCGGGACCCGGCGCAACTCTTGGACCTGAATTCATTATTGATCTGCCACGACCACGCGATCGCAAGACCATCAATCATGATGAACGCTTCAAATCACTGCGTAATGACATAACCCAATACTTGATGCGGGCCGCGGCACACGAGGCTGCGGAAACCTCCGGCAACATCATCCAGTTGCCCAACATCAAGCCCAAAACCTTTGGGCAGAAAACGGTTGAGGATACACCGGCTGCCATCCAAACCATGCAAAAGGACCTGGGTGAACGCAAGTATCTGGAGTTTTATAACGTTACCAAGATCTACCCCACGCCCAAAGGCCCATTGACGGTCGTGGATGGTTTCAACCTCAACATGCAAAAAGGTGAGTTCGTGTCCATCATCGGCCACTCCGGTTGTGGCAAATCCACCGTATTGTCGATGGCGGCGGGTCTGAATGAAATCAGTGATGGCGGTATCGTGCTGGACAAACGTGAAATCTGGTCTGCCGGCCCGGATCGTGCGGTGGTGTTCCAGGCCCCCAGTCTGTTTCCGTGGATGACCGCGTATGAAAACGTCGCGCTTGGTGTTGAACGTGTTTATCCGCATGCCAGTCCCGGTGAACGCAAGGATATCGCGGAATATTATCTGACCCGTGTCGGCCTTGGTCAGTCCATACACAAAATGGCCACCGAACTTTCCAACGGTATGAAACAGCGTGTCGGCATTGCCCGTGCCTTTGCCCTCTCTCCCAAACTGCTGCTGCTCGATGAACCGTTCGGCATGCTGGATTCCCTCACCCGCTGGGAACTGCAGGAAGTATTGATGGAAGTGTGGGAACGCACCCATGTTACGGCGATTGTCGTTACGCATGACGTGGATGAAGCCATTCTGCTGGCCGATCGGGTGGTGATGATGACCAATGGTCCACGCGCCAAGGTTGGCAAGATCATGAACGTCGATCTGCCACGCCCGCGCAGCCGCAAGGCCCTGTTGGCGCACCCGGATTATTACAACCTGCGCGAGGAGCTGATTACCTTCCTCGCCGAATGTGACCGGCATTAATCGCATCTATGAAAAAAGAAAAGCTCATACTCATCGGTAACGGCATGGCCGGCGTGCGCACTCTGGAAGAACTGCTGAAACTCGCCCCGGAAAAATATGACATTACCGTCTTTGGTGCCGAACCTTACGGCAATTACAACCGTATCCTGCTGTCACCGGTACTGGCCGGTGAGAAGAAGCTGGATGAGATCATGATCAATGGTGATGCCTGGTATGCAGACAACCACATCACGTTATACAAGGGCAGGAAGATCATCCACATTGATCGTCTGAAGCGGGAAGTGATTGATGCCGATAACAACCGTTATCCCTATGACCGTATCATTCTCGCCACCGGTTCCTATCCCTTCATCATTCCTATCCCCGGCAATGACAAGCCCGGCGTGATCAGCTTCCGCGACATTCACGATGTCTATGCCATGCTGGAAGCGGCGGAAAGACATAAAAACGCCGTGGTAATCGGTGGCGGTCTGCTGGGCCTCGAAGCCGCCAATGGCTTGATCAAACAAGGCATGAACGTGACGGTGATACACCTGCTCGACACGTTGATGGAACGGCAACTGGACAAACCTGCCGCGGAGTTGCTCAAGATTTCACTCGAGCAGCGCGGCATGACGTTCCTGATGAACAAACAAACTGAATCCATACTGGGTGAAAATCGCGTCACGGGTTTGCGTTTCAAGCCTGCCCCGGGCGAAGACCCGGGGGATGGGAGTGAAATACCTGCGGATCTGGTCGTGATGGCCGTAGGCATCAAGCCGAATACCACGCTGGCACAGGACTCTGGCCTCTATTGTGAACGCGGCGTGGTCGTGAGCGATACCTTACAGACTTTTGATCCGCGTATTTATGCTGTCGGCGAATGTGTACAGCATCGCAAAAACACTTACGGACTGGTGGCCCCGTTGTTTGAACAGGCCAAGGTCTGCGCCAATCATCTGGCGGAGCTCGGTTATTCACGCTATGAAGGTTCCGTCACTTCCACCAAACTCAAGGTGACCGGTATCGATCTGTTCTCCGCCGGTAATTTTACCGGTGATGAAAAAACCGAGGACCTGATTTACAAAGACTCTTCACAGGGCATTTATAAAAAACTCGTTATTCGCAACAATAAAATTGAAGGCGCTGTGCTGTATGGCGACACCATCGACGGTTCCTGGTATTTCCAGTTGATGCGTGATGGCACCGACATTTCCGCCATGCGCGAAAACCTGCTGTTCGGGCAGGCGCATGTGGGCGATTCCGGTCATGGTGGCGGTACCAGCCACACGGCTTCACTGCCGGATAATGCCGAGATTTGTGGATGCAACGGCGTGTGCAAAGGCACCATCGTCAAAGCCATCATCGAAAAAAATCTTTACACCCTTGATGATGTGCGTGCTCATACCAAGGCGTCCAGTTCCTGCGGCTCCTGTACCGGCCTTGTCGAAGAATTACTGGCGTCTACGGTCGGCGCGGATTACACCCAGTCCAACAAGAAACCGTTGTGTCCGTGTACGGAATTCACGCATGAGGAAATCCGCACCGGCATCGTCGCTCAATCGCTCAGGACCATGCCGGACATCCGCACATTTTTTGACTGGAAAACACCGGATGGCTGTCATGTCTGCCGCCCGGCACTCAATTATTATCTGATTTGTGCCTGGCCTGGTGAATATCAGGATGATGCGCAGTCCCGCTTCATCAATGAACGTGCGCACGCCAACATCCAGAAAGATGGCACCTATTCCGTCGTGCCACGCATCTGGGGTGGTGAAACCAATGCGGCAGAATTGCGCGCCATCGCCGACGTCGCGGACAAATACAAGATTCCGACCGTAAAAATCACCGGCGGCCAGCGTATTGATCTGCTGGGCGTGAAAAAAGAAGACCTGCCCAAGGTCTGGGGTGATCTAAGTAAAGCCGGTTTCGTTTCCGGTCATGCCTATGGCAAGGCCTTACGTACCGTAAAAACCTGTGTCGGTTCTGAATGGTGCCGGTTCGGCACCCAGGATTCGACCCGCATGGGGATTGATCTCGAAAAAATGACCTGGGGTGCATGGACGCCGCATAAATTCAAAATGGCGGTGTCCGGTTGCCCGCGCAATTGCGCCGAAGCCACGATCAAGGATTTTGGAGTGGTGGCTGTCGACTCCGGGTGGGAATTGCATGTAGGCGGCAATGGGGGCGTCAAAGTCAGGGCAACTGACCTGCTCTGCAAGGTGACGACCATGGAAGAAGTAAGGGAATACTGTGCCGCCTTCATGCAACTCTATCGCGAAGATGCGCGTTATCTGGAACGCACCGCACCGTGGATTGAGCGTGTCGGTCTTGCTTATGTAAAAGAAAAAATCCTGAATAATGCTGAAGGCCGCAGGAAACTGGCACAGCGTTTCATGGATTCCCAGAAACATGCACAGGTGGATCCGTGGGCCATGCATGCACAAGCGAACGACCAAAGTGAGTTCGTGCCGCTGAAGTCAATCAGCAAAGAACCCCTGCACGTGGTGAATAACGCATGAATATGAACTGGATACAGGTCGGCCATATTGATGACATTCCGCGTCTCGGTGCGCGCGTGGTGAAAACAGAACTTGGCAATATCGCTGTGTTTCGCAATGCAGAAGATGAAATATTTGCCCTGCTGGATCGTTGCCCGCACAAGGGCGGCCCGTTATCACAAGGCATTGTCTATGACCGGCGCGTGACCTGCCCGCTGCACAACTGGGTGATTTCACTGGAATCCGGTGAAGCCACCGGGCCTGATTCCGGCTGCACCAATCATTATCCGGTGCGAATTGAAAACCAGATGATCTATCTGTCACTGGATAATACCGCAGCAGCCGCTGCGAACTACAAGAAAGCTGCTGAGGCATGAAGTGCTGTCTGTTTTTTTTAACCTCCTCCCCTTTGAAGGGGGAGGATTGAGGTGGGGGTGAAATGTCAAACAGGACTGAAATTCAACCCCCATCCCAACCTTCCCCCTGCCAGGGGGAAGGAGAAAAGCCGCATGCTTCCAGTGCTGGCGAAAACCGATCCACCCGCACCACCTGTCCCTATTGTGGTGTAGGTTGCGGGATCATCGCGACAGTTAACAACAATAAAGAAGTCACCATCAAAGGCGACCCGGATCACCCGGCCAACTTCGGCCGCCTCTGTTCCAAGGGTTCGGCACTGGCTGAAACCCTGGACCTGGATGATCGCCTGCTGTACCCGGAAATTGACGGCAAGCAGGTCGACTGGGACACCGCTCTCGATCATGTTGCGAATAAAATCAAACAATCCATCAGAACGTACGGGCCTGAGTCCGTTGCCTTCTATGTCTCCGGTCAATTATTGACGGAAGATTATTATGTCGCCAATAAATTCATGAAAGGGTTTATCGGCACGGCCAACATCGACACCAATTCCCGTCTGTGCATGTCATCGGCCGTGGCCGGATACAAACGCGCCTTTGGCGCTGATTTTGTACCGTGCAGTTACACCGATCTGGAACAGGCCAGCCTGATTGTGATCGTGGGCAGTAACACGGCATGGTGTCATCCGGTGGTGTATCAACGTATCGCCAAAGCCAAAACCGAAAACCCGTCCTTGAAAATTGTTGTCATCGACCCGCGCAAAACGGCCACCTGTGATATTGCCGACCTGCATTTGCCGTTAAAACCCGGCACGGATGTAACACTGTTCAATGGTTTACTGAACCATCTGCGCCGTGAAGATGCGCTTGATTGGAGGTTTCTTGAAGATCACACGGAAGGTTTCGCCGCCGCCATACAATCAGCCAAAGACGATGCCCCATCGATTCCCCATGTGGCGCGCGTCTGTGAACTGAATGAACTGGATGTGGCGGAATTCTTCCGGCTTTTTACACGCACACCCCAAACCGTCACTCTGTTCTCACAAGGTGTGAACCAGTCCAGTCAGGGCACGGACAAGGTCAATGCCATTATTAATTGTCATCTCGCCACCGGGCGCATCGGCAAACCCGGCATGGGGCCCTTCTCGATCACCGGACAACCGAATGCCATGGGCGGACGCGAAGTGGGCGGGCTGGCCAATCAACTTGCTGCACACATGGACATTGATAATCTGCAACACCGTGAACAGCTGCAGAAGTTCTGGAAAACCCACAGAGTCGCCAGTAACCCCGGGCTCAAAGCCGTGGATTTATTTGCGGCAATACACAGAGGTGAAGTGAAAACCGTGTGGATCATGGCCACCAACCCGGTCGACAGTCTGCCGGATGCGGACACGGTCAGAGCGGCCCTCGAGAAATGTGAAACCGTGATTGTGTCCGATTGCATTCGACACACAGACACCACACAACTCGCGGATGTACTGTTACCGGCGCTGGCCTGGGGTGAGAAAGATGGCTCGGTCACCAACTCTGAACGGCGCATTTCCCGGCAACGGCAATTTCTTGATGCGCCCGGCGAGGCCAGACCGGACTGGTGGATCATTTCCCGGATCGCACAACGCATGGGCTATGCAAAAAGTTTCCGGTACGAAACACCCGCGGATGTCTTCCGTGAACATGCCCAACTTTCCGGTTTTGAAAATAATGGCCAGCGTGATTTTGATATTTCCGGATTTTCCACTATTGATGAAGCCGGTTATGACGCACTGGAACCGGTGCAATGGCCTGTCGTAAAAAATCAGGCAGCCGGTACTCACACGCTCATCCGCGGAGACTTTTATCATGGCAATCGCAAGGCAAAATTCATTGCCGTAACCGGCAAGCCCCCCGCGAATACAACCAATGTTGAATATCCTCTGGTTTTAAACACCGGCCGTGTACGCGATCACTGGCACACTCTCACCCGCACCGGTAAATCACCACGCCTGTCACAACATATCAGCGAGCCGTATGCTGAACTGAATCCTGTGGATGCCGCACGTTTACAAATCAGGGACGGGGCACTGGTCAGAATATCCAGCCGTTGGGGCTCGGTAATCGTCAGAAGCAAAATCAGCCCTGCACAACGTTCCGGCAGCGTGTTTGTTCCCATCCACTGGAATGATCGTTTTGCATCACTCGCACGAATTGACAGTCTGGTCAATCCGGCTGTCGATCCGGTTTCCGGTCAACCTGAACTGAAACACACACCGGTCAGCGTCATGCCGGTGCTGATGATCTGGGAAGGATTTCTGATCACCCGCAAACCATTGGCAAAAATGCCGGGTACCTGGTGGGTCAGCCATCGCGGAGAAAATTACTGGCATTATGAGTTGGCCGGGGCAACTGTTCCGGATGACTGGCATCAATGGATCAGGGATCTTTTAGAGATTCATAATGAATCCTCGGACTGGCTGGAGTACAGCGACACCAGTATCGGGCGTTACCGAGCCGCGGATATCCATGACGGAAGACTGGAGAGTTGCCTGTTCATCGCCAGAGACCGCTCACAATTGCCGGACCGCAATTGGCTGCAGGGTTTGTTCCGGGAAAAAACCCTGGAAAAAATACAACGTGCTTGTCTGCTAGCCGGAAAATCGGTTGATAAATCCCACGACACAGGGCCCATTGTATGTTCCTGTTTCAGTGTCGGCCGTAACACGTTAGTCAGGACCATCCTTGAAAAAAACCTCACTGATGTTGCCGGCATCGGCGCCTGTCTCAAGGCCGGCACTAACTGCGGCTCGTGTGTGCCTGAGCTCCGGCAACTGCTGGATTCCCGTTCTCGCGGTTCAAACGCTGCATAACAGGCAGCATTGCACTGATATCCAATCAAACTGCAGCGATGCTTTTTTGCTGCTGTATAACGAGGTATTATCCGGGGATAATTAATAATTCTGATAATCTCCCGCATGAAACTTGTCACTTTTCTCCATAATAATAAAACGTTCACCGGCGCTGTAGTTGATGATCAGATTGTGCCCTCTGCTTCTGCCAGCATGATCGAATTGCTGCATTCCGGTCTTGATGCGTTACAGAATAAAATTGATTCCGGCAAAGACCGGATCGATCTCGTGGACGTGGAGTTGCTCGCACCGGTGCCACGCCCCGGCAAGTTTTTTGGTGTGGGGCTGAATTATGCCGATCATATTGCCGAAACGGGAATGGAAAAGCCCGAGTACCCTACTATTTTTAATAAACAAATCACCTGTGTCATCGGGCCGGGGCAACCCATTCATCTGCCGCGTGTTTCCGAAAAACTGGATTATGAAGGCGAACTTGGATTTGTGATTGGCAAACGCTGCCGGCATGTCACGCGTGAGCAGGCGAAACAGGTAATCGGTGGTTATCTTATTTGTAATGATGTCACCATCCGGGACTGGCAGGCACGTTCGGAAACGTGGACATTGGGTAAATCCTTTGACACGCATGGCCCGACCGGCCCGTGGATAGTCACGCCGGATGAGATCGGGGATCCACACAACCTCGCCATCAAGACCTGGGTCAATACCGAACAGCGCCAGTCATCCAACACCAATCAACTGATTTTTGATTGTTATTATCTGGTGGAATATCTCTCCACGGTGATGACGCTGGAGCCCGGCGATATTGTTGCGACCGGGACCAGCAGCGGTGTCGGCGTGAAAATGAAACCGCGTGGTTACATGAAGGCCGGTGATGTAGTGCGGGTGGAAATCGAAAAGATTGGTGCGCTGGAGAACCCGGTGATTAATGAACCTGGGGATACGAGGTTTGTTGAATAAATCGAAGTGGTCTCAAAAATCACTACCCCCTCCCCTCGTGGGAGGGGGTTAGGGGGAGGGTGTTGTATGTTCAGTTATTAAATTGATCGATACTCACATCCTGCAATAAAACCTGCAAAACCTGCAACCGATCAATAGGATCATCTTTTTCCAGAAGAATCTGTTTGTCACTCATGTCCAGCGGTAACAACTCCGCCAGCCGGCAACTGACCCAGTTGGCATCGAGATAACGTTCTTTTTCGGTAAGATGACTCAACCGGAAACGATCCGCAATCTGTTGCAGCAAGTCAGCCAGCAGTTGGAATTCCACAGGGAGTTCTTCGTCATCATATTCATCTATCAGTTCAATATCGCCTTCCTGTAAATTGTTTTTACGGATGCGCCTGTTGATTACCTGAAAGCGCCGGCCACCCTGCACAGTGATACCCAGCAACCCGTCCTCATGCTGCTCCCAGTCAATAATGTGTGCGAGGGTGCCAACAGGATGAAACTCCGCCGGCACACCCACTTCGTTACCTTGCGTAATCAGACAAATCCCGAACGGCGTTTGTGCGCGCATGCTTTCACTGACCATGTCGATATAGCGCGCTTCAAAAATCCGCAAAGGCAATATTCCTTCCGGAAACAGGACGGTATTCAGTGGAAAGATCGGTATTGTATTCAACTCATGCTCCGCATGCGCTCAATCATCTTGAGCTGGATCCCTCCAAAACCGCCGTTACTCATGAAAACGATCTGATCACCTGACTGTGTTTGTTTAATGGTGTATTCGATGATGGCGTCAATTGAATCAAACACCGCGCGCTTGCCTTCGATGCTCCGGGTTTGATCGGAAATATTCCAACCGATGTTTGCCGGCTGATAAAAGATGACCTTGTCAGCTTCCTTGAAGGATCCGGCCAAGGTTTCCTTATGCACACCGAGTTTCATGGTGTTGGATCGCGGTTCCATAATGGCGATGATCCGGTTTTTTCCGGCCCGGTGCCGTAATGCTGCCAGTGTTTCGCGGATGGCCGTTGGGTGATGTGCAAAATCATCATAGACATGTATGCCTTTGACCTCTGCCAGATGTTCCAGCCGCCGTTTCACACTTTTGAATCCGGCCAGCGCTTCACACACTTCACCGGCCGTGATTCCGGCATGGGCAGCAGCAGCGGCCGCCGCCAGTGCATTGTAGGCATTATGCCGGCCGATTAAGTCCCAGCGCACGATACCGCCTGGCTGGTTATCAATCATGATGTCAAACTCACTGAAATCATCCGCGAGCGGTTTGGCCTGCCAGCGGGCATCCCCCGCCCCGAAGTATTCCACCGGCGTCCAGCAGCCCATGGAAATAACCTTTTGAATTTCTTCATCATTTTCAAGAGCCACAATCAGGCCATGGTCTGGCACGATCCTGACTAAATGGTGGAATTCGCGTCTGATAGCTGCAATATCGGCGAAAATGTCAGCATGATCGAACTCAATATTATTGATAATCAGGGTTTTCGGGGAATAGTGGATGAATTTTGACCGTTTATCAAAAAATGCCGTGTCATATTCGTCGGCTTCGATGACGAAATAGTCCTTGCGCCCCAACCGGGCTGAAATCCCGAAATTGGCCGGTATGCCACCCACCAGAAAGCCCGGATTCAGTCCGGCCTGCTCCAGTATCCAGGCCAGCATGGAGGTCGTCGTCGTCTTGCCATGCGTACCTGACACTGCCAGCACATGCCGGCCATGCAGAACATTATCATGCAGCCATTGCGGCCCGGACGTGTAACGCAGGCCATGATTGAGAATATATTCAACACACGCGTTACCGCGGCTCATGGCATTGCCGATGATCACTACATCCGGCGCCGGATCGAGTTGAGCGGGATCATAACCCTCTGTCAGTGTTATGCCCTGCTCCTGTAATTGCGTGCTCATAGGTGGATAGACATTGGCGTCCGATCCACTCACCTCATAACCCAGTTCACGCGCAAGTAACGCAATGCCGCCCATGAAGGTGCCGCAAATTCCGAGGATATGAACTCTCATAATGCACCCGTTTCTGGCAAGGTGACACTGATCAGCATAGACGTTATCAGGATATAAATGATCGCAAATATCACACCTGCCCCCAATGAAGTGTCCAGTGCATGCCGAAGGATATGGCCCATAATTACTACATTCCACACCAGCAACAATAGATAGAACAGTAAGATCAGGGATTGTATTGCGCCCGTTACCGGCTCCAGCATACCTGCAAGAAACAAGGGAATGGCCACCACACTGACAATACAACCTGTCCCGGCCAAGGCAATCAGGGTTTTCACTGTACGCCCGGGATGTTTGTTCAATCTCAGGATGGCGTATGTGATGAGGATCATCAGCGTCGTTTCCAGCACTGCTGAAAATATTGCATGATCCAAACCTGCTGATGTCCATAACAACAGGATATTGATCAATGTATAAATAATGAGAAAAAGCGCGAGCAGTTCCTGTGAATGCGGCAGATCCTGTGGCTTTCTTTTCAACAGGCACATTTCAAAAAACGTGCGAAACAGCGTGAAAATGGCTTGTATCATCCGGATACCTTACAAACGGTCCCGGTAATGGGCATAGGTATATTCCTTGATAAGTTCCACCTCACCCTCTGTATGCAAGGTATAAATGTTTGGAAGATTAATGCCGTTGAACATACTGGCCTTGACCAGCATATAAGCGCCCATGTTGGCAATGATGATCCGGCTGCCGATGTCTAATGGCCGATCAAATGAATAATCCCCGAACAAATCGCCGCTGAGGCAACTGGCGCCTGCAAGCCGGTAGGCATACTGGCCGGTGCGGGACTCATTTAATATCAACGGCCGGTACTGATATTCAAAAATCTCCGGCAGATGATTCACCGTAGTATCCAGCACGGCGATGGTTTTGTCCCCGGACGCAAACAAATCAATTACGCTCGCCACCAGATATCCGGCACTGCCCACGATGCCCTTGCCCGGTTCAAAAAACACATTCAGGCCAAATCCCTGTTGAAGACCAGTCACCACTCCGGTGAGCACATCAAGCTGGCTGCGGTTTTCGATCAGATAACCACCGCCGAGATTAAGCCATTGCAATTTTTTCAGCCTGTGCGGGAGATGCGTCCGGAGTTGTTCTATTGTCTGCTCAAGCTGCCCGAAATCACGGGCCTCACAATTATTATGCACATGCAAACCGCTGATGCCACCCCATGTTTGATCATCTGCGGCAGCCATCTGTTCTAGCGGCACACCCAGCTTGGATGCAGGACGGCACGGGTCATAACGTTCATCCCGCACAAATGACATACCGGGATTAATACGCAAGCCGCATCGAACGTTTCCGGCGTAAGCCTTGCAACGTTGCCACTGGGTCAGAGAGTTGAAACTGATGTAATCACAATTTTCTGCAAGTCCCGGCATATCACGGATCGTGATGCCCGGCGTAGCGAGGTGAACCGTGCCCTGCTCTCCGAGGATTTCACGCGCCAGCCGTGCTTCAAACAATGAACTCACGGAAAAGCCGTCCACATGCGGTGCAATAGAACGCAATAACGCGCCATGAGAAAGTGCTTTGATGGAATACAGGACATGGCAGCCGCTCTGCTGGCGCACGGCATTGAGCATCTGCAGCCGCTCCACTATGGCCGCACTGTCATAGACAAAAGCCGGCGTCACCAGCGTGCTGCTGGTCCACAACGGCAAAAGGCGATTATTGAACGTTTGTGCGGCGGTCATGGTCTATGCTGTGTTGACTCCGGATCTCATTGCCGGTTACTTTAACCAACTTCAAAAAACACAGAATAACAAAATATGATTAAGCCTTTTACCCCTGATTCACTCCGTTACCCGTTATTTTTGCTGGCCCTTGGTCTTTCCGGGCACGCCTTGACAGAAGAAGTTGAAGGACTGGAAGTCCCGCAAATGCCTCAGGAGATGTATATCACCCCGGACAAGATGACCAGTGAAGACCGCATGCTGCTGTCTGAATACTCAGGTAGTTATAACAGCTGCCTGACGGGAGTCTCCATGCAACAGATGGAAGTCCAGGCGGATGCCCGTAATGTTGTTGATTATGCGATGAAGGAATGTGCAGTAAAACTGGAAGAGTTAGACCAGAAAATGATTGAGCGGAATTTTGAACCTAATTTCCGGATGGGTTATTTACACATGGTCAGCAACAAGGGGGCGAATAACGTCCTGCGCAGTGTGATGATGGGAATGGCAACACGGCCAGCACCTGCAGAACCTGCGTCTGAAGCAGAAGCCGCTCCGGAAACAACCGTACCGGAAGTGCGCCAGGTCACCGGCCCGAAACCGGAATAATTTTTATCTAAAATCTGGGAAGATATAAGGTGCGAACTGCCGCAATGCTGTTTCGTACACATTACGCTTGAAAGCCACCACTTGCTGCACCGGATCCCAGTAATCGATCCAGCACCAGCTGTCGAACTCGGGTTTTTTGCTGGCATCCAGTTTCACCCGGCTTTCATCCGTGATGAGTTTTAACAGAAACCAGATCTGCTTCTGACCGATACACACCGGCAAGGTGTTCTGCCGGATATATTTTTTGGGCAACCAGTAACGCAACCAGTCATCGGTGCTGGCGACGATTTCCACATCTTCCGGCATGAGGCCGATTTCCTCACGCAACTCGCGATACATGGCGACTTCCACATCTTCATTCTTTTTGATGCCACCCTGTGGAAACTGCCATGCATCCATGCCGGCACGGCGCGCCCACAGCAGCTTACCCTGCCCGTTGCTGAGCAGGATGCCGACATTTGCACGAAAGCCTTCTGAGTCAATCATGACCAAAAACCCAATAATTCGAATGACCCGGATTTTTTCAAAAAATACCCCTGTCCGCAATGATAAACCGGGTCCAGCATCCGACAGATTTTACCTTTTTCTGGAATGCACCTAGACTAGCCCGCTTTTAGTGCGGAACAACCGATGAAACTGGCCATCTTCGATCTCGATAACACCCTTATGGGCGGTGACAGCGACTACCTGTGGGGACAGTTTCTGGCCGAAAGTGGCCACGTGGATGGCGTGGTTCGCCAGCAAAAGAACCGTTATTACTACGAGGAATACAAGGAGGGCCGGCTGGATATCCACGATTTTCTGAATTTTCAGTTACAACCACTGGCCGGCGTCGATCCGGACATCCTGCACCAGCGGCGCGCAGAATATATCGATGCAAAAATTCGCCCGATCCTGCTGCCGAAAGCAATCAAGCTCATTAATGATCACCGTGAAAAAGGACATGAACTGTTGATCATCACCGCGACCAACCGTTTTATTACTCAACCGATTGCCGAACTCTTCGGCATCAAACATCTGATTGCATCCGAAGCCGAGATCAAGGATGGACGTTACACCGGCAAGGCCATCGATATTCCTTCCTATGCCGAAGGCAAAGTCACACGCCTGAATGCATGGCTCAAGAAAAATAAACTCCAGCCGGATGAAACCTGGTTTTACAGCGATTCACACAACGATCTGCCTTTGCTCAGAATCGTCGATCATCCCGTCGCCGTCGATCCGGATGAGATATTGAAAAAAGAAGCAGAACAACAAGGCTGGCCGATGATTAGTTTGCGGTGAGTTCCTTCACTTCCTCTAAACAGGTTATATACTCCATTAATAGCTCGAGTTTATGATATTTAATGAGTACTTCATTATTATTTGCTTTAATGGAAAATTCGTAACATGGAAAAATATACTGATATAGAAAAAGCAAACATAAACTTCTATGGCAATGCTGTAAGTTATTCCATGCGAATTGATGAAGTAAAATCATTTTTAAATGAAATTCATAACTTTATTGAAAAGACGAATAAACATCTAAAGAAAATTAAAACTAAAAAAATTGATCCCGATGCTCTAGAAGATTTAAAATATCATTTTGAGTATACGCACGGAGATATTTTAAGAAAATCGATCATCATCTCGATCATTATAATACTATCTTCGGAATTAAATAATTATTGCAATGATTTTAAAAAACATAAAAAATTAAAAATAAACTATAAAGATTTTAAAGGTGACTTGCTAGAAAGATTTAAAAATTATTGCTTAAAAGTTCTAGATATTAATCTTGACTTTGAATCTGATATTTGGAAAGACATTGCTAGCATATACGAAATTCGTAATTGCTTAATTCACAATGATGGCTGTTTAAATAATTTCATTAAACGCAATCTTATTGAAGATTTTGCAAAAAGACATAACTCACCTGAAATCATACTTGATGATTATTTAGATATTACGAATCAAGTATGCCTCGAATCTATCAGCACTGTAGAAAAATTTCTCGATATCCTTACGTTCATTGCTTTTGAACATTTCCCCGGAAATTATGGTGGGAAATAAGGTACGGTAACTATAGGAGTCAAATTGATTAATTTTTAAACCGGTCAAACAAGAAAGCCACTTATAATAATAAAGGGGCCGGAGTGATTTATTTTTGACCAGTTAAATTTATAAACAAAAAAGCCACTCATTGAGTGGCTTCTTCATTTACATCAAAAACAATTCTGTTATTTCAGAATTTTTGCTACGGCATCCCGTTCTTCTTCGAGTTCCTTCTGCGTGGCCGCCATTTTGGCTTTGCTGAAGTCGTCGATCTTCAAGCCCTGCACGATCGAGTAATCGCCGTTCTTGCAGGTAACCGGAAAAGAATACATCAGTCCTTTCGGAATACCATAACTGCCATCACTGGCGACCGCCATGCTGACCCAGTCATCTTTGGGTGTACCCAGCACCCAGTCATGCATGTGATTGATAGCACCGTTCGCTGCTGAGGCTGCACTGGATGCGCCGCGTGCGGCAATAATTTCTGCACCACGTTTGGCGACACGCGGAATAAATTCATTTTCATACCAGCCGCGATCAACCATGCCGCTGGCCGCTTTACCGGCAACCGTGGTGTTGCTGATGTCCGGATATTGTGTAGTGGAATGATTGCCCCAGATGGTCATCTTTTTAATGTCACTGACTTTTGATCCGGTCTTGGCAGCGAGTTGTGCGAGCGCACGATTGTGATCGAGGCGGGTCATTGCAGAAAAATTACGCGGGCTGATGTCCGGTGCACTGACCATCGCGGTATGGGCATTGGTGTTCGCAGGATTACCCACCACCAGCACTTTCACATTCCGATCTGCATTGTCATTGATCGCCTTGCCCTGCACCTTGAAGATGCCGCCATTGGCTTCAAGCAGATCGCTGCGTTCCATGCCGGGGCCGCGTGGTTTCGCACCGACAAGTAATGCATAGTTGACATCCTTGAAAGCCTTGTTCACATCATCGGTGAGCACACAACCGGCCAGCAAGGGAAAGGCACAATCATCCAGTTCCATGGCCACACCTTCCAGCATTTTCATGGCCGGTGTAACTTCCAGCATTTGCAGTATTACAGGTTGATCCTTGCCGAGCATTTCGCCAGCGGCAATGCGGAACAGGAGTGCATAGCCGATCTGCCCTGCAGCGCCGGTCACAGCTACACGTACGGGTGCTTTCATATTGTTATTCTCCACTAACTTGTAAAGTTTTAATTGTTATTCCCCCTCACCCCAACCCTCTCCCACAGGGAGAGGGTCAGAGCCTGCCCTGTACTTGATACGGGGGTGAGGGCATTAATTAACCACGTTTATCCATCGGCACGTAATCACGTTGTTGACTACCGATGTACAACTGGCGTGGACGGCCGATGCGGAAGTCCGGATCGACCATCATTTCCATCCATTGTGATATCCAACCGGCCGATCTGGCAAGTGCAAACATCACGGTGTACATGGCCGTCGGGATGCCCAGTGCCTTGAGGATAATGCCGGAATAAAAATCCACGTTCGGATACAACTTGCGTTCTATGAAATAGTCGTCTTTGAGTGCAATTTGCTCAAGTTCCATCGCAATATCAAACAAGGGCTGGTCAACTGTATCCACTTCCTGCAACAAATCGTGACAGGCCTGACGAATGATGGTCGCGCGCGGATCGTAGTTTTTGTAGACGCGATGACCAAAGCCCATGAGCCGGAACGGATCGTTTTTGTCCTTGGCCCGGGCGATGTATTGCGGAATGTTTTTCGGGTCCTTGATTTCCATCAGCATGCGCAGTACCGCCTCATTGGCGCCGCCATGGGCCCGGCCCCAGAGTGTCACGATGCCGGCCGCAATACAGGCAAACGGATTGGCTTCGGCACTGCCCGCCAGACGCACCGTGGAAGTTGATGCGTTCTGTTCATGATCGGCATGCAGGATCAGTAATAAATCCAGCGCCCGGATGGCGGTCGGGTTCGGCACATAAGCGCGGTTCGGCAGGGAGAACATCATGTTAAGAAAATTATGAACATAACCGAGGTCATCACGCGAATACACAAACGGATGGCCCATCGCATGTTTATAACAATGCGCCGCGAGGATCGGCATTTTGGCAATCACGCGGATAGCCGTGAGGTTGCGGTCCGCCGGATCATTAATGTCCAGCGCTTCATGATAATAAGAGGACAACGCCCCGGTAATACCAACCAGGATGGACATCGGATGGGCATCGTAGCGATAACCGGTGTAAAAACGTTCCAGATGTTCGTGCACCAGATTGCGCATGTTGAGATCGGCGCGGAATTGATCATATTGCTCGCGGGTGGGCAAATCACCATAAAGCAGCAGGTAGCAGACTTCCAGATAGGTGCTGTGTTTGGCCAGTTGCTCGATGGGATAACCCCGGTGCAGCAAGATGCCCTTATCGCCGTCCAGATAGGTGATGGCGCTGCGGCATGCGGCGGTGGTCATGAAACCGGGGTCGAACGTAAACAGGCCCAGCTCGCTGTTGAGCGATTTGGTATCGATCACCGGTGCGCCATAAGCGCCTTCAATCACCGGGCATTCCAGCTTTTTGCCGGTTTTATTGTCAATAATCGTCACGGTATGAGTCATTAATCATCTCCCTGGTCGCATTACTGTCTGGAGTACAGTTGGATCTTCTTGGTTTTGCTGACGACGTACCCGGATTGCCCGGGTATATAGAACCTATCTCAAGATTAAACGTGCGTGCGTTGCAGACCCAAAAAGCGTGGATTGCAGGCGCGAGGCGCAGGCCATGTGTCAACCTGGGCAAGCCGAGTAACGCCCAAGCCGCGCTTTTTGGGCGCAACCCAAAGGGACGGGGCTATTTTCACGCCTGCCATTGTCGCTTGTCGCTCATGGGCAATAAGCCAATCTCGCTCCGCGCTTCGCGGCCGGCGCGAAAATAACCGCCGTCGCACACGCGTTTAATCTTGAGATAGGTTCTGAAAGAATACCGTCCGCTCTGGCGATGCAGCAAGTTATAATTGCATGACCCGGACAATAAATTCCGGGCGGCCCTGACAAAATCAGGGCATGGTCTAAAACTTTCACGGACTTAGGCCCTGAAGTTTACGGATGCGCTAAACTTGTACCAATTACCGGTAAAAGCACTTAAACTTAAGGCCGGTAATTGTTTGAGCACAGGGGATATTTACCAGTAGATTTGCCGTTTTCAGATGTTTACCCCGCAGTTATAAATTCGATAAGGCCGGACTATGGATAAAGAGAATTCTTCCTGTCTTTACAGCGGAAATGCATGGTTTATTGAAGACCTGTATGAAACCTTCCTGACTCGCCCCGGCGATCTGAGCCCGGAATGGCGGCACTATTTCGAGAACGTGCAAAAAAGTGAACCGGCGGCACGCGATGTTCCCCACTCACCTATCCAGCAGGCTTTTCTGACTGCCGCAAAACAGGGCAATGGCAAACAACGGCCCCAAACCAGTGCAGTTGCCGCGCCGGCAAGCGTTGATCATCAGAAACAGGTCGCGGTATTGCAGTTAATCAATGCCTACCGTTTCCGCGGCCACCGTCAGGCCGATCTCGATCCGCTCAAACAATATGAACGTCCGGTGATTCCTGAACTCGATCCGGCCTATCACGGCCTGACCGAGGCGGACATGGACAAACCATTCAATACCGGTTCTTTGCAGTTCACAGATGCGGAAATTCCCCTGCGTGAAATTCTGAACATCGTGCAAGCCACGTATTGCCGCAGCATCGGTGCGGAGTATATGCATATTAATGAGACCGAACAGAAACGCTGGATCCAGCAGCGTCTGGAAACCTGTCTGGCCCGCCCTGACTTCGACAAGCTCAAAAAAGTACGCATCCTGGAACGGCTGATCGCAGCAAACGGACTGGAAGAATATCTGCACACCAAGTACGTTGGCCAGAAACGTTTCTCGCTGGAAGGTGGTGAGCCCTTAATTCCGCTACTGGATGAACTGATTCAGGACGGTGGCCGCCAGCAAATCAAGGAAGTCGTGATTGGCATGGCGCATCGTGGCCGTATCAATGTACTGGTCAATGTGATTGGAAAATTGCCCAGCGATCTGTTCAGTGAATTTGAAGGCAAGGGCAAGGCCAATGAAAACAGCTCCGGTGATGTGAAATATCACCTCGGGTATTCCTCAGATATAGAAACGCCGGGCGGACCGATTCATCTCACACTTGCTTTTAATCCATCCCATCTGGAAATTATTGACCCGGTGGTGGAAGGATCAGTACGCGCGCGACAGGAACGGCGCCTGGACACCAAACGCGATCAGGTATTGCCGATATTAATACACGGTGATGCTGCGTTTGCCGGTCAGGGCGTGGTAATGGAAACCTTCAATTTCTCCCAGACGCGCGGTTACACCACGGGTGGGACGGTACACATTATAATTAATAACCAGATTGGGTTTACGACGAGTGATCCGCTGGATTCTCGCTCAACACTGTATTGCACGGATGTGGCGAAGACCGTACAGGCGCCGATTTTCCATGTGAATGCTGATGATCCGGAAGCGGTGGTGTTCATTGCCAGGCTTGCACTGGATTTCCGCATGCAATTCCACAAGGATGTGGTGATTGATCTGGTGTGCTACCGCAAGCATGGACACAGCGAAGCTGATGAACCGGCGGCGACACAACCGATCATGTACAAACAGATCCGCAAACATCCGGGTGCACGCAAACTCTACACCGATAAACTGGTGAATGAAGGCATCATCACCGCCGACGGTGCCGGTAAACTACACGACAATTATATCCAGTCGCTGGAATCGAATCGTGCAGTGGCCGGACCACAGGCTACAAACGTCAGCCGTGACTTCCTGATCGATTTTACGCCGTACAAAGGCAAGCACTGGGACATGGTGCTGAACACCAATATTAATGAAGCAACGCTCAAGCGCCTTGCAGAGCGGATAACCACGATCCCTGACGGCTTCAAGCTGCATCCGACCGTACAACGCATCATGGACAGCCGCATCAAGATGGCTGCAGGTGAATTACCGATGGACTGGGGCTTTGCTGAAACCATGGCCTATGCGTCATTGCTGGATATCGGCCATCCGGTGCGTGTTTCAGGACAAGATTGCGGCCGTGGCACGTTCTTCCATCGCCATGCGGTGCTGCATGACAGTGAAACCGGCGCCACTCATGTACCGCTGCGTCATATCAATGACGCACAGGCGAATTTCCTGGTGATCAATTCCACACTGTCGGAAGAAGCGGTACTGGCTTATGAATATGGTTACAGCAGTGCCGAACCGAATGCGCTGGTGATCTGGGAAGCGCAGTTTGGTGATTTCGCCAACGGCGCGCAGGTGGTATTTGATCAATTTATCAGTTCCTGTGAAGCCAAGTGGGGACGCTTTTGTGGTCTCGTGGTATTTCTGCCGCATGGGTATGACGGCCAGGGGCCGGAACATTCCTCCGCGCGGCTGGAACGTTATCTGCAACTGTGTGCGGAAGAAAATATGCAGGTGTGTGTGCCGAGTACAGCCGGACAGATGTATCACATGCTGCGCCGGCAGATCATGCGGCCGTATCGCAAGCCATTGATCGTGATGAGTCCCAAGAGCCTCCTGCGACACAAGCTTTCTACAACTCCAATCGAAGACATCCTCACCGGCCGCTTTCAGACTGTGATCGATGAAGTGGATACGATGGACAAGAAAGCCATCACGCGCCTGCTCTTCTGCTGCGGCAAGGTGTATTACGACCTGCTCGAAGCCCGGCGCGCAAACAATATCCAGAATATTGCAATCGCCCGCATTGAACAGTTGTTCCCCTTCCCCAAGGAAGCGGTACAGCGGGTGCTGGCACAGTATGAAAATCTCAAGGAAGTGGTATGGGTGCAGGAAGAACCGAAGAACCAGGGCAGCTGGTACTACATGCAATCCCGCGGCACCATGATCGGCAGCCTGAGTGATCACCACACCTTTGGGTATGCCGGACGTTTCTATTCCGCATCACCGGCCGTGGGATACATGTCCAAGCATCTGGAGCAACAGCGGCAACTGGTGGCGGACGCCTTGCAGATCGACAAGCTGGAAGTGACGACGCATAAAAAAACAGTACAGCATGTGTGATATCAATCGATTCAGAAATCTTTAATACCGTTTGAATTTAAGGAGATTATCGTGACCGTTGAAGTAAAAGTCCCGGTACTGGCGGAATCCGTCGCCGAAGCCACATTGATGAAGTGGCACAAAAAAGTGGGTGATAAAGTAACTCGGGGTGACAGCCTTATTGATATTGAAACCGACAAGGTCACACTCGAAGTTGCCGCACCGGATGCCGGCGTGATTGCAGAAATCCTGAAACTGGATGGTGAAGAGGTTAAAAGCAACGAAGTCATAGCCCGCATTGAAACGGGTGACGTATCGGTTGCAGCTCCTGCACCTGCCGCGGTTAAACCAGCTCCCGCGAGCAAACCGGAACAGCAAACATTAATTGATCCGCCGGCACCGGCATCTGCATCCAAAGCCGATCCCAAACTCAGCCCGGCCGTGCGCAATCTTTTGCACGAACACAATGTTGAATCCAAAGATGTAAAAACCGCACCCGGCAGCGATCGGGTCACCAAGGAAGATGTACTCAAACATGTTGGTCAGACCACGGCCTCTGCTCCTGCTCCTGCTCCGGCGAGACCATCCCCTGCTCCGGCTCCAACACCAGCACCCAAACTTGTGGCTGAAAATAAACCCGAACCCAAACCTGAGCCTGTGAAAGCAGCACCTGCGCCTGCTGCTCCAGTTTCAGCACCGGCGCCCGCAGTGTCCGGTGATCGTCCTGAACAACGTGTGGCCATGACCCGTTTGCGCAAGCGTGCGGCGGAACGCCTGCTGAGTGCGCAACATGAAAACGCCATCCTCACCACGTTCAATGAGATCAACATGCAACCCGTGATGGATCTGCGTGCCCGTTACAAGGATGAATTTGAAAAGGCACATGGCGTGAAACTCGGTTTCATGTCGTTCTTCACCAAGGCGGCCGTGGAAGCACTGAAAAAATTCCCTGTCATCAATGCGTCAGTCGATGGACAGGACATTATCTATCACGGTTACTTTGATATCGGCATTGCGGTAAGCGCTCCGCGCGGTCTCGTGGTGCCAATCCTGCGCGATGCCGATACGATGTCATTTGCCGGCATTGAAACGAAAATACGCGAACTCGGTGAAAAAGCGCGTGATTCAAAACTCACCATTGAAGAACTGACCGGCGGCACGTTCACGATTACCAATGGCGGTGTGTTCGGCTCATTACTCTCGACACCGATCATCAACCCGCCACAGAGCGCGATCCTCGGTATGCACAAAACACAGGACCGTCCCATTGCGTTGAATGGTGAGGTCGTGATCCGGCCGATGATGTATGTGGCGCTCTCTTATGATCACCGCATCATTGATGGCCGCGAAGCCGTGCAGTTCCTGGTCGCGATTAAAGAACAGATTGAAGATCCCACCCGTCTGCTGTTACAGGTGTGATATATAAAGCGCCGTCATTCCGGGGCCGCGTAAGCGGAACCCGGAATCTAGTACGAATTTAATGTACCGCCTGTAAGGCGGACATCATTTTACTGGATACCGGGTCAAGCCCGGTATGACGGAAAATAAATTTTCACTGAACTAATCAGGAACATTCATGCAGAATTTTGATGTTGTCGTGATCGGTGCCGGACCTGGCGGTTATGTTGCCGCCATCCGTTGTGCGCAACTTGGGCTTTCCACGGCCTGTGTCGAAAGCTGGATCAATGAACAGGGCAAACCCGCATTGGGCGGCACTTGCCTTAATGTCGGTTGCATACCCTCCAAGGCATTGCTCGATTCCTCACATCACTACTCCCACATTAAACATGGCGTCAGTGATCACGGTATCACTGTCAGTGGTGTGAGTGTCGATGTAAACAAGATGGTCGCACGCAAGGCCAAGATTGTTTCAACATTAACACTGGGTATTGCCGGACTGTTTCGTAAAAACAAGGTGGAATGGCTGAAAGGTCATGGCCGTCTGTTACCGGACAACCAGGTTGAAGTGACGCCGGTAAAAGATCCGGAAGCAACCATGCCCGCGGAAAAATATACCGTCTCGGCCAAACACATCATCATTGCCACCGGTTCTGTGCCTGCGAAAATTCCTCCTGCACCTGTCGATCAGGACAAGATTGTGGATTCCACCGGCGCACTTAATTTCAACCAGGCCCCACGCACTCTGGGCGTGATCGGTGCGGGAGTGATTGGACTTGAACTTGGCAGTGTCTGGAAACGCCTCGGTTCTGAAGTGATCATTCTCGAAGCCCTGGATGAATTTCTGATGGCCGCAGATAAACAGATCGCCAGTGAAGCCTGGAAAGTGTTAACCAAACAGGGGCTGGATATCCGCCTCGGCGCCAAAGTCACCGGCACCGGCACCAACAACCAGCAGGTGATCGTTACTTATGAAGACAAGGACGGCAAACAGCAAATCAACGTGGATAAACTGATTGTCGCTGTCGGCCGTAAACCCAACACGCAGGGGCTGGGTGCCAGTGACGTTGGATTAAGTCTGGATGAGCGTGGTTTCATCATCGTGGATGAACACTGCAAGACCAATCTGCCGAATGTCTATGCAGTTGGTGATGTCGTGCGTGGCCCGATGCTTGCGCATAAGGCTTCCGAAGAAGGCGTCGCGGTTGCCGAACGCATTGCCGGAAAATATGCCCATATGAATTACGATGTGATTCCGTGGGTCATCTACACCTGGCCGGAAATTGCCTGGGCTGGTAAAACCGAACAACAGTTGAAAGCTGCCGGAATTGAATATCGCAATGGTGTGTTTCCATTTGCGGCCAGCGGCCGCGCCAAAGCGATGGCGGAAGCCAGCGGCATGATCAAGATACTCGGTGATGCCAGAACCGATCGCATCCTTGGTGTACACATCCTCGGACCGAATGCTTCAGAACTGATTGCCGAAGCCGTACTCGCCATGGAATTCGATGGCAGCACCGAAGATATTGCCCGAACCATCCATGCTCATCCCACCCTCGCCGAAGCCATGCACGAAGCGGCCCTTGCTGTCGATGGCAGGCCGATTCACATCTGATAAAAAAATACACATCCCTGTGTATCAGAAATTCAGTGAATTACTCATTCGAGGAGGAGGTCGTAATCTCACTGATATGGGAAGGTAATCTATAAATTGCCTCCCCCTTGACGGGAGAGGCCGTTGTACGAAGTACAACGGGTGGGGGTGGAAACTTTCACCCTCACCCCAACCCTCTCCCAAAGGGAGAGGGTGTTTTCTGGTTAATTCCAGCTCTGTAAGCGGATCTTCCAGCTGCCGTCTTTCTGGCGTTCCAGCACATTGCTGATGTTGCCTTCGAACTGGATGGCCTGACCGTCAGCCGTGCGAGTGGCTTCCCACAAAGCAGTCTGGTAGGCGGTATCGCCTTCGATACGGGTCTCAACCGTGCGCACGGTGTATTCATTCACACCGACTTTACGCAGGCCGTCCCAGTAATTGCGGATGGCTTCCGGGCTCGCGAGGATCTCGCTGCTCGGTGGCATCACCACCGCATCCTTGGCATATAACTTCGCCAATTCCGCGGTATTGCCCTTATTAATGGCCGCATCCCAGTTACTGTTCAGGCTGCGGATGGCGGCGGTTTCATCCACTTCTGCCTGTACAAAACTCATCAGCGCCAAGGCACTGATAAGGACTGCTGTGCTTAATGTTTTCATTGTCGTTTACCTCAAGTAGTTGAAATTAAAAGCTTTTACACTTTTAACCTGCTTTTATCAGCAGATTAATTTGTGCGATGCGGTAAAGATAGTTATGCTTTAATTCATTTACAATGATTAAATAATTTATAAATTGTTTCTTAAATTGAAATTATTGGTGAATAGTGATGGATAAACTGACCAGCATGAAGGTCTTTGCTACTGTTGCCCGTCTAGGCAGCTTCTCAGCGGCGGCAGAAGAACTGGGCATTTCCCGGGCCATGGCCTCGAAATACATGAGTCACCTTGAAGAGAACCTGGACGTGCGTTTACTTAACCGGACGACACGACAGTTGAGTCTGACCGAGGTAGGAAGCGCTTACCTCGAGAAGATCTCCAATATCATTGCGGAGGTTGAGGAGGCCGAACAGGCCGTCTCACAATTACAGTCTGAACCACGTGGCACATTGAAAATCATGACGCCACCTTCGTTTGGATCATTCCATCTGGCGCGGGCACTTGGTGCCTACAAAGAACGCTATCCGGAAGTGGTGATTGAAATGGTGCTGACCGATCGGGCTCCGGATCTGTTTGAGGAAGGTGTGGACCTCGCCATCTGGCTGGGTGATCTGGAGGATTCCAATCTGGTAGCCCGCAAGCTGGCCTCCAGCCGCACGGTAGTCTGTGGCTCACCGGATTATCTGGCGCGTAAGGGTACGCCACAAACACCCGCTGATCTGGATGATCATAATTGTCTGTCACTTTCATTACGCACACCCTACTTCGACTGGAAATTCCGCATCGACGGTAAAATTGTCACACTGCATCCGGAGGGTTCATTCCGCGCCAATACCGCTGATCCCTTAAGGATTGCGGCCATCAATGGCTGTGGTCTGGTGCAACTCCCTTCCTACATCGTCGGCCTGGATATCCGGGACGGGCGTTTGATCCCGGTACTGGAAGGCTACGAACCTGATCCGGTCCAGATCCATGCGGTGTATATCCATCGCCGCCATCTTTCCACCAAAGCCCGTACCTTTGTCGATTTTATGTGTGGCTTGTTCCAACCTGAACCCTACTGGGAGAAGTGGATAAAAGAGCCAAACTGACATCTGATTTAGAGTAGTTACAAGGAACCCCGCCGGGGAAGCTGGAGTCGCTGAAAAGATTCTGTTAACATCCTTTCAGGGTTTTGTGCAGTGCAACGTAAAATTACAAATCGCTGATAGCCTCGACGTCTGAGGGAGGAAAATTAACATGTCTGACAATGTCGTAATTGTGGCTGCCGGCCGCACTGCCATAGGCAGTTTCGGGGGCGCACTCTCTGAAATACCCGCCGCCCAGCTGGGGGCAAAAGTCATTTCCGGTTTGTTGGCCAAAACCGGCATCAAACCGGAACAGGTCGATGAAGTCATTCTGGGTCAGGTGTTGACCGCCGGTGTTGGTATGAACCCGGCCCGTCAGGCCGCCATCTATGCCGGTCTGCCGGAAAACATTCCGAGCATGACGATCAACAAGGTCTGTGGTTCGGGTCTGAAAGCTGTGGCCCTGGCTGCACAATCCATCCGTGCCGGTGATGCGGAAATTGTCATCGCTGGTGGCCAGGAAAACATGAGCCTGTCACCGCATATCCTGCCCAAATCCCGCAACGGCAACAAAATGGGTGACTGGGCCATGAAAGACCACATGATCAATGAAGGTCTCACCGATGTCTTCAACAATTATCACATGGGCGTCACTGCGGAAAATATTGTGAAGAAATACGGCTTCACCCGTGAAGCCCAGGACGAATTTGCCGCTGCCTCACAGCAAAAAACGGAAGCCGCCCAGAAAGCCAACAAGTTCAATGATGAAATCATTCCGGTGGAAATCCCGCAGCGTAAAGGTGATCCAGTCATCTTTGCCAAGGATGAATTTCCACGTGCCGGAACCACCGCTGAATCACTTGGCAAACTCAAACCGGCATTTGATAAAGCCGGGTCGGTTACTGCAGGCAATGCCTCCGGCATCAATGACGGCGCTGCTGCTGTAATTGTGATGAGCGAAAAGAAAGCGAAGGAACTCGGTCTGAAACCGCTGGCGACCATCAAGGCCTATGCCAGCGCCGGCGTGGATCCGCAAATCATGGGCACGGGCCCGATTCCGGCCACCCAGCGTTGTTTGAAGAAGGCAGGATGGACAGTGAAGGATCTGGACCTGATTGAATCCAATGAAGCCTTTGCGGCACAAGCCATGTCCGTGAATAAAGACCTTGGCTGGGACACCAGCAAGGTGAATGTAAACGGTGGTGCCATTGCAATCGGTCATCCGATCGGTGCTTCCGGCTGCCGCGTGCTGGTCACATTGCTGCATGAAATGAATCGCCGTGATGCGAAAAAAGGCCTGGCCACATTATGCATCGGCGGCGGTCAGGGTGTGGCCCTGGCGGTGGAGAGGTAAGCGCCATGGCAAATCTGAAGGGTAAAGTAGCACTCGTCACCGGTGGTACCGGTGGAATAGGAGCAGCCATTTGTCTGCGGCTTGCCGATTCCGGCGCCAAGGTTGCCACGAATTATCGTGACGAAGCCAAGGCCCGCAAATGGCAGGAAGAAGTGAAAGCCAAGGGTTATGACATCGCCATCTATCAGGCCGATGTATCTGATCTGAACGCCTGCGTGGAACTCGCTAAAAAGATAACTGCTGATCTCGGTCCGGTCGACATTCTGGTCAATAACGCCGGCATTACCAAGGACGTCACCTTCCGTAAAATGACCCGCGAACAGTGGGACGCCGTGATGAAGATCAATCTTGACAGCCTCTACAACGTCACCAAGCAGGTGGTCGATGGCATGATGGAAAAAGGCTGGGGACGTGTGATCAATATCTCGTCCATCAATGGCCAGAAAGGCCAGATTGGGCAGACCAACTACACGGCCTCCAAGGCCGGCATGCATGGCTTTACCATGTCGCTGGCACAGGAAGTGGCGCGTAAAGGTGTTACAGTGAATACTGTGTCGCCGGGTTATATTGCCACAGATATGGTGATGGCCGTGGCGGAAGACATCCGTAACAAAATCATTGCCGGTATTCCGGTTGGCCGTTTGGGTACGTCTGAAGAAGTGGCCGCCATGGTGGATTTTCTGGTTTCGGATGAAGCCGGATTCTGCACCGGCGCCGATTTCTCCATGAACGGCGGGCAGCACATGATGTAATTATGTCGACCTGCGCCGTTGCTATACGATGGGCAACGGTGCAGGATCGGTTACAGACACAAATACTTGGGGGAACTGATTAATCATGAGTGCGCGAATTATCAAAAAATATCCGAACCGGCGCCTGTACGACACTGAAGACAGCAAATACATTACGCTCGATGATGTGAAACGTCTGGTGTTGGGCGGCGTTGAATTTGTGGTGAAAGATGTCAAGACCGATGAAGACCTGACCCGTAACATTCTGCTGCAGATCATCGCCGAACAGGAACATGACGGCGAGCCCTTCTTCTCCACCGAACTGCTGACCCAGATCATCCGTTCCTACGGTGATTCCATCCAGAGCATGGCGGGAGATTACATTGAAAAAAGCATGCAGCTATTCCTGAACCAGCAGAAGGAGTTCCAGAAAGCCATCTCTGCCAATCCCCTGACGGCCATCTCTGATATGGCAGAGCAAAATATGAAAATGTGGCAACAGATGCAGGACAATTTCTTCAAGGCAGCAGGCCTGAGCAGCAAGGACAACAAGTAAACAAAACCGGACTTCTGTTTGAAATAACAAAAACAACAAGACAAGCACGAGGGTTGACGAATGTTTAAAGCAGGATCGGTATACGCCTACCAGGACATGTGGACAGAATTCAGCAAGTTGATGCATAAAACCCAGAAGTCGATGTTCAATCCATGGAGCAATCCGTTTGAACTTACCTTTGATACGCTGAGTGGTTTGTCCGAATTAACGGGCAATGCCCTCTCCCGGCTGGCCCAGCAGCAACAGGACACCTTGAGTTTTTATCTGGATCCGCTGGCACTGAATTCCATCGGCACCATTCAAAAATCCGGCCCGGTAAAAACAACTGCACATAACAAACGCATTGAAAGCGGCCGCGTGGCCCTGGTCACGGGTGGCATCGGCGGTATCGGTACGGAAATCTGCAAACAGCTCTATGCCGCTGGCCATAAAGTTATTGCCACCTATATTGCTCCGGAGCAGGAACGCGCCATTGCCTGGGAAGTGGAACATGAAGCTGCCGGATATGACATCGACATCATCCTCTGTGATGTAACGGATTTCGATTCCTGCAAGCACATGAGCAAGGAACTTGAAAAGCGTTATGGTCACATTGACATTCTGGTGAACTGCGCAGGCATCACCCGTGACGCCACACTGCGTAAAATGGAAGCCGATAAATGGCATGCTGTTCTTGATACCAATCTCGACAGTGTCTTCAACATCACCCGTAATTTCATCAACGGCATGGTGGACCGTGGTTACGGCCGTATTATTAATATCTCCTCCGTGAACGGTCAGAAAGGCCAGTTCGGCCAGACCAACTATGCCACGGCCAAGGCCGGCATGATTGGTTTCAGCAAAGCATTGGCACTGGAAGTGGCGGATTCAGGTGTGACTGTGAATTCGGTGTGTCCGGGCTATGTCGGCACCAGCATGATGGACGCCATCCCGGAAGATATTCTTAAAGGCATTATTGCCAAGATACCGGCCGGCCGTCTCGCCAAACCGGCAGAAATCGCTGCAGCAGTGGTTTATCTGGCCGGCGAAGATGCGGCCTATATCACCGGCTCAGAAATTTCCATCAACGGTGGATTGTTCACTGGCATTTCCTGAATACACCGAATAAATAAATATGGGCAGGAGCCATTTTGCCTATGCCCGTTATTTACACAAGTATTTGATATTTAATAGTATTTATTAAATATCGTTTTTGCATTTCCAGTTTCCACCATTAGATAAAGTCCTTGACATCGGCCTATGAGTTTCCTATGCTGCAATGCATCATTGTGCGACGCACAACATTAATGCAGTCCAGATCAACAAACTCGAGGAGAGCCCGAATGAACACCATGTACGAACAGATGAACAAATATGGCTTGAATGCCTATGAAACCCTGAAGCAGTTATATGCCATCAACACCAGCCTGGCTGAACAACTGATTGAACAGCAGTTTGCACTGGGCACTCTGGCGATTGAATACAGCACCAAACAGATGAAGCTTGCCAGCACCGCCAAAGGTTACAAGGAACTGTTGTCCGCCCAGACCGAAATTGCCGGGGAAATGAGCAGCAAGGTACAAGGCATCGCCCGCAACACGCTGGACATTATGAGCGAAACCAAGGACGAGATTGGCGCATGGTTTGAAAAGTCCATGAAAGATGCCGAGAAAGGTTTGAAAGAAGCCGCCAAGGTTGTGCCGGTAGCCAAAGCCGCCTGAGATGATTTTGGATTGTAGTTATTTAAGGTAATACCTCCTCTGAAAAAACCGTATCCCCGAAAGGGATACGGTTTTTTGTTTTTTTAAGCGCAAAAAATACAGCCCGTATCCGGTCATCCAAAAACAAAACCCGTACTCCTTGAAAGAAATACGGGTTTTGTTTATTACAGATAAACAGCAAACGATCAGGTACGTTTATCCAGCCACTGGCCGACTGAAGGTGGAATCATTTTCTGCGCCTTGCCGCTGACATAAATACCGATATGCCCGCCGGGAAATTCAAGCTCGGTATAATCCTTGCTACTCACACATCCTTGCAAGGCTTTGGAAGAATCCGGTGGTACCAGATGGTCCGCTGCAGCAAAGATGTTCAGTACCGGAATGGTAATCTTCTCCAGATCCACGGTCTGGTTACCTATTTTAACCGTGCC
Source organism: uncultured Enterobacteriaceae bacterium (assembly GCA_964479045.1). GTDB lineage: Bacteria > Pseudomonadota > Gammaproteobacteria > Eutrophobiales > Eutrophobiaceae > 2-02-FULL-47-50. The sequence goes on from CAYZJI010000006.1 coordinate 102,392, forward strand.
TTTGACCAGTCCGTTTTCCTGATAAAACTGTTTGGTAAACTGGCGGAACGCTTCGCCGGCCTGATCCGGGCTGTCAAAAATCCACTTTTCCATGCGCATGAAATTACGCGCCTGCTCCTTGTCATCCAGCAGATTGACCAGATCGATATATTTCTGCCCGACCAGCCGGAAAGGCTTCAATGAAAGATAGGTCATGTTGAGCAATTCACCCGGAACATTCCCCATCGTATCGACCAGCAGATCAACATCAATATGCCGTACCATTCTGCTCAGCAGATCGTCTTTGGTGTGGAAATCCACCGGGGTAACCGTGGTGATCAGGTTTTTGATTTTGTCCTGATGCAATGCTGTGTAACAGAGACTGAAAGCGCCGCCCTGACAGATGCCGAGCAGGTTGATTTTCTTGATCTTGTGTTCGCGGCAAATCACATCCACACAACGATCGATGTAACCATTGATGTAGTCATCGAGCGTAAGAAATTTATCAGCACTGTCCGGATAGCCCCAGTCAATCAGGTAAACATCCAGCCCCGCATCCAGCAGCCCCTGCACCATGGAACGGCCATCCTGCAAATCCGCCATATACGGCCGGTTGACCAGCGCATAGACAATGAGAAGAGGTACCGGATTGCGTTTTTTCACCCGCGGCTCAAAATGGTACAACACCAGCTTGTCTTCCTGATACACAGGTGCCTTCTTTGAGATACCGACTTCGATATCGCCAATTTCAGTGAGTGTATTGATGCCCTGCGCCAGTTTCACGTTGAACTGGTTGACTTCGTGGACTATCTCATCGGGCCTGATTTGGAAAGGTATCACGACAGGTGTTCCTCAAGGGTCAAATTTTGATGATGATCTTTTCGTCTTTCTTGCCGGGTTTACGCACAGGTTTGCGGGCAACCTCCACGCGTTTGCGGGATTCCTTCACTACCGGTTTTGATACTGGCGCAATTGTGGGTGCTGTTCTGGGTTTTGTGCCGTTGGTGCCGGAAGGTTTAGGTACACCGGCAGCGACCGTTTTCTGCAAATCCCTGATCTGGTCCTGTAAATCTGTAATCCGGCGTGACATTTCCTTTGCATCCCGGCGCATTTCCTGCTGACGTTTTTGCAGGGTATTCATGCCACGGCGGGTGGGCATATTGAGCCCGCCCAGCAGCTCATCCACCACATTGCGTCCATGATGCTTCACCGCCATCAAGGAGTTGGTCAGGCGACCATAGAGAACGGAAAATTCTTCGGTGGCAGTATAAGCCGCATAAGCATCTTCATTACAATCCACCCAGAGATCATAAATCTCGCGCAGACTGTTGATCTCTTCGCCCTCTTCCGCCAGTTTGATAATCCGTTTACGCATTTCTTCCAACGCATCGACACTGACTTTGGTCATGGCAACGTTGTAATCACGTGAATTTTTCTGATATTCATTCCAGAGACGGATTCCTTCCTGGGCCTGTTCCTGGCTTTCGCGGGTATAGCCTACACCCGGTATGGAGAGAAACTTGTCGGTCACGCTTTCCAGTGCATCCGGTTTCAGATCAGCAAGGAAATCACCGGGCATCAGGGATGCTGAAGAGAAAGTGCGTTGCAGGGTATCCAGTGGTAATTGCTGCCAGGCACCCCACATCCCATGCATGGCCTGTGTTGAGTCTGCCTGTTGACTCTGAAACAGCCGCTTCATTTCTTCAAATTGCGTATTGAGCGCAGTTTGCCAGTCGCCCGTGGCCTTGTTGTATTCGTTGACGTTATTCAACAGCTGGGTGAATTGCTCACTGAGGACGTAGAAAAATCTGCCCTGTTCAAGCATCTTGGTGACAAACTCGGAACTGCCTTCCGGCAAGGCGCCGGAAACAGATTTCCACCAGAAATCCATCATGTCAGCCAGAGGATTGTTCTTTGCTGAACCAGTCTTGATCCTCGCCGCCGGCTGGGTAAATGACAGCCACGCTTCCATCCATTTGCGCTGGGACTCCATCCAGTCCGTACCCCCCCACTGATTTTTACCGGTATTGCTCATTGCCATTTTGTCCGCTGATTACGATGGTCAAAGCCACCATTGTTATTTTTTTATCCTACCACAGAGTGGTTTACCTGCTTGCCTGGCGCAGCATAAAAAAAGCCCGTATACCAGAGGTAGTACGGGCTTTCTGTCTGGCGCATATCGCCAATCTTCAATGAAGACGGTGGCTTATTTTTTGGCAGTGCGTTTGGCCGGGACTTTCGCAGTAGTTTCTGCGGTTTCGAGGCCTTTTTCCATCCAGGTCACAATTTCATCGCGGGATTCACTCAGGATAGAAGCGGCCTGCTTGGTGAAATCCATCGCCTTGGCACTGTATACACCGGCAAAGTCAGTTTCAGCGGTCAGGTAATCCTTGTAATTGCTGGTGCTGGTCAGCAGCTTGGTCTGCTCTATGCCGGTTTCGATATTGAATGTGGCAAATTTGAACTGCAGATCCATCAGCTTCTGGAAAGCCTTGGCATTGATGGCCCCCAGTTCCTGCAGGGACTCATAAGATGCCCGGCCGGCGGTGGTAAATTGTTCTACATAGTCTTGCATGATATGACTCCTTGGGATTAACCAATCATTTTGGGTTGAAAATACGCTGTTTCACCTTTATGGTGCGGCGCAATATATTGCAATGCAACATATCCCAATGGCCATGCCCTGTCAACAGTTTTTCGATGAATTATTTATGAAATCCTGTGTCCGAACCGGATTGAATTCCGGCACGGACACGGGCAGCAGCCCCTCAGGCTGTTTTCATGACTTTGCAGAGAATTTGGGCCAGAGGCAGGGGCTTACCGAAATAATAACCCTGGATGGCATGACAACCTTTTTCCCTCATGTAGTTGAACTGCTCAACCGTTTCCACGCCTTCTGCCAGGACTTTCAGGCCCAGTTGCCGCGCAATGGCGATAATCGCCTCACATATAGCAGCATCGCTCGGATTGGTATACAAATCACGCACAAAGGATTTGTCAATTTTGATGATATTGATGGGAAACTGCTTGAGATATGCCAGTGAAGAATAGCCGGTGCCAAAATCATCGAGGGACAGTTTCAGTCCGAGGGCGCTTAACTGATTCAGTATTTCCAGGCTACGGGCCGTTTCCGTCATCATGATCGTTTCGGTAATTTCGATCACCAGTTGTTCCGGGGTGACACCGGTTTCATCCATGATCAGCTTGATGCGATCCACGATAGTGTTATCCACAAACTGGCGCGCCGAGAGGTTAATTGAAACGCTGCGAAAATCCGGATTCATCCGGGACATCTCCGCAATATCACGGCAGGCGCGTCGCAATATCCAGTCACCCACCGGCACAATCAACCCGGTATCTTCCAGTAATGGTACAAACTGATCAGGAGAGACGAGGCCGGTTTCCGAGTCATGCCAGCGGATCAGTGCTTCATAGCCTGATACTTGCAAGGTTTGTACGTCCACTTGCGGCTGGTAATACAACATAAACTGATCATATTCCACAGCACGCCGCAGCCGGTTTTCGCGATCCAGTCGCTGCCGGGCCTCTGCATTCATGGTCTGGGTATAGTACTGGTAATTATTGCGGCCCTTGGACTTGGCGTGATACATGGCCGAATCTGCATTCTTGACCAGGGATTCTATATCCTCAGCATCATCCGGAAATATGCTGACGCCTATACTCGGGCTGATACTGATCTCTTCGCCGCCGATACTGAATGATGTATCCAGCAGACTGATGATTTTTTCTGCGACCTTGCCTGCTACGCTGATGTCCTGTATTTCGGGCAATATGATTGTGAATTCATCCCCACCCAGGCGACACACGGTATCCGTACTGCGTACACACTGTGCAAATCGTACAGCGACATTTTTCAGGAGTTCATCGCCGGCACTGTGCCCGAGTGAATCATTGATTTTCTTGAAGCGGTCCAGATCTATGTAAAGCAACCCCAGCAACTTTTGATGACGGCGTGAACGGTCCATGCCCTGTTGCAAACGGTCCATAAACAGGGAACGGTTGGGCAGCCCGGTAAGTGTATCGAAATTGGCCATATGCAGCAGTTCTTCTTCGGAACGCTTGCGCTGAGTTATGTCTTCAAACAGCCAGATGACACCTTCTGCCCCGGTTTTTTCAGAAATGGATTTTGCTGAAACAGCACACCAGAAGATGGTTCCATTCTTGTGCTTCATCTTCCATTCACCCTGATACGTTTCATCATTGGCCAGCAAGTTGACCGCCGCCTCATTGATCGCTTCATGGGTCTGTGTCGATGGATAAAGTATGTCCTTGTTCCGGCCCTCAATCTCTTCACGATCGTAACCGAATATTTCCTCGAACTTCCGGTTCACAGCAACGATCTTTTTATCCATGACCTGGGCAATGCCAACCAGCGCATTTTCCAGTATGGCACGCATGCGTTTTTCATTACGTTCCAGTGCGGTGTTGGCATTGATCACTTCATTAAACAGGGACTCAAGGCGTTCAGCAGAGCGGTTGAAATCCATGGTCAATTCCGCAAACTCATCATGTACTTCACGGTTTTCATCCAGGCGGCGTGACATATCACCCCCGGACAAATCATGCATGGCTATCCGCACGTTGTTCAGCGGTGCATCGATCCGGTAAATCACCAGTGCTGTGCCGGCCACGATAATTGCGATTACCAGCAGACTCACAATCATGACAATTGCGAGGTTTATAAAACTCAAGTCACGAGAAGCTGAGGTCAGCGTATTAATCTTGTCTGCAGTGAGTGTTGATATTCTTTTCAGTGTTGCCGTCAACTCGGCATCTCGCGTGCCGATTTCTGCATTCATATCAATCAACTCGTCCTGCGTGCAGGATGCATTCGGCCCTTCAGTGGCCGACACTTCCAGGATATTTAGCTTGCATTTTGTCAATGCGAGATCGTGCGCAAGATAATCCCTGAATTTCTCCACCAGGCCCGGTAACATCGTACGCAGATCCGAAAAGTCCGCATTATGGCGTGTGAGTTGCGCCAGATAACCGGTTATCAGCTCTTCCTGACTACCCTGTTCCAGATATGCGCCCAGATCTTCAATCCGGTTTGTCTCCATGAGGTCCTGCCGGAGTTTCTGCTTTTCAGCAAGCTGATATTCAAGGTTTCTGAGAATATTGCTGGAGGGAATCAGATTTTCATCAAGCAATTCCTGTTTGGATGAAATAACATCATTGGTGACGAGTGCTGTAATGGACAGCAGAATAACTGCAGAGGAACAGATGATCGCCCAGTTCTGCAGCAGTTTCCTGATGGAGAGATTATTCAGGAGCCGGGAATTTTTGAGATAACCTGGAAGATCAATATTATGCACAAATCAGCATTCCGTATCCGTGGATCCCATATGGTTGTTGTTATGCGGAAAGTATACTGCAATTATCCCCTTGTTCATCCACCGTGGCACTTTAACTTAGAGTAAATCCAGACAAAAACGCCGCAGATCAAGCACTTTTGCTAGAAATTCATCTTTTCCGGCGAGGCCTTGTAACGCTCAAGCGCGCTGCGTATCTCGTTTTTGGCGGCTTCGGCATCGCGCCAGCCGTGTACCTTCACCCATTTATTGGGTTCCAGATCCTTGTAATGCTCGAAAAAATGAGTGATCTGATCCAGCAGGGCCGGTTGCAGATCCGAGGGAGATTTCACATTACGATGAAATTTTGAAACTTTCGGGATAGGAATGGCGAGTACCTTGCTGTCATCTCCGGCTTCATCCGTCATATCCAGTACGCCTATTGGATGACAGCGCATCACCGCACCATGAATGATAGGCATGGGCGTGGCAACCAGTACATCCACCGGATCACCATCCATCGCCAGTGTGCGCGGGATGTAGCCATAATTGCAAGGATAGACCATGGATGTGTTCAGATAACGATCCACAAACAGTGCGCCAGTTTCCTTGTCGAGTTCATATTTGACCGGCTCACCGCGTATGGGAATTTCAATGATGACATTGATTTCATCCGGTGGATTACGGCCCGGCCCGACTCTGTCCAGATTCATGCTGTGCTTACCTGTTTATTTGACTGCCCGGTTGCTGATTAAATGATCGACCACGCTCGGATCCGCCAGAGTACTGGTGTCACCCAGACTGTCAACTTCATTGGCGGCAACCTTGCGTAAAATACGGCGCATGATCTTGCCGGAACGGGTCTTGGGCAGGCCCGGTGCCCATTGAATGATATCCGGTGTGGCAATTGGTCCGATTTCCTTGCGCACATGTTGCACCAGTGCCTTGCGTAATTCTTCACTGGGTTCCACACCGGCCATGAGCGTGACATAGGCGTAAATGCCCTGTCCTTTGATCTCATGTGGATAACCGACAACTGCTGCTTCGCACACAGCATCATGCAGTACCAGTGCACTTTCCACTTCTGCTGTACCCATGCGATGGCCGGATACGTTAATCACATCATCAATGCGGCCGGTAATCCAGTAATAACCATCCTTGTCCCGGCGGGCTCCGTCACCGGTGAAATATTTTCCTGGAAACATCTTGAAATAGGTGTCAATAAAACGCTGATGATCGCCATAGACCGTCCGCATTTGTCCCGGCCACGGCCGCTTGATACACAATGCACCTTCGGCTTCACCTACGAGTTCTTTACCCTTGTCATCCACGATGCAGGGCTCAACCCCAAAAAACGGCAATGTGGCAGAACCCGCTTTTAGATCAATGGCCCCCGGTAAGGGTGTGATCAGATGACCCCCGGTTTCGGTCTGCCACCAGGTATCCATGATCGGACACCGGCTTTCGCCGACAACGGTGTAATACCACTCCCAGGCTTCAGGGTTTATCGGTTCACCCACACTGCCGAGTATACGCAGACTGCGGCGATCATGTTTTGTGACGAATGCATCTCCCTGACCCATCAACGCGCGTATGGCCGTGGGTGCAGTGTAAAATATATTCACCTTGTGTTTTGCCACCACCTGCCAGAATCGTCCGGCATCCGGCCAGGTTGGCACACCTTCAAACATGACTGAAATCGCGCCATTACACAACGGACCATAAATAATATACGAATGACCGGTGACCCAGCCAATATCTGCCGTGCACCAGTAAATGTCGCCATCATGATAATCAAACACATATTTGTGTGTCATGGCGGCATAAAGCAGATAACCGCCCGTGGTGTGCAGGGCGCCCTTGGGTTTGCCGGTTGAACCGGAGGTATAAAGAATAAACAACGGATCTTCCGCATCCATGTCTTCCGGAGGACATTCGGATGCAGCCGTGGCCATTGCTTCGTGATACCAGATATCACGACCGGCATTCCAGGCAATATTGCCGCCGGTACGCTTCACCACAATCACGCTTTTTACTCCTGGACAGGCTTTCAGTGCCTGATCGGCATTGGCCTTCAATGGTGTGTTACGGCCACCGCGGACACTTTCATCCGCGGTGATCAGTACGCTGCAGTTGGAATCGATTATACGATCCTTCAATGCTTCCGGTGAGAATCCACCAAATACAATGGAATGCATGGCACCGATACGCGTACAGGCCAGCATGGCAACAGCCGCTTCAGGGATCATGGGCATGTATATGGAAACACAATCGCCTTTTTTAACGCCATGGTTTTTCAGCACGTTGGCAAATTTACAGACATCCGCATGTAACTCGCGGTAAGTGATTTTTTTATCCGTATTGGGGTCATCCCCTTCCCAGATAATGGCGGTCTGATTACCACGTGTAGCGAGATGACGATCCAGACAATTGTAGGAAATATTCAGTTTGCCGCCGGCAAACCATTTAACATCGACATTTTTGTCGTAGTCCCACTTTAGAACCTTGTCCCATTTTCTGGACCAGGTAATAAACTTTTCCGCCTGTTCAGCCCAGAAATGATCCGGATCCTTAAGCGAGCGCTGGTACATCTCTTGATACTGTTTCTTGTTAATATGGGCGTGCCGGGCGGTCGCCTCCGTAACAGGATGGGTTTTAACCTCTGACATGGTTTGCCTCCTCAGTCATCTACTCTATAGGCAGTTTTTAGTAATGACACTTTATACAAAGTGAATATGCTGTTACAACGCAAAAATATCTGTACTCCCTCCCGGCAAGGTATTCTCAGGATCCAAATACTTTTTTCAGTAATTCGGTCGTCCGGGCCGCAGGGTCCTTTCGGATCTGCTTCTCCTCATTTGCCAGTATCCTGAACAGCCCATCAATACTTTTGTTGGTAACATATTGATCGATATCCAGTGATTCAGGATCGATAAAGCCGGACGCAATACCCAGCTTGTCCACCATACTTTTGTATCTGGCCGTAACGCCGACCTTGCTGGTGGACTTTTGCACGATTGGCAAAATCTTTTCAGCCAGACGTTCACCGCTCTTCTTGCGGAAATACCGGGTGGCCGCATCATCCGGCCCACGCAGGATGTTGCCGGCCTCTTCAATACTCATGGATTTGATAGCATCGACAAAAATGGCAGTGGTTCCGGGGACGGCCTGTTCAGCTGCGCGGTTCAGGGTCAGTATGAACTCATCGGCATATTTATCCTGCTTTACTGCGCGCAGGGCATCCTCCACCTTTTCCAGTGATTCCGGCATGGGAATCCTGACCTTGGGGTTCCGGTAAAATCCATCGATACGCCCCAGTTTTTTAATCGCATTCTGGCTGCCCAAGGTCAACGCCTGCTTCAAACCATCAATAATCTCATTATTGGTCAATCCGGAACTGCCAGTCCCCTTCTCATCACCAAACAGATCAAAAATACCGCTCCAACCGGCATGTGCACATGCAGACATCATAAGTGATGTGATGATCATGCCATGAAAAATTTTGGTTCTTTTCTGTTTCATAAATATAAATGCCAAGATTAAAAAAAAGGGGCAAGGTTTTATCCTTGCCCCTCTGTCATTTAAACGGAATTAGTGGATCAATGCTTATTTGGCAATAATCTCAACCCGTCTGTTCTGCGCGCGGCCTTCGCGAGTGTCATTGCTGGCAATCGGATGGCTCTCACCCTTGCCCACTGGACTCAGTCGTGAACTGCTGACTCCTTTGGATGTCAGGTAATCGGCCACAGAACGGGCACGACGTTGTGAAAGCTGAGAGTTGTAGGCATCTGAACCAATGCTGTCCGTATGTCCTTCAATTGCAATGGAATCAGACGGATTCGCATTGATCGCCGCCACCGCCTGATCCAGTATCGACTTGGCCTGGCTGGTCAGTTGCGCACTGTCGAAAGCAAAGTGCACATCAGACAAGGTGAGCAATGTGCGCGGGCAACCATCAGTATCCACGACTGTGCCCAGCGGAGTGTCCGGACACTTATCAAGGTAATCCGGTACGCCGTCGCCATCACTGTCCAGTTCACAACCCCTGGCATCCACAGCAACGCCTTCCGGTGTAAACGGACACATATCATCCTTGTCACGGACGCCGTCACCATCCTGGTCATCTGCCCAGAAATGTCCGGCTTGTTCTTCAGCAGCAGGTGCAGGAGCCGGTGCACTGCCGTCACAGAACATGAAACCCAGCAAGGCACCGCTTGCCAGACCGGCGCCAGCACCGACAACGTTGCCAACCGCCCCGCCTACCCCAAAACCGGTCAGGGACGTACCCCAGATACAGGTGTTACGGTCTGCTTCCGGCCAGATAGTCGCACACCCCGAAAACAGCAATGCCGCCATCAAGGCCAGTATGATTTTTAGGTTTTTCATTTTCAGAGACTCCTTATATTTGTTCAACGCCCGGTTGTTATACAAGTCCACATTCTGGGTAATTATAAAATGAGGGCTGCAAAGTTTCAGGTAACTTATGCCATTTTACAGCGGCATTTACCGAGAAATCTATCACAAAAGCCCTCTGATAGATGGAATTATAGACGAAATCAGGCCGTTTTCCGCTGCGGATAACGTCGTTTCACGTAATCATCCACGATCTGGCGGAATTCTGAAGCGATGTTGTCCCCGCGCAGGGTCAATACCTTTTTGCCATCAATATAAACCGGTGCTGACGGGGCTTCACCCGTCCCCGGCAGGCTGATGCCAATATCAGCATGTTTGCTCTCTCCGGGTCCATTAACAACACAACCCATTACTGCCAGAGTCATATCCTCAACACCCTCATACTGCTCACGCCAGATCGGCATCTGACTACGGACATGCGCCTGTATGCTATTCGCCAGTTCCTGAAATACAGTGCTGGTGGTCCGGCCACAACCCGGGCAGGCCGTGACCAGGGGGGTAAATGAACGCAGTCCCATGGTTTGCAGAATCTCCTGAGCCACAATCACTTCGCGGGCACGATCCCCGCCTGGTTCCGGTGTCAGGGATACCCGGATCGTATCACCGATACCCTCCTGTAACAGGACACCCATGGCCGCAGTGGAAGCGACGATACCCTTGGAGCCCATGCCGGCCTCGGTCAGGCCGAGATGCAGGGCATAATCACAACGGGCAGCCAAGTCCCGGTAAACGGAAATCAGCTTCTGTACCCCACTGACCTTGCATGACAAAACGATGTGATCTTGCGGCAGGCCAATTTCCTGGGCGCGTTCCGCATTGCTGATGGCGGACACGATCAAAGCCTCTTTCATGACATCCTCGGCATCCAGCGGCTCTGGCAATTTGGCATTTTCGTCCATCATGGTCGTCAGCAATTCCTGATCCAGACTGCCCCAGTTCACACCGATGCGAACCGGTTTTTTGTATTCGATGGCCTTTTCAATCATGGTGGCAAACTGGCTGTCTTTCTTGCGGCCAAATCCAACATTGCCGGGGTTAATACGATACTTGGCGAGGGCTTCGGCACACTCAGGGTATTTAGTCAGTAACTGATGGCCGTTATAGTGAAAATCACCCACGATCGGGACCCGGCAACCCACCTTCTCAAGCATGTCACGGATACGCGCCACCTGGGCTGCGGCTTCCTCGTTATTAACGGTGATACGTACCAGTTCTGACCCGGCCGCCGCCAGTTGCTGTATCTGTTTGGCCGTGGCTTCGGCATCCGCCGTATCGGTATTGGTCATGGACTGCACAACTATCGGGGCCCCGCCACCTATGGTCACGGAGCCTACTTTTACACCAACGGTGTGATGTCTGCGGATGGTATTACTGGTTGACATAAGGGCTCATATGGCTGAAATGGCAGTGCAGTCTAGCGGTAACAGGTTTGCAGTCAAGAATCATGTCGCGCTAATATACTTCATATATTCATTAATTTTTAGGCTGCTAGTCCAAAGTTCGCATTTTCGGTCTGGAAATACTGACCTTCCCATATTACTGATTAAGCCTGAATATCCCGGATTAGTTCACTGCAGATTACGACTATCCAAGAGGCCGGCCGTATTGCCTGTCCAGGCAGGACTCAGACTGTTATCCAGGGAATTAAATGTGACATGAAGAGAGATATATTAAGAAATGGATAACAGACACCAATACAATCTGGAAGAGTTGCTGGCCTGTGCCCGCGGTGAAATGTTTGGTGACGGCAATGCCCAGTTGCCATCCCATCCGATGCTGATGTTTGATCGTATCACCTCCATCAGCCGGGATGGTGGGGAGTTTGGCAAGGGCTGCATCACTGCTGAACTGGATATCCGCCCGGATCTCTGGTTTTTTCAGTGTCACTTCAAAAATGATCCGGTAATGCCGGGTTGTCTGGGTCTGGATGCCATGTGGCAACTGGTGGGATTTTACCTCGGCTGGCTGGGTGCCCCGGGGCGGGGCCGCGCTCTGGGCTCAGGTGAAGTGAAATTCACAGGACAGGTTACTCCAGCCAATCAAAAAGTAACCTACCACATCAATATCAAGCGGGTTATTCTGCGCAAACTGGTGATGGGGTTTGCCAATGGCAGCATGGATGTCGACGGCAAAATTATTTATACCGCGAATGATTTACGCGTGGGCCTGTTTAAATCGACTGATGGTTTTTAGGAGACAAATGGCTTTATGAGGCGTGTGGTTGTGACCGGCATGGGGATAGTCTCCAGTATCGGCAATAACAAGACGGAAGTGTTGTCCTCGCTGCAGGAAGGAAAATCCGGCGTCGAATTTGCACCGGAGTACAAGGAACTGGGTTTCCGGTCCCATGTACACGCACCAATGCGTCTTAATCCTGAAGATCTGATTGATCGCAAGTTGCTGCGTTTCATGGGTGATGCTTCCGCTTATGCCTATCTCGCGATGCGGGAGGCCATTGCAGATGCCGGACTGGAAGCCACAGATATTTCCAACCCGCGTACCGGACTCATTGCCGGTTCCGGTGGTGGTTCCAATAAAAACATGTGCCTTGCAATTGATACTCTCCGTGAAAAAGGCGCGCGCAAGGTTCCGCCAACGCTGGTGCCCCGGATCATGTCGAGTACAAACAGCGCCTGCCTTTCTGTCGCTTATGAAATCAAGGGCGTGAACTATTCCATCAGTTCTGCCTGCGCCACCAGCGCACATTGTATCGGCAATGCATCTGAAATTATCCAGACCGGCAAACAGGATATCATTTTTGCCGGTGGTAGCGATGAACTGCACTGGACCAGTTCCATATTGTTTGATGCGATGGGCGCATTGTCATCTACATATAATGAAACACCACGGGCAGCTTCACGTCCCTATGATGCCAACCGCGATGGTTTTGTGATCTCCGGCGGCGGTGGCATTGTTGTACTCGAAGAACTGGAACATGCACGGGCCCGTGGTGCAAAGATTTACGCTGAAGTGATTGGCTATGGCGCAACCTCTGATGGCTTTGACATGGTCAAACCTTCCGGCGAAGGCGCTGTGCGCTGCATGCAGCAGGCACTGGCCACTGTATCTGCGCCCATCGACTATATCAACGCTCATGCCACCAGTACACCAGCCGGCGATATTACTGAAGTCAATGCCATTCGCACGGTATTCGGGAACAGGATTCCCCCCATCAGTTCCACCAAATCACTCACTGGTCATGGGCTGGGTGCAGCCGGTGTCAATGAAGCAATTTATTCATTGCTGATGCTGGAGCGTGATTTCATCAGTGCATCAGCGAACGTATTTACTCTGGATCCGCTTGCCGATGGTGCCCCGATTGTCACAAAACGGATCGATAATGCCGGACTGCAAACGATTATGTCGAACAGTTTCGGTTTTGGCGGCACCAATGCCACCCTGGTATTACAAAAATACAAAGCGTCCTGATCTATGGTGACAGAGTAACGTCATGGATTCCGAGCAGATGATCGCTGTGCTGTTGAGCTGGACTGTACATCTCTCACAATACCCTCTCCCTGAAGTCCCGCCCCGCGTCGAATACAAACCGCATTCATTTTTTATAGAACATGCCTGTCTGGGAAATGAGAAATGCCGGGCCGCCGGCTGGTATAACAATAACGGAATTGTCTATATTGATGAGCGCATCAAGGATCAGGATGATGCCATTACGCGCAGCCTGTACGTGCATGAATTCACGCATTACCTGCAGGATTTAAGCGGTAAATATAATCCACAGAATTGCCAGGATCATATGCGCCGTGAACGTGAAGCTTATTCCATTCAACGGCAATATCTGAACAAAATCGCCGGCCGTTTTGTTGCGGTTTACATCGACTACCCGCCCTGCCCTGATTAGCTCACTTCACTGCACATGCCAAGAATAGATTTACTGCTCCTGTTGCTGTTATCTGCACAAGTTTTTGCAGACACTGGCGAAGAAACAACCCGTCGATATTATCCTGTTCCCGAACACGGTGAACTGGTTCTGAACGTGCCTTCGGACTGGGAAGTCACCTATGTTGAAACCGGCAAAGTCAGCCCGCCAGTAATTACATTTTTCCGAAAAGATGTAAATAAACAGGAATTATTTCAATTGAACCTGTCCATACTCTGGGATGATGGTTTTGAACGTAATATCCTGGATCCGGAACATATCCGGCAACTGGTGGAAGATACCGGCAAGAATGCGCTGGCGGGCGCTGAGCAGAGCGAGCTGTCCCTGTTGCCACTTGCCGGCGAAATGGGCAGCGGCTATTTCTTCAACCTTGCCGATGCCGAGGCCAAAGCCGGTGAATACCGTTATCTGACCCAGGGCGCTCTGAGTGTCGGGGAGCTTCTTGTGGTTTTTTCCCTGTTTACACATCAACCGGATGATCATTTCCTGCACAAAAGCCTGCAGATGATACAAACCGCTACCCACCGTCTGCAGAGACATGTCGCCCTTCCGCTCAGTCTGGCAAAGGGCTGAACAAGGTATATAAAGAGGTTGGCTCGGCTAACTGACACTGTGAGAGAGTTTGCATTCAATGAGTCTGTGACAGGCAAAATTGAGGAATGCATCACATCCGTATGGGACCCGATGGACTAGAATATTCATTAACAAGTCATCAATCCTCCCCCTGATGCTTGTATATTTATAGCCTGGAGCGGCTCTACCTCCTCCCCCATTGAGCCCTCCGGGCTTTTTATTTACAGATCTCAGCCCTGTCCCATTTTCCAGATCATAACCCCCAGCACCAGCAACAGCAGGGCTATCCCCGTAAAAACGACATAACGCTTCCAACCTCTTTTCGGGATGGAGGGCTGCAAAAGTGAGTGCCCGGGGCTGGCAGTACGTGCAAGACGCCACTGGGTATTGGTGGAAACCACCGGATCAGTAAACATCTTGCGCCATTCGGCTATCGATTGCGGACGTTCCTTGTGATTTGATCGTAACGAATGTTCTATTGCCCGCAGAAAAAAAGTAGAGTATTTATTGCTGTGTTTATCCAGAGCCTCCCAGATTTCCAGAATCGCATGTTCCCCCGTCACACGATTACGGAAGGTCGAATCTACCGGCGGTTCTCCGGTAATCACCCTGAAAAGGGAAGCGCCGAGACTGTAAATATCGGTCCACGGTCCCTGCACATCACTCTTGCCAAAATACTGTTCATAGGGAGCATACCCCGGCGTTACAAACTTGGTCAGGGTTCGGGTTTCTTCGCCCATCGCCTGGCGCGCTGAACCAAAATCCAGCAACACAGGAGTACCATCGGTACGAACAAAAATATTGGCCGGTTTAATGTCCCGGTGTATGAAGCCCTGTTTGTGCATGACCTCAAGACCATCCAGCAACGGCATGATGATATCCATCAGTTCTTCTTCAGAAGGCTGGCCGCGTTTTATCATGTCGAGAAAGTTTTCACCTTGTTCATAACTCATCACCATGTAGGCGGTTTTGTTTGCTTCGAATACAGAATGAACCCGCACAATATTGGGATGATTGAATTTGGAGAGTGTTCTGGCTTCACGAATAAACCGTTCGAGACCGGTATGCAGGCTTTCCGTAGTATCCGCATCCACTGCCCCTACTGTCATGTCTGCATGGCGGGTGGCAATATCGCGCGGCATAAATTCCTTGATGGCCACATCCATGTCGAGATTTGCGTCATGTGCCAGATAAGTAATTCCGAAACCACCCTGCCCCAGCACACTCCTGATGACGTACCAGTGTAATTTGTAACCTACAGGTAAGGGTTGTGGAGAGGCAATTGCCACAAATCAGCCCTCATGAACAAGTATCCGGCTATCATACGCCATGACCTGGTCCTCAGGTAAATACAGTAAAATTTGTTCCGGTGCGACGATATCTTTTACACGTAGCTGAAAACAGTACTGTTTGATAACGCATCGTCCGGGATCGGGAAGGTAACCACAATAATGCCCGGAGGATGTCTCCGGGCATGATATGTACAACTGAGACGAGATTTACTTGCCGGACTTACAGGCTTCCAGGGCACGATAAGCAACATTTCCCTTGTCTATGGTAGCGGCTGACTCAGAACCATCAGTGAAAATAGTAGCGTCGTCCGCATCCCGGTACTTGTGCCCTGGTGACCACGTCTTGGGGTCAGCATAAAATTGTAATGCTTCGCGCATCATCTTGTTTTGGCGTTCGAGTTCCGTCACATCTGCACCTGAGCCGCCGCCTTCAGAACCTTTTTTGCCAAAAATCATTGTCCGGACTCCTGCATCGTATTAATGGCAGGATACTAGCATTTATGGATTAATTTTCAACAATGCAGGCCCCTGGCTGATAATGTTATCTACTTGATCACATCGGGAAAGAACAATGGCTGGCCATTCACCCCAAATTCACGAATGATGGTCTGGCCTTGCTCACCCACAAGAAAGCTCACATATTTACGCGCCAGATCCAGTTTCACATGTGGATGCCGTTCCGGATTCACGATAATCACATGATAGGGATTATCCAGACCCGCGGTATATTCATAAACAATCGCCAGATCCAGCCGATCCATTCCGGCCAGATAGGTTCCACGATCGCTCAGGGTATACGCCTGTTTGTCATTTGCCATCTGCAGGACCTGCCCCATGCCCTGACCCACAGCCAGATACCATGCGCCGCCGGGTTTTACGCCAGCGGCTTTCCATAATTCCAGTTCTTTCTGATGGGTGCCAGAATCATCGCCGCGCGAAATAAACGTATGCCCGCCTTTGGAAATATTCTGCATCGCGTTCGCCAGGGATTCAGCACCTTTAACGCCGGCCGGGTCATCCGCCGGACCAAGCAGAATAAAATCATTGTGCATGACCGGCTGCCGCTCAATCCCATGACCCGCATTTACAAACTCAATTTCCGCCGCAGGCGCATGCACCAGAACCACATCTACATCACCATCCTGTCCAAGTCGCAAAGCCTTGCCGGTACCCACCGAGATCACATGGACCTTTACATCATTTTGTTGCTCGAACGGTGGATGCAGAACAGCCAGCAATCCCGTATTTTCCGTACTGGTTGTGGTCGCGAGCCGCAAATATTCTTCGGCCAGTACTGTATTGCACAAGGCCACGCCTAAAACGAATGTAAAAATTCTTTTCATCTTTAACTCCCCATGAAAAATATTTTTTATTTATTCCTAAAAGAAAAACTCAAGCTGTGTAAACAGATAATTCGCGTCATCTTTGTTTGCATCATCCATCAGATCACCGGCGATCAAATACGCGCCGCCAGCTTCCAACCGCACATTGCCTGGTACGATATCCCAGCGCAGACTGCCTTCCAGTTGTGAACCAATATAACTTTCCGAAACACCGGGGGGATTGCGGATTCCAGAGACAGTCCAGGCATCATCGTCCGAAGCCAGCCAGTAACCACGGAACGCGATGAATCCGCTGGTGGCCGCAGTGGGTTTGAAAATGATACGCGCGCCCGGGGAGATAATATTGGCGCGTGCGAATGGCCCATAGATACTGGTCGGGCCGAAATCAAAGCGGCGCGCGCCAAACAAGGGATCAAAACGGTTACTGTCGCCATCCACACCGCTGTCATCACCGCTGGCATAATCAAATTGCGCCACCAGCCGCGGCGCCCATAGCGCATCAAAACTATATCCCACTTCAGCGTGGTGAAAATGCGCAAAATGATCGAGATCGGTGACATCCGTCGCGGCTGTGGAATTACGCGCCTCACCAAACTGGACAACTGATTCAAGCTGATAATCGAATTTCAGGTTGGCCGGATCGCGATAAAGCCTGATCCCGGGCGTGTACAGATCGCGGTTGCGAGTCGCCAGGTCATCGTCATCATCCTCATTGAGTCCCAGTAAAAATACCTCGCCCTTGTCACTCCAGGGCAGGCTGCCCGGTGCGTAATATACGCCCCAGAATTTTACACTGGAAAATTCTTCATCAAATTTCGCATCATTATCGAGTATGCTGCCGCTCACCATACGCTGCACCGGCAGGGTATAAAACGCCCGCAGGTTGTTGCCGCCCGCCGTGGTCATCTTCCAGTCCACGCCGGTGAAGGCATTGATGGTATTGCGATAACTGTTGCGCGCCAGCAGACGGCGATCACCGAGATCCATGGTCATACGGCCGCCGCGCACATTACTGCTACTGCCCGGCTGAAATACATCATTGAGTTTGATATCGATATAGGCCTGCAACAACTCCAGCGGATTGATTTCGCTGGTGGTCAGTGGGGTGCCCGCATCCGCAAGTTCGCCTCGGGAATCCTGCATTTCAAAACCAAAACTGACTGGATCAAACTCAAGTTCAGCCAGCACCAGCGTTCGAAACAACAACACCTGGTCACCGCCACCCACACCCGCGCGGAATTGATTATCGAGATTTTCAAACCGAGTCCGGTGCTGGCCCGATAGTGAAAACCAGGCGGGCATATTCAACGCTTTATTCAGCGTGAATGGCGTATTTTCCACCGCACTCGCATACGGCAACATCCACGATGCTGTGCCGGACAGGAATAAACAGATAATTAATGTATTGCGCATTTTCAAAAACAGTCTCCTTGACGAGAGCAGCAGTGATAAATCCGGGATGGATTTATTCAGGACTTGCTTTATATTACCGGCTCACCACACCGAGATTAAATATGAAGTTAATTGCATAATATGAACCTGGGATTTGAAATCCGCTGGAAATTGATGGGACGGGAGATCGAGGAAATCGATCCGCTCCTGTTCTCGCTGCTCAAATCAATCCGGGATCAGGGTTCATTGCAATCCGCCGCGAGAACCACTGGAATCTCCTACCGGCACGCCTGGGGTCTGATCAGGCACTGGACCGGGCGCATTTCCAAACCCATTGTAACCATGGAAAAGGGCCGTGGCGCCACACTGACGGAGATCGGTGAAAAACTGCTATGGGCTGAACAGATGATCAGTAACCGCCTCACACCAGATATGAACAGTATTGCCAATGAATTAAACAGCGAGTTCAACAATCTGATCAAGGCCCGGCATAAATCCAGTATGCTGCGCATCTATGCCAGTCACGGCCTGGGCATCGCACACCTGCAAATACTCTGTGCAGAATCACCGGTTTTCGATCTGGATTTTCATTTTCGCGGCAGTCTTGAAAGCCTGAGAGAACTGGCGAACGCACGCTGCGATATTGCCGGTTTTCATTTTCCATCCGGTGAACTCTCGGCAAGGTTGGCGCCGCTTTATCAACAATGGACCGATCCTGAAAAACATATGCTGCTGCATGTATCCACACGCCAGCAGGGTTTAATGACGCAGAAAAACAACCCGCATAAAATTACCGGACTCAAAAGCCTCACCAAACGTGCCGTACGGTTTATTAACCGCCAGCCCGAATCCGGCACTCGTACTATTTTCGATGAAATGCTGCGTCAGGAAGGCATCAATAAAAACAGTATAAACGGATATAAGGAAGAAGAATTTACGCATGTTGCGGTAGCCGCCATGGTCGCCAGTGGTTCCGTGGATGCCGGATTCGGCATCAAAGCGGCAGCGGCCAGATTTGATCTGCACTTCATTCCGATCATCAGAGAAAATTATGTGCTGGCTGTCGATAAAACCCTGTCGAAAAAAATAATTGCCGAAATGACCAAGATATTGAAATCCCGTAAATACAAAAGCAAAGTCAGTACACTTCCAGGCTATGATGTGAAACATGCCGGAAAAGAAATAACATTTGATGAATTATTCAGGGGTCATTGAGTTCAACGACTCGCACTAGATATAACAGACCAGCCCCTTGAGATACCGGCCCTCGGGAAAGTTCAGGGCGACAGGATGATCCGCGGGCTGTCCCAGATGCTGAACAATACGTGTTTCACATCCTGCATCCACAGCCGCATCGGCAACGATTTTCTGGAACAAGTCCGGTTCCAGATGTCCGGAACATGAGAACGTGACCAACAGTCCGTTTTTTCTTAATAGTCTGAACGCCAACCAGTTGATGTCCTTGTAACCACGGCATCCGCGTTTCAGCTGATCTGCGGAACTGACAAACTTGGGTGGATCGAGAATAACCATGTCAAAGGTACGGCCACTGTCCCGGTATTTCCGCAATTCAGCAAAGACATCCGTTTGTATATTTTCAACCCTGTTTTTATCAACCGTATTTAATTGAAAATGTTTATTGATCAATTGAATCGCTTCAGAGGAGGATTCAATATTTGTCACATGTCTTGCGCCGCCACGCAACGCGGCCAACGCAAAACTACCAGTGTAGGCAAAACAGTTGAGCACGTCTCTGCCCTGTGCCAGCGATTGTACTACCCCGCGATTATCGCGTTGATCAAGGTACATTCCGGTTTTATGTCCATTGCGTACATCCACATGGAAGTCCAAACCACCTTGACGCACAGTGATATATTGCGGTGGTTCAGCGCCACTCAATAAACCGGAAACCGGTGACAGTCCTTCCTTTTCGCGCACTTCAACATCAGAACGTTCATAAATGCCGGCTGGTTTAACCAATTCTGATAATAAATCCACGATCGTCTGCTTGTGAAATTCAGCACCAGCAGAGAGAAACTGGCACACCAGAAAATCACTATAACGATCAACGATAACACCTGGCAATCCATCGGATTCTGCATTGATCAACCGACAGGCTGTGTCTGTTTCCGGAATTAACGTTCGGCGCAAGCTAATCGCTTGCTCAATCTGTTTATTGAAAAACCCGGCATCAACACTTTCCACCGGATCAAATGACCAGATGCGTACGCGTATCTGTGAATGCGGAGAATAGGCGCCACTGGCAAGAACATCGCCAGCGGAATTGACAATATTGACCGTCTCGCCGTTATGAATGGATTTCTTTGCATCATTTAGCGCACCGGAAAACAACCAGGGATGGCGGCGCAATAATGTCTTTTCGCGTCCGGGTTTTAAAATAATTTTATGCATGGTCTGTAAAATACGTCCGCAGGTTGTGAGGCAGATATTTCGATTCAATATACGGTTATAATTATTGTCCGTAGATATCTCTGGTTATGGCACCATGAGTATAATCAATCTTAACAGGTTATTTCGCCCGGATTCTGTTGTGCTTGTGGGTGCTTCAGCACAAACGGGAACGCTCGGCCATGTGGTGATGAAAAATCTGCTGGCCGGTGAATTCACCGGCCCCATACTCGCAGTCAATCCAAAATACAAAAGTATACTCGGTCAAATCTGTTACGCACATATCCATGAATTACCCATCGTGCCCGATCTCGCCCTGATTTGCACACCGGCAGCAACGGTTCCCGGCATCATTACCGAACTCGCAGAACGTGGTACGCGTGCCGCCATCGTGCTTTCCGCCGGTTTTGATACCTTGGAAAACAACATTACGCTGCGCCAGAAAATGCTCGACGCATGCAAACCCTGGAAATTCCGCATACTTGGTCCAAATTGCGTGGGCATGCTGAATCCGGGCATAGGCCTGAATGCCAGTTTTGCCCATACCGGTTCCCTGCGCGGCAATATAGCCCTGGTTTCACAATCCGGCGCTATCTGTACTTCAATACTCGACTGGGCAAAATCGCGGGGCGTGGGTTTTTCCAGTTTTATTTCACTCGGAGACAGTTCTGATGTCGATGTGGGAGATGTACTGGATTATCTCAGCACAGATCAGCATACCCACAGTATTTTCCTTTATCTTGAATCAATACAGGATGCCCGCAAGTTTCTGTCCGCAGCACGCGCTACCTCCAGAAACAAAAAAGTCATCGTGATCAAGGCCGGAAGGTATGCCGAAGGTGCCCAGGCTGCTGCATCTCACACCGGGGCACTGGCCGGCAATGACCAGGTTTTTGAAGCGGTGGTAGAACGTACTGGCATGTTACGCGTATATACCATACAGAACCTGTTCGACGCCGTTGAAACGCTGGCGCATACCCGGCCCATTACTGGCAACCGCCTTGCTATCATTACCAATGGCGGTGGCATGGGTGTGTTGGCCACTGACAGTCTTATTGCAGAGGGTGGCAAGCTTGCACAACTCGCACCGGAAACGATTCAGGCTCTGAATCAGTGCCTGCCCGCAGCCTGGTCCAAAGCCAACCCTGTAGATATCATCGGTGACAGCGATGCGGCACGCTATGAACAGGCCCTGAATATCCTGCTGCAGGATCATAATTACGATGCGATACTGGTTATTCTGGTCCCGATTGCTGTAATTGATAACACTCGTGTCGCCAGCGCAGTAACTGCCTGCGCACGCAACAGCGCCAAGCCGATCTTCACCTGCTGGCTCGGTGGTGATGCAGTGACAACTGCACGGGAGATTTTCGAACAGGCCGGCATCCCCACCTATGAAACTCCGGAATCGGCCATCCGGGCCTTCCTGCAGATCGTTGAATATGAACAAAACCAGACGGCATTGATCGAAACACCGCCTTCAGTCCCGGAGGAATTCGACCCGGATATTGCCACAGTAAAACAGATCATGGCAGAAGCATTATCCAGCAAGCATGAACTGCTGAATGAGCATGAAGCCAAATCAGTATTACACGCATACGGGATACCGGTGGTGAAAACACAGTTTGCCGCCACGATCGATCAAGCCGTTGCCATTGCAGAAGATATCGGTTACCCGGTGGTACTGAAAATCGTGTCGCCACAGATTACACATAAATCCGATGTCGGCGGTGTACTGCTGAACATTGAATCTGCCACTATCCTAAGCACAGCCGCTGAAGGCCTGCTGGCACGGGTCAAACGCATCAGGCCGGATGCGCGGGTAGAAGGGTTTACTATCCAGAAAATGATCGAACATGAAGATGCGCATGAATTGATTATCGGGGTGTCCACGGATCCGGTTTTCGGGCCCGTCATCCTGTTTGGCCAGGGTGGCGTATCGGTGGAAATCATGCACGATCACCACCTCGCCCTCCCTCCGCTCAACCTCAAGCTTGCCCGGGACCTGATTAAACGCACCCGTGTTTATAATCTGCTCAAGGGTTATCGCAATGTTCCGTCGGCAGATTTGGCCAGTGTTGAACTGACTCTGATCAAAATTTCACAACTGATTATCGATCATCCGGAAATTCATGAACTCGATATCAATCCCTTGTATGTCAATCCACATGGTATTGTGGCGCTGGATGCCCGCATCCGGGTTAAGTCCTGCGCAGGCAAACCCGGAAAACATCTCGCGATACGCCCCTATCCCAAACATCTTGAAGAAAACGTTGTACTCGATACCGGCGAAGCCATCCTGCTACGTCCCATCAAGCCTGAGGACGAACCCGCGCATACTGCCTCCATGGCAATGTCTGCACCGGAAGATATTTATATGCGGTTTTTCCGCAGCATCACGGCGCTCAGCCATGAACAAATGGCCCGTTTTACCCAGATTGATTATGACCGTGAGATGGCTTTCATCGCCATACGCAACAGGGACACTGATGGATATGAAACGTTGGGGGTCGTCAGGGCCATCTGCGATGCTGATACCATAAAGGCTGATCTCTCCATTATTATTCGATCAGATTACAAGGGCCGCGGCCTCGGCTCCCTGCTGATAGACAAGATGATCCGTTATTGCCGTGACAAAGGTTTACAACAGATCACCGGACAGGTGTTACCGGAAAACACGGCCATGCTGGCACTGGCCAAAAAATTCGGGTTTGAATCAAGCGCTGATCTGGAAAATCATGTGGTGCTGATCAGCCTGGATTTGACGGGTTAATCATCATTATTGATTGTAAGACGCAGGCGGGAGGTGCGGTTGGTACCCGGTTTGAGGCCCGGATTCTGGCAAATGTAGCCGTATTTCATTGATATTAGTATTAAATTGCCGGGTTTCGGCTATAATGCCCGCCTTTTTCAGGCAGGTGCAACCCGTCCATGGTCGAACATATCCGCAATATCGCCATCATCGCTCACGTTGATCACGGCAAAACCACGCTCGTGGATCAACTTCTGCGTCAGTCCGGCACCTTTGAAGCTCGCGCTGTCGTCCAGGAACGCGTTATGGACAGCAATGAACTCGAGCGTGAACGTGGCATTACCATCCTCGCCAAAAATACCGCCCTCCAATGGAACAATTACCGGATTAATATCATCGACACACCCGGTCACGCCGACTTTGGCGGTGAAGTGGAACGTGTACTGTCCATGGCCGATTCCGTATTACTACTGGTGGATGCCGTGGACGGCCCTATGCCGCAAACCCGCTTTGTGACGCAGAAGGCCCTCGCTCGTGGTTTCCGACCGATTGTGGTGATTAACAAAATTGATCGCCCCGGTTCCCGCCCGGACTGGGTACTGGATCGTACTTTTGATTTATTCGATCGACTCGGCGCCAGTGATTACCAGCTCGATTTTCCTGTGGTTTATGCTTCTGCGTTGCAGGGTTACAGTTCGCTGGATTCCTCTGCGCGTTCCGGTGATATGCAGCCGCTGTTTCAGACCATCGTTGATAAAGTCCCGGCACCGCAAGTTGATCCTGAAGGTCCGTTCCAGATGCAGATCAGTTCACTGGTCTATAACAGTTATGTGGGCATCATCGGTATCGGCCGGGTATCACGCGGTTCCATCAAAACCAATACCCAGGTCACGGTCATAGATACGCAAGGCAAACAGCGCACTGGCCGCGTTCTGCAGATTTTCCGCTTACTCGGTCTTGAACGCATTGAAATCCCGGAAGCCTCCGCTGGTGACATTATTGCCATGTGCGGTATAGAAGACCTCGGAATTTCAGAAACATTGTGCTCACCGAAACAACCCGAAGCACTACCGGCACTCTCGATAGACGAACCTACAGTCAGCATGACCTTTCAGGTGAATGATTCACCGTTCTGCGGCAAGGAAGGAAAATATGTCACCTCGCGCCAGATTTATGATCGTCTGGAACAGGAACTGAAACATAATGTCGCCCTGCGCGTGGAACAAACTGAAGACCCGGACAAGTTCAAGGTTTCCGGCCGTGGCGAACTGCATCTTTCCATCCTGATCGAAACCATGCGCCGTGAAGGCTATGAACTCGGCGTGTCGCGTCCGGAAGTCATCATCAAGGAAATCGATGGTGTTCAGCATGAACCCTACGAACAACTGACCGTGGACATGGAGAGCGCTTATCAGGGCGCGGTAATGGAGATGCTTGGCCAGCGTGGTGGTGATATCAAGGAAATGCTGCCGGACGGCAAAGGCCGTGTGCGGCTTGATTATGTAATTCCGGCACGCGGACTGATTGGTCTGCGCACGGATTTTCTGACAGCCACCTCCGGCACTGGACTCATGTATCATGTTTTTGATCACTACGGCCCGATCAAGAAAACCACGGTCAGCGAACGTAAAAATGGCGTACTGATCGCCAACGGCACCGGCAAGGCGCTGGGTTATGCGTTATTTAACCTGCAGGAACGCGGCCAGATGCTGATCGATCCGGGTATTGAAGTCTATGAAGGCATGATCGTCGGCATCCATGCCCGCGATAATGATCTGGTCGTGAACCCGCTCAAGGGTAAACAACTGACCAACGTCCGCGCGGCCGGCAAGGACGATAACATTCTGCTCACGCCCCCCATTCGTTTCAGCCTTGAACAGGCGCTCGAATTCATTGATGAAGACGAATTGGTGGAAATCACCCCAAAAAATATCCGCCTGCGTAAGAAATTGCTGCTCGAACACGAACGCAAGAGCGCATCACGTAGAAAAGCGGGTTAAGCAAAAGCTTACTTACACTCCAGTTTGAACCCGCATTTGGTCACATCCTCTTCCTGACAAACCAGCTCATCTGATTCTGTGCTGGCCCACTCACCGGCATCCGGAGTCACTGTGCATTTCCTGGTTAACGGTTCGCCATCAAGTGACACTGGCCATTTGGCTGTGGTATAGCGGCAGGAGATGTATTTGTCTGTATCAATGATGCGCACGGAATAGAGTTTTTCCACGGACAGGAGTTGTTCCAGTGACACATTCTCTGGCACGGCCCAGTCATAGCGCCGGGAGATTTCACGCTCGCGAATTTCCTTGGGTGTGGGACATTCGTCTGCGTAGGCGGGAGATGCGAGAACCGGAAAGATAATTATTGTCAGCCATAATCCAGTCAAGGCAGTTTGAAGGAAAGCATTATTTGATTTGGATTCCGGACAACTGCCGGGCAGTTTCCGGAATGACGATAGATACATGATCATGGGCAGCAGGCACTTGTTTATGCTTTATTTCTCTTGGGTCTGTTTTTGCCAGTACAGGATACGATTGTTTGCAGGCATTTCATAATCCTGTTTGAAGGATAATCCTGAGGCCTGCGCCAGCGCGTTCAGATCTTCAAAGTTGCGAATACCGCTTTTTGGATCGCGTGCCTTCAGCCATAAATCAAAATTGGCATTACTCTCACTGGTATACTGATTATTAATATTAAACGGGCCATATAAAACGAACTTGCCCTGTTCCGGCAACAATTGCCCCACCCCTGCAAATAAACATTCCACCGCATCCCGGTGCATGATATGAACCGTGTTTGCAGAGAACACTGCATCTATCTTAAGCACCGGCCACTCCGGTTGGCACACATCCAGTACGACCGGAGCACGAAGATTGGCTGTTTCAGCTTCACTTAGCCAGGCCTTGATATCAGCATGGTTTTCCCGGAGATCGCTGGTATGCCAGATCAGATGTGGAAGTTTTCCGGCAAAAAACACGGCATGCTGGCCGGTGCCGCTGCCGATTTCCAGCACCGAGCTGCAATCTGCAAACAGGGATTCAATGACCGACAGGATCGGTACCTTGTTTCTGTCACAGGCTTCAGCATAGGGTTTATTGATCATTTTTCAGTAATTCGGATCATACATCTGTGCAGCAATATACTCTTTCAGATCCCCCGCAGGCCTGGGTTCACGTGCAAGACTGGTTGTCCAGGCATGCTCCGCGATCGCAACAGCAATGGCTAATGAAATTTCCCGTATGCGTGCAACAGGTGGATAGAGCGCACCCATATCCAGATCATTTTGTATGACGGTAGCAGCAAGCGTTTTCGCCGCAATCAGAAACATTTCATCCGTAATACGGCTCGCGCTGCACACCATGGCACCCAGACCGATCCCCGGAAATACATAGGCATTGTTGCCTTGTCCGGACCTGAAAGTTTTGCCTAGATATGTCACAGGGGCAAAGGGACTGCCGCTGGCAAAGATGGCTTTGCCATTGCTCCATACATAGGCTTGTTCAGCAGTGCATTCGGCCCTTGAAGTAGGATTGGACAAGGCAAATATTACCGGACGGTCATTGACTGATGACATGGTTTCGATGACTTCATTTGTGAAAGCACCTGCAGCCCCGGTGGCGCCGATCAATACCTGTGGTTTGATGGATCTGATAGCTTCAATAAAACCAAGATGCTCATGGTCGTGTGCATATGGCATGTTATGTGACATCAGGTTCTGGCGGCCGGCGACCACCAGACCATCCACATCAACAAACCACAGGCGTTGCCGGGCTTCGTTTACACTCATGCCCTTCTCAACGAACGCAGAAACCATGAGATCACCAATCCCGGTTGCCGCAGAACCGGCACCAAGAAACATGATTTTCTGATCAGCGAAATTAATCCCGGTAATTCCTGAAGCTGCAAAAACCCCGGCGAGCGCCACAGCGGCGGTACCCTGAATATCATCATTGAAACAGAGGATGCGGTTGCGGTATTTTTCCAGCAACGCATAGGCATTGGGCGTCAGAAAATCTTCAAACTGGATCAGTGCTTTTGGATATTTATCCTGTACGGCAAGAATAAATTCTTCCACGAGATCAAAATAATCTTTGCCGGTAATCCGTGGCTGCGGATAGCCGAGATACAACGGGTGCGTGCGTAGCGGGGTATTGTTACTCCCCACATCCAGCATGACCGGCAAACATTGGGCAGGGTGTATTCCGGCGCAGGCCACATACAGTGACAACTTGCCGATGGGAATGCCCATGCCATTGGCACCGAGATCACCCAGACCCAGGATGCGTTCACCGTCGGTAACCACAATCACGCGCACATCCTCTTCCGGCCAGTTATCCAGAATACGGCGAATAGCACCACGATCATCCGGGGTAATGTAGAATCCCTTGGGCTTGCGAAAAATCTGCGCGAACTCACTGCACGCCTGCCCGACGGTAGGCGTATAAATCAGAGGCAGCATTTCCTCAATGTTATCAATGATCGTACGATAAAACAGCGTCTCGTTACGTTCGAGCAATCCGATTAAAAAAATATATTTTTCAATATCCGAGTTTTTCCGGCGCAGATTGGCCAGCACTCGTTGTAACTGGGTTTGTAATGACCCTATGGAATGTGGGAGCAACCCGCGCAAACCAAGTTGTTCGCGTTCCTGCTGACTGAATGCTGTTGATTTATTGAGCCGGGCATCATGTAAAACAGCATAACCATTTTTATCAGCCGGCGATTTCATATACCGTTTACTCCACACTAACCTGTTTGGATCGCAGGTTTTTCAGACGGCCATGCCGGGTTTTACTTTCCAGACGTTTCAGTTTCGCGGCCCGGGTCGGTTTTGTCGGTTTGCGTTTTTTGCGTACCACCATTACGCTCCTGATCAGTTCCTGTAAACGCGCCAGCGCCATTTCACGGTTCTTTTCCTGACTGCGGTATTCCTGTGCCTTGATGACAATTACACCGTCTCTGGTGATGCGGTGATCATGACAATTCAGCAATTTCTGTTTGCAGATGTCCGGCAGTGAGGCCGCCTGTGAGTCAAAACGCAAATGAATGGCCGTGGCGACCTTGTTTACATTCTGCCCGCCTGCGCCCTGTGCGCGGATCGCGGTAATTTCGATTTCATGATCCGGAATACTGATCTGTGGCGAGATTCTCAGCATGTCAGTGACGATGATTATTCTTGTCTTTTATCAAAGCACCCAGCCCGGCAAATGGCTTGTGCGTGGACACCGGTTTGTGCAGGCCATGTGGTTTTGCCTCTTCACTGCTCTCCTGCTGCAGATAACGGGCGTGTTCATTATCATGACAATAAATGCACAGTAATTCCCAGTTGCTGCCGTCTTCCGGGTTGTTATCGTGATCATGGTCCCGGTGATGCACGGTCAACTCATTCAGAGTTTCATGTGTGAATTCGCGCTGGCAACGGCCGCAAATCCAGGGAAAGAGTTTCAGGGCCTGTTCCCGGTAGGCATGTCCACGCGCTTCTCTCTGCCGCCGTGCATTGGCCACGACAGCATCCAGTTTGCTACTGTCTTTGGCTTTCTTGCTCACGCCCGCATGATGTCTGTCACGATATATGATTATTTGAAGATGCAATGCTTGGCGTAATCCGAGGCCTCATTAGCTGTCCAGTCACCCTTGGGTTTTTCCCCCATCATCGTGCACCACTTTTCGCTGCCGACTTCAGGCGTGCATCCTGCCAGCATCAACAAGGTTATAATCAGTATCGGGAAATAAACTTTCATCACTTTTCTCCTGTATGTTGTCGATAGGGAATGCCTGTATCGCCCTCATCCTGCCCTCTTCCGGAGGGAGAGGGTTATTATCATAATTCATTGTAACGAAAACAGTCTGTTGTGTGATCATTGACCATCCCGGTTGCCTGCATGTGCGCATAACAGATGGTGGAACCGACAAAGGTGAAACCACGTTGTTTGAGATCTTTTGAAAGCTTGTCTGATAATTCAGTTCTGGCCGGAATCTCTTTCAATGATTTTCTGCGATTGCGTATGGGTTTGCCACCGATAAACTCCCAGATATATTTATTAAAGGTGCCAAACTCATCCCGGATACGCAGAAAGGCGTTGGCATTCTGTACGGCGCCACGGATTTTAAGCCGGTTGCGCACAATACCTTCATCTTTCAACAGGGACTGGATTTTGCGCTCACCGTATTCCGCCACTTTGTTGTAATCAAAATTATCAAACGCATTGCGGTAGGCCTCACGTTTTCTCAGTATGGTAATCCAGCTCAAACCCGCCTGCGCGCCTTCCAGAACCAGAAACTCAAACCATTTGCGATCATTCTGCACCGGCACACCCCATTCCCTGTCATGATAGCGGATGTAGATTGGATCGCTGAGACACCAGGTGCAGCGTATCTTTCCATCCAGCTGTAAATATTGTTTTATCATGAGCCTGTCTCAAAATGTAGCGAGCGTAGGCGAAACAAGGCGAAAACGGACGAAAAAGCGGAGTGTACACGCCAGTACATGAGCATTTCGAGTTCGTTTTCAACACAGTATCGCCAAGCGCAGTAATTTTGAGACAGGTTCATATCAAATTTCCACCCGCTCCGGGTCTAGCCCATACGCCATGATCCGTGCCAGCCGTTTCTGGAAAAAACCGAAACGCGCGAGCAGGCGCACCAGCAGTGGTGGCCGGAACGGCGCGTCGGATTCGAGAGCGCCGGCAATGATGCGCCGTTGAATCAGGGACTGCACACTCTGGATAAACCGGATGGCGCGTTCACGCCGGAGTTGTACCGCATGCAGATCGTCATCACTGATCTTACCTTTGAGTAAAGGCCCGCTAAGTACATTCGCCGCGGCCACTGCATCATGAATGGCGTAATTGATGCCGACGCCGCCGACCGGCGACATGACATGTGCGGCATCACCAATCAATAACAAACCGGGCCGGTGCCAGCGTTCGACGCGACCGGTGACGACTGACAATATCGCACATTGAGACCAGTCCTTAAGGGCGGCAGCAGATTCTTTCAGGGCAGGCATCAGTGTTGTAATGTCTTCCTGCAAGGCCGGCAAGCCTTTCTCGCGCAGGGATTTATACGAACCTTTGAGAATAATAAAACCGCATTGCAGTTCACTGCCACGATCCAGTATGGCCAATGCCGTACCACTGCCAAACCGGCCGCTGGTGGCATTTTCTGCACCAAACGATGCCGGACGTGGCAACTTGAACCAGAGCACATCCATCGGAGGTGTGGTTTTACCGAGCTTGATTCCGGCGAGTTCACGCACGCGGGAGCCGCGACCATCGGCGCCTATGGTCAGTAATGCGCGAACGTCATGGGCCTGACCGTCCTTGTGATAGCGCACGCCACACACACGATCATTTTCAATGATCAACTCATGCGCTTTCGCATTCATGATCAAGGTGAAGTTCGGATATTTCCTTGCCTCATTGGTCAGGAATTCCAGTAACCGCGCCTGTGGAACGAGCCCGATGAATGGATAAGGCGTGTCGAGCCGGGAAAAATCCGCCATCGTGACCGTGTCCTGCGTGGTGATGATCTGAAACCGCGGCACCCGGGCATGACAGAGTGCAAGTACCGGTTGGCCAAGACCCATTTGATCAAGAATTTCGAGCGCGGACGCATGCAGGGTGTCACCACGAAAATCACGATCAAAATCGGCCTGGGCTTCAAGCAAGGTTACGGAAATCCCCTTGCGTGCCAGTAATAAAGCCAGTATCACACCGGCAGGCCCGGCCCCGGCAATACAGACATTCGCCGGACTGGAGCTGGAAATCGTCGCCATAGTTACATCCTTTTCATAAAGTTACTGTAATTAACACGGGGTTGATGCGCCGCACAAATAATTAGGCTAGACTTAACATCAACGCGCCTGCTCAAGGCCAGATAACAATAATAACAATACTAACTCAAGCTGAACGAAGGTGGATCTATGGAAATTAAAGGTAAAGTCGCTGTCATTACGGGCGCCGCCAGCGGTATCGGCAATGCACTTTGTCATGAACTCGCCAAACGTGGAGTAAAAGCCATCGCGATGGTCGACATGAACGATGAAGTCAAAGCCGCCGCAGAAAAAATTAACCATGAGAACAAACGCGAAGTGGCTGTTCCATATATCGGTGATACCACCGATGAAGCATTCCGCAAAAAAGTATTTGTTTCCATCTCCTCTTCCCACGGCACGGTCAGTATCTGTGTCCCTTGTGCTGGCATCACGCGCGATGCCCTGGCCGTCAAAATCAGCAAGGAGACTGGCAAAGCCGAAATGTATTCGTTAGATAAATTCCGGCTGGTGGTGGAAGTGAATTTGATCGCGCCGACTTATTGGGCAATGGAAATGATTGCACGTATTGCTGAAGAACGCGCCAGCAAGGGGCTCAAAAAATGGCACCCGGATGAACGCATGCAGGGCGCTGTCGTTTTTATTGGCAGTATTTCATCCCAGGGCAACAAAGGGCAGATTTCCTATGCCAGTACCAAGGCTGGACTGGAAGGTGCTGCTGCCACATTGACCAAAGAAGCAATCTTCCATGGTGTGCGGTGTGGGGTGATACATCCCGGATTCACGGATACTCCTATGGTACGTGCGCTCGGAGAAGATTACATTCAAAAATATATCCTGAAAGATACCCAACTTGGTCGCCTGATTCATCCCGGTGAAATTGCCGATGCCATCTGTTTCATGCTCACCAACTCCGCAGTGAGCGGAGAATTGTGGGCGGATGCAGGATGGCACCCGACTCCTGCCTGATCAGTAAACTGTTATTTCAGGGCTGAGACGATGCCTCGACCGGTAGAACTGGGTGATGTATCACTCACTGCTATTGGTCTTGGCGCGATGCCGTTGTCTCTTGATACACGTCCGGATGAAGCAACCGCCGTTGAGGTTATAAAAGCCTTTGTCGATGGTGGTGGTAACTTTATTGATACCGCGAATGTATATTGTGTGGATGATCATGATATTGGTCATAACGAGCAATTGATTCACAGAACTCTCGCCAAACTCGGAAAACTGAAAGAAATAATGGTTGGCACCAAAGGCGGTTTGCGCCGCCCGAAGGGCCGTTGGGATTCCGATGCGTCACCGGCCTGGCTGCGTGCTTCCAGTGAAAAAAGTCTGCGCGACCTCAACACCGATTGTATTTTTCTTTATCAACTGCATGCGCCAGACCCCAAAGTTCCGTTGGCAGACTCCGTAGGCGAACTCAGCCGTTTGCGAGACGAAGGCAAGATTCAGCATATAGGACTTTCCAACGTCAATGTCCATGAAATTACGCTGGCACAGAAAATCGCGCCGATCGTTTCCGTTCAGAATCGTTGCAATATTCTCGAAAAAAAATCATTCACCGCCGGTGTAGTGGAATTATGCGCAAAGGAAAATATTGTGTTTATGCCGCACAGCCCGGTAGGCGGCCATTTTGATCACCGAAAGCTCATCACACATAAAATCCTGAAACAGATCGCAGAAAAACATAACGCCAGTGTTTACCAAATCGCTCTGGCCTGGCTGTTACATAAAGGCAGCCATATTCTGCCCATCCCGGGTGCCAGTAAGGTCAGCAGTATCGTCAGTAGTCTTGGTGCCCTGAAGATAGTTTTGGACGCTACAGACATGCAGGCACTGCAGCGGATCTGAGTCAGGTTTCTTTCCTGCCAGCCTGAAATTTTTTTAACTATATGAATTTATTAAAGTAATTATTTACATTGCTATGCAACAAATTCTACTTGCAAATGTCTCATATAAGCGTATATTTCCCAGCCCCGATTCAGGGGACATGGAAACAAGCGAGACGTAATGAAGCAACTTTTCGCACAAGAAACGTATTACCGCACTGACCGCGCTGCGCAGGCGTATCGCGTACAGTCGTGGACCCATGGGGTTCATTACGCGGGCATGTGTAACCATGTTGAGATGAAATTCAGCAGCTAGCCTTCCAGAATAACGTTCGGAAGGCATAGCAGAAACGATGCCTTCCGGGACACCGATACCAAACCCCGGTCAGGCATCCAGCTTTACCGGGGTTTGATCGTTTTCAGGCCCCAAAAAAGGGTTACTTCCCTAAGCCCACTCCCCTAAGTGTGGGTACCTTACGCGCAGGCATTGCCTCCTCCTCTAATGCCTGCGCATTTTTTTTATCTACATGGACGTAGTGTATGCCGCTTATGCATGGAGCAATAAGCGGCGATGTACAGGCAGTATTCGTGTCCATTCACCTGATTAAACGACCTTCAATTTCCAATATCCTTTCCTGAACTGCAGCCAGGCGATCAGTGCAATCAGTGATTCGGCGATGGTGATGGCCAGAAATACTCCAGTAGGTCCAAGATTTACAATTTCCGCAAGCAGAAATGCCACCGGTATCTGCACCAGCCAGAAACAGATGAAATTGATCTGTGTTGGTGTAGTGGTATCTCCGGCACCATTAAAGGCCTGGGTCAAAACCATGCCAACGGCAAACAGGCCATAACCATATCCGACACAGCGCAAGCAATCACTGCCATAGGCAATCACTCGCAGATCCTGCGAAAAAATACTTATCAGGGTTTCTGCGAACAACAGGAAAATAACTGCCACTGTCACCAGAAATACGAAATTATATTGCATGATCTTCCACACGGATTGTTCCGCACGTTCCGGTTTGCCCGCACCGAGGTTCTGTCCTACCAGTGTTCCGGCGGCATTGCTCATGCCCCAGGCAGGAAGAATCGTCAGATCGATGATGCGTATCGCAATGGTGTAACCGGCAATTGCTGTGCTTCCATAGAGAGATACGATTTTCATCAACAAAACCCAACTCGCCGTTGCGATCAGAAACTGCGCTATTCCACCGATCGCCAGTTGCATCAAACGTAACATCACTGCCGGGACCAGACGCAGATGCCTTGCCAGCAGCGTGATTTTTGCACGACCATCAAACAAATGATAAATCTGGTAAAGCATGCCCACCGTGCGTCCGGTCAATGTTGCACAGGCCGCACCGGTGACACCCAGTTCCGGAAACGGACCGATGCCGAAGATCAGTAAGGGATCCAGCACAATGTTGATTCCATTTGCGATCATCAGTGCCCGCAGGGAAATTCCGGCATTGCCTGCCCCCCGGAATATTGCATTGAACAGGAACAGATACAGAATCACGATAGAACTGCCAAACATGATGGTAGTGTAGGTCTCACCAGTTTCGATTACTGTTTCATCTGCACCCATGAAACGCAGAACTTCCTCTGCATGCACTGCTGCAACGATTGATATGATTGTGCCGACGATACCGCCGATCCAGAACGCCTGTCCTGCGGTAACTGCAGCATCCTCAGTATTTTTTTCGCCAATACGCCTGGCCACCATTGCCGTGACGGCCATGCTGAATCCGACAGCGATCGCATATAACAGAGTAATGACGGCTTCAGTCAAACCGACAGTAGCCACCGCTGCTGCACCCAGGCTCGAAACAAAGAAAATATCGGTGATCGCAAAGATCGACTCCATCGACAGTTCCAGCATCATCGGAATGGCGAGCAGCAGCACAGCCCGACGGATGGGGCCGGACGTGTAATCATAATTTTCAAGCGAAAACGATTGACGGATCAGTGCAAGCATTTCACTGAAACCGAGGGTAACCGTCCGCCCGTTGTTGTAACTCATAAAATACCTGTCACTTTACGGTACCAAACCGTATTGGTTGCAAGAGTTCCGGCAAACGTTGCCGGACCGTCGCTGTGAGCTTCAACCAGCAGCAAACGTTGCCGGACCGTCGCTGTGAGCTTCAACCAGCAGCAAACGCTGGCCGGTGATGCCTTATCCGCAGTCGGGAGGTATTACAGGGTTGATGGAGTTACGGGAAATGATGGCCCCACAATGACCCGTGTTCTTCCCACCGCAGAACATGCCGGTTTTAAGAAGAATGTTGTTTATGACAATTTCCATTCAGATCACGCCAGGGTATGAAAAGTGGTGCGAAGGATACTACTTTAAACATATCTGTCAACACAGGCAGTATGAAATTGCTGTCCATTACTGAATTTTTCTGAACCCTCATCATTGAGGGCAATTTGATTTTGTTGTTTACGAGACGAACTACATGGCCCGAAGGATTATAGCCATGGTATAGAGAGATTCATCAACAGCAACGGCTGATTCCAGACCATTTCTGTTGCATCCGCTGATCATAAAATGCCTTGCGATCCAGCGGCATAATTTCCGGGTGATGCTGCCGGCAATGGTGAAGATATTTTTCATAAGCCGCATCACCCGTGACTTCGCGCAAGCTATCAAACAGACTGTGGATGTTGATAACCAACGATGAAAAATGTTTATTCTGTTGCAAACTTTGTCTGGACATAGGGCGTCTCCGCAGTTGTTAAATCACGACGGCCACTGAGCGCAAGATAACAAACACGAACAGTGTCCAGCACCAGCAGCCAGGTGATCGTCAGGAACAGCGCCGTTAAAACGGCATCCAGCCGGTCATTGAAAATCAGTTGCTGGGTCTGGGCGATTTTGTCTGCCGGGATCAGGTTCGCGGAAAGTTGTTCCCCCAGAAGTTTTGCATGCGCAAGAAAACCGATACGCGGCTCAGCATTAAAGAGTTTCTCCAACGCAGCTGTTGTCGTAATCGTCACCAACCACGCCAACGGCACAGCGCTGACCCACACATAACGCGATCTTCCTGATTTGACCAGTATCGTCGTTGCCACACAAAGCGCGATCGCCGCCAGCATCTGGTTGGCGATGCCGAATAATGGCCACAAACTGTTAATACCCCCCAACGGGTCGATCGTGCCCATGTATAAAAAGTATCCCCATGCTCCCACCACCAGCCCACTGGTCAGCAAGACCCCCGGTGTCCAGCTGGTTTGCCCCAGTTTCGGAAAAATATTGCCGAGCATGTCCTGCAACATGAAGCGCGCCACACGTGTACCTGCATCCAGTGTCGTGAGAATAAACAGCGCCTCAAACATGATGGCAAAGTGATACCACAATGCATGCCAGCCACTGCCGAACGCGGTAGCAAAAATACTGGCCATACCGACAGCCAGTGAAGGGGCGCCACCGGTGCGGGCAAACAGGGTGGATTCACCCATGTCCGCTGCCAGTGCCTGCATTTGATCAACGGTTACCGGGAAACCATATTGAGTAATTGTGGCCACGGCATCTGCCGCTTCCTTGCCCACGATGCCTGCTGGACTGTTGATGGCAAAATAGATACCTGGGTCCAGCACACACGCGGCGATCATCGCCATAATTGCCACAAACGATTCCATCATCATGGCACCATAACCGATAAAACGCGCATCGCTCTCATTAGTAATCAGTTTGGGCGTGGTGCCGGAAGCAATCAGTGAATGAAAACCGGAAATAGCACCACAGGCAATTGTGATAAATACAAATGGAAAGAGTGTCCCTGCGAAAATCGGGCCAGTGCCATCTATAAATTGTGTGACCGCCGGCATTTTCATTTCCGGCTGCACCAACAGGATGGCGATGGCAAGAATCAGGATCGTCCCTATCTTCATAAATGTGGAAAGATAATCACGCGGGGCCAGCAACAGCCATACCGGAAGCACAGCAGCGGCAAAACCATAAGCGATGATCATCAGGGCGAGTGTTGGGCCGTCGTAATCAAACCAGTCGCGCAAACCCGGCTGATGATCTATCCAGCCACCACCAATTACTGCCAGCAATAATAATGTCACACCGATCAGGGTGGACTCCCACACACGGCCCGGACGTATATTTCTCAGATAAAGCCCAATGACAATGGCAATCGGAATTGTGGCGGCCACAGTTGATGTCGCCCATGGGCTGTGTTTCATCGCATTCACCACCACCAGCCCCAACACGGCGATCAGAATAATCATGATCATCATCACACCGATGAGCGCCACCACACCACCCACTTTGCCGAGCTCGTCCCGCGCCATCTGCCCGAGTGAGCGGCCGTCACGCCGTATGGAGAAAAACAGAATCACGAAATCCTGTACACAACCACCCAGCACTGCACCGATCAATATCCATAATGTGCCGGGCAAATAACCAAACTGGGCGGCGAGTGTCGGGCCAATCAACGGTCCCGGTCCGGCTATCGCTGCAAAGTGATGGCCGAACACGATCCATTTGTTGGTCGGCATGAAATCGCGGCCATTATCCAGACGTTCAGCAGGAGTAGCCCGCGATGCATCCAGCATCAGCACCCGGGCCGCGACAAATGCACTGTAGAACCGGTAGCCGATCGCATACACGCAAACAGCGGCAACAATCAGCCAGATGCTGTTGATGGTTTCACCCCGGTTAAGTGCGATACCGCCTATTGCACCAGCGCCGGTAATTGCAATGAGGACCCAGAGCAGGGATTTTTTGAAATTATGCATGTCTGATTTCTTGTTATATTCGAACCGGGTTCAGTCTAGCGGACACTCCAAGACACCTGCAATAGTAAATATTCAGAATTCGAATTTCGCATAGAGCGGTGCATGATCTGATAACCTGTGCCATGGATGATGTTTCAGGCAGCCACTCTCAACCGGTTTGACCCCGCGGTAATAAATACGATCGACAGGCAATAAAGGATACCAGGATGGAAACGTTCTGGCGTAACATCCATGCAGTGTATAAAAAGCCTCTTTGAGATTCAGATCAGATTCAAGTGTTCTGTCCACCTGACCATGCCAGTCATTAAAATCGCCGGCCAGAACCAGTGGTTCATGCTGTGGAACACAATCACGTATGCGCTGGTTCAATACTTGTAATTGGCGCTTGCGTAAATTGGGCAGGAAATCCAGATGCACACACAGCACATGTAATCTGATCTTCTGTCCCGGCACTTCCAGCAAACCATGCAATATGCTGCGGCTGGCCGGGCGTATCGTAGAAAATTTCAGGTTATCCCATTGTATAAACGGGTATTTGCTCAGAATGGCATTGCCATGATGCCCGGCGCTGTAAATCGCATTTTTGCCATAAGCATAATGAGTCCATACCTGGTCCGCCAGAAATTCAAACTGTGTTTCATCCGGCCAGTTTTCAATATATATTTTACGCTGCAGATGTTCGCCTTGTATTTCCTGCAAGCAAAGTACATCCACATCATTTAACCGCAATTGCTCCCTGATCTGCTCCAGCACGAAACGGCGATTACCGGAGCTGAATCCCTTGTGGATGTTATAGGTCATGACCCTGATGCTGAAACTGGACATAGATCAGATCACGATATATCAGGATCTAGCGAGGAGTCTTCCTGCGTTCAAACAAATGCGGATTCCGTTCTATGAACTTATGTACCCATTTCTCCAGAAATGAATCATTTCCTTCCGTGCGCAGATAACCCCAGCCAAGGATGGAAATGGTGAGGGCGCCGATGCAATTCACAATCAGGTCCCACATGGTGTCCTTCAGGCCACTCTTCATCATGTTGGTACCGAATAAAGAATCCATTCCAAACTCAAATATCTCCCATAGCGTGCCAAAACCAATCGCAAACACAAATGCAAATAACGCTACAAACCCCGGCTTCATATCGAGTTCGACTTCCTTTTTCTCATTCAGCACATACACCAGCAGAAAACCCAGTATTCCCATCAGGAAACCGGAGCCCGCATGTAAAACAAGGTCCCACCACCAGAACTTCACATAATAGCCACGCACTTCACCGAGAAACAATGAGGCATAAATCAGGACTACCGCCAGTAATTCAAACTCGGACGGAATCCTCACCTGAAAACGGTTGCCGAGAACAACGGGAAGAAAAGTGATATAGACAATGCCGAGGGTAATCACGCCTGTTTCCACACGCCCCTGCACAAAGGACAGCACCGCACCGATCATCAGGCTCATTTTCAGCAGAATGATTAACGCCTGTACCTGCCAGTAGCTTTTGATATCAGCGGAGTGCATGGGCAATAATTCCTGTTTGGCAGCAACAAAACTATTGAGAACCTGCCCTGCTGTCAATTCCCTTATTACATCAATAATCAGGGGGCTGAATAATCAGAATATACATGAATTATTTTATGCTGCTGACTGCCATGAAGACGCGAGTATGGTTTGAACTTCTTCCGGCCGTTGCTGTGCGGCACTAGCCCAATCCAGTCCTGTTTCCGCAGCAAACCCGGCCATGGCCTGTATAACCTGAGAGCGAGTTGTTGTTCCTT
Source organism: uncultured Enterobacteriaceae bacterium (assembly GCA_964479045.1). Lineage (GTDB taxonomy): Bacteria > Pseudomonadota > Gammaproteobacteria > Eutrophobiales > Eutrophobiaceae > 2-02-FULL-47-50. The sequence continues at coordinate 141,892 of CAYZJI010000006.1, forward strand.
GATAGAAACGTGGTCAGCAATGGTATCCAGTTCTATCAATGCTTGCCCGGCTTCTACATGCTCGCCTTCTTTCACCAAAATGCTTCTTACTATGCCGTTCTCCAGCGGCCGCCGGAGAACGGCGGCGTTTCCTGGATTTCCAGCGCAGCAGGTAAAAATTCAAGCTCTTCGTTGTGCCTCATAATGTATGCTTAAATATATGTATTTATATATTGCTATCTATATGGTTGTTAATTAAACTTTTTACATGAACAAGGAAAGTTTTGAATGGGATTATGTAAAGGACATCTATAACCGCCTGAAACATGGTGTTGCATTCAAGGACGCCCAATACGTATTTGATGATCCCTTCAGAATCATGGCTCCTTATAAAACGCATAGTTCCAGTGAGGCAAGATTTTATTGTATAGGAAAAGTTGTTGATGGAATCATGACTGTAAGATTTACAATACGGGAAAACAGAATTCGAATTATAGGCGCAGGTTACTGGCGCAAAGGCTGGAAAGTTTATGAAGAAAAAAATCAAATACACTGATGAGCCAATGGGTGATATTGAAATCATTAAAGATTTTCTGCCACCACCAGACAAACTGGTTTTCAAGGAGGATAAGGTTAAAGTGACCATCGCCTTAAACCGTTCCAGCCTCACATTTTTTAAAAAGCATGCTGCAAAATACCGTGTTCCCTATCAAAAAATGATCCGGAACCTGCTGGATGAATATGTCGCACGGCATAATAAATAAAAGACATGTCCCCTGACCTCATAAGAATGAAACAGACAGTACGCTTATGACCGCGTTGCACAACATGACAGGGAATCCGGGGCAAAGAAAGACATCCTGGGTTTCCATAGTATTCATCTTTCCATATCAGCTGTCTTTAATAACAACATAACTATCTGTTTCCCATTATGTTTCCATCCCTGTATCCTGCAGGAATTATTCAAGTGTGGCTTCAGCAACCATTTATTTATCGGTACTGCCTTTTTTCGTTTCATACGGAGAAACGTGATACTCATTACTGTAAATTAAGGATAATATTGTTCTAAAATGGCAGTCTGTTCTGGGCATCCGGCAAGGCAACAATGAATAAACCTAAAAATGCTCGTTCAAAAGATGCTGAAGCCCTCATCAAACTGATGAGTTACTATCCCATTTTCAAAAATGTCGATTTGTCCACCATATCGGAGCCATTGAAGTTTTGCCGGATAAAGGAATTGAAGGAAGGGGAATTACTGCTCAGTCCGTCAGAGCCCAACACCCAGTTATTTATTCTTGTTGAAGGATTACTTACTGTCCATACCGAGTTACATATGGAACCGGTTGCTACGATACGACGTGGCGATTGTTTTGGTGAAATGTCACTGTTCGAGGGTGAATTACCTTCAGCGTATGTTGTTGCCATTCAACCCGTCAGGGTATTGGGGATCCACAAGGAAATTATCTGGCAATTAATCGATGGAGACAATAAATTCGCCCAGAACATGTTACACATGTTATTACGTCGAATCAGTTCAGGTAATGAAGCGCTTGCAGAGGTACAGGAAAAATTACAGGTTCAGGAAGTCAGCACGTTTGTCGATCCCCTGACTGGAATCTATAACCGTCGCTGGTTAAACAGCATGTTCAACCGTGTGATCGAACGTGCGTTAAAATCCGATCAGGAATGCGAAAAAGTTTTCCTGCTCATGATCGATATTGATCACTTCAAGGAATTCAATGATGTTTACGGGCATTTGTCAGGAGACCAATGTCTGCGTATGGCAGCTTCCACCCTGCGCGACAAGATGCGTCCAACCGATCTTTTATCACGATATGGCGGTGAGGAATTCAGTGTATTATTGAGCGGAGCCAGTATCAGTGATTGCAGGATAGTCGCTGAACGGCTGCGGAGGGCCGTTGCCGATAAAAAAATCAAGGACAGACATGGAAATGAATTGCCTTCAGTTACGATTTCCATTGGCATTGCGCAATTAAAACATAATGATTCCATTGAAGACCTGTTCGAACGTGCAGACAAGTCTCTCTACCACGCAAAGGAAAATGGCCGAAATCGCATTTGTTTTGATGGTTCATGATTAAATCATAATCATGAAGATCAATATCAAAATGTCAGGGCTTTGATCCCTGACATTTCTGTAAAAATTGTTTGGTAGATTCTGGCATGGGGACGCGTACAGTAGCGAGACTTACCAGCAAATTGCCCCCGGCGCGGATAAGGTCAAATACTTTCTTGTTGCCATTGGTGATTTCAGGGGCCTGCTGTTCATAGTTAATGATGAACGCTTCAAGCGCTTCCTTGGCAGCAACATAGCGTGGCCAGACATCGAAGATGACCGGATCCGTGCGCATCGTTTCACAGGTAAGTTTGGCGCATTCGCCCAACTCGATAATTTTCGGATTGGCTTCGGCGAGGGTGGGGATTTTTTTGGTGACGTTGGTGAGGGTGGCAGTGATATTGTCGATCTCGGACATGGTCTGGGCAATTTTAATGTAGCGGCTCTCATAAAACTGTTCCATGGTCAGCGTGAACACCCGGAACGGTTCTCCCCAGAGTTCATCCAGACCTTCACCACCGCGGGACAGTTTGATGTTCTTTCCCATTTCCAGTGCTTCCATGAAACATTTTCCGCATTCGCGCAAGAGTGGATTACCCTGCTCGATTTTCACACCGGCCTCCTGCAGATCCACAATGGTACTCAGGATGTCGGAACCACGATTGAGCAATGCACCGGCAAGCATGGCACCTTTAACACGTTTGCGGGCCATATCAGTTTCATATTCAAATATGCGGCGTATTTGATCGAGACGATATCCGGGTGTGTTGATACCGGGCTCGGCATGATGGAACACACGCTTGGTGAGCTGATCGATCATTTTTTTCTTGGAGGCAAAATCATCTGATGCAGGCTCATACCAGCGGATCCAGTAACCATCGTAATAGACGCATGGCTTGCCATCAATGGTTTTCTTGATGCCGTTGGCAGGTCCGATCATGATTTGATAATTCGCCAGAAATTATTCGCCGGAATTCAGACGGCTGACACGCATGAATACACCAAACACGGGGTGATCAAAATAATGCAGTTCATTGAGCTTCATGCGGCGCGTTTCCTTCAGCTCAGCAAATTCGGCGGCCACCGGTGTCTGGATTCCTTCTGTACTCTGCCATCCGGCATTCTCACTGATGAATGAAGCAGAAACCGGTTCGACAAAATAGAATAAATCGACATCAGCATGCAAAAAAGTGGAACTGCGGATACGGATGACACCATCCACTTTGACAAGTCCGTCGCTGCTCTCCCCCGCTTGGGCAGCTCCGTCTGCTTTGGTGATATGAACGTAACGCGCCTGTGACTGGGTCAGTTGCGGTTGCTGCCAGGCGACGTGCAGGATCGGGCGGTATCCGGATGAAGATTTTAATTCACTATAAACTCCGGCGAGTTTGTACATGCTGGAGGGCAAAGGCCGGAAATCTTCATCGGCACCGCTGAGTTCCACAGTCGTGCTGAGGTCCGGCAGCTTCAGGCCGATTTGGGCGATTTCACCATCGGCATCATGATAAAGGTGTTCGAATATGATGATCTCCACCTGATAGGCGGCCTGGGCACCGGCGCTGAATAACGCTATCAGGACGAAAGACAGTAACTGTTTCATGGTTATATCAGAACTCAGGCGGCGTCACGGGTTGCAATTTCGTTCAAAAGATTATCCAGCATTGTGAAACGGTCTGCGACTTCCGGCAAGTCCTTGACAATCCGTATTTTGTCCTGCCCATCCAGCCGGTAGATACTGGGTTTGGTCTGGATTAACTGGACAATCTTCACGGGATCGACCTGATTATTAGGGCTGAAATGCAGACGACCGCCACGGATTCCCAGGTCGACCTTGCGCACACCAATCGGGTTGGCCTTGAGTTTGAGTTCGGTAATCCGGAACAGGTTTTTAAGGGCCGGCGGCAGCAGACCAAAACGATCCATCATCTCCTCCTGCAGATCCTGCAATTCGATCGCGCTTTTTGAGCTGGCAATGCGTTTGTACATGATCAGTCGCGCATGCACATCCGGCAGATAGTCCTCAGGAATCAGTGCAGGGATATGGAGGTTGATTTCCGCACCATGATCCAGCGGCCGATCCAGTTCTGGCTGCTTGCCGGCACGCAACGCATGCACGGCACGATCCAGCAGATCCATATATAAACCAAAACCGATTTCCTGGATTTGCCCGCTTTGTTCTTCACCAAGAATTTCACCGGCTCCCCGGATTTCCAGATCATGTGTAGCGAGCGTGAACCCTACGCCAAGCTCTTCCAGAGATTCTATGGCTTCAAGGCGTTTGACAGCATCGGCCGTGATCGAGCGCCGTTCCGGCACGATGAGATAAGCATAGGCACGATGATGAGAACGGCCGACACGACCGCGCAGTTGATAGAGTTGTGCGAGGCCGAATTTGTCCGCACGATTGATAATAATGGTATTGGCACTGGGTACGTCGATGCCGGTTTCTATAATAGTGGTACACACCAGAACATTGAAACGGCGGTGATAGAAATCCAGCATGACCTGTTCCAGTTCTTTTTCCGGCATCTGGCCATGTGCCACACGCACGCGCGCTTCTGGCATCAGGGTCTCGATTTCCTTTGCCATAACATTAATAGTGTCGATCATATTGTGCAGGAAGTACACCTGACCACCACGTTTGATTTCACGTAATAATGCCTCACGCACGAGGTTATTGTTCCATTCGCGCACAAACGTTTTGACAGCCAGCCGCCGTGATGGCGGGGTTGCGATGATTGACAGTTCACGCAGATTGGAGAGTGCCATATTCAGCGTACGCGGGATCGGCGTGGCCGTGAGTGTAAGCACATCAATTTCCGAACGCAGGGATTTGAATTTTTCCTTTTGCCGCACACCGAAACGATGTTCTTCATCAATGATCAGAAGACCCAGCCGCTGGAACTTTACGTTGTCCTGAATCAGTTTGTGGGTGCCGATCACGATATCGACAGTACCTTCAGCCAAACCTTCCAGTATCTGGTTCTGTTCTTTTGCACTTCGAAAACGCGAAAGCGATTCCACTTTCACCGGCCAGTCGGCAAAGCGATCGCGGAAATTCTGGTAATGCTGTTGTGCCAGAAGTGTCGTGGGTACCAGCAATGCCACTTGTTTACCGTTTTGCACGGCAATGAATGCAGCACGCATGGCGACTTCGGTTTTGCCAAAGCCGGCATCACCACAAACCAGCCGGTCCATGGGTTTGCCTTCACGCATGTCGGACAATACGGACTGGATGGCGTCCGCCTGCCCCGGCGTTTCTTCAAACGGGAAGGACTGGATGAAAGCCTGATATTCATGTTCGTCAATATTAAAACTGTTGCCGGCTCGCGCCATACGGCGTGCATGCATGTCCAGCAATTCCGCGGCGACATCGTGTACACGCTGGGTGGCTTTCTGTTTGGCCCGTTCCCAGTTGCCGCTGCCGAGTTTATGTAACGGTGCATGTTCCGGATCAACGCCGGTATAACGGCTGATTAAATCCAGTGAAGCGACCGGCACATACAATTTGTCACCTTCGGCATATTCGATAGTGATGAATTCCGCGGGTATCTCATTGACAGTAAGCGTAATCAGTCCCTGATAACGGCCCACGCCATGATCTTCATGCACCACCGGTGCGCCGATGGTGAGTTCAGCAAGATTACGTACTATTGCTTCGGAATCCTGCTGGCGGCGTTTGCGCAGACGGCGTTGTAGCACCCGATCGCCAAATAACTGCGATTCACTGATAATCGCAAGCTCCGGATCATGAATGTGCGCACCTTCCTCAAGTGGTGCAATCACCAGTCCCAGTTTGTCTGTGGCTGCAAGGAAAGACATCCAGCTTTCATAAAATTGCGGCTGCAAATGATGCTGGCGAAACAGTTCAATCAGTGTCTCGCGACGACCGGTAGATTCTGCAGCAATCAGTGTCCTGCCCTGAAACTGATCCAGAAACTGTTTAAGTAATCCCATGGGTTGCGGCAGACGCGCATCCACCGGAAATTTTTCCGGTAATGAAGTGGCATAGTTAAATGCTCCAGCATGGTCTTCCTGGGCCATGCCGGTCATGTGAATGCGTGTGAACGTCTTGATACGCACATGCAGATCATCAACATTCAGATAGAGGTCGCGCGGTGGCAGTAGCGGCCGTTCAACATCATGCCGTCGCTGTTCATAACGTTCTTCAATGTCCCTGAAAAAATCATCCGCGGCAGTTTTGATATCTTCATCAAGAATCACTATCGCATCGTCCTGCACATAATCAAAAAGACTGCTGGTCTCCGGATAAAACAATGGCAGATAATATTCTATGCCCGCTGGCGCGAGACCTTGACTGACATCACGATATACGGGACAGTTTGCCGGATTGCCGGCAAAGCGTTCGCGCCAGCCGGATCGGAAACGTGCGATACCGGTGTCATTAAGGGCTACTTCTCGTGCCGGCAGAATGTTGATGCGATCCGTTTTCTCCAGTGAGCGCTGGGTTTCCGGATCAAAAATACGAATGCTGTCAATTTCATTGTCGAACAGATCAATACGATACGGCTGTTTCGCGCCCATCGGAAAAATATCAATAAGGGACCCGCGCACTGCAATATCCCCGTGCTCCACTACCTGCGCAGTAAAAATGTATCCACTCGCTGCAAGATCCTGACGAAACTTCTGGATATCAAGCGGTTGACCGGTTTCAAGCTGCAAGCTGTGTGCGACAAGATAATCCTGCGGCAATAATCGATGCATCGCCGTCGTAACGGGAACAATCAATACGCCTTTTCTGAATCCTGAAAGTCGAGCCAGCGTAGAAAGACGCTCAGAAGTAATATCCTGATAAGGAGAAAACAAATCGTAAGGCAAGGTTTCCCAGTCCGGGAAAATCAGCGTGCTGAATTGGCCGCCGGCATAAAAATCCAATTCATCGGCAAAGCGGCTGGCCTGCAGACTGTCTGCCGTGATAACGATGACCGGAATATCACGCTCAATCGCAACCCGGCTGACAGCCAATGCCTTGCTGCTGCCATACAAACGCCCCCAACGGTATTGCTCACCGGTTTTGGCGGGAACATGCGGACGGAAAGGACTGTAACGGATGCCGGATGACATTTGCTTATGGATCGTGGCTCGTATCTCGTGAAGCGTATCTCGTATATCGCTTCACGCTTCACGCTTCACGTTTTTAATTTCCTCATCTATCGCCATCAGTACCGCAAGTGGATCAGTTGCCTGTGTAATCGGGCGGCCAATCACCAGATAATCACTGCCTGCACGTATGGCTTCTGCCGGCGTCATCACCCTGGATTGATCATTTTTGTCGCTGCCTGCAGGCCGGATACCGGGCGTTACCAGAGTAAACTTGCCTTTAATCTCTGAACGCAGGGTTTTGACTTCCTGTGCTGAACATACGATGCCATCAAGACCGCAGGTCTGTGTGAGTTTTGCAAGATCAACCACTTGCTGCATCACCGGTTTATTGACTCCGGTCTGTTTCAGATCGGCGTCCGACATACTGGTTAACACTGTTACAGCAACCAGTAATGGCCGTTGTGATTTTTTGTCGAGCGTTTCACGCGCCATGCTCATCATTTTTTCACCGCCGCTGGCATGGACATTAATCATCCACACACCGAGATCGGCCGCAGCAGCACAGGCTGAAGCAACAGTATTCGGGATATCATGAAATTTGAGATCAAGAAATACGGAATAACCCAACTTTATTAATGATTCAACAACAGATGGACCACTACGGGTAAATAATTCCTTGCCGACTTTCATGCGGCAAAGCGCGGGATCCATTCTGACTGCCAATGCCAATGCCTGACGGGCATCAGGAAAATCCAGGGGAATAATAATTTTCGGATCGGCGTTCATGTTACGTTATTCACCCTCTAACCCATGAACGGGCTTTAGCGTATTCCAGTTCTTGCAACCGGGACAATTCCAGTGCAGCGATTTGGCATCGAATCCGCACTGATTACATTTATACACAGAACGGTTTTTCAGCAGTCGTGCAGTCAGCTCACGGATCGACATCAGGCTTTCACGTGTGCTGCCCTCAGCCTGCGCCAACGCATATTGCAGGAGATGATCCACGCCTTTTACGGTCGGCCGTTTGCGTAATTCAGTCGTAATAAATTTTACGGCTTCGGCAGTGCCCTGTTTTTCGGCAATCAATTCTGCCAGCACCAGGATGGAGGTAATACCGCCATGCCGGGTCACAATATCACGCAGATAGTCCATAAACTCATCCACATTACCCAGATTGCGATAACACATCAGCATGGGGGTAATCACTTCAGGCAGATAGTCGGGATCCTGCTTTTCAATCCGTTTGTAGGTTTTGATGGCCTGTTTGAACTTTCCTTCAGTGCAGAGAATTTCCGCTTCAAGCATGCTGGCACGGGCACAATCCGGATCGATGCTGAGGGCCTTGCGCAAATGTTCACGCACTGCTTTTTCATCCGGATTGCTGCGCGTTTCTTCCGCTTTCTCACAATAAAAATGGGCAATTACTGCATTCAAGCCATGACCGGAAGCGCTTTCCAGTCGTCGGGCCGTGGCAATGGCATTGTCCCAGTCCCGTTCCTGTTGATAGATATCCAGCAATTCCGCATTGGCTTGTGCCATATACGCCCCGGATTCCACCAGTTCCTTGAACAGGCTCTCAGCCCGATCAAAAAGCCCGGAACGCATATAGTCAATACCGAGTTCCAGCATGGCCACTGCCCGCTCATCGCGGCTGAGGTTGGGGCGGGCAATCAGATTCTGATGTATGCGTATGGCACGATCGACTTCGCCTCTGCGACGAAACAGATTCCCCAAAGCAAGATGTGTTTCGACTGTTTCACTGTCGACTTCCAGCATCTTGATAAACACTTCGATGGCCTTGTCCGGCTGTTCATTCAGAACATAATTCAGTCCCTTGAAATATTCCGGATGCATGCGCCGCAGGGAATTGGCATTGTCCTGACGCATACTCAGCCGCCCCAGCCACCACGATAAACCTGCAGCCAAAGGTATCAACCAGATCAGCGTGGTCCAGTGGGCGTCCATCACGGCTGATCCCGCAGCGGCAATACCCGGAGATTATTGATTTCCTTTTCTGCCAGTTGTGCCTGACGCTGCAAGCGGGACTTTTGTTGTCTGAGCCTCAGTAACACTGACAACATACTCAACATGCCCAGTGCGGCACCGAGACATAAAGCACCCAGCAGCAGAAGCGACAACGGCAGATCAACCTTACCGACAAGGAAATCGAAGAAAATAACCTGATTGTTTCTGGTAAATAACAGCAGCCCGGTAACTAATACCACCACAAACACGATGCTGTAGAAAATACGTTTGACGACTGGCATGTACTGACACTGACTCTGTGATGAGATGGATTAAGAGCTAACGATAATCACTACGGGCTGTTAAAACAATAGCCCGCCGGGTTAGCCGTGAGCGGAAGATGAACGGGAGTTCAGGTAATACTGGCAGTACAGGCGTCCACACGTTCCCGCAGTTCCTTGCCCGGTTTGAAATGCGGAACATATTTGGCAGGCAGGGAAACAGGTTCTCCGGACTTGGGATTTCTGCCTACGCGCGGCGGGCGGTAATGCAGGGCAAAACTGCCAAAGCCACGAATTTCGATGCGCTCGCCATTCGAGAGCGTGTTGGCCATGTGTTCCAGAATGGTCTTGACCGCCAGCTCAACATCACGGTAAGCCAGTTGTGTCTGCCTTCTGGAGAGCACCTCTATCAGTTCAGACTTGGTCATGACGGTGGTTCCCGTTATTCGTGCTTCAAGCTACGCCTGACTAATTATTACAGGAAACCTCTGACGGTGTCAGAGGTTTCCATCGGTTTTTGTTGTTCCCTGAGAAATGTCATGGATACTTTAAATCAAAGCACGCCGGCTTACTTCTCCAGATGCTCTTTCAGTATGTCACCCAGTTTGGCGCCGCTGCTGGTATCCGGTGCATATTCCTCAACCGCCGCCGCTTCATCATCGACTTCCTTCGCACGGATGGAAAGATTGATGGTGCGCTTCTTGCGGTCCAGTGCCGTAATCTTCACTTCCAGTTCATCACCCACCTTGACTTCGGTGCGTGCGTCATCAACCTTCTTGTCCAGTGAGATTTCAGAGGCCTTGAGGTAACCTTCCACCCCGTCCGCCAGCTTGACGGTGACACCTTTGGTGTCCACGTCCTGGGCCTTGCCTTTAACGATGCTCCCCTTTGGATATTCAGCAACATAACTTGAGAATGGATCTTTTTCCAGTTGTTTTATGCCCAGAGAGATGCGTTCACGTTCGGCATCCACGGCCAGAACCACGGTTTCAATCTCCTGGCCCTTGCTGAAATTGTGGATGGCGGCTTCCCCGGTATCTGACCAGGAAATATCAGACAGGTGAATCAGGCCATCAATACCACCTTCCAAACCGACGAAGATACCGAAGTCGGTAATAGACTTGATGGTACCCACCACACGGTCGCCTTTGTTGTGTGTCGCAGCAAAATGTTCCCACGGATTGGGCTGACACTGTTTCATACCGAGTGAAATACGGCGGCGTTCGGTATCAATATCGAGGATCACCACATCGACCTCGTCACCGATGCTGACCAGCTTGGAGGGATGCACGTTCTTGTTGGTCCAGTCCATCTCGGAGACGTGCACCAGACCTTCCACACCTTCTTCCAGTTCGGCAAAACAGCCGTAATCGGCGAGGTTGGTGATGCGGCCCTTGAGCCGGGTGCCTTCCGGATAACGTTTGGTCAGATCCACCCACGGATCATCACCCATCTGTTTCAGGCCGAGGGAAACGCGGTTACGTTCGCGATCAAACTTCAGCACCTTGACCTGGATTTCATCGCCAATATTGACGATCTCGGACGGATTCTTGACCCGCTTCCAGGCCATGTCGGTAATATGCAGCAGACCATCTATGCCACCGAGGTCAAGGAACGCACCATAATCGGTCAGGTTCTTGACCACGCCCTTGACGATGGCGCCTTCTTTCAGATTTTCCAGCAGTGCATCACGTTCGACGGTGCTTTCTTTTTCGACCACAGCACGGCGAGAAACGACCACGTTGCTGCGGCGACGATCAATCTTGATGACTTTGAATTCGAGGGGCTTGCCTTCGAGGTAGGTGGTATCTTTAACCGGACGTACATCAACCAGAGAACCGGGGAGAAAAGCGCGGACGTTCTGGATATCGACAGTAAAACCACCTTTGACGCGCTCCGCAATGATACCAATCACTGTCTGGTTGGCTTCATGCGCCTTTTCCAGCGTGGTCCAGGCCATGAGCCGTTTCGCTTTTTCACGGGAGAGGCGGGTTTCGCCATAACCATCTTCAACGGAGTCCAGTGCCACATCAATGGTGTCACCGACACTGACTTCCAGGTTGCCCTGTTCGTCATAAAACTGATCGATAGGGATGACCCCTTCCGATTTAAGACCCGCGTTAACGATCACGTTGTCCTGGTTAACATCCACCACCGTTGCACTGACGATGGTACCCGGGCGCATTTTGCCCTCGATTTGGCTTTGTTCAAAAAGCTCTGCGAAACTCTCAGTCATTAAATATTTACCCGCTTGCGCGGCCCCTGTTGTCAGACAGGACAAAGCGCCCGGTCTGGGTTAAGTTAATCGAATTGGTTTACTTCTCGGGCTGGACAGGCGCGCGGGGGAAACGGTCCCGCACCAATGCCGCTACGTGGTCGATAACATCTTCGATAGAGAGATGTGTCGTATCGATTACGACGGCATCATCTGCCGGTCGTAGAGGGGAAACGGTGCGCTGACTGTCCCTGATATCGCGCTCGCTTATCTCAGCCGAAAGCCGGGCGAGGTTAACATCAAACCCTTTTCCTTTCAACTGTTTATGACGCCTCTGGGCACGTTCATCGCTGCTGGCCGTAAGGTAAATCTTGAGGGAGGCATCGGGAAAGACCACTGTCCCCATGTCCCGGCCATCGGCTACGAGACCCGGAACTTGCCGGAACACCTGTTGCCGGGCCAAAAGGGCCTTGCGGACTTCGGGCAGGGTGGCCAGCCTTGAAGCCGCATTACCGGTCGTTTCCAGTCTGACCAGTTGGCTGACCTCAGTTCCCTCCAGTATCACCGCTACCTGTTCGGTACTGGCCCTGTGATTAAAGCTGACCTCCAGACCCCGTGCCAGATCGGCCAGGGCTTTGGCATCATCGAGGGCTATCTTGTGCCGTTCTGCGGCCAGTGCCAGTACCCGGTAAAGGGCACCACTGTCCAGAAAATGCCACTTTAACCACTTCGCCAGATAACTGCACAACGTGCCCTTGCCAGTGCCGCTGGGCCCATCAACGGTAATAACTGGAACGGCGGCAGTCACTTTCCGTCTCTGGTTTCGATGTTCAGACCGGCTGTTCGGGCCAAATCCGTGAACCCGGGGAACGAGGTATTCACATTGGCACAGTCGAGTATTTTGATTGGCTGCTCTGACCTTAACCCGGCCATGGCGAAGGCCATGGCAATCCGGTGATCGGTTTGGCTGTTCACCGTGCCACCCTTGATTTTGCCACCCGTCACATCCATGCCATCCTCATGGACCTGAACCTTGATTCCGATCGCGGCCAGCCCCCCGGCGATGGCGGCTATCCGATCACTCTCTTTCACCCGTAATTCCGCTGCACCCCGCAACCGGGTTGTACCTGAGGCACAGGCGGCAGCCATCATGATGGCCGGAAATTCGTCGATGGCATTCGGTACCAGATTCTGCGGAATATCGATACCTTTTAATTGAGCAGATCGCACGTGAATATCCGCCACCGGCTCGCCGGATTCGAGTCGTTGATTCTGCAAGGTGATCTCTGCACCCATGAGCTGCAAAATATGCACGACACCATCGCGCGTGGGGTTCACACCAGTGCCTTGCAACGTGATATCTGAGCCGGGCGCAATGCTCGCGCCCACCATGAAAAATGCGGCTGAAGAAATATCTGCCGGAATCGTTATCGAACCGCCTTTTAATTCCATTCCACCCGTAATACAAACCATGTTACCGTTTTTTTCTACGGGGCACCCAAAATGTCCCAACATGCGTTCTGTATGATCACGCGTGGATGCAGATTCAGTAATACAGGTCCTGCCTTCTGCATACAACCCGGCCAGCAACAGGCAGGATTTCAACTGTGCGCTCACCACGGGCAACGTATATGTGATTGCCCTGAGTGTTTTTCCGCCCCGGATCCGGATCGGCAATGTCCCCTGTTTGCTGCACTCAATGTCCGCATGCATGTTCTGCAGGGGTTCGGTGACACGACGCATCGGCCGCTTCATCAATGACGCATCACCGATGATTTCACTGTCAAATTTCTGACCTGCAAGCAAGCCTGCCATCAATCTTGCGGAAGTACCGGAATTACCGAGATCAAGCGGACGACCTGCCGCTTTAAGCCCGTCACGCCCGACCCCCTCTACCGTAACCTTGTCTCCCTGATGATCGATAGACACACCCATGGCACGAAACGCCGCCATGGTCGCCAGCGTATCTTCACCCTGCAAAAATCCGGTGATAAAAGTTCTGCCTTGCGCAATCGCACCCAGCATCAGGGCGCGGTGGGAAATGGATTTGTCTCCGGGAACACGCAGGCTGCCCTGCAGTTTACCGCCGGGAGCGATGAGATAGCTTGGTTTTGAGTTTGTCATTTCGACCGCAGGGAGAAATCCGGCATTATTGGAAAGATTTCTCGCTACGCTCGAAATGACAAAATTACAAGAAATTGAACAAACTGGTTATTCAGATGAATCATTACGTTTACTTCTCATCCGGGTGAAACGATCGCGGGTTTCCTTGGCGCGCGTAAAAATTTTCAGCAATTCATCACTGTTGTCCTGCTCAATAGCTGCCCGAATGTTATCAAGGTATTCATCAAACAAATCCAGCGCTTTCAATAACGGTTTGCGATTGGAAAAGCAGATGTCATTCCACATTTGTGGATGGCTGGAGGCAATACGGGTGAAATCGGCAAAGCCGCCTGCGGCAAATTTGAAAATATCTTCACGATCCTGCATGCCCGCCAGACAATCCACCAGAGCGTAGGCCAGCAGATGCGGTAAATGACTGGTGGCCGCCAGAATTTCATCATGCTGTTCCACTCCCAGTTGCACGACTTCGGCGCCGGTCAATTCCCACATTTCCGTAATCAATGAAATTGCATGTATCGCTGTTTCCGGCAGGGGTGTGAGGATCACCCGGTGCGCTTCAAACAAATCCGCCACCGAGGCTTCGACACCGCTCTGTTCTTTGCCGGCTATCGGATGACCCGGCACAAACCGCGGCATTAATGAACCCAGCGTATTACGCGCCGCGTCAACCACACTGCCCTTGGCACTGCCCACATCCGTAAGGATCACATCCTCGCGCAAGTATGAGCGCATGGATTTCAGTAAAGGCCCGGTTGTTGATAATGGTGTGGCCAGCACCACAACATCCGCCTCTTTCACGGCATTGGCAATGGTGAGGCTGTATTCATCAATCACACCAAGCTCGACTGATTTCTGCAAATTGCCCAGATCGCGGCCATAACCGACCACATGGCCACAGGCCTTTTTACGCTTGAGTGCGCGCGCCAGCGAACCGCCGATCAGGCCGACGCCGATTATTGCCAGTCGATTAATTAACATATATTCGTATCTCGGGACTCGTGAATCGTATCTCGTATAGCGCTTCACGAGATACGCTTCACGCTTCACGTTTTGATTACTTTCTCCAACGATTCAATAAAACGTTTATTTTCCTGTTCAAGACCAATCGTTACCCGTAAATGATTCGGCATGCCATAATTATCGACTGGACGCACGATCACTCCTTCATGCAACAATTTATTGTAAATTTCCCGGCCGGGACGTTGCAGATCGAAACAGACAAAATTTCCGGCCGAGGGTATGTAATCCAGCCCCATGTTTTTAAATGCTTTCACAAGGAATTGCATGCCTTCCTGATTGAGCCGGATCGATTTTTCAATGTGAACGCGATCCGCCAGCGCTGCCTCGGCACAGGCCAGCGCCAGACTGTTGATATTGAATGGCTGGCGCACGCGATTCAGCATGTCAGAAATGGTTTTATGGGCCACACCATAACCGATGCGGAACCCGGCCAGACCATAGGCCTTGGAAAAGGTGCGTGTGACCAGCAAATTGGGGAAATCATTCAGCCACGCCATACTATTCGGATAATCCGTGTCCTGCACATAATCAAAATAGGCTTCGTCCACCACCACGATCAGGTGATCCGGCACGGATTCGAGCAAGCGCCTGAGTTCGGATTTTTTGATCCAGGTGCCGGTGGGATTGTTCGGATTGGCCACAAACATCAGGCGTGTTCTGGCAGTAATCGCCGCGAGCATTGCGTCAATATCATGGCCCCAGTTTCTGGCTGGAACTTCGACAGCTTTCGCGCCTATCGCCTGTGTCACCAATGGATAAACGGCAAATGCATGTTTTGAAAAAACTACTTCATGCTCAGGTGTCAGGATCGCGCGTGCAATCAGTTCCAGAATTTCATTGGAACCATTGCCGAGCGTGATCTGATCCATGGCCACAGCATGATATTTTGCCAAAGCCGCCTTCAGCCGAAAACCATTACCATCCGGATAACGTGACAAATCGCCCGGATGTTTCAATACCTCAAGCGCTTTGGGACTTGCGCCGAGCGGGTTCTCATTGGACGCGAGCTTGATGATGTTCTTTATGCCAAGTTCGCGTTCAAGCTCTTCCACCGGTTTGCCCGGTTGATAGGGCTGGAGAGAAGCAACTCCCTGAGTGGCCAGGTTTAATAAATCACACGTCATGAGCGGTAATTGGTGATTGGTGATTGGTGATTGGTGATTGGTGATTGGTGATTGGTGATTAAAAAGCTTGTCTCAATTCTGTCTACTCGTCACTAATCACCAATCACTATTCACTATTAAAGTACAGCCACTGGATAAGAACCGAGCAGCTTCACCATGGACGCAACACCTTCCAGCTTTTTCAGTGCGGCAACCACATTGGTATCCTGTGCGTGTCCTTCCACATCCACGAAAAACACATAGTCCCACATGCCGAGCCGCGACGGACGCGACTCGATCCGGGTCATGCTGACATTATTGGCGGCAAAACAGGCCAGCATGTCATGTAATGAACCAGGGCGATTGGGTGCCGAGAACAGGATCGAGGTCTTGTCCTTGCCACTCGGTGTGGTGCTGTGCCGGCCCAGTACCAGAAAACGGGTGGTGTTGTCCGGATGATCTTCAATGTTCCGGTACAGAATTGGTAATTCATAGTATTCGGCTGCAGTCTCTCCCGCGATGGCCGCCACATATTTTTTCTTGCCAATACGGCGTGCCGCCTCGGCATTGCTGCTGACCGCAATACGCTCGGCCGTCAGCAAATGTGTATCGAGCCAGGCACGGCATTGTGCGAGCGACTGCTGGTGTGAATAGACCTGCTTGATCTGATCCAGTTTGCCCGCATGCGTCAGCAGATGATGATGGATGCGCAGTTCCACTTCGCCGCAAATCTGCAGTGGAGAATTAATGAGCATATCCAGTGTGTGATTCACCACGCCTTCAATGGAATTCTCGATCGGCACGACGCCATAATGACAGGCGCCGGACTCCACTTCGCGGAACACCTGATCGATGCTGCCCAAGGCCGTAGTTTTGACGGAGTGGCCGAAATGTTTGAGTGCGGCGGTCTGGGTAAACGTGCCTTCCGGGCCGAGATAGGCCACGTCCAATACCTGTTCCAGAGCCAGACAGGCGGACATGATCTCGCGAAACAGACGCGCCATTTCCTCTTCCGACAGGGGCCCCTGGTTTTGTTCAATGATGTTGCGCAGGACCTGCGCTTCGCGTTCCGGCCGGTAGAAATGATTGTTGCTGCCAGTTTCTTCCTTGACCTTGGCCACATCCTGCGCCACACGCGCACGTTCGCTGATCAACGCCAGCAGACGGGCATCGATATCATCAATGCGTTTGCGCAACTCCTCGAGTCTGGAATTTTCAGACATAACGAATCTCTTTACGAAGGCACCCCGGGAACAGAATCTGTTTCAAAACAGCTGCACTGCCGGAATGAGATTACCTATTGAATCATTCCGGATGCAAGCGGGAAATCAACATCAGCCGTAACGGCGTGCAAATTCCGCCATGAATTCAATAAGACAATCTACTCCCGCTTCCGGCATGGCATTGTAGATACTGGCGCGCATGCCACCGACGGCACGATGGCCGGCCAGGGCTGTGAGCCCCCGGGCTTCAGCCTCAGACACGAAGCGATCGTTCAGGTTTTCATCCGCCAGCCAGAACGGTACATTCATACGGGAACGGCAGTGTTTATCGACTTTATTCAGATAGAAATCAGAGTTATCGATGAAGTCATAGAGTTTGCGCGAACGGCGCAACGCACGGCGTTCCATTTCCGGCACACCGCCCTGCTCTTTCACCCACTGCAGCACCAGGCCGGTCATATACCAGGCAAAAGTGGGCGGGGTGTTGTACATGGAACGATCTTTCGCATGCACGGCAAAATCGTACATGCTGGGGATCGTCTTCGGCGCATGGCCAATCAGGTCATCGCGTACAATCACGACCACGAGGCCCGAGGGCCCGAGATTTTTTTGCGCACCGGCAAAAATTACACCATAGCGGGAGATATCGAGCGGTTTGGATAACAAATTGGATGTCATGTCACTCACCAGTGGCACATTACCGGTTTCCGGAATCTCACTGAACTCGACACCATGCACGGTTTCGTTATCCGCGTAATACAAATAGGCTGCATCCGGGTTCAGTTTCCACTCGGCAACCTCCGGTAGAGAACGGAATCCGCCCTGCTCGGTGTCTATGGCGCGATTAACCTTGCAGTAACGCCCGGCCTCCTTGACGGCCTTGCCCGACCACATTCCGGTATGAAAATAATCCGCTGTATTTTTTCCGCGCAAAAGATTTAACGGCGCCATGGCAAACTGGCTGGTGGCGCCACCCTGCAGAAACAGCACCTGATAATTTTCAGGAATGTTTAGCAATTCGCGCATGTCTGCTTCGCATTGTTCGGCAATCGCGACAAATTCCTGGCTGCGATGACTCACTTCCATCACCGACATACCACTACCCCGCCAGTTGAGGAATTCTGCCTGTGCCCGTTCCATAACAGCGGTTGGTAACATGGCCGGGCCCGCACCAAAATTGTAGGCACGTCCTGCTGTTTGTATCGCCTGCTGGGAATTAATCGCCTGTGCTGCCTGCTTCGCCATTGCCATCACCGTTACCGTTACCTTCACCATACTCCACAATTCGTTCAATACTCGCGAGGCTCTCGCCTTCATTTAAGGTTACCAGACGGACACCCTGGGTATTACGCCCCATGACCGAGACATCCGCCACGGGTGTGCGGATGAGTGTGCCTTGACTGCTGATCAGCATGATTTCATCATCATCATTCACGGCCACCGCACCGACCACCTTGCCGTTACGCTCCGTGGTCTGGATCGAAATCACACCCACACCGCCACGGCCTTTCACCGCATAATCTTCGATCGGACTGCGTTTGCCATAGCCGTTCTCAGTGGCCGTCAATATCGTGCTGTCGTTACCGACGATAATCAAGGAAATGACCTTGTGCCCTTCATTCAGGCGTATGCCGCGTACACCGCGCGCCGTACGGCCCATGGCGCGCACCTCTGATTCATTAAAGCGCACCGCCTTGCCCTCATCGCTGAACAACATCACATCGCGCTGGCCATCGGTCACTTCCACCCCGATCAGCTGATTATCATCCAGCAGTTCAATGGCGCGGATACCGCTCGGCCGGGGCCGTGAGAAATCCATCAGGCTGCATTTCTTTACGGTACCATCGGCGGTGGCCATGAACACAAATTTATCTTCAGTGAATTCACGGATCGGTAATACTGCATTGATGCGTTCACCTTCTTCCAGTGGCAGGAGATTGATAATAGGCTTGCCACGCGCAGTGCGGCTGGCCTGCGGAAATTCATAGACCTTGAGCCAGTAGATTTTGCCCTTGCTGGAAAAACACAACACCGTGTCATGGGTATTGGCGATGAATAATTTATCAATAAAATCTTCATCTTTCACACTGGTGGCCGTCTTGCCCTTGCCGCCACGCCGTTGAGAACGATACACATCAATTGGCTGTGACTTGGCATAACCGGCATGGGAGAGCGTGACCACCACATCTTCTTCAGTGATCAAATCTTCCATAGTCAGGTCCTGGTGATCCTCAATGATTGCCGTACGCCGCGCATCACCATACTGTTCCCTGATCTGCATCAGCTCTTCGCGAATCACCTGCATCAGACGCTCAGGTCGCGCCAGGATGTCCATCAAATCCCGGATGGTCTCCAGCAATTCACCGTATTCCTTGATGATCTTGTCCTGTTCCAGGCCGGTCAAGCGTTGTAATTTGAGATCCAGTATGGCCTGGGCCTGGGCATCGGACAGTCGATAGCCTGTTTCCAGCAAACCAAATTCTTCCGGCAGATCTTCAGGCCGTGAAGCACGGGCGCCAGCCCGTTGCAACATCTCGGTAACCACCCCGGATTTCCACAAGGGCTGCAATAATTTTTCTTTGGCTTCCGCCGGGCTCGGTGATTTCTTGATCAGTTCAATCACCGGATCTATGTTCGCCAACGCCACCGCCAGACCTTCGAGAATATGAGCGCGGGCGCGGGCCTTACGCAGATCAAATACCGTGCGGCGGGAAACGGTTTCACGCCGATGCCGGATAAACGCTTCCAGCAGTTGCTTGAGGTTCAGCAGTTTTGGCTGGCCGTTTTCGAGCGCCACGATGTTGATGCCGAATACGCTCTGCATCTGCGTTTGCTGGTAGAGATTGTTCAGGATCACTTCCGGTACTTCACCCTTGCGCAGTTCGATCACCATGCGCATACCGTCCTTGTCGGATTCATCACGCAATTCCCGGATGCCGGTGATTTGCTTGTCTTTCACCAATTCAGCGATTTTTTCCAGCAACCGCGCCTTGTTCACCTGATACGGCAGTTCCTTGACGATGATGGTGTTATTGTCCTTGTCGTCCGTTTCAATCTCGGTACGAGCCCGCACATAAATACGGCCACGGCCGGTGAGATAGGCTTCTATAATGCCTTTCGAGCCGTTGATGATCCCGGCCGTCGGGAAATCCGGACCGGGAACCAGTTTAATCAACTCGCCGATGGGCGTGGCCGTATCGTCAATTAATGCTATACAGGCATTAATGACTTCAGTCAGATTATGCGGCGGGATGTTGGTCGCCATACCCACGGCGATACCACTTGAACCATTAATCAGCAGATTGGGGATTCGGGCCGGCAACACCGTGGGTTCATGTTCGGCGCCATCATAGTTCGGGACAAAGTCGACCGTCTCCTTGTCTATATCGGCCAGTAATTCATGCGCAATCTTTGCCATGCGCACTTCGGTGTAACGCATGGC
>CAYZJI010000007.1:0-69048 GCA_964479045.1 uncultured Enterobacteriaceae bacterium
AGCTGGTCGCCGTCGTAGAGATTGCCGGCGGCATCCGCCATGACCAGGCGGTCGCCGTCGCCGTCCAGCGCGATGCCGAGATCGGCCTTGTGGCGCTTCACCGCCATCTGCAGCGCGTGCGGCGAAGTGGCGCCGACGAGATCGTTGATGTTGAAGCCGTCCGGGCTGACCCCCACCGTCTCGACATCGGCGCCGAGCTCGTGGAACACGTGCGGCGCGACGTGGTAGGCCGCACCGTGGGCGCAGTCCACCACGATGCGCATGCCGCGCAGGTGCAGGCTCGTCGGGAACGTGGTCTTGCAGAACTCGATGTAGCGCCCCGCCGCGTCGTCAATGCGGCGCGCCTTGCCGAGGCGGCTGGAGGCCGCGCACTTCAGCGGCCGCGCCAACTCGTGCTCGATCGCGGTCTCGGTCGCGTCGGGCAGCTTGGCGCCGTCGCCCGAAAAGAACTTGATGCCGTTGTCGTCGTACGGGTTGTGCGAGGCGCTGATCACGATGCCGGCGGACAGGCGCAGCGCCCGGGTGAGGTAGGCAACCGCCGGCGTGGGCATCGGCCCCACCAGCAACACGTCGACGCCGGCCGCCGACAGCCCCGCCTCCAGCGCCGACTCGAGCATGTAGCCGGAAACGCGGGTGTCCTTGCCGATCAGCACGGCGGGCCGATCGAGCCCCTTGCGCCGAACCCCGGCCAGCACCTTGCCCGCGGCGTAACCCAGCCGCATCACGAAGTCCGGCGTGATCGGCTCCTGGCCGACCTTGCCGCGCACGCCATCCGTGCCGAAATATTTCCTACTCATAGCTCCTCATTGAACCGCAGAGATGCCGGGAGAAGCAAGAACAGAATAAATATGCCCCGAAATCCACTTCAGTATCGGCTTTACGCCGCATTCTTTCAGCGCCCTTGCAGTTCGACCATGAACTTGTTCCTCTCCGCGCCTCGGCGGTTCGTGTTTCTTCGTACAGTATCTCTTGGCGCCTCGGCGGTTAATTCTGGTTTTTTACGGCATTCCACACCGCGAGCGCGTCGCGAGTCGCGGCGACATCGTGCACCCGCACGATGTGGGCGCCGTTTTGCACCGCGGCGAGTGCCGCCGCAACGCTCGCGTGGACTCGCTCCTTCGGCTCGCGGCCCGTCAGCTTGCCCAGCATGGCCTTGCGCGACAGGCCCGCCAGCAGCGCGACGCCCGGCAACCGCAACTCGCGCAGCGAGGATAACAGGGCCAGGTTGTGCTCCAGCGTCTTGCCGAAGCCGAAGCCCGGGTCCACGACGATGCGGTCGCGGGCAATACCGGCGGTAACCGCCGCCGCAACGCGCCCGGACAGGTAATCGCGCACCTCGCGCACCACGTCCTGGTAGTCGGGACTGGATTGCATGGTGCCGGGCTCGCCCTGCATGTGCATGAGGCACACGGCTACCGGCGTCTTCGCGACCGCCTCCAGCGCGCCGGCGCCCGACAGGGCGGTCACGTCGTTCACCATCGCCGCCCCGGCCGCTATCACCTCGCGCATCAACTCGGGCTTGCGGGTATCGACCGAGACGGGAACCTTGCCGCCGGCGAGGGCTTCGAGTACCGGAAGAACCCGTCGCCGCTCCTCTTCGAGCGGAACCGGTGCCGCCCCCGGCCGCGTGGACTCGCCGCCGACGTCGAGGATGTCCGCGCCCTCCCCGGCCAGCTGCCGCGCATGCGCGATCGCCTGCGCCGTGCCGGCGTAGAGCCCGCCATCGGAAAAGGAATCAGGCGTGACGTTCACCACGCCCATGATCAACGGGCGCGACAGATCGAGGGAATACTTACCGCAGCGGAGAACTTGAGACATAAGGATGAAGGCGGAAGGCTGAAGGATGACCTGACTTTATTCCCGCATTGCGGGAGTCATCCTTCATCCCTCATCCTTCATCCTTTGGGATGTCAGGCGCCTTGCTGCGGCGCTGCGGTCGCCGTGGCCGTCGGGTGCGAGCCCGGGTCCCGGGGCTGGGTGGACGACTGCGCCGGCTTGGGCGGGCGCGGGGCGCGCCCTTCCATGATGTCGTTGATCTGGTCGGCGTCGAGCGTCTCCCACTCGAGCAGCGCCTTCGCCATGACCTCGACCTTCTCCCGGTTGTCCTCGAGGATTTTCCGCGCCAGCGCGTACTGCTGGTCGATGATGCGGCGGATCTCGGCGTCCACCTTCTGCATGGTGGTCTCGGACACGTTCTTGTGCATCGTCACCGAGCGGCCGAGGAATACTTCGCCCTCGTTCTCGCCGTAGACCATGGTGCCCAGCTCGGCGCTCATGCCCCAGCGTGTCACCATGCTGCGCGCGAGATCGGTAGCGCGCTCGAAGTCGTTGGAAGCGCCCGTGGTCATCTGCCCCATGAAGACTTCCTCGGCAATGCGCCCGCCGAACAGCACCGCGATGTTCTGCAGGATCTGCTCGCGGTCCATGCTGTAGCGGTCTTCCTGCGGCAGCTGCATGGTGACACCCAGCGCGCGGCCGCGCGGGATGATCGTCACCTTGTACACTGGATCATGCGCAGGCACGAGACGTCCCACGATGGCGTGGCCGGATTCATGATATGCCGTGAGTTTCTTTTCCTTCTCACTCATGACCATGGAGCGACGCTCGGCACCCATCATGATCTTGTCCTTGGCACGTTCAAAATCTTCCATATCAACCAGCTTCTTGTTGCCACGTGCGGCAAACAAAGCAGCTTCATTCACGAGATTCGAAAGATCGGCGCCCGAAAAACCGGGGGTGCCGCGCGCAATAACGCCAGGCTTCACATCATCAGCCACCGGGACCTTGCGCATATGCACTTTCAGGATCTGTTCACGGCCACGAATGTCCGGCAACGGTACCACCACCTGCCGGTCAAAACGGCCGGGCCGTAACAGGGCCGGATCGAGCACATCCGGACGGTTGGTCGCGGCAATCACGATCACACCCTCATTGCCTTCAAACCCATCCATCTCGACCAGCAACTGGTTGAGCGTCTGCTCGCGTTCATCATGACCACCGCCCAGACCGGCACCGCGATGACGGCCCACAGCATCAATTTCATCAATAAAGATGATGCACGGGGCGTGCTTCTTGGCCTGCTCGAACATATCGCGCACACGTGAAGCACCCACACCAACGAACATTTCCACGAAATCGGAACCCGAAATGGTAAAGAACGGCACCTTGGCCTCACCGGCTATGGCCTTGGCAAGTAATGTTTTACCGGTGCCCGGTGAACCGACCATGAGTACGCCGCGCGGAATCTTGCCACCAAGTTTCTGGAATTTGCCGGGATCTCGCAGGAATTCAACCAGCTCACCCACCTCCTCCTTCGCTTCTTCCACACCGGCGACATCATTAAAGGTGACCTTGACCTGATCTTCACCCATCAGGCGCGCACGGCTCTTGCCGAAGGACAATGCACCACGTCCGCTGCCGCCGCCCTGCATCTGGCGCATGAAATAGATCCAGATGCCAAGCAACAACAGGATCGGGAACCAGGAAATGAGAGCATGAGCCCACAGAGAATTCTTGTTCGGTTCGGCGCCGACAATTTCGACTTTGTTCTCGAGCAGTGTGCCGATCAGAGCTTCATTGCTGGTCTCGGGACTGAAGGTCTTGAAACGGGAATCATCATTGCGGCGACCATTGATGGTATTACCCTCAATGGTGACCTGCTTGACGTTGCCACTTTTTACTTCACTGATAAAAGCTGAATATGCAACATCGCTGACCATGGGCGTGGACAGGTTCTTGAACACCAGCATTAACACCAGTGTTATTACGATCATCAGAATCAGGGTTCTTGCGGTCTCGTTCAATTCAGCTACCTCTTAATCAGCATTTTCAATCATTTATTAATATAGCACCATCCGGCATCAACCAGCATTAAACCCGCGCGCCAACAGATAAAATTCCCTCGAATCACTGCGAGAGGCCTGTGGTTTTCGAGTCAATACCTGACGAAAATGTTCCTTCAATACCCGCCGGAATTCAGTGCTGCCTGCGCCTTCAAAAACCTTGACCAGCAAGTCACCCCCCGGCCGTAATACCTGCCGAGCCAGTTCCAGGGCCAGTTCGCCTAAAGCAATGCTTTTCGCCTGATCACTGGATTTGATACCGGAAAGATTGGGGGCCATGTCGGATATTACAAGGTCGGCCTGACTGCGTTCCAGCAAATTCACGCACTGTTCATAAACTGCTGAATCAGTAAAATCACCCTTGATAAACAACACGTTAGTCACCGGCTCCATGTCCAACAGGTCGATGGCCAGCACACGGCCGCTAGCTCCAACCTGCTCGGCGGCATATTGTGACCAGCTGCCGGGGGCGGAACCCAGATCGATTATCGTCTGACCCTTTTTAAGCAGATGATCCTTTTCGTTGATTTCCTTGAGCTTGTAGACGGCACGGGAACGGTAATGTGACTGCTGCGCCTGTTTGACGTAGGGGTCTTTCTTTTGCCGCTGGAGCCAGCGGGAACTGCTGGGACGTTTACTCATGTTATGAAACGGGACTCGTGAAGCGTGGAGCGCATGACGAGATACGCTTCACGAATAACCAGGTACGCGCCTATTCGTACCGCACTTCAAGAATTTCATACTCCACCTTGCCACCAGGAGCATTGACCACGGCAACATCACCTTCCTGTTTACCGATTAACGCGCGGGCGATGGGTGAAGTAACCGAGATCAGTTTCTTTTCGATGTCCGCTTCCACTTCACCTACGATCTGGTAGGTCGCTTCCTGTTCGTTTTCAACATTCATCAAATCCACCGTGGCGCCGAACACAACCTTGCCGTTGGCATTGAGCGAGGTAACATCAATAATCTGTGCATCTGCCAGAGCGGTTTCGATGGCGGCGATGCGACCTTCCAGAAAACTCTGCTGTTCACGCGCAGCGTGATATTCAGCATTTTCACTCAAGTCGCCATGCGCGCGCGCCTCCGCAATCGCCTGCGTGATACGCGGGCGATCCACGGTTTTCAGTTCCTTCAGCACTTCACGCAAACGCTGTGCGCCTTTTGCTGTGATGGGTGGTTTGCTCATAGCGGTCTACCTAATTTCTTCATGCAAGGTCTGCAAGCGATTGACCTCGCCGGAATCTTTTTGTTTCAGTGCCAGTATGGTGGCCATCGCTCCGGCCATGGTGGTATTGTAAAACACCTTGTGCTGCAAGGCTGTACGCCGGATGGAATAAGAGTCCGCGATGGCTTGCTTGTCTTCCGTGGTATTCACTATGAGATCAATTTCATCATTTTTCAACATGTCGACAATATGTGGCTGGCCTTCACGCACCTTGTTGATGCGCCGGCATTCCAGTCCTGCACCAAGGAGTGACTGGGCGGTGCCCTGAGTGGCGCACAAGCTGAATCCAAGATTCAACAATTCACGGGCCACTACAATAGCCTGTGATTTGTCTTCATCCCGCACACTGATGAACGCCAGGCCGGAACGTGGGATCACCTCTCCCGCACCTGCTTGCGCCTTGGCAAACGCTTCGGCAAAACTCCGGCCTATTCCCATGACCTCGCCGGTGGATTTCATTTCCGGCCCGAGCAAAGAATCTACACCGGGGAATTTAATAAACGGGAATACGGATTCTTTCACCGCATAATATGGTGGCGTTTTGACTTCAGTAATACCCTGTTGCGTGAGCGTAGTGCCAACCATGCAGTTGGCCGCGATGCGCGCGAGCGGTACGCCGGTGACTTTCGAAACAAACGGCACGGTGCGGGAAGCGCGTGGATTCACTTCCAGCACATAAAGTTCATCGCCCTGAATGGCAAACTGCGTGTTCATCAGGCCCACCACATTCAGTTTTTTCGCCATGGCGCGCACCTGATCGGCAATGCGCTGCTGCATGTCCATACTCAGACTATAAGGCGGCAGTGAGCAGGCGGAATCACCGGAGTGCACACCGGCCTGTTCGATATGCTGCATGATGCCGCCGATGATCACTTCCTTGCCATCAGCGATCGCATCCACATCCACTTCGATGGCATTATTCAGGAAACGATCCAGCAACACCGGCGATTCATTGGAAACCGCAACAGCATTCTGCATGTAATTACGCAACTCTTTTTCATCGTAAACAATTTCCATGGCGCGCCCGCCCAGCACATACGATGGTCTGACCACCAATGGATAACCAATTTCACTGGCAAGTTTCACGGCCTGTTCCGTATCACGTGCGGTACGGTTAGGTGGTTGTTTCAGCTTCAGTTCCGTCAGCATTTTCTGGAAGCGTTCACGATCTTCCGCAAGATCAATTGAATCCGGAGTGGTCCCAATGATCGGGGCCCCGGCCGCTTCCAGTGGTCGCGCGAGTTTCAATGGTGTCTGCCCGCCATACTGCACAATCACGCCGAGCGGTTTTTCGAGATCGATAATCTCAAGAACATCTTCCAGCGTCAGAGGTTCGAAATACAAACGATCCGATGTATCGTAATCGGTGGAGACCGTCTCCGGATTGCAATTCACCATGATGGTTTCATAACCAGCTGCACGCATGGCGAGCGCCGCCTGCACACAGCAATAATCAAATTCGATGCCCTGACCGATGCGATTGGGTCCGCCGCCCAGCACCATGATTTTCTTTTTATCGGTAGGCTTCGCTTCGCACTCCTCTTCATAAGTGGAATACATATAGGCCGTGGTGGCGGCAAATTCGGCAGCACAGGAATCGACACGCTTGTATACCGGCCGGACACCCTGCTGATGACGCAAGGTGCGGATTTCATGCTCTTTGGTGTTCAGTAATTTTGCCAACCGGCTGTCAGAAAATCCCTTACGCTTCAGTTCACGCAGGCGATCCTTGTTCAGTGCGGACAAGCCCTGCTGTTTGATCACGCCTTCTTCACGCACCAGATCGGCAATCTGCGCGAGGAACCAGGGATCAATCTTTGAATAATGGTGCACTTCATCTATGGTCATGCCATGGCGGAAGGCTTCACCGGCATACCACAACCGATCGGCGCGCGGCACGCGCAGTTCGCGCTGAATCATTTCCAGTGCTTCATCTTTGCTCAATCCTGCGGGAACAATTTCATTCAAACCATCACGGCCAATTTCGAGTCCACGAATCGCTTTCTGCATGGATTCCTGAAACGTGCGGCCGATGGCCATCACTTCACCGACCGATTTCATCTGCGTGGTCAGACGATCATCTGCCTTGGGAAA
This sequence comes from uncultured Enterobacteriaceae bacterium, assembly GCA_964479045.1. Taxonomy (GTDB): domain Bacteria; phylum Pseudomonadota; class Gammaproteobacteria; order Eutrophobiales; family Eutrophobiaceae; genus 2-02-FULL-47-50. The sequence goes on from CAYZJI010000007.1 coordinate 7,165, forward strand.
TTTTTCAAAAGTGAACCGCGGGATCTTGGTGACAATGTAATCAATGGTGGGTTCAAATGACGCAGGCGTTGCCCCGCCGGTAATTTCATTCGCAAGTTCATCCAGCGTATAACCAACCGCGAGTTTGGCCGCGACTTTGGCAATCGGGAACCCGGTGGCCTTGGAAGCAAGCGCCGATGAACGCGACACGCGCGGATTCATTTCAATAATAATCAGTTCGCCGTTTTCCGGATTCACCGCAAACTGCACATTCGAACCACCGGTATCCACGCCGATTTCGCGCAATACGGCAATCGAGGCATTGCGCATGATCTGGTATTCCTTGTCGGTGAGCGTGAGCGCCGGCGCGATCGTAATGGAATCGCCGGTGTGCACACCCATGGGGTCAAAATTTTCAATCGAACAGACGATGATGCAGTTGTCCTTGTGATCGCGTACCACTTCCATTTCATATTCCTTCCAGCCCAGCACCGATTGTTCCAGCAGAATCTCGCTGGTGGGCGAGGCATCCAGCCCGCGTTCACAGATTTCCAGAAACTCTTCGCGATTATAGGCAATACCACCGCCACTGCCACCGAGTGTAAACGAGGGACGAATGATGATCGGGAATCCGATTTCATCCTGGGCTTCTTTTGCCTGTTCCATATTATGGGCGAGTACTGAATGCGGCATGTTGAGACCGATCTTTTTCATGGCCTCGCGGAAACGTTCACGATCTTCGGCCTTGTCGATGGCATCTTCCGAAGCACCGATCAGTTCCACATTATATTTTTTCAGCACACCTTCCCGCGCCAGGTCCAGTGCGCAGTTCAGTCCGGTCTGGCCGCCCATCGTTGGAAGAATTGCATCCGGTTTTTCTTTCGCAATAATACGTTCCACCACGCGCCAGTTCACCGGTTCAATGTAGGTGGCATCCGCCATCTCCGGATCAGTCATGATTGTTGCCGGATTCGAATTCACCAGAATTACGCGATAGCCTTCCTGCTTCAGCGCCTTGCAGGCCTGTGCACCGGAGTAATCAAACTCGCAGGCCTGCCCGATCACAATCGGACCCGCGCCGATGATGAGGATGGACTCTATGTCGGTTCTTTTTGGCATTAATGTTCCCGTGAAGCGTATCTTGTGAAGCGTATCTCGTATTGCGCTTCACGCTTCACAAGTCCCGCTTCACGTCCTGGAAAATATTCATTCAGCATCATTATTTACGTTCGCCCATCAACTCAATAAAGTGCTTAAACAACGGCCGCACATCATGCGGACCGGGACTTGCTTCCGGATGCCCCTGAAAACTGAACGCGGGATATTCCGTGTGATGAAGGCCCTGCAGCGTGCCATCGAACAGTGAGCGATGTGTCGCTTGCAGATTCGCGGGCAGGGTTTTTTCATCCACGGCAAACCCGTGGTTTTGACTCGTAATCAACACCTGACCGGTGGCGAGATCCAGTACCGGGTGGTTGGCACCGTGATGACCAAATTTCATCTTGACGGTTTTGGCACCGGCGGCAAGACCCAGTAATTGATGACCAAGACAAATGCCGAAGGTCGGCGTACCGCTTTTTACAATGTCCTGTATCGCGGCGATGGCATAATCACACGGCTCCGGATCACCGGGGCCGTTGGAAAGAAAAACACCATCCGGTTTTTCCTTTAATACGTCCCGTGCCGGGGTCTTTGCAGGAACCACAGTGAGTTCACATCCGGCATCGACCAGCAGGCGCAGGATGTTGCGCTTCACACCATAATCATAGGCAAACACACGAAAGCGTTTTTTCCCGGGAGACGCCGGTTGAGGGCTCAACTGCCAGGCGCCTTCTGTCCAGGTATAGGGTTTGGCGGTAGTCACTTCCCTGGCCAGATCCAGTCCCTTCAGTCCGGGGAATTGCCGCGCAGCGGCAATGGCAGCTTGTACATCAATCTGATCACCGGCAACGATGCAGCCATTCTGCGCACCTTTATCCCGCAGCAAGCGGGTCAGGCGGCGTGTATCGATATCAGCGATCGCAACCACCTTGCGCTTTTTCAGGTAATCACTGAGGGATGTTTCGGAACGCCAGTTACTGAGTTGCAGCGGCAGATCGCGTATAACCAGTCCGCTGACATAGACGGCACCGGATTCCTCATCTTCAGCATTTACACCCACATTGCCGATATGGGGCTGGGTCAGGGTGACAATCTGCTTGAAGTAGGACGGATCGGTGAGGATTTCCTGATACCCGGTGATGGCCGTATTAAAAACAACTTCCCCGGTCGCCTGCCCCGCGATCCCGATGGACGTGCCGTGAAACACAGTCCCGTCTGCCAGTGCCAACAACGCCGGTTGTTTCAACCAAATCTCCGCTTTCCAGCCACACGAAAACGGGAGCAGACTTGCGGCTGCTCCCGTGTTTTTTTGTTGCGCGGATTTTACTGACTGTGGCCGTCAATGTCCACGCAGGATCCGGCAAAATTTCAACGTCAGGCAGCGCGTTGCTTCCGGTGCAGTTCCCCGCAGGGAATCAGCATAGGGGCCTGGCCACGGCTCAATACAATCAGATGGTTGGGCGGCACCGGCTGCCAGTCATGTTCCTGTGTCAGGCGCTCGGAACTCACCACCACGGCATCCTCGCCCAGCTGATCGTGCTCGGACGTTTCATAGAGATGGCCCGGATAGTAATAGAGCGTCTCCGGCAGGAATTCGGAATCATTGGTATAGCGGGAAATCACGGCATTGCGACCGTCCGCCACCGCCACATTCAGGTAACAGGGTTCACCCCCACCATGCGTGTTGGCTATATTCACCACCCGCTGAATGGCACTGTCGAGTGCTGTGGCGAGATCAATGGCACCGGCCGCCGGCATTTTCTGCAATTCATCAATAATCACGGCAAACAGGTGCTCGGAATCGGTGCTGCCGTAAACATTGCTGAACGCCTCATCACAGACTGTTTCAAGCAGGCGCCGCCGTACTTTGGGGAAATTGCCGATGTCTCCGTTATGCATACAGATATATTTGCCATAACGGAACGGGTGGCAGTTGGCTTCGTTCACACCACTGGACTGGGTGGCGGCCCGCACATGCGCCAGCACACAGGAACTGGAAATGACCCGGGCCAGATTGTGCAGGTTGCGGTTGTTCCACGCTGGAGTGATAGAACGGAATACTGCCGGATCAGGCGAATATTCCGGTGCATACCAGCCCACACCGAACCCGTCACCGTTCAGCGGTTCTTCGCGTTCACTGCTGTGCGTACTTTGCCGGATCAAGGAATGCGCGGGGTCAATCAACAGGGTACTGAGTTTTACCGGCGGCCCCAGATAGAGTGTGAAACGGCACATAGCCCGCTCCTTATATTATTGAAATGTAAGCCGGTGCCAACCTGACTTATAATGCCCGGCACACATTCCTAGTATTGACCTTTTTTCTGTGCGTGCAAATTAAAATCAAGAAACCTGATGGACATACAACTCCCCATCTCTATCCTGCCCCAGCCCGATGACACCACCTGCGGGCCGACCTGCCTGCACGCCGTATACAATTATTATAACGACAAGGTTCCGCTGAAAGAGGTGATTGCCGACACCCGTATGCTGGATGCCGGCGGCACGCTGGCGGTGTTTCTGGCCTGTTCTGCGTTGCGGCGCGGTTATCAGGCCACGATTTATACCTATAACCTGCAGGTGTTTGACCCGAGCTGGTTTCAGGACAAAAACATCGATTTTTCAGAGCGTCTGAAAAAACAGGCACAGGTGAAAAAGAAACCCAAGCTCCAGCATGCGACCGAAGGTTATCTGGATTTTCTGGCGCTCGGCGGCAAACTGAAATTTACTGATTTGAATACCCGTTTGCTGCGCACCATCATTCGGATGAAGTTGCCCATCCTGACTGGTCTGAGTTCCACCTTTCTCTATCGCAGCAAGCGTGAATATGGCCCGGAGGATGAACCCGATGATGTGCGTGGCTTTCCCGGCGGGCATTTTGTTGTACTCAGCGGTTATCACAAACAGGACCGCACGATCACGATTACTGATCCGTACATCAAAAACCCGGTGGCGGCAAAGCAACAATATGCTGTGAATATTGATCGGGTGATTTGTGCCATCCTGCTGGGTGTACTCACCTACGATGCTAATCTGCTGGTCATCCACCCAAAACGCGATAAAACCAGAATCAAATCATGATGAACATTCTGCTGGTAGTAAATAATCCGAACGACTGGCCGTTACACATTCCAGGTGTGGCAGTTACGACAGCACGCGCCTATCTCACCGATCCAGCCTACAGCGAAGATCGTTCCGCCAAGGTTTTTAATCTTTGTCGATCCTACAGCTACCAAAGCAGTGGTTATTATGTGTCTCTGCTCGCCGCTGCACGTGGACACAAACCCCTGCCGGACATCAACACCATCCAGGATCTGAAATCACAGTATGTGATCCGTGCATTATCCGAAGAAATGGAAGAACAGATCCAGGCGGCTTTCAGGCGCCTGCAATCGAAAAAATTCACGCTGAGCATCTATTTTGGAAGAAATATTGCGAAGCATTACAACAGCCTGAGTCTGCGTTTGTTCAATCTGTTTCAGGCCCCGCTGTTACGTGCACAATTTGTCAAAAACAAGACCTGGCAGCTTGAATCCATCCGCACCATTGCCGTCAGCGACATACCGGAAAGTCATCGCAAATTTGTCATCGAAGCCGCCACCAGTTATTTCTCTGGTCGTAAAAAACGGGTGCGCAAACGTACCGCGCCGCGTTTTGATATTGCCGTGTTGTACAACCCGGATGAAAAACAACCGCCGTCTGATAACAGGGCCCTGAAAAAATTCCAGAAGGCCGCAGAGGCGGTGGGTCTTGATTGTGAATTGATCACCAAAAATGACATGTACCGGCTGGCAGAATTCGATGCCCTGTTCATCCGTGAAACGACAGCAGTGAACCATCACACCTTTCGTTTTGCACAGCGCGCGGCGGCGGAAGGACTGGTGGTGATGGATGATCCGAATTCGATCCTCAAATGCACCAACAAGGTCTATCTGGCGGAGTTGTTATCACGCCACTCGATCCCGATTCCGAAAACCATGATCATTCACAAGAACAATGTGGACAAGATCATCTCCACACTCGGCCTGCCCTGTGTACTAAAACAACCCGACAGTTCTTTTTCTATTGGCGTGACCAAGGTGGAATCCGAAGATGAACTGATGCAACAGGTCAATAAATTATTATCGAAATCGGATTTGATCGTTGCACAGGAATATCTGCCCACCAGTTTCGATTGGCGCGTGGGTATTTGCGATCGCCGGGCCCTTTATGTGTGCCGTTATCATATGGCGCGGCGGCACTGGCAGGTCATTAAACGCGATGAATCCGGCAATACCAGCGAAGGTGGCGTAGATACGATCTCGGTGGGTGAAGCGCCGGATGAAGTGATTAAAACCGCACTCAAGGCGGCCAATCTGATTGGTGACGGACTCTATGGTGTCGATCTGAAACAAATCGGACAGAAATGCTATGTGATCGAAGTGAATGACAATCCGAATATTGATGCCGGTACGGAAGATGCTGTACTGAAAGACGCCATTTATCGTGAAATCATGGGCATCTTCCTCAAACGCATCGAAATGCGCAAACGCGGACAGACTATTACATGATGCAAGCCCATGCCCCGTTACCGCTGTTTGCGGGCTTCGGCATTGAAATTGAATACATGATTACTGATCGTGAACGGCTGAATGTCATGCCGGTCACGGATGAAGTATTCAAGTCAGTTGCCGGTGACTATGTCAGCGACATTGAAGACGGCCCCATCGGCTGGTCGAATGAACTGGTGCTGCATGTACTCGAACTGAAAACCAATGGCCCGGTAAATTCACTGAACGGGCTGCATGAGAAATTTCTCGCTGATGTCCGCCGCATCAATACCATTCTGGAAAATATGAATGGCTGGCTCATGCCCGCCGCCATGCATCCGTGGATGAACCCGGATCAGGACATGCGCCTGTGGCCGCATGAGTCATCCGAAATTTACGCGGCGTTTAACCGGATATTCAATTGCCGCGGTCATGGCTGGTCCAACCTGCAGAGCATGCATATCAATCTGCCCTTCGCCGACGATGCGGAGTTTGCACAGTTGCATGCCGCGATTCGTATACTTCTGCCGATTATGCCGGCACTCGCTGCCAGTTCACCGATTATGGAAGGACAATACACCGGTTTGATGGATACACGCCTCGATACCTATCGCCGTAATTCGGAAAAAATTCCACAAATCACGGGCATGATCATTCCGGAACCGGTCACTACACATGCCGAATATCAACAACGCATACTCACGCCGATTTACTCTGCACTGGCCCCGCATGATCCGGAAGGCACTTTGTTGCATGAATGGGTGAATGCGCGTGGCGCGATTGCCCGGTTTGAGCGCAATACCATCGAAATTCGCGTGCTGGATACGCAGGAAACACCTCTGGCGGATATTGCTATTGCGGCGTTGATTGTGGCCGTACTGAAAAAACTGGTAGCGGGTGAATGGGCTGAAATGCCGGAGCAGAATCAACTTTCCACAAAAGTACTTGCCGAAATCCTGATGTTCACCATCAAGGATGCGGAACTGGCTGTGATCAAAAACAAGGCTTTTCTGGAACTGTTCGAGTTTCCGGATCGTAAATGCCAGACACAGGAATTATGGCAACACCTGCTGGAATCCGTTCCAGTGAATGATCCGGATCTCACGGCGGATTTGCGCAAAGCCGTGCACTATATGATTTATTGCGGCCCACTGGCCCGGCGTATCAATCTGGCCATTGGAAACAACCTGCAACGTTCGCGGCTGGAAGAAACCTGGCACCGTTTATGCGAATGTCTGGCACAAGGACATCTGTTTAAAGGTATCGACTGACATCATCACATATGAACATAACAGCAAATTGATGGAATTACCTGAAGGATTGCCGGTACCTGAAAATGATGGCGCCTGTGATCATTTGCAGGGCAGCAAACTGGCCGCCTGCCCGCTTCCTGCAACGGACGGTAACAGGATTGATCTTTCAAAGCATCGCGGCTGGCTGGTCCTGTATTGCTATCCCATGACCGGACGCCCGGATCAGAAATTGCCGGAGAACTGGGACACCACCCCCGGTGCGCGTGGCTGCACACCACAATCCTGCGCTTTTCGTGACCACCATGCAGAACTCCGTAAATTCAACGCAACACTGTATGGCCTGAGTACCCAGACCACCGACTGGCAACGTGAAGCCAAAGAGCGCCTGCATCTGCCGTTTGAATTACTCAGCGATCATGATCTTGTTTTTGCGCGGGCCATGAAACTTCCCACATTCAGCGCGGACGGAATGACACTGATCAAACGAGTAACCATGATCGCAAATGATGGAATCATCAAAAAGGTGTTTTATCCGGTGTTCCCGCCGGATCAGAATGCGTCCGATGTTATTCACTGGCTGCAGCAACACAGCTGACCATGACGGACACTCATGACATTTGTGCCGTGGATGATATTCCCGACCGTCAGGGACGCGGCTTCAGTGTGGCACATGATGGAAAAACACTGGAATTTTTTATCGTGCGACTGGGCGAAAACTTTTATGGTTATATCAACAGCTGTCCGCACACCGGCGTCAATCTCAACTGGCAAGCGGATCAATTCATGGACATTACAGGTTATCAACTGCAATGTTCCATGCACGGTGCCCTCTTCCGCATCCGTGATGGGCATTGTGTGTATGGACCATGTCTGGGACGTTCTTTGATTCCAGTCAGGTTGATGCTGGAGAATGGCCGGATTCGCCTTCTGCCGGAATAAACTGCCGGTGGCCGTAGGGTTTCCAGGCAGGTGCAATGACGTTGGGCATGGAAGAACGATTCAACAATTGCGCGGGAGCGAGTGCAAACTCGCCGTAGCGCGCATTCACGGCATCCATCATCGTATGCATACGCTGTTGTTTATTATCTGCTACAGGATTATCAACAAACATTTCCATCTGCTGTTTTGCAGGTGCCGGATCGAGTGCCGTAATCTGCACACCATGCACACCCTCACCGCGCCAGTAACCGGCAATCACCTGTTCACAGAGATCACTAATAATGTGGCTGTCGCTGGTCGGCAGGATGCTGCTGAAATGATCGCCAATCCAGCAATCTTGTACGCGCAGCTTGATGGAAAAATATTTGGCCTGCATATGATGACGGCGTAAACGCGCCGCGAGTTTTTCACTCATGTGCATGAGGTAAGTGCGGATGATATGTTTATCGCGCGTGTTCGGCGGCATGACCTTGCCATGACCCATCGACTTTGGCGCCGCCACACGGGTTTCGACCTTGGCCGGATCGAGTCCCTGACACATATGCCAGATGCGCCGACCCGGATCGCCAAAACGTTGCGCCAGTATACTGATCGGTAATTTCTCCATGTCGCCGCAGGTATGCACACCATACTTTTCAAGAAAGGCGCCGATGCCTTTGCCGATCCCGCATAATTTTGTCACCGGCACTTCACGCAGCGCTTCGCGTGCTTCCCACGGCGGGATCACATTCAGGCCATCCGGCTTCACTTGCTTCGCCGCATACTTGGCTGTGGTCTTGTCTCCGCTTAATCCCACAGTACAGGTCACACCGGATGCTTCATGCACACGATCTTTCGCGAGGTGCGCAATATATTCCGGCCCCTTCTTCCAATAGCGCTGGCAATGCGTGATATCAATGAAGGCTTCATCCACGGAAAACACTTCCACATCCGGACTGATGTCCTGCAAGGCCGTCATGATGGCGGTGGACACCTGCGCATAACGTTCCGGCCGTGCCGGACGCTGCACAATCTGCGGACATAACTTGCGCGCTTCCTTGAACCGCATGCCGGTATGCACACCATAGGCACGTGCTTCATAGGAACAGGTAATCAGGCACGTCCCTTTCGTACCATTGGTCACACCGATGGGTGTGTTCTTGAGTTCCGGAAAATCTTTTTTTTCGATGGCCGCAAAAAATGCATCCATGTCTATAAAGACGATGGCGCGCGGCCAGTGTAAGGATGAATGTGCCATGGTTTGAATATTAAGCCGGACACAACAGAGGCCCCAAGAAAATAAACTGCTGTATTAACAATCAGTTGAGCCAGTCGTTTAATAACAGGCTGATTGATCAGGAAAAATTAATTTCGGATTTTTTAACGCAACCGTTATTATTTTTTCAACCAATAAAAACAATGTGCTCCAGAGGTTCTGCATGGAAACCACACCGGAAATTCTCATAGGCGCTGCCAATGGCAAACCTGTCAGCCAGCTTGGCAAACTCAGTAACCGGCACGGGTTGATCGCAGGCGCCACGGGTACCGGCAAAACCGTCACGTTGCAAATTCTGGCTGAAGGGTTTTCCCGTGCCGGTGTGCCCGTGATTACGGCAGACATCAAAGGTGATTTGTCCGGCATCAGCATGCCCGGCAAGGATCATCCGAAAATCCAGGAGCGGCTAAAGGCGATCCCGGTTCCGGATTTTGCCTTTAAAGGTTTCCCCGTGGTGTTCTGGGACATCTTCGGTGCGACCGGGCATCCGGTACGCACTACGATTTCCGAAATGGGGCCGTTGCTGTTATCGAACCTTCTTGAACTGAATGATACACAAAGCGGCGTGCTGTATGCGTGTTTCAAGATCGCCGATGATGAAGGGTTGTTGTTGCTGGATCTGAAAGACCTGCGCTCCATGCTTATCTGGATGAGTGATAACGCGCAGGATCTCAGCAAGGAATACGGCAACATCAACAGCAGTACAGCTGCCACCATTCAAAGAAAACTGCTGGTGCTCGAAGAACAGGGTGCCGATCAGTTTTTTGGCGAGCCGGCGCTGGCACTGGACGACCTGATGCAAACCAGCAAGGATGGTTATGGTGTGATCAACATTCTGGATGCCACAATACTTTCATCGCAATCACCCCGCCTCTATGCCACATTTTTATTATGGTTGCTGTCGGAATTGTTTGAGCAATTACCGGAAGCGGGCGATCCGGACAAACCGAAACTGGTGTTCTTTTTTGATGAAGCACACCTGCTTTTCAATAATGCACCCAAATCATTGCTGGAGAAAATCGAACAGGTGGTACGGCTGATTCGCTCCAAGGGAGTCGGCGTTTATTTCATCACCCAGAGTCCGCTGGATATTCCGGAAACGGTGCTGGGACAACTCGGCCTGCGTGTTCAGCATGCCTTGCGTGCGTTCACACCCAAAGATCAGAAGGCCGTGAAAACCGCGGCTGAAACGTTTCGTCCCAATCCGGCATTTGACACGAAAACTGTGATCACCGAACTCGCCACCGGTGAAGCCCTGGTATCAACACTGGATATCAAAGGCAGCCCTACGCCCGTGGAACGCACCTTGATCCGGCCGCCGGAATCGCGTATCGGCCCCATCAGCGATCCGGAACGTGTGCAATTTATTGCGATGTCCGGGATGCGCGACAAATACACCAAAACAGTTGATCGTGAATCCGCGCATGAATTACTGGCGAAGAAAGCAGAAGAAAAAACTTCAGTAACAGCAGAAAAGCAAACCGCCGCAGAGAGGAAACCTGAAAGCAGCGGCTATCAACGGCAAGGCATAGGTGAAGCGATGGTCAAGAGTGCCGTGCGTACCATAGGCAGCACACTCGGCCGCCAGATTATACGCGGTATACTGGGTTCGCTTACAAAACGCTGAAAGTCAGATCATCAGCGTATCCCTCCCGCCAGTATCATGCGTTCGCCGGTCACCCAGGATGAATCCGGTGAAGCAAAATACACTACTGCTCCAGCAATATCTTCCGGCTGGCCAACACGGCCCAGTGGCGTTTGTGCTTCAATCTGCTTGTGCATGTCACTTCCAATCATTCCAGCGGTGTGCAGTCCTTCAGTGATGACCATACCGGGATTAACTGAATTGACGCGAATTTTGCGCGGCCCAAGTTCTTTGGAAAGTGAAAGCGTGATGGCATCGACTGCGGCTTTAGTGGCACTGTAAACAGATCCCATCGGCGGTGTATAGGTACTGGCGATGGAACTCACATTGATCACACTACCGCCGCTCTCTGGAAATAATGGCAATGCACCCTGCGTGAGTAAAAGTAATCCGAGCACATTGAGGTTGAACTGTTTGTGGAAGTGTTCTTCAGTAACCGCTTCCAGCGGTGCGAATTCATAAATACCGGCGTTGTTCACCAGGATATCGAGTTTGCCGTAAATCTTTTTTGTTTCGGCCAGCAATTTATCGATGTCCGTTTTTTTCGAAACGTCCGCCTGCACGGCAACCGCCTTGCCACCCGCCGCCTTGATATCATCCACCACTTTATCAGCACCGGTTTTGCTCGAAGCATAATTCACAACAACCGCTGCGCCTTCCGCAGCAAGTTGCCGCGCAATAGCGGTGCCTATGCCCTTGGAAGCACCGGTCACCAGTGCCACTTTACCGTCCAGTTTTTTAGCCATAATCCGGAAACTCCTTAAATTAAAATGCCGGTTTTGTATGCATTATTTCTTTTGCTCTTCAGCAGATAATGACGGCACGACGTTCACATCGCTGTTGTATATCTGCACTTCGTACTTGATGCCGGGAGGTGGTGGCTGATCTGTGATCTGCCATTCACCGTCTCTGTCCTGCCATTTATAGACGCTGGTAATGACAGGCGGCGGCGCCAGGGGTGTGCCTTTCGTCCATTTACGCCAGAGTTCGGGATGCAGATAGAAGTATGTCCCCGCTACACCCGCTATCAGTGCCAGAAACATAATTACTTTGAATACCCGCCACAGAGGATGTTGTGCCCGGCCGGTGATATATGCCATTGCCCTTACCTGTCACTTGTAAATTATTCTTTACTAATCAAAAAGTTATAATGTTCGTGTTAATTTGTGCGCACATCATTTTACACGCCAAGAGAATCAAATTTTTCAGACTCTTTAGGTATTTAAACAACCTAGCTTGTAATTATCGTTAATTACGTAAAAGATAAGTATAACAGGGGAGTATCCGTACAGGTCCCGGGTAGATAATCATAAAAATAACGCGTGGGTACACATGGGGAAAGACAAGAAACATCGGCACCTGAACGCGCTCAAACCCGGGCACAAGATCCACTGGTATGAGATCATTGATATTCTGGGTCTGGGCGGTTTTGGCATTACCTATCTGGCCCAGGACCTGAACCTCGCACATGAGGTCGCCATCAAGGAATATCTTCCGGTAGAACTTGCCGCCCGCGATGAAGAGAGCAATGTCCGGCCCGTTACCAGCGAACACCAGGATTTATACCTGTGGGGCCTGAAACGGTTTATCGACGAAGCCCGTACTATCGGTCAGTTCAAACACCCGAATATCGTCCGTGTGCGCAACGTGTTCGAGGCCAACAACACCGCCTATATGGTGATGGATTACGAGCTGGGTGAAAGTCTGCAGGAAATATTGAGCCGGCGCAAAACACTCAACGAAGAAGATATCAAGAGTGTTATTGTGCCCATCGTTGATGGCATGCGTCATGTGCATGCCGCCGGGTTCATACATCGTGATATCAAACCGGCAAATATTTTTATCCGTGTGGATGGCGATCCGGTATTGCTGGACTTCGGTTCTGCACGCAAGTCGCTGGAAGACACCAGCAAGTCACTGACCAGCATATTCTCACGCGGCTATGCGCCCATAGAACAGTACAACTCTACTGAAGACACCCAGGGGGCATGGACAGACATCTATTCACTGGGTGCGACACTCTATCGTTCCATCGCTGGAGTACCGCCAATGGATGCCGTGGATCGCAGCGCGTCCTTCAGCCATACCGGCCGCGATCCCTATGTTTCCGCACTTGAAATCGGACGGGACAAATATTCGTTGAGCCTGTTGCAGGCAATCGATCATGCCATGCAGTTTCGCCAGAATGATCGGCCGCAATCCATCAACGATTGGAAACTGGAATTCGCTGATCCGCGTAAAGAAGTTACCCTGCCGCCGGACAAAATAGAGCTCGACAGTACGGCTGCACGCAAATCCGCCTTTGAACTGACACTTGAAGCAGCAGAAAAAGGTGACGTGGATGCCATGGCCAATCTGGCGTTCATGTATGCCAAGGGTGCCGGTGCGGATAAAGACGAGAAGGAGGCCCTGCACTGGTACAAGAATGCCGCGGAAAAAGGCCATCTCAACTCACAATACAACCTTGGCGTCATCTACGCCAAGGGCCGTGGCGTCCCGCAGGATTATGCTGAATCCCTGAAGTGGTACCGCATGGCGGCAGAACAGGGTGATGTGTCTGCGCAATCCACCGTCGCCATGATGTACGGTAAAGGCATCGGTACGGAGAAAAATGAAAAACTCGCGGTAAACTGGTATCACCGTGCCGCCGTACAGGGACACACCAATTCGCAGTACATACTGGCCAATATGTTTATGAAAGGGAAAGGTGTCCCCAAAGACGAAATCGAAGCGTTTGAATGGTACCAGCAGGCTGCCGACAAGGGTCACATCAATGCACAGGTCACACTGGGTTACATGTACGGGAAAGGTACGGGCACAACCCGTAATGACACTGAATCATTCAACTGGTATAAAAAAGCTGCAGAGCAGGGACATCCCAATGCCCAATACAATCTCGGCGTTATTTATGCCAAGGGACGCGGCATAAAGCAGGACACCGAAGAAGCCAGAAAATGGTATCGTAAAGCGGCAGACCAGGGCGATGAAAATGCAATGGCGGCACTGGAAAAGCTCGGTTAGAAAACTGTTACGTCCGGGTTTGATGTACACTCTTTAACATTTAACCGGGAACATACGTTTGAGTGTTCCCATTCAGATCACATGATCGAATTCATAGAAGTACAGTGGAGGAGAAATTATGACTTACCGTGACATGTCCGATGTAACCCGCATTCAATACCTGCGCAGTGAGATTGTAGTCTCACCCACAATTTATGAAGCGGCCACACGCATACTTGCTGCCTATATCGCCAGCAACCAGGTCAATTCCGGCAACCAGAGAGAAATGCTTGAAAAGGCTGTGAATACGGCGCTGGAGCTTGCCATCGTTACCGATAAAACCATTTCACAATCTGGTTCTGTCAAACCTGGTCTCTAGTGCAAGATTAGAATATTACCTGTAGTACGTTGGGGATACTGCAAACAAGCCGCATATAAGGCTATCCAGCTGACTGGCGTACCCCATACAGTTTTGCATACAATCCGTTCTGTGACAGCAGTTCCCGATGGCTGCCCTGTTCGCTGATGGTCCCGGCTTCAAACACATATACATGGTTGGCCTGTTTAATCGCACTTAATCGGTGTGCGACAATTAAAGTGGTACGGCCCTTGAGAAAATCATTCAGGGCCACATGCAGCTGATATTCCGTTTCTGCATCCAGGGCTGAGGTCGCTTCATCAAGAATAACCACCTTAGGATCGCTCAATATCATGCGGGCGATGGCCAACCGTTGCCTTTGTCCACCGGACAATCGCACGCCCTGACGCCCGACGATCGTATCCAGTCCATGGCTCATACCAGTGACAGTGGTTTTTAACTGGGCAATCTCCAATGCTTCCCAGAGATCAACATCCGGCAACTCCCGGCCCAGTGTAATATTCTTGCGCACGGTATCATTGAAAAGTGCAGGATGCTGCAGAACTGTGGCAACGTTCTCGCGCACAACATTCAAACCAATCTGCGTTACCGGTACCTCATCGTAATACACCGTACCTTGTCGTGGCGTATAAAGGCCGATCAAGACCTGGACGAGGGTGGATTTACCGCCGCCACTGGCACCGACGAGCGCTACTTTTTCACCGGGTTTGATATTGAGATTAATCCCGTTGAGCACATCCGGTCCGGCACCGTATGCGAAATGCACATCCTCAATACGGACAGCCACTGTATTCTTGTTTTTGAATGGATCGAGTGTATGCGGATATTCCGGTTCCTGTCTCAGATGCACCAGTTGATTGATCCGTTGCAAGGCCGCCTTGGCCCCGTACCACGCATACTGGATGTTCAGAATTTCCTGAACCGGCGCCATCATGAACCACAGATAACCGAATACAGCAAACATCTGGCCGATGGTCAGCCCGGAAAACAGAACCATCCACATCGATACGGCACGGAAAATATCAAAGCCGAACAGAAACACGACATAACTCAGACGGCCCGCCGCATCGCTTTTCCATGCATAGGCGATACCGTGTTCTCGCACGGACTGTGCCAGATCGATGATGTGCAGAATATAATGACGCTCGCGGTTGCTGGCACGGATCTGGTGTATGGAATCAAGCGTCTCGGTCAGCGCCTGCTGAAACACGGCAAATGCTGTGTTTTCCCTGTGTTTGAGATCCTTCACATGTTCCCCCAGCACCATGGTGAAATAAATCACCAGCGGGTTTGCAAACAGGATCAACAGAGCAAGTTGCCAGTGTATCCAGAGCAGGACCACGGCAACGCCAATAATCGTCAGAACGGCCACCAGAAGACGGCTGACAGTTGACCCCACAAACTGATCCACCGTATTGAGATCGGTCACAAAATAGGAAGACACTGTGCCGCTGCCCAGCACTTCATACTCTGCCATGGACACTTTTTCCAGATGCCTGAGCAACCGCTGGCGTATGCGGAATATCACATCCTTGGCAATAATGGTAAATTGCCGGGCCTGCCAGACGTTCATGATCAGGGCGATCAGGCGCAGAAATAACGTTGTAACCAGAATGATGCCGATGTACAACGCCGGACCATGCCAGTCTGATGGTGTGATGGCCTGGATAGCTCCGACCACACGACCGGGATGATGTAGCAACACTTCATCAACAAGGAGTGGCAACAACAAGGGTACCGGCACGCTGGCGATGGTGGCCAAAGCTGCAATAATGTTGGCGAGTAGAAGTTCACGGCGATGTTTCAGGGCAATATCAATAATATATTGCCAGTCATATACGGTCGGATCTGCCGCTTCTGGCCTCTCCGTCGGATTGTTCTGTATGTTGCTGTTCATAATTTTTTCTTTACCGGTGCCAGTTGAGAGGCGGTTCATCCATCATGGCTGCCTGTTCACGCAGGGTAAGAATATGATCCTGCCAGTAATGCTGGGTATTAAACCATGGGAATGCACGCGGGAAGGCCGGATCGTTCCAGCGCCGTGCAATCCACGCAGCATAATGCAGCATGCGCAAGGTGCGCAGCGCTTCGATCAGGTTCAGTTCGCGCGGATCAAATTCATAAAACATCGTGTAGCCTTCCAGTAAATCTGCCAGCCGGGCAGTCATATAGTCCCGATCACCTGACAGCAACATCCATAAATCCTGTATGGCCGGACCGTTGCGGGCATCATCAAAATCCACTATATACGGCACATCATCACGCCACAGGATATTGCCGTGATGACAATCACCATGCAGCCGGATGTGCTGTACTTTACCTGCACGATCAAAACACTGCCGGACGCGCTTTATCAGGTCTTCACATAATGATTCATAGGATCTCTCAAGGTCTGCAGGTATAAATCCATTCTCCAGCAGAAACCGGACGGAGGCCACGCCGAAATTTTCCATGCTTAGTGTCTCGCGATAACGGAAAGCAGTTATGGCGCCAATACTGTGCATACGCCCCAGATATCGCCCCAGTTGTTCGAGGTGAGCCGGATTATCGAGTTCCGGCGGCCGTCCGCCCCGGCGTGGATAAAATGCAAAACGGTAATTGTCTGCATGATGCAGTGTTACACCCGCCTTGTTCTGCAGGGGTGGTACCACTGGTATCTCGCCAGCCGCCAGTTCCAGCGTAAACTCGTGTTCCTCGATAATCTGCGCATCGGTCCAGCGGCCCGGCCGGTAAAACTTGACTATAACAGGCTCGGCACCTTCAACCCCCACCTGATACACACGGTTTTCATAACTGTTCAGTGCAAGTATGCGTCCGTCACAGACATACCCTGCCCTTTCAATAATGCCCAGGATTTCTTCCGGTCCCAGCCGGGCGTAATCTTCCAGTAATCCAGACTCTGCCATAATCACATTGTACCGCACCGGCAGGGGTTAACTGCTTGATGAATTTTTGGTTACTCGCAGTGAATTTCAATTAAGATCGGGGCTATCCTGTCCTGTATCCGGGTTTCCCATGCCACTCGATATTTCTGAACTGACCCGTGAAGCCAATCAGGGTGATGCCTCCGCACAATTGCAGCTTGCAGAGCTATACCAGATTGGGCTGGGCGTTATGGCTGATCCTGTGCAGGCTGTTTACTGGTATCGCATGGCGGCGGAAAATGGTGTGGCACGCGCGCAGGTACAGCTTGGCCAGATATTACTCAAGGGTGAAGGTGTTCCTGAAAATCATTTGGAAGCAGTAGACTGGCTCGCACGGGCCGCAAAACAAAATGATGCCTTGGCGCAAGTCAGTCTCGCATGGTGTTACCAGAAAGGAATAGGCGTTAAACGGGATATCCGCACAGCATTTGAATGGTATCTGCGCGCATCACAACTCGGGCAGGCCAACGCCCGGAATAATCTGGGCTACATGTATGCCAACGGTTATGGCGTGGATCGCGATGATCACAAAGCCCTTGAATGGTATGTGAAAGCCGCGCGTCAGGGACACATGAAATCACAACTCAATGCCGGTCTGATGTATGCACAAGGTCTGGGCACGGAAATCAACCTTAAAGAAGCTGTGCGATGGTATACAGAGTCGGCAAAACAGGGTTATGCCAAAGCCCAGTACAATCTGGCACTGATGTATGCCAGCGGGCGTGGTGTAGAACAGGATGATATTGAAGCATTCTGTTGGCATCAGGCTGCAGCTGACAAAGGATATGCCAGAGCCCAGTTCAATCTTGGATTATGTTACCTGTATGGCATTGGCTGCAAACAGGATTACAGTCTGGCAATGTCCTGGTTCAGTCAGGCGGCAAAACAGAATTACGCCAAAGCATATTACCAGTTGGGCAAAATGCATGCCCGCGGTCACGGTACGACAGTGAATTTCTCAGAAGCTGCCAGGTATTACCAGATCGCTGCCGAATCCGGCTATCCCCGGGCACAATACCGGTTGGCGCGTTTGTATGATTATGGACATGGTCTTGAAATCAATCATGCCCTGGCCGGGGCCTGGTATAAAAAAGCAGCACGTCAGGGAGATACGAAAGCACAATTTATACTTGGCGTACACTATGCCAAAGGCAAGGGGGTGCGAAAAAATGTCATCAAGGCCTATGCATGGCTGAGTCTGGCCCAGGCGGCCAATCTTCCGCTTTACCGAGATGTACGGCAGAAGCTTGCACGGATAATGACAGCCACCGAGATTGAAGAAGGGCTGAACCTCGCCCGGACCTGGCAAGAAGAATTCGGTATCAGCCTCAGGACAAAAATCAACCAGTAAAGCCTGTTAACGCGGGTTCTGCTTTTTGCACTTAGTGTGTAGAATCACGCGCTCTGATATATGAATGAGATGTCTGGAGAGGTGCCGGAGTGGTCGAACGGGACGGTCTCGACAATTCGGCAGGATAGCCGAATTGCACCACGCGCAGCGTGGCCCATCGGGCGAAGTGCAGGGATGCACTGAGTGAAAACCGTTGTACTGTGACGCATAAGCGTCACCAATAAGTTGATGATTTCTTGTGGAGAGGTGCCGGAGTGGTCGAACGGGACGGTCTCGAAAACCGTTGTACGCGCAAGCGTACCGAGGGTTCGAATCCCTCCCTCTCCGCCATATTTGATTGTTTCCTGAAAATAATTAATGAAAAAAAATCTACTGTTCTTCTGCCTGATTTTCGCCGGCACCATTTGCGCACAACCTCCTCTGGAATATACCTATGATGAGATTGCGGCGGATATTTTCTGGAACAGACTATATGCCGGTGGAGGGTGGTCGCTGAATTGCGGCCTTGAGTTTAACGAAGCCCGTCTTACCCCGGATAACAGGCCTATCATAATTGAGCATATTTATTCCACTAACCGGATCATCAAAGCCCTGAAATGCAGCAGTCGCAGTCAGTGTTATGCCCAAAATCCTAAGTTCGTTAGAATGGAAGCTGATTTGCATAATCTTTATCCGGTATGGCTGGAAACCACTAATGCGCTCTACGATTCTGAGTACGGAGAGATCGAAGACGAAAACTGGCGCTTCGATGATTGTGATTTCGAACGCAAGAACGGCAATGTTGAACCACGCCCGTTGGCACGTGGGAATATTGCCCGCGCTATCCTGTATATGCACAAACGTTATGATTTGCCGGTTTCGATGGAAACACTGAAATTGCTCAAGGCCTGGAATATTGATGATCCACCCAGTCAGCAGGAAATCAGCCGCAACGACCTGATTGAAAAAATCCAGGGGAACCGCAATCCTTATATTGATGATCCCGCGCTTGCCAGCAAAGTTGGTCAGGACTGAATTCCGGAAGTATCTGTTTCCGGTCTGTCTGGTTTTTGCCTCTGGCTGTAATAACAGCACTGAACCATACAAACCGCTTGATCTCAGCGGCCTGACCATGGGAACGACCTACTCGGTCACCATTAATGAGCCCGAGCTTGATCATAGCCCCGTAAAAATCAAACAACGGCTCGATCAGGAACTCGAGCATATCAACGCAGTGATGTCTACTTACATAGCGGGTTCAGAGTTATCACGTCTAAATCAATCATCTTCTACCGACTGGATTCCTCTCTCTACAGAGTTGTTTGAGGTAATTGAAACTGCGCAACAGGTCAGTCAACAAAGCCAGGGGGCTTTTGACGTGACTGCGGGTGCCCTGGTCAATATCTGGGGTTTCGGCCCTGCCGGACAGCAGGGTCGGGCACCTGACCCGCAACAAATTGCCGAAGCCCTGTCCATGACCGGATATGAAATGATCCATCTGGACAAATCCCGTAATTCTCTGCGCAAGGAGTTTCCCGGCATTTATATTGACTTGTCCGGTATCGGACAGGGTTACGCTGTCGATGTACTTGCGAAAATCCTGGAAAACGAATTCGGGATTCATAATTATCTGGTTGAGATCAGTGGCGACCTCAGGGCAAAAGGCGTAAATCCGAAAGGAGAAAACTGGCGTATTGGTATCGAACAGCCCGCCGCCGACAACAATATGCCTAAAACCATTCTTGATCTTGATAATCGCGCCCTTTCAACTTCAGGCAATTACCGGAATTATTTTGAAGCAGACGGTGTACACTACTCGCATATCATCAATCCAGCCACGGGCATGCCGATCAGTCACCGCCTCGTGTCCGTATCGGTACTGGATGAACGCTGCATGATTGCGGACGCCTGGGATACAGCATTACTGGTACTGGGTCCGGAACAGGGTTTACAACTCGCAAACCAACTTGGTCTGGCCACGTTGTTCATCGTGAGGACGGAGAATGGCTTTCGTGAACTCAAGAGTAACCGGCTGCAGTCCATAATGAGCGATGCCCCATGAATATGTTTGCTTTCCTGATTTTTCTGTCCCTGGTTGTGCTGCTCTGGCAGGAAAGTCTGCGCGTCCGTGAATCAGCGATAGGAGCATGCAGAAAAATATGTGAAGGCATCAATGCCCAATTGCTGGACGAGACTGTAGCACTGGCCTCGATTACCCTGCGCCGTGATGAACATGGACTGTTACGGATTATGCGCAGGTATAATTTTGAAATCAGTCCTGATGGAGTAACCCGGCATGGTGGGTATATTGTTTTATTAGGTGATACTGTAGTCCATACTGAAATCCAGATGCCGGATGGGCCGGTGCTCTTGCCAGACCGGAACAGTATTACCCGGCATTGAGAGTGATATAATTTTTGTTACCGATACTCGTGTTTTGAATTGCAGGAGCCAGCCATGCCTTCTTTCGATGTCGTTTCTGAAATCAACAGCCATGAACTCAACAATGCAATCGATCAGACCAATCGTGAAGTGGCCAACCGTTTTGATTTCAAAGGCACCAATTCCAGAGTGGAACTCAAGGACAATCTGATCACTCTCATTGCCCCGGCTGAATTCCAAATCAAGCAGATTGATGACATCCTCCAGACCAAACTTGCCAAGCGGGCTATTGATATACGTTGTCTTGATCACGGCAAGATCACCGAGAACAACAATGAAGCTCGGCAACCCATTACTGTGCGCCAGGGCATTGACAAGGAACTGGCCAAAAAAATCACACGCATCATCAAGGATTCGAAACTGAAAGTACAGGCGAGTATCCAGGGTGAACAGGTGCGCATTACCGGCAAGAAAAAGGATGATCTGCAGGAAGCCATCGCGCTACTCAGGAAAAGTGATGTAGAACTGCCGCTGCAATTCACCAATTTCAGGGATTAAACACAGAATTGGATCCGCTCCTGCTCCCTTTTGTGTTCACCTGCCCGTGGTGCTGGGAGCAGAATGAAGTTGTTGCTGACTTAACCGGAGAACAGCAGGAATATATCGAAGATTGCCGGGTGTGTTGCCACCCTGTCCAGATCAGTTTTTCCGTGATTGATGGTGAATTATCAAACCTGCTCACTGAACGGGCGATGTGAACACAACAGCTGGATTCTAGTCAGGTTTGCCTAATTGAGCGGCAACATCTTCTATCAGATTTGTATTTGCCTGTTCTGCCTGGCGCTTGGCAGCAGCAGCGCGTTCCTTGATGCGCTTGATGTGATCGGCATGGGCTACAATCTTGTCACGACCGACTTTTTCTTCCTTGATATTTTCTTCCTGTTTAAATTCCGCCAGGTCGGCCTGGACCTGTTTGCGCAATTCCTCTTCTTCCTGTTTCTGACGTAACAATTCCTGTTCGTTGACTTCCTTGACAGCGACTATGGAAACTTCTGCTTCAGCAGCAGTATCGAGATTCTTCTGTGCCTCCTGTAATTTTGCTTCTACGGCCTTGATTTCTTCCTCGACCTGCTCACGTGTGGCCCGATCTTTCGTGACTTCGTCCTGATTCTGCCTGTCACGCAAGCGGCGCGCTTCCTGTTCAGCTTCTCGACGGGTTGACTCGGCTTCCAGCTTGGCTTTCTGGATCTCCTTTAATGTGTTCTGGATCTTGGCGGCTTCCTCTTCCAGTTTCCTGCGCATTTGCTGCAGGCGTTCTTTTTCGGCGTCGCGTTCCTTGTCAAACTGTTTCTTGTATTCCGAAATAATCTTTTTGGCTTCCTGTTCTGCAGCAGCACGGGCTGCATCCGCCATCGCCCTTGCCTTCTGGGCTTTTTCCATTTCCTCGCTGGTACGGGCCACTTCTTCAGCAAGCTTCCTGCGTTCTGCTTCCAGTTTGGCTTTGGCCTTGGCCTGGATGGCCTGTTCCATGGCATGCTGCTCGGCACGCTTCTTCTGGGCTTCTTCCTCAAGTGCACGGCGTGATTCTTCAAGTTGCTTTTTGAGTTTGTCCGCCTCGATGTTTTTCTTCTTCGCTTCCGCGGCTTCGCGCTCAAGTTTCTCGCGCTCTTTACGTATCTGTTCCTCAGCTTCCTGCTTCATGCGTTGCAGCTTTTCCATTTCCTGCGCATTACGTGCATAAATTTCCTCGATTTTATTCTTTTCATCCGCAAGACGCTTGTCAGCTTCTTCTTTAAACTTGCGGATACGGTCTTCTTCAGCCGCCCGCATCTGCTGAGTGGCTTTTTCCGCAGCTTCTTTATCGGCCTGAAGCTTCTTTTTCTCGGCCTCCAGTTTCGTCTGCGCCTGTTTGGCCTCGCGTGCCTTTTCCTGATCCTCTTCCCTGGCTTTCTTGATGGCCTCTTTCAGATCGATATTGGTACGCTCCAGATCAACTTCGATAACGGAAGAGCGAATACTCTCCTCGAGGGCCTGTTCATCTTCTGTGGCTTTTGCACGGGCTGAAGCTTCGGCCTTAGCTGCAGCTTTTTCCGTAGCTTTCGATGGTGCAGCAGGTGGTGGTACTGCTGATTTGGTCTTGACCTTTTCCGGAGGTACTGATGCCAGACCTTCGCGCAGAAAACTGACATGGAAGCCTCTGTCGGTCAGCAGGAACGCTGCTGCTGAACTGCGTCCGCCTGTATCGCAATAAATCACATATTTTTTATTTTTATCCAGTTTGTCCGTCTGCATGCGCAGCATGTTCAGAGGAATATTCAGGCTGTCTTCAATATACGATTCTTCATGTTCATTCGGGAAGCGCACGTCCAGCCATTTACCACCGCTTTTGATAATTTCTGTGGCCCCTTCAAACGATACCTCATCCAGCGTTGGCTTTTTGATGAGATTGATAAAGCTGTCCTTACTGAGCTGCATCAGCACACCATTGGTCAACATAACGATGGTGGCATTCCGTGTGGCGTTGGTCAGCAGGGCTTCTTCACCAAAACTGTCTCCGGCATGCAGTTCGGCGAGCTTGATTGGTTTGGCGCCGGATGATGGCGCACGCGACACCTCACATCGGCCTTCCTGGATGATATAGTAATGTTCCCCGGGGTCACCCTGATTGATGATAACGTCTCCGCGTTTGTATTCTATTGGTTCAAGCAATGCGAAGAGCTGCTGGATATTCGCTGTTGGCAAACGGCAAAACAATTCGGACTGCAACATGCGCGTCATCCAGTCGCCGGAATCCTCCGATGACACATCGCTGACTTCAACGTGCGTACTGACAGGACTGATATCATTTGCTTTCTGTTCTTCCGCAACCATTAAACGGTCCAGCACAGAGCGGTTCAATCGCATAATGGTCACTAAGGTCTTGGCTTTCGCTGTATATTGACGGGGTTGCAACCGGGCCATGGCATACAACGCGCTTTCGCTGCCGCTGCTGATCCGGCTTTGCACGTCTTTCCCGGAAAGAAGTTCTATTTCACCATCAAGAAGATAAAAGGAAAAATCGTCACGATCCCCTTCAGTAAAAATCACATCTTTCTTTTTGAATTCGTACACCCGGGCAACATTAAAAACTTCATTCTGTAATTGCGGCGACAGAGAGTTGATCGGCACCAGCAATTTGATGAGTTCAAAATGCTGTTCCTTGTCTTCGTATTCCAGTTCTTTGGCGGCCATATCATTATCCCTGTCTGCAGTGAGGGTGCTAAACTGCGTTTGTACTGCTAATTGTTGTTATTGTTGAATTATATCGCCTAGATTAATACTAGCCTACCGGCAATCCTGCCGGTTCAGTTACAGGGCCAACCATGACCATACTTCTGGAATACCTGCCGGAACTGGATCTGAATATCAGTCTGATCGTGCTGTTTCTGGGCCTGCTCGGCCTGTTGCTGTTTTTATCCGGAATCAGACGTTGCTGGAACCGGCACCTGATCTCCGGCAGCCTGTCCGGATGCCTTGGTATCACGCTAATTTGCCTGTCAGCATTGGTATTTGCTGTTGCGCTGAATCTTCAGACTTATTATAGACTTACCTACGAAAAGCCGGTAGTGGCCCTGAGTTTCAGACAACTGGCTCCGGCTGAATTCGAGGTAACGCTGACCTACCTTGAAAATCAGCAGCAGGAGAGATACCGGCTGCAGGGTGATGAATGGCAACTGGATGCGCGTATGTTGCGCTGGCACCCGCCACTGCAAATAATGGGACTCAATTCGCTGTTCCGGCTGGAACGCCTTTCCGGCCGTTATGCCGATATCGAACAGGAGCGCACTGCACCACGTACTGCTTATGCATTGGGCCAGCAGCAAGGTCTCGACATCTGGAGCATTGCCCGTGAGTATGAACTCTGGTTGCAATGGATGGACGCCTATTACGGCAGCGCCACCTACCTGCCCATGCAGGATGGCGCGAAATACGAAGTCTCCGTCAATCAATATGGCCTTATGGCCCGACCGATCAACCCGGCGGCAGAGGAAGCGATTAACATATGGCATTGATGCAGAGGAATATAACAACGTGCTGCCTGGGCGCTGTCATCGGGCTGATGTCATATCATCTTGCGGCAAACGAGCTTGATGATTTCTCCGAACAGGCCAAGGATCTGATCGCTAATTACTCATCGCAATTACTGGCGGCGTATGAACAGGCTTATGCCTCCGGCAATCTTGAAGCCGTTGCCGAAATCTGTCGCAACAAGGCGATTGAAATAGCCAATACACTCACCCGCGATAGCTGGAAAATCCATCGCATCACGCATGCGGCATTGAACAAAAATAATCGCCCTGATTACACAGAAAACAAAGTGCTCAACGAATTTGAACAGAAACAGGAACAAGGCTGGAAAACCGATCAACTGGCCTGGTACAAACTGGATGAAATCGGCAACCAGAGTGAATTCCGTTATGTCAAAGCCTTCCAGTTGGAAGAACGCTGCATGGCATGCCACGGCGCCCATCGCAGTGCGGACAACTCCGGGATCAGACTCAGTGCCTATGCCTTGAAACGTATCGAAACAAAAAATTATTTTTCAGAAGAACCAAAACTTGATCAAAATCAAATGCTCGAAGAGTTTGAAGAATAGAATTCACAACTATGCTCATTGGTGTCCCCAAGGAAATTAAAGACAAGGAAAACCGTGTGGCCCTGACGCCGCATGGTGCAAAAACATTAATTGCAGCCGGGCATTCCGTGATCGTGGAAACAAATGCAGGTCTGGGTGCAGGATTCCCGGATGAGAATTACAAAAATTCCGGCGCAAAAATTGTGGATGCGGCGACAGCCTGGAATGCGGATATGGTAGTGAAAGTCAAGGAACCACAGGTTAGTGAATATCAATATCTGAAAAATAACATTCTGTTTACTTATCTTCACCTTGCTGGCGTGGCACCGGAACTCACCGATCACCTGCTCAAGGCCAAAACCACCGCCATCGCCTATGAAACGGTTGAAGATAAAAACGGCCGCTTTCCGTTACTTGCGCCGATGAGTGCGATTGCCGGCAACATGGCGGCATTGGTGGGTACGTATTATCTGTCCAAGGTGAATGGCGGCAAAGGCATACAGCCCGGCCGCATACTGGGCAACCGGCATGGCAAGGTGGTTGTGCTGGGCGATGGCGTTGTCGGACAACACGCGGCGCTCACTGCCGATGGCATCGGTGCGAATGTATTTCTCTTTGGCAAAACCCCTGCACGTTTCAAGGCGCTGTCTGCAATCACGCCCAATCACATTCAATACGTCGAATCCACGGCAGCAAAGCTCCGCGAACATTTACATGATACGGATCTGTTGGTCGGTGCGGTGCTGGTCCCCGGCAGCAAGGCACCGCATCTGGTCAATGAAGACATGGTCAAATCCATGCAACCGGGATCAGTAATTGTGGATGTAAGCATCGATCAGGGTGGTTGTATCGCCACATCGCACCCCACCAAACATTCCGATCCGGTATTTGTGAAACATGGGGTAATTCATTATTGTGTCAGCAACATGCCCGGCGCTTATCCCCGGACCGCCACACTGGCGCTTACTGAAGCGACCCTGTCTTATATGGTGCGGCTGGCGAATGAAAAAATTACTGCGCTTGAAAAGGATGCTGCGTTCACCAAGGGTTTGAATACGTATCAGGGATATATTACAAACAGGGCCGTGGCTGAGTCATTAGGTAACGTAGCACGTCTGAAACAATTTATGGATTTTCAATCTGCGTAATTCAGATCTATTCTGAAATTTTACAAATCTTTATACCCGATCACGATAGAGCCATCTGCTTCAAATGCCTTATTTTGAATCAGGATACGTGCAGCATTTTCTATCTGGGTCCGATTTGCTGTAATCACCAGCATCGGCGCATCCGGAACAGATTCAAACTTCTTTTGCAAGTCAGCTGCAGAAATTCGGCAGGAAACACGCTTGCCATCTACATCAGCAGCGATCGTGGCAACACGCGTCAACGGGTTCCAGCACTGCTGTTTGGGGAATGAAATTTTCCCGTCAGTCTGCATATTACGATACCTGCAAGTACCTAGATTCATTATGAAATCCCGTGAAGTCGACTTTGATTACAGTATTCCGGACGACATGGGAATGATTATGTATCATCCTGAAAATAACTGCTTATTAGTATACACCTTACCATAAATCGGGTCATAAAGCCTGTTATAAAACTTCAAATGCATAATTTAAACATTCTTTGCTATGGCGGCTATCACAACTCAGCGTGGACTGCAGACTATATATTTATAAATCAACGACCAGATCAAGAGTGAGCCGTGCCGCTGATATTTCCTGGCAACCACTGACATTCTCACCACACCAGAGTGGTGAAAAATCACCGGAACCCTGTTGTTCTGCTTTGGCTCGCAATGGTGCGACTGCAGAAACTGCCAGAGGGAATGGAGGAACAGCGTCATGCATAGCCCCCAGTTCCTGCACCAAACGGTTCACGATCCCGCGGGCCGGGCGACCGGTAAACAGATTGGTTATCGCAGTATGACGAGTTGCTTCACTCTTCAGTGCGGCCCGATGCACTGCACTGGCTGTGGCTTCCGTACACAACATATAGGCAGTGCCAATTTGCACGCCGACAGCACCGGCAGCGATTGCCGCCGCAACACCTTGAGCATTGGTAATTCCGCCTGCAGCAATCACCGGCACTTTTACTTTCTTTAAGATTTCCCGCAATAGCTCAAACGTACCGGTTTGCGTAGCGAGATCATTTGTTAGAAACATCCCGCGATGCCCACCCGCTTCCACCCCTTGGGCAATAATTGCATCGGCACCCTGTTGCTCCAGCCAGCACGCCTCGGCAACTGTTGTGGCCGTAGACAGTATCCTGGCACCCCACGATCGCACACACGCAATTAATTCAGAGGACGGCAAACCAAAATGAAAACTCACGACAGCAGGTTTGAACTCACTAAGTACATCCGCCGCTTCGTGACTAAATGGCATACGCCCCGGCACGACAGGTATTTTTTCCGGGTCAATCTGAAACTCTTGGTAATACGGCGTGAGCAGTTTTCTCCAGGCCGCTTCACGCACCGTATCAGGCGCAGGATGATCATGGCAGAAAAAATTGACGTTATAGGGTTTGGAGGTATTGGCGGTAATCGTTTGCAACTCCTCATATATAGTGGCAGATGTGAGCATGGCACAGGGCAAAGAACCCAAACCACCCGCACTACTCACCGCCACCGCCATGGCACTTCCCTGCACGCCCGCCATTGGCGCCTGAATGATCGGCAGATCAATCCCCAGCAAGTCTTTCAGATTTCGCATCAGAACATGATGCAGCAGATACAAACAATAACCAATAGCTGTTGATATAACTTAAACAGTTTGGTCAGAAATAATTCACTCCGATACTTTTAGTTTGGCACCTTTAGTTTATTAGAGAGCCGAAAGTTCCGTAAGCTCATCCGGGAGACTTGAATGGACATCCTGAAAATCTTCTTATTATCAAATGACTGGATCGCTATAGTTGATCTTCCGCCTGATATACAGCTGGCTCCATTGAATGGATTTTATACCGGTACAATCACACTGAAACATACTCCCTTCCCATTCTCCAGATTACTCGCCTTGATATAGCCACCATGAAACTCGGCGATCATACGGGCGATGTATAAGCCCAGACCAAGATGCGGGGTATTTTCTTTTTTGGCGCGCACAGAAACCATGGAATTGAACAACTGGCCTTCCATATCTTTCGGCAAGGTTGGACCATGGTTACTGATGTTGAGTTTGATCTGACCGGCTTCCGGGGTGAGATCAATTTTGATCGGTTCGCCTTCCGTGCTGAAATCGACCGCATTGGAAATGATCTTGTCCAGCATTTGCAGGAACAAATCCGGTGATATTTTTTTCATTATGGTTGCGATGGATGGCAGCAGCTCAAAAACCTGTCCGGGATACGCCAGACGATACCCTTCCACTGCCTGTTGCAATAATTTACCCAGATCCACGTCTTCCAGTTCCGCCGATTGCAGGGCTTGTTCCAGCCGCGCGGCTTCACTTAATCGTGTCACCAGTGTTTGCAATCGCTGGATGCCTTCCTTCGCACGTTGCAGATACGTGTGGTCCTTGCCGGGCATTTGCGCTTCGAGATTTTCGAGTGAGGATTGCACAACCGTCATCGGTGTGCGCAGTTCGTGTGAGAGTTTCCCGGCAAGGCTTTCCAGATAATGATTGTATTGCTTGAGTCGTTCCAGCATCGCCGCATAGTTACGCGAGAGATCACCGATTTCATCACCAGTTGTGCTGGCCGAAAGTGTCCCTACCACGCGCCCGTGTTCATCAATCGCCTGCGCTGCTTCATTGCTCAGCCGCCGTAACCGGTAAGACAACCGTGCGGCAAATGCCAGCAGCAGGAGGGTGATCACACAAAAGACCAGCAGAATTTTATTCACCAAATTGATCAGGGCATTCCGTTGCAGCATCTGGATGTTATTCGTCGTTTCTTCCGCCACGACCACACCGCGCACCGCATCCGAAACCCATACCGGTGTTGCAGCTGAAACGATTACGGCCTTGTTATCAGGCGTGGAACGCCAGCGTGATTCGGTATTACCGGCGAGTGCGGCCTGTATTTCGTGTCCTTGCAGGCGTGATGCGCCGGCCAAGTCATCCTGAAAACGCTCGGACACCGGTGGCAAAACGAGCTTGTAAAAAATATTCAGTGGATGATCACTCTCGTTGCGGCGCAGGCTGCCATGTGTGGCGAGTACCTGACCCTGACCATCCAGTACCCATATGCGGCGACCGGGTGTGCCGTCCAGCCGTTTAATAATCTGTTCGATCTTGCTGGAAGGTTTCAGCAAACGGCCGGGACGGTTTTCCGTTTCCGGCCCGGCCGTACCAAGTTTGCTTGTGTCACTGCCTGGCACATCCACATCCACCACCACAAATCCCATACGTTCGCGTGCCATCTGCAAGGGCATGGAAAATTCCAGATTATAGCCACCGCTGACCGGCTGCCATTCGGCGGCGACATTGGTAATATGCCGTATATATTCCTGTGGCTCATCCCATTCATCCGGAATCATTTCGATCTGGAACGGATTAAACCGCCCGGGCCCTGAAGGCGAAAAATAATAACGGTTGCGCACCGTGTATTCATCACCAATCACCAGCTGTACATAATCACTGTCCAGAGTGCTTTCATTGCTGGGCTGATGATAGAGAATCTGTTCGTCCTGTATTTGCAGCAGTCCATAGAGATAATTTTCGCGCTGACCGAGCACAAGTTTGTATGAAAGAGTACTCCCTGTGGCCGGATTCTCAACATGATAAACATCCAGCCAGTCGAGGTAATTGATCCAGTCATCGTTATAACCATCAATCTGCATGGGTGCATCGAGTGTATGTATGAATAACGTATGTTGTGGCGCGCCTTCCAGCCAGGGAAAAAGTTCATAACGCTCATGCATCGGTCCGGCAATCCCGCGCGCTGCATCTATCAGGGAAGTTTCCAGATTCACGCGTAACTGGCGTTCGAGTTCGCGCAGGTATTCATAACCGACCCAGGGCACCGCGAGGATCGTGAGTGACAACAACAGCAGCTTGGTGCGTATGGTAAAACGGAACCCCGGCGTAGCTGTTGGTGTGGTCATGATTTACTCGCGCCAGCGGTAACCCATGCCGTAGATGGTCTCGATGCTGTCGAATTCCGGATCGATGGCCATGAATTTTTTGCGGACGCGCTTGATGTGCGACGTGATCGTGCCTTCGTCCACAAACATATTCGCCTCACTCATCAACTGCTCGCGGTTTTTCACATAACCGGGCCGCTGCGCGATGGAATGTATGATCCAGAACTCCGTGAGTGTCAGGTCCAGTCGTACGTTGTTCCATTCGACGATCAGGCGGTTGCGATCCAGCATGAGTTTGCCATGGCGAATGATGGCGTCTTTTTCCACCGGATTACGGAGAGCATCAATACGCCGGAACAGTGCTGCAATTCTGGCCAGCAGTTGCTGGAGTGTAATGTCCTTGGTTAGATAATCATCAGCACCGAGCCGCAAACCGGAAATGGCATCGAGATCGGAATCACGCGCGGTCAAAAAAATAATCGGTAACGATGCGGAAATGTTGCGTAGTTCGCGACACAGATCAAATCCGCCCTCCGCTTCTTCGCCCAGACCGATATCAATCACGACCAGATCCGGCAGGCGTGCCCTGAATTGCTGCATGGCATCGCGACGGTTTGAATAGCTGTTGACCTGATACCCCTGCCGACGCAGGGCATCGGCATAGTTTTCACGGATGGCGGTTTCGTCTTCGACGAGTGCAATGGTTCTACCCATAGTGTGTTTTTATGTCCTCCTTTTCCGCTAATTTACCGCATTCACCCTTCAATGTGTTCACTCCGGGACAAATTCCATTTTTTTGCCACATTTCATCGCCAGCTTTGCATATTCAGGGCCGGGCAGAGACACAGACCCCGGCTTTAATGACATTCAGTGATTAACAATCCTGTACCGGAAAACCAGATCGATGAATCAGCATAAACCCGCTTCGATTATTCTCAGCACCCTGCACTGCATTTGCATGGGCTTACTTACCGGCACACTGGCGAGTATTGCACTGGTGTTGCTGGTGATGCTGATTTCAGGAATACCGGCAGGTCAGGGATGAACCGATTATCCGATTTTTTTTGTTGTCCTCCTCCCATGCGGTACGTGGCTTCCAGATCGCTCGGTCTGAAGTCACTCAGGGCCCTCCCCTCACACCCCGTAGATTGCCTGAACCCACCTTCTGCGATGGCTACAAAGGAGGTGAATCACTGGCCATTGCAGGATCCGGTTTACCGGCATTCAAAGTGTCATGCCCTGACAGTCACCGCTTTGTCCTGGCCGGAGCCCTGCTTCGGCCCAGGACATTTTTTAGGATTGTTTATTTTTTTGGATCGTCTTTCTTTTTGTAGCGGGTTTTGTAAATTTCGTATTTGTCGCGCGCCTTGACGAGGTTCTCTTCCGGCATTTTAGCTTCGAGTATGCCGATATTCAGTTTGGAGATTTCATTATCCTGTTCCTGTGCCAGTTTGAACCAGGCATAGGCTTCCACCCAGTCCTGCTCGACACCCTGACCTTCATGATACAACACGCCCAGACTGTTCTGTGATTCGGCAAAACCCTGCTCCGCTGCCATCCGGAACCACTTGTGCGCAAGCCCGTAATCCTGCTCGACACCCTGACCAAGGTAATACATCAGACCGAGATTATGTTGCGCCCGAATACCACCAAGCTCAGCTGCCTTGTTCCACCACTCAAGCGCCTTCTTGATATCTTTTTCCACGCCTTCGCCACGGAAATACAACAGCCCAAGGTTCTGCTGGGATTCGGTGTAATCCTGCACGGCGGCTTTTTCATACCAGTTGATGGCGGTAGAAATATCACGATCAACTACTATCCCGTTGTGATAAAACAATGCGACATTATGCTGGGCGCGCGGTTCACCTTGATCGGCAGCTTTGGTATACCAGTTCAAGGCCTCGGCGTAATCCTGTTTGACGCCCTTGCCTTCTCGATACATCGCACCCAGATAGAACTGG
Source organism: uncultured Enterobacteriaceae bacterium (assembly GCA_964479045.1). Lineage (GTDB taxonomy): Bacteria > Pseudomonadota > Gammaproteobacteria > Eutrophobiales > Eutrophobiaceae > 2-02-FULL-47-50. The sequence continues at coordinate 39,483 of CAYZJI010000007.1, forward strand.
GCTTTGACGTTACCGTCTTCTGCCAGTCGCTGGAATTCCGGCAGCGCCTTGTCGTACTTGCCTTTCCAGTAATCTTCATAGGCCGTTTCATAGTCCGCACCGGCGGTAAACGGTATCAGTAAAGCGATCAGAAGAATCAGAATAAATTTCATGGGATGTTCCGTGCAGGGTTTAATGCATGGACATTGCCACAGCAAATTAATTCCGTATGGGTGAAAACAGAAATGACCAGGACAACATCAATTGACGAGTTGAAGTGTGAATTGCTGTATGGCGTCAGCAACCGGGCCGATTACTTTACCCAGCATACCGGTCGCGAGTAAAACCAGCAGGATAATGATCCCGAAAGGTTCGAGTCTTGAATAGGCGATGGCCATCCGCGCCGGCAATAATGAATTCACAACCCGTCCCCCATCCAGTGGCAATAACGGCAACATATTCAACACCATGAGGACGATGTTAATTGCGATACCGGCACCGCACATGTACAACAGGTACCCGAGTGGACTGTTCTCCACTTGGCCCGTTAAAAGCATGACCTTGGCAAGCAGTGCCCAGAGGATCAGCATCCCCAGATTGGCCAAGGGCCCCGCCAGTGCAACGATGGCCATATCGCGGCGCGGATGCCTGAGGTTCTGCCAGTTTACCGGTACCGGCTTGGCCCACCCGAAAACAAAACCACCCAGATAAACGAGTAACAGTGGCAGCGCAACTGTACCTACCGGATCAATATGTTTGACGGGATTTAATGTCAGCCGGCCAAGACTTTTTGCAGTGGGATCGCCAAAATAATTCGCCACCCAACCATGCGCCACTTCATGCACAGTGATGGCAAACACCACCGGTATTACCCAGATGATGATTTTTTCGATGGTGTCGAATTCATTCATAAATGATTCACTTCAGAATCAATACTGGCCTGCATGCCAGTGTTTGACAAATTAATCGTTTGAACTGCTCTCGCCGGAATTGATCTTCAGCGATTTGAAATCAAACAAATTGGTGTCAGCAAGATGGGAAGGAACGACATTCTGCATGGCGGCAAAAATGGTTTCAATGCGGCCCGGGAACTTGCGATCCCACTCGCGCAACATGCCCTTGATGGCCTGCCGCTGCAGATTGTCCTGTGAACCACAGAGGTTGCAGGGGATGATCGGGAAACCTTTGTATTCTGCATAGGCCTTGATGTCTTCTTCCTTGCAATAAGCGAGCGGGCGGATCACCACATTGGTGCCGTCATCACTCAAGAGCTTGGGCGGCATGCCTTTGAGCTTGCCGCCATAAAATATGTTCAGGAACAGCGTTTCCATGATGTCATCGCGATGATGGCCCAGCGCAATCCGGTTGTATCCCTGTTTGCGCGCAAAACTGTATAACGCGCCACGCCGCAACCTTGAACACAAACCACACATGGTCTTGCCTTCGGGCACGACCTCTTTCACCACACTGTAGGTGTCCTGCTCAAGAATATGGAACGGCACACCCAGTTTAGTGAGATAGTCCGGCAGTATATGTTCCGGGAAATCGGGTTGCTTCTGATCCAGATTCACAGCAGTAATTTCAAAATTCACCGGCGCCGTCTGTTGCAGGTTGAGCAGGATGTCCAGCAACGTGTAGGAATCCGCCCCGCCCGACAAACACACCATGATCCGATCGCCCTCTTCAATCATGTTGAAATCTTCAATGGCCTGCCCGATATTACGCCGCAGACGTTTCTGCAGCTTGTTGAACTCGTGGGTTTCCTTGCGTTGTTGCAGGGCGCTCATAATAAACTTTTCAACTTCAGATCTTTTCCAGACTGCACGGATAATTGGCATGCAGAGCTTCGGTGACGAGTTGCTGGGCATCCTCTTCCAGCCGGTTCGGAGATTGCTTCAGCCAGTTGGTAGTGGTTTCAGTCACTTCCTGCAAACTGACCTGATTGGGATCAATACAGAAAATTTGCGGGCCGGAGTCTGCTTTCTGGAAAGTATCCAGTATCTGCACCAGGCCAAAAACATACTTCATACAATACTGGTTGGGTGCGCCGGGAGCCGCACCTTCAACACAACCATCGAGTAACTCCTGGCCGCTGATCAATTCTTCTTCCGGCATGGCCTCACCTTCAGCATAAACGCCGGCAGACAAGCCCAACAAAACTACTAACAGGGAATATAAACAGATTTTCATAGATAACCTCTTGGATTCGGGCGGATTCTACCATCCGCCATGGTCAAATTCAGCCTCTGGCCACAATAACCAGCAGAATGAGGAACAACACCACCGCACCCAAAGGGATTAGAGCACCCCTCCAGTCGGGATTTTCAGCCTCCCTGCTTTTTTGCATGGCGGTTCTGGCGCCCGGCCAGAACAGAAACACCATGATCAGTGCAGCCACACCCAGTAAGATTTGTTCCCACAGCGCCATCAAATCACTCCTCGTTGCACGTTCATTCAGACCTCATCGCCCCCCTGCCGGTTCAGGACATCAATACTTTAATAACCGCTGCGCTGAAGCCACCCACGATAATTACGATTAACAGGGCAAGGGCGCTGGAAACCATGGCCCGCCATACCGGGAACTTTTGTACTTCGCTCAGGCATTGGAAGAATATGACCAGCGACCACATGACCACGGCCAGCCACAACACATTCAGGGTCACTGCCATGATATGGGGCATACTTCCATAAATTACAACACGAGAGACAAATACCAGTTCACCCAGAAAAATCAGTTTGGGAATCCATAATATGGAATAAAGAATCACTGGCACGAGTGACCAGGCAATGGCCGCGCGCAGATGATTGAACCCTGCCTGACCACCCAGCCAGGTGCCGGTCAATCTGAGCAGCAATGAGACAACGATCATTCCGGTCACACCCAGAACCGGACCGGCAATAATCGCAACGGCAAAGATAACAGGAATCGGCAGATACAGGCCCAGACTGAAACGACTGGCATGAATCAGGATTTCCGAAAACCCGGCAAAGGAAACCAGCAGAATCACCATATCATCCGGGTCTCGCTGCGTTATCCAGCGCATGGTGGCGCGGGGCCGCCACCAGATCGACCACCATGGATTCAATATTTGTGGACTATCTTCTGTCATTATTCTTCATCCCGATAAACAGAAATACTAAAACAAAAACCCCGCATGAGCGGGGTGAATTCTGTTTTAGGTACCGGGGATCTGGGGGTCAGTTATTTACGGTAACCTCTATTGCATGAAATCCCTTGGGCCCTTTCTCAACTTCGAAGTTTACCTTTTGACCTTCAGCCAGGGTGCGAAACCCCTCAGCCTTGATTGCAGAGTAATGTACAAAAACGTCATCCCCTCCCCCTTCAGGCTCAATGAATCCGAAGCCCTTGGATTCGTTAAACCATTTGACTATGCCTGTAGCCATTGATCACGACCTCCACAAAACAAATTGATTGATTAACTCATGTGCGGCCGGTGAGTGAGTGAAGATTCAAGACAGGGAAATGTTTTAAAACCCGCTACGATCTGCAACACAACCTGACTGCGACGATCAGAATCATAGACCAATCCCCTTGCCACTGCCAAGGAAGTGGCACAGGAAACTGCGCAGAATGCGGGTATTGGTGTCCGGATTTTGCTTACGGTATCAACTCGCCTGCATCCGTTTCGCGTTCAACCCGGATGGAATCACGGTAAAAATCAGGCTTCAACGGCACGCGTACCTTTACCGCAGCACGCTCACCACCAAACCCGTCGGGATAGATAACCACATCTTTCTCATTCAAGGTGCGATTATTCATCACCATTGTTCCATCATTTTGCACTGTCAAAACCTGCGGATTTCGAGGCGCATCATGGGAAATATGCGGTTCAAACGCGCATCCGGACAGCACGACAACCGGCACCAGTATCAGGAATATTTTCATCAAGTTTCCCTCAATAGAAATAACCAGTTAGACCCTGTTATTGAGGAATATTAGTAGATTTACAGCAGGATTAAAGGCACTGGATCACACAATACCGTTATGTGTTGTGATTGAACTCACAAACGATCATTACCGGGGAGTAATTTCCAGGGAATTGCGGCAATCGAAACGTGGAAAGCCGGAACTATGGATTTAAATTGCATCTATCGGACTCAACAAATTAAAAAAGGCCCAAAAGGGCCTTTTTTAATTTGGCGCGCCCGGAAGGATTCGAACCTCCGACCTCCTGGTTCGTAGCCAGGCACTCTATCCAACTGAGCTACGGGCGCATTGAAAAACTTTCCTGGCTTCCCTGCCGCGGCTTCATTGCTTTCGCTAAACACCAGCCACAACATCCGTGTTGTGTCGTTGACTCACTCCATCCATGGAGTTCGCCCTACGGGCAACGCTTCGCATTGTCCAAATTCGATCCCGTCGAATTTGTCGCCGGGGAAAAATCTGTCTGGAACAGATTTTGGCAGCGTTAGCTGCCCCCAGGGTGCAATACACGGATGTATTGCATCCAAAGACATGTTAAATGTCTTTTCCATGTTCCGGCTCGCCCAACTGAGCTACGAGCGCATTGAAACTTTCAATCAAATTTTTATCTGGCAGAGAGAAGGACTCACTCGGTACTTCCTTGTACCTCGCCCTGCGGGTCACGCTGCGCGTGGTGCAATTCGACTATCCTGCCGAATTGTCGAACCGAAGGGGTTGAATCAAATCCTCTACTATTCACAAACATTAGCAAGGGCTCGAGGAGCCCTTGCTAATGTTTGGCGGAGAGAGAGGGATTCGAACCCTCGATACGCTTTTGGCGTATACTCCCTTAGCAGGGGAGTGCCTTCAGCCTCTCGGCCATCTCTCCTAAATGCTAATCAACTAACCTGCCAATAAAACTAATCAAACCATCCCCTCATCTATCCCGGGGGACAAAGGAGATGATCTGATTTATATCACAAAGAGACTCTTGAGTGACCGGAACCGGTTGTTCCATGACACATTTGCACATCCCTGCCTGGACTGAGCAGAATTATTCCTGATCAGATGAACGGGGTGGTGCTCCGCCAGCCTTTTCCTGTTGTATACGTTCATAAATCTCTTCGCGGTGAACAGCGACATCTTTCGGGGCATTAACACCTATTCTGACCTGATTGCCACGGATGCCGAGTACAGTAACATTGACATTGTCACCGATCATCAGAGATTCACCAACTCTACGAGTTAAAATTAACATTTGTACTTCTCCTGGTTTCCTTTATATCCAACCTTTGACTCCGGTTTTGCCAATACATTCCGGAATAACTGATTTGTAAAATGACTTGTTAAGCCAACCTTGCGCCTGCGCGCATCAACCCTGGTCCAATCCGAATTCGGTATGCAGGGTACGCACACCCAGTTCCAGATATTTTTCATTCACCACCACTGAAATTTTTATTTCAGAGGTCGATATCATCATGATATTGATCCCTTCCCTGGCCAGCGCATTAAACATTTTGCTGGCAATCCCGGCGTGGGAACGCATCCCCACACCAACAACTGAAATCTTCACGATGCCGATATCTCCATTCACATCACGAGCGCCCAAACCGGCAGCTGTCTTTTTAAGTATAGCCAGTGCTTTCTCGTAATCATTACGATGTACGGTAAAAGTAAAGTCGGTCAGGTTATCCACCCCGACGTTCTGAACAATCATGTCAACTTCTATGTTGGCCTCGGCGATGGGCCCAAGAATATTAAAGGCAATACCCGGCCGGTCGGGGACCCCGACAACCGTCAGTTTAGCCTCATCTTTATTATGAGCGATTCCGGAGATTAATGCTTGTTCCATGATCTGGTCCTCAGTTGTGATCAGTGTGCCCGGACCATCCTGAAAGGAGGATAGCACACGCAGATTTACGTTATATTTACTGGCAAATTCGACGGATCGAATCTGCAGCACCTTGGAGCCGAGGCTGGCCATTTCCAGCATTTCCTCGTATGTAATTCGATCCAGACGATGGGCTTTAGAGGCTATGCGCGGATCAGCAGTATAGACTCCATCTACATCTGTATAGATATGACACTCATCCGCCTTCAACGCTGCCGCCATGGCCACGGCCGTCGTATCCGAACCACCCCGACCCAGTGTCGTTATGTTGCCGTTTTCATCAATTCCCTGAAAACCGGCAATGACTACGATTTTACCTTCGGCGAGTGAGGCACGCACTTTGTCAGCATCAATCTCGAGAATTCGCGCCTTGTTAAAGGAATTGTCCGTCAATATACGCACCTGGGCACCCGTATATGACATTGCCGGACAGCCGCGGGCTTCCAGCGCAATACTCAGCAAGGCAATCGTCACCTGCTCACCAGTAGACAACAACACATCCAATTCACGGCTGTTTGGGGTTTTGCAGAGTTCTTTTGCCAGTTTCAGCAGGCGATCGGTTTCGCCACTCATGGCTGAAACGACAACCACAAGGTCATCCCCGGCCTTGCGGGCCGCGATTACGCGTTCAGCCACAGCATTGATACGCTCAATGCTGCCGACCGAAGTACCGCCAAACTTTTGCACAATTAATGCCATAAATACAGGATAACCTGCCTCAAAAAGCGGGCAATTCTAGCGGAAATGAATTGAATATGAAATGCCGGTTCTGCCCTTCCTGTAAAGGAACTGGCCGAAAAACGTTATGAGCGCAGGCCAGACAAGGCGAAAACCGGCGAGAAAGCGGAGTGTACACGATTAGTACATGAGCATTTCGAGCCGATTTTTAACGAAGTATGGCCCAGCGCAATAGTTTTTCGGCCAGTTGTTAGCCGAGTTGCTGGCGGATCCACTCTGGAACACTGGCCAGTGCTTCCGGCAGATGCGCCGGGTCGTTACCGCCAGCCTGGGCCAGATCAGGACGGCCACCACCTTTGCCGCCCACTTTCTGGGCCACAAAGTTGACCAGTTCTCCGGCTTTAATGCGGTCAGTCTTGTCCTTGGTCACCCCGGCCACCAGACTGACTTTGTTGCCCTCTACCGCTGCCAATATCAGGGCGGCACTGCCGAGTTTGTTTTTAAGCTGGTCTACCGTATCGCGCAGGGATTTGGCATCAGCCCCCTCAAGCATACGGGCAATGACCTTGATGCCATTTACATCTATGGCATCTGCTGCCATATCATCACCGGCACTGCTGGCGAGTCTTGACTTGAGTTGTTCCAGTTCTTTTTCGAATTTGCGTAATTTATCCAGCTGTACGGAAAGTTTGTTTTCCAGATTGTCTGCGTCTGTTTTGAGAAGGTCAGACAGATGATCAATCTTTTGCTGGTTCTGCTCGATCCAGGCCAGTGCACCTTCACCGGTAACCGCTTCAATCCGGCGCACACCGGAAGCAATTCCACTTTCCGATATGATCTTCATGAGACCGATATCACCGGTGCGCTTGACGTGTGTACCACCACAGAGTTCACAAGAAAAACTTCCGCCGATTTTGAGCACGCGCACCGTGTCCTGATATTTTTCGCCAAACAGAGACATCGCGCCTGATTTCAGCGCATCCTCCAATGCCATCACATTGATCTCGGTTTCGACGTTTTCGAGAATCTTGTGATTGATCAGCCATTCAATCTTTTTGATCTCATCTTCAGTCAATGGCGCGGTATGAGCAAAATCAAAACGCAACCGATCCGGCGCTACCAGCGATCCTTTTTGCACCACATGGGTGCCCAGCACATAACGCAAGGCAGCGTGTAAAAGATGGGTCGCGGAATGATTGCGTACGGTATTCAGGCGCGTGCGTTGATCCACTTTCGCAGTAATCTTCTGGCCCGGCCGTAATGTACCAGCCGTCAATTCGCCGATATGAATATGCGCCTTGCCCTGCTTCTGCGTATCGCGCACTTCAAATTTGATACCTTCCGCATGCAGATCACCCTGATCACCTACCTGCCCGCCGGACTCGGCGTAGAACGGTGTAACATCCAGCACCACACCGCCGTGCTCTCCGGCCTTGATTTCAGAAACAGTACGGCCATCCTGATAAAGAGCAGTGACCGTACATTCCTGTTCGAGAAATTCATATCCGCTGAATTCTGTGAGATGTTCAGCATCGGGAATGTTGGACAGATCCATTTCAAATTTGCTGGCGGCACGGGCGCGTTCGCGCTGTTCTTCCATGGCCGTATTGAAACCATCCATGTCGAGCGTAAGCCCACGTTCACGCGCAATGTCTGCGGTGAGATCGACCGGGAAACCGTAGGTGTCATAAAGTTTGAAAACTTCCACTCCCGGAATCTGTTTGCCTTTCATTCGGGCGACGGCACTTTCCAGGTGTTTAAGACCCTGCTCCAGCGTTTCAGCGAAACGTTCCTCTTCCTGTCTGAGTGCTTTCTCTACTGCATGTACAGCGTTATGCAATTCCGGATAGGCTGCACCCATGACGTCATCGAGTGGTTTTACCAGTTGATAGAAGAAAGGTTCCGTCAATCCGAGTTTATGACCGTGGCGGATGGCACGGCGGATGATCCGGCGCAAGACATAACCGCGGCCTTCATTGGACGGCATCACACCATCCGCAATCAGAAAAGCACAGGAGCGGATGTGATCGGCAATCACGCGCATGGAGGTGATCTCTGCTTTCGGATTGTTGACCAGCGCCTTGATAGCCTTGATCAGATGCTGGAACAGATCGATATCATAATTATTGTGTACACCCTGCATAACGGCTGCGATGCGTTCCAGTCCCATACCGGTATCCACTGAAGGATGCGGGATCGGTGTCAATGTGCCGTTGCTGTCACGATTGAACTGGGTAAATACGAGGTTCCAGATTTCGATATAGCGATCACCTTCCGCATCGGCGCTGCCCGGAGGGCCGCCTGGAATCTTCGAACCATGATCATAAAAAATTTCACTGCTGGGCCCACAGGGGCCCGTGTCGCCCATCGCCCAGAAATTATCTTTTTCACCACAGCGGCTGAAACGGTCTTTCGGTATGCCGATTTCCTTCAGCCAGATATCCGCCGCTTCATCATCATCCTCAAATACTGTGATCCACAATTTTTCTTTGGGAATTTGCAGGACCCCGGTCAGAAACTCCCAGGCAAACTGGATCGCTTCACGTTTGAAATAATCACCAAAACTGAAATTGCCCAGCATTTCAAAAAAGGTGTGATGGCGGGCCGTGTAACCCACATTTTCCAGATCATTATGTTTACCGCCAGCGCGCACACAACGTTGCGAACTGGTGGCGCGTTTGTAGCCCCGCTTGTCGATGCCGAGGAACACGTCCTTGAACTGCACCATGCCCGCGTTGGTAAACAATAATGTCGGATCATTGGCCGGCACGAGCGGACTGCTCGGCACCACCTCGTGGCCTCTGGATTTAAAATAATCCAGAAATAATTTTCGTATGTCGTTACTGGTTTTCATTGACGATATATAGTTTGTGAAACCTCTGACAAGTCCGTCTTGGACTTATCAGAGGACGAAAAACAAAAATGTGATTTTTGTTTTTCTTACATTGGTTCAATTGCTTGCGCAATCGAACAATGGCAATGCATCCATGCATCGCATGGAAACTCTGCTTTTGCAGAGTTTCCTTATGAATCAGTGTTGACCCGCCAATGCGCCAGTCGCTGCCATTGTATCGGCCGCCGCATCATCCGGGCGGTTCAAGTCTGGGTGTGGAGTTTATATGAAATAGGCGGGCAATCGAGCATTTTTTAATCAAATCAGCTATAAAGACCCCTGTTCATTCTTTCAGTATCCGGCTGATGACTTCGCTGCCAAAACCGCGGCTGTAAAGAAAGCGGGATTGTTTTGCCTTGCCCGGAAGATCACCCGGAATGATTTTGCCGAATTTTTTTGCCCTTGCATCTTCCGCCAGCGCGTGCCAGTCAACCGAACCTGAATACAGGAAAGTATGGATCACGTCATGTTCCACACCACGCTGCCGCAACTCCTGTTCGATTTTGATCGGACCCTGCCCCTTGTTGATCCGGTGGTGAACAAAACTTTCGGTAAACCGTTCATCACTCTGCAACCCTTCCTGTGTAAGTTTCTCCAGCAATTCATTAATCAGGACATCATCTTTACAGGTGCGCGCGAGTTTATATTTCAGTTCCTTGCGGCTGTGTTCCCGGTTTGCCAGGAAGTCACAGGCACGCTGTAAAACTTCCTGGCGTTCCATAATCTAGGCAATCTCTGAATAAGTCCATCCAGGACTTATCAGAGGACGAAAAGCAAAAATGCGATTTTTGCTTTTCTTACATTCATCAAATGCTTGCGCATTTGATGAATGGCAATACATCCCTGTATCGCGGGAAGCTCTGCACTTGTGCAGTGCTTCCTCAGGCAATGATTTCTTCTTCATCTTCTTCTGCCGCCGCATTGATCACAGGAACAGCCGGCAGCAGCTTTGCTCTGATTTTTGTTTCGATCTCATGGGCGACTTCCGGGTTCTCTTTCAGATAGGCACGGACATTGTCTTTGCCCTGACCGATACGTTCACCGTTATAGGTATACCACGCGCCGGATTTTTCAATAATCTCTTCCTTCACGCCCAGATCGATGATTTCACCCTCACGGGAAATGCCTTCGTCGTAAAGAATATCAAACTCAGCCTGTTTGAACGGCGGCGCCACCTTGTTCTTGACCACCTTGACCCGGGTTTCATTACCAATCACTTCTTCACCTTTCTTGATGGAGCCGATACGGCGGATATCCAGGCGCACTGACGCATAGAACTTCAGCGCATTACCGCCGGTGGTGGTTTCCGGGTTGCCGAACATGACACCAATCTTCATGCGGATCTGGTTAATAAAGATCACACAGCAGTTTGCGCGCTTGATATTACCGGTGAGTTTTCTCAGGGCCTGTGACATCAGACGTGCCGCAAGACCCATATGCGAATCGCCCATCTCACCTTCGATTTCTGCTTTAGGCACCAACGCGGCCACCGAGTCGATCACCACCAGTTCCACCGCACCGCTGCGGACCAGCATGTCGCAGATTTCCAGCGCCTGTTCACCGGTGTCCGGTTGTGACACCAGTAGTTCATTGATATTTACTCCGAGTTTCTCGGCATAGATCGGGTCCAGCGCATGTTCCGCATCAATGAACGCACAGGTCTTGCCCTGCTTCTGCGCTTCAGCAATCGCAGACAACGATAATGTCGTTTTACCGGAGGATTCCGGTCCATAGATTTCAACGATACGACCATAGGGCAGCCCGCCGGCACCGAGTGCAATATCGAGGCCCAGCGATCCACTGCTCACCGTTGGAATTTTGGCAACCGGCTGGTCACCCATCTTCATCACAGAACCTTTGCCAAATTGTTTTTCAATCTGGCTCAAGGCCATCGATAGTGCCCGTTTCTTGTCTTCTTCAAAGTTCGCAGTTGCCATCTTGTTTCTCCCTTTCAGTTAAATGTGCTCACGAATGTGGGCTACCCCACGAATAACCCTGTTGACGGAAACTATAGGCAATACTTTTAACAATGTCAATATTTTTTACTATGTTAGTATTTTTTACTATATAATACATTTTAATCAGGTTTTACAAGCTCCTGTATACTGGCCGAATTCAGAGCAAAAACAATGCTTAACGAGATTAAATGGGCAACCCGACAGCGGCTCGAATATATCGAGCTGATGGCCTATTACACCGGTCTGGTGACCCGTAGCGGACTGGCCAAGGCCTTTGGCATCTCGGATGCGGCCGCCACCAAGGACTTGAAGCTGTATACCGATATCGCCCCGGAAAACCTGGTTTACCGGCATACGGTGTTTGGGTTCGTGCCTACTGCGAGCTTCAGGGAAGTGTTTGCGGATTTATCCCCGGCCACCGTCCTGCCCATGATAGAGGCCAATCTGACCGTGGTGGGAGGCCCGAGCCGGGACAATGCGGTATTTGGAATTCCGGTGGCGAGCCTCGCACTTCCAAACCGCCTGCCGGACAAACCGGTACTGGCGCAGGTCACGCGGGCGATCCACAACCAGAAAAAACTCAGGGTAAATTACCATTCACTCTCAAAACGCACGGCTGAACAACAAAGAATTATTGAACCCCATTCACTGGTGAACACCGGCTTCCGCTGGCATGTACGTGCCTACAATGAAGAGACGTTTGATTTTCGCGATTTCGTGCTCTCGCGGTTTGAAGATGCGCAATGCCTCGATGATGCGGCGGAATCCAGCGCGCAATACGATGATGACTGGGTGGAGATCATTACCCTGCACCTCGCCCCGCATCCGAAACTGGATGAGAAAAACAAAACCAGCCTGTTGATCGACTATGGCGGGAAAGAGGGAATGATTGAAATCAAAATCCGGCGGGCTTTAATCGGCTACCTGCTACAACAACTCTCGGTGGATACCACCAAGGATCAATCACTCAATCCCAATAAGTACCAGTTAATCATTCTTAACCGCGACGAAATCGAACCGTTTGCTAGTTGGGCGTTTAATTAATAATTGGGAGAACGATTAAACTCATGGGCAGCGGCAAAGGAGCCGTCCATGTGGAGTGATTTGTTAGCCATACTTAAAATGTTCATAAAAATATAATACTGAAATTATACAAATTGTTATTAATATTGGCATTGATGTGAATACAACTGCACCTAATTCTTTCTTTCTCTTAAAGCATATCCAAGCCAGGATTGTGAACACAATTATCCAAATAGGGTATGACCATATGCCTAATACTAACAAGAACGGCCAGTAAGAATGATAAGTTTCTTGGGATGCATATCCACCGCCAGCCATTATCGCTACAAATAGCCAAGGACCTAGTGAGAATAAATAAACTAACTGAGTAGAGAACAACCAAAATAAAACAGTTTTATTCCGTGTTAGCATTGAATTACCTATTGATACAGCCATGTGTGTATGGCTAACTAGGCACTATGGAGCCAAAAGCTCCTTAATGTTATATAGGGAATTGGGGCAGGCATTTTGAAAATCTCCTTATTATCAAATGACTAGGTAACTGTAGCGGATCTCGTTTCTGATATCCAGCCGTCATGCCGGGCCTGACCCGGCATCCAGTAGATAATTGTTTTGACTGGATTCCGGCTTTCGCCGGAATGACGAATTTTTCCAAAACCAGGGATATTTATCTCAATCATCAATTTTGAGACAGGCTCTAATAGAGACGTTTTGAAAATTCTGGAATTCAATTATTTTTCAAAGGCCATTCCTGTATCACCTGATATTCAGCACCACTTTCATTTGCTTTAGAAACTACCAGCACAAAACTGTTTACCTGCCATGGGATATGCAATGCCTTGTTCGGAATGATGACTTCTTTTACCTTTCTGGCAATGGTGACGTGCGGTTGATATTCACGTTTATCGGTTGTCAGCCCCTGTTTTTTGACACACTTTTTAATCGATTTGACCAGCCGGGTTAATTCCTTAGGGATATGCATGGTACCGATCCAGAGGATTTGCGGTTTGCGCCACCAGCCGATTTTTGTCAGTTCGATCTCGAAGGGTTCTAATTCCAGTTTGTTTATTTTTTCGATCAGGGCTTCCCGATCTTCCGCTGAAACTTCGCCGAGAAATTCCAGTGTGATATGCAGACTGGATTTTTTGACGGGTTTTATATTCTGCTGTTTGAATTGGCTTGCAACTTCATCAATCTGGTTTCGAGTGTCATCCTTCGGCCAGAGTGCAAAAAACAGTCTCGCCATAATGCAAATCAACCCTCAAGGTGATCCAGTAATCCTTGCAGCGCCATCAAACAGGCTTGATGCCGGATGTGCAGGCGATCGCCTTTGAATACCGTTCTCGCGGAACGTGTTTCCATGCTGCGTTGTGACCATGCAAAACATACCGTACCAACCGGTTTATCGTCTGATCCGCCATCCGGCCCGGCAATGCCGGTGATGGAAACGCTGATATTGGCATGACTGTTATCCAGTGCACCTTCCGCCATGGCCACAGCCGTTTTTTCACTGACAGCACCATATTGCTGAAGGATCTCGAATGATATGCCCAACAGTTCCTGCTTGGATTCATTGGAATAGGTGACAAACCCGCGTTCAAACCAGTTGGAACTGCCCGGGATGCGTGTGATGATTTCGGCAAGACCGCCGCCTGTGCAGGATTCCGCGGTAACGAGCTTCAGGTTCTGATCCAGAAGCATTTTACCGAGACGTTCCGCCTGTGTTTCGATAAATGCGTTGTCCATCATTTCAGCGCTTCTTTTTGAAAAAATTCTGCAACATTGTTGCACACTCAGTTTGCATGACGCCGCGCGTGATTTCACAGCGATGATTCAACTGATCGGTTTCCAGAATATTGAATATGCTCCCAGCCGCACCGGCTTTCGGATCATCTGCACCATAAACAACTCTCGCGACTCGCGCATGAACAATAGCGCCGGCACACATGGCGCAGGGTTCCAGAGTTACATACAAGGTGGAATCGGTGAGACGATAATTTTTCAGCCGTTCTCCGGCCGCACGCAAGGTAATCATTTCGGCATGCGCAGATGGATCATGGCGCGTGATTGGCTGGTTCCAGCCTTCAGCTATGATTTCATTATTTAAAACAAGAACAGCACCGACCGGCACTTCACCGAGTTCCTCGGCATGACGCGCAAGGTCCAGTGCGCGTTGCATCCAGTGTTCATCGTTCATGGTGATTGGTGATTGGTGATTGGTGATTGGTGATTGGTGATTGGTGATTGGTGATTAAAATATATGATGGGCTATGTTTTACTAATCACCAATTACTATTCACTAATCACCGACTCATTCCCATTCGATTGTTGCCGGTGGCTTGCTGGAAATATCATAGGTCACGCGGGAAATACCGTTGACCTCGTTGATGATGCGGTTGGCAACCACTTCCAGAAATGCGTACGGCAGTTTCGCCCAATGTGCAGTCATGAAATCAATGGTTTCCACGGCGCGCAGGGCCACAACATAATCATACTTACGCCCATCGCCCATCACACCCACGGATCGCACTGGCAGAAATACCGTAAAGGCCTGACTGACCTTGTCGTACAAATCATGCTTGCATAGTTCTTCAATATAAATTGCATCGGCAAGACGCAGCATGTCTGCATATTCCTTATGCACTTCGCCAAGGATACGTACACCTAGTCCCGGCCCCGGGAACGGATGCCGGTAGACCATCTCATGCGGCAACCCGAGTTTTTCACCGAGATTGCGGACTTCATCCTTGAACAGTTCGCGCAGCGGTTCGACGAGTTTCAGTTTCATGGTTTCCGGCAGGCCACCGACATTGTGATGGGACTTGATCACATGCGCCTTGCCGGTTTTGGCACCGGCTGATTCAATGACATCCGGATAAATCGTACCCTGTGCGAGCCACTGTACCCCTTTTATTTTGTGCGCTTCTTCTTCAAACACATGAATGAATTCACGACCGATGATTTTGCGCTTCTGTTCGGGCTCATCAACACCGGCCAGTGCCTTGAGAAAACGATCTTCGGCATCCACCTTGATCACATTGATACCCATGTTCCGGGCAAAGGTGTTCATTACCTGTTCGGCTTCATTGAGACGCAGCAAGCCGTTATCCACAAACACGCAGGTAAGTTGATCGCCTATCGCTTTATGGAGCAAGGACGCAACCACGGAAGAATCCACACCGCCGGACAATGCCAGCAATACTTTGTCCTTGCCCACCTGTGCGCGCACGCTCGCAACGAGATCATCGACAATGTTTTCCGTGGTCCATAATTTTCCGCAGCCGGTAATTTCATGCAGAAAACGATTCAGGATTGCCATGCCCTGATGTGTGTGAGTAACTTCCGGATGAAACTGCAGACCGTAAAATCTGCGTGTTTCATCCGCCATACCGGCGATGGGCGCGTTGTCCGTACTGGCAATCACTTTGAAACCCTCAGGCAATTGTGTAACCCGGTCACCATGACTCATCCACACATCCAGCAGGCCATGACCCTCGGCATTGATGTGGTCCTGAATATCCCGCAATAATTGGGAGTGACCACGCGCCCGCACCTGCGCATAGCCAAATTCCCGGATTGATGATGACTCGACCTTGCCACCCAGTTGTTCGGCCATAGTCTGCATGCCATAGCAGATGCCGAATACCGGCACGCCAAGCTTGAAAACAGATTCCGGCGCGCGCACGCCGTTGGCTATGGTTACGGATTCAGGCCCACCGGACAGGATGATGGCTTTCGGTTTGAACTGGACAATATCATCCGCACTGATATCGAAGGGATGAATTTCACAATACACATTCGCTTCACGCACGCGGCGCGCGATGAGCTGGGTGTATTGGGAACCGAAATCCAGTATAAGTACTTTTTCAGAATGGATGTTGGTCATTTGCCTGGTGATTGGTGAAAAGTGATTAGTGATTGGAAATGGAAATTTTCTATCTCCTATTCACCAATCACTAATCACCATTCACCCTTATTATTCCATCCGGTAATTCGGCGCTTCCTTGGTTATGGTGACATCATGCACGTGGCTTTCGCGCACACCGGCATTGGTCAAGCGTACAAATGAAGCCTTGTTACGCAGTTCTTCAATCGTCTGGCAACCGGTATAGCCCATCGCAGCGCGAATGCCGCCGATCATCTGATGCACGATGGCGCCCATGCTGCCCTTGTATGGAACACGACCTTCAATGCCTTCCTGCACCAGTTTTTCAATTTCATCATTTTCCTGGAAATAACGATCAGAAGAACCATGCAATTGCGACATGGCGCCGAGCGACCCCATGCCCCGATAGGATTTGTAGGATCGGCCCTGGAACAATTCGACTTCACCGGGAGCTTCTTCTGTACCGGCAAGCAGTCCACCGATCATCACACAACTCGCGCCAGCGGCCAGCGCCTTGGCAATATCACCGGAATAGCGGATCCCGCCATCGGAAATGAATGGAACATCTGTGCCTTTTAATGCTTCTGCCACATTCATCACAGCTGAAATCTGCGGCACACCAACGCCGGTTACAATGCGGGTCGTGCAGATGGAACCGGGACCGATACCAACCTTCACGGCATCCGCACCAGCTTCCACCAGTGCCTTGGCGCCCTCCACGGTAGCAATGTTGCCGCCGATGACTTGCGCGTTTTTGAACGTCTTTTTGATTTTACGTACCATGTCGAGTACGCCTTTGGAATGACCATGCGCGGTATCAACCACCAGCACATCTACACCGGCATGGATCAATGCTTCAACACGTTCAATGGTGCCTTCGCCGACACCAACCGCGGCACCGACACGCAACTGCTCGGCGCTGTCCTTGCAGGCATTCGGATATTCATGCGCTTTCTGAATGTCTTTCACAGTCACCAGACCGCGTAACTGGAATTTGTCATTCACCACCAGCACTTTCTCGATGCGGTGTTTGTGCAGCAGGGATTTGATTTCCTGATCGTCGGCATCTTCTTTCACTGTGACCAGGCGTTCCTTCGGGGTCATGATGTTGCGCACCGGATCGTCATACCGCGTTTCAAAACGTAAATCGCGACTGGTCACAATGCCCACCAGTTGCTGGCCTTCCACCACCGGCACACCGGAAATATGATTGGCACGGGTGAGTTCCAGCACTTTACGTATGCTGGTGTCAGGCGTGACTGTGAAGGGGTCCTTGATTACGCCGCTTTCGAATTTTTTCACCATTCGGACTTGCTGGGCCTGGGCTTCGGCGCTCATGTTTTTATGAATGATGCCGATACCACCTTCCTGCGCGAGGGCAATCGCCAGACGCGATTCTGTTACTGTATCCATGGCAGCCGAAATAATCGGAATGTTCAGTGTAATACCGCGGGTAAGGCGGGTTTTCAGTTCAACCTGGCGCGGCAAAACTTGCGAGTAGGCAGGGACCAGCAGGACATCATCAAAAGTCAGGGCTTGTTCGGTAATACGCATGATGAAGTATAACACCTTGCTATCAGAGCGGCTATTATAAGGATCGCTCTTGATCGTCACAACCCGGTATGACAGCTGCTCTGTATGGACAACGCACTCAAAGACCTCGACATCTATAACGTCACCCGCCTGAACCGCGAAGTGCGGGCAGTGCTGGAAGGCGGCTTCCCGCAGGTCTGGGTACAGGGTGAAATCTCCAACCTGGCCCAGCCGGGTTCCGGCCACATCTATTTTTCATTAAAAGATGAATTTTCGCAGGTGCGGTGTGCCATGTTCAAAAACCGCAAACAGCTTTTGAAATTCAACCCGGAAAATGGCGCACTGGTTCTGCTGCGTGCGAATGTCAGTCTTTATGAAAACCGTGGCGAGTATCAACTCATCGTGGAATATATGGAACCGGCCGGTGACGGCGCCCTGCAAAGAGCGTTTGAAGAACTCAAGCAGAAGCTGTTGAAGGAAGGACTGTTTGATGAGTCACACAAAAAACCTGTCCCTCTCATGCCCGCTTGCATTGGCGTGATCACTTCACCCACCGGCGCTGCCATACGTGACATACTCACCGTATTGCGACGCCGATATCCATTAGCACAGGTCATCATCTATCCCGTACAGGTACAGGGGACAGAAGCACCCGTGCAGATCATCAATATGCTGAAAACGGCATCTACACGTAATGAATGTGAAGTACTCCTGCTCGCACGCGGCGGTGGTTCACTGGAAGATCTCTGGGCGTTTAATAACGAACAACTGGCACGCACCATTTATACCTGTCCGATTCCGGTCGTCACCGGCATTGGCCATGAAGT
The DNA here is from genome assembly GCA_964479045.1 of uncultured Enterobacteriaceae bacterium. Lineage (GTDB taxonomy): Bacteria > Pseudomonadota > Gammaproteobacteria > Eutrophobiales > Eutrophobiaceae > 2-02-FULL-47-50. The sequence goes on from CAYZJI010000007.1 coordinate 58,076, forward strand.
GGATTTTACGATTGCGGATTTTGTTGCCGATCAACGTGCCGCCACACCATCCGCTGCTGCAGAATTGGTCAGCCCTGATCAGATGCAACTCAGGTCCGGGCTCGAACAATTGCTGGCCCAATTGCAGCGAGTGCAATACATGGAGTTATCACAGTATCGGAAAATAATTGAACAACTGAGAGTGCGCTTGCCGCATCCGGTCAGGCAACTGCAAATGTTGTCTCAACGAACAGATGAATTGCAAGGGCGGAGCCTTCGCGCAACCAAATCCACATTGATACAGAAACGGGGCTGGCTGGACAGGGTCAATGCCCTGCTCAAGGGCCAGCATCCGGGCCGGCAACTGCGCGAGCAGCAGCTGCATTTCATACAACTGGAACAGGCCCTGCAACGCCTGATCAAGAGTCAACTCCTGCAAATATCAGCCCGGATCAATCAACTGGGACATAATCTTGATACTGTCAGTCCGCTCTCCACCCTCGGGCGCGGTTTTGCGATTGTCCAACAACTTGACGGAACAGCGGTGCGCGCATCTGCGCAATTGCATGTTGGTGAAAAATTAAATGCCCGTTTTGCGGAAGGATCGGCGGCCTTAACTGTCGACTGCATCACAAAAGCAAAGAAGTTGTAGTGTATACTGCTAACGACAGATCGTCCCTGGATTCATGACAGGGCACAACTGTTCAACAATATAATAATTATTATAACCGGCGTTTATCAATTCCGCTGCGGAGATCCGGGCGGGGAGGATGCTCGAAATGCTGATGATATGAGATACCGCACCCAACTCACGTTGTTGGTTCTGGCGCTTGCGGTTCCTATGGCCGGTCTTCTCGCGTTCTCAGTCTATTCGAATTTTCAGGATGACCTGGATGATGCCCGTAATGCTGTCCTCAGCCTTGCCCAAATCACCGCCGCGGACACCAGTATTTATCTGCAAGGGCGCCAGAATGTTCTGGCACGCATCGCCGAACGCCCTCGAATCGTGGCCATGATCAAAGATGATTGTGATCCCATACTGAATGATTTCCGTGAACTGGATCCGAATTTCAGTAATGTCGTCGTGCTTGACAGTGCCGGTGCCGTTGTGTGTTCCGCCATTCCTTCACCGCAGGAAAGATCCATCAATTACTCAAGAGGTGACAATTTTCAGAGAGTACTGAAAAACAATCGCTTCGTTATCGGCAAGGTGAGTTTTGGAAAAATCAGCCAGAAATGGATCCTGCCGCTCGCCTACCCTGTACGGGGTGAGGAAGGCCATGTAATCGGCGTTCTTGGGGCTGCCATCGATCTCATCAGCTACACTCCTGTTACACGTAACGCTGTCCTGCCCGCTGGTGCTACAGTAACACTGATCAATTCTGACGGGATCGTGCTGTCCCGCTATCCAGATCCATTGCGGTGGGTCGGAAAAAACGTCAAAAGCCTGGGGATCTTCCGCGCCATCCAGAAGCGGGGAGAAGGTCATACAGCGCTCAATGAATTTAACGGTGAGAACATGATCCTGGGTTTCAGTCCGGTACCCGGTTCCAACTGGCATGCGCTGGTGGGCTTTCCCACAGACGGTGTTTTAAGCGATGCCCACGAGGCCGTGAAGCATTATGCTGCGATTGGTTTTTTCATACTCAGTACTGCCTGTCTGCTTGCATTCCTGCTGGCCCGCTATATTGAACGCCCTTTGCGGTCTATCGCCGAAGCTGCACGTGCCGTAGCTGCGGGCAATCTGCGTATCCGCCTGTCACCGCATGGCTCAAGCGAGATCATTGAACTCACTCGGCAGTTCAACCAGATGCTGGATACCCGGGAGGCTACGGAAAAATCCATCCGTGAGATGGCTGAACACAACCAGCTGGCCATGGATGCTGCTCGCATGGGCAGTTGGGAATGGGACGTTAAAAATGACAAGGCCAACTGGAATGACAACATGGCACAATTGCTTGGCCTGCAGAAAGGCGAGGTACTTGAAAACAAGGCATCCTATTTTGAATTTGTGCACCCTGAAGATCGTGCCGGTCTGCAACAATCCATCGACCTGACACTTAAATCCGGTACGTTGTTTGCCGAGGAGTACCGGGTGGTCTGGAAAGATGGCAGCATCCATTGGCTCGCCGTCAAGGGCCAGATGATCCGCAACGAGCAAGGCGAACCGGAACGCATGATCGGTATCGCCATGGATGTTACCGAGCGCATCATGTCTGATGAACAGATGCGCTATCTTGCCACCCATGATCCACTCACCGGTCTCATCAACCGCCGTGAATTTGAAAAGCGACTCAATGCTGCATTATCCCGGGCGCGCAACCGCAATAACCAGTGGGCTGTTCTGTATCTCGATCTGGATCAATTCAAGATTGTGAATGATACCTGCGGTCATGTGGCCGGTGATGAACTGCTCCGGCAATTATCTGAATTGCTGGGCGCACGTATTCGTGAAACGGACACACTGGCCCGGCTGGGTGGTGATGAATTCTGTGTGTTACTGGAACAATGTCCACTGGAAAATGCACGTCGGCTAGCCGAGGAACTGCGGCAAACGGTGTTTGATTTTCGCTTTGCCTGGCAAGACCGCGTTTTTACACTCGGTGTGAGTATCGGGCTTGTACCGATTACCGATAACAGCCTGACACTCGATCAAATACTGAGCGCGGCCGATGCCGCCTGTTTCGTGGCCAAGGATCGTGGTCGCAACCGTGTCCATGTTCACCATCCCGCCGATGTTACGCTGAACCAGCAGCAAATACAGATGGAATGGGCCACACGCATCAACAAAGCATTCGAGGAATTCCGGTTCCGGCTTTATTACCATCCGATTATTTCACTGGGCAGCCGGGACAACGCACGGCATATCGAGCTCCTGGTTCGTATGCTGGGCCCGGACGGCGGGATAATCCCGCCGATGGCATTTATCCCGGCGGCCGAGCGTTACGGGATGATGTCAGGTATCGATCGCTGGGTCATCCAGAATGGTTTTCAGGTGTTGAAGCAATGCAACAGTACAGGACAGAATATAGACCTCTGTGCGATTAACCTCTCTGCCACTTCATTGAATGATGATACGTTTCTTGATTACGTGCGTGAGCAGGTTGTGAACTCCGGTATATCACCTCAAAATATCTGTTTCGAAGTTACTGAAACTGCAGCCATTTCCAATCTCGCCCAGGCCAAACGCTTCATCAAGGAACTCAAGACACTGGGTTGCCGTTTTGCACTGGATGATTTCGGCAGTGGCATGAGTTCATTTACCTATCTCAAGAACCTGTCAGTGGATTACCTGAAGATTGATGGCAGTTTCGTGCGCGATATGGATCGTGACCCGATTGATCGCGCCATGGTACAGGCCATAAACCATATAGGTCATGTAATGGGCATCAAGACCATCGCCGAGTTTGTTGAAAATGAAGACATTCTCTCTGAATTGAAAAAGATTGGTGTTGATTACGCACAGGGCAACAGCCTTGCCAGGCCTATGCCGATTGAACATCTGCTTGAAGAAAAAACCGGGACGTCCTCACCCGAAGTCGCATTCAACTGACCTGATCAATCAACCGCAACTTTTCCCACTTCGCTTCCGGCGGCCTGTAAATCCGCGTGATAGGAGGAGCGAACCATGGGCCCGCTGGCCACATTCTTGAAGCCGATGGAACGCGCATAATCACCCAAGACATTGAATTCATCCGGGTGCACAAACCGCTGCACCGGCAGATGATGGCGGCTGGGTTGCAGGTATTGCCCGAGCGTGAGCCAGTCACAATCATGCGCGCGCAAATCGCGTAATACCTGTTGCACTTCATCCGGACTTTCACCCAGCCCCAGCATCAATCCGGATTTTGTCGGCACATCCGGATGCTGCGCCTTGAAATTTTTAATGAGTTCCAGTGAACCGTTATACACGGCGCCGGGGCGCACCTGACGATATAACCGCGGTACCGTCTCGAGATTGTGATTGAATACATCGGGTGGCGCGGATTTGAGTATCTCCAGCGCGAGAGCAGCCCGTTTGCGAAAATCCGGAGTGAGGATTTCGATGGTAATGTGAGGAACCTCTGAGCGTACAGTGCGGATGCATGAAGCAAAATGCGCGGCACCGCCATCTTTTAGATCATCACGATCCACCGAGGTAATTACTACATATCTGAGGTTCATCAACTTTATTGCATGAGCGAGATTGGCCGGTTCACTGGCATCCAGTGGCTGCGGCCGGCCATGGGCCACATCGCAGAATGGACAACGGCGCGTGCACAAGTCACCCATGATCATGAATGTCGCCGTACCATGTGCGAAGCATTCACCCAGATTGGGACAGGCCGCTTCTTCACACACCGTATGCAGGTTATGTTCACGCAACAGCGTTTTCAGTTGCAGGACTTTCGGATCGGTGGGCGCTTTTGCACGTATCCAGTGCGGCTTGCGTGGCAGTTCTTTCTTTTCGGTAACGACCCGAACCGGGAAGCGGGTCTTCAGTTCACCCCGTTGCTCCCTGGCAGGTCTGATGAACGTGTCCGTCATGAGATATCAGAGTTCATGCTGCCGCCTGTACAGGCGCGCTTGAAGAGGTGCCCGTATGGAGATTGCCGAGTAAATGCGGCAAGAGCCGGTTAAATGTTTCATCCACAGTCATGGTTAATCCGAGATCAGCAAGTTGCGTGACCTCAAGCCCCGTATAACCGCACGGGTTAATCCGCTGATACGGACACAAATCCATATCCACATTCAGGGCAAGACCATGATAACTGCACCCGTGTTTCACGCGGATCCCGAGTGCAGCCAGTTTTTTACCGGCCACATAGATTCCCGGCGCTCCGTGTTTGCGCCGGGCTTCAATCCCCAGTTCAGTACATAGATCCAGCAAAGCCTGTTCAATCCGCCAGACATAATTCTTTACCGTAATCCCCCGCCGGCTGAGGTCCATCAATAAATACACGACCAGTTGGCCGGGCGCGTGATACGTGACCTGACCACCCCGATCGGTATGGATGACCGGGACATCACCTGCATCCAGTACATGCTCCGTTTTCCCTGCGAGCCCGAGCGTGAACACCGGCAGATGTTGCACCTGCCAGATTTCATCCGGCGTTTGTTCGTCACGGTTCCGGGTAAAGATCATCATCTCTTGCCAGACAGACTCATAGTCGGCTGCCGGGTACTGGCGTATATTGACAGTGTGGTTCATGTTACAAAGCCAGCAATATACGTTTGTCCGCAGCAAAATCAGCGTAGATATTGTCCAGCTGTTCCCGGCTTTGGGCCATAATGGTGATGGTGATTGAAATATAACGCCCGCCGCGACTGTGCCGGGTCTCCACGGTGGTATCATCGAGTTCAGGGACGTGCCGGCGCACAATGCTCACCACCAGTGCGTCGAAATCATCCGCCATCCAGCCCATGGCCTTGATGGGATAGGCACATGGAAATTGCAGCAGATTTTCAACAGATTCAAGCATCAATTCAGGTTTGTGGTTTATAATCCTGTCTAATAAAAGACTAACACAATTAACCAGTCTATGGGGGGGTGCAAGATGGACGCCAACATGAAGGAAAACGTTAAAAATGTCGACACCTGGATGCGCGGCCTGTTTATCATCATCTTCGGTATTATCTTCTACGTGCTCATCGGGATTATCTGGCTGCTGGTCATTTTCCAGTTTGTGACCAAGGTCATTACCGGTAACCTGAACGCGCAACTGGAAAAATTCAGCGGCACACTGACCGCCTATACCCGCCAGATTCTGGATTATGTGACATTCCGCTCCGAAGTCCGGCCGTTCCCGTTCAGCCCCATGCCGGAAGATGACGGCGGCGCAGCAACCGCAGGTGAACGGAAACGTAAACCTAAAGAGCAGACCACTCCGGACAAACCCGCACAATAGTCTGATCACAGCAATCCCGTCCCGACATCATCAGATGTCGGGACGGCCTGTTTTTAAATTCTCCACAGAATTTGTGCAGTGTGTCATAATCCCTCCCGTTACATCCTTATGCATAAATAATCTTAAAATAATTCAGGTAATTACTTTTACTTACAGGCATAGTTCGCTAGATTAGCGCGCCTGTTTTTTTATCCAGAAATTTAATTCCGATTGTTGAGGCAGTCACATTGGCAGCTGTTCTAGATACGATAACCCGGCACACGCTTGAATTGGGCATCCCCGGCTTCAGTTACGCTGATCTGCATGCCCCTGCACGTCTGGCCGACCTGCTCAAGGTCTTTGATGAAACCTTGCAAAAGGCCGATGCCTCCCTCTACGCCGAATATCGCTCCTATCATGCATGCAAGGGCGCCGGCATGACCCCGCAGGCCATCTCCGATCTGCTGGTGCGGGTGGCCCCGCATGTAGGCACATTTACAGCACGTCTGTTCCGGGTCGAGGACGAACACAAGGCGCAACAGGCCGCCATACGCGCCGATATCGAGAGTATTTTTGTATTCCGTAACGAGATTACAGAAAAGCTGTCTACCCGGTTCAAGGGTGTGGACACCTCCGGCTGGTCCAAAGATCAGATCATCCGGGACCTGCGTTTGCTGCAACAAACCGCCTTTCCTGAAGCTGCTGCAGATACTGATGTTGAACGTGGCCTGTGCCGGATGGGCGCCACACTCGCCCGTCTTTCCAACCATTACCGGGCTGTAGCCAGGGGCAAACCGGCAGAAGTTGAAAATGCTGATGCTGAAGTAAAACGCCTGCGCGCGAATCTTACTGCCAACACCGAAAGCAAAACCGTGTTGGCCAATGCCCTTGCCAGAACCGACTCCGCAGAATTTGCCGATGCCCTGCTGGAAATGGTACAGCGCTGGGCTTATGTTGCAGTAAATGATCCGGAACTTAATAAAACCATGGCCGGTTGGGTCAGTTTCAAGACCCCGCAAAAAACGGATGCTGAGCACCTCGTACACCATGACGTCTGTGAGCGTGGGGGTTTCACCACCTGGGTGGGTCATAAAAATGAACACCGTCGTCGCGATGGCTTTGCCCTTACGGATCTGCGTTTCAACCAGCGCCAGGTGCAGTATGAAGTTGATCATTGTATCTACTGCCATGACCGCGATACCGATTCCTGCTCCAAAGGTATGCGTAACAAACGCGGCGGGGAATACGGCGATTACAAAACCAATGCGCTGGGCGTGACTATCACCGGCTGCCCGCTCGGCGAAAAGATTTCTGAAATGCATGTGGTCAAGCGCGACGGCGATAATATCGGCGCACTCGCGCTGGTGACCATTGATAACCCCATGTGCCCGGGCACCGGCCACCGCATCTGTAATGACTGCATGCGTGGCTGCATTTATCAGAAGACCGAGCCAGTCAATATCCCGCAGATCGAAACCAATGTGCTCACTGATGTGTTGTTCATGCCGTGGGGGTTTGAGATTTACAGCCTGCTCACGCGCTGGAACCCGCTCAATGTGAAACGTCCATATGCCCTGCCCTACAACGGCAAGAATGTGCTGGTGGTGGGTATGGGTCCGTCCGGATATACACTCGCCCATTACCTCACCAACGAAGGGTTTGCCGTCGCTGGAATTGATGCCCTGAAGATCGAGCCGCTGCCGGAAGAACTGACCGGCCGCGATGGCAGGCTGCCCCAACCGGTCCGCGATTTTCGCGAGCTCTATGAAGATCTGGACCAACGCCTGCTGGCCGGGTTTGGCGGCGTGGCAGAATACGGCATTACGGTTCGCTGGGACAAAAATTTCCTGAAAGTCATTTATCTGACTCTCGCCCGCCGCAACAACTTTCGCTGCTTCGGCGGCGTCCGCTTCGGTGGCACCATCACGATTGAAGAAGCCTGGAACATGGGCTTTGACCATATCGCCATTGCCAGCGGTGCCGGCAAACCGACCATTATCGGCCTGAAGAACAACCTGATCCGCGGCATCCGTAAGGCCTCGGATTTCCTCATGGCGCTGCAACTGACAGGCGCAGCCAAGGAATCCTCACTGGCCAACCTGCAGGTGAGGCTGCCCGCGGGCATCATTGGCGGCGGTTTGACGGCCATTGATACGACAACTGAAGTAACCGCCTATTATCCGGTGCAGGTGGAAAAAATCCTGAAACGCTACACCATACTGGTTGCGGAAAAAGGCGAAGCTCTTGTCCGCAGCCGATATGACCGCGAAGAACTGGAAATTCTTGATGAGTTTCTGGGACACGGGCGTGCCATACAGGCCGAGAGGCAGAGAGCTGCAGCTTCAGGTGAAAAACCGGATTTTCAGCCGTTGATCGATCAATGGGGCGGTGTGACCATGTTCTACCGCAAAGGCATCAAGGACGCCCCAGCCTATCGCCAGAACCATGAGGAAATCCATGAAGCCCTCAATGAAGGAATCCAGCTGGCTGAAGGCATGAATCCGCTGGAAGCCATCCCGGATGAATACGGTGCCTTACGTGCAGTTAAATTTGAAAAACTGGACGAGAAAGAAGGCCGTTGGCTGAGCGCCGGTAAATCACTGGAAGTTCCCCTGCGCAGCCTGTTCATTGCCGCAGGCACTTCGCCCAATACCATCTACGAACAGGAACATCCATACAGCTTCCGCATGGACGAAAAATTTTTCCAGCGTTATGAACCACACTGGCAGGAACATGATTTGCCGGAACTGGTACCGATGGATGACACGGCCATTCCAAAGATCGGCCGGCCGGCACCGTTCACCTCGTATCACAAGCACGGCAAGTTTATTTCCTTCTATGGTGATAACCACCCGGTGTATGCCGGTAATGTAGTGAAAGCCATGGCCAGTGCCAAGGATGGTTATCCGTACGTGGTGAAATTGTTTGAAAAAGAATTACAGGCATTGAATCCCGATCAGCAGGCTGTCCGCGATCAGACCCTGCATACGCTGTTCAGTATGCTGGAAACTGAACTGACGGCGACGGTCGTTGCGGTCAACCGGCTTACGCCCACAATCATCGAAGTGATCGTGAAAGCACCGATGCAGGCGCGAAAATTTCATCCCGGCCAGTTCTACCGCGTGCAGAACCTCGAACGGTTGGCGCCGGCGATCAACGGTACGGTACTGGCCGCAGAAGGGCTGGCGCTCACTGGTGCCTGGGTAGATAAAGAAAAGGGGCTGATCTCGTTAATCGCGTTGGAGATGGGCAGTTCGTCCAAGCTCTGTGCCCTGTGGCAACCCGGTGATCCGCTGGTGGTCATGGGCGTGACCGGCGCACCGACGGAAATCCCGGAGGGGAAAACCGTCATGCTGATCGGCGGCGGTCTCGGCAATGCCGTGCAATTTTCCATTGGCAAGGCGCTGCGGGCGACCGGCAGCAAGGTGATTTACTTTGCCGGCTATCGCAATCCCACAGATGTCTTCAAAGTGGCTGATATTGAAGCTGCTTCGGATGTGATCGTCTGGGCCGTGGATCCCGCGCCCGGTGTACAACCCTTCCCCGTCACCCGCCCACAGGACAAGACCTGTGTGGGTAATATCCTTGAGGCGATTGAACGGTATGCCAGGGGCGAACTGGGTGAAACCAGCATCAAGTTGTCTGATGTGGATCATACGATCGTGATTGGATCGGATCGCATGATGGCTGCCGTAAAAGAGGCCCGGTATGGACGGCTCAAGCCTTACCTCAAATCCGGCCATACCGCTATCGGTTCCATCAACTCACCCATGCAGTGCATGATGAAAGGCGTCTGCGCACAGTGCCTGTGTAAACACGTCGACCCGCACACGGGTGAGGAGTATTTTGTCTATTCCTGCTACAACCAGGACCAGGACCTGGATCGGGTGGATTTCCCCAATCTCAATGCCCGCCTGCGCCAGAATACCGTGCAGGAAAAGCTTTCCAGCCTGTGGCTGGATTACCTGCTGGAAAACCGTCCGGTATCGTGACGGTAAAACTTCACATTTTTACCTCGCCGGACGTGAAACACACAGCATTTTTCATGAGGCCGTTTTTATTAGGGCCAAAATGAGGCTATGATTAACCTCATAAAAGGCACACTGACTGCACACGATGAATAAAATACAACTCGAAACGTCACTGCTGAAAACCATTCCGATATTCAGATCCCTGTCTGAAGATCTTCTTCAGGCCATACTGAAAGCCCCGGAAAACGGTATAGAGGAGTATGCGCACAAACATCTGATTATCCGTGAATCGGAAATCGGTGATTGTATGTACGTTATTCTGGAAGGTTCGGTGGAAGTCCTGATCCGGGCTGAATCCAGCAATCGTGAGATTTCCATAGCCACCCTGCGTCCAGGTGATTTCTTCGGTGAACGTTCATTAATGCCGGGTAGCACTGGCCGGCGCAATGCCACAATCAAGGCCGTGTACGACACCAAGGTATTTCGTATCGACAAGAAATATGTTCTGCTGAGTATCAAACGTGATGACTTCCAACTGGACGAAGACGAAGAAGTCACGGTCATCAAAAACCCGGTACCCGCCAAGGCTCCTGCACAACCTGCTCCACAGGCCGCAGCCACGCCTGCACCCAAGCCTGTCGTGATCCCGCCGAAACCGGTTTTCCCGCCAGATGAAGTCCGCGATGCTCTTATGAAAATCCGGCTGTTCAAGAGCCTGAATCGTGATGAGTTACTCAGCATTCATGAATGGACGGATGTCATCAAGGCCGGCCCGGGGGATTTTGTATTGAAAGAATCTCAACCCGGCGATGCCATGTATGTCATTCTGGATGGAACCGTGGAAATATTTACGCTTGATGATGATGGGAAAGTGGTTCCACTGGCGACTCTCAAGACTGGTGATTATTTCGGTGAACAGGCCCTGATGCCGGACAGCAAGGGCCGGCGTAGTGCCTTTGCCCGTTCCGACAATGAATCACGTCTCATCAAAATCCCCAGAGAATATTTCCGTCTGGTATTGAACCGTGACAGCGATCTTGCCAAAGATCTTAAAAAGAAACATGAGGAGCAGAAGCAGAAAATCAAGGATGCAAGACAGACGTGATTAGTGATTAGTGATTAGTGATTAGTGATTAGTGATTAGTGATTAGTGATT
>CAYZJI010000007.1:69148-102136 GCA_964479045.1 uncultured Enterobacteriaceae bacterium
GATTAGTGATTAGTGATTAGTGATTAGTGATTAGTGATTAGTGATTAGTGATTAGTGATTAGAAAATTATAGTTGCTTTCTGTACTTGCTCAACCTGCAGTTCGAAAAATATAAATATTACGCTGTGCACGCCCTACGGATTGAAAATCTCAGCAAGACTTACGCGAATGGCAAACAGGCGCTGAAGGGCATTGACCTCGAAGTAACACAAGGCGATTTCTTCGCCTTGCTGGGCCCCAACGGCGCAGGTAAATCCACTACCATCGGCATCATTACCTCGCTCGTCAACAAAACTTCCGGCAAGGTTTTTGTATACGACCATGATCTGGATACTCACATCATTGAGGCCAAGTCCCTGATAGGCATCGTGCCGCAGGAAATCAATTTCTCCCAGTTTGAACCTTCACTGGAAATCGTCCTGAACCAGGCCGGGTTTTATGGCATCCCCAGAAAGCAGGCGCATGTTCGTGCAGAAAAATACCTGACCCAGCTTGGGCTATGGGAAAAACGCAACGATCCTTCGCGCACGCTTTCCGGCGGGCTCAAACGCCGTCTGATGATTGCGCGGGCACTTATGCATGAGCCTAAATTGCTGATCCTTGATGAACCCACCGCGGGTGTGGACGTGGAACTGCGCCGATCCATGTGGGAGTTCCTGACGGAAATCAACCGGCTAGGCACGACGATTGTGCTGACCACACATTATCTGGAAGAAGCGGAAAAACTATGTAAGAACATCGCGATTATTGATCAGGGCAAGATCATCGAAAATACCACCATGAAATCCCTGCTCGGCAAGCTGAACAGTGAGACATTTATTTTTGATCTGACACAACCCATCGCCATGCTCCCGGAAACCAGCGTCTACAAACTGCACAAAGCTGATGACACCACGCTCGAAGCCGAGATCAATAACGGCCAGGATCTGAACAGCCTGTTTGATCTGTTTGCGCGCAATAACATCCGTGTGAAAAGCATGCGCAACAAATCCAACCGGCTGGAAGAACTGTTTGTGCGCCTGCTGGACAAAAACAACCACCGTCACTGAGCATGTATGCACCGTAATCTCTATCTGGTTGCCTTCAATACCATCGTCATCAAGGAAGTGAGCCGCTTCACGCGCATCTGGGTGCAGACCATCCTGCCGCCAGCCATCAGCATGGCCTTGTATTTCCTGATTTTCGGCAACCTCATCGGCCCGCGCATTGGCACCATGGCCGGCTTCAGTTATGTGGAATACATCGCGCCGGGATTGATCATGATGTCGATCATCAACAACAGTTATGCCAATGTGGTGTCGTCCTTCTTCGGCGCCAAGTTCCAGCGGCACATCGAGGAAATGCTGGTAGCCCCGATACCGGACATTGTCATCCTGTGTGGTTATATCGCGGGCGGCCTGGCGCGTGGTGCAGCAGTGGGTGTGGTGGTGGTGTTAGTAGCCATGTTTTTCACGCACCTCAGTATCCATCATGCCGGCGTAGTAGTCGCCGTTGTGTTGCTCACTTCGATCCTGTTTTCACTGGGCGGATTCATCAATGGTGCATTTGCGAAAAAATTCGACGATATTTCCATTATCCCGACCTTCATCCTGACGCCACTGATTTATCTCGGTGGCGTGTTCTATTCCATCGATCTGCTGCCGGACTTCTGGCACACCGTATCGTTATTCAACCCAATCCTGTATATGGTTAATGCCTTCCGTTACGGCCTGCTCGGCGTATCCGATATTAACCTCACTGCAGCGTTCTCTATCATCATCCTGTTTAATATTGTTTTATTTGTCTTTAGCCTCTATTTAATGAAGATCGGCAAAGGCATCAAAAATTAAATTCAATCGATGCGAATCCTTGCTATTTTTTGAGTTTGCTTTTCATCCTTTCTATCACTTCTTTGGTAAATTCCCGTGTTCCCAGTTTGCCGCCGATGTCGGCGGTGGCGATGCCTTCCGCCACACAACTGAGCATGGCCATGCGCAGTTCATGACCAAGATCATAGCGATCAATGTGATCGAGCAGCATCCCGAATGCGAGCATGATGGCCATGGGATTGCATTTGTTCTGCCCGGCAATATCGGGTGCCGTACCGCCGGACGGATCGAACATGGCGATGTCCACGGTATCGTCATCGTTGAAACCAAAATTGCCGCTGGCGCCGGTGCCAATGCTCCCGATGAGGCCACTGGCCATGTCGGAGAGAAAATCACCGTATTCATTCAGCACCAGCACCACCTGATACTTTTCCGGCTTGAGGATAATCTTGGCGAGCAAGGCATCGAACAACTCCACGTTATGTTCAATCTCCGGATAGCTCTTGTGCACTTCCTTGACGATGGACTCAAACAGTCCATCGGTCGCTTTCTGGATGGTGTGCTTGGACGATGAGGTGACGGTCAGTTTTTTCTTGCGGGCGAATTCGAAGGCATAACGCGCGGCATGGCGACACGGATCACGCTCCACAATACGAATGGATATGGCCGCATCCTTGCCGATCATGCGGCCCGGATCGTCATAGGTTCCGCCGGTGGCGATACGGACTATATAGAGGAACACATCTTCCGTGAAATGGGATTTGATGCCCTTGATGGAAATCACCGGCCTGAGGATCACACTGAAATTACAGCGCCGGCGGATCAGCGCATTGGGACTCGCAGTGTGGGTGATGGTCGGGTACTTGATCGCAAGCTTGGTTTCATGCATGGAATCAAACAGCTTTTCAAAAAGACTTCGATCCCCTTTCTCACGATTTTCCAGCGACAGATCAAACGGAATGAAATTGAAGTCCAGCGGCATGGCATCGGCCACGGCATACACAGATTCACGTAATTCAGGACCGATGCCGTCGCCCAGTAATTCAGTGATATTGATTTTTGCCATGACGGTTCTCCTCAAAAAAGTTGGTTCAATACTGCAAATACTGTCATTTCGAGTGTAGCGAGAAATTTTTAGATTTCTCCCTGCGGTCGAAATGACAACATAAATTATTCAGGAGTTGTTTAATACCTTTTTTGCTCATCTCCTTTATAGATACATCCGGTCGTGCAGGTTTCCCTGACGTGTATGGAAGACAGTTGCGGCAAGCCCGGTTTGAGTCTGTTCCACACCCAGATCGCCAGATTTTCGCTGGTCGGGTTTTCCAGGCCGGGAATTTCGTTCAGATAATGGTGATCGAGTTGTTCAAACACCGGTTTGATATGCTGACTGATATCAGCGAAATCCATCACCCAGCCGAGTTTCGTATCCACCGGCCCGTTGACATGCACTTCGATCTGAAACGAATGACCGTGCAAACGGCGGCACTTGTGTCCTTCAGGGACATTCGGCAAATGATGTGCAGCCTCGACGGTGAATACCTTGTATAAGTCCATCTTGAAGGTACGTGCCTTTGTTATTGGTCTAACCCCGAAATCAGGTCAACCTAGCATAGCACTGAAGCAGCGCTGGTGAATATGCCCGGATCTAGACAGGATTCCTTTTGAATTGCTGGTAGATGGCATCCGCCCGATGCCAGACCGGGCCGGGCTTGCCGGTACCTACCGGTTGCCCATCGAGCTTAGTGACCGGCACGATTTCCCAGGTGGAACTGGTAATCCAGATTTCATCGGCGGTGAGCAGATCCTGTTTCAGTACGGTTGCCTCTGCGCAGGGGATGCCTTCCTTGCGCAACAACTCCATCACCAGATCGCGGGTAATCCCGGGCAGAATCTGGTTGCCTTTTGGGGGCGTTGTGACCTTGCCATTCTTGACAATAAAAACATTACTGGCGGCGCCTTCAGTCACTTCCTCGCCTTTATACAAAATCGCTTCCACCGCACCGACCAGCACGGCCTGATGGCGCAGCAAGACACTGGGTAACAGGGTAATGGCCTTGATATGACAATTCACCCAGCGGATGTCTTCAGCAGTAATCGCAGCGATACCCTCGGTGAGTTTGCGTTGCGGGAGTGCCTTGCTCATGGCAAATACGGTCTGTTCTTTTGCCAGATGAATGGAATGATCACGCTCGGACACACCACGGGTAATCTGCAGATACAGCGATTGGTCAGCTGCAGGATTGTCCGCCACCAGTTTGTTCAGCACCTCTGCCCACTGCTGATGCGTGAGCGGATTTTTCATATGCAGCGCTTCAAGACTCATATCAAGCCGCCGCAGGTGTTCATCAAAACGAAAAATCCGGCGTTGATACACCAGAAACACTTCATACACGCCATCACCAAAGGTGAAACCGCGATCCAGTACCGGGATTTTTGCCTCTTCCAGAGGCATGTATTGTCCATTCAGGTAAACCGTACCCATATTTATTCCAACATGAGTTTTACGTCATCCTTCAACCGTTTGAAAAAACCGGCCTCCGGAATGTCCTGCTTGGCGTACAAAGTCTGCACTGCGACTTCCTTGTCTGCGAGCATGAATTTCACCTTGCCGAGCTCAGCACCGGTGGTGACTGGCGCCATGATCCGTTCCGGCAATTCAAACACGGGCTGGATCTGATCAAATTGACCACGGTTGATGGTGAGATACAAATCCTTCGCCAGCCCCAGATTGACCTGTTCGGCTGTGCCCTTCCAGACTTTCGTTTGTATCAGGACATCGTCCTTGCCGTGGACTTTGCGCGTTTCAAAGAAACGGAATCCGTAATTCAGTAATGACTGCGTAGCAGTGGTGCGTGCCTTTTCACTTTCTGTGCCCATCACCACTGTAATCAGGCGCATACCTTCACGCAAGGCGGAAGCCACGAGACAAAATCCGGCTTCTTCGGTATGTCCGGTTTTTATACCGTCCACACTGTTATCAAGCCACAACAGCCGGTTGCGGTTCTGTTGTTTAATACCGTTGAAGGTAAATTCCTTATGCGAATGGATTTCATACACGTCCGGATAATCCCGGATCAGGGCGGCCGCGAGGATCGCCAAATCATGCGCTGTGGTGTAATGCTCCGGATCCGGCAAACCGGAGGCATTCATGAAATGCGTGTTCTTCATGCCGAGACGTGTCGCATGCTGGTTCATCAGTCCGGCAAATACGGTTTCATCGCCGGATATAAACTCGGCCAGTGCCACACTGGCATCATTACCGGACTGAATAATGATGCCATCCAGCAGTTCCCGCACCGTAACTTCCTTGTTGACCTCAATGAACATGCGTGAACCGGTCATGCGCCAGGCTTTCTCACTGACCATGACCTTGTCATCGAATGTAATATGACCTTCGGCCAATTCACTGGCTGCCACATAGACCGTCATGATCTTGGTGAGGCTCGCGGGCGGTAATCTCTGGTCTGTATTCTCCGAAGCGAGGATCTGCCCGCTGTCATAATCCATCATCAGATAACTCGATGCGGCTATCGCGGGCGCTGATGGTGCAACCGGAGCACCGGCATGCAGTGCTGTGGATATCATGAATTGCAATATCAATAAAATAAAAAAACGAGTGCTCATGGTGTCTGGATTTTACCTTGGGTGAATTTTACCGGACTGATCACTTCCGGTGGTGAAATTTATCAATCTGTAACGATACGGTGTTCCTGTATACCGATCTGTTCAAGCTGTGCCACGATCTCATCGGAACGCTCAACGCTGGTCAACGGGCCGATGCGGACCCGATAGAGTGTCCTGCCATCCACATTGACTGAACTGATTTTGACGAGTTCATTGTAGGTATCGGTCAGGCGCATCAATATGTTCTCCGCATTGTAGGGATCAGAATATGCGCCCACCTGTATGTAAAAATCGGTGACGGCAGTTGCCGGTTTTTCCAGCGCAACAGTGCGTACTTCCGCAGGCCCTTCCTCAGCCATGGCCTCCTGCCTGCTGGCGCCTTGCCCCGGTTCAAGTGCACGCACCTGCACCAGACCGGTACCTTTACCCACGATATCAAGCCTGGTTGCTGCGGTATAGGACAAATCAATCACCCGGTTATCGTGGAACGGTCCGCGATCATTGACCTTCACAACCACGCGCCGGCCGTTTTCCAGATTGGTCACTTCCACATATGTCGGCAATGGCAGCGTTTTGTGGGCGGCCGTCATGGCATACATATTATAGGTTTCACCACTGGAGGTGCGTTTGCCGTGAAACTTGGTGCCATACCAGGACGCGATTCCGCGCTCCACAAAACCCTTACTGCTGTCCAGCACATAATAACGCTTGCCGAATACCACATAGGATGGCGGGTTGCCGTATTTACTGCGCGGCTCGGCCTTTGGCACTGCATCGGGTACAGAGCCGATATCGCCGGGCTGGGTCATCGGCGCACTGTCGCGGTCCGACATAAAACTGCACCCGGACATCAATACCAGTCCGATCATGAATATCAGGAATGCAGTACAGCGTATATTAAATATCATCAGCGGTTATCCAATACTGGCCGCGGGGCTTTGCATTAGTTTACGTATTTCCTGCGCCAGCTGGAACACCGCCATCGCATACAGTCCGCTGTGATTATAACGGGTGATGACATAAAAATTATTGAGGCACAGCCATATTTCCTCACCGGTTTCCGCCTGCAGACTGAGCACCTTCACATGCTCCTGTGGCGGGATCTCTTCCGAAAGATCGATATCATAGGTGTATAACTGATCTGCAGGAATAGCAGGCTTCAGATCCTTGTTCAACGCCACGAGATACTTGTCGCCGCGGGTGCTGGCGGGAATGGCTATCATGCCACCGGGTTTCCAGCCGTGCTCGCGGAAATAATTCGCAACACTGCCAATGGCATCGGCCGGATCACTCCAGATATTAATGTGCCCATCCCCGTCAAAATCGACGGCATAGCTCCGGTAACTGCTGGGCATAAACTGCGGTAAGCCCATGGCCCCGGCATAGGAACCCTTGAGTGATAACGGATCAACGTCCTGATCGCGGCTGAGCAGAAGGAAATGTTCCAGTTCCTTGCGGAAAAACTCGGCACGTTTGGGATAATGAAAAGCCAGCGTGGACAGCGCATCCATCACCCGGTCACTGCCGGTGTTGTCACCGAACTGGGTTTCGACACCAATAATCGCCACGATAATTTCCGGCGGCACACCATATTCACTGGCCGCACGATTCAGCAATGCCTGATGTGTTTTCCAGAAATTGACACCCTTTTCAATGCGCTGCGGCTGTATGAATATCGAGCGGTATTTATGCCATGGCAAGGCTTCTGCCGGCTTCGAGATGGCATTCAATACGCGCTCGGATTTTACCGTGTGACTGAATATCTCCAGCAAAGCCGTCCGATCAAACTGATGGGTGGCTACCATATCGTCGACAAACCGTTCCACTTCGGTTTTGTCCAGCGGGCCTGCCAGCGAGACAGTGAAAATGAATAACGCCAGGAATGAACACAGAAACTGTTTTTTTATCATGAGATTTTTTAATCGGACAACATTCTGCGGTGTGTGTGTATGGACATCAGTATGCCGAATCCTACCATTATTGTGACCATCGATGTACCACCATGACTGATCAACGGCAGTGGCACGCCAACCACCGGCAACTGGCCGATCACCATACCCATGTTCACAAATACATAGACAAAAAATGTCAGGATCAATCCTGCGGCCAGCAATTTACCGTAGGTTTGCTGGGCATTGACTGCTATCGTCAGCCCTCGTGCAATGACAAACAGGTAAATGGCAATCAGTAACATCTCGCCCATCAATCCGAATTCTTCCGAGAAAACAGCAAATATAAAGTCCGTCGAGCGTTCCGGGAGAAATTCCAGATGTGACTGGGTGCCATTCAGCCAGCCCTTGCCGTACATACCGCCAGAACCGATGGCGATTTGTGACTGGATGATGTGATAACCGGAACCCAGCGGATCCTGTGTCGGATCGAGAAATGTCAACACCCGCTGGCGCTGGTAGTCATGCATGAAGTGCCACAGTATCGGCGTGGCGGCGGCCACCAGCAAACCCAGACTTGTAATCAGCCTCCAGCCGATGCCGGCTATAAACAACACCGCCACGCCGGCTGCTGATACCAGCACTGCAGTGCCCAGATCCGGTTGTTTGGCAATTAATACCGCGGGGACAATAATAATTATGCAGGCGATGAGTACCCGGCCCAGACGCACCGGCAAGTGACCGTTTGCCAGAAACCAGGCCACCAGCATGGGGACGGCAAGCTTCATGATTTCTGAAGGTTGAAAACGGAAGAAGCCAAGATTAAGCCAGCGTTGCGCACCTTTGCCGATATGTCCTACCCACAAAACAATAACCAGTAACAGAATGCCTCCCAGATATATCCAGGGTGATAACCGTTCCAGTTGCGATGGCGTGAACTGCGCAACGGTGAACATCAGCATGAGAGCAATCAACATACGGCTGCCCTGCCGAAATACCATTGAGATGTCCTGACCTCCTGCACTGTAAAGAACCACCAGTCCTATCCCGCAAAGAGCCAGCACACCTGACAGCAACGGAACATCAATATGGAGGCGCTGGGCCAGTGTTTTTTGCTCCATTCAGGAATGATCCTGTACCACGGCGGGTGCTGCAGGCGGGCCCAACAGATAATGATCAAAAAGTTGTCTGGCAATTGGCGCGGCAGCACCGGAACCACTACCGCCGTTCTCGACGAGGATGGCCACAGCGATCACGGGCGCTTCCACAGGAGCAAATGCAATAAACAGTGCATGGTCCTGAAACTCTTCACGTATCTCTTCCTTTTTATATACCTTGTCCTGCGCTATGCCGATGACCTGTGCCGTTCCGGTTTTACCGGCAAATTTATAAAGAGCATTGAGTCCGCTGCGACGGGCCGTACCATAATCGCCATGCACCACATCGGTCATGGCCTGCACGATATGACCCCAGATGCCCGGATCATGAAACGGCATGGCCATGGGCTGTGGATGGGGAAGTATTTCCACCTGATCAGTGATCGGATTCCGCGCTTCATAGGCAAGGTGCGGCGAGACAATCTTGCCACCGTTGGCAAGTGCCGCAGTGGCAACAGCCAGTTGTATCGGTGTCGTCAACACGGAGCCCTGACCAATCCCCGCAATCAGGGTTTCGCCCTGATACCAGGGTTGATTATAGGTTTTACGTTTCCATTCGACAGAGGGTACCAGGCCGGAACTCTCACCACCAATATCAATGCCGGTACGTGTTCCGAAACCGAAATTTACCAGTCCGTCATGCAGACGATTGATGCCCAGATCATTTGCCAGTGAGTAATAATAAACGTCACAGGATTGCACGATGGCATAATTCAGATTCACGTGACCATGTCCGCCTTTCTTCCAGTCACGGTAACGATGATCATGTCCCTTCAGGGAAAACCAGCCGGGACACCAGGTGGATTCATCCAGTCTGCGTACTCCATAGGCAAGCCCGACAGCGCCCAGAAATGGTTTGATAGTTGAACCGGGCGGATATTTGCCCTGCAGTACACGATTGATCAATGGTGTTGCTTTGGAATGCAGTAGTGCATTGTAGGATTTTGAATCGATGCCATTTACAAACGGATTAGGGTCATAACCAGGTGAACTGACCATGGCGAGAATATCGCCATTATTCGGATCGATGGCCACAATGGCGCCGCGCCTGTCCTGCAGGGCTGCCATGGCCGCCTGCTGTAATGATACATCAAGGGACAGGTACATATTCTTGCCGGGCTCCGGGGCTGTACGTTCCAGAACGCGGATAATCCGGCCCTGCGCATTCACTTCCACCTGTTGATGACCGACCTTGCCGTGCAAGAGGTCTTCATAAGCCAGTTCTATGCCCAGCTTGCCGGTGTGGGTTGTGCCGAGATAATTGGATTTGTCCAGACGCGACAGGTCATCATCATCAATTCTGCCGACATATCCAACTACATGGGCCGTTATGTCCTTTAACGGATAGCGCCGGTAAGGACGGGCGATGACTTCCACGCCCTGGAAACGATGACTGTCGATGGCAAACCGCGCCACTTCGTATTCATCAAGGTTATAACGCAGGGGCACGCTTTCATGGCGGCGCTTTTCCCTGAGCTCCTTGTGGAACCTTCGGATGTCCTCTTCGTTGATGGAGATGATTTTGCCCAGACGGACGATGGTTTCTTCAAGATTACCAACCCGTTCTGGAACAATTTCGAGACTGAAAGCTGGCTGATTTTCCGCGAGTAATACTCCGTCACGGCTGTAGATCAGGCCGCGTATCGGGGGAATGGGTAATACCTTGACACGGTTATTCTGGGAAAGCGTGATGAAATGGTCATGTTTAATCACCTGCAGGTAACCCAGCCGCACGATGATGGCAAGCATCAATACAAGAATGACGACGGCAGCAATCAACACTCGCCGTTTGATCAAACGGGATTCTTCAGCATTATCCTTGAATTGATAATTTACGGACATGTCCGAAAATCAGGACACGTGATAGCGGCGGCGAGCATCCCTGAGAATGATGAATAACCAGGGCCACAATACCATGCTGGTAAATGCCGGCATCCAGTAAGTCCAGGATCCGGGTGGCACGCCCATGATGCCCCGCACCCATAGTGATAACAACTGGTATACCAGAACAAAGATACATACCAGCAGGGCCTGCTGGATCAGCGGGAACATGCGGATACGTTGATGCAATTGCACAGTGAAGTACGCAAGGATGGCAAGACCGATCGCATTCTGGCCGAGCAGCGTTCCCTGCATGACATCCAGCATGATGCCCAGTATCCAGCCAATCCCGATGCCGACCCGGTGTGGCAAGGCCATGCACCAGTAGATCAGCACCATCGCCACCCATGCCGGCCGCCAGTGTACCGCCCAGTCCGGTAAAGGCATGGCGGTCAACATCAATGCTGCTATAAAACTCAGCAGGATGATCACACTACCATGATGTTTCTTTTCTGTGTTCATGGATGTGCCGCGTAACTTTCCGGAGTTTTATGAATGGATGAATATTGATGGGGCCATACCAGCAGGACTTCACGGCTTTGCTCAAGTTTGGCACTGGGTTGCACCATGACTTTGGCAAACGGTTCAGCTGGATCGAGTGTGATATCTGTAACAATGCCCACCGGGTAGCCCGCCGGGAAACGGCTGCCGAGCCCCGAGGATACAATCAAATCACCTTTTTCAATATCAGCGTTGTTCGGAAGATGCTCAAGCTGCAACGTATGGCTCTGGCCGGTACCGACGGCAATCGCGCGTAGCCCGTTGCGATTGATCTGCACCGGAATGGCATGGGTGGGATCCGTAATCAATAACACTGTACTGCTGAAAGGTGCCACATGCACAATCTGTCCCATGATGCCGCTGGCATCGACAATGGGCTGTCCGTCAAACACGCCCTCACGTTTGCCCTTGTTGATGATCACCGTATGACGGAACGGTTGCAGATCAACCGCCAGCAGTTCGGCAATCACGACCCGATCACTGAGTTTGAAAGAAGATTCCAGCAACCGGCGCAGCCGTTCATTTTCCGATTCGAGAGTTTCAAATTTCTGTAATTTGGAACTGATCAGTAATTGTTCCTTACGCAAACGCTCATTCTCGGCAAGCAATGAATCATGGGTGACGAAAGATTGTTTGATCCAATGACCAAAAGTTGCTGGAGCATTTACTGCATATTGAACGGGATATACCAAAACAGACAAGGCTGAACGTACAGACTCAAGCGCCCCCAGCCGATGATCAATCGTCATCAGCACAATGGACGCCAAAATAAACACAACGACTTTTATATTGGCAGAAGGGCCTTTTAAAAATAATGTAGTAATGCTACGCCCCCGGCTCGTCAGAGCAGCTGCTTATTCTGTCACCAATATGTCCGTACCATATTCGTCTATCATCTCCAGATATCGTCCACCGCCGCGCGCCACACAAGTCAGTGGATCCTCGGCCACTATTACCGGCAATCCGGTCTCTTCCATCAACAAACGATCCAGATCGCGTAACAACGCACCTCCGCCCGTCAGCACCAGCCCCCGTTCTGCGACATCAGATCCCAGTTCGGGTGGTGTTTTTTCCAGCGCGTTTTTCACCGCACCGACGATACCGGCCAGTGGTTCCTGCAAGGCTTCCAGTATTTCATTACTGTTCAGTGTGAAACTGCGTGGTATACCTTCGGCGAGATTACGTCCCCGCACTTCAATTTCACGTACTTCATTACCGGGATAGGCACATCCGATTTCGTGTTTCACGCGTTCGGCGGTCGCTTCACCAATCAGGCTGCCGTAATTCCGGCGTACATAGTTGATGATGGCTTCATCAAACTTGTCACCGCCGATACGCACAGAGTCGGAATACACAATCCCGTTCAGGGAGATCACAGCCACCTCTGTAGTACCACCACCAATATCGAGCACCATGGATCCGCGTGCATCGCTGACCGGCATGCCGGCGCCAATTGCAGCCGCCATCGGTTCCTCAATCAAATGCACGGTCCGTGCACCGGCGCCGGCTGCAGATTCGCGGATGGCCCGGCGTTCCACCTGGGTGGATCCGCAGGGCACGCACACCAGTACCCGCGGACTGGGTTTAAACATGGTCGACCCGTGCACCTGGCGAATAAAGTACTGGAGCATCTTTTCGGTGACGGTGAAATCAGCTATCACGCCATCTTTCAGCGGACGTATGGCGGTGATATAGCCGGGCGTACGGCCCAGCATGCGTTTTGCTTCCGCACCGACTGCGCGGATGGATTTAGCGTTGATGTTTTCGCCATCCTTGCGGATGGCGACGACTGAAGGTTCGTTAAGAACTATGCCCTTGCCCCGCACGTAAATGAGTGTATTGGCCGTGCCGAGGTCGATCGAAAGATCATTTGAGAAAAAACCGCGTATCGTATTAAACATTAAAGCTCTATGGTTACCTGGGTTGTGTTAGGTGAAAAGCGCCTGTCTGAGTGGCTTTTTTCCGGTCATGCGTACAAAGGACACTTGCAGGTCGCTTTTTATCACTTAAATCCGGTAAAATCGCACCACGATAGGGATTTTTATAGGTAATTTCAAGCTCCTGCAGGAATATTTATATCCAGTACTCTAAATGTAGTCCTTATGGCGGCTTTGGGCAAGCAGAGATGTGTGATAAATTCTTCATTTTCAAGGAATAATTACCCGTTTTTTTATGTTACTTGATAAATCCGACATCGACAAAATCGCCTGGCTGGCACGGCTGGCCATTGCAGCAGATGATATTCCGAATTATTCCCGGGATTTGTCCAGCATTTTGGGCCTTGTTGAAGAGATGGAAAAAATCGACACCCTTCACATTGCAGCCCTGGCGCATCCATTGGATATTCCCGCACGCCTGCGTGAGGATAAAATTTCAGAAACCAATCAACGGGAACTTTTTCAGAGCATCGCACCGGCTGTTGCCGATGGACATTATCTTGTTCCCAAAGTGATTGAATAAACTCAATCGATTCTTTTGCGTGTACCACACATCTGACTGACGGCTTCATGTATCAAAAAACCATCGCCGAGCTAGCGCAGGCATTACACAAACGTGAAATCAGCAGCGTCGAACTGACAAAACAGTTTCTGCAACGTGCTGAAAAAATCAATCCGGCGTTGAATTGTTTTGTCACCCTCACACCGGAGCTCGCCCTGCAACAGGCGCGACGTTCAGATGAATTGCTGGCTCAAGGTACAGCAGGACCACTCACCGGTATTCCGATCGCGCAGAAAGATATTTTCTGCACGATTGGTGTGAAAACATCGTGTGGATCAAAAATGCTGGATAATTTCATTGCGCCCTACGATGCCACCGTTGTTGATAAACTGAACAACGCCGGCATGGTGATGATTGGCAAAACGAACATGGATGAATTCGCAATGGGTTCATCCAATGAGACGAGTTTTTATGGTGCGGTCAAAAATCCCTGGGACTCTGAACGTGTTCCCGGCGGTTCCTCCGGGGGATCGGCTGCGGCAGTAGCTGCACGTCTGGTGCCGATGGCCACGGGTACAGATACGGGCGGTTCCATCCGGCAACCGGCTTCGCTTTGCGGTATTACCGGCCTGAAACCCACGTATGGCCGCGTTTCCCGCTATGGCATGATTGCCTTTGCTTCAAGCCTTGATCAGGGTGGGCCGATGACCCGTAGTGCTGAAGACGCTGCATTGATCATGAACACCATCAGCGGCTTTGATGAACGTGATTCCACCTCGGCACAAAATCCTGTTGAAGATTACACATTGCAATTGAATGACCGTCTGGATGGATTGAAAATCGGCTTGCCCAAAGAATATTTCGATGAACGGCTGAATTCTGACATCAGCCGGATCATCCACGATGGCGTTAGAGAACTTGAGAAACTTGGTGCAACCGTCAAAGAAATCAGTTTGCCAAATTCAAAACTGTCCATTCCGGTGTATTACGTCGTTGCACCTGCAGAATGCTCTTCCAACCTCGCCCGCTTCGATGGTGTACGGTTTGGATATCGTTGTGAAAATCCACAGAACCTGAATGATCTGTATTGCCGTTCCCGCGGTGAAGGCTTCGGACGTGAAGTGAAACGCCGCATCATGATCGGTACCTATGTACTATCGGCCGGTTACTATGATGCCTATTATCTGAAAGCACAGAAAATCCGTAACCTGATTTGTGATGAATTCAAACAGGCTCTGGCAGAAGTGGATGTGATCATCGGGCCAACCGCCCCCGGTGCAGCATTCAAAATCAATGAACTCATGAATGATCCGGTTACCATGTATCTCTCGGACATCTACACCGTATCCGTCAATCTTGCCGGTCTGCCCGCGATCTCCATCCCCGCCGGGATGCTGAACAAGCTGCCGGTCGGCATGCAGATCATCGGTAATTATTTTGCTGAAAGTAAACTCCTGAATATTGCCCACCGTTTCCAGCAAGCGACGGACTGGCACACACTGTCTCCAGAAGGATACAAATAATGCAATGGGAAGTCGTCATCGGGCTTGAAATCCATGCCCAGCTTGCCACGAGGAGCAAAATCTTCTCCGGCGCGGCAACAGTTTATGGTGCCGAACCCAACACCCAGGCCTGCGCGGTGGATCTGGGTCTGCCGGGTGTATTGCCGGTACTGAATGCCGATGTGGTCAATATGGCCATCAAGTTTGGTCTCGCGATCAATGCTGAAATCCCGCCGCGTTCCATTTTTGCGCGCAAGAATTATTTCTACCCGGACTTGCCCAAGGGCTATCAGATCAGCCAGTACGAACATCCCATCGTC
The DNA here is from genome assembly GCA_964479045.1 of uncultured Enterobacteriaceae bacterium. Classification (GTDB taxonomy): domain Bacteria; phylum Pseudomonadota; class Gammaproteobacteria; order Eutrophobiales; family Eutrophobiaceae; genus 2-02-FULL-47-50. The sequence continues at coordinate 84,272 of CAYZJI010000007.1, forward strand.
AAAAATGGCAAACTCGATATCCAGCTGGATGATGGCACGACCAAAACGATCGGTATTACCCGCGCGCATCTGGAAGAAGATGCCGGCAAGTCCGTGCATGAGGGGTTTGGTCAGTACACCGGTATTGATCTGAACCGGGCCGGCACACCATTGATTGAAATCGTATCAGAGCCGGACATGCGTTCTGCAAAGGAAGCCGTCGCCTACATGAAAAAAATCCATTCCATCGTGCGTTATCTGGAAATATGTGATGGCAATATGCAGGAAGGTTCTTTCCGCTGTGATGCCAACGTTTCCATCCGGCCCAAAGGGCAGAAAGATTTTGGCACACGCACGGAACTGAAAAACCTTAATTCCTTCCGTTTTGTGGAAATGGCCATCAATCATGAAATTGAACGGCAGATTGATGTGCTTGAATCCGGTGGCAAAATCGTGCAGGAAACTCGTCTTTACGACGCCAATAAAAATGAAACCCGCTCCATGCGCAGCAAGGAAGAAGCGAACGATTACCGTTATTTCCCTGATCCGGATCTACTGCCCGTAGAAATTGCCCGCGACACCGTTGAGCGATTGCGCACCACATTGCCGGAACTGCCGAGCGCCAAGAAAAAACGGCTGATGGATAAATTCAAATTATCTGATTATGACAGCGAAACTCTCACAGCTAACAAGGATGTGGCAGACTTTTTTGAAAGTACACTGGCGGCGGCGGATAGCGAAGCAAAGCTCTGTGCCAACTGGATTATGGGCGAACTGACCGCGGCGCTCAATCGTGATAATAAAGACATCACCGAAAGTCCGGTCACTCCGGAAATGCTGGGGGGCCTTATAAAACGCATCAAGGACAACACGATTTCAAATAAAATTGCCAAGGATGTGTTTGAAGCCATGTGGAATGGCGAAGGTGATGCAGACAGCATCATAAAGAAAAAAGGTCTGAAACAGGTCACCGACACCGGTACTATTGAAAAAATAGTGGATGAAGTGATTGCTGCAAGCCAGGCCCAGGTTGAGCAATATATCAGCAGCCCGACGGAAAAACAGGGCAAGCTGATTGGTTATTTCGTTGGGCAGGTCATGAAAAAATCCGGGGGCAAGGCCAACCCGCAACAGGTAAATGAATTACTGGTAAAGAAACTCAAACGCGATTGATTAATTGAGGATACGGTCTATGCGACCAACCATCATCACCATCCTGTTACTCTCCTGCAGCAACCTGTTCATGACTTTCGCGTGGTATGCTCACCTCAAGGAGCTCAGCAGCAAGCCATGGATTGTCGCTGCCCTGATAAGCTGGGGAATTGCTTTTTTTGAATATATGCTGCAAGTGCCCGCCAACCGCATCGGCTACACCGTCATGAATCTTGGCCAGCTCAAGATTCTGCAGGAAGTTATTACGCTCTCCATCTTTGTACCCTTCGCTGTTTACTATATGAAAGAACCCCTCAAACTCGACTACCTCTGGGCAGCACTGTGCATCATGGGCGCGGTGTTTTTCATCTTTCGTGGAAAACTTATCGGGACGTAATTATGGAGTCGTTCGCGGGAATGACAGACGTTTGTCTTATTTGGATTCCGGGTCGGCCCATGTGTTCCCCGCCCGGAATTACGGTTAGTTAGGGCTTTCTGTAATATCTATCAATCAGAAATATCACCACTACTACCAGAAAAATAATCCCCACCCGTTCATAAACTTCCCGGGGAAATTGTGTGAGCAACGGTGCACATAACAACACACCCAGCCATGGATTGAAAAATGGTCCTCTGAATGTCCCCTGAACCTTGCCATCACGATGACGGATCCGGATCAGGCTCAAATGTACTGAAAGAAATACTGTTACCAGCAGAAAACCTGTCGTTTGTGCCATGATCGTCACGCCCCCGCTCAGCACCCAGAGGAATGTCAGCACAGCAGTCACCAGAATACTGAACCAGGGCGTATAGCGCCGGGCATGTATCCGGGCAAGGGGTTTTGGCAGCAGGCCATGTTTTGCCATGCCGTACATCAGGCGCGATGCCATAATGCTGTTGGCAAGACCGGTATTGGCAATCGCAATGATCGCAATCAGGGCAAAAACCCATGAGGGCAACGGCATTCCGGCATGCTCCAGCACAGTTAACAATGGACGCTCTGAAGCACTGGCCTCAGACGGAGACAAGGTAATCTGTACCACGACGATAACCAGAAGATATACCAGACTGGTTATCGTTATGGCAATCAGGATTGCCAATGGCAGATCACGTTCTGGATGATTGGCTTCCTCTGCGAGATTGGCCATGTCCTCAAATCCGATAAAAGCATAAAAAGCAATCGTGACACCGGCAACAACAGCAAGCGCATCTACGTCAGGAGTTAACGATGTCAGCATTTCTGCAGGCGTATAGCTGATAAATGCATAACGCAGACAAACAATGATGAAAAACAACAAACCGCTCAATTCAACCAAGGTAAACACAACATTGGTCCCGGCTGACTGACGGATACCACTGAAGTTGAGCATGTTAACGGCCATGATCAATAACACAGCGGCGGCTATAGCCGGTATGCTGGCAAATACGGACAAATATCCCTGAAAAGCAAGCGCCACGGTTGCAGTTGAAGTAATGCCGCTGAACAATACCAGCGCGCCAATCAAAAATGGAATGAACGGATGCCGGAAAGCATGCGCGCAATATGCACTGGCGCCGGCGCTGTGGGGAATACGTGAACTCAGCTCCGCATAACTCAGCCCGGTTACCAGCGCCAATATCCCGGCAATGGCAAATGATATCCAGGCTCCGTCACCTGCGGCGCCTGCGACTTTTCCGACCAGTGCATAGATCCCTGCTCCCAGTATGTCGCCGACACCATAAAATATAAGCGTCCCCAGACCAAGATTGCGCGCCAGTTTGACCTCAGACATGATTCATTTCACAATGACGGCAATTATTATTTTAAGCCAACACATCATCACAGTTTAAATCGATAATCCTTATGAGCAAGAAATTTGAACAGGGCAAACCACAGGCTGAACTGCATCTGGGGAAAAAAGGACTGAAAGCCGCCAAAGCCGCTTCACCGGAACTGATGCAGTTCGTAGTCGAACATGGTTTTGCCGACATGTATACGGACAGTTCTCTGGATCAGAAATCACGCAAGATTGCCGTGCTCGCTTCACTGGTGACTTCAGGTAATCTGCCGCAACTGGAATGGCATATACGCGGCGCACTGGAAAACAGATTGATGAACAAGCCCGAGATCAAGGCCCTGATCATCCAGATGACGATCTATATTGGTTATCCGGCGGCATTCAACGCCATGGCGACTGCCAACCGGGTTTTTGCCGAATTCAAATAAAACGCAGTTCTGTTCCGACAACAATATCAAGCAGGCCGGCAGCATCGCCACAATTCACGGCAATTTCTGCAAGTCCGCAGGAATTCTCAAACCAGAAGGGCGTGCCGGCAGCGACCTTCCCGAAGGTTGTGGCAAAAGACAGTTCCCTGCCTGCAATCAGGATTCTGGCCTCTTTTGCTACATTCACGGCGCGGTAACCGGTCATGCAATTGCCAAATCCATCAATATATATAATTTCATCCAGATCATCCGGCCATTGGTGGCGGTCTTGCCAGAGCATCTTTTCACCCGGAATATCGAGGCCATTCGCAATCATGGCACAGACCGGCGCGTAGAGATCACGGCCGTGAAAACTGGCAGACAGGCGTTCCGGCCGCCAGTGTATCTTCCAACTCTCAACCTTCTCTGCCCGGCGCGTCACAATATCAAACACACCATTATCCGGTCCGACATACCAGCGATCATCCATGCGCAGAACCACCGGATGATCATTGAAAGTACCCACGCCCGGATCCACGACACAGAAAAAGATGGAACCACGCGGGAATTCCAGCGCATGGGCTGCGAGCAGATAGGCGGCCGCCTTCGGGTTCTGGCGTGGCACATCGGCAAACAGGGTGATGGTCCGGGTACGGGGTGACTCGCGGTACAAGCGGGCCTCGATCTGGCCGATATAAGGGCCCTGCCAACCATAATCAGTAAAGAGGACAATCATGTCAGCTAGTCTACTCGCGTGATGTTCAAAATGCTCTGAATAAGTCCATCCTGGACTTCTCAAAGCACGCAAAACAAAAATGGGCTTTTGTTTTGCCCACATTTTCCAATTATTTATATAATTGAAAAATGGCAATGCATCCATGCATTGCCTGTATTACAGTAATTAGAACATAAAAAGAAAAAACCGGGCATAGGCCCGGTTCTATATCACTGAATTGTTTTTATTATTGTTATTTACGCTGCATCCGCAGTCTGGTTTTTTTCTTCCTGCACTTCATCCCGCTTTCTGTCGATCAATTCCACAATAGCCATCGGGGCCTTGTCGCCGGGACGGAAACCACATTTCAGTATCCGCAGATAACCGCCGGGACGGTTCTTGTAACGTGGGCCCAGTTCGGTAAAGAGCTTGGTCACCACGGCACGATCGCGCAAACGCGCAAACGCGAGCCGGCGCTTGGCCACAGAATCACTCTTCGCGATTGTGATCAGGGGCTCTGCAACGCGGCGTAATTCTTTGGCCTTGGGCAGGGTCGTGCGGATGATTTCATGCTGCAAGAGCGACGCTGCCATGTTACGGAACATGGCATGGCGATGACTGCTGTTGCGGCCGAGTTTTTTACCACTGTGTTTATGACGCATGGTGCTTCCTTAATCTTTTTCGATATTCAACAGGTAACACAATCATCCTTAACCGGTGGCACTGTCCTTGTTGTCATACAGGCCGGCCGGCGGCCAGTTTTCCAGGCGCATGCCCAGAGACAGTCCGCGTGAAGCCAGCACGTCCTTGATCTCCGTCAGGGATTTCTTGCCGAGGTTCGGGGTTTTCAACAATTCGACTTCTGTGCGTTGAATCAGATCACCGATGTAATAAATGCTCTCGGCTTTCAGGCAATTTGCCGAACGCACGGTGAGCTCCAGATCATCTACCGGACGCAGCAGGATCGGGTCGACATCCGGTTCCTTGCTGATAGCGGCGACTTCAGCTTCTTCCGCTTCCAGATCCACAAACACTGCAAGCTGACTGCGCAAAATACGGGCTGCTTCACGCACGGCATCTTCCGGATCAATCGTGCCGTTGGTTTCGATCTCAAGCACGAGCTTGTCGAGATTGGTACGCTGTTCTACACGCGCACTCTGTACTTCGTATGATACGCGACGGATCGGGCTGAAAGATGCATCGAGTTTCAGACGGCCTATGGTCTGGTCATCTTCACTACCACCCACGGCGACCGGACGGTAACCACGGCCACGCACGATTTTCATGGTCATGTTGAGTTCACCGGACTTGGTCAGGTTGGCAATCAGGTGGTCCGGGTTGGCGATCTCGACATCATGATCTACAGCGATGTCACTGGCGCGCACCTCACCAGGCCCGCTTTTACGCAGACTCAACACAGCTTCATCCTTGGCATGCATACGGATGGCAAGACCTTTGAGGTTCAGGAGAACGTCTGTAACGTCTTCCTGCACACCTTCAATCGTGGTGTACTCATGCAGTACGCCTACAATTTCCGCCTCGACCACGGCGCAGCCGGGCATGGAAGACAGCAGAACACGGCGCAGGGCATTACCGAGCGTATGACCAAAACCACGATCGAGCGGCTCGATGGTGATCTTCGCGCAATATTGATTAATCGGGTCGACTTCTACCCGCCGCGGTTTTAATAATTCACTGAATGGTGCTGTCATGTTCCGCTCCTGGCTTACTTGGAGTAAAGCTCAACCACAAGTTGTTCATTGAGATCCGGCGGCAATTCATTGCGCTCCGGAACAGATTTGAAGATGCCTTCCATCTTCTTCGGATTCACATCGACCCAGTCCGGGAAACCATACTGCTCGGCCATAGTCAGGGAATCCTGAATACGGGCCTGGGTTTTGCTTTTGTCCCGGATGGAAATCACATCCGCTGGCTGTACTTGGTAAGAAGGAATATTCACGCTCTTGCCATTAACGAGGATGGCCTTGTGACTTACCAGTTGCCGTGCTTCATTGCGGGTAACACCAAAGCCCATGCGATAAACCACGTTGTCCAGACGACTCTCCAGCAGCTTCAGCAGGTTTTCACCCGTCGAACCCTTGATGCGTGAAGCTTCAAAATAATACTTGCGGAACTGGCGCTCCAGCACACCATAAATACGGCGCAGTTTCTGTTTTTCGCGCAACTGCAGGCCGTAATCTGACAAACGCTTGGCCTTGCCCGCCTGCTCACCGGGGGTCTTGTCGATCTGACATTTCGATTCGAGCGAACGTGCCCGGCTCTTTAGCATCAGGTCGGTGCCCTCACGGCGGCTGAGTTTACATTTGGGTCCTAAATAACGTGCCATAATCTAGCTCCAGTCTTAGACGCGACGGCGTTTGGGCGGACGGCAGCCATTGTGCGGAACCGGCGTCACATCCGTAATATTGGTAATCTTGTAACCGACCGCATTCAATGCACGCACAGCAGATTCACGACCCGGTCCCGGCCCCTTGATAAACACTTCCAGAGTCTTCAGACCGAATTCCTTTGCAGCCTCGCCTGCCTTCTGGGAAGCGACCTGTGCCGCAAACGGCGTGCTCTTGCGTGAACCGCGGAAACCACTGCCACCCGAGGTGGCCCAGGCCAGTGCATTGCCCTGCCGATCAGTGATAGTCACGATGGTGTTGTTGAAAGATGCATGAATATGTGCGACGCCATCAACAACCGTGCGTTTGGTACGTTTTTTACGGGTAGTGGTCACTTTTGCCATAGTATTAACCTGTGCCTCAGCTTATTTCTTGACACTGCGTCTTGGGCCCTTGCGAATGCGGGCATTGGTGCGGGTGCGCTGACCGCGTACCGGCAGGCCTTTGCGGTGACGTATACCGCGGTATGTACCCAGATCCATCAGGCGCTTGATGTTCATGGATACTTCACGGCGCAGATCACCTTCCAGTGTATACTTGGCGACCACGCCACGCAGTTTGTCCAGATCACCTTCTGTCAGTTCGCGCACCTTGGTATGTGGTGCGAGACCAGCGTCTGTGCAAATCCTGCCCGCACGGGTAACGCCGATGCCGTAGATGTACGTCAGCGCAATATTCAGATGCTTGTTGTCCGGTATGTTTACACCAGCAATACGAGCCATAATGTTATCTCCAAAAAATCCTGATCGGTCCGGGGATCAACCCTGACGCTGTTTGTGCCGCGGGTCAGAACAAATCACGCGCACAACGCCCCGGCGGCGCACAACGCGGCAGTTACGGCACATTTTTTTTACGGAAGCCCTGACTTTCATACCTGCTCTCCAAAAATCCTCAATGAGTTATGCGTTACTAGCGCCGGCTATACCCTTTCAGGTTGGCCTTTTTCAGCAGCCCCTCATACTGATGCGACATTAAATGCGCCTGCACTTGTGACATGAAATCCATAACCACCACGACAATAATCAATAATGATGTGCCGCCAAAATAAAAAGGCACATTAAATTCCAGTATCAAAAACTCCGGTAACAGACAAACCAGCGTAATGTAGGCAGCACCCGCGATAGTCAGTTTTGTCAACACACCATCCAGATACTGCGCTGTCTGGTCGCCCGGGCGCATCCCCGGGACAAAAGCACCGGACTTCTTCAGGTTTTCTGCCGTCTCCCGGGGATCGAACACGATCGCCGTATAGAAAAAACAGAAAAACACAATAAATGCAGCATACAGCATCACATACAGCGGCTGCCCCGGGGACAGTCCCTGTACCAGGTCCTGCAGCCAGCGCATGTTCTCATTCTGCCCAAACCAGCTACCCAAGGTAGCCGGAAACAAAATAATGCTCGAAGCAAAAATCGGCGGAATCACACCCGCCATGTTCAGCTTCAACGGCAAATGACTGGATTGTCCGGCATACATCTTTCTGCCCACCTGCCGCTTGGCATAGTTGATGGTGATGCGGCGCTGCCCACGCTCGACAAACACCACTAACCCGGTCACTACAACGGCCAGCGCAAACAGACCCATAACCGCCAGCAAATGCAATTCACCGGTACGTGATAATTCCAGCGTACCGCCAATGGCTGCTGGTAATCCGGCCACAATGCCGGCAAAAATAATCATCGAAATACCATTACCAACACCGCGCTCGGTGATCTGCTCACCCAGCCACACCAGAAACATCGTACCCGTCACCAGCGATACCACCGCGGTGATCTTGAAACTCAGGCCCGGATTCAAAACCACGTTCTGACCTTCGAGCGCGATCGCAACGCCCATACCCTGAAACAACGCCAGCAACACTGTGCCATAACGGGTGTACTGCGTAATCTTGCGCCGGCCCATCTCGCCTTCCTTGCGTAATTGCTTCAGCCGCGGATCGATAAACGACAACAACTGTATAATGATCGAGGCCGAAATGTACGGCATGATCCCCAGCGCTACCACCGACAAACGTTCCAGCGCGCCACCGGAAAACATGTTGAACATGTCCAGTATGGTGCCGCTCTGCCGGTTAAACATATCTACCAATGCCTGGGAATCAATTCCCGGCACCGGAATATGTGTACAAATCCTGAATACAAACAGCGCAATCAGTACAAACAGCAAGCGCTGACGCAATTCTTTCAGCTTGCCAAGACCCGAGATTCCTCCCGGGATTGCCGGACTCACAGCGGACATTTAGCCCTCAATGACCTTGCCGCCAGCGGCTTCAATTGCGGCACGCGCACCTTTGGTCACCCCGAGACCTTTTACGGTCACCGGTTTTTTCAGTTCTCCGGAAAGAATAATCTTGGCGCGGATGATGTTCTTGCCGAGCACATTGGCCGCCTGTAATGCGGCCAGATCAATAATTTCTGCATTCACTTTCGCCAGTTCGCTGAGGCGCACTTCACCGGTGACACCGGCCAACAGCGAGCGAAAACCCAGTTTCGGCAACCGGCGCTGCAAGGGCATCTGGCCGCCTTCGAAGCAGACCTTGTGAAATCCGCCGGCACGTGCCTTCTGGCCTTTATGGCCGCGGCCTGAGGTCTTGCCCATACCGGAACCGATACCGCGTCCGAGACGCATGGCGGTCCGTTTGGAACCCGCTTTGGGTTTTATGGTATTCAAACGCATGTTATGCATCCTCAACGGCGACCATGTAGGACACCTTGTTAATCATGCCACGTACTTCTGGCGTGTCTTTCAAAACCACCGTGTGACCAATACGGCGCAGGCCGAGACCGGTGATGGTGGCTTTGTGCCCGGCCAGACGCTTGTTGGTGCTGCGCGTCTGGGTAACCTTGATTTGTTTGCTCTTCGTCATATCGAATCATCCGTCTCTTATTCAACGATATCCTTCAGACGCTTGCCACGCTTTGCCGCGATGCGTTCCGGATCTGAAATTTTCTGCAGTCCCTTGATGGTGGCGCGAACTACATTTACCGGATTGGTTGAGCCTATGGATTTGGCAAGGATGTTATGCACACCCACCACTTCAAATACCGCACGCATCGCACCGCCGGCAATGATGCCGGTACCTTCGGAAGCCGGTTGCATATAAACCTTGGCGGCACCATGCCGTGCTGTCACCGGATAATGCAGGGTACCTTCCTTGAGTGGCACGGAGATCATGTTACGGCGTGCATCCTCCATGGCCTTCTGGATGGCCAGCGGCACTTCGCGGGACTTGCCGCAGCCGAAACCAACCTTGCCATTGCCATCACCCACCACTGTCAATGCGGAAAAGCGGAACTGCCGGCCGCCCTTGACCACCTTGGCCACACGGTTTACTGCGACCAGCTTTTCCTGCAGATCTTCGTTACCTGTAATTGATTCTGTGACTGCCATTAGTTTATGACCTCTAGAATTCCATGCCTTGTTCGCGTGCAGCATCAGCCAGGGCTTTGACACGGCCGTGGTACTTGAAGCCGGAACGATCAAAAGCGACCTTGGTAACGCCTGCTTTCTTCGCACGTTCTGCCAGTATCTTGCCCACAACAGCGGCGGCCTGGATGTTGCCGGTATATTTAATCTGCGCTTTCACTTCTTTATCCAGTGTGGATGCACTGGTGATGACTTCGCTTCCGTTAGGCGCAATAATCTGCGCGTACATGTGCCGTGGCGTCTTGTGCACGCACAAGCGGGTGCTGCCATTTTCGCGAATCTGGGCACGGGTATGACGGGCACGACGTAATCTTGCTGTTTTCTTTTTCATCTCTGCATCAACCGAGAGGCTTAAGCCTTCTTGGCCTCCTTACGGATAATCACTTCATCGGAATAGCGCACGCCCTTGCCCTTATAGGGTTCCGGCGGACGATAGCTGCGAATATCGGCGGCCACCTGCCCGACCTGTTGTTTATCCATACCCTTGATCACGACTTCGGTCTGGGAGGGCGTTTCAATCGTAATTCCATCCGGTATCGGGAAATTCACCGGATGCGACAAACCCAGCGTCAGGTTCAGGGTCTTGCCCTGCACCTGAGCGCGGTAACCCACACCAACGATATCCAGCTTGCGCTGATAACCCTGGCTCACACCGTTCACGATATTTTGCAACAGCGCGCGCGTGGTCCCCGACATGGCCTTGGCCTGCTTGGAATTGTTCCTCACACCGAATTTCAGTTTGGCGCCGTCCTGCTCCACTGTCACAGTGGGGTGGGTGGTGTAGGTCAGTTGTCCCTGCTTGCCCTTGATGGTCACCAGATTGCCATTGATGTTGACTTCAACACCGGCGGGCAGAGTAATCGGGTTCTTGGCTATACGTGACATGGTGTTTTCACTCTACTCATCAGGCGATAATGCACAGCACTTCGCCGCCGATGCCCTGGGCGCGTGCGTTTTTGTCGGTCATGAGACCGCGGGATGTGGAGATAATCGCCACACCATAACCGTTCTGCACCTTGGGCAGCTTGTCCTTGGCACGATACTGGCGCAGTCCCGGAGTACTGACCCGCTGCAGTTTTTCGATGACCGGCCTGCCTTCAAAATACTTGAGCTCGACTGTCAGTGACTTCTTGCCGTTTTCGTCCTTGACCTGATAACCACCGATATAGCCTTCCTGTTGCAGAATTTCGGCAATGGCCTTTTTCTGGCGTGAAGCAGGCATGGTCACCCGGGCCTTGGCGCGGGCCTGACCATTCTGTATACGGCAGAACATATCTGAAATCGGATCCTGTAAGCTCATTCTTCTATCAACCTGTATATTCGTATGTCGTATAAATCCTGCGACCGGTTTACCAGCTGGCCTTGACCAGACCCGGCACATCACCACGCATGGCCGCTTCGCGGAGTTTGTTCCGGCCCAGACCGAACTTGCGATAAAACCCATGCGGACGCCCAGTGATGCTGCAACGATTGCGCATTCTTGATTTGCTGGAATCGCGCGGCAACATATTCAGCTTGTTACGTGCGGACGTGCGTTCAGCTTCACTCAGGGACGGATCAATAATCTTTGCCTTGAGTGCCTTGCGTTTGGCTCCGAATTTCTTGACCAGACGGTTACGTCTGATCTCGCGATTCACCATGGATGTCTTGGCCATATCTCAGTCTGCCTGTCAGTTGCGTAACGGGAACTTGAATGCCGACAACAATGCGCGCGCCTCTTCATCCGAGCGGGCCGTCGTTGTAATGGTGATGTCCATACCACGCAGCGCGTCTATCTTGTCGTAATCAATTTCCGGAAAAATAATCTGTTCTTTTACACCAATGGTGTAATTTCCGCGGCCATCGAAAGAACGCGGGCTGAAACCGCGGAAGTCACGGATACGCGGAATGGCAATCGTGATCAGGCGGTCCAGAAATTCATACATGCGGTCCCGGCGGAGTGTCACCTTGCAACCAATCGGCCAGCCTTCGCGCAACTTGAAGTTGGCCACGGCCTTGCGGGAATAGGTCACCACCGGTTTCTGTCCGCTGATCTTGGTCATGTCATTGACGGCATGCTCGACAATTTTCTTGTCGGATGCGGCCTCACCCAGACCCATGTTAATAGTGATCTTGCTGATCCTCGGTACCTGCATCACCGAACCATACTTGAACTTCTCGGTGAGCTGAGGGATCACCTTTTCGCGATAATAATCCTGCAATCTTGGCATAGCGTTACTCTCAGACATCCACGACTTCATTATTCGATTTAAAAAACCGCACCTTGCGTCCGTCTTCCAGTTTGCGGAAACCGACCCGGTCCGCTTTTTTGGTGACCGGATTCAGGATTGCCACATTCGACACCTGGATAGGCATTTCTTTTTCAAGAATGCCGCCAGCAACGCCCTGCATCGGGTTGCCACGGGTATGGCGTTTGGCCATATTGATATTCTCGACGATAACTTTATGGTCATCGGCCAGTACCCTCAAAACCGTTCCGGTCTTGCCCTTGTCCTTGCCGGCAAGCACGACGACTTCATCACCTTTTCTGATCTTTTGCATGACTTATAAAACCTCGGGCGCCAGCGATACAATTTTCATAAACTCCGCAGTGCGCAACTCGCGAGTAACCGGCCCAAAGATACGCGTGCCAATCGGCTGCAACTGGTTGTTCAATAACACAGCCGCATTGCTGTCAAAACGGATCAACGAACCGTCTGCACGGCGCACACCCTTGCGGGTGCGCACAACCACGGCGTTATACACTTCGCCTTTTTTCACTTTGCCGCGCGGAATTGCTTCCTTGATGCTGACTTTAATCACGTCACCCACATTGGCGTAACGGCGCTTGGATCCACCAAGCACCTTCACGCACATCAGCCGGCGGGCGCCGCTGTTGTCGGCTGCATCAAGCATGGTCTGCATCTGTATCATCGCCGTTCTCCCTTATACTTCCTGGGCGCGGGTGACAATTTTCTGCACGCGCCAAGCTTTACGTTTGGAGATCGGTCGCGAGGATTCGATCACAACAATGTCACCTTCCTTGCATTCATTCTTTTCATCATGCGCGAGCAGCTTGGTGGTACGCCGCACGTATTTTCCGTACAGCGGATGTTTCACCATGCGTTCAATCGCCACCGCAATGGTCTTGCTCATCTTGGTGCTCACCACCTGACCGGTGAGGGTCTTGGCCTGTTTGGCTGCTTCAGTCATGATTTCTTACCTTTGGCCTTCGCTGCCGGTTTGGCGGCAGGCGCTTCCGACAGAATGGTCTTGATTCTGGCGATATCGCGCCGTACCCGTTTCACTTCGCTGGGCTTGCCCAGTTGTCCTGAACCTTTTTGCATGCGCAGGTTGAACTGCTCGCGTCTGAGTTCAATCAGCAGCTTGTTCAGCTCTTCGCCGTTCTTTTTTCTCAGTTCAGTTGCATTCATTACAGTAATGTCCTGGTTACAAAAGTCGTCTGCACCGGCAGCTTTGCGGCGGCCAGTTTGAAGGCTTCACGGGCCTGATCCTCAGGAATCCCCTCGATTTCATAAAGCATACGGCCGGGCTGAATCTGGGCGACCCAGTATTCCACGTTACCCTTGCCTCCACCCATACGCACTTCCAGTGGTTTCTTGCTCACCGGTTTGTCCGGGAAAATCCGGATCCAGACTCTGCCACCGCGTTTCATGGCACGGGTAATGGCACGACGAGCTGCCTCAATCTGACGCGCCGTAATGCGGCCACGGGACACCGCTTTAAGTCCATATTCACCGAAACTCACCTTGGTACCGGCCTTGGCCGTACCACGGTTGCGCAGCTTCATCTGCTTTCTGTATTTTGTTTTCTTGGGCTGTAACACGTCAGTAATCCTTAGCTGGCTGCAGCGGTTTCAGCAGGAACAGCTTCTTCTTCACGCTGCTCGGGCCGGCCGAAGATCTCGCCTTTGAAAATCCAGACCTTGATGCCAATCACGCCATAGGTGGTACGTGACTCGGCAAAACCATAATCAATGTCGGCACGCAAGGTGTGCAACGGCACACGGCCTTCGCGATACCACTCGGAACGTGCAATTTCAGCACCGTTCAGACGGCCGCTGACATGAATCTTGATGCCCTGGGCGCCGAGACGCATGGTGTTGGTTACCGCGCGCTTCATGGCGCGGCGGAACATGATGCGGCGTTCAATCTGCTGGGCTACACTCTCCGCCACCAGATAGGCATCCAGCTCCGGCTTGCGGATTTCTTCCACACTCACCTGCGCCGGCACACCCATCATCTGGGTAATCTCGTTGCGCAGACGTTCGATATCTTCACCTTTCTTGCCGATAACGATACCCGGGCGTGCAGTGTGAATGATCACACGTGCGTTGTTGGCCGGACGTTCGATCTGGATACGGCTTACAGAAGCATTCGCCAGTTTCTTGCGCAGATATTCACGCACCTTGATATCGGTATGCAGAAAACTCGCATAATCCTTGCTGTTGGCATACCAGGTCGAGGTCCAGTCCTTGACTATACCAAGACGTATACCGGTTGGATGTACTTTCTGACCCATTAGTGTCTCACTTTTCAGTTTCGGCAACAGTCACAGTGACATGACTGCTGCGTTTCAGAATTCGATCAGCACGGCCACGGGCGCGCGGCTGCAGGCGCTTCATGGTCGGGCCCTGATCAACACAAATCGACTGTACCTTGAGCACATCAATATCAGCACCGTCATTGTGTTCTGCATTGGCAACGGCAGACTCCAGCAGCTTTTTGATAGTGACCGCTGCTTTTTTATTGCTGAATGACAATATGTTCAGCGCCCGATCCACCGGCAAACCGCGAATCTGATCAGCCACCAGACGCATCTTCTGCGGCGAAATCCGGGTAAATCTTAATTTAGCCGAGGTTGCCATGGTTTACTTTGCTCCCGCTGCTGGTGCGGCCGCTGCCGGGGCTGCCACTTTCTTGTCCGCGGAATGACCACGGAATGTACGGGTGGCTGCAAACTCGCCCAGTTTGTGTCCCACCATATTTTCGGTGATGATCACAGGCATGTGATCACGGCCGTTGTGCACGGCAATGGTCAATCCAACCATTTCCGGCATGATCATGGAACGGCGCGACCAGGTTTTGATCGGACGTTTGTCATTTTTTTCCTTGGCGACCTCCACCTTTTTCATCAGGTGATGATCGACAAAAGGACCTTTTTTAATTGAACGTGGCACTGTCTTTCCCGTTATTTCTTGCGTCTGCTGACAATCATGTTGTTGGAACGTTTGTTCCTGCGTGTCTTGTATCCCTTGGTCGGCTGGCCCCATGGAGTCACCGGATGGCGGCCGCCGGAAGTCTTGCCTTCACCACCACCATGCGGATGATCCACCGGATTCATGGCCACACCACGCACTGTAGGGCGAATACCGCGCCAGCGCTTGGCACCGGCCTTGCCCAGTTGTTCCAGTGAATGTTCATTGTTGCCGACTTCACCAATAGTGGCGCGGCAATCGGCCAGTACCTTGCGCATTTCGCCGGAACGCAGACGCAGGGTGCAATGAATACCTTCACGGGCCATAAGCTGTACACCGGCACCGGCACTGCGCGCAATCTGTGCGCCCTTGCCCGGTTTCATTTCCACACAATGCACCGTGGAACCAATCGGAATATTCCGTAATGGCAGACAGTTGCCGACTTTAATCGCGGCATCCGCACCGGACATTAATTCTTCGCCCTGGGCCACGCCATTCGGTGCAATGATGTAACGGCGCTCGCCATCAGCGTAGAGCAACAGCGCGATATGTGCGGAGCGGTTAGGATCGTATTCGATACGTTCGACTTTCGCCGGGATCGTATCCTTGTCACGCTTGAAATCGATGACACGATAATGCTGCTTGGCGCCGCCGCCGCGATGACGCGTGGTAATACGACCGTAATTGTTGCGGCCGGATGTCTTGGCTTGTTTCTCCAGCAGCGGAGCATGTGGTTCACCCTTGTACAGGCCCGGGGTGACTACCGTAAGCTTGGCCCGGCGCCCTGCCGATGTAGGTCTTGGTTTGACTAGTGGCATGGCTTACTCCGCTCCCATAAAATCAATATCGAAACCGGGTTTCAGTTTCACATAGGCCTTCTTCCAGCCGGAACGGCGGCCCGGCCGGTATTTGAACATCTTGGTCTTGCCCTTCACATTGCAGACTTGAACCGCTGCGACTTCCACGGAGAACATTTTCTCCACGGCACGCTTGATCTCGGTCTTGTTCGCATCATCAGCCACCTTGAATACAAACTGTTTGTATTTGTCTGCGAGGCGCGCGCTTTTTTCTGAAACACGGGGTTCCAGAATAATCGTCATCAGGCGTTCGTCGTTCATGCGAGTGCAGCCTCCATCTTTTGTGCGGCGTCTTTGGTCATCACCACCTTGTCAAAACCGATCAGGGTGTAAGGATTGACTTCTTTGGTCGCAATGACGCTGACACAAGGAACATTACGTGACGCCAGATACAGATTTTCTGAAATCTCATCCGTCACAATCAGCGCTTCTTTCAAATTCAGTGCATTGAGTTTTTCAACAAAGGACTTGGTCTTCGGCGTATCCACAGTAAACCCATCCACCAGCACCAGGCGTTCCTGGCGCGCGAGCTCGGACAGAATGGAACGCATGGCACCGCGGTACATCTTGCGGTTCACCTTTTGGGAAAAATCACGCGGCTTGGCTGCAAACGTTACACCACCGCCACGCCACAACGGGCTGCGTATGGTGCCGGCACGTGCACGGCCGGTGCCTTTCTGACGCCACGGTTTCTTGCCGCCACCACGCACTTCGGAACGGCCTTTCTGCGCCTTGGTACCGGCACGGCCGGCCGCCATGTAGGCGGTAAGCACCTGATGGATCAGGGCTTCATTGTAATCTGCAGCAAAAATACTGTCGGCCACCGACAACTTGCCTGCGGATTTTTTGCCTATGCTGTGTACTTTTAATTCCATAGCGGTTTCCTTATGACTTGGCCGCAGGTTTGATCATGACCTTGCCACCCTTGGCACCGGGAACACTGCCTTTGATCAGGATCAGGTTGCGTTCACCATCCACACGGACCACTTCGAGATTGATTGAGGTCTGATGTGTATTGCCCATATGACCGGCCATTTTTTTGCCCTTGAACACACGACCCGGGGTCTGGTTCTGTCCGATAGAACCGGCAGAACGGTGGGACACCGAACATCCATGGGAAGTATTATTCATGCGGAAATTGTGCCGTTTGATAGCGCCGGCATAACCTTTACCGATCGTGGTTCCTGACACATCTACCATTTGGCCGGGCTGGAAAATATCGACCTTGATTTCAGCGCCGGTAGCCAGATCCTTGCCTTCATCCGCAGCCAGACGGAACTCGGCCAGACCTTCAGCGGCCGCCACTTCTGCCTTGGTATATACACCCGCCAGCGGCTTGTTCACCAGCGACGGTTTCTTCGTGCCCCATGCCACCTGCACGGCGCGATAACCATCACGATCCGCTTCGATCAGACGGGTCACGCGATTCGGCTGTGCTTCAATGACGGTCACGGGCACAGATTGACCTTCCGCATCAAAGATGCGGGTCATACCACGCTTACGTCCAATAATCCCGATAGTCATATCGTGCGCCTTGCTTAATTCAGTTTGATCTGTACATCCACACCGGCAGCCAGATCCAGTTTCATCAATGCATCGACGGTTTTGTCCGTCGGGTTGACGATGTCCAGCAAACGCTTGTGCGTGCGTATCTCGTATTGATCGCGAGCATCTTTATCAACGTGCGGAGAAATCAGCACGGTAAACCGTTCTTTCTTGGTCGGCAGCGGGATCGGGCCTTTGACCTGCGCGCCGGTACGGCGTGCCGTCTCCACGATTTCGCGCGTGGATTGATCGATCAACCGGTGATCGAAGGCTTTGAGCCGGATGCGTATGTTCTGTTTTTCCGCCATTTTGCTTTACTCGATCACTCTAGCTCGTTTATTTAATGACCTTGGTAACAACACCGGCACCCACAGTCCGGCCACCCTCACGAATCGCAAACC
>CAYZJI010000008.1:0-75215 GCA_964479045.1 uncultured Enterobacteriaceae bacterium
CTTCAGAAACCTTGTCGCCGACTTTTAAATGAATGTCTTTAACCACACCGGCTGCTGGTGAAGGAATATCCAGTGTGGCCTTGTCGCTCTCAATGGTGATCAATGTATCTTCTTTTTTTACGGATGCTCCGGGCGTTACCGCAATCTCGATGACCGGCACATTCTTGAATTCACCGATGTCGGGGACTTTAATTTTGATTTTGTCAGACAATTTCGTATATCCAGCTTCAGATCAGGTTATATAAGTACAAGTATCTCGTATCTCGTGAAGCGTATCTCGAATTCCGCTTCACGCTTCACGAGGTGCGTTTCACGGATAAGTTCATAACAATATATGCCTGATGTCCGATAATACCGTGCTGAGATGTTGCGTAAACTGTGCGCCGGCCACACCATCGATCACACGGTGATCATAAGAGAGTGCAAACGGCAGGATCAGGCGGGGCACAAAAGAACCGTCCTGATAAACGGGTTTCATAGCTGCGCGTGACACACCAAGGATGGCCACTTCCGGTGCATTCACGATCGGTGTGAAGAATGTGCCGCCCACACTGCCCAGACTGGAAATGGTGAAACAGCCGCCCTGCATTTCCGACGGCGATAGCTTGCCTTCCCGGGCCTTGTCCGACAATCGGCTCATTTCCACCGCAATATCAAAAAGCCCTTTCTGATCGGCATCCTTGATGACGGGGACAACGAGGCCGTTATCCGTATTGACCGCCACGCCGATATGAAAATATTTTTTCAGGATGATGCTTTCACCATCTGGGCTCAGAGAGGAGTTGAATTCAGGATACTGCTGCAGCACATCGACCACGGCCTTGACCAGAAAGGCAACCAGCGTAAGTTTTACGCCTTTCTTATTCGCCGACTCGAGTTTCGATTTGCGGAATTCCTCCAGATCGGTGATATCAGCTTCATCAAACTGCGTAACGTGTGGCACAGTGATCCAGCTCCGATGCAGGTGCTGGCCGCCGAGACGTTTCAGGCGGGTTAATGGTTTTGATTCAATTTCCCCGAACTTCGAGAAATCTACCGGGGTGACTTCCGGCAGGTTGAACGCGCCGCCTGTATTGCTCAGCTTGTTGCCGGACAGCATGCTTTTCACAAAACCTTTCACATCTTCCTTGAGGATTCTTCCTTTGGGCCCTTTGCCATACACCAGTCCCAGATCAACACCAAGTTCCCGCGCAAAGCGCCGTACTGAAGGACTCGCATGGGCTTTGGCGGAATGACTGATCCCGACCATTTCTGAACCGATGGGTGTCTGTGGCGCAGGCCGGGGTTCGGGTGTACTGCTGGCTGCGACAGGCGCAGGTATTGTCGTTTCTTTTTGCGGTGCCGGTTTTTGTTCCGAGGCAGGTGCCGTGGCTGCACCGGACTCCTCAAGAATCATGATCGGCGTACCCTCTGAAACCTTGTCGCCGATCTTGATCAGGACTTTCTTGATGATCCCCGCAGCCGGCGAAGGAATATCCATGGTGGCCTTGTCGCTCTCCAGTGTGATCAGCGTTTCTTCCTTCCTGACCGGGTCACCCGGTTTCACGGCAATCTCGATAATCGGGATGCCTTTGAAGTCTCCGATGTCGGGAACCTTAATTTCGATCTCGTTGCGCAAATGTCTATCCCGTGGTTATCTCAAGTTTTATTTAACACGTGAAGCGTGAAGCGTGAAGCGTGAAGCGTGAAGCGTGAAGCGTGAAGCGTGAAGCGGGGATATTTTTTTGCGCTTCACGAGATACGTTTCACTAGTCCCGCTCATACCGTCACCGGATTCGGTTTTTCCGGATCGATGCCATATTTCCTGATGGCTTCGGTTACCGTTTTCGCCGGGACAGCGCCTTCGTCCGCCAATGCTTTCAATGCGGCTACCACCACATAATAGCGATTTACTTCAAAAAACTTGCGTAGTTGTTTGCGTGTGTCGCTGCGGCCAAAACCATCCGTGCCCAGAACGGCATAGCGGCCAGGAACAAACTCGCGGATCTGATCAGAATGTAACTTGATGTAATCAGTTGCGGCGATCACAGGAGATTTTGCGTCCTTGAGTGATTGCGTCACATAGCTTTCACGTGGTCTGGATTCGGGATGTAGCAGGTTCCAGCGTTGCACATCCAGCGCTTCGCGTCTCAGTTCGGTAAAACTGGTGACACTCCAGATATCAGACGAGACATCGAAATCCTGTTGCAACAATTCACCTGCGGCGATTACTTCACGGAGTATCGTTCCGGAACCCAGCAACTGCACATGCAGTTTGTTGCGTTTGTTCGCAGACCGGAATTTATACATACCTTTGATAATGCCGTCAGCGGATCCTTCCGGCATGGCGGGATGCAGATAGTTTTCATTCATAACCGTGATGTAATAGAACACATCATGGTTCAGTTCATACATGCGTTTCAGACCATCCTGAACAATCACGGCAAGTTCATAGGCAAAAGCAGGATCATAGGACACGCAATTCGGGATAAGCGATGCCTGAATGAGACTGTGGCCGTCCTGATGTTGCAGACCTTCACCCGCAAGCGTGGTACGGCCAGCCGTGCCGCCGAGCAGGAAACCACGCGAACGCATATCGCCCGAGGCCCAGGCCAGATCGCCAATGCGCTGGAAACCGAACATGGAGTAATAAATGTAGAACGGGATCATGAACAGACCGTGGTTGCGGTACGCCGTTGCCGCGGCTATCCATGAAGAATAGGCACCTGCTTCGTTGATGCCTTCTTCCAGAATCTGCCCCTTGATGTCTTCGCGGTAATAACTGACCTGATCGTGATCCATCGGTGTATATAACTGACCGACGGCGGAGTAAATGCCCAGTTGCCGGAACATACCTTCCATGCCGAAAGTGCGTGCTTCGTCCGGTACGATGGGGACGATACGTGGACCGATGTTCCTGTCTTTCAGCAACGCGCCAAGGATGCGCACAAAAGCCATGGTGGTGGAAATTTCCCGATCACCGGTGCCTTCCAGCAATTTCTGATGTATATCAATTGCAGGAATTTTCAGCGGTTCCGGTTTGCGGACATTACCGAAGAAATAGCCTCCGAGTTGTTTGCGCCGTTCAGACAGATACTGAATTTCCGGGCTGTCTTCCGGCGGGCGATAGAAAGGCGCATTGGCAATGTCCTTGTCCGAAATCGGAATGTTTAATCGATCACGGAATTTTTTCAGTGCCTCTACACCCAACTTCTTTTGTTGATGTGTGATGTTCTGGCCTTCTCCCGCTTCACCCATGCCGTAACCTTTTACGGTCTTGGCGAGTATAACGGTCGGCTGGCCTTTGTGTTTCACGGCGGCGGCATAGGCCGCATAAATCTTGTGTGGATCATGGCCACCGCGATTCAAACGCCAGATGTCTTCGTCTGACATGTTTGCGACCATGGCCTTGAGTTCCGGATACTTGCCGAAAAAATAATCGCGCACATATTTTCCGTCATTGGCCTTGAAGGCCTGATACTCACCGTCTACACATTCTTCCATACGTTTGTATAAAAGACCGGTGGTGTCGCGGGCAATCAGCGGGTCCCAGTATGAACCCCAGATGACTTTAATCACATTCCAGCCGGCGCCACGGAACACGCCCTCCAGTTCCTGGATGATCTTGCTGTTGCCGCGTACCGGGCCGTCAAGACGTTGCAGATTGCAGTTGATCACAAAGATCAGATTATCAAGTCCTTCACGGGCGGCGAGATCAATCGCGCCTTTGGATTCCGGTTCATCCATTTCACCGTCGCCCATGAACGCCCACACCTTGCGATCGCTGTGCGGTTTTAATTCGCGGTTTTCCAGATAACGCATGAAACGTGCCTGATAGATGGCCATCAAGGGACCCAGTCCCATCGACACGGTTGGGAACTGCCAGTAATGCGGCATCAGCCACGGATGCGGATAGGAAGACAAACCTTTGCCATCGACTTCCTGACGAAAGTTACTCATCTGCTCTTCCGTGATACGGCCGGTGAGAAATGCGCGTGCATAGATACCGGGTGCGGAGTGGCCCTGCACGAACAGCAGATCGCCACCATGATTTTCCGTGGGCGCACGGAAGAAATGATTGAAGCCGACATCATATAGTGTCGCAGATGAACCAAAACTGGCGATGTGTCCGCCGAGTTCACTACTGACGCGGTTCGCTTTCACCACCATGGCCATGGCATTCCAGCGCACCAGCGAACGGATTCTCCATTCCATGCCCGGATCGCCTGGCGAGCGTTCTTCCTTTCCCGGCGGGATGGTATTCAGATAAGCGGTGTTGGCGGAATAGGGCAGGTAAGCGCCGGACTGACGGGCTTTGGCAATCAGTTGTTCAAGGACATAATGCGCCCGCTCAACCCCTTCACGTTCCAGGATGGATTCCAGTGCTTCCAGCCATTCCTGTGTTTCCTGCGGATCAATATCTTTTTCTTGTTCTGCCATGATCGTAACCCGTTTTTTACACTATATAGGAGACTATAAGCCGGTGGAATCTATTACAATACTATCCAGTCTGATACCCATCCTACCCCATAAGGATAGCAACAAAAATGAATATCAAATTACTGCAGCAAACACAGCCTCCCTCCCGGAAACAGGTCGATAAACTGGGGCACTGGATCATGCTTTTGCCGCATCCGTTTACTCCGGCAGACCTGAAGAAACTCCCGTATGGCAATATTCTTCAAACACGTCGCAAACGTATCGCCAGCAATAAACCGGACAAATCGCCGGTAGTCGTGGATCTGCCCAACAATTCCGGCAGCCATGTGTCCTTTGCCTGTATTAAACCGGACATCAGCAGTTTTAACCTGCTCACGCTGGCACGTAAACTTGTAGCAGCGCACAAAGATTATCAGCCCGGTGAGTTCGGTCTGATGGTACAGGGTTTCGATATCACGCACTCCGAACGTATCGCGGAAGCCCTCGTGGCGGCCACACTGGCTGCATCCACAGAACTGCCGCATTTCAGGGGCAAGGAAAAAGTCAGAACCCGGTTACAGAAAATACACCTGTTCGGTATCATGGCGGATCACGGTTTTGAGCGTACCTATGCTGAAGCAGAAGGGAATGCACTGGCCCGCAGCCTGAGCGTATTGCCCTCCAACATGCTTACGCCCACGGAATATCTGCAAAAAGTCCGGCAGCTGGCAAAAGAAAACCGGTGGAAACTTGAGTTCTATGGCGTGAATGAACTCAAAAAGAAAAAGGCTGGTGCATTTCTGGCAGTCGCACAGGGCAGTCCGAAGGATGATGCCGGCATCGTCCGCTTAAGTTACACACCGGCAGGCAAAGCCGCACAGAAAAACAAACTGGCGCTGGTCGGCAAGGGCATTTGTTACGATACCGGCGGCACCAATCTCAAACCCGCCAACTCCATGTTCGGCATGCACGAAGACATGCAGGGCAGTGCGGTGGCGCTCGGAACATTTCTTGCGCTCACAAAATTAAAAGTGAATTTTCCGGTGGAATGCTGGATGGCCCTTGCCATGAACCACATCGGGCCCAAAGCCTACAAGCCGAATGATGTGGTGACGGCCTGTGATGGCACGACGATTGAAGTAGTCCACACGGATGCTGAAGGCCGTATGGTATTGAGTGACACGCTCGCACTGGCGTCCAATGAAAAACCCAAACTGATTATTGATTACGCCACGCTCACCGGGGCGTGTGTGTATTGTCTCGGTACAGCCTACAGCGGGATCTTTACCAACACTGAAAAATTATTGCCCACTCTAATTGACGCCGGTCGCGACAGCGGTGAACGGGTCTGGTCATTCCCGCTGGATGAAGACTACGACAGGATGCTGGAGAGTGACATTGCGGACATCAAGCAATGCTCACGCGAAAGCGGCGTCGATCATATTCTTGCATCACGGTTCCTGATGAAATTTGTCAAGAACAATGCACAGTGGATACATATTGATCTCTCCAGCAGCCGTTCCAAAGGAGGTCTCGCGCATATCCCGACGGACACCACGGGGTTTGGCATACGCTACACGCTGAATCTGTTGCTGGACAAGAAAATTCTGTAGTGTTTTTTTCTTCTTTGAAAGCTTTCCTGCCGGTTGCTGGCCTGATCGCGTCAACAACAGTGCTGGCCGATCCGGCGGATGTGGTGAAAGTCGAAGTGATGAGTCATGGTGATGATCGTTATACATTTAGTGTTACCGTGAAGCATAATGATACCGGTTGGGAGCACTATGCCGATGCATGGGTGATATTTATCGAAGATGGGCAAAATCTGGCTGCCCGCAATTTGCAGCATCCACATGTTGACGAACAACCGTTTACCCGTAGTCTGCCTTATGTCTATGTTCCGGCAGATATTAAAACCGTGATCATCCGCGCGCATTGTTCGCGGGACAAGTTTGGCGGGAAAGAAATAACGGTGATGATTCCGGCGGATGATATTGATCCTTCGTAATTAATTTTCCGGTTGCGCCATATTCATTATGTAATATGCAACAGAAGTACATCACCACCGTGTAAGGCGGCAATTTACTAAAATCACTGACGACAACTAGAAATCAGTGCCCTTCATACTTGAAGGACAGGGACACCCGTGCCCGGTAGGCAACGACCTTTCCGTCTTCAACTTTCATGTCCAGCTTGCTGATTTCGGCAATTCTAAGATTTTTCAGCGACTTGGAAGCGGCCTCCACCGCTTGTTTGGCGGCATCTTCCCAGGATTTGGTGCTGGTCCCTATCAGCTCGGTGACTCTATAGATACTGTCAGACATAACGCTTCTCCTTATATTGATTATCAGCCTTTAAAGTATAGCAGTGCGTAAATTCACTATGGGCTTGATGGCAGAGAGATAATTGATTTGTATCAATTAATGGCAGGCTATTATTTTGTCTATAGTGTGACCCGGTTGGCTATTCAGACTGCCGGACGCTAAAACCTGGATGTTGTTTTATGTTCCAATAATCCGGATTAATTCATTATGAGGTTATGACTGATGAACAGGTTGCAACGTAATATGACAGGTATACTGATTGCAATGTCAACGCTGATTTTCAGCGGATGTGCAGTGCATCATGTCCACTCAGACGGCCCCGGTTATGGTCCGCCGCCACATGCCCCGGCACATGGTTACCGGGCCAAGTATCATGATCATGATCTGGTGTTTGATTCCGGTCTTGGTGTTTATGTGGTTACAGGCTGGCCTGAGCATTATTATCTGGATGGTATTTATTACCGGCATTCCCATGATGGCTGGTATCACAGTAAATATCTGGATCGTGACTGGGGTCATTATGACGATGATGCCCGTGTTCCGCCCGGTCTCGCCAAAAAATATGGTCACGGCCCCGGCTCAGGACGAGGGCATGGTAAAGGCAAAGGAAAAGGCAAGGAAAGAGATTGAAACCACAGTCACGGTAGATCTAAGCACCGCTTTATAGCGGTGTTTTTTTACAGGCCGTCAATTTGCGGATGTGTTGAATCCGCTGCCTGCATGTACAGTCATCTGGTTGAACGGAATGCTCCAGCCCTGTTCATTGCAGGTGTCCACGCAGATTCGTTGCAACATGCGGCTGATGGCAAAATAAGAATCTGCGGCCGCGCCTTTCATATTGACATACACCAGATAATTCAATGAAGAAGCGGCCGCTTCCTGAAAATCCACAAGGACGTCCTGCACATATTCACCCAGTTCAGACTGTTTCATGGCACGCTCAACTGATTGGCGCAGAATTTTCGGCACTTCGGTTGTGCTGATGGACTGTAGTTGATAATCAACGCCGAATATTATGGACACACCAAACCCTTCAGAAAAATTACGCGGTTCGGCAGACATGAATTTGGAAGTCGCATAGGTGCGTATGGTGCCTTTGGTCCTGAGTTGCACAATTTCCGGGGTCTGCAGCAGCACCTGTCCAATTGTGCCGTCCAGCAGTTCCACCCAGTCACCGGGCTTGGTCGGAAACCAGGGTTCATCTTCCTTGTAGGGACGCGAAACCAGAGTCAGTATTTCAGAGAGTGGCAGCCGTAACAGACCGTCCAGGGCAGGATTATATAATTTTGAATACACACCAAGAGAACGCACCATCCAGGGTAAATCCTTGTAGATGACACGTTCGCGTTCGCGCACAGCACCCATGTTGAGCAGCAGTTTGGTTTCGTCCATGAATCTGGGTATGTAATTGCGCAGATTCAGCAGTAGGAACAACAATAGCAGCAGGAACAGGACCAAAAGCAAGTTGTCACCGAGTACATAAAGTACAATGACCACAACAATAGTAGCCATGAGCAGGGTAAATGCCTGGTAGCTGTATTCGATGATGCGGCGGCTGGTCGTGGTGGTGAACAGGCGGCTTCCGGTTTGCCTGCCGTATTGCATGTATAAATGATAGATTCCTTTGAGCAGTAATAATGTGCCAAGGAATGCCATGATGGAAATCACAAGGTTCAGACCGCGACCCGTCACGAACTCATTCAGGGATGACTGTATTTGCTGGATTAAAGTGTCATCCTGACTTTGCAGGACATTAATCTGTATCTGGTTTATTTCGCGCTCACGCTGGATATCATTCAGTCGTTGTTTCCAGGAATCACGGACTCTTTCCAGTTGCTGGCGGGTGTTTTTATCGAGTGAGTCATCAAATAACCGTTCAACGTTTGCCAGGGCCCGCTCAGTGATGCGTCGTTGATTGTCCAGGAGGGCAAGGCGGCTTTTCATGCGCTCGATCTGACGTGGTTTGTCAGTCAGATCCTTGAGTTCCTGGAACAGCGGTTTGAGGATTGTTTGCAGTTCCTCTTTCCAGTTGAATTTCTGTTCCTGCTGTTGCGGGTCAAATACGCTCAGATCCATGCCGCCGAGGGCGATATTTTCAAAAGAGAGTGCAAGGTTACTGATTTCAAATTCTTCCCGCGCGATCTGGTTTTCGAGATTGCGCTTCTCTATCTCATCTGTTTCCCGTTTTAACTGTTTGCGCAATTGCTCAATATAATTGCGTTTTTCTGTGAGAGAGGACTGGGTTCGCTGCAACTGCTCACGCATCTGTAAAATCTGTACATCGGCAGAAGATGCTGATGGTGTTGATTTGGTTTGTGCCTGCGTTGGGCCAGACATGAATATAATGGGAATAACTGTTGCGATGAGCAGAAGTTTCCCAATCAACCGGTGGATATGAATGTAATCAGACAATTTCATGAGGCAAATTCAACGGAGTAAATCAGGGGTAAGTGGGTATTCAGACATTCCCAGCCTTCGCCGCGGTCGTCACTGAAGTAGAGGTTACCGCCGGTTGTGCCAAAGACCAGCATGTCTCCGTGTATGGCGAGCCCATGCCGATAGACCAAATCATAACATGCCTGTTGTGGTAATCCTCTCCTGAATTGCTTCCAGGTTTTGCCGCCGTCATCCGTGCGGCAGACACACAGAGCATGGTTCAGGGGAACGCGGATTTCATCCTTGATGGCAGGAATGACCCATGCTACTTCACCATTATTGTGATCAACAGCTATGGCGAATCCGAATTTTGCCGGGCCCTGGCTTTCACTGACTTCCGTCCAGTGTGCACCGCCATCCACTGAACGAAAAATACCACAATGGTTTTGTTGCCACATTTTTTCCGGTTCCTGTGGGCAAGCCACAAGCAGGTGCGGATCATGACCATATTCTGAACCAGGATCGGGCAGAAATTCGGCTTTGAGTCCCTGATTGTGCGACCTCCAGGTATTTCCACCGTCACGGGTTTCATAGACACCGGCGCAACTGATGGCAATGTAAAAATGATCATTGTCCTCCGGATCCACCACGATGCTGTGAATGCCGGGATTATCACGGCCACCGCCAAACCACATATCCATGCGCTCAGGACGGTCCCACAAGGGACGATTAAGCGTGAATGTCTTGCCATAATCATCACTCATGAACAGTCCGCCCGGATCAGTGCCGAGGTAGATTCGGTCATTTTGACCGGCTCCACCAGTCGCGAAGGCCCAGATATATTTGAGCGTGGCCGGTTTGTTTTCTTTGATGATTTCTCCGTCAGGATATTTCGGAGCGGTGATTTCCTCCCACGATTTACCCTGATCCATGCTCCGATGTATTTTACAGCCCCAGTGGCCGTGATCGAGCATGGCCCACCATGCACCGTTACGCTGATCAACGGCCACAATGCTGACCGGTATCCCGAGAAAATGATCGCCGGAATAACGCCAGCCGGAAGTCGTATTTTCATACACGACAAGGCCCTTGTGAGTGCCGAGGAGAATTTTTGCAGGTGTGTTGATGTCAGCCTCCTGACAGTGCCTGGATGATATGAACGGCGTCTTCTGATCGGACCGGATCGGTGAGGGTGGTCCGATCATGGATGAAAGTATTATTGATGAATATATTTACATGCTTGCGTAATGAGCCATTATCTTCAATCAGGTAGTTCACCAGGCCGGGGAATTCCCTGTCCACGCCGCGCAGAATTTCCGCGACGGTGGTGCCATCTACCTCAACCATTTTAAGGTTTGGAACAAAACGCTTTAACGCAGGTGTAAAATGTACATTTGCCATGACTTGATACGCAGGGCGGATTGCTGCCTGTTCAGAGTCTATTCCTTAATCATAACACGGTTCCGTCCTGCTCCTTTGGCCTGATAAAGCATGGTATCGGCCGCACTGATCAATTCATGGTTATTAAACCCATGTTGCGGATAGGCGGCAATACCGATGGAGATAGTGGTATGAATTTTATGCCCGCCCCAGATAATCTCTGATTTTTCGAAGGACTTGCGGATCTGTTCCATGCGTTGTCTGGCATTGTCCAGGCTGCTGGAAGGCAGTACTACGATGAATTCCTCTCCACCATAACGGCAAACAATGTCTTCACGGCGGGTTTGATTTAAAAGGAGTGACGCCAGTGATTTTATCATTTCATCCCCCGCGTCATGACTATACATATCATTAATACGTTTGAAATAGTCTATGTCAATTATGGCCAAACATAAAGAGCTTTTGTCGCGTACAGCACGTGCCAGCTCGCGTGTAAGAGTCTCGCTGAGATAGCGTCGGTTAAACAATCCAGTGAGTGGGTCCCGTGTGGCCTGTTGATAGAGTTGCTCACGAACTTTTGTAGCATCCTCCAGTTGTACAAGTAATTTTCCGGTCAATTCCTGCCGGCTTAATTCTTCATTCTTTCTCTGTGTAATATCCCGGATTATGACAATCACGGCTGGCCGTTGGTTGTATTCAGTACGGCGTGCATTCAGTTCTACCCATATGGTTTTTTTGCCACCCTTGCAGACCATGCGTATTTCATAATGTGAAGGCGGAATTTTAGCGTTTATATCGATCCTCTGACTGTAACGTTCCCGATAAATCTTTATGAATTCAGGATCAACTACTGATTCAAAGGTCAGTCCGGTAAATTCATCACGTGTATAACCCAGCATGGAGCATAACGCATCATTGGCATACACAAAACAAAAAGCCTGGCAAATCGCTACTCCATCATTAATAGACTCAAGCAGATTCTGAAATTCCGCCTCGCTGGCCTTGAGTGCGGCTGCCAGTGGTCTGACACGATAATTGATCAGTACTATACCCGCAGCTGTAAGTAAACATACAAGCAGAAGTGCCCATTGAAATTCACGAGAGATGGGTTTGTGTATTTCATCAGAATCAATTTTGAGCACGGCCAGCAGCCCGGTTTCTTCCACCGGGCTGTATGCACCCAGTACCCGATGCCCGCGATAGTCCACAGTGTTACCAACTCCTGTTCTTCCTTGCTGGGCAAGCTCTACAAAGAGTTTCTGCACGCCCTGTGGTTGAATGATAAATGGTTCCGGGGTGAGGCGCGTCGGAAAACAGCTGAAAGCATCATCAATATGCCTGCATAGTAATAATTCTGAAGTATTGCCATAAGATTCACTCTTCAGAAGGGCCTGGGTTGTTCTGGGCAGAGACTGCTCTGAAATAATTGTTCCCAACACGCCAGCATCATCATTCAATACCTGCCGGTGCTGCAGATATAGTCTGTCCTGCCAGACAAGATAACTCTCAATTTTGTGATTTACGGATAATCTGAAGGTAGTATCCTTGAGGGGTATGCCCTGACTCGCCAGAATCCTGCCGTTGGCGGAGAATACTGTGATTGAATCAAATCCATGACTGGAAAAACTATTAATCTCATTTTGTACTGCAGACAAATACTCCATATTGTCAGGTTCGGATTCCAGTAAACGCATATATTGCAGCAAGGCTGGCCGTGTGCTGATGATCTGCGCCCGGATGGTACGCAGGTCCAGTACAGTTGCAATCTGGTTAACCCGTGAATTGAGTCCTGCCTGCAGCCCATTGCCCAGAATAGTCTGTACTTCTCTCTCCATCAAACCAAAAGAGGTTATGCCGGTCATGCTGGCGGTGATGACCAGACAATAGGCCGCTGCCCGATTGATTTGTTTATCGCGTGCAACGAACTGTTCCGGCAGCAGCTTTCTGGATATTAACCAGAAACCGGCCGCAACCAGAATAAACGCAATAGCGGTATGTAAAGCGACAGAATTATAGGCATACCAGCTGTATAGCAACTCGAAGTCAAGAATGTAACCAATCATCGCCAATCCTCCAATCGAGGCGATTCCGATGATCAGAATATGATTCAAGGTGGCCAGACCGGGAATCTTGCGAAGTAGTGGCATGATAAAAAGTGCCGTCCCGGTTAAGAGGAAGGCCAGGGCTGTCGCTATTGCCATCCGTCCTGGATAATGAGACGGGGATGTATCCGGATCATCAAACAGAAGTTCGTCAATGCCAAAATCATAACGGGTAATGTATTCAACCAACGTCATAGCGGCAATGAAGATGATCAAAACAGCAATACTTTTTGTGGCCGTTATCGCGTACTTATGCTGAGTGACAGAGAGTAATATGGTGCCTGTGCCCGCCAGAATAAAAGCAAAGGCGGTATTTGCTTTCATGGAGACAAGGCCAGTCAGCACAGTTTTTAATTGAGGAACATCCAGCCACCAGCCGATGAGTACTGCTGCACCACATACTGCGGTAAGCGTTCCGGCAATCAAAGCCGGTATGTTCATAATCTTGCGGCCAGCCATCGCTGCGTTCGCTGTAAGGTAGTTATCGTTATTATTGACAAGGCCTTCTGCTGTTAATTATAGCCTTGCCTGAAAACTTTGTGTTTTTATTCCCTCGTGTTGATACAGATAGAGTGATTACTGTTCATACAGCCATTTCAGTAACTCATCCTGAACAAGCGTACCGGTCATATTCTGTATGCCGGGATGATTGTGGAGGGTAACGATGACAAAGTTACGGTTGTTGCGGCTCTTCACATAGCCGGCCATGGTCCGGACATTATTCAGCAAACCGGTCTTGATGCGGATATTGCCTGCCGGAATTTTGCCATTCAGCCGTTTGCGCATGGTGCCGTCCTTGCCGGCGATAGGTAATGAGGCCAGAAACTCCGGGGCGAGAGGCCCGTGCCAGGCGTGTTCCAGCAGCTTACCCATGGTGTGGGCTGAAATGCTGGCGTTGCGCGAGAGACCGGCGCCATTGTCGAGCGAGAGTTCCGGTGCCGGAATGCCAATATCGAACAGCCATTGCTTGATGGCCTGGAAACCGGACACTTTGCTGCCGGGAGCACCCACCTTGATCTGGCCGATGGTCAGGAGCAGTTGCCGGGCCATGACATTATTACTGTATTTGTTGATGCTGTAGATCACATCGGTCAGTGGCCGCGAGGTTTCCGCGTAAAACGCCTTGCCGGAGGTCGGCGGAACCAGTCCGAAACGGTAACTGCCCTTGATGGAGCCGCCCATTTCTTCCCAGAGCGCCTTGAATACTCCGTACACATATTGGTCAGTCGGGAAAAGTGAACGCTGCATGACCTGTTCGCCACAGGCCGCCGGATAATTACCTTTGAAATCGGCGACTACCAGTGAACCCTGTTGTGAGATATTCAATTCAGCCCCGGTATTGGGCGCCCAGCAGTTACCAGAGACCAGTTTCAGGTTGTTACGGATTTGCAGATTTTCCGCAGGTGGATCGGCATAAACCAACACACTGTTGTTCTGCGGGATAATAAAAAATTCCTGCGCAGTGAAATTGACCAGTGCGGCATGCGGGAAGGCATTGTAGGGGTGATAGGGCCGTCCGTCGAAATCACCCGGCGAACCTTCTTCTTCCTCGAACAGGCTGTGATCAATCACCAGGTCACCTTCGATATGTTTGAGACCTCTGGCCTGCAGGGTAAACAACATGTGCCAGAAACTTTCGCGTGAAAGAAAAGGATCACCCCCCCCCTGAAAAATCAGGTTGCCCTTGAGAGTTCCGTTATTGTCCAGCGGGCCGTCGATGTAAAAACGCGTTTCCCATAAATACGTTGGGCCCAGTAACTCAAGTGCCGCGTAGGTTGTTAATACTTTAATTGCTGAAGCCGGATTGCGCGGTGTATCGGCATTGACCAGTGTAACCGGATCACCGGTGTCCAGATCGGCGATATAGACACTCAGCGAATCCACCGGGATTTTGTGCCGTTGCAGAATGTTGATTGCACCCTGCGGCAACTTGGCGATGGTTTCCGGAGTGTAAGCTTGGCTGGACTGGGTATAAATGGCGAGGCAGGTAATAAACGCTGCCAGGGTGATTATTCTTATTCTCATACTGCGTGGTTCATCTTGAGGGACACATCCCGCCGGTGGTTAAACAAGCCGCGATTTTACCGGGGTCTGCTGAAAATTGATATTGGGGGAGGAAAAAAATTGGTCAACTTCTGGTGTTGGCGTATTGCTGTTTGAGTATGTAACCACCCCAGAGAAAGGCAGTAATCATGAGCATAATACCGGCCTTATCGGCCAACGCGGCAAACTGGTAGCATTTTTCCAGCATATTCAGTTCACCCAGTATGTTGTTCCAGTCATGATTACCGGGAGCATCTGCCCCAGTCCGTCCGCCCAGCAATATCAATTCCTGTTTCAGGGCATCATTAATATAGGGTGCGGTATCCATGAAACTCTGCCCGAGCCACCATAAACCTATCGAAGCTGCGAAGTTGTCATGATTTTTAAACACAAAAACCAGAGTGACTACCAGCGGCATGATTAACTGTCCCAATGTCCCGCCAAGTATGGTCATGAACCAGCCGAGGGGCCGGAAAAACACATGACCTGCCTCGTGAAACACCAGATTGATCCGGTGCATGAAGGACTCGCCGATGGGTGGAGGATTCAAGGTGTAATCCATCATGATGAAGCGGATGCCCCAGATGACGAACAGCACAAACAGGATCAAACGGCCATAAAAAATCACCGGGTCAGTTTTTGGCTCAACATAAAGCACCATGCTCAAAACACGTTTGAGGATACTAACTTCCTCATCAATTGATTCATCCGCAGCAGCCGTGGGGGCAACGGCGAATTTCTGTTTCATATATTTGGCGAAGATCAATCCGCAGGCAGGACAAGTGCCCGGATCGCCGCTGTCCGTGGATTTACGGGTGTATTCACATTTGGGGCAGGTCTCGTACATTTATCGCCAGACGGTATATACCGGGAAAATCACCAGAAAGAAGATAATCACCCGCGTATCATCGCGATAAATACAATGATGCCAATCAACAATGCAACGAGAGCAATGCCGGTGATGATATAAACCTGCTTGTTGGTTTTCTTGAGTGAAGTTGCGAGCAGTTCATTCTGTTTCGCCAGTTCTTCGATGAGTTTGATCTGCTGGATGTCGGATTCATAATTTTCATCCAGCCGGTTGTTGATGCGGCTGATTTCATTTTTTAATCCGTCGAGAGTGGCCGGGATGTTCTGTTCTTCCGGTTCAGGCTGGTCTCGATCACGGATCATTTTAATGAGCCGGGTAGCACCCTGAATAATGAGCGGGGCAGTATTCAGGATGGTATTCAGCGCATTGAGACTCACAGACGTTTTCCTAGACACGGACAGCCGCCAGCGTATCTTTTGCCGAACGGGTAAGGAATAGTGCATCAACGCCTACAGTGATCAATGTAAAACCTTTTTTAATGTAAGGGTTCACGGCTTCCGCACTCACGCCAAAATAACCGAGCTTCACACCGGCTTTTTTGCAGGATTTGGTAACTTTATCTATGGCAGCGATGACTGTTGGATGTGTGACCTGTCCCATTTTGCCAAGACTTGCAGACAGGTCATAAGGGCCAATGAGTATTCCATCAACACCTTCAATGGCCGTGATGGCATCAATGTTATCGATGGCCTGTTGACTTTCCGCCTGCAGGATCACAGCCGTTTGTTTATTGGCGGTCTTTAAATAATGTTCAAATTCCAATCCATATTTATGTGCGCGGCCTATACCCACGCCGCGACTGCCCGCAGGAGAATATTTGCAATATTTCACAATCGCCAGCGCCTGTTCTGGCGTATGTACCTGCGGCACGATGACACCAGCCGCGCCAATATCCAGTGCTTTCTTCAACCACATTTCATCACTGGAGGGTACGCGGATCACGCAGGGACATGTGCCAGCCGCCTGTAACATACTTTGTGCCTGTTGGGGATTGAATGCGCCATGTTCGGCATCGATAAACAACCAGTCGTAACCGGCATGAGCGAGGATTTCAGTGACTTCCGGCGAAGGCAGACTGACCAGTGTGCCGATCAGTAATTCACCTTTGCGCAATCGTTCTGCAAATGATGCGGATGTTCTGGCCATAGCGTTTCCCGTGAGTAACTATACAATAGACATTATATAACCATCATGCCGGGATTCTATGAATCTTGTGAACAGACTGGAAGAAAAAGCCAGGCAACTCAAATCACATATTTATGCGTTATATCGCGGCATACAGGATCCACGGGTGCCGTGGTATGTGAAATTACTGACTCTGGTGATACTGGCCTATATCATCAGTCCGATTGATATTATCCCGGATTTTATTCCGGTCCTTGGATTACTGGATGAAGTCATTCTGGTCCCACTGGCACTGGCCCTGATTATGCGTCTGATGCCACAGGAGGTGTTGCTGGAATATCAATCAGAGCAGACCCCGATCGAAAGCCGCAGTTTGAAAGTCACTGGAATTATTATCGTGCTGTTGATCTGGTCGGGATTGACCTGGCTGGGCTATGCCTGGTGGCAGGCGTGAAGTCACATCACGATTTCAGGATACCGGTAAACAATGCGAGCCATGCCAGTATGAATGCTATCCCGCCGACAGGCGTAATCGCTCCGAGCCAGCGCATCTGGGTAATGCTCAACAGATAAAGACTGCCGGAAAACAGAACAATGCCGGCGAGCATCAGCCAGCCGGATGTTTTGAGCCAGGTGGATGCCGTCAGTTGCAGAATGACCAGCCCAATCAGAATAAGCCCAAGCGCGTGATAGAAATGATACTGCACACCGGTCTGATAAGCTGCCAGCAGGTTTTCAGGCAGACGCGCTTTCAATGCATGGGCACCAAAAGCACCCAGTATTACGGCAAACAGGGCATTAAGACTACCGATTGCCATAAATACCTTTGCTGTATTCATTAAAGATGCTCCTCTGCAAAAATAAACTTCCTCCCCCTTGATGGGGGAGGATTGAGGTGGGGGTGATAACTATAATGTCGCAAGACTCTCACCCCCATCCCGGCCTTCCCCCGTCGAGGGGGAAGGGGTAAAAAAAGAGATTTATTTTTTAAGTAAGTTATATAACGCAATCATATCGTCTTCCGCATAACCTTCAACTTCGGCACGGCTGAAAATTTTCTCCAGCGACGACA
The DNA here is from genome assembly GCA_964479045.1 of uncultured Enterobacteriaceae bacterium. GTDB lineage: Bacteria > Pseudomonadota > Gammaproteobacteria > Eutrophobiales > Eutrophobiaceae > 2-02-FULL-47-50. Next base: position 17,689 of record CAYZJI010000008.1, read on the forward strand.
ACAAAGCCAGACGATGATCCGCACCATCAGTTTCCAGTGCCAGCCTCACATCCTTGTGCATGTTCTTCACGGCAAACTGTGGTGAGAAATCCATCTCTCTTAATTTGGGTTCCTTGTATTCGCTCAAACGGTTCCAGGCAGTATTGTTTTTCAACACCGTGAAGAAGGTATTTGCATCGATGCCAGCCCGTTCCGCGTAGGCAAAACTTTCGCACAAGGCCTCCACTTGCAGGGCAATGTTCAGATTCATGGCAAGCTTGATGGCACTGGCCTTGCCGGTTGCACCGACGTGTATGCATTTGGCCGAGATTTTTCCTAATACTGTTTCGGCATGAGTGGCGGTGTCAGGATCGCCACCGGTATAAAATATAATTTGCCGGCTCACGGCTGCGCCTTTGCTGCCACCAATCAAGGCTTCAATAAAGCGGGCGCCGGTTTTCAGCGCGCATTTTTCAAATTCAATATTACTCTGAGGTTTGACAGTGCTGCATTGAATTACAACATGTTCAGCGCTGAGGGCAGGCTGGATAACATTCAGTAATTCAGAAACAGCGCGATCATCCGTCACCAGAATGATAATAAACTCCGCCGCACTGACCGCATCGTGGATCGACGCTGTGAATTGCGGAAAGTCCGGTTTCGGGCTGCGATTCCAGGTGGCAGCCAGCAGGCCGTCTGCTTCAAGGTTAAGCGCCATCGCCTCACCCATGATGCCGAGTCCGAGCACCGCCACCTTGCCTGTTTGTTTTGGTTTCTTGACCATGCGGTATTATTTATCCGGGGAGGGTGTCAGTTCCAGCTTGGGTGCAGGATATTCTGATGAACCATGTTGATGCCCAGCATCGTGTTGCGGAATTTGATGCCAGTATTGCTCACCTTCCGCGCAGAGTTGCTTGACCGGAAAATAAAATGTGCCGGGTTCATCCGGTAATTTCACATGAAACACAAATTCATCGTAATACTCATCCGGCAATTCACCGCCAGACCAGGTCAGGCGCGCGACATCCTCAGTCAACAGGCGGCCATGTGAATCATAAGGCGCAGCAAGTTTTTCTTTTTCAATTTTGATCTGCCAGCCGGATTTAGGCATGGGTTTGGCGAGATGTACATTTTCAGGAATTTCAACAGTGACACTGTTGGTCGGGCTGCCTTTGCAGCCGTGGCCGATTTTTATTGCCAGCCGTTGATAGCTGCCAGCCATGGCCTCATCCGGCATCAATACGGCGTGAGCATGAACAGCGGGACTTCCCAGCAACAATAAAATTACAAAAAGCTTTTTCACAAAGAATACCTCTATCGGTCCAAATCGGCAGTCTATTATCGCAAAGGCAGATTAAAAAGTATCAGGAAAACAGGGCGATCACATAAAGTATGGCCAGTGTCAGGTAAGCTGCAAAACTGATGAACAGTAATATGGCAGAACCATGGGCAGGCCGCATCCATCCCGGTACCACAGTTGGTAACAGCCGGTGATTGAGAAAATAGAGCGCTGCCGGAAAAATAACCGTGCCGCAAAAACCAATCACCGCCGAAATCAATATTAACGGGCCCGGTGCTTCAAACAACATGGTCACGCCGGTTATCAATGTCAGTACACACACAAACACATAGTAGAGTTTCTGTTGTGTGTAACGGCGCATGGCAGGAAAAAGGATGTGTAATATATCAGCCTGCGTGCGCGCCACCGCATCCGCGGTGACCAGCCAGGTGTCTGCCAGAAAAGCTCCGGCCACGATCAGAAAAATAATGCGCCCGATCTCGCCCCAGGCAATCTCAAAGAAGGCTGCCTGGACCACGGCAATTTCATAATCCTGCGGCAACAGCCCTTGCGGAAATAACAAGGCATAAGCCAGCAGACAGGCCATGAATGTGGTGAGCAGATTGCCGGATATGCCGATGATGGCATCGATACGCAGATACCGCAGCCACTGTTGCCAGCGTGTCCGGTTATCTTCAACATCGGCCGGCAGTTGCCCGAAGGTGGAAACGGTTTCATGTTTGCTGCTGACGAGGCCGGTAATGCGACCGTTATGCACGGCCATGCCGCTGCCTTTGTCACGCAACCAGTAGGAATAAAACAATATCCAGAAACCACCCAGACCGGCAAATGTGATCGCTGTTAAAAGTTTGGTGGCGTCATTCGTGTCCCATGGACGCGGCCAGATGTTCACCGGGCCTGCTATGCCTCGCAGAAACTCCGGAAGCACTTTAATGATTTCCGGTTGCAGGCACGCCCAGATCATTCCAACCACAGTCACCAGCGCTACAATCTTCATGAACCATTCAATGAATATATAAATGACAGGGCTGAGCAGCAGTGCCATAACGAACAAGGCAATCGTGGTGTAACCCCAGAAAAGGGTTTGTCCGCGGGTGGTCCAGTCAGCGGGAAAGTCGGTGAGCGCCGCCAGTGCCGTGCCGCCCGCTGAAGCAAACGCACCGAACCAGAGAAAAGAAAGTGTCATTAATATCCATAACGCGATACCGAGTCCCCGATGCAGACGGATGAATCCATGAAAAATACTCTCGCCGGTGGCCAGGGTGTAACGGCCAATTTCAACGGTGAGCGGGTATTGCAACAAACAGGCGGGGAGCAAGAGAAATAAAAAAGTCAGTCCATATTTGGCAATCAGATACGGCCACCAGATCAATTCACCGCTGCCCTGGGCCAGCGCCATCCAGATGATGCCGGGGCCTAGCGCGATCATCCAGCCGGGAAATGCGGGCAATGATTTGCGGGGTAAATTATTTAATGGTTGTGACATGCGGGTATCGTCGCAGAAATCAGTTGTGCTGCCTATTTTTTAGGGCGATGCCAGTGGCATGGTATACACTGCCACCATGAATAAAAATCCACCCTTGCCGGGAAACTTCTGGAAACATCCTGCGCATCTATTGGCGTTGGGATTCGGTGCGGGTTATGTTCCACGTTTGCCCGGAACGGCAGGCACACTGGTTGGAGTTTTGTTATATGCAGGCCTGCAACATCTGCATATTTATATCTATATTGCCGTTGTTCTTGCAGGTATTGCGGCAGGTATCTGGCTATGTGATATCACCGCCCGGCATCTGGGTGTGCACGATCATTCGGCCATTGTCTGGGATGAGATCACCGGTTATCTCATTACCATGTTCATGGCACCATCCGGCTGGGTCTGGATGCTGGCCGGGTTTATCCTGTTCCGGCTGTTCGATATCTGGAAACCGTGGCCGGTTTCCGTGGCCGATCAGCAGGTTAAGGGCGGGGTGGGAATCATGCTGGATGACGTCATCGCAGGCCTGTATAGCCTTGCAATTCTTCAAATAATCGCTTATTTGTTATAAAGTTAAGGTGGATTTCGAGAAACGGTGTGACATGAAGCTGCCTGGCATGACCTGTTTAAGCGTAGGGAAAACCAGCCTGTTTGTTCTGCTGGCCGGCATTTTATTGTTCTCCATTCCCGCGCAGGCAGATGTCTACAAGTCCATCGACAAGCATGGCCGGGTGATCTACACCGACCGTCCCGTCAATACCAACTCCAAACGTCTCGTCAAAACCTGGAAAGGCTGGGCCGAGCAACCCAGGGCGAAATTGAATGTCGCGGCCTATCATCAGAACCGCAAAAAATTCACACCCACCGTTGATTACGCCGCGAAACGCTACAACCTGAACAAGTACTTGCTGCATGCGGTTATTACCGCAGAATCCGCTTACGATCCTTCGGCTGTTTCCAAAGCCGGCGCGGTAGGGTTGATGCAACTCATGCCGGAAACCGCCAAACGTTATGGTGTAAAAGATCGCAAGAACCCTTACCAGAATATTCATGGCGGCTCGAAGTACCTGCGTGACCTGATGAAGCTGTTTAAAAATGATCTGTCACTGGTGCTCGCCGCTTACAATGCTGGTGAAGGTGCTGTGAAAAAATACGGCAATAAAATCCCGCCCTATCCGGAAACCCGCAACTATGTCCGCAAGGTGAAAGAGTATTACGCGCAGTACAGCAAGGCGTCGGGGTAGATTGTTGTTTACAAACTAACAAGAATGGTTATCTTGATAATCTCTGCTTGATAAGCATACCCAAATAGCGTATACATAATAAAACGGATTTTAAAGGAAACTTAAGGGAATATGATCTTTGTAGAGTCCAGCCTCTTCTCCAGATTCATGGATGCCTATTTATCTGATGAGGAATATGGCGCTTTACAGAATGAACTCGTAACGAATCCAGCCGTTGGCGACATTATTCCCGGTACCGGTGGGTTGCGTAAACTTCGTTACCAATGTCCAGGTAAAGGCAAAGGGAAGCGATCTGGTGTAAGGGTAATCTACTATTGGTACACAGAGAAAGACAGAATATATCTCCTGTCTATTTATTATAAAGGTGAGGTTTCTGATTTAACTTCGGGGGAAAAGAAAATCCTGAAAAAACTGGTTGAGGCATGGAAAGATGAGCAAGCGTAAACGCAATCTGGCAGACGAGCTGGCAACAAGCATCCGGGAAATGCAAAAACACGATGCCGGAAAGCTGACCCTGCGCACTCATAGTGTTGAGAACAAACCTTTGCCGGAGATCACTCCAAAACAAATCAGGGCGGTCAGGGAAAAACTGTCCTGCTCACGCCCGTTATTTGCACATTTTCTCAGGATACAACCCCGCACGCTGGAAAAATGGGAACAGGGAATATCCCAACCAAACGATCAGGCCAAGGCGTTACTGCTACTGGTTGATAAAAATCCAGACATACTGAAGCAGCTTGCAGAAATTTGAGTTTGCGCGTGTAACCTGTCTACTCCCTAATCATTCCTGCAAATAATTTGGGACAGACTAGAATTCTTCAGCTAATTATTCATCCGTCACACAGCCTTCCGACGCTGATTTCACATTCTTGATGTATTTGTAGAGCGTGCCGCGACTGGCCTTGTAGGGCGGCATCTTCCAACCCGCACGGCGTTTCTGCATTTCAGCATCACTCACGTCCACACTGATCACATTGTTCTTTGCATCTACAGTGATCACGTCGCCATCTTTGATAAGTGCGATCGGCCCGCCTTCCTGGGCTTCAGGCACCACATGGCCGATGATAAAACCATGCGAACCACCGGAAAAACGGCCATCGGTGATCATGGCGACATCTTTGCCGAGACCTGCACCCATGATGGCAGACGTCGGTGTCAGCATTTCCGGCATGCCGGGACCACCTTTGGGCCCTTCATAACGGATCACGATCACATCACCTTTCCGGATTTTTTTATCTTCGAGTGCCTTCAGCATGTCTTCTTCCGAATCGAACACGCGGGCTGGTCCTTTGAACACTTCACCTTCCTTGCCGGTGATCTTGGCCACTGAACCGCCGGGCGCGAGATTACCTTTCAGGATACGGATGTGTCCTGAAGGTTTCAGTGGTTTGTCCAACGGCTGAATGATCTCCTGTCCGGCACTGAGGCCCGGTAAATCTTTCAGATTTTCAGCGATGGTTTTGCCGGTCACGGTCATGCAATTACCATGGATGAGTCCGCGCTCCAGCAGATATTTCAACACCGCCGGCGTGCCGCCGACATTGTGCAGGTCTTCCATCACATACTGGCCGCTCGGTTTCAGATCTGCAATATACGGTGTGCGGTTGGACACGGCCTGAAAATCATCAATGGTCAACGGCACATTCACCGAACGCGCCATGGCGAGCAGATGCAACACGGCATTGGTGGAACCACCGAGCACCGTCACGATCACCATCGCATTTTCAAACGCTTCGCGGGTCATGATGTCACGCGGTTTGATGTCATGTTCAAGCAAATAACGGATCGCCTTGCCGGCATCCAGGCATTCCTGAATTTTCCCCGGATCAACCGCAGGCGTGGATGAACTGTAGGGCAGGGACATGCCCATCGCTTCGATTGCAGACGCCATGGTATTGGCCGTGTACATGCCACCGCAGGCCCCGGCACCCGGACAGGCTTTCTTGACGATATCCAGACGGTTCTTGTCATCAATCTTGCCGGTGATGAACTCCCCGTAGCTCTGGAATGCCGAGATGATGTCGATCTTTTTACCATCGTGATGCCCCGGTTTGATGGTGCCGCCATAGATCATTAATGAGGGCCGGTTCAAACGCCCCATCGCCATCACGCAACCCGGCATGTTCTTGTCGCATCCGGGGATGGAAATGTTGGCGTCATACCATTGCGCGGACATCACGGTTTCAATGGAGTCCGCAATCAGATCGCGTGACTGCAACGAGAAGCTCATACCGTCCGTGCCCATGGAAATGCCGTCACTTACACCGATGGTGTTGAAGCGCATCCCGACCAATCCGGCCTGTTGCACGCCTTCCTTTACTTTTTCGGCGAGGTGCAGCAGGTGCATGTTGCAGGTATTGCCCTCGTACCAGACGCTGGAAATCCCGACTTCAGCTTTGTCCATGTCCTCCACTTTCAGGCCGGTGCCATAGAGCATGGCCTGCGAGGCGCCCTGGGATTTGGGCTGGGTGATGCGGGAACTGTAGCGATTTATACGGCTGGTCATTACGAATACCTGTGTTATTCAAGAATAATGAGGTGCGATAGAATACCAAAAGATCACTAGAAGTGGTTTCAAAATTCATTTGCCGTCATACCGGTGACAACCGGTATCCAGTAAACAATTGTTTTGACTAGATTCCGGCCCCCGTGTCGTGGCACGGGGCAAGCTTCGCCGGAATGACGGATAAACAGATTCACGAGACGCCGGAAACACATGATGCTCACATCCTCCCCCACATTACTGGAAAGCTTCACGCAGTTGATTGCCACGCCTTCCGTGAGCAGCATCGATCCGGCATTTGATCAGGGGAATATCGCCTGTCTGGAAACACTGGCCAACTGGCTGGAGGACCTAGGTTTTACCACCGAACTCATGCCGATACCGGAGCATCCGGGCAAAGCCAATCTGATCGCCTGCCTCGGTCGTGGGGAAGGCGGTCTGGTACTTTCCGGACATATGGATACAGTGCCCTGTAATCCCGAACGCTGGTCACAGGATCCTTTCCGCTTAACGGAAAAAGACGGTCGTCTGTATGGATTGGGTGCATCGGACATGAAGTGTTTTTTCCCACTGGTCATGGACGCCGTCAGAAAATTCGATCCGAAAAAACTGCAGCAACCGTTATATCTTCTGGCCACGGCGGATGAAGAAAGCACCATGTCCGGTGCACTGGCGCTGGTGAATTCCGGCCGCACGCTGGGCCGTTATGCCTTGATTGGTGAACCCACCGGTCTCAAGCCGGTGCGCATGCATAAAGGCATCATGGTTGAAACCATACGTTTAATCGGTCGCGCTGGACATTCCAGTAATCCGGCGCTCGGTATCAGCGCCCTTGAGGGCATGCACGTAGTCATGGGTGCCTTGCTGGATTGGCGCAAAACCTTGCAGGAAACCTGGGTGAATAACGGCTTTGCCGTACCGGTCCCTACCCTCAATCTGGGCAACATCCATGGCGGTGACAGCCCCAACCGGATCTGCGCGGAATGTACGTTAATTCTGGATTTGCGCTTGTTACCGGGCATGAATATCGATAATCTGCGCGCCCAGTTGTGCGATGTGGTGAATACGGCCGTTACCGGATCGGGACTGAAAGTGGAAATACCCTCCGGTTTCAGCGGTATGCCGCCCATGAATACGGACATTGATTCCGCCATCGTGCGGACGGCGGAACGGCTCTCCGGGGCAACCGCCGGAACTGTCGCGTTTGCCACGGAAGCGCCTTATCTGAATGCCATGGGGATGGATACAGTGATTCTCGGGCCGGGCGATATTGACCATGCCCATCAGGCGAATGAATATATCGCGCTGGATCGTTTGCAGCCGATGGTTGAAATATTAAGTGGAATGATCGGACACTTTTGTATAGAGGGCAAAGCGCATGGCAACTGACAATTCAGATTTTGTTGGCTGGTTCCGCTCGGCTGCACCGTATATCCACGCGCACCGGGGCAAGACGTTTGTCCTGCATTTCGGCGGTGAACTGATTGCGAGTCCGGTATTCCCGCACCTGATCCATGATATCGCGTTATTGAACAGTCTGGGTGTGAGGCTGGTGCTGGTGTATGGTGCACGGCCACAGATTGAAGCCCGGCTCAAATCACAGAAGATCAAACCCGTGTTGATCAAAGGTCTGCGTTTGACCGATGCTGCGACCATGGAAGTGGTCAAGCAAACGGTTGGTGCATTACGGATACAGATCGAAGCATTGTTTTCCATGGGCTTGCCCAATTCACCGATGGCGGAATCGCGCATCAAGGTGAGTTCCGGCAACTATGTCACGGCCAAACCGATGGGCATCATCAACGGCACGGATCTGCAATTTACCGGTACAGTGCGGCGGCTGGATACGGATCTGATCCGCGACAATCTGGAAAATCATGAAATCGTGTTGATCCCGCCGCTGGGCTATTCACCCACGGGTGAAGTGTTCAACCTGAGCTCGGTGGAACTTGCAACACAGGTGGCCATCAGTTTGCAGGCGCACAAGTTATTGTTCATGACCGCAAACAAAGGTGTGCGCGACAAGAAAGGAAAACTGATCCAGCATCTGACCCAGAGTGACGCGCAGGCTCTGTTGAAGGGTAAAGACGTTTCCGAAGGTACATTACACGCGCAACTGGCCGCAGGTTTGCAGACGTCACGCAAAGGTATTGCGCGTGTGCATTTTATTGATCAAAGCAAGGATGGCAGTTTGATGCAGGAACTCTTCAGTCGTGAAGGTTGCGGCACATTGTTGACCGCCGGTGCGTATGATGACCTGCGGCAGGCCACAATCGATGATATCGGCGGCATCCTCGAACTGATCAAGCCACTGGAAGAAGAAGGTGTGTTGGTACGGCGTTCGCGCGAAAAACTGGAAATGGAAATCGGGGATTATGCGGTGCTGGTACGTGACGGGGCCGTGATTGCCTGTTCGGCCCTGCATTTCTATCCAAAGGAAGCGGCGGCAGAACTTGCCTGTCTCGTGGTGCATGAAGATTACCAGCATCAGGCCAGAGGTGAAGAATTGTTATTGAGCGCAGAACAGGAAGCACGGAAGCATCGCGCAAAAAAACTGTTTGTGTTGACGACCCACGCCACACACTGGTTTCTGGAGCAGGGTTTTGTGGAAGCGTCTCTGAATGAGCTGCCGGTTGAAAAGAAGCAGCTCTATAATTATCAGAGAAATTCGAAAGTGCTGATCAAGAAACTCAGTTAGTCGTTTCATTTTATGGCCAATACCCCTGCAGCTTCGGATTCCGACATCCGGCTGAAAGCTGTGCTGGACACGGCCGTCGATGCCATTATTTGTATCAACAGCCGTGGCATCATTGACCTTTTCAACCATGCCGCCGAAAAAATGTTTGGATACAGCGCCAATGAAGTGATCGGCAAAAATATCAATATGCTGATGCCAGAGCCGTATGCCAGCGAACATGACAGCTATCTTGAGAGTTACGAGAAAACCGGCCAGAAAAAGATCATTGGCATCGGCCGCGAAGTTATTGCCTTGCGCAAGAACGGCGAGACATTTCCCATAGAACTGGCTGTCAGCGAAACCATACTGGGTGACCGCAAACTTTATACCGGAATTATTCGCGACATCACCCGGAGAAAACAGTCCGAATCCAAGATAGAAGAATATCAGCAACACCTGAAAGTACTGGTGGAGGCCAAAACCCGAGAACTGGAACTCGCCAACAAAAAACTCCAGGAAATGGTGAATATTGACAGCCTGACAGGACTTGCCAACCGGCGTTATTTTGATGAGGTACTGAATACTGAAATAAGGCGTTCCATCCGCACCAACTCAAGCTTGTCATTACTGATGTGCGATATTGATTACTATAAGCGGTACAACGACTATTACGGACATGTGCAGGGCGATGTATGTCTCAGGAAAATCGCCGGCTGTTTTAAATCAGTTTTTCTGCGCGCTACTGATACCGCAGCCCGCTTTGGTGGTGAGGAATTCGCCGTGATATTACCGAATACCAGTCAGGAAGAGGCTGGACGTTCCGCCATAAAATTGATGGAGGCCATCAACCGCCTGGACATCCCGCACAAGGATTCCCCCGTGGCAGATCATGTCACGATCAGTATCGGCATCGCCGGTATGCAGGCCGATGAACGCCTGCTGGATACTGAGCTGGTGCAGATGGCGGATGAAGCGCTTTACCATGCCAAGCATAACGGCAGGAACCGGATTGATGTCTACACCAGAAATGGAAAAGCAGGGGACAGAACCAACCTGCCCCCTGCCGGATAATCAGGCCGTCAGTGCCAGTTTGTTGCGTTCCGCAACTTTCTTTTTCTGTTGCTGGCGCCGTGCATACAGAATGAACTCGGTGTAACCATTAGGTTGTTCACGCCCCTTGAAGACCAGATCGAGCGCAGCCTGGAACGGAATGCTTTTCTCGTAATCTTCTGTCATCGGTTCATAATCCGGATCATTTGAATTCTGCCGGTCCACCATCACCGCCATTTTTTCCATCGCCTTGCGCACCTGCGCCTGTGTCAGCAAACCATGGTGTAACCAGTTGGCAATCAACTGGCTGGAAATACGCAGTGTCGCGCAATCCTCCATCAGGGCAATGTTGTTGATGTCCGGCACCTTGGAACATCCGACACCCTGACCGACCCAGCGTGACACATAACCGAGTATGCCCTGGGCGTTGTTATCCAGTTCATGCTTGATTTCCTTGGCGGTGAGTTTGCGGTCAGATGTCATCAACGGGATCGTCAGAATATCATCGACTGGAACCGGTTTGCGGTGAATTAATTCCATCTGCCGTGTGTGCACATTAAACTGGTGATAATGCAATGCATGTAATGTTGCTGCGGTAGGAGAAGGTACCCACGCTGTATTCGCACCCGCCTTGAGATGCAGTATCTTGTTTTCCAGCATGGCCTGCATTTCGTCAGGCATGGCCCACATGCCTTTACCGATCTGGGCATGGTCCATCAGACCGCAGGCCAGGCCGATGTCCACGTTGGAATCTTCATAGGCGAGCAGCCAGCGTGCATTTTTAAGTTCACTCTTGGGGACAACCGGCCCGGCTTCCATATTGGTGTGGATGTCATCGCCGGTTCGATCCAGAAAACCGGTATTGATAAAAAACACACGTTCACTGGCAGCACGGATGCAGGCCTTGAGATTCACGGATGTGCGGCGTTCTTCATCCATGATGCCCATCTTGATCACATTCCGATCAAGACCAAGCGCAGCTTCAACGCGCGTGAACAATTCGCTGGCCAGGGCTACTTCATCAGGCCCGTGCATTTTCGGCTTGACCAGGTAGATGGACCCCTTGCGGCTGTTCTTGCGCTGGGTGTTGCCAATCACATCATGCTTGGCACACAGCGCGGTGACCATCGCATCCAGCATCGTTTCCGGAATCAGTTTACCGTCCATGAGTACGGCATCGGTTTTAAGATGCATGCCGACATTGCGGATCAACAAGAGGCTGCGACCGGGCAGGGAAAAGGGTTTGCCTTCCGGAGATAAATACTGGCGGTCGTCTGCCAGCTTGCGCTCAATGGTGCTCTCTTCCTTGACGACAGTTTCCTTGAGTGTGCCTTTCATCAGGCCGATACAATTACGATACACACGCACCTTGTCTTCTGTATCGACAGAAGCTACGGAATCCTCGCAATCCATGATGGACGTAATGGCGGATTCCATCTGGATGTCATAGATGCGCGCGTGATCGCGACGGCCGATGAAGAACCCCTCACCGAAACAGATTTCCACATGCAGACCATGCTTGTTCAGCAGGACCTTGTCCGGCCGTTTCGGATCGCCGGTGTAGCCGGAAAATCCTTCAGGGCGCAGCAAGGTGGTAATCGTTGCATCACCCATGTGTACCATAAGCTGAGCATTTTCCACGTAGTAATGAGTAACGTGATGATGGGTATCCTTTTCCAGCGGGAAATTACGATCCAGAAAGCGACGTGCATATTCGATGACTTTTTCGCCACGGATGGGATTATATTTTTTAATCTTCCTGCAGCCATCGGACTCCGGGATGGCGTTGGAACTGTAGAGCGCATCATACAGACTGCCCCAGCGGGCATTGGCGGCATTCAACACATAACGCGCATTATCCAGCGGTACCACCAGTTGCGGGCCGGCCACTTCAGCAATTTCATGATCGATGTTGCAGGCGGCGATACGGAAGTCCGGAATTTCCGGCACGAGATAACCGATGTCCTGCAGGAATTTCTTGTAGGCTGCAGCATCGTGTGGCTGGTTTTTGTTCTGTATATGCCACTTATCAATCTTTTTCTGCAATTCATCGCGATGCGCGACTAAAGCATCATTTTTGGGGGCGAGGTCATTCAATATTTCAGCCAGTGCTGACCAGAAACGGTCATTACTGACGCCGGTGCCGGGGATGATGTCATCGCGCACCAGATCATGCAGTGGTCTGGCAATCTCCAGCCCACCAATACGGATATAGTCCTTCTTGCTTGCACTCATCAGCTGTCACCTCAAGTCTGGACGTATGGATATTGGAACGAAAATGCCGGTGGGTAAACGGCATTAATAGAAAGGATAATAATAAATTTATTGCGATGCAACAAATATACGGGATGGGAGTGAAGCCGGGGCCAAACAGGGGATTTTTCTAGACAGCGTTTTCCTTTTCTTCTTCAAGGATTTCCAGCTTGATGTCGTCAGATTCAACAGAAACCATCACATGACCGCCATGTTCCAGTTTGCCGAACAGCAATTCTTCCGCGAGCGGTTTCTTGATCTTGTCCTTGATAAGCCGTTCCATCGGACGGGCGCCCATGACCTTGTCATAACCATGTTCAGCCAGCCACTGCCGCGCGGACTCATCGACTTCAACAAACACTTTCTTGCTGTCGAGCTGTGCCTGCAGTTCGACAAGGAATTTGTCGACCACATTCTTGATGGTGGTCATGTCCAGTGGATTGAACTGGATGATCGCCGTCAACCGGTTACGGAATTCCGGGCTGAACATCTGCTTGATCACTTCCGTGGAATCATGGCTGTGGTCCTGCTGGGTGAAACCGACCGAAGCACGGCTCATACGATCGGCGCCGGCATTGGTGGTCATGACCATGATCACATTACGGAAATCTGTCTTGCGGCCGTTGGTATCGGTGAGTGTCCCGTGGTCCATCACCTGCAACATCAGGTTGAACACATCCGGATGGGCTTTTTCCATTTCATCGAGCAGCAGTACGGCATGCGGATGTTTGTTTACCGCGTCCGTCAGCAAACCACCCTGATCGAAACCAACATAACCAGGAGGTGCGCCAATCAAACGCGAAACCGTATGCCGTTCCATGTATTCCGACATGTCAAAACGGATCAATTCGATGCCCATGATCTGGGCGAGCTGACGGGTGACTTCAGTTTTACCGACACCGGTGGGCCCGGCAAACAGGAACGCGCCGATGGGTTGTTGGGGATTACCCAGTCCTGAGCGCGCCATCTTGATGGCACCGGACAGCACGTTAATAGCTTCATCCTGACCGAACACTACCATCTTGAGATTACGTTCCAGGTTCATCATCACATCTTTGTCAGATGTCGAAACATTCTTCGGCGGAATACGTGCCACCTTGGCCACAATATTTTCTATATCGGTAACGGTGATCGTTTTCTTGCGTTTTGACGGGGCGAGCAGTCGTTGTGAAGCGCCGGCTTCATCAATGATGTCGATGGCCTTGTCCGGCAGGTGCCGATCATTAATATAACGATCCGTAAGTTCTGCAGCCGAGCGCAATGACTGATGTGTGTACTTGACCTGATGGTGTTCCTCGAAGCGGGTTTTCAGGCCTTCGAGGATCTTTACTGTTTCATCAATCGACGGTTCGGATACATCAATCTTCTGGAAGCGGCGGGCGAGTGCACGATCTTTTTCAAAAATACCGCGATATTCCTGATAGGTTGTTGAACCGATGCACTTCAGATCACCCGAAGCCAGCACCGGCTTGATGATGTTGGACGCATCCATCACGCCGCCGGAAGCTGCGCCCGCGCCGATGATGGTGTGTATTTCATCGATGAAGAGGATTGAACCTTTGGTTTTCTTGAGTTGTGCGATCAGCCCTTTCAGACGTTTTTCAAAATCACCACGATATTTGGTGCCTGCCAGCAGGGCACCCATGTCGAGGGCGTAAATCGTGCTGTCGGCCAGCACTTCAGGTACCTGGCCATCTACAATCATCTTGGCGAGGCCTTCAGCGATGGCGGTTTTGCCGACCCCGGCTTCACCGACATACAACGGATTATTCTTGCGACGGCGGCATAAAATCTGGATGGTGCGTTCAACTTCGAGTTGCCGGCCAATCAACGGATCAATTTTGCCCTGCATGGCCTGTGCATTCAGATTGATGGCATAGGATTCGAGCGGATTACTGCCGCCTTCATCCACACGGGTTTCATCATCGACCGGCGCATCCTGTCCACCAGTTTGTTCATCTTCCGGAATCTTGGCGATGCCGTGGGAAATATAATTCACCACATCCAGGCGGGTGATGTCCTGTTGTGCGAGGAAATAGGCGGCGTGCGATTCGCGTTCGGCAAAAATTGCCACGAGTACATTTGCGCCATTCACTTCCTTGCGGCCGGATGACTGCACATGAAACACGGCGCGCTGCAATACACGCTGGAATCCCAGCGTCGGTTGGGTATCACGATCGTCGTGTTTGCCAAGTATCGGTGAGTTCTCAATGATGAATTTGGAGAGATCATTATGCAGTGCATTGAGATTGGCGCCACAGGCACGCAACACACGGGCGGCCGAGGCATTGTCCAGTAATGCGAGTAACAGATGCTCCACCGTCATGAATTCATGACGTTTCTCACGCGCCTCCTTGAAGGCGGTATTGAGTGTCAACTCCAGTTCTTTATCGAGCATATCTTCACCTATGCCTTTTCCATTGTGCACAGCAAGGGATGCTGGTGCTCTCTGGAATAACTGTTGACCTGGGCAACTTTGGTTTCTGCAATCTCATGAGTAAAGATACCACAAATTCCACGTCCGCGGGTGTGGACTTCCAGCATGATGCGCGTCGCATTTTCGCGATCCAGTGAAAAGAAAATTTCAAGGATGTGCACCACAAAATCCATGGGGGTGTAGTCATCGTTGTTCAGGATGACCTTGTACATGGGCGGCCGCTTGAGCTTGGGCCGGGCTTCCTGCAGGGCCAGCCCTTCATCGGGATGGTGGCGGGTTTGTTCGGTCATGTGTTTCAGTAAGGTGTGTATTTGACCCTTGGATTATCTTAATTTAATTATACTTCCGGTAATTTTGCTTTCCACAATCGTTATGTCAGACATCATTTTTCTGAATGCGTGCAAGTTTTAGTATGAATTGGACGGATCGACCAAAAAAATCTTCAGGAAATCCGGCGGCGCCGAGGGAAAGGACACATCAAAGCCCATGATCAGGATTGCCAAACCCTGCAACGCACTATAAAATGGCGCGCTTTTTCAATTTAACTGTGAAAACAGGCACTTAACTGCTTAATTCCCAAGCTGATCCCGCCTGACCGGGCGGCGCTACGGGCGTTTGCGGTTCAGCGTTTGTTGAGGTTTCCGAGGCTGGAAGCCTGCTGGCAATTATGAGAGTATTGCCTGCTCACTCATATTTAAAGGTATCTGCTTGTTGCAGGAGACAATGATGACACGCGAAGAACAGATTAAACAGTTGGAACAGGACTGGGCCAAAAACCCGCGCTGGAAAGGGGTGAAACGAGATTACAGCGCAGCAGACGTCGTTCGTCTGCGTGGTTCTGTCCAGGAAGAGTATACCCTCGCACGCCGCGGTGCCGAGAAACTCTGGAAACTGGTCAATGAAGAAGACTATATCAACTGTCTGGGTGCCATTACCGGCGGCCAGGCCCTGCAACAGGTCAAGGCCGGCATCAAGGCCATTTATCTGTCCGGCTGGCAGGTTGCCGCCGATGGCAATACCTCCGAAACCATGTATCCGGACCAGTCACTGTATGCCGTGAACTCCGTACCGACCATGGTTCGTCGCATCAATAATTCCTTCAAACGGGCTGATGAAATCCAGTGGTCCAAGGGCAAGAGCGATATCGACTTCTTTGCCCCGATCGTGGCGGATGCTGAAGCCGGGTTTGGTGGCGTGCTGAACGCTTTCGAACTCATGAAGGGCATGATCGAAGCGGGTGCCTCAGGCGTCCATTTTGAAGACCAGCTTGCCTCTGTGAAAAAGTGCGGTCACATGGGCGGTAAGGTGTTGGTACCGACCCAGGAAGCCATCCAGAAACTGACGGCTGCCCGTCTGGCGGCCGACACCATGGGTGTTCCGACTGTCGTGCTGGCACGTACCGATGCCAATGCTGCTGCGCTGCTGACATCAGATTGTGACGAACGCGATCGCAAGTTTGTGACGGGCGAGCGTACCTCTGAAGGTTTCTATGTCACCAAAGCCGGTATTGATCAGGCGATTGATCGTGGCTTGTCTTATGCCCCGTATGCCGATCTGTTGTGGTGCGAAACCGCGGTACCGGACATGGCAGAAGCGAAGAAATTTGCTGAAGCTATCCGCAAGAAGTATCCGGATCAGCTGCTGGCCTATAACTGCTCACCGTCATTTAACTGGAAGAAGAACCTCAATGACGCTGACATCGCCAAGTTCCAGAAAGAACTCGGTGCCATGGGTTACAAGTACCAGTTCATTACCCTGGCCGGTATTCACAACATGTGGTTCAACATGTTTGAACTGACCTATGAATACGTGCGCAAGGGCATGACCGCTTATGTGGAAATGGTCCAGGAGAAGGAATTTGCTGCAAAAGATCGTGGCTATACCTTCGCCAGCCACCAGCAGGAAGTGGGCGCCGGTTACTTTGATGATGTAACCACCGTGATTCAGGGTGGGACTTCCTCAGTGCGTGCCCTCGATGGTTCCACCGAAGAAGCGCAGTTCGATCACCAGCACAAGGCCGCGCACTAAGAAGTATTTACGCAAGCCGTCATTCCGGGGCCGCGTAAGCGGAACCCGGAATCCAGTGAAAAAAACGGAAACCCGGTTGCCGCAAGCAACCGGGTTTTCTTTTGTATGTAGTCTCAATGATTCAGCTTATAATTTTGCACCTATAGAATTGTAAGTACAGGTTAAACAACTTGAAACTCAGTGCCGAACAATTCAGAAACTGGAACCGCAAGGCCATTACCCTGCTCGGCATGTCCGGTGTGGGCAAGACCCGGCTCGCCTGCAATCTGCGCAAGGACCACTGGTTTCATTTTTCCGGTGATTACCGCATTGGCACGCGTTATCTGGATGAACCGATCCTTGATCACCTGAAAAAGGAACTCATGCAGGTTCCGGTCATGCGCGAACTGTTGCGCTCGGATTCTATCCAGATCCGGAACAACCTGAGTGTCGATAACCTGAGCCCGGTGTCCACGTTTCTCGGCAAGCTCGGCAATCCTGAGCAGGGCGGTTTGGGTCTATCAGAATTCAAATACCGGCAGGATCTGCACCGGCAGGCTGAAATTGCCGCCATGAAAGACGTTCCGGAATTTATCGAGAAGGCCAATTACATTTTTGGTTATGAACACTTCATTAATGATGCGGGTGGCAGCCTGTGTGAGCTGGATGATCCGCAAGTGCTGGAAACACTCGCTCAGCACACACTGATTGTGTACATCAAGGCGTCAAAAGATGATGAAAAAGAATTGATCCAGCGTGCGGAAGATTCTCCAAAGCCGCTGTATTACCGTCCTGAATTTCTGGACGAGCAACTCGCGGATTACATGAAAGAACGCAAACTGCGTTTTGTGGCATTAATCGATCCGGATGATTTTGTGCGCTGGGTATTCCCGCGTTTGTTTTATTCGCGCATCCCGCGTTATGAAGCGATTGCGAAAAAATATGGTTACACGGTGACAACCAAAGAAGTCCAGGCCGTTAAGGATGAAAGTGATTTTCTGGCCCTGATCGAGAAAGTGCTGGATCGGGAGAAATGAAATTTATCTCCTTCCCCCTTGATGGGGGAAGGTTGGGATGGGGGTGAAATGCCAAATTTTTCACCCCCACCCGGCACAAAGTGCCGCCCTCCCCCGTAAAGGGGGGGGCGTTTTAATGTATAACTATTGAGGTCAAGAACTTTAATGCCATTAGTTGCCAACACAGCATTGCCGAGCTTCGCCCGTCTGCAGGATGAGGGCGAGACTGTGATCGGGAAGGATGTCGCCCTTCATCAGGACATCCGCGAACTGCATATCGGCCTGTTGAACATGATGCCCGATGCGGCGCTGGAAGCGACCGAGCGCCAGTTTTTCCGTCTGGTCGGCGAAAGTAACCAGATCGCGCAGTTCTACGTGCATCCGTTTTCACTCAAGGAACTGGAACGTGGCCCCGAAGCGCAAGCGCACATCAGCAAATATTACAAAACCTTTGATCAGATCAAGGATGAAGGGCTGGATGCTTTGATTATTACCGGCGCCAATGTCACCAGCCCGGAATTGTCTGAGCAGATATTCTGGAAACCACTGATCGACATCATCGACTGGTCATATGCAAACGTCACCTCCACGTTATGTTCCTGTCTTGCCACGCATGCGGTCATGCAGTTTCGCTATAAACAGAAACGCACACCGTTACCCGCCAAGCGCTGGGGCGTATATTCGCATAAAGTGATGAACCAGTATCACCCGTTGACTTCCGGCGTGAATACCCGGTTTGATGTGCCGCATTCACGCTTTAACCAGATCAGCCGCAAGCAATTTGAAGCGGCCAAGCTTAAAATACTGGTGGAAAGTGAAGTGGCCGGGGTGCATCTCGCCACCAGCGAAGATGGTTTCCGTATCGTGTTCTTTCAGGGCCATCCTGAATATGATGCCATCAGCCTGCTGAAAGAATACAAACGTGAAGTCGGCCGTTATTTCCGTGGTGAAATTAATGATTACCCGCCTGTGCCGGAAAATTATTTTACTCTGAAATCTGCGGCAATCTTTGAGGAATACCAGGAACGCGTCGTAGCCGCGCGCGCCAACAAAAAGGAACCACCGGAATTTCCGGAAGACCTGATCGTGCCTGCAATAGATAACACCTGGCATGACAGCGCCGAAGCTGTCATCAACAACTGGATCGGCAAGGTTTATCAGGTCACGCACATCGATCGGCGCAAACCGTTCCGCGATGGCATTGATCCCAAAAATCCGCTGGGTCTGGAATAAAATTCATACCCTCCCCCTTGATGGGGGAGGGGAGGGTGGGGGTGTGAAGCACATTATGTTATTTGTTCAAGTAACCCCTCCCCTGAATCCCCTCCCGCAAGGGGAGGGGAATGCAGATATTGCCAGAATAATCAATCTTTGAACGAGCCATGTCCCGCTGGCGTTCCTCATCTCCTTACATCACACCGGAAGGTTATCAAAAGCTCGAAAGTGAATTAAAAGGGCTCTGGGATCGGCGCAAAGAGGTGACCAAAGCACTGGCCGCTGCCGCCGCAGAAGGCGATCGATCCGAAAATGCTGAATATATCTACCGCAAGAAAGAACTGCGGGAAATAGATCGCCGCATCCGCTACCTGCAAAACCGCATGCCGAAACTGAAAGTAGTTTCAGAAGTTGGTGACAAAAACAGGGTATTTTTCGGCGCCATCGTGACGCTGGAAGATGAAGAAGGTAATGAAATAACCTATCGGATCGTTGGCCCAGACGAAATCGAGCCGGACAAAAACTACATCAGCATTGATGCGCCGATGAGCAAAGCGTTACTGGGGAAGTCAGTGGATGATGAGGTTATTGTAAAAACTGAAGGAAAGGTAAGTCGTTATTTTGTTACAGCGATTAAATATTCAAGATACAAGATCTGATTCAGTTATTATTGTATTAACTTGATTCCTCATCAAAATAATCGCTATCAATTTTTGGAATCTTAAGAGTTCTAGATGTGATGCCTACTTCGTGGTCAATCATTAATTCTGCCAACTTCATACCATCAACAAGAACTATTCTTTCAATAGATTTTGCAAATTCTATGGCTTGAGATGTAAAGGTGGAGGTTGTAATAAAGACTCCTTTATTTGCACGTTGCCCGGCTAAGGCACCGTAAAAACCTTGAATTTCTGGCCTACCAACAACATTTTGCCATCGCTTTGCTTGAACATAGACTTTTTCCAAACCAAGTTTATCTAGTGATATAACTCCATCAATGCCACCATCGCTGACACCGCCTACATGTATAAGATCATGTCTGCTTGTCCCATATCCCATTCTGTGAAGAAGATCTAATACAATTGTTTCAAAAAATGAAGGAGAAACATTTAATAGCACTTCAATTAATTCAGTCGTAACAGATTCCCTCAATTCAGATATAGCATCGCCTAAACGGTCATCTGGACTTGCAAGTGCCGATGTGGTTATGTGATCCTGGGAATATTCAGAAGAGTGGACTGTGTTGATCTCCATTGGTTGTCGAAGAATTACATTCATAAAACCAATTGCTAATTGCTCTACTTCTTTCTGACTAAGAGGAGTTGGATGGGAATTGACGAAATCAATTCCCTTTTCTGTAAGTTTCCAAAAACCTCTGCGAGTGCTAGAAGATAAACCAGCCCTTTTAAGTCTATCATGTGCCCACCCGGCACGATTCTTATAAACACGCTGTATACCACTAGGAAGAAGTTCTTGTTTATCGGATTCAGATAGGCCTAGTATTTTAGCTGCTTCATCATGAGCATCGCGGGCATGAATACCATCAGGTTTTGTTGCTAAGATTCTTAGAATGGGTTCAATAAACTGATCATAAGTTGGTACGGTCATAACTAACCTCAGAGTAACTTTATATTTTTCCTAGATTCAACCTACTCAGGTTTAAAAATATCCACAACCAACGCCTTCACCGGTTCATCGGAAGTATTTTCCCACCAGTGTGTGACACCCGCTTTTTCGATGGCGATGCTGCCGGCGGCATGTTCAATCGCGTCCGGTGAGTCGTTACGGTGTTCCATGATCTTGCCGCTGATGATGTAGGCATAGCCGGGGCGTTCGATGTGAGTGTGGATACCCACCACACCACCGGGTTCAACCGTGAATACACGGGCACGTAATTGACGGCCCGCCATTTGCGGAAAATCTTCACTGAGTTCAATAATGCCTTTCGGTTCAATGGATGCAATACCCTTGCTTTCTTTCGGACCGGTGAGTCCGTCCATCGTAACCGTTGTACTCTCGGGTGCGGGAGCAGGCGGTGTGTTGTCGGCCAGCATAATGATCTGGACTTTGTCCGGTTGGCTGTGATCATCGACTGGATGTGCATTTACCGTAGTTATCTGTGCAAGCAGAGAAATGAAACAGAGTGCGCTCGGCAAATGCTTGATTATCAACATATCCAGAATCCTCACGGTAAATTAATCTTGTAACAAGACTGAATTTAGACTAAATTCAGTCTTATGCTTAAGTTTTGTTGCCAAACATGAAATATTCAACCCGGATTAAACCCATCAGCTACCTCAAGGCTAATGCCGCGGAGGTTGTGCGTCAACTCAGCAAACAGCGCCAACCGCTAGTGATTACCCAGAATGGAGAAGCCAAGGCGGTTATTCAGGATGTAGCCAGTTATGAGGAGACACAGGATACGCTCGCATTGCTGAAAATTCTGGCGTTGGGTAATAAACAGATAGAAGCAGGCCATGTTGCACCCGCAACACGAGTCATCAAGCGTTTGCGCGAGGGCAAAGGCATCGAATAATGGAATTTGAGGTATTTCTGACCAGGGACGCGGAATCTGATCTCGAAGAGATTTACCGTTACATCGCCACAGAAGACAGTCTTGCGAAAGCTGGTCATGTACTCGACAAGATCGAGACTGCCATGGCCAATTTATCCAGATTCCCGCAGCGCGGCTCTGTTCCCGGGGAACTGATGAATCTTGGAATAAGGGATTACCGTCAGGTCTTTTTCAAACCCTATCGCATGATTTACCGGGTTATGGATAAGCGGGTATATATCTATGTGATTGCTGATGGCCGTCAGGATATGCAGTCATTACTTACCAGACGTTTATTTGCGACTGAAAAATAAAAAAGGGCAGGTTTGAGCCTGCCCTTTGATTGACTGGTTCCCGGCTTTCGCCGGGATGACATCAGGCTGCGAGCTGGCGCAGTACGTAATGCAGGATGCCGCCGTTATTGTAGTACTCCCATTCTTTCGGAGTATCCACGCGCACGGTGGCTTTGAAGCGGATTTCCTTGTCACCTTTCGCCACGACAGTGACTTCCTTCGCGCCGGTCTTGAGACCTTCGATGTCATACATTTCCTTGCCGGTCAGGCCGAGACTTTCTGCCGTTTCGCCGTTCTTGAAGGTCAACGGCAACACGCCCATGCCGACGAGATTGGAACGGTGGATACGTTCAAAGCTTTCTGCAATGACCGCGCGGCAACCGAGCAACATGGTGCCCTTGGCTGCCCAGTCACGGGATGAACCTGTGCCATATTCCTTGCCGGCCAGAATAATCAACGGAATTTTTTCCGCTTGGTATTTCATGGAAGCATCATAGATGGCCATCTGTTCGTTGCTAGGTATGTGCGTGGTCATGCCGCCTTCAACACCCGGCACCAGCTTGTTACGCAGGCGGATGTTGGCAAACGTGCCGCGCATCATGACTTCATGATTGCCACGGCGCGCGCCGTAGGAATTGAAGTCCTTATGTTCAACGCCGTTGGCGATCAGGTATTTGCCGGCCGGACTGTCTTTCTTGATGGAACCGGCAGGTGAAATGTGATCCGTGGTGATGGAATCGCCCAGATAGGCCAGCACACGCGCACCGTTGATTTGTGCGAAACCTTTCGGCTGCTTGCTCATGCCCACGAAATACGGCGGGTTGGCGATATAGGTGGATTTGTTGTCCCACGAATACTGGTTCGCCGCTGGGACTTTGATCCCACCCCAGCGTGCATCACCCTTGAACACATTCGCATAACTGCCCTGGAACATTTTCGAATTAATGGTGGAAGCAATCGCGTCGTTGATTTCCTTGCGGCTTGGCCAGATGTCTTTGAGGTATACCGGTTTGCCGTCTTTGCCGGTGCCAAGTGCATCCTTGTTCAGATCAAGATTTACGGAACCGGCGATGGCATACGCCACAACCAGCGGCGGTGAAGCCAGATAATTCATTTTCACTTCCGCATGGACGCGGCCTTCAAAGTTGCGGTTACCGGAGATGACTGAGGACACCACCAGATCACCCTCGGCAATGCCTTTGCTCACGGCTTCCGGCAGCGGGCCAGAGTTGCCGATACAGGTGGTGCAACCGTAACCGACGGTATCAAAGCCCATGGCTTGCAGATGCGGTATCAAACCCGCCTTCTTCAGATAATCCGTGACGACCAGTGAACCGGGGGCGAGACTGGTCTTGACCCAGGGTTTGCGGGTGAGGCCTTTTTCATGTGCCTTTTTGGCCAGCAGCCCCGCGCCGATCATGACCGAAGGATTGGAGGTGTTGGTGCATGATGTTATTGCAGCAATCACGACGGCACCATCCGAGAGTTCATACGAATGGCTGCCATCTTTAACCGAGGCCTTGCCGGATTTGGTGCGTTTTTCAATCATCGACGGCAGGCTGGATTTGAAGATCTGCTGCATGTCGGTGAGGGCGACGCGATCCTGCGGACGTTTCGGACCAGCAAGACTCGGTACTACGCTGCTCATATCGAGTTCGAGTACATCGGTGTAATTCGCTTCGACCTTGCTGTCACGCCACATGCCCTGCGCTTTGGCATACGCTTCCACCAATGCGACCTGATCATCAGAACGGCCGGAGAGACGCAGGTAGTTCAATGTTTCATCATCAATCGGGAAGATGCCGCAGGTCGCGCCATATTCCGGGGCCATGTTGGCAAGGGTGGCACGATCGGCGAGCGGCAGGTTGTCTAGACCGGGCCCGAAATATTCCACGAATTTTCCGACCACACCTTTCTTGCGCAGCATGTTGGTGACGGTCAGCACCAGATCGGTGGCGGTGGCGCCTTCCGGCAGTTTGCCGATGAGTTTGAAACCGACGACTTGCGGGATGAGCATGGTGATCGGCTGGCCGAGCATGGCAGCTTCGGCTTCGATACCGCCGACGCCCCAGCCGAGTACACCGAGGCCGTTGATCATGGTGGTATGGGAATCAGTACCGACCACAGTATCCGGATAGGCCTGTTCGACACCGTTCACATTACGCGTGAATACGGTACGGGCCAGATATTCAAGGTTCACCTGATGGCAAATGCCGGTATCGGGTGGCACCACCTTGAAATTGGAGAAGGCCTGCTGGCCCCAGCGCAGGAACACATAACGTTCCTGATTACGTTCAAATTCGATTTCCGCATTTTTCTCGGCCGCATCCGGCTGGGCGAAGTAATCGACCATCACGGAATGATCAATGACCAGTTCAGCCGGGGACAGCGGATTGATTTTGGCCGGATCGCCGCCGAGATGCTTCATGGCATCGCGCATGGCGGCCATATCCACTACTGCCGGTACACCGGTGAAGTCCTGCATCAGCACGCGGGCCGGGGTAAAGGCGATTTCTTTGTCCGGTTCGGCTTTCGGGTTCCAGGTGGCGAGGGCGGCAATGTCGTCCTTGGTGACGTTCACACCGTCTTCGCAGCGAAGCAGGTTTTCGAGCAGGATTTTCAGTGAAAACGGCAGCTTCGAAATGTCGTGCTTTTTGCCGACTTCCGGCAATGAAAAGATTTCGTAGGACTTGTTATTAACTTTTAAGGTCGTGCGGCTGTTATAGCTGTTTGTCATGTTATTCCCCGGTGCACATAAGACGTAAAAACAAAGCAGGGCATTATCCAATATTTCCCCTGCAAGTCATAGGCCAGAAGGCAGGGGAATTTATGCCCTCACCCCAACCCTCTCCCGGTGGAAGAGGGAGGCTACGCGCGTTGCGCGTAGACGGGTGAGGGATTGTTAATGGGTGGATTCGATGATGGCACCGCCGAGGCAGATATCCCGGTCATAAAACACGACAAACTGGCCTGGAGTCACGGCCCGCTGCGGTTGTTCGAAGGTCACAGTACAATGATCAGCCAGAACCGTAAGGGTACAGGGCTGATCCGGCTGGCGGTAACGGGTTTTGGCCGCACATTTTATGGGGGTTTTGGGCGCTTCGCCGGTAATCCAATGCAGGCCGGTGGCGGTTAATAACTGGCTGTAAAGCAGGGGATGATCATGGCCCTGAGCCACGATCAGCACATTGGCCGCGATGTTTTTGCCGATGACATACCACGGCGCTTCATCGGCGCCTTTGACCCCGCCAACGCCCAGACCCTGACGCTGGCCCAGTGTATAAAAACATACGCCGTCATGGGTGCCGACGACCTGACCGTCCGGCGTGCGGATTTCGCCGGGTTGTTTCGGGATGAAACGGCTCAGAAAATCCCGAAACGGACGCTCGCCGACAAAACAGATGCCGGTGCTGTCTTTTTTATCATGCGTGATGAGGCCGGCCTGTTTTGCGAGCCTGCGTACTTCCGCTTTTTCCAGTTCACCGACCGGAAACAAGGCCAGACCGAGTTGGGTTTGATTCAACCGGCACAGGAAATAACTCTGGTCCTTGTTTTCATCCACACCTTTCAATAACTGATGCGCACCATCCTGATGCCGGATCCGCGCATAATGCCCCGTGGCAATGCGGTCTGCGCCGAGACGCAGGGCGTGCTCCAGAAACGCCTTGAATTTCACTTCCTGATTGCACAACACATCCGGGTTGGGCGTGCGGCCCTGTTTGTATTCCTCCAGAAAATGACTGAACACACCATCCCAGTATTCGCGTGAGAGATCGACCGTGTTCAGGCGGATATTCAGCGTATCACAGACGTGCATGGCATCTTCGACATCCGCTTCCCACATGCAACTGCCGTCCTCGGCGCGTTCGTCCCAGTTTTTCATGAACAGGCCTTCGACGTGATAACCCTGTTCCTTGAGCAAGAGTGCGGTGACGGACGAATCCACGCCGCCGGAGAGACCGACGATGATTTTTTCTTTGGTCATACTGAAAACAACAGATTAATTGCGCTGGAGGTAATGATTGATCAACTCCAGTGGATAGCGCTTGCCGGAAAGATAATCATTGATACAGGTCAGTACCATGGTGCTGCGCATGCGTTCCTGATTGGATTCAATTTCGGCTTTGCTGAGCCAGACCGGACGAATAATGCCTTTATCGAGTTGCTGATCCGGATTATGACTTATGCATTTACCGGCAAAACAGAAACGCAGATAAACAATATCGATTCTTGGATTTGGATAAAGATACACCCCCACCAGTGATTCCGGTTCAAATTCCCACGCCGTTTCCTCGCGCACCTCGCGTTTGATGGCTTCGATCAGGGACTCATCTTTTTCCAGATGGCCGGCGGGCTGATTGAAGACAATGTGATTGTCCGCATCTTCCTCGACGAGCAAAAAACGGCCGTTATCTTCGGCGATGGCGGCGACGGTGACGTTGGGTTTCCACTGCATGATATTTTCCGCTCTTGTGTAGGTGACAGATGCTGAATGCGTTACACTAAAAACCATGACTAAAATACCACACGCCTTCAGTCTTGGCATCGGTCTGGCCATATTGTGGCTGCTGCTGTCCGGCCACTATGTCCCGTTGTTATTGAGTCTGGGGCTTATGTCTGTAATTTTTGTGGTCTGTCTGGCCCGGCGTATGGATGTGGCTGATCACGAAGCGCAGCCTGTTCATTTACGTCCGCACGCAGTGCTGGCGTATTGGGGCTGGTTGCTCCGGCAGATCATCCTTTCCAGCATTGATGTCTGCCGCCGTATCATTTCACCCGGTATGCCGATCAGTCCAACGATTGTACGTATTCACAGTACCCAGAGTAGTGATTTGGGGCGGGTGATTTATGCAAACTCGATTACCTTGACGCCAGGTACCATTTCCATAGATGTGCGCGGTGAAATGATTGAGGTCCATGCGCTGACAGGCACAGGTGCAACCGACCTTGAGGCCGGAGAAATGAATCGCCGGGTTACGCGACTGGAGACGGGAAGCTGATGTTTGCCGCCGCCATGATCGCAATTCTGATCGCGATGTTGATCGTCTTATGCCGGGCTGTCATAGGCCCATCGGTTTATGATCGTATTCTTGCCGTCAACACTTTTGGCACCATAACCGTATTGTTCATTGCGGTGTTCGGGTTTCTGACCGGACGGCCGGAGTTTCTGGATATTGCACTCGTCTATGCATTGATTAATTTTATTTCGACCATCGCCATCCTGCGTTTTTTTGAATACGGCGACATGGGCAAGACAGGTGCGGGGACTGAGGTAGAAAGATCATGAAGACCATCCTCGATATTCTAAGCTGGGCTTGCCTGTTGGGCGGCGGCATGGTGATCATCATTGGTGCCATCGGCCTGATCCGTTTTCCTGATTTTTTTACACGCATCCATGCTGCAAGTGTGATTGATACGCTCGGCTGTATGCTGATTTTTGCCGGACTGATATTGCAGGCCGGGCCCGGTCTGGTCACCATCAAATTATTGCTGATTATTCTGTTTATTCTGTTCACGTCACCGGCCAGCACGCATGCGCTGGCCAAGTCGGCGCTGCATGGCAAACTTGAGCCCATCCTGGGCAGCCGGGGAGAGCACACATCGAAATCCTGATCGATATTACGTTGTTGATCGTAATGCTGATTATCGCGATCGCAATCACTCAGGCATGCGATCTGTTTGCAGCCGTGATCCTGACCGGTATTTTCAGTCTGACATCAGCCTGTTTGCTGGTGATGCTGGATGCAGTGGATGTCGCATTCACAGAAGCCTCTGTGGGCGCGGGCATCGCTACTCTGCTGTTTGTGTCTACTCTGGCATTGATCAAAGGGCGTGAGACGAGGGCGAGTAAAATTTCCTGGCCGGCTTTGCTGACAGTGTTCTTCACCGGTGCCATGCTGATGTATGGTGTCAGTGATATTCCTGAGTTTGGTGAGGGTTCTGCACCAGTCCATCAACATATTGCCGAACGTTACATTCAGGATGCGCCACATGAAACCGGTGTGCCGAATATGGTCACAGCGGTACTCGCCAGTTACCGTGGTTATGACACGCTCGGTGAAACGACGGTGATATTGACTGCGGGTATAGGCGTGCTTCTATTGTTAGGCGGTAACGTACGGAGCAAACAGGAAAAAACTTAAAATGTATCGCGTGAACGTGAACAGTAGAGTAAATTAATCATGGAACATCATCTGATCTTGCGCGTCATTGCCAAACTGTTCATTCCGTTGATCCTGTTGTTTGCCTTGTATGTGCAATTCCATGGGGATTACGGGCCGGGCGGCGGTTTTCAGGCCGGTGTTATCTTTGCCGCTGCCCTGATTCTCTATGCCCTGATTTTTGGTATTGAGCGTTTGCAACAGATTATTCCACTGGAGTTATTACAGGCAACAGCGGCATTGGGGCTGTTGCTTTATATCGGGGTGGGTGTAGCTGGTGTTTTGCTGGGCGGCAACTATCTGGATTACAACGTATTGTCGGCAGATGCAGTACATGGTCAGCATCTGGGGATATTGTTGATTGAATTCGGCGTAGGAACTACCGTTGCTTCAGTGATGTTGTTGCTGTTTTGTGTGTTTGTCAGGAGCAGTGATTAGTAACGAGTAATGAGTTATCAGTCGTGAGGTATTGAATTGATTTTCCCTCATCCCTCGTTACTGATCCCCGCCTTATCCACTCGATTCATCATTTCCTTTGTACTTTTCCACCACCGGCTCCTCCCAACTGCCGGTGATCGTGTACTGATAGCTCAGAATTTTGTCGATTTGTTTTGGTATGGATTCAAACAATTCACCTGCCAGATAAAAAACTGCGCCAATGCCGATACCAACCGGGCCAAAAATCGCACTGGCCAGCGGGAAAGTGTCAGATATCTGGGGCGTGATCGTTACGAGTTGATCATAATCCTTGTCTATCAGACCGGTACGTCCTGTGACATCAATATTCGCCGAGGGGCTGATCAATGCCAGATTATTGGTATAGGCGTTGCCCGATTCGATGATGAAACTGCCCTCAATCGAATCAAACGACAGGCCTTTGCCGAACAGATCGGAGAAATCAAGCGAGAGGCGTCGCGGCAGGGTCTGCAGACTTAAAAGTCCAAACAGACGTCCGGCGGCCGGTTCGATGTCAAGGAACTGGCCCTTTTCAATCTTTATTTCCATTTCACCATTGACATTGGCCAGAGAAAAATCCATGGGCGAGCCGGTCCACGTCGCGTTTAATTCAACATGAGTTACTCCATCCTTGATTGGCGCCATACTGTAATTGAATGTTGTCAGCATGGTTTCGAGCTGAGTGGCATCAAGCCGGAATTCAATGTTGGACATTTCTGTTTCATCCCGGACTTCCCATACGCCATTCCCCTGTATTTGCAGTCCGGGTTTGTCAAAATTAATGATATTAATCAACATGCCCTGCTGGGTGGGTGCTGTATTCAATTGCAGTTTGCCCAATTCAAGATCACCATATCTGAAGTCCGCAGCACTGAGTTCGAACGCAGGTTGGTGACGCGGATCGATGTTGAATTCCTGTCCGGTGTCATCTTCTTTCTGCAAATACAATCGCGTAAAATCAGCCTTGATCGTTTCGTTTGCCGAGTCACCTGAAACTAGTATGGTTCCTTCAACCGGATCACTGTTTATAGCAATCTGCCAGCCCGACGCGAGATTGTTCAGACTGAAATGGGCATTGCTGAGTATCTGGCCATAATATTCCAGACTGGTTATCTGCAGATCGACTACAACCTTGTCGTCAGGGCTATTGTCGGTATCGTGTTTCAAAGTATCGATAAAATCATGCCAGTCAGATAATTGAAGATAATCCAGTGCGCCATGTATGAGCAGACCCTGGTTATCATTGAGCAGGGTAGTCTGCGGTCCAATGGCTATTTCAACACGACTCACAGGATTGGCTGCGCTGTCACTGAGTTCAATGACACTTTTTACAGCGTCTCCTGCAGTGAGATGAATCTGTTTTTGTGTCCCGGTGGAGATATCCGATGTAATGGTCAGTGGCATGACCTCATAGCCCTTGCCCATTGGGGCTGGCAGGTCTAATGCGAGCCCGGAGAGATCTGAAGAAATATTCAATAAATGTGAGACACCGGTCGTTTGAGTTGGATCAGGAATCAGGCTGGCGGTCCAACTGCATGCACCTTGCATTCTTTCCTTGAGTTGCACGATATTATCGCTCAATTCGGGAAAAAACTGAGTCAGCTTCGTGGCAATATAATCAGTGTCTGCATCCCCGGTGAGGCTGAATAACAACCTCGATTGGTCATCCATACTGATACCCATACTTACAGGTCTCCCGTCATATTCTGCAGACAGACTCTGGGTGGAGAGAGTTTCACTTGAGAAGAGCAGGTTGCCCTCAATATTGTTTAACTCGATACCGAGCAGGCTGGATAAAAGCACCGCCTGATCAAAATAGAGGTCACCATTGATCGAAATTTCCTTTTCATAGAAGGGCACTTCAAGACCGAGATCAAGATTTAGATTGCCCTTTATATTAAGCTTGTTAATTTCAGTATTCAGGCTGGTGGTTGTGAGCGGGCTGTTATTCATGATGAAAATGGCATCTTCGGTAGTTCCCTTTATATGCCCGTTAATAACAAGCGATGTCTTGTCTGCATCCAGTTCACTGATATGGGCCACTGCTTCGGTTATTTCCGCGTTGTAGATATAACCCCTGTGAGCATCGATGGTTAAGGCATTGTTATCGATGACAAGCTCCGCATCCAGACGATCTACGGGGGTCCAGTCCGGGTGATAGTCCATGATGGCATCATGAATACTGGCAACCAGTTTGAACTGGCCTTCGTTGTTTCTGAAAGGAATATCAGCCGGGTTACCTCTTAATACCATATCCAGCGACGTCACCTGCCCGGATACCAAGCCGGATTTGACCCAGTCTTTTACTTCTACCGGAACATGTTGAGGCAGGTAGTGAATAACGTTCTGCAGCTCGAGGCCGGAGGCGTTGAATATCAAATTTGTCTGCAGACCGGTGTCTGTTGCAACGCTAATCTTGCCATTAAGCAAGGCATTTAAATGTTGTGTATGTGACTCAATATTATCAAGCGTGAATTCAAGTACATTGTTGTTACGAGACCATTTAACATCACCGGCAACTTCATAAAACGTCAGGCGGTCAGTGAACAGTTCAGCAGACTCGATTTCCACGAGACTGCTGTTGAGTTCCATGAATCCGTTGTTAATATCACCAAGAACATGACCGCCAAGATTGGTCAGTTTGGCACCATTCAATCTGTGCAGTATGTCCAGTTTCCTGACGCGCACATCAAAATACAGGGGACTTGCAAGAGCAGGCTCGAATACCAGTACAGTGTTATCAAGCATACCCGTGTATACAAGATCCGGATTGATTGAATTATCAAAATCCGGAAACAGGCCTCGCAGCAGTGGAATCACGTCTTCAATTTTCAACAGATTCATGCGGGCGGTATAACGTGCATTGCCTGTATCAGTGGTTTGTTTATATAGGTCGATGGTGGATTCCGGCCAGGGACCATTGGTGGTTTCCAGCTCTTTCAGCGCAAGGCGAAGCCTGAGATTTTCATCTTTGTCCCGGATCACGGTGAACAGCGTATCCATATTCTTGATATGCTGTTGGGCACCGTTATATCTGAAATCAAGATTTGAGGCAGTAATGTGTCCGTTGAGCTTGGTAAACTTGCCTTCCAGCCAGTGACTCCATAATTCAACATCGGCCGGGGCGCTGGATAACTTGAATTGCGGTGCATGGTCCGGATAAAGCGTATACAGATTACCCGGAAGAATATTGACCCCTCCCACATAAATCTGGCCGGACCACTGAGGTGTGGAGATATCGCCCTGGGCATCCATGATAAATGTCAGGCGATCACCAAATTCTGCCGGCAATTGTGCGGATGCGTTGATCTGCATCTGTTTCCAGAAGCGTTTATAGGAGAGGGAGACATCTGTAAGCTCAAGTGGTACTGA
Source organism: uncultured Enterobacteriaceae bacterium (assembly GCA_964479045.1). Taxonomy (GTDB): domain Bacteria; phylum Pseudomonadota; class Gammaproteobacteria; order Eutrophobiales; family Eutrophobiaceae; genus 2-02-FULL-47-50. The sequence continues at coordinate 49,680 of CAYZJI010000008.1, forward strand.
GCCGCGGACCTTGTCCAGATACTGTATTCTGGCCTTGGTAATGGAGATGCTGCGTTGTCCCAGTAACCATTCAGAGAATATCAACGCATTCTGATACTGGCTGGAGTTGAAGCTGGAGCCTTGCGCGATACTGATGGCACCATCTGCATTGCGCACGACCAGTAACTCCGGTCCGGTGATGGTAATGCGTAACGGAGATAATTGTTGCAATACCAGTGCCATGAACGGGTTCAGGCTGAGGCTCGCAGACTCGAGCCGTGTCAGGATTGTTTTCGTATGAGGGTCCAGCACCTCGATCTCATGAAGATAGACATACGGTGTCCATCCCTGCCAGTCAGCGCTGATGCGATCAATTTTTACTGGATAGCCGACTTGTGCAGCGATCCAGTTCTGGATTCCATCGTGATAGTAATCGATCCGTGGCAAAGCCAGGCGAGTGAGGGTCACCGTAACTGCTGTTGTGAGGATGATCGCAGCGGCGATATACCAGCAGGCGTGATAGCAGCGTCCTAGAAATTTTCTGATCATTATAATAAAACGATGTCGTATTGTTCCTGCGTGTACAGAGGTTCCACCTGGAAAGTAATCGGCCGGCCGATAAAGGCCTCCAGTTCAGCCACACTGGTGGATTCATCATCAAGGAGTTTGTCTACCACATTCTGGGAAGCCACTACCAGAAGTTTTTTGGCGTCGAACTGCCGGACCTCGCGCAGTATTTCACGGAATATCTCATAACATACTGTTTCCGTACTTTTGATGGAGCCGCGACCGCTGCAGGTTGGACAGGGCTCACACAGGATATGTTCCAGACTTTCACGTGTACGCTTGCGTGTCAACTGCACCAGTCCAAGTGACGTGAGCTCGCTGACAGTGACCTTGGAATGATCGCGCTCCAGATGTTTTTCCAGCGAACGCACCACCTGACGGCGGTGTTCAGCTTCCTGCATGTCGATGAAATCAATAATGATGATGCCCCCCAGATTCCTCAGACGCAGTTGCCGGGCAATGGTCTGTGCAGCTTCCAGATTGGTTTTATAAATCGTTTCTTCCAGGTTACGATGGCCGACAAACGCGCCGGTGTTCACATCGATGGTGGTCATGGCTTCAGTCTGGTCGATGATCAGATACCCGCCGGATTTGAGTTGTACCTTGCGCCCGAGTGATTTCTGGATTTCATCCTCAACGGAATAAAGATCCAGAATCGGATGTTCGCCGGGATAGTACTCAATACGGCCGAGAAATTCCGGGATGAATTGCTTGGAGAACTCCATCACACGATAATAGGTCTCACGTGAATCGATGCGGACTTTCTCGATTTCAGTATGCACGAGATCGCGCATGGTGCGCAGGGCAAGTGGCAGATCTTCATACACGGTGGCCGGCGGTGTGATCTGCTGGGCCCGGCTGATGGTGGAATCCCACAGCTTGTGCAGGAATTCGATATCACGGTAAATATCTTCTTCAGCCACCCCTTCTGCGGCAGTACGTACGATGAAACCACCCTTGTTGAGAATTTCGGATTCGCGCAGTGCGGTATGCAGAACAACATTATCTTCATTACCCACGGCCAGCCGGGCAATGCCACTGCGGTATTGCATGATGATATTGCGCAGGCGTTCACGTTCCTGTTCATCTTCAATGCGTTGAGAAATACCGATGTTGGGATAATCCGGAATAAAAACCAGATAACGTGAGGGCAGTGACAGCCGCGTGGTCAGGCGGGCGCCCTTACTGCCCAGCGGATCCTTGATGACTTGTACCAGAATATCCTGACCTTCGCGCAGCATACTCTCGATGGAAGGTGGAGGCACATGTTGATCCTCCTCATCCGCCGCCATCAATTCTTCGGAAATGGAGACAATATCCGAGGTGTGCAGAAAGCCGGTACGTTCGAGCCCGATATCGATGAAGGCCGCCTGCATGCCGGGCAGAATGCGTGAAACCCGGCCTTTGAAAATATTGCCGACCAGTCCGCGTTTCTGTGAGCGTTCAATATAAACTTCCTGGAGCACGCCGTTTTCGACAACGGCGACACGGGTTTCCTGGGGCGTTACATTGATTAAAATTTCTTCACTCATGACCGTTTGCTGTTTAATGTAAACTAACAGGAGTTCCGGGCAAATATATATAAATCAGTGGGTTATTATCAGATATATTGACCGGAAAATACATGCTTAATTGTTCCGGATGCTGACCGGCATCATAACACTTTAATCCTTACAGGCATGTGCCGGTACAGTTCAAACAAGGCTGACAGCGGCCCGCGAGTTCACTGTAAAATGACCCCATGCCGGATTTAATACAACAGTTCCAGAGCCTGCTGCCACCTGCCTCTGTCATTACCGGCACAGAGGCCCTGCACGTGTATGAATGTGACGGCTTGTCCGCCTATCGCACATTGCCTGCTTGTGTGGTCCTGCCGGAAACAACGGAACAGGTCCAGGCCATATTGCGTATATGTCATATGGCCGATGTTCCGGTGGTGGCCCGCGGTGCCGGTACCGGACTTTCCGGAGGGGCATTGCCGGTGGCTGGAGGCGTAATCCTCGGACTCGCAAAACTGAATCGCATCCTCAGCATTGATCCGCTTAAACGGCTGGCCCGGGTGCAACCCGGTGTACGTAATCTGAGTGTTTCCGAAGCCGCTGCACCGTATGGTTTGTTTTATGCACCTGACCCTTCTTCACAAATTGCCTGCACCATCGGCGGGAATGTCGCAGAAAATTCCGGGGGCGTGCACTGTTTGAAGTATGGCCTGACCGTGCACAATGTTGCTGCGCTGAAAATTATCACTATCGAAGGTGAATTGGTCGGAATCGGCAGTGAAGCACTGGATGCACCGGGTTATGATTTGCTTGCCTTGCTCACGGGTTCGGAAGGTATGCTGGGTGTTGTGGTCGAAGTCACGCTGAAATTATTGCCGCGGCCGGCGCAGCAGAAAATCATACTGGCAAGTTTTAATACCGTTGCTGATGCCGGCAATGCGGTTGCAGCGATCATCGCCGCCGGGATCATTCCCGCCGGGCTCGAAATGATGGACCAGCCCTGTATCCGTGCGGTGGAAGATTATATTCATGCCGGTTACCCGATCGATGCCGCAGCGATACTGCTTTGTGAAATTGATGGTATTCCGGAAGAAGTCGCTGATGAAAGCACACAGGTTGCGGCAATATTGAATCAACATGGTGCCACAGAAGTGCGGGTGGCCCGGGACAAGGCTGAAGGTGACCGTTTCTGGGCCGGGCGCAAGGCGGCTTTCCCGGCAGTTGGAAGAATTGCTGCAGATTATTACTGTATGGACGGGACTATTCCGCGCAAGCATATCGCCGGTGTGTTACAAACCATTGCGGATTTATCGGTTGAATATGGACTGGGCGTGGTGAATGTGTTTCATGCCGGGGATGGCAATCTGCATCCATTGATCCTGTACGATGTATCAAAACCGGGTGAACTGGAACGGGCCGAGGCATTTGGCGGGAAAATTCTCGAAGCCTGTGTCGCCGTGGGTGGTTCCATCACCGGCGAGCATGGCGTGGGTGTGGAAAAAATCAACCAGATGTGTGTGCAGTTCAATTCACAGGAGCTGACACAATTTCACGCCCTCAAGGCAGCCTTCGACCCACAAGGGTTGCTCAATCCCGGCAAGGCTGTTCCCACATTGCATCGTTGTGCTGAATACGGTGCAATGCATGTACATGCAGGCAAAGTGCCTTTTCCAAACCTCGAACGGTATTGAACTGAAGCTGTTTCCCGGTGAGCGAGAATAATCATTACAGGGGGGTTGTTGAGTGCGTGATGCAGGCGCGCCGGCAGGGTCAACCCCTCGTGATCATGGGTTCCGGCAGCAAACAGTTTTATGGCCGATCAGTCACCGGCACAGGACTCGATATGCGTTCGTGCTCCGGAATCATCGCTTATGAACCGACGGAACTGTTTATCACCGTCTGTGCCGGAACCCCCGTGCGTGAAATTGAAACACTGCTGGCTGAACATGGACAAATGCTTGCTTTTGAGCCGCCGCATTATGGTAATGATGCCACCATCGGCGGAATTATTGCGACCGGGCTATCGGGCCCGCGCCGGCCATATACCGGCAGCGTGCGGGATTATGTATTGGGAATCAAATGCCTGACCGGGCTGGGCGAAGTATTGAATTTCGGCGGACAGGTCATGAAGAATGTCGCCGGTTATGATGTTTCGCGCTTGATGACGGGCGCACTGGGTACACTCGGCATATTGCTCGAAGTCACTCTCAAGGTCTGGCCTAAGCCTGAACAGGAACTGACCTTGTCCGGTAATATGGATTTTGATCACGCCATCCGTTCCATGAATACCTGGGCCGGTAAACCCTTGCCATTATCTGCCGCCTGTTATGATGGTGAGCGTTTACGGGTACGCCTGTCCGGAAAATCCTCAGCGGTTACTGCAGCTGCCAAACAGCTGCCACTGGACACTGAACCTGCAGACTATTGGAATAAACTGCGTGAACAACAGCATGCTTTTTTCAATGATGCGAAATCGTTGTGGCGTTTGTCCGTGCCCGCGACCACCGGTCCAATGAATTTGTCCGGTGACTGGTTGCTCGACTGGGGTGGTGCGCAACGCTGGTTGAAAACAGAAGAGACTGATGTGAAAGTCCGGGAATGTGCAACGTCAGCAGGAGGACATGCCGTTTTGTTCCGTGGGGGTGATCGGCAGGGAAATGTATTTCAGCCATTACCACCCGTGTTGATGCAACTGCACCTCAGCCTGAAGCAGAAATTCGATCCGGACCGAATCCTGAATCGTGGACGGCTCTATCCGGATTTGTAGAGACTCATGCAAACATTTTTATCAGCAGAATTCCGCAAGACGCCGGAAGGCCAGGAAGCTGATCGCATACTGCGCAGTTGTGTACATTGCGGTTTTTGTACGGCCACCTGCCCCACCTACCGTTTACTGGGTGATGAACTCGACAGTCCACGTGGCCGTATTTATCTGATCAAGGGTTTACTGGAAGGCAAGGAAGTTACAGCGACAACGCAGTTGCATCTGGATCGCTGTCTGACCTGCCGAGCTTGTGAAACGTTTTGTCCTTCCGGTGTTGAGTATGGTCATCTGCTGGATATTGGTCGGCAGGAAGCCGCACGTAAAATTCCACGCTCCTCGTTACAACACCTGCTACGCAGGATGCTTGCTTTTGTAATGACTTCCCGGCAGTTATTTACGATATTGTTACGCTGCGGACGATGGGTCAGTCCCTTTATGCCGGAAAGATTAAAACGCATGGTCCCCCCGCGCCCAGGACACACACCGGCGCAAAGCAAGGCGCATGCACGGCGTGTGATTTTATTCAGGGGCTGTGTACAACCGGCATTGGCGCCGCAGACCAATGCCGCCACGATCAGGGTCCTTGATCGGCTGGGCATACAGGCGATTGAAGTGGAGTCAGAGTCCTGTTGCGGTGCGCTCGATCATCATCTCTCCGCGACAGAAGCCGCACTGAAATTCATGAAAGCCAATATCGACAGCTGGTGGCCGTTGATCGAGCAAGGTGTGGAAGCCATTGTTACTACTGCCAGCGGTTGTGGTGTCATGGTAGAGGATTACGGGTATCTCCTGCGCGAGGATGAAGTGTATAAGGGAAAGGCCGCCCGTGTTTCAGCGCTCGCCAGAGACATTAGTGAGATAGTCGCAAGTGAAAGTCCTGCACGGTTGAAAGAATTTATAAAACCGTCTGCGTTAAAAGTAGCATTTCAGAATCCCTGCACCTTGCAGCATGGGCAGAAACTGAAATCCGGTACACAGGAGTTGCTGCAACAACTCGGCTACAGTTTGTGCCCGGTTTCAGATGGTCATCTCTGTTGTGGCTCTGCCGGCACCTATTCATTGCTGCAACCCGGACTCTCACGGCAATTACGTTCAGATAAAATGCGGAATCTGATGTCCGGTACGCCTGATATCATTGTTACCGCAAATATCGGTTGTCAGTTGCATTTGCAGCAGGTCAGTCCCGTGCCGGTAAAACACTGGATAGAACTGCTGGATGAGGCCATGACATAAAAAAACCTTCCTCCTTGCGGAGGAAGGTTTCGATATCTGAAAGTGATGAATCTTTTAATTCATCGCGTGCCAGGTGCCATCCGGTTGGCGGCAAGCTGTTCCATGGACTACTTCAGCCCGGCCTTCGATGACCGCCTCAGTCGTGTAATCACGGCAAGGGCCTGAGTCATTTTCATAAGTATTGGTCGGAGTGACGTTATAGCTGTAGCCGGTGTCCGGATTATTCCACGACGTGGTAGAACCGGTAGGCCGGTACTCCAACGCTTCCTGGGTTTTGTAACGGTCGAGCTCATCCATCTGGCGACCCACATCACCACCCAGATAGCCGCCCATCAGGGCGCCAATCGCAACAGCGGCTAATTGACCGGTACCATCCCCAATCTGGCTGCCAACAAATGCGCCTGTGCCGGCGCCAATCAGCGTACCAACATCCTGCTTGGTCGGGTTACAGCCGGTCAGTACAAGTGTAGCCATACCGAGTGAAATCAGCAGGTTGCGTTTATACTCTGTCATATCTGTATTCTCCAGTGATGGATATAGAAATATCCGATCCCATAGAGTCAAAACCAGCAGATAAGTTCAGGCGTGGTTTGCAGGCCTGGAGCGGGAACTTGTGATCAAGTAGACAGAAAAACCGGGGCAGGAAATGCCCCGGAGCAGGATTATTCGATGCGCAGTACGCCTTCTTCAGTGGAGTCATCACCACTGCCGTTTTCAAAGATATCATCATATCCTTCAACCGGAGGGTTTCCATCATGGATGAGGTATTCACGCTGTTGCATATAAGCTTCGCGTGTGAAGGTGTAGGGATCCACCGAGGCCTCGTCGCGGATGTTGGTGGCTTCAAGCAGATTGGCGCGTTTGTTGATGATATTGAGCGCAGACAGCGGAAACAGGACTGCACCGGTGACGTAGGTCAGGGGATTCAGAAGTGCACTGGTGGCATAGTTGGGAACATTGCCTGTCGTATTTGGCCCAGATACCGGAATATAGAGGAAGCTGCCTTCGCCAACACCCCAGGTTGCCAGCGTTTGTCCAAAATCTTCGTTATGCGCGGGCATACCGATGGGTGTCGAGACATCGATCAAGCCACCAATGCCAAACGTGGAGTTGTAAACAAAGCGCAGGGCATCCTGTATGCCCTGGTCAAATTTACCTTGCAGAAATGAATGCAGTACCACATTCAGATAGGACAGGTTGTCGAAGAAATTGGTAATACCTTCACGGGCAAATTCCGGCGTAACATCAGCATACGTTTGGGCCACTGGTTTCAGGATGGCATTATCAAGGGTGTCATTAATGGAGTAGCCTACCCGGTTGGCGGGTTCAAAAGGGTCTGGATGATCGCCATTTGCAGTGGTCGTGGCACACCCCGGCAATACCGCCAGTATCAACAGCGCGATTGTGGATTGAATTGTGGTAAGAACTCTGCTGTGTCTCATGAGGGTGCTCCGAAAGAATTTCTCGCAGGACTGGTTTGTTGATTCAGGATCTGTTACGGGCTGCCGGAAGAAGTACCGGAGTCCCTGATTTTGTTCTGTATTTCATTAACAAGGTAATCAAAACCCTTCTCGTTGATAATACTGGCATATTCAGCACGCTTGAGTGAAAGGTCGTTCACGCCATTCGCAATGACGCTGATTATATACCAGTTTCCCTGATTCTGATGCACCAGATAGTCAAATTTGACCGGCTTGTCGTCCGGTTTGACCAGTTCCGTTTTGATCAACAACCGGCCTTTTTTAAGGGCTTCCACGCCCAGGGTTTTGAATGACTCGCCGTTGTAGGCATCGAAGCGGGAGGCATAAGTCGAGATACTGAGTTGCCTGAAAAGATCAATAAAATTCTGTTGTTTCTCCGTGCTGAGTTCATTCCAGTAACGGCTGAGGATCACCTGGGAGATCAACGCTGTGTCGAACACGGATTCGATTACCGGTGCCAGCGCATCGTAACGGGCCCGATAATTCTGGGTATCGGCTTTTTGCATGGATTCGAGCAAGCTGGCATGGAGTTTTTCCACCACTGCGACAGCCGCCGGGTCGCTGACTGAAGTTGCAGACTCCTCTGCACGGGCGGTCAGCACAACACCGGCAAGGAATACCATCGCCAGCAAACGTAATGAGTATGTATATAACGGTGACATGAGATTTGTTTCGCAAGACAAATTATTTTTCATCAATGATTTCATGATATGCGATCCGGGGCAGTCATTACCAAGTATTTTGTTCGACCGTTTCAGCTCAGGTTCGGTTGCATCATTTTCGGGCGGTCCGGGTATATTCCCGGCCTTTCCAGCGGGCTCCACGGCTGAACATATGACGTAGTGCCGATGTCCATGTCATTCCCAGATATAGCAGGCCGGTAATTGGCAGGCTGATAACCCAGGCCGGATGCAGGTGGTAATAGCGCAATACCGGCAGGTAGCAGATACACATGATGAACAGGGTCAACGCAGCAGAAAACGTGGCCGGTGCATTGCCAGAAAAAAGTGCGACAACCGGCAAGAGAAATATCGCCAGCATTAACAGGGTGCAGAGTACAAACAGTCCCCACGAATAATACAATTGTGTAAACGCACTGCGGGCAACCATCTCCCAAATGATACCGAGCGTGTCATAGGGACGCAGACTGACAGCCGAATGGGTCAACCCGAGCCAGATCCTGCCGCCGTTGTCCTTGATTTTCCGTGCAAGTGTACAGTCGTCAATCAAGGCCTGTTTCAGGCCGGCGAAAGCTCCGGCATTTTCAAGCGTTGCTGTTTTCACGAGAATGCATCCGCCTGCCGCAGCCGCAATCCACCGTGATGTTGAATTGGCAAGACTGAACGGATAGAGCAGTTTGAAGAAAAAAATAAAGGCCGGCATCAACAGTTTTTCCCAGAAACTTTCCATGCGCAGTCTCGCCATTAACGACACCAGATCCCGGTTGTCTTCATCCAGTTTCCGGATCAGCGCAGCCAGTGTGCCGGGAAGTAACTGGATATCGGCATCCAGCAACAAGGTCAGTTCCGTAGTCACAAGCTTGCGGCCCTGCTCCAGTGCCCAGAGTTTTCCGGCCCAGCCTTCGGGAAGGGGTTGCCCGCTGATGATCGTAAGGTTCGGAAGGTTTTTATTTTTTGCGATTACTGCAGTTTGATCAGTGGACTGGTCGTCAATCAGGATGATTTTCAGTTGAGGGTTTTGTGCAGCCAGCCCATCCAGTGTGGCGGAAATGGACTCTGCTTCGTTACGCGCCGGTATGAGTACAGTAATACAGGCATGATCAAAAAGACTGTCAGGGGCAGCAGCATCGAGTGATTCCCGTGTACTCCACGGACGCCATGGCAGGAGCAGAATGATGAGCCAGATAATCAATCCCGGCACGGCCAGCCATGCCGTGACAGCAGCGAACATCAGGCCACGTGTTTTTTACTGTTGCAGGCGCTGGCTGGTTTTTGCTGATCGGACACCAGTACCGGTTTGGGCAGCGGCCCGTCTTCATAGAGGATTGGCAATTCCGGGGCCATCGGACCGGTAGTGCGGGGCCCTTTCAGGAACACTCGCAGTGCTTCCCACGGACGCTTGAAGGTGTCATTGACTGCAGTTGCCTCGAAACCACAATGCACCATGCAATTGGCACACTTGGGATTGCGGCCTACACCATATTTGTCCCATTCAGTGTCATTGATCAGCTGGTTAAAGCTTGAAGCATAGCCTTCGCCGACCAGCAGATAACAGGGTTTCTGCCAGCCGAATACATTACGGGTCGGATTGCCCCATGGGGTGCAGGCATAAGTCTGGTTACCGGCCAGGAAATCAAGATAGAGTGAAGACTGGTTAAACCGCCAGTCCTTGCCGAAGCCCAGCTTGAAAATATCGCGGAACAGTTGTTTGCTTTCTTTCTTCTTCAGGAACACATCCTGGCGCGGAGCGCGTTCGTAACTGTAGCCAGGTGAGATGGTTACGCCTTCCACACCCAGTTCCATCATGCTGTCCATAAATTCGGCAATTTCTTCCGCAGACTCACCCTGGAACAGGGTGCAGTTGATGGTGACCCGGAAGCCGCGCTTGCGGGCTTCGGTGATCACTTCAATGCACTTATCATATACGCCTTCACGGCACACGGACGTATCATGCCGATGACGGTTGCCATCCAGATGAATAGAAAAGGTCAGGTAAGTTGACGGCCGGTAATCGTCCATGCGCCGCTCCAGCAGCAGCGCATTGGTACAGAGATAGACAAATTTTTTCTTGCTGATAAAGCCTTCAACGATCTCGGGCATTTCCTTGTGGATCAGCGGTTCACCACCGGCAATCGAGACGATGGGCGCGCCACATTCATCGATCGCCTGCATGCATTCATCGTAGCTCAGGCGTTTGTTCAGGATTTCGTCGGGATAATCGATTTTGCCACAACCGGCACAGGCAAGGTTGCAGCGGAAGAGAGGTTCAAGCATGAGGACGAGCGGATATTTTTCCTGGCGTTGCAGCTTTTTGCTGATGATATACTTGGCAACACGGTACTGCTGTATGAAAGGCACGCTCATCGATTCGCTCCGGTAATGGCCCCTCAGGCACGGTGACGGGTATGCCTGAATTTCCCCATAAAAATGAGTAAGATAAAGTAAGCCGGTAGAAATGTACAGCAGCCCCTTATCGGTCTATTATAGGCGGCCTTTCTGAAAGGCCGCCGGGATGCCGGGGTATCTCTCCGGCTGAATTTATTGACCAGAAGAGGCTTTGAAAACGCCCTAGGAATTATCCTGATTTCATGAATTATCCGATTAAAACACCACTACTTGATACGATTAATACGCCAGCCGATCTGCGCAAATTGGCGGAATCTGACTTGCCGGCACTGGCAAGTGAATTGCGGGAATTTCTCCTGCATTCCGTGGCCCAGAGTGGCGGTCATTTTGCGGCTAGCCTTGGCGCAACTGAGCTGACTATCGCACTGCATTACATATTCAACACCCCTGAAGACCGGTTGGTGTGGGACGTCGGCCATCAGGCCTATGTGCATAAAATCCTGACCGGCCGGAAAGACCGTCTGCACACTATCCGTAAATGGAATGGACTGGCACCGTTTCCTAAGCGCGATGAGAGTGAATACGACACGTTCGGTGTGGGTCATTCCAGCACCTCCATCAGCGCGGCTTTAGGCATGGCCATTGCCGCCCGGCAAACGGGCAGTGAACGCAAGGCCGTTGCTATTATTGGTGATGGCGGTCTGACGGCGGGCATGGCCTTTGAGGCCCTCAATCATGCCGGTGATCTGGACGTGAATCTGCTGGTGATCCTGAATGACAACAACATGTCTATTTCCCCGAATGTGGGCGCATTGTCCAATCGTTTCGCGCAATTGTTGTCTGGCAAGATTTACACGACTGTAAAAGAGGGCAGCAAGAAAGTACTCTCGAAAATGCCGAATGCGTGGGAACTGGCACGCCGCGCTGAGGAGCATGTCAAGGGCCTGATCATGCCTGGCACGTTATTTGAAGAATTCGGTTTTAATTACATCGGTCCGATCGATGGCCATGATTTGCCTACCCTGATTTCCACTATCCGCAATATTAATGAACTGGATGGCCCGCAGTTTCTGCATGTTATTACCCGGAAGGGCAAAGGCTATGGCCCGGCCGAGGAAGATCCGGTCAAGTATCACGGCGTGACGCCGTTTGACCCGGTCAAGGGTATCGTCTCGTCTGGCAAGAGTGGGGTGAAGAAACCCACTTTCAGTGATGTGTTCAGTGACTGGGTCTGTGACATGGCCGCACAGGACAAACGTCTGGTTGCCATCACGCCCGCCATGCGCGAAGGCTCGGGCCTGGTTCGTTTTGAAAAAGAATTTCCGGATCGTTATTTCGACGTAGCCATTGCCGAGCAACACAGCGTGGCTGTGGCCGCCGGCATGGCCTGTGAAGGTTTGAAACCGGTGGTTGCCATTTATTCCACCTTTCTGCAACGTGGTTATGATCAACTGGTGCATGATGTAGTGGTGCAGAATCTGCCTGTGTTATTTGCCATCGATCGCGCCGGCGTAGTCGGTGCTGATGGCCCGACACACAACGGCAGTTTTGATGTGAGTTTCATGCGCTGTCTGCCTAATATCGTACTCATGGCACCGGCGGATGAAAATGAATGCCGGCAGATGCTTTACACCGGATTCATGCTGGATCAGCCGGCCGCTGTGCGGTATCCGCGTGGTACGGGTATGGGTGTTGAAATCCAGAAAACCATGACGGCATTGTCGATAGGCAAAGCAGAGATTCGCCGGAAAGGCAAAGGCATCGCCATACTTGCATTTGGTGTGATGCTGGAACCGGCATTACAGGCTGCGGAAGAGCTGAATGCCACGGTGGTCAACATGCGATTCATCAAACCGATTGATGAAACCATGATCCTCGACATGGCGGCCACACATGATTTACTTGTAACGATTGAAGAAAACGTTGTCGCTGGAGGTGCAGGTAATGCTGTGGCTGAAGTGTTAAGTGCTCACGGCGTAACACATCCCGTCATTCATTACGGGTTGCCGGATCGCCTGATCCATCACGGCACCCGTGAAGACATGCTCAAGGACGCCAAACTCGACAAGGAAGGCCTGCTTGAATTCATCCGGCAGTATAATCAGAAAACCGGCCTCGATAAAAAAATCAAAAGTGCCTGATCAAATGGTCACCAGACGCTCTGGTGACCATAATTTCGCAGCATTCTGGTAGTATCCCCCCATACTCATCACGCAATGGAGGCTTCCGCATGAAAACCTTCACCAAATATTTTCTGAATGGTGTACTCACACTGTTGCCCCTGATCCTCACGATTTATCCACTCTATTATTTTCTTGCCTGGTCGGATGCCATGGTGAAAAAGGCATTTGTGTGGGCGTTGCCAGATGCACATTATGTAACCGGCACTGGCGTGGTGCTGGGGTTGATTGCCATATTCATCCTGGGGCTGCTGATGTCTACCAGCCTGTTGCGCGGTGTGCTGCATCTGATCGAAAAACTGTTCACACATATCCCATTGGTCAAAACACTGTATACAGCAATAAGGGATCTCACTGTCTATCTTGCGCCAACGCAGGATCAACGCTTCGGCAAGGTCGTGGCAGTGCGACATCCTGACCTGCCGGTACAACTGATTGGATTTGTGATGCGTTCAGAGTTGGGAACAATTCCCGGCGGAATCGATACACAGGAAAAAGCCGTTGTGTATATCCCGATGAGTTATCAGGTGGGTGGGTTCACTTTCTTTCTGCCTGCAGACTGGTTGACGCCGGTGGACATGTCAGTGGAAGAAGCCATGAAACAAACCTTGACCGGATGGATCTCAAGCTGAGGAGAACTCCCCGTTTATTCTTGCTGCCATCATCCCGTCAATATGTGATGGTCTGATCCGAATAAGAAAATACATTCTTGATGTTTATGGTATGTATTTTGCCTTACATAGGTATTACGAACAATTTCATCAGGTGATTTCATGAGAAATCTGGGTCTCATGTTGCCGGAGATGCTCCACGTTGGTGCGAAGAGTTCCGAGCCAGTGCAAGATCAGGCGATTCTGCAACTGGCACATGCCACGATTGGCCTCTCTCAGGTAGCGCCACAAGTCAGTGAAATGGCTTCTGAGCGTCAGGCCGAGGCCGAAAAGCAGGCAGTGCAGGTTCATGAGATTGCCAACATGGTGCAGGACATGACCTCGACACTGACACAGACCGTGGGCCAGTTACGGGAATCAACCGGCGAAATTGTAGAGCTGACAGCGTTAATAAAACGGATTGCTGATCAGACGCGAATGATCGCCATCAATGCCGGTATTGCTGCTGCACATGCAGGTGTTCAGGGTCGGGTATTTACTGTGCTGGCTAACGAAATCCGTTCACTTTCCGAAACTGCTGCTGCCGCAACAAAAGATGTGCAGGTCAAAATTGAACGCTTGCAGGAAAGTACCCTGCTGACGTCCCGGACGGTTGGCCTGGAGGAGGGTAGTTCACTGGTCAGCAGCAAAGATAATAACCGGGGGCTGGCCTGGTTACTTGACCGGATGAACGAAGCGGATGCCAGTGCGACAAGGCAGGCAAAAGAGGCGCGTGATTTAAACCACCTCGGGTTGAGCCTGCGGTCTTTAAGTGAGGAGATGATCCATTCGATCGGATCTTTCAGGCTGGCTGTGCATGAGCAGGTTGAGCAATTGATTGAAAATTTACGCTCAGACCGCGAACTGATCTCAGGTGATCCGCGCTGGCAGATCACCGCGTTACGGCAAGTCGTCAAACGTTATCCGTTTGTCGAGCTGGCCTATATTACCGATGCACGCGGCATCCAGACGATTGAAAATATTTCCCGTGATGATTTTCAGGCAGCCTATGGTGATTCGGGCAAACATAAAAACTGGTCGCAGCGATCCTGGTATACAGGCGCGATGAACACCAGTGGAGTATATCTCTCCGAGATATACCGTTCACAGGCCACGGATGAATTCTGTCTTACTGCTTCCGCAACATTTAATGATCAATACGGACGCATGGCAGGCGTGGTGGCAATTGATGTGAATTTCCGCGAAATTCTTGGCGAGAACAAACTGAATAATTAGCCGAACAATCTGTTTTTCAGAACCAGTCGCACAGTTTGCTGTATGAGATACCTGCAGGATGGGTATCCGGAACATGAATACAGTGCCTGTGATTTACAAAGTATTATGCAGATGGAATGATTCAAAAAATTTACGGGTTGCACGGGCGCCACTGAGTGTTTCCGGGCCGGCCACAGTCAGCAGGTAAACTCGATCACGGGTCCTGAGCAGACGAGTCAGGGCATATGTTCCCTTGGTAGATGTTCCCTCAAATTCACGCGCTGGCAACCCGGACAACACGGGTTCTTTCGTCTTTGTTTCGCTCCATTTGCCTTCGCCGGCCAGCATCATTTCCAGCAGGCGTACGTTGGTCAAGCCAATCAGGTTGTCAGGAATTTCCCAGTAGATGAGCAGATATCTCACCCCATGGGATTCGGCTTTGATAGAACTTAACTGTCCTTCAATGGTGGTTTCATTCAATATCTGTGGTTGTTGTGCAGGCATGGCTATGGAGAATTGATCATAATCATGCGGTATAAAATCCTGAGTATGCCGGTCACAACCGGGTACCAGGATAAACAACAAGGTACAGCAGAAAATTTTGAAAATGTTTTTCAAATCCGGTGTCCTGTAGCGTATGGGTACGGGTTGTGCCAGTTATTGTCGGATGATCCGGGACATGACTTTAGTGAAATGATGCATATCTTTTGCCGTGATAGCGCCCATGGCAGAAACGCGAAACAGGGTTTTGGCGAGTTGTCCCTGGCCGGCATAAATGACAAATCCTTTTTTCTTGAGCTGATCATGCAGACTGTCATAGGAAATTCCGGCGGGTAAGTAGTAAGCATGTAAAACGCAGGAACATTCAGATTCTTTCATCAGTGGCTTAATACCAAGTTCACGCATGCCTGTGCGAAGGATTTTCATATGATTGCGGTATTGTTTTTGCCGCTGTTTCCAGCCGCCTTGTGCAAAGAATTCCTTTAACGCCGCATCCAGCGCATAGAAACATTGCACGGACTGTGTGAACGGAGTGCCGTTGGCATCCTGCAATTCGAGGTATTTGTTTAAATCGAGATACAACGTGCGCGGTGTAACGCTTGCCGCTTTGATGGCTTTACGATCCACGATCACAAAGCTGACGCCCGGCACACCATGCAAACATTTGTTGGCGGTAGCGGCGCAGGCGGAAATGTTCCATTCCCTGAATTTAATCTGTTCTGCGCCGAAACTGCTGACACCGTCCACCAGCAGAGGAATTTTTCTGGCAGAGCAGATTTTCGCAATCGTTTCGAGATCATTCAGGCGACCGGTGGTGGTTTCGTGATGGATTACGGCCACATGTGAAAACGCGTTCTTGTTGATGCTTGTTTCAAGGGTGGCCAGATCGATTGTGCTGCCCCACGGATGTTGCAAACGGGTGTGCCGGATGCCATGAATTTCTGCAATCCGCGTCAGGCGTTCACCGTAGGCACCATTCTCAATAATCAATACATGGCCGTTATCCGGCACCATGCTGACGAGCATTGCTTCCATCGCGGACGTGCCGGATCCGGTAAATAACACCGTGGCCCAGTCTTTGGCCGGCAGGTTATACACGTTCAGCAGATCACTGCGGATGGAATTCTGGAGTTCGATAAATTCTTTTTCGCGGTGACATAAATCGGGGCGCAACAAGGCCTTGCGCACGCGGCTGCTCAGATTCACCGGTCCGGGATTCAATAAAATTTCTTTTTTCATCAGAAACGGCTTCCGATATGTTGCATCAGGCGACGCATCACGTCGGCCGGTTTTACGTCCGGACGTGGCAGATTGTCCTGCGTACCGGTTTTGATTTTGAGGTGGGCGCAACGCGGGCCATTGACATTTTTCAGTGCAAATAATTCATCCAGCAGGTCCGGATCATTACCATCGAAGGCAACCGCATAACCGCAGGCTGTAGCGATGTCGGCAAAGGCCACATTGGAAGCAACTGTGGCCTGTGCGCCGGTGGAATCATGTGCTTCATTGTCCAGCACGATATGGATCAGATTGCTGCCGCCGTAACTACCGAGAGTGGCAAAATTGCCCATACGCATGAGCGCTGCGCCATCACCGTCTACGACAACAATCTGCAAATCCGGCCGGGTCAATGCCAGACCCAGTGCAAGCGATGATGCACAGCCCATGGAGCCGACCATATAAAGGTGGTTAACACGATCCTGCAAGGCAAATAATTCACGACCGGTAAAACCGGTTGTGGCAATGACCACACTGCCATCGAGGGGTGTCTGCGAAATGATTTTCTGCAAAGCGGTGCTGCGGCTGACAGCAGGTTGATTGGTTGTAAAGTTTTTGCGCTGGACTTTACGGGCAGCGATATCAGGTATGGTATTGCGTTTGAGTTTGTGTTTATTGACAGTGTCTTTTTGCATGATGAAACCATATGGCCGCTGCTCCTTTTCCATATATTCCGTAGCCCGACGCAAAGCAGGTACGATGTCCTCGCTCTTTTGCGGAAAGGTTTCCCAGGGCACCTGCATCGTCTCCAGCAGTTCTCCGGTGATTTGTCCCATGAGTTCATGCTGTGGCTCGTCTTTCACACCGGGCGCGCCACGATGAGTAGTGATGATGATCATCGGAATCCGGAATACCCATGCCAGTGATGTGATTGGGCTGACAGCATTTCCAAGGCCGGAATTCTGCATCATGATGACTGAACGTTCTCCACCAATCACAGCACCGGCTGCAGTTGCGAGAGCATCACCTTCGTTTGCTGAAGAGACATAAATCAATGAATCATCATTGATGACATAGTTGATAAATGGTGTGAGGAATGAGCAGGGCACGCCGGTATAATGCCGGAAACCCAGCGCACGCGCCGCCTCTACGAATTCTTCAGCTTCGATCATGGAGTACAATGAAAGTAAGGATTAATTTTTTGTAAAATCGCCGGCCCGATCAATGTCCTCAATCGTATTCACATCCAGCCAGTGACCGTGAATGTAATGTACCTTGACCGGATGGCCTTTGCTGACCAGATGATTCAGCAGGTCCGGCAGGGTAAGTGATGCAAAATTGTTTTGCTCTTGTAATTCATCCAGGGCAGTTTCCAGCCAGGCGCGGCCTGCACCCTGTACATGCAGCATGCCGATCCAGCGTCCGGAAGGTTTGCCGATGTCGGTTGCCTGGTTTTCCGATATGTGCACCAGGTTGATGTCCTGGCTGAAGAGTGAGCGATCATCCGGATCGGAACAATAGACATAATCGGGTGAACCGCTGATACGACGGTTGTCCGCAGAATCAACCACAATAACGATTTCGCCGGGGGCATTCAGCAGATCCTGCAGAACGTAACTGCGGAACAGGAGATCGCCATACGTGATCACCATGTTGTCATTAAAATCTTCACGGGCACACAGCAGTGAATTCAGTTCACCGGTAGTCTCATATTCATTATTGATACAGAGTTTGACGCCACCAGTGTCAATCGCTTCTGCCTTGTAACCGGCCACCACGGTGGTCCGATTGATACCCTGCTTTTTGAATTCATCCACCAGGCGCCGCAGCAGAGTTTTACCACCGATGCTCAACATGACCTTGGGCCGGTCATGGGTAAGTTCATAGAGTGCATTGCCACGGCTGGCTGCGAGTACAATCGAGTGATTTTCAGTCTGTCCGGGTTGCAGGTAACGTTCCTGGGCACGGGTCAGTTCATCCGCACCCTGCAGGCTGAAGATGCGCTTCACACTGGCGATGTTGTCTTCGATGTTGGCGACTGATTCACTCTCATGAATTTCCTGTGCAACACGTTCCATGGCAGCAACCGAGGCGCGAATCATATGATTGGCCCAGATGATCAGGCTGATATGGGCTTTACTGAAGACCTCGGTCGGGGTGCTGTAGTAAGTGGTGGGAACAATGACCAGCGGTGAGCGATTGGCCCATTCTTTGGCAAATTCGAGAATTTCCGTGGGTTTGGACAGTTTACTGTGGATGAGAATGCCATCGGCACCGGCGGCATGATAGGCCTCGGCCCGGCGCAGGGCTTCACTGATGTCCCAGCCGGCGATCAGGGCTTCAACCCGTGCAACGATACAGAAATCATGATCCTGCTGGCTGTCTTTCCCCGCCTTGATCTTGCCACAGAACTCCTGAATATCGGCGAGAGGCTGGCGTTCGCCATCAATGAAGCTGTTAATTTTCGGAAACTGTTTGTCTTCGATACACACGCCGGCGATTTTGCGCTGTTCAAGTTTTTTGACCAGCCGTCGCATGTTATTGAAATTACCGTAACCCGTATCGCCATCAAGCAGGATCGGAATGTGGGTGATATCCGACATGAACTCCAGCATGTCTACTACCTGGGTCCAGCTGGCTTCGTTACTGTCACGTACACCGAATTGTGCAGAAATGGCCAGACCGCTGGCCCAGATTCCGGCAAATCCCGCTTCTTCCACCAACCGGGCGGATATGCCGTTATGAGCTTCCATGATGTACTCCAGCCGTGGTGATTGCAGCAGGTTACGCAACTGCCTGCATTTACTCACCGGCGGCTCAGAAGCCGAATTGACATTTATATACTGTGTAGCCATGTTTAATCCTGAAAATCAGGTGCTAATTCAATCTGGCAATAGCAGGCAATATTTCCGTTTTTGCCCGGCCGACATCTTCCGGAAAATCAATTTCGATCCAGCGCAGCCCAGTAACATCTTCAAAACTGAATTCATCGGGACTGGCCAGCAGCAGATCACGGATGCATTCCTCATAAGGCTGACGATCTTCTCCGCGCCGCAGATATTCATCAGCGGATTGCAGCAGTTGTGCTCTTGTGGCACCGCTGAAACGAAAGAACCCCACGGACTCCCCCTGATAATCAAACTGCATGTTCGCGGCAACCTGTTTTCTGAATTCTATCAATTGGCCGTTGCGGACGCACAGTTTTACCGGTTCATCGCCCGGAATGAAGTTCCGGTCCAGCAGGAAACAATTCCGCAGACGGGTATAGATCAGACGCCCGATGATATTGTGATCATAGAGCACGTCCGCATCCATCAACAGAAAATCTGCATCATCGGTCAGCACATCCAAACCGGTTTTCATACTGAGTACACTGCCCTTCTCGTAGTCCGGGTTATGCACGGTCGTCACAAAATCAGCAAAACCGGCAACCTGTATTTCTGCTGTCAACAGATTGGATCGGTAGCCGGTGACGAGAATGACCTGCGTGATGCCATAATATTTCAGGATTTCGAGATGGCGTTTCAGCAAGGTTTTCCCGCCAAATTCCAGCAGGCATTTGGGTCTGTTGCCGGAGACTTCTCCAAGACGTTGTCCGACACCGGCGGCAAGTAATACTGTCTTCATAAGGTTACACTAAATGTATCAAGGTTGGTCCCGGATAGTTCGTCGTGGTGTGAGCCGCTATCAACATATAGCGCTTTACAGTAATATTCTATTATAACTTGCTGAATTATCGATACCGATCCAGTTAAATAAACCCGTTACAGACTGAAAATCATGTCCAGTGTTCCGGAAAAACTTGGCAAATACGAGATCAGAAAACAGATCGGCCGTGGCAGCATGGGCGTCGTTTATGAAGGTTATGATCCGTATGTAGACCGGTTGGTAGCGGTGAAAGTGGCCCGAACCGAGGCCCTGAAAAGCCCGGAGGCCGGGGCCCGTTACCGCAAGATGTTTTTTAACGAGGCCCATACTGCCGGCAAACTTCTGCATCCCAATATCATCCAGATTGTGGATGCCGGTGCCGACGGTGAATCCTGTTATATCGTCATGGAGCTCGTGGAAAGCGGCGAGACCCTGAAAAAATATTGCAGTCAGGAAAATCTGTTGCCTTATGAGCAGGTCGTGCAGATCATCTTCAAGTGTGCCAAGGCCCTGGATTATGCCCATAGGGAAGGGGTGATTCATCGCGATATCAAACCCTCGAACATACTGGTGGACAAAAACATGGATGTGAAAATCGGTGATTTCAGTATTGCCCATGTCATGACCGCAGATACAGCAGCGACGATGCCAATGGGCTTTGTTGGTTCGCCACGTTACATGTCGCCCGAACAGGTGCAGGAAGACACAATTACCAACCAGACCGATTTGTTTTCACTGGGCATCGTCATGTATGAATTAATCACGGGCAAGCATCCATTTATCGCGGACGGTTTTTCCCGCCTGATACACAAGATCATCAACGAGAAACAACCACCGTTACGGACTTACCGTTCAGATGTGCCTGAAATTCTGGAAAAGATTGTTCATCATGCTCTCGAAAAAGATACGGCCCGGCGTTACAAAATGGGTTTGAACCTCGCTGCCGATTTGAGCCTGGTCTTTGATTATCTGGAGCAGCCACAGGAAGATCTGGCTGAAAAGGAAAAATTCATGCTGGTGAAACAACTGGAATTTTTTCAGGGGTTTTCAGAGGCAGAGATATGGGAAATCACGCGGGCCTGTATCTGGCAGGAATACGAGTCGGGATGCGAGATCATTGTTGAAGGTGATATTGATGATGCTTTCTTCGTTATCACGGCCGGTTCGGTGGAGGTGGTCCGCGATAGCAAGGTGGTGGGCGGTCTGCAGAAAGGGGATTGTTTCGGTGAAATGGGGTATCTCGCCAACATGAAACGTACTGCCACGATTCGTGCCAAAGATTATGTGAGGCTGATGAAGATCAATGGCACCATGATTGATCAGTTATCGGTGGGTTGCCAGCTGCACTTTAACAAGATCTTTTTACGCACACTGGTGAAACGTTTGTCATTGACTACTTATAAAGTAGTAAACCCTGATAATTAAGTTTGTTCGGGTAGTGGTCCTGTTTTACGGTCAGGATTCCTGACCAGACAGACAATACTGAATCAGGTTCCGGGTTGAGGAATCATCAGTTTGGTCCAGGTCTCCGGACACCAGTTCATTTTTTATTTTCACAGCAATTTTTTTTCCGAGCTCCACGCCCCACTGATCAAACGGGTTGGTGTTCCAGATGGCTGCCTGCACAAAGGTGCGATGTTCATACAATGCCAATAATTTGCCCAGAGTTTGTGGAGTGAGCTGATCGTAAATCAGGGTGGTGCTGGGTTTGTTGCCCGGTATCATTCTGAAAGTGTCGACTGCCGGATTTTCCCGGGGGGTGCCCTCCATCAGGGTCTGGCCCTGGGCGATACAGTTCGCCAGCAATATCTGCCGGGGTTCAGGTTTTTCTCCTTTATGGCCCCGTTTACCGGCGAGCAGATCAACCGGGATCAGGTGTGTACCCTGATGCAGCAATTGCATGAAAGCGTGCTGGGCATTGGTGCCTACACCACCCCACACAACAGCGCCGGTCGAATAATTCACCGGTTCATGCAGAAGGTTTACGTTCTTCCCGTTGCTTTCCATGAACAGTTGGGCAAGGTATGGGGCGAGACGCTCCAGTCCCTGTTCATAGGGAATAACTGCCAGCGTGGAAGAATTAAAGAAATTGATATACCAGATGTCCAACAGACCGAGTATTACCGGCAGGTTGGAGTGGAATGGAGCACTTTGGAAATGCTGATCAATTTCATGCGCCCCCGATAACAGTGATCGGAAATTTTCCATACCTATTGCCGCTGCTAATGGCAGGCCGATGGCTGACCATAACGAATAACGTCCACCAACCCATTCCCGGAACCGGAATGTATAGCTGAACTCGATACCAGAATTTTGTGCGGCTTCCGGGTGGGCAGTGATCGCTGCGAAGTGTTTTGCAAGGTCTGTACATCCCTGCGCAGTGAGCCATGCCTTTATTGTACGGGCATTGGTCAGTGTTTCCTGGGTGCTGAAAGATTTCGAGGAAACGATAAATAATGTCTGTTCATGGCTAATCTGCTCCAGTACGTCATCAAGTTCCCGTGGATCAATATTTGCGAGAAAGAGGACCTTGATGCCCGGATGATGGTAAAACTTCAGGGCCTCACACGCGAGGCGTGGCCCCAGATCAGAACCCCCTATGCCTATATTGACAATCGTGCTTAGAGATTTGCCGCTATATCCCCTGATATCACCTGCATGCAGTCGAGTGACGAACGACTCCATGCGATCCAGTTCGTGGTGCACCGACAGGCACACATCCTCGCCATTAACGGTCAGTGATGCACCCCGGGGCATGCGCAGGGCAGTGTGCAATGCCGGACGCTGCTCACTGGTATTAACGTTTGCTCCACTGAAGAGCTCTTTGATGCGTGTGGATAGACCCGATTCGGTGGCCAGTTCTGTGAGCAGGTGGATGGTCTCGTCCGTGATAAAATGCCGGGAAAAATCAACATATAACCCCTTCAGCCTTATGATATAACGCTGAGCGCGCCCCGGATCTGCCGTAAACAACTCACGCAGGTGCTGCTTTTTAATCAGGGTCTGGTGCTGCAGCAGCTTTTTCCAGGCGGCTCTGGCTGGGGGCGGTGTTGAAGCCCGGGTGTGTTGGCTCATGAAGTCAGGATCAGTTTCCGGAGAGAACAGTCAACCGTTGCCACTGATGTAATTTTCGAGCTGGGAGATAATAAATTCCTTCTCGGAAATAACGCTACGCATGACGTCCCTCACGGATAACATGCCGATTGGCCGATTATTTTCCATGACCGGCATGTGCCGGACATGGTGTTTGGACATCATGGCCATGCAATCATCGACGGTCTGTTCAGGCGTCATGTAAAGCACTTTTTCGGTCATGATCTCCCGGACAGCCGTTTCGCGGGATGACCGGTTATTCAGTACGATCTTGCGGGTATAGTCACGCTCGGACAATATCCCCACGAGCCGCTCGCTATCCATAACCAGCAGGGCGCCGATCCCGGCTTCTGCCATGAGTTTTATCGCATCAAATACACTGCTGCCGGGTGGCACCGAGTATATTTTGTAGCCTTTTTCATCAAGCATTTGGCGGATAGTGGTAGTCATCAGCCGGCCCCCTGTATGTCTTGTTATTGTGTAATTTGAACATACTGCCCCTGCATCCTGCCTGTAAGTTTGGCACCAGACTTTTTTAATGACAACCCGCCAGTTGTTTAACTGTAGCTTTCGGACTGAGACCTGAGGCTCAAATCAGCCAAACATTCATATCCTATTTTAATAATCCCGGCTAAAATGCCTGATGAATAAGGAATAATCCGGAGCCCGTAAACACTTACATGCACTGACAGAACATGGAACAGATACCTAAACGGCTGGGTAAGTACGAGGTTGCGGGCGAGATTGACCGCGGTAGTATGGGTATTGTCTATCATGGGCATGATCCCTATATTGACCGCCCCGTGGCCATCAAGGTCGCCCTTGCAGAATCCCTGAATGATCCCGAATCCGGACAGCGTTACCGGAAGATGTTTTTCAACGAGGCCCATACCGCAGGCCGCCTGACCCACCCCAACATCATCAGCATCTTTGATGCCGGTGTCGATAATGAGGTGTGTTACATCGTGATGGAATACGTCAAGGGTGGAGAAACCCTGAGAAAATACTGCACCCCGGAAAATTCACTGCCGATCGAAAAAGTCGTCGAAATCATTTTCAAGTGTGCCAAGGCACTGGATTATGCCCACCGGCAGAGCGTGGTACACCGGGACATCAAACCCTCGAATATCCTTGTGACTGAAGATCTTGATGTCAAAATCGGCGATTTCAGTATTGCCCATATCAACAAACCGGACTCCACGGAAACCCAGCCTGTAGGCGTAATGGGTTCGCCACGCTATATGTCGCCAGAACAGCTCAAAGAGGAATTTGTGACCGGACAGTCTGATCTGTTTTCACTTGGTATCGTGATGTATGAGTTGCTGACCGGTAAACACCCATTTGCATCCGATAATTTTTCGCGGCTGGTGAATCGTATCCTCAATGAAGAACCGGCACCCTTGCGGGATGTACGTCAGGACATCCCCGAGCCGCTGCAGGCCATCGTGGACAAGGCCCTGCAGAAAGACCCGGCGAAACGTTATGCCATGGGGCTGGATCTGGCCACGGATCTGAGCAAGGCCTTTGATGCGCTGGAAGGCCCACAGGAGGATATATCCGAGCAGGAGAAATTCAATTCCATCAAGCAACTGGAATTTTTTCAGGGTTTCCCGGATGCCGAACTGTGGGAGATCCTGCGCGCGAGTACATGGCAGAACTACGAACAACTGGAAGATATTATTGTTGAAGGCGAATTGGATGACTGTTTTTATATCATTACAGAAGGCAGGGTCACCGTAAGCAAAAACAACAAACCTATCCGTAGTCTGGAGAAGGGCGATTGTTTTGGTGAAATGGGCTATCTCGCCAAAACCAAACGTACGGCCACCATACGCGCCGATGGTCACACTTCGTTGTTGAAAATCAATTCAACGGTTATTTCCCAGGTCTCACTGAATTGTCAGGTGCGGTTCCTCAAGGTGTTCCTGCGCACCCTGATACACCGCCTGTCTGTCACTACCGAGAAAATCACCCAGGAAACCATGTAAATCAGTCTTATAAAGGCAGGCATCTGCAATTATATTGTCGCACTGCCAACGTTTGTCATGGACATGATATATGTTTTGTTTGCCTATTGTTTGGATTGTGTCTAAAGTTAATTGAGAACTACATTTTCTATCTCATAATTGGACTATTTGCGACTGGAGCATTGAATAGCAGGCTTCTGGTTTCAGCTAGTAAGGAAGAAGGATCTGGTAGAGCAGGATTTGTCATTGCCTGGAACGCGTTCTCTCGCAGCGGGGAGACGGTGGGCTGTTTTTTTATTTCCTGTGCTGGTTCTGCTGGGCTTTACCGTGCTGGCAATTGATAGTTATCGCCAGATTGATCATGAACTCACCGATGCAACACTCTCTCGCCGTCTTTCTATAGCAGAGCTTTCGGCTGTAACACTTTCGGAAAAATTTGATCACATGATCGGAATCGGTCTCGCACTGGCTACCCGGGTGCAATTCCGCAAACTGATCGCTGAAGAAAGGTGGGA
>CAYZJI010000008.1:75315-90861 GCA_964479045.1 uncultured Enterobacteriaceae bacterium
TCGCACTGGCTACCCGGGTGCAATTCCGCAAACTGATCGCTGAAGAAAGGTGGGAGGAAGCAATACATATCCTGGAAGCAGTCCCCGAAGATTTCCCATTTATTGAACGATTACATCTGACCGATGTACATGGCATCAAACGTGTTGAGATCCCTGCGCTGGATGTAGGTATCGGCGAGAGTTTTGCTCATCGGGAATGGTATCAAAATGTTAGCCGTAACTGGGAGCCCTACATCTCTCCTGTATTTGAAAGACGCGCGCCGCCCCGGCGTAATATTTTTGCCGTCGCTGTGCCGGTAAAAGATCAACAGGACAAGCCCCTGGCAATTCTGGTCATGCATACGGATCTGGGAGCTTTTTTTGACTGGGCAAGAAACATTGAAATAGGTCCTGGGGGTTTTTTATACATAGTAGACAGCAAGGGACAACTGGCCTTTCATCCTAAATACCCGGCACAGGGTGAGATTATCGATTATAAGGAAGTACCGGTTGTACAACTTGTCTTGCAGGGCAAGACGAATGTGGAAATAACCTATAACCCGGTGGAAAAAGAGAAACGCGTCTCAGCTTATGTCCCGGCGAAATATGGATGGGGCGTGATTGCACAGCAGCCTGTGACGACAGCATTTGCATTCAAAAACCGGCAAATGCAACACATTCTTTTTGGATATGGTCTGATTCTTCTGTTTTCTGTTCTGGTGATTGTGCTGGCAGCACAGATTTTCCGTCAACGCCGCAAAGTAGACGAAGATCACCGGGTCATGAATGAACTGGAATTTCGAGTTGCGAAACGCACACATGAACTTGAAGCAGTAAACAGGGAACTGGAGAGTTTCAGTTATTCGGTTTCCCATGATCTACGTTCCCCGCTCCGGGCCATAGAAGGATTTACCCAGATTATGGTTGAGGATTATGGCCCGCAACTGGATGCGGAAGGCAACCGTCTGTTGTTAGTCATCCGGGATAATGCCCGCCGCATGAGCATGCTGATTGATGATTTGCTGGCATTTTCGCGGCTGGGTCGGCAGGCCATGAAAGCGGTGGATATCAATATGAAACAACTGGTGGAAAATGTGATTCATGAACTGCAGGCACAGAACACTTCACAGGACATGAATTTCATCATTCATCCTCTGCCCGAGGCGCGGGGTGACCGCACCCTCATCCAACAGGTCTGGGTTAATCTCATTTCCAACGCGATCAAATACAGCGGATCGCAGCCTCAATCGCGGATTGAAGTGGGGAGCTATACCAAAGACATGGAAATTGTTTACTACGTAAAGGACAACGGCACAGGATTTAACATGGAATATTATGACAAGTTGTTTATGGTGTTTCAGCGGTTACACCGGACGGAAGATTTTCCCGGCACGGGAATAGGACTTGCGATAGTGCAGAGAGTGATTGCACGTCATGGCGGCCGGGTATGGGCAGAATCCGTCGTTAATGCCGGCGCTACCTTTTATTTCAGTTTGCCTGTCATACCTGGACCATAGGAGGAATTTATGACTGACAATGACCAGCAGGTGGAAATTCTGATTGTGGAAGACAACCCCAATGATTATGAATTGACTACCCGTGCCTTGAGAAAAATCAATCTTGCCAACAGGCTGCATTGGGTCAAGGACGGGGCGGAGGCGCTGGATTTCATTTTCTGTAAAGGTATCTACGCTTACCGCCTGCCTGTAAATGGCCCACGCTTGGTCCTGCTGGATTTGAAGCTGCCCAAGGTGGATGGGATACAGGTGCTTAGAGAGATCAAGGCCTCAGAATCAACCCGGAGTCTCCCGGTCGTTATGTTAACTTCGTCACAAGAAGAATGTGACATTGTGGAAAGTTACAAGCTGGGGGTTAATAGTTACATAGTTAAGCCGGTCGATTTTCAGAAATTTATGGAAACCGTTTCCGGCGCCGGTTTTTACTGGATGCTGATTAACAAAGCACCGCCGTCATAAGGATACTGCACAGCATGCAACGCGAGATCAGGGTGTTGATGGTGGAGGATGTTGCCACTGACGCAGAACTTGAGTTGCGTGAGTTGCAAAGGGCAGGTTTTGCCTGTATTACCGAGCGCGTGGACAATGAGCCGGAATTGCGCAGGGCGCTCCGTGATTTTAAACCGGACATCATCCTTTCCGATTTTACCTTGTCCGGAACATTCGATGGGCAGCGTGCTCTTACCATAAGCCAGGAGCTGGCGCCCCAGACCCCCTTCATTTTTGTCTCAGGCACGATTGGGGAAGAACGTGCGGTCGATTCCCTCAAGGGTGGTGCCACCGATTACATACTCAAAACCAACCTCCTGCGCCTTGCCGACTCCATCAGGCGCGCATTGAATGAAGCGGAGCAGCGGGAAGCCAGAAAAAAAGCTGAACAGGAAATTGAAGAGCAGCGGCAATTTCTGCGCAGGATAATTGACCTGAACAAGAACATGATTTTCGCAAAGGATCGTGAGGGGCGTTTTATTCTGGCGAATGACGCACTGGCAAGGATATTTGGTATATCACCTGATGTCATGATCGGGAAAACCAATGCTGATTTTATGCCTGATCCGGAGCTGGTCTCAAAATACCAGCAGGAAGAAAAAGATGTAATGGAGACTTGTCGCGAGAAATTTTATCCGGAGGTCGAAATCAGGGATATAGAGGGCAATACACGCTGGCTACAGACTGTTATAAGTCCGATTATATCTGCAGATGGGCAAGTGGAGATGTTGCTTGCTGTCGGTACGGATATTACTGAGCGCAAGCGTATGGAGGATGATTTGCGACAAAGTGTGGCGCGGTTTGAAACCCTTTCAAGTGCGACCAATGATGCTGTCTGGGACTGGGATTTGAATAACGACAAACTCTGGTGGAATGAATCCTTCAAAACACTTTTTGGTTATCGGGAAGATGATATCAATCCGGAAATTGGTTTCTGGACGACGCACATTCATCCTGATGACAGATCCAGGGTTGAAAAAGGTATTCATGAAATAATCTACGGGCAGGGTAATTCGTGGAGTGATGAATACCGTTTTGAACGCCGTGACGGAAATTATGCTTATGTCCTTGACCGTGGTTTTGTGATACGTAACCGGCAGGGCAAGGGCGTGCGGATGATCGGGGCCATGATGGATATGACCGAGCGTCATGAGCAGGAAATGAAGATTGCTCGCCTGAACAGGATTCGTGATGTATTGAATGGAATCAATTACACCATCATACGGGTAAGAGATCGCCAGAAACTCTGTGAAGAGGCCTGTCGAATTGCTGTTGAACATGGCAATTTTGCCATGGCCTGGATAGGACTCGCCAATCCTGCGAGCAGGAAGATTGTGCCTCTGGCCATCTATGGTGCTGACAAAGGTTTTCTTGAAGTTGCCAGCTTTGCAGCAACAATTGATGCTCCGGATGGACAAAATCTTGTGAGCAGGTCCCTGCATGAGAACCGGCCGGTAATCAGTAATGATGTAATAACTACATCGGGTATCCAGTATCGTCAGGAACTGCTTGAACGAGGCTTCCGCTCGTTTGCGGTATTACCTTTATCTGTCGGAGGAGAGGCAGTTGGTACATTCACTCTCTACAGCTATGAGTTGTTTGCGTTCGATGAAGAAGAGATGAAACTTCTCAAGGACATGGCCGGAGATATCTCATTTGCCCTTGAATACATTGATAAAGAGCAACAACTGAATTATCTCGCCTACAATGATGTCTTGACTGGTCTTGCCAATCGCATTCTGTTTTCAGACCGTCTGACCCAGACTCTGCATGGTCTTGAACAGGGAGAACTTGCCGCCTTGCTGTTGGTTGATATTGAAAGATTTACCTATATCAATGAAGTCTTTGGGCGTTATGCAGGTGACCAGTTACTGGTTGAAATTGCGGGGCGTCTGAAAAAAATTTTTCCGGAGCATGATCAGATAGCGCGTGTTTCAGCAGATTGTTTTGCCGTGCTGGTACATGGCGTCAGTAATGCCGCCGAGGTGGCACGTTTTCTTGAGGATAAATTGCTTCCAGCCCTTTCTGTGCCACTCATGATAGAAAAGCAGTCTTTGAAGATCGCTATCAAGTCGGGTGTGGCGATTGCGCCACTGGATGGTCAGAACGCAGAGAACCTCTTTATCAATGCCGAAGCGGCGCTTAAAAGCGCGAAAAATTCAGGCGACCGGTATCTGTTCTATGCGCCGGACATGAATGCCCTGGTGGCGGAAAAACTCGGACTTGAAAACAAATTGCGTCAGGCTCTCGATCGGGACGAGTTCGTTCTGTTCTATCAGCCTAAAATCGATCTTGCCAATGGCAAGATATGCGGTCTCGAAGCCCTGATACGCTGGCGCCGGCAAACCGGACTGGTTCCGCCCAACAAATTTGTTCCTCTGCTTGAAGAGACTGGATTGATCCTCGATGTGGGTCAGTGGGTTATCCGTCAGGCTGCACTGGAATATCTCCACTGGCGTGAATTAGGACTGAACCCACCATCAGTGGCCGTCAATATTTCACCAGTGCAACTCAAGCGGAGAGACTTTGTAGAACAGACTACCTGCATATTGGAGGAGTATTCCGGTGCACGTCTGGAGTTTGAAATCACAGAAACGTTGATCATGCAGAACCTTGAAGAGAACATCAGCAAACTCAACCAACTCAGGGAGCGCGGGATTGTCATTTGTATTGATGATTTTGGCACGGGTTACTCATCTTTACGTTATCTCGCCAAACTGCCTGTAACCACATTGAAAATAGACCGTGCGTTTATTTCGTCTCTGGATGCCAGCCCGGAAGACACCACCATAGTTTCAGCAATCATATCGCTGGCGCGTGCACTGAATATGAAGGTCATTGCCGAGGGTGTGGAAAAAGTCGAACATGCAAAACTTCTGCGGCTGTTTAAATGTGATGAGATGCAAGGCTATCTGTTCAGCTCGCCTGTGCCTGCCCATGAAATCGCAGCCATGTTGAAACAGGAGAGAACCCTTAAGCTGGATAAACGCTAGCTGCAGCCCTTCTGGCGGATAATGATAGTGCAAGGATCGGGCACATCCTTGATGCAGGACGTACTGTTCCAGAACTGATCAGAATAAATAACACTATAAAAATAAGGAGGCTCAGGTGTTGAAGAAACAGGGAACTATTCATGTGTTGTCTGCGGTTGTTTTGACAATGGTCGGTACGGTGCATGCCGTTGATTTCAGACATGGTGATCTTCATGGCAGTTTTGATACCACACTCAGTTATGGTCAGACACACCGACTGCAGTCCCGGGCTGCGGAGTTGGTCGGCATAGCCAATGGCGGTAGTGCCTTTTCTGTGAATGGGGATGACGGCAACCTCAATTATGATACCGGCCTTGTCAGCAGCACACTGAAATTTACTTCTGATCTTGAGCTGCATTACAAAAATTCCGGTGCTTTTTTTCGGGGCACAGGTTTTCATGATTTTGCCAGCAATGATTCCAGTGATACGGAACGTATTCCTTTCACCGATGATGCTATTGAACTGACCGGGCAGGATGTCAAACTTCTTGATGCCTACCTCTGGTCAAATTTTGAGTTGGGCTCCATGCCTTTCAGTCTGCGTGCCGGGGAGCAGGTCCTGAGCTGGGGTGAGAGTACCTTCATACAAAACGGCATCAATACCATCAATCCGGTCGATGTCAGCCGTTTACGGGTGCCCGGATCAGAATTGCGCGAAGCACTGTTGCCTGTGGGCATCGTGTCAGGTTCCGTCGGATTGACAGACAGCCTCAATCTTGAAGCGTATTACCAGTATGACTATGAACGGGTGCTGATTGATCCGCCCGGGTCTTATTTCAGTACCAATGACTTCGTCGGGAACGGCGGCAATTTTCTGGTGGCTGCCGGGGCCGGATTGATCCCGGATTACCTGCCACTGGGCCCGGGGGGCACGTTTATACCGGCAACCGTCTTTGCTCCAGGCGCTACCGCAACACGCGCACCCGATGATCGCCCGGAAGAAGGCGGCCAGTATGGTGTGGCCATGAGGCTCTATTCGGCGACATTAAACGATACTGAATTCGGTTTTTATCACATTAAATATCACAGCCGTTTGCCCATTATTAATGGGGTAGTATCACCGGCCGGGATCGGTCTGGCAGGGGCGCAATATCAAATCAGTTTTCCGGAAGACATCAAGTTGTACGGGTTCAGTTTCAACACCCAACTCGGTACGACCGGCTGGGTCGTACAGGGTGAATATTCTTTTCGTGAAGATGTGCCGTTACAGATTGATGATGTCGAGATACTGGCGGCCACGATCAACGCCGGTATTCCCAGTCAGGTGCCGGGTGCAGGGTTCCTTGCGTTTGCACCGGGAAAAGTGGTTCCCGGCTTCATCCGGCGTAATGTCAGTCAGGTACAAATGACGGCTTCAAGGGTGTTCGGACCGATGCTCGCAGCAGATCAGTTTATTTTTGTAAGCGAGTTTGCCGTATCAAGAATACATAACATGCCGGATAAAAGTATCCTGTTGCTGGAAGGTCCCGGTACCAATCTCACCGGCAATCCTGCAAATCAGGCCTTGCTTGGCCATCCATTTGTCGAGGATCGGGACAGCTATGCTGATGCAACCTCATGGGGTTATCGCATGGTAGGTCGTCTTGATTACAACAATGTCTTCAATTCATTCAACCTGCAGCCGCGGGTGGAATGGCGGCATGATGTGTCCGGTAACAGCCCAGGTCCCGGTGGGAATTTCATAGAAGGTAACAAGGCCGTCACGCTCGGAATCGGAGCCAGCTATCAGAATGCATGGCAGGCTGATCTCAGTTACACCGGTTTCTTTGGTGCAGGATCACAGAACCTGATCCATGATCGTGATTTCCTGGCCTTCAGTGTGGGGTATTCTTTCTAGGGAGCCATGGATGAAAACAAAAAACCATTATTTACTTTTGATTTGTGTGTTGATATTTGTCTCTGCGTATGTGAAGGCTGAAATCTCCACAGATCAGGTTGCACGTCTGGGTGCAGACCTGACGCCACTGGGAGGCGAGAAAGCCGGGAATGCCGACGGGACTATTCCGCCATGGGATGGCGGTCTAACACAACCACCGTCCGGTTATCAAAATGGTCAACACTATATCGATCCCTACGCCGGTGATGCGGTGCAATTAGTGATAACTGCAGGGAATATGGATCAGTATGCGGAAAAATTGACTGAAGGGCATAAAGCATTGCTGAAAACCTACGCGGACAGCTACAAGATGAAAATCTATCCCACACGCCGCAGTGCCGCGGCTCCACAGCGTATTTATGATGCGACCAAAGCCAGTGCCACCACGGCCCGGTTGACCTCTGATGGTAATGGTGTCGAGGGGGCCGTCAACGGTATTCCTTTCCCTATCCCTGCCAACGGGCTGGAAGTGATCTGGAATCATTTTTTGCGCTGGCGTGCTGAGCATATTGAGCGTCAGATTGTCCAGGCGGCGCCTTCAAGCGGTGGAGACTATACGGAAGTCCGGTTCAACGATCAGATCAGTATTCTTTACAGTCTGGAGAACATGACTGAAGAGAAAATGAATAACGTGATTCTGTATTTCAAACAGGAAGTTACAACACCGGCACGTCTGGCTGGTGGTATTCTGCTGGTGCATGAAACACTCAACCAGAATGCCGAGAACCGCAGTGCCTGGCTATACAATCCGGGACAGCGCCGCGTGCGGCGGGCCCCGAATGTGGCTTTCGATAATCCAGGCACGGCATCAGACGGCATGCGTACCAACGATCAGTTGGACATGTATAACGGCAGCCCGGAGCGCTATGACTGGAAGTTGATCGGCAAAAAAGAAATATATGTTCCCTATAATAATTACAAATTGCAGGACCCTGCACTGAAACACAGCGACATCCTGAAACCGCTGCATATCAATCAGGACTATCCACGCTATGAGCTGCACCGGGTGTGGGTGGTGGAAGCCACATTGAAACCGGGTGCAAGGCACATCTACAAGCGCCGGACTTTCTATGTCGATGAAGATTCATGGCAGATACTGGCTGTCGACCAGTATGACAACCGCAATCAGTTATGGCGGGTGTCCGAGGGATTTGCCATGAACTATTATGATGTGCCGAATTTGTGGACTTCACTGGAAGTTCATACAGATTTGCAGGCGGGTCGTTATCTTGCCGTTGGTCTGGTGAATGAAGGCAAACCGTATAATTTCAGTGTTAACTATACGGGGGCTGATTTCACACCATCCGCACTGCGACGTGAGGGTGTGCGCTGAACGGTTTTTCTTATGTTAGAGCATACGCCCGGCGGGATGACCAGCCGGGCGTTTTAGTTTCTGCAAGCAGGAAGATTCCAACAGAAGAGTGATATGAAGCTGATTTCGAGTATACCTGTAGTATTTTTTATATTGATTGGTCAGCTTGCTGCTGAAGAAATCAGCCGGCAGTTTGAAAAGGTACTCATACTTGATTTTGCCAAAACCGGTGATCACATCATTGCTGTCGGTGAACGCGGACATGTGCTGCGTGGAGTTCAACATCCTTCATGGGAGAAAATTCAGGCACCGGGTTCAGCCACATTAACAGCAGTCTGGTTCAGTGATGCACAGCAGGGCTGGGCAGTGGGGCATGATGCCACCATCATCAAAACCACAGATGGCGGGCGGAACTGGCGGGTTGTATATCAGAACGCGGAAGCCGGAGGTCCTTTGCTGGATGTCTGGTTCAAGGATCCCTTGCAGGGCATTGCCATTGGTGCTTATGGCCAGTATCTCACAACCCATGATGGCGGAGAGACCTGGAGGCAGGAACAGTTCGGCGATCTATTGAATGCCGTTGATGAAGCACAGAAGAAAAACAAGGATGAACTGGTTGCTGTTACAGATTTGCATCTCAACGCCATTGCACAGGCAGTCACCGGCCAACTCTATATCGTGGCGGAATCCGGGCACATCTATCGCTCAGACGATGACGGACAGACATGGAACCAGCTTCCATCTCCCTATGCAGGTTCCCTGTTCGGGATATTACCGCTGGACAGGGAGCAATTACTGGTATTCGGATTACGCGGCCATCTGTTCCGTAGCGATGATGCCGGTCTCACTTGGAAAGAGATGACAACCTCTACCTACGAATTATTGATGAGTGCCGAACGGCTTGATCAAAATGAGATCATGGTTGCAGGAATGGGCGGAACTCTACTGATCAGCCGCGATGGCGGCCTTACCTTCAGTCTGCATACTCTCTCATCACGCCGCGGGCTTGCAGCGATCATTCAGGACAATAACGGGCATGTACTCATCGGTGGCGAACATGGCGTGGCCATACTGCAAACAGACGATCCATGACATGACCAGTGCCTGGTTCATACACAGAACAGAACATCTGCTTTTTGCCTGCCGCAAAAGTATCATTCTGCTGTTCGTTATTCTGACACTGTTGTTGCTCCATGCTTCACTGCAATTGCGTGTCGACGCAGCATTCACCAAGATGCTGCCGTTGCAGCATGAATATATGCAGACCTTCCTCAAGTACCGCGATGAATTCGGTGGTGCGGATCGCATTGTGGTTGCCGTGATTGCCAGAGACGGCAACATGTTTAAGCCGGAATTTTTTGAAATGCTGCGACAGATCACCGACGAAGTATTTTTTATACACGGAGTGGACCGCGCCCAGGTTCAATCATTATTCACGCCGAATGTCCGGTACACCGAAGTTGTAGAAGATGGTATTACCGGCGGGAACGTAATTCCCGATGATTTTGATTATTCCGCAGGACAATTGGCGCGCGTGCGCGAGAACATTCTGAAAGCAGGTATCACGGGGCGCCTGGTGGCAAATGATTTTTCCGGTGCCATTGTCAGTGCGCAATTGCTGGACATTGATCCGGCCACCGGCAAACCGCTGGATTATATCGCAGTAGCCAGACAGCTGGAGGAGAATATACGGCACAAATACCAGCGTAGTGATGTGCCGGATGGGATCAATATCCACATCATCGGTTTTGCCAAGGTCATTGGGGACATCACAGAAGGCGCGGTCGGGGTGGCTCTCTTTTTTGTACTGGCATTCGTGATTATTTTTATTCTGGTGGCGGTATACGCCCAGTCCATCAAGGTCGCATCTATCCCGGTGTTTTGTTCCATGGCTGCAGTAATCTGGCAACTCGGGGTGCAATCACTTCTCGGTTTTGGCATGGATCCCCTTTCTATACTGGTGCCATTTCTGGTGTTTGCTATCGGAGTCAGCCATGGTGTGCAAATGATCAGTGTGATGCGTGTGGCGGTGTATCAGGGTATGACGGAAGAGGAAATGGCACGCGAAGGTTTCCGGCGTTTGCTGGTTCCCGGGTTGATTGCATTGATCAGTGATGCAGCCGGTTTTATTACGATACTGTATATCAAAATCGATATCATCCGTGAAATGGCGATCAACGCCAGTATTGGCGTGGCGGTAATAATTCTGACCAACCTGTTTTTGCTGCCATTGCTGGCGTCATATCTCAAGCTGGATCGTGATTACCAGTTTCGCTTGAATCAGCGCGCACACAAAATGTTGCCGCTATGGAGCAAACTCGCGCAGGTTACGCGGCGTTCCCATGCAATGGTGATCATTATTGTCTCCGGATTACTGTTCGCTGCCGGGTACTGGAAAGGGATGGAGATCAGTATTGGCGATCAGCAGCGTGGCGTCCCGGAATTACGCGCGGACTCACGATATAATCATGATGCGACTGAAATCGCCCGGCGTTTCTCCATCGGGGTGGATGTCCTTGCTGTAATGGCAGAGACTGTGCCGGAAGGATGTATTGATTACAGTGTGATGGATATGATTGATCGTTTTGAATGGTATATGATCAATACGCAAGGTGTGCAATCAGTGATCGCTTTGCCGGGCCTTGTCAAGCTGATCCATGCTGGTTGGAACGAAGGTAATCCGAAATGGCGCGCCCTGCCACGTAAACCGGAAGTTCTCACACAATCAGTGGCCCATGTCCCCACCTCGTCCGGATTGTTGAACAGCGATTGCACTGTCATGCCAATCCAGATCTATACTGTAGATCATCAGGCCGGGACCATCGATCATGTTATTGATGAAGTACAGGCATTTATAAAAGCCAATCCATCTTCCAATGTGGAATTCAGGCTGGCCAGCGGCAACATTGGAGTGATGGCTGCAACGAATCAGGTTGTTGCGGATGCGCAATTTCCGATTCTGATACTGGTTTATGCCGCGATTGCTGTCCTGTGTTTTATGACCTTTCGTTCCATTACCGCCACATGTTGCATCATGATCCCGCTGGCACTGGTGTCTTTGCTGACCTATGCACTGATGAGTGTCCTGGACATTGGTCTTAAGGTGAATACTTTGCCGGTGGTGGCACTGGGCGCAGGCATCGGTGTAGATTACGGGATTTATATTTACAATCGTCTGGCTTATTTTATCTCCGAGGGATTGCCGCTGGCCTTCGCCTATGAAATGACGCTGGCTACTTCAGGCATCGCTGTACTGTTTACGGCCATCACCCTCACTGCGGGAGTCATGACCTGGATATTTTCACCACTCAAGTTCCAGGCGGACATGGGAATCCTGTTGATGTTTATGTTCATCGTAAATATGCTGGGAGCGTTATTGCTGTTGCCGGCACTTGCCAGTGTGATGTTGCCCAACAAGAAGAAAATCTGAATCCTGATGAGTTCTCCCGTAATAGTCTGGTTCAGGCTGGATTTGCGTCTTGCGGATAATCCGGCCCTGCATGCTGCGATCGAAACCGGTTCACCGGTTATCCCTGTCTACATCTGGTCACCGCATGAGGAGGGTGACTGGGCACCCGCCAGTGCCTGCCGCTACTGGTTGCATCATGCACTGAAGGCGCTGGATGCCGAACTTACCGGATGCGGTTCACGGTTGATCCTGCGTCAGGGCCCATGTTTTGAAACACTGACTGATATTGTGAAAACAACCGGCGCCAATCATATTTACTGGAACCGTTGTTATGAACCACAGGCCATCAAACGTGACCAGAGGATCAAACTGGCCCTGAAAGTACAAGGGCTGGAAGTCAAAAGTTTCAATGCACATCTCCTGCATGAGCCACACACCATCCGGAACAAACAGGGCAGACCCTTCAAGGTGTATACACCATTCTGGAGGCATTATCAGACGCTTGATATATCACCACCCTTAAAAACCCCGAAAGGATCATTAACAGCCCCGCGACAATGGCCTGTATCAGTAAATATCAATGAATTCGGTTTCATACCGAGGATCAGATGGTATATCACACTGGAAGAAACCTGGGACATGAGTACAGCCGGAGCATTGAAACGCTTCAAGGATTTCATGCGCAAACCCGTGCAGTCTTACCCGGATGACCGGAATTTCCCTTTTATGAATGGTGTGTCGCGCCTTTCACCCTACCTGCATTTTGGTCAGATCAGCGCCCGGCAGGTCTGGCATCTGGTTCATGAGTCGGAACAAAAGCAGGGGCGCATGACTCCTTCCAGTGCGGTACAAGGGTATCTGCGGCAACTCATTTGGCGCGAGTTTGCCTATCATCTGATGTATCATTTCCCGGAGACGCCGGATCAACCTTTGTATGAAAAATTCCGGCATTTCCCCTGGCAGAAAAACAAAAAGCATTTGCTGATGTGGCAGCGTGGTCAGACCGGGTACCCAATTGTGGATGCCGGCATGCGTGAACTCTGGTACACCGGCTGGATGCATAACCGGGTGCGTATGATAGCCGGTTCATTTCTGACCAAAGACCTTGTGATTCACTGGCGGGAAGGTGCGCGCTGGTTCTGGGACACGCTGGTAGATGCTGACCTGGCCAACAATACTCTGGGCTGGCAGTGGGTGGCCGGTTGTGGCGCGGACGCTGCGCCATACTTCCGGATATTCAATCCGGTAACACAAGGTGAGAAATTTGATCCGGAGGGCAATTATGTGAAGCGCTGGGTGCCGGAGCTGGCAGGTCTCGATGAAAAATACATACATAAACCCTGGGAAGCAGATGCAGGCCTGTTGGATAGTGCAGGTATCAAACTGGGTAAAACCTATCCGTACCCGATCGTGGATCATGCTGAAGCACGCAACAAGGCACTCGCGTATTATCAGCGGATCAAAAGTATAAACTGAATTAACGCATGATGTTTTATCATCCCCGTTACTGGTTAATCTGGCTTGGTCTTGGGTGCCTGCGACTGATTTCATTCCTGCCATATTGCGTACAGGTGCAGTTGGGCCGTGTTATTGGCAGAAGCGTAATGGTGTTATCAAAAAAACGCAGACGGATTGCAGAGACAAATTTACGTTTATGTTTCCCTGACTGGACGGATGAACAGCGTAATAAACTCCTTTGGCAGCATGCTGAATCACTGGGGATCTCCCTGTTTGAATTCGGGATCAGCTGGTGGTGGTCAAACACACGCTTTGGTCCGCTTGCGCATATTGAAGGTCTTGAGCATTTGCAGGCCGCACTTCAGAAGAAAAAAGGCGTGATACTGCTGGCCGGACATTTCACCACACTGGAAGTGATTTCACGCGTGCTGAAATTGCATGCGGATTTTCATCCCATGTACCGGAAGAACAACAATCCGTTGATTGATCAGATTATTACCTCTGGCCGTGTCCGGCATACGGGGAAAGCCATCCCGCATGATGATCTGCGGTCACTCATACGCAGTTTGCGCGAGAACATGCCGGTGCTCTATATTCCGGATCAGAATTTCGGGCGCAGGCATTCTATCTTTGTTCCTTTTTTTGGAATTAAGGCGGCGACAGTTCCGGCTACTTCACGTCTGGCGTCAATGAATAACACTCCTGTTGTACCGATCGTTCAACAACGTCTGCCCGATTGCCGTGGCTATCGTCTGATCATTGAGAAAGCATTGGAAAATTTTCCAGGCGCGGAACAGGTGCAGGATACAATTCGCATCAATCAATTGTTTGAAAAACAGGTGCGTGATAATCCGGTGGATTATCTCTGGGTGCATCGCCGTTTCAAAACCCGGCCTGAGGGCGAGCCACCCCTCTATAATTAATGTTGCTGTAGGGGTGTGGTTTATCTATCGCCGGTGCGCAATGCCAATCCCTGCAAAGAACAGCGTTTGCCAGACAGTGAATAATATCAGTACCCAGACATCTCCGGTCGCATCCAGATAATGATCCACGAACTGAAAAATTCCGCCTCCCAGTGTTCCGGCAAATGTCAGAATGATCAGCAATCTGATAGCTATTGACCGTAATTTCCATGCGATCAACCAGCCAATGGCCGTAATCAATCCACCTAGCGCACCAGCCGCGACAAATGGAACGGGTTCCCCCAGCGGGTGGCCGATTTCCACCGCCGCACGCCAGCCCAGAATGCTGCCAAGAATCAGCACAATCAATGTCACGATATCATTGCCGGTTTTCATATGGGTCACATACTTTCCGCACAAGTAGAGAAATATGCCCAACACGACGGCCGGATAATACTGCTGTAGTGCGGGGATTTCGGGCAGGAACAATGAACCGGCCCAACATACGGTTGCAGACAGCAGTCCTGTTGCCGGATAAACGTACAGGGAATTACGTTTGGATGCCATGTGTTTGGTTATGGGGCAGATGATGGTTCAAGTATGAAGTGTACCATGGCATCGTAAGGCACCTGATCAGTTTGATCGATCTTCAGCCACGGGATGTTATCTGCGTGGTCTACCAGCACTTTTTCTACCGAAACCCCGGTAACCCTGTATCCAAAGGTTAAGAATGGCTCCTGTATCGGTTGCAAGATTTCTGGCGAAGAGAGTATAGAAACCACAAGCTGGTTCAGGTTTCCTTTCCTGACCTGCGCTGATTCTGCGTCCCATGCAGGATGTTGCAAAGACCGCTCCGCAAGTTGCTGCGCAAGCCAGGGATATTCGACCAGCCTCCCGATAAATACCGAACGGTATTGAATATCCCTTGAGTCCGGGTCGGACAAGGCCTGATTAATTAATCTGTTAAAAGTCTCTAGTGAAATATGGCAACTCAGAAAAGCATTCTCATGTGGTCTGAGACGCAAGTTCTTCCATTCAGTATTAATTTCGTATACAGGATTGCAGGCGCTTTCATCTTCATCTGCATATACAGGTGAATAGATTGAGGTGGAGACAAGCAGGTAACACAGGAAATTAATGAATATATTGATCATAAGTGTTGGTGCCCGACAGAGTTGACAAATTTGTCGGGAACAAATTTGGTCGCATGCAGTGCGCCAGCAGGGCAGAAACCAGAGATGGTTTCTGACAGCCTGCGACCTGAAATAATCACGCAGGTTCATGCAGTATTTATATACTGGTATAGATCTTAATCAATTCTGTTTTATGGTGCCCCGGGCAGGAGTTGAACCTGCGACCTACCGCTTAGGAGGCGGTCGCTCTATCCACTGAGCTACCGGGGCATTAAATTCATATTAATTACCTGTTAGATGATTTTGTAGCAGCAATCATCCACATCCAGTATTCCAGGGAAAAGCAGTAAATCGTCAACACTGGGTTGGCATTTTATGAAAAGTTGGTGGAGACGAGGAGGATCGAACTCCCGACCTTCGCATTGCGAACGCGACGCTC
>CAYZJI010000009.1:0-78202 GCA_964479045.1 uncultured Enterobacteriaceae bacterium
AGATACGAGATACGAGATACGAGATACGAGATACGAGATACGAGATACGAGATACGAATAAATGCCAGAAATCCGCAACATGACCATGAACTTCGGGCCGCAGCATCCGGCGGCGCATGGTGTATTGCGTCTGGTACTGGAGATGGACGGCGAAGTGATTGAGCGCGCTGATCCGCACATCGGTCTTTTGCACCGGGGCACGGAGAAACTCGCTGAGAGCAAACCGTATAACCAGAGTATTGGTTACATGGATCGGCTGGATTACGTGTCGATGATGTGTAACGAACATGCCTATGTGCGTGCCATCGAAATACTACTGGGTGTGACGCCGCCATTGCGCGCGCAGTACATACGCGTGCTGTACTCCGAGATCACCCGCATCCTCAATCATCTGATGTGGCTGGGCGCACATGGTCTCGATATTGGCGCCATGACCATGTTCCTGTACTGCTTCCGTGAACGTGAGGATTTGATGGATTGTTATGAAGCGGTGTCCGGCACACGCATGCATGCCACCTATTTCCGGCCGGGCGGGGTGTACCGTGATCTGCCAGAACACATGCCGCAGTATCAGGCTTCGAAATGGCATTCCGCTGAAGAGGTGAAGAAACTCAATCAAAACCGGCATGGATCATTGCTGGATTTTATAGAATCATTCACGGAACGCTTTCCCGGTTGTGTGGATGAGTACGAAACCCTGCTGACGGATAATCGCATCTGGAAACAACGTACCGTCGGTATCGGCGTGGTGACGCCGGAGCGTGCTCTGCAGCTCGGATTTACCGGACCGATGTTGCGTGGTTCGGGTATTGCCTGGGACCTGCGCAAGAAACAACCTTATGAAGTGTATGACCAGATGGATTTTGATATTCCCATCGGTACCAATGGCGATTGTTATGATCGTTATCTGGTGCGCGTAGAAGAAATGCGCCAATCCAACCGTATCATTAAACAATGTGTAGACTGGCTGAGGAAAAACCCCGGCCCGGTGACTGTGGATGATCACAAACTGGTGCCGCCGCGCCGCGAAGAGATGAAAGATGACATGGAGTCATTGATTCATCATTTCAAATTGTTTACCGAAGGGTATTGTGTGCCGGAGGGTGAAGTCTATTCCGCAGTGGAGCATCCGAAAGGGGAGTTTGGCATTTACCTGATTTCGGACGGTGCCAACAAGCCTTATCGCGTGAAGATCCGTGCCGCCGGGTTTGCACATTTGTCCGCTATCAATGAGATGGTGCAGGGACATATGCTGGCAGATGTGGTGGCAGTGATAGGGACGCAGGATGTGGTATTCGGAGAAATAGACAGATAAACGTGACTCGGAACTCGTGGCTCGCTACTCGGCAATAATCACGAACACCGAGCCCCGAGAATCGAGTCACCAAACGAATAACTGGGTACTTGGATCAAGTTAATGGTTGAACATACCAGAAAATTATCAGTACACGCCCGCGAGGAGATCGATCGCTGGATCAAAAAGTATCCGGTCGATCGCAAACAGTCGGCGGTACTGGCGGCCTTGCGTGAAGTGCAGCATGAAAACAACGGCTATCTCACGCCGGAGTTGATGGATGCTGTGGCAGACTATCTGGAGATGCCGAAGATTGCGGTGTATGAAGTGGCCTCGTTTTATTCCATGCTGGAAACCCAGCCCTGTGGCCGCAACAGCATCTCTGTGTGCACAAACATTTCCTGCATGTTGTCTGGCTCCGATGAAATCGTTGCTCATATCGAGAAGAAACTTGGCATCAAGACCGGCGAATCAACCAAAGACGGACGTTTTTACCTGAAGCGGGAAGAAGAATGTCTGGCGGCCTGCTGTGGCGGTCCTATGATGATGGTCAATCATGTCTTTCACGAAAAGCTCACCCCTGCAAAAGTGGATGAGATTCTGGATAAACTGAAGTGAGGCCATCATGGAACACTTGAACAGTGTCTGTTACGCCACACTCAAGTTTGACCAGCCCTGGACACTTGAGAATTACCGCAAGGTTGGCGGTTATGAAGCGTGGACGAAAATCCTGCGTGAGAAAATTCCTCCGGAAAAAGTGATTGAAGAAGTGAAAGCGTCCGGCCTGCGCGGCCGTGGCGGCGCCGGATTTCCGACCGGCCTCAAATGGAGTTTCATGCCAAAGAATACGACAGGTCCGAAATATGTCGTGTGCAATTCTGATGAAAGCGAACCCGGCACCTGCAAG
The DNA here is from genome assembly GCA_964479045.1 of uncultured Enterobacteriaceae bacterium. Taxonomy (GTDB): domain Bacteria; phylum Pseudomonadota; class Gammaproteobacteria; order Eutrophobiales; family Eutrophobiaceae; genus 2-02-FULL-47-50. The sequence goes on from CAYZJI010000009.1 coordinate 2,202, forward strand.
GACCGCGACATACTTCGCTTCAATCCACATGCGCTGGTGGAGGGTCTCGCGATTGCCTGTTATGCCATGAATACCAAAGTCGCCTACAACTATATGCGTGGTGAATTCATGGATGAACCTTATCATCGATTCGAGCAGGCCTTGAAAGAAGCCTATGCCGAAGGTTATCTCGGCAAAAACATCATGGGTACGGAAGTCGAAGTGGACATTCATGGCACACTGGGTGCTGGCGCCTATATTTGTGGTGAAGAAACAGCCTTGCTGGAATCACTGGAAGGCAAAAAGGGTTTGCCCCGTTTTAAACCTCCATTCCCGGCCAATTTTGGATTGTATGGACGGCCCACCACCATTAATAACACTGAATCCTTTGCTTCTGTGCCATCGATCATTCGTAACGGTGCCGCGTGGTTTCTGGGACTGGGTGTGGCCAACAGTGGAGGCACCAAATGTTTTTCCGTGAGCGGCCATGTGAACAATCCGGGTAATTTTGAAGTACCGATGGGAACACCGTTTGCGAAACTGCTGGAAATGGCCGGAGGGGTGCGCAATGGCCGCCAGTTAAAAGCCGTCATCCCCGGAGGCTCTTCAGTGCCGGTGGTGCACGGTCACATCATGCTGCAGGCGAATATGGATTATGAATCGATCCAGAAAGCAGGATCATTGCTCGGTTCCGGGGCCGTGATCGTGATGGATGATACCACCTGCATGGTGCGTGTACTGGAACGTATCTCCAGATTTTATTATTCCGAATCCTGCGGTCAGTGCACGCCCTGCCGTGAAGGCACAGGTTGGTTGTATCGTGTGGTAAGCCGCATCGAACATGGCAAGGGCATGCCGGAAGATCTGGAAAAACTCGACAGCGTCGCCAGCAAGATCGAAGGCCACACCATTTGTGCGCTCGGCGATGCAGCAGCGTGGCCGGTGCGCAGTTTCATCAAACAGTTCCGGGATGAATTTCTGTATCACATTGAACACAAGTGCTGTCTGGTCGATGCAAAGAGTGAAGCGGCATAACAAAACCCGTGAAGTGGGATTCGTGAAGCGTATCTCGTTTGCCGCTTCACGATTCACGCTTCACGATTCACGAGGAATAAATGGCTGACGATCAAATCACAATTGAAGTAGACGGCAAGCCTGTTCCAGCCCGCAAAGGACAGATGCTGATCGAGGTCACGGATAATAATGATATCTACGTGCCGCGTTTCTGCTATCACAAGAAACTGAGCATCGCCGCCAACTGCCGCATGTGCCTGGTGGATGTCGAGAAGGCGCCCAAGCCATTACCGGCCTGTGCCACGCCTGTCATGGACGGCATGAAAGTACACACCCGCTCCAAACGTGCGCTTGAAGCACAAAAGTCCGTGATGGAATTTTTGCTCATCAATCATCCGCTGGATTGTCCGATCTGCGATCAGGGCGGTGAGTGCGAGTTGCAGGATTTGGCCATGGGCTATGGCCGCGATGTGTCGCGTTATAACGAAAACAAACGTGTGGTGAAAGACAAGAACATCGGCCCGTTGGTGCAGACGGACATGACCCGCTGTATCCATTGCACCCGCTGTGTGCGTTTCGGACAGGAGATCGCTGGTGTGCGTGAACTTGGTGCCACTGGTCGTGGCGAACATATGGAGATCGGCACGTACATTGAAAAGAGCATGGTGTCGGAAATGTCCGGAAATATTATAGATGTGTGTCCGGTAGGAGCTTTGACTTCCAAACCATTCCGTTTCTCAGCGCGGGCCTGGGAAATGCAACAACGTGACAGCATCGCGCCGCATGACGGCGTCGGCTCCAACATTCATATTCATATCAAACAGAATGTTGTGAAGCGTGTGGTGCCGGCGGAAAATGAGGCGATCAATGAAGTATGGCTCTCGGATCGGGATCGTTTCAGTTATGAAGCCCTCTATCATCCGGATCGTCTGACCACACCCATGATCAAGCAAGGTGATGGCTGGCGCGAAGTGGATTGGGAAACGGCACTGCAGTTTGCCCATGATGGATTGCAGAATGTATTGAACAGAAGTGGCGCTGACAGTATCGGCACGCTGGCTTCTCCATCTGCTACGGTGGAAGAGCTTTATCTCTTGCAAAAACTCATGCGGGGTTTGGGCTCAAATAATATTGATCACCGCATTCGTCAGAGTGATTTTACTGATCAGGACAATGCGCCGGTATTTCCATGGCTGGGCATGAATATTCCGGCCCTCGAAAAACTGGATGCAGTATTGCTGGTGGGCAGCAATGTGCGCAAGGAGCAGCCATTGATTAATCACCGGTTGCGCAAAGCCAGCATGCGCGGCGCACAGATGCTGGCGATCAATCCGGTCGACTATGATCTGAATTTCAATACCAGCGCACAGATCATCACGTCTCCGGACAAAATGGTTACAGCCCTGGCAGGTGTGCTCAAGGCCCTGATTGATGCAGGGGAAGGCGTTGATCCGGCTGTAAAGGCCCTGGTGAATGCTGTTTCAGTATCAGCAGAGCAAAAGTTGATGGCAGAGAAGCTCAAGGCGGCAACACAAGGTGCCGTACTGCTCGGTAATCTGGCGACGGCACATCCACAGTTTTCAGTCCTGCGGGGACTTGCCAGTCATGTGGCCAGTCTGACAAATACAAAAATTGCTTTTCTTGCCGAATTTTCCAATTCCGCCGGTGCCGCGCTTGTGGGGTGCCTGCCGCACCGTAAATCCGGTGGCGCAAAATCAGATCGTACTGGCCGTAATGCCATTGCGATGTTTTCTGATGCACTGAAAAGCTATGTGATTTTCGGACTGGAGCCTGAAATCGATTGCTGGAACGGTCAGGTCGCATTACAGGCCCTGCAATCGGCTGAATTTGTCGTGAACATCGCGGCCTACCAGACAGAAGCGATGAAATCCTGTGCGCATGTGTTATTGCCACTCGCGCTGTTTGCCGAAACGTCCGGCACCTGTGTGAATAATGAAGGCCGTTGGCAGAGTTTCAACGGCGTGGTGGCACCGGCCGGTGAAGCCCGTCCGGGCTGGAAAATCCTGCGCGTTCTGGGCAATCTGTTTAATCTTAATAGTTTTGATTACAACAGTTCGACAGAAGTCCGTGATGAACTCTGGAATGCCGTTGGCAATATCACACCTTCCAATGACGTTAAGTGGAAAATTCCGGCGTCGTTGCCTGCAATTACAGACGGAATGCAACGTATCGCCGATGTGCCTATGAATGCGATTGATACGATTGCGCGCCGGGCCAAATCCCTGCAACAGACTGCCGATATCGCCGATGGCAAAGCCCATATCAATAGTGCCCTTGCCGGGAAACTTGGTTTCCGGGAAGGTGAAATGATTTACGCGCAGCAGGACGAGCACCGTGTGCAGTTGCCGGTGACTATCGATGATCGGGTTCCGGATCATTGCGTACTGATCAATGCGGCGCAGGGTGCTCATGCAGGACTGGGCGCGATGTTTGGTGAAATTGAACTGAAGAAATACTGATGCTGGATTTATTGCGCAACGAGCTGTTTGCACCGATCGCCGGGTTCCTGTTTCCGGCGGCGATACAGTCTTATGCCATCCTGACCATGGAGACCGTCGCAAAAATTGCTGCGATACTGATTCCAGTCCTCATCACGGTGGCCTATCTGCCGTATGTAGAACGCAAGGTCATCGGTTATATCCAGGAACGCATCGGCCCGAACCGGGTCGGCTTTTTTGGTTTCAGTCTGTGGGGGCTGGGTCAGCCCATCGCCGATGCAGTGAAACTGATCTTTAAAGAGATCATTATTCCAAGTGGCGCCAACAAGACATTATTTATTATCGCACCGATTCTCTCGGTCGCACCATCGCTCGCTGCGTGGGCGGTGATTCCGTTTAACGATGTGCTGGTGTTATCCGATATCAATGCCGGACTGTTATACATTCTTGCACTGACTTCGCTGGCCGTATATGGCATCATCATTGCGGGCTGGGCCTCGAATTCAAAATACGCTTTTCTCGGCGCGATGCGTTCTGCCGCGCAGATTGTCGCCTATGAGATCGCCATGGGGTTTGCACTGGTGGGGGTATTAATTGCCGCCGGCAGCCTCAATCTGGGTGATATAGTCAATTCACAAAGCGGGAGTATTGCCCACTGGTTCTGGTTCCCGTTGCTGCCTTTAATGATGGTGTATTTCATTTCCGGTGTGGCGGAAACCAATCGTGCGCCGTTCGACGTGGCCGAAGGTGAGTCCGAAATTGTTGCCGGCTTCCATGTGGAATACGGTGGCATGGCCTTTTCCTTATTCTTTATGGCGGAATACGCCAACATGATTCTGATTGCCGTGCTGACCTCGATCATGTTCTTTGGCGGCTGGCTGTCACCATTTCAGGGTATACCGGTCATTGGCGCTTCCAGCATCTTCTGGCTGCTGGCCAAGACCTCATTTTTCCTGTTCCTGTTTATTTGGTTCCGGGCCACGTTCCCGCGCTATCGCTATGATCAGATTATGCGTCTGGGCTGGAAGGTGTTTATCCCGATTACGATAGTATGGATTATTGTGGTGGCAGTATTGGTAATACTGAATGTGCCGCCGTGGTTTGATTAAAGAACGTGAAACGTGAAGCGTTATTCGTGAAGCGAATATACATTTACGAGATACGCTTCACGAGATACCAGATACGAGATGAATAATGTTAGAGACCGCTAAAAATTACATACAAAGTCTTTTCCTGTGGGAACTGCTGAAAGGCATGCAACTCACCGGACGGCACTTGTTCAGCCGCAAGATTACGGTGCAGTATCCGGAAGAAAAGACGCCGCAGTCGCATCGTTTCCGCGGCTTGCATGCCTTGCGCCGGTATCCTAACGGTGAAGAGCGCTGCATTGCCTGTAAACTCTGTGAAGCCGTATGTCCGGCGGTAGCAATCACGATTGAATCGGAACAGCGCGCGGACGGCACCCGCCGCACTACACGTTATGATATCGATCTGACCAAGTGCATTTTTTGCGGATTCTGCGAAGAATCCTGTCCGGTGGACTCGATTGTTGAAACCCGTATCTTTGAATATCACGGGGAAAAACGCGGCGATTTGCTGATGACCAAGCAACGCTTGCTGGAAGTCGGCGACATGGCCGAGAAACAGATCGCCGAAGATCGGGCGAGGGATGCGATGTACAGATAGGGACTCGTGACTGGTGGCGCGGGACTCGTATTAACTACACTTTTTCCGAGCACCGAGTGAGAGTGAGTTACAAAACGTAAAAATTAAATTGCGATAACCAACAAGAAGAATGATCGAACAAGCCATATTTTATATTTTCGCGGGACTCCTGATATTTTCCGCAAGCATGGTCATCACCGTGCGTAATCCGGTATTTGCCGCCCTGTTCCTGGTCCTTGCCTTCTTTTCCAGTGCCGCGATCTGGCTGTTATTGCGCGCAGAGTTTCTGGCAATTGCGCTGGTGCTGGTTTATGTCGGTGCCGTGATGGTGCTGTTCCTGTTTGTGGTCATGATGCTGGATATCAATATTGCCCGCATGCGGGAAGGGTTTACCCGCCATCTCCCGGTGGGTGTGGCTGTGGCTGTTCTGATGGTGATTGCCATGGGATTGGTGGTCGGCTCTGATTATTTCAAAACGGAATCATTAACCACGGTGCCTGCACAAGCCGAGGGATATAGTAATACTACCGAGCTCGGCAAGGCGCTATATACAAATTATCTCTATCCTTTTGAAATTGCCGGCGTGATTCTGCTGGTGGCGATTATTGCAGCCATTGCCCTGACCATGCGTAAACCACGTAGTACCAAGACCCAGCAACCTTCGATGCAGGTGCAGGTGAAGAAGGGCGATCGACTGAAGATCGTCAAGATGCAATCGGAGCAGGAACAATGAATAAACAACGTGAGCCGTTATTCGTGAAGCGTATCTCGTACAGTAAACTCCATACTGGCCGGGTGCGCTTCACGCTTCACGCTTCACGAAATACGGAAATCTGTTATCTATGATCCAGTTATCAGATGTTCTTGTTCTGGCGGCCATACTCTTCTGTATCAGCGTGGCAGGCATATTTCTGAACCGCAAGAATGTCATCATTCTGTTGATGTGCATCGAATTGATGTTGCTGGCGGTAAACCTCAATTTTATTGCGTTCTCGCATTTCCTGCATGACATCACCGGCCAGATTTTCGTGTTTTTCATTTTGACGGTGGCCGCCGCAGAATCCGCCATTGGCCTTGCGATACTTGTGGTGCTGTTCCGCAACAAGAACACCATCAATGTTGATGATCTGAACGAGATGAAGGGATAGTTTAATGACAGATCACATGGATAAAATCTATCTGGCCATTGTACTTTGCCCGTTGGTCGGCTCCATCATTGCCGGTCTGTTTGGCAAGACCATCGGCCGCAGCGGAGCGCACTGGGTGACGATCATCGGTGTCGGCATTTCCAGCATACTGTCGCTGATCGCCTGTAAACATATTGTGTTTGATGGCGGTGAAATTTATAACGCGACAGTATACACCTGGCTCTCCAGCGGTGATTTGACTCTCGAAGTCGGATTTCTCATCGACAAACTCTCTGTCAGCATGATGGTCGTCGTCACATTTGTATCATGGATGATCCATATCTATACCATTGGTTACATGCACGACGATCCGGGGTATCAGCGCTTTTTCAGTTACATTTCGCTGTTTACATTCGCCATGCTGATGCTGGTAATGTCCAATAATTTCCTGCAACTCTTCTTTGGCTGGGAAGCCGTGGGGCTGGTGTCCTATTTGCTGATCGGGTTCTGGTACAAACGTGAATCGGCGATTTTCGCCAACCTCAAGGCGTTTCTGGTGAACCGGGTGGGGGATTTCGGTTTCCTGCTGGGCATCGCCGCCGTGCTGATGTATTTCCACACACTGGATTACAATACGGTATTTGCCCAGGCCGGGAGTTTTGCCGATACCAAAGTCGTAATTCTTGAAGGCCATGAATGGTCGTTGATGACCGTGATTTGCATCTGCCTGTTTATCGGCGCGATGGGCAAGTCTGCACAATTTCCATTGCATGTCTGGCTGCCGGATTCCATGGAAGGGCCAACGCCGATCTCCGCCCTGATTCATGCAGCGACCATGGTCACGGCGGGCATCTTTATGGTGGCACGCATGTCACCGCTCTATGAGCTGTCGGAAACAGCGCTGAATTTCATCCTCATCATCGGTTCCATCACCGCGTTCTTCATGGGATTGCTGGGTCTGGTGCAGAATGACATCAAACGGGTGGTGGCATACTCAACGCTCTCACAACTCGGTTACATGACCGTCGCACTTGGCGCTTCCGCCTATGCAGCAGCGATTTTCCATCTGGTTACCCATGCTTTCTTCAAGGCCCTGTTGTTCCTCGGCGCAGGTTCTGTGATTATCGCCATGCATCATGAACAGGATATGCGCAGGATGGGCGGGCTTTACCGTTACATGCCCATCACCTGGCTGACCTGTTTTATCGGCTCGCTGGCACTCATCGGTTTCCCGGGCACATCCGGATTTTTCTCGAAGGACGCCATCATCGAAGCAGTGCATGGTTCCGGTTTGCCGGCGGCGGAATTTGCTTACTATGCCGTGTTGACCGGAGTGTTTATCACGGCACTCTACAGTTTCCGCCTGTTCTTCATGACCTTCCATGGCAAGGAACACATGGATCGGCATACATGGGAGCATCTGCATGAATCACCTGCAGTTGTGACCGTGCCACTGGTGGTGCTTGCCATTCCTTCACTTATCCTTGGTGCCTTCCTGATCGGGCCCATGCTGTTTGAAGGTTATTTTGGAAGTGCGATTTATGTGGCAGTGGAACATGACGTGCTCGCAGAAATCGGCAAGGATTATCATGGCGTGTTGACCTTTACGTTACACGCCTTTAAACATCCGCCGGTGTACCTTGCTTTGGCCGGCGTGTTCACGGCCTGGTTGCTCTATATCAAGTTGCCGCATCTGCCGGAAAAAATCGCCGGCATGTTCAGCCCGATCTATAAATTACTGCTGAATAAATATGGCTTCGATGATTTCAACCAGTTCGTATTTGCCGGGGGCACGCGCCGCATCGGTGATCTGTTCTGGAAACTCGGCGATGTGAAACTGATCGATGGTCTCGCCGTGAATGGCACGGCATTGGCCGTACGCTGGTTCTCCGGCGTGGTCCGTCAGGTCCAGTCCGGTTATCTCTATCATTATGCCTTCAGCATGATCATCGGTCTGTTGCTGTTGCTGGCGTTGTTTGTGCACAAGGTCTATCAGGGCGGATGATGATGGCCGAATTACCCATCCTCAGTCTGCTGATCTGGGCGCCAATCCTCGGAGGGATCTGGGTATTGATTGCGGGTGACCGTCAGGAAGAAACCGTCAAGTATCTGGCGCTGGGCGTGTCCGTGATTACATTCATACTCTCGTGTTTTCTGTACACGGATTTCAAACCAGACACATACGAAATGCAGTTTGTCGAGTTTGCTGCCTGGATAGAGCCCTTTTCAATTAATTATCACCTCGGTGTGGATGGGATTGCTGTTCCTCTGATTATTCTCACCACGTTTACCACCGTGCTGGTTGTGTTGGCAGGCTGGGAAGTGATTGAGAAGCGGCTGGCGCAATACATGGCTGCTTTCCTCATACTCGAAGGCCTGATGAACGGGGTGTTTGCCGCGCTTGATGCGATATTGTTCTACGTTTTCTGGGAAGCGATGCTGATCCCGATGTTCCTGATTATCGGCGTGTGGGGCGGCCCGCGGCGCGTGTATGCCACGATCAAGTTTTTTCTGTATACCTTTCTCGGTTCCGTATTCATGCTGGTCGCTTTCCTGTATTTATATTCGCAAGCAGACAGCTTTAATATCATTGACCTCTATCAACTGCCGCTCAGCGCCACGGCACAGAAACTGATCTTTATTGCATTCCTGCTGGCATTTGCCGTGAAGGTGCCGATGTGGCCGGTACATACCTGGTTGCCGGATGCGCATGTGGAAGCGCCCACCGGCGGTTCTGTGATTCTGGCCGCCATCATGCTGAAAATGGGCGGTTATGGTTTCCTGCGGTTCAGCCTGCCTATCGTGCCTGATGCCAGCCTGTATTTTGCTGATTTCATGATCGTGTTATCGCTCATTGCCATTGTGTATATCGGTTTTGTGGCGCTGGTGCAGCAGGACATGAAAAAGCTCATTGCTTATTCTTCAATTTCCCACATGGGTTTCGTGACACTCGGTTTTTTCATTGGCTTCAGTATTCACGCTGCAACCAGCATGACCGCCGGTGGCATCATGGCGCTGGAAGGTGCGATGATGCAGATGATCTCGCACGGGTTTATTTCGGGTGCCCTGTTCCTCTGTGTGGGTGTGATGTATGACCGGGTACACAGCCGCGAGATCAGCGCCTATGGTGGCGTCGTTAACACCATGCCGAAGTTTGCGGCCTTCATGATGTTGTTTGCCATGGCCAATTCCGGCTTGCCGGGTACGTCCGGATTTGTCGGGGAGTTTCTGGTCATTCTTTCCAGCTATCAGGCCAGTTTCTGGATCGCGTTTCTTGCGGCCACCATTCTGATCCTTGGCGCTGCTTACACCCTCTGGATGTACAAGCGTGTGATCTTCGGTGATATTGCCAATGATCATGTGCGAGAGCTGGAAGACATTAACTCCCGTGAAACCTGGATACTGTTGCTGCTGGCTATCGCCGTTCTGGGGTTTGGTCTGTGGCCGGCGCCGCTGTTTGAAATCATGCATCCGACGCTGACCCATTTGTTTGAACACATACTGCAATCAAAACTGACAGGTGTCTGATGCAGCCCACTGAACTCATCATCGCATTACCTGAAATTGTGTTGCTGGCAGGCGCCTGCCTGCTGCTGGTTTTTGATACCTTCAGCCGCGATCCGGACCGCAATTTCACCTACCTGCTCGCGCAGTTGCTCCTGATCGTTACGGCCTGGTTTGTATTTGATGGACAGACCAGTACCACGATTCACGCGTTTGGCAATTCATTCGTCAATGATCCGATGAGCAATCTGCTGAAGATCATGATTTGTGCAGTCACTTTTATTGTGTTCCTGTATTCACACGATTATCTGAAGAAACATGACTGGATGAAAGGCGAGTACTACGTGCTGGGGCTTTTCGCTGTGCTCGGGATGATGGTGATGGTATCTGCCGCCAGTCTGCTTACAGTCTATCTGGGTCTGGAGTTGTTATCACTTTCCCTGTATGCCATGGTCGCCATGCACCGTGATTCCGCCGTTGCCTCCGAAGCGGCCATGAAATATTTTGTACTGGGCGCGCTTGCTTCCGGCATGCTGCTCTATGGGATTTCCATACTCTATGGTGTCACGGGCACGTTGCAGTTGAATGAATTGGCATCACAGTTATCCGCTCATACCGGTAACAGTATGATTCTGGTGTTTGCCCTGGTGTTCATTCTCATCGGTATTGCATTCAAGCTCGGTGCCGTACCTTTCCATATGTGGGTGCCGGATGTTTATCACGGTGCTCCTACTTCAGTGACATTGTTCATCGGCAGCGCACCCAAGATTGCGGCATTTGCCATGGCCATCCGGTTGCTGGTGGACGGCATGGGACCGTTACTGGATGACTGGCGGCATATGCTGGTGATCATCTCCGTGTTGTCCATGGCCACCGGCAATATTATCGCGATTGCCCAGACCAACCTGAAACGCATGCTGGCCTATTCCACCATTGCCCATATCGGCTTTATGTTGCTGGGTGTTCTCGCCGGTACCGAAACCGGTTATGCCGCCGCCATGTTTTATATTGTGAGTTATGCGCTCATGAGCACCGGGGCTTTCGGCATGATTATTCTGCTGAGCCACCGGGGTTTTGAGTCGGACAATCTGGATGACTTCAGGGGACTTGCCGACAAGAGCCCGTGGTTTGCGTTCATCATGCTGATCCTGATGTTCTCCATGACCGGCGTGCCGCCGTTCCTTGGCTTCTGGGCCAAGTGGTTTGTATTGAAAGAAGTGGTGGACATGGGCTATGTATGGCTGGCCGCACTGGCTGTAGTGTTCTCAATCATTGGTGCTTATTACTATCTGCGCGTGATCAAACTCATGTATTTCGACAAGGCCGAGAATATGACGGCGATCCATGCTTCACGGCAGATGCGCCTCGTTCTCAGCCTGAACGGACTTGCATTACTGGTGATTGGTCTGGTCCCCGGAGTATTGATGTCCCTGTGCCTCGCCGCACTGGCGGGATAATTCAAGCACCTTAATTTGTCATTTCGAGCGTAGCGAGAAATCCTGTATGACAGTTTCCGCGTCGGTCTGGGTGCTGATTGTTGTCCTCTTTATCGCCGCGAACCTGCCGTGGCTCAATGAACGTTTCCTGATTTTTATCGAACCGGAAGATCACCGTAAAAAAGTCTGGATGCGGTTGCTGGAATGGCTGTTGCTGTATTTTCTCTGCGGTCTGCTGGCACTCGGTATGGAAAAGAAAATGACCGGCCAGATTCATCCCCAGGACTGGGAATTCTATGCCGTGGGATTCTGCCTGTTCATGGTGTTTGCCTTTCCGGGGTTTATTTACCGGCATGAATTGCGGAAGCATCTGGTACAGCGCAAGTTACCGAACAATACAGATGATTCAACTGGCTGATTAAATATTTCCGACAGACATCCCCATAGTAATACCTTGTGCTGCATACAGATCGGATGCCCATTGCATATGACCCTTTGTAAACAAAAGGATTACAGTTGAGCCCATGTTGAAGCGGCCCATTTCCTCGCCGCGTTTGAGGTGGATGTTCCGGGTGTGATAATCAGTGGTTGTAACAGTTCTGTTTTTTGCCGGTGTGATTTCACCCGCCCAGACGGTTTCCATGCTGCCGACATTGATGGCGCCGACCAGAATCACGGCCATGGGACCGATGGCGGTTTCAAAATAACAAATCACCCGTTCATTCCGGGCAAACAATCGATCAACTACCCTCACAGTGTGACTATTTACCGCAAAGAGTTTGCCAGGAACATAAGTCATCTTGATCAGTTTGCCGTCCAGTGGCATGTGGATACGGTGATAGTCACGCGGTGAAAGATACAGTGTTGCAAAATTTCCGTCCCTGAAGGTAGCCGCCATATCCGGATCGTTCGCCAGCAATGAATCCAGATCGAACGATTTGCCCTTGGCCTGAAAAATTTCGCCACCGGTAATTTCTCCAATCTGACTGATGCTTCCATCCACCGGACAGAGTATGGCTTCAGGGGCCGTGGACAGAGGTCTGACGCCGGGTTTGAGTTGGCGGGTAAAAAAATCATTAAAATGCCTGTATGTAGTGCCATCCGGTTCCCTGGCCTGTGTCATGTCTACCCTGAACCAGGCGATGAACGCTTTAATGAGAAAATTCTTCAGTGGCGTCCATTCACAACGAGTGATCCGGTACGTCAGGCGTGAAAGGGCATGCTGAGGCAGCAGGTAGAGCGGCCATACCTTGAGGTAATCGAGAAAACTGGCGGAATTATTTTCTGTCATTATGGCTAATGTCCCTCATCCCCAGCCCTTCTCCCAAAGGGAGAAGGGAGTTTTAATGATGGTGATGTTCATGGGTGTCGCCTTGTCCCAGTTCAAATTCAACCGGCATGGATGCGCCATTCGAAAAAACCAGATCCAGCATGATCGTATCGCCACTGTTTAATGGCATGAGTTTGTTAAACAGCATCAGATGCATGCCGCCCGGTGCAAAACTGACTTCCGATTTGGCAGGGATGTGGATGACCTCCTGTTTGACCATGGAGGCCACGCCGTCTTTGAGGACAGTATTATGAAATTCAATTTTTTCAAAAGCCGGGCTGTGCGCTGAGATCAGGTCCAGAGGCTCATCACTTTGGTTATGAATGGTGACATAGCCGGCCAGTACCTTGACCGTGGGCGGCGCTGCACTGATGCGGGCATGACTGAATACTACGGTATCTGCAGCATCTGCTGCGCTCAAGGTAAAAATGAAAACAAATACAATTCTGAATAATGATGGCATTACGGCTTGTTATTGTTGTTCTATAAAGGTGCGGATACTGCTGTAGCGCGCCAGCATATCATCGGTTTGTTGCGGAGCTGAAAACAGGGCAAGCAATTGCCCGGCCGGTGAGACCAGAAATACCGAAGCACTGTGGTCCACCGGATATTCACCGGGCGCGGTTTCTGCACCGATGGCATGAATTACGCCGATTTGTCCGGCGAGACTGTTAACCTGTTCATCTGAGCCGGTTAGCCCGATGAAATCCGGATGAAAAAATTTCACGTATTCTTTCAACTGTTCGGGTGTGTCCCGCTTTGGATCCACCGAAACAAAAATCATCTGTACATCTGCTGCTGCATTCCGTCCCAGCAGTTTCATATAGGCTTCTTTCATGACAGTCAATGTGATGGGGCAGATGTCCGGACAGTGGGTAAACCCAAAAAACAGAAACGACCATTTACCCTGTAACTGTTCAAGTCCAAATGGAGTGCTGTTCTGCGTCATCATCGAAAATGACGTCAGAGCCTTGGGATTGGGCCACATCAGGCCGGGTATTTCAGGTTTGGCGGAGGCACTTGTCTGATAGTATTTGGAAGTATACACGCCAACACCGGCGCCCAAGGCCACACAGACGATTACAAAGAGGGTTGATTGTAATACACGATTTTTCATGGGCCGGCATTATACCTGTTTACGACCGGTTTAATACTCAACACAGGGTCAAAAGCCGGTATAATAACAACGCCAGCGCCGGTGCGGGTTTATTTCTGTCAGGTGTTGTTGAAAAGCAAACATCACATACAAGCGAAAAATGGAAAATCTCCTCGGGCAATTTAATTACTGGGCCGTGATTGTGCTGATGATGATCGGGTTTTACATCGTCATCGCCCGTGACAATCTGGTCAAAAAACTCATCGGCCTGAATATTTTTCAGGTGTCTGTATTTATTCTCTATATCTCCATGGGCTATCTGCGCGGTGGCACGGCACCGATACATGACCCGGACTTCACACTCTACAGCAGCCCGTTACCTCATGTGCTGATTCTCACGGCAATTGTTGTGGGTATTGCGACCACGGCACTGGGCCTGGCACTAGTGGTGCGTATCAACAAGGCCTACGGCAGCATCGAAGAAAACGAAATCCAGCAGATGGATCAGAACAACTGATGTCAGATCATCTGCTGGTCCTGCAGGTTGTCATTCCCCTTATTGCAGTACCGTTGTGCCTGCTGATCCGGCGGCCAAATCCGGTCTGGTGGATTGTGCTTGCTGTCAGTGCAATATCATTTTATGTGGCTATCGCATTATTGCTGCAGGTGCTCGAGACAGGTGAAATCATTTACTACCTTGGTAACTGGGCCGCTCCCTGGGGTATTGAATACCGGCTGGATATTGTTAATGCGTTTGTGCTGATCATCATCGCTGCCATAGGAACAATCGTTGCAGTTTATGCCGGTCCCAGCGTGCGCAGGGAAATCGACGAGAGTAAAGCAGTTTTCTTTTATGCGGCCTGGCTGTTGAATCTCACGGGCCTCTTCGGTGTCATTGTTACCGGCGATGCTTTCAATCTCTTTGTCTTTATCGAGATTGCTTCACTGTCTTCCTATGCACTCATCAGCATGGGCAAGGAACGGCAGGCACTGATGGCGGCCTATCGTTATCTGATCATGGGGACTATCGGCGCAACCTTTATCCTGATTGGTGTCGGCCTGTTGTATGTGATCACCGGGACATTAAACATGGCAGACCTCAAGGTGCGCATGGTTGATGTTGAAAACACACGGACATTGATTACTGCATTGGCATTTCTGACTACGGGGATCGGTCTCAAGTTTGCGATGTTCCCGCTGCATGCATGGCTGCCTGGTGCTTATACACATGCGCCTTCCGTGGTCTCTTCCTTGCTGGCAGGCACATCCACCAAGGTTTATGTGTATGTATTACTGCGTTTCCTGTTCAGTATTTTTGGCGCCGAATTTGCCTTCGATGCCATGAGGCTGGATCAGATTCTTCTGGTGTGCGCGTTATTTGCCATACTCGGAGGTTCAATCGCGGCAATCATGCAAACGAATATCAAACGCATGCTGGCCTGGTCCAGCATTGCCCAGATTGGTTACATGCTGTTGGGAATCAGTCTGGTCTCGGTTACCGGTTTGCTGGCTGGCATCATCCATATCTTTAACCATGCGCTGATGAAAACAGCCTTGTTCCTCTGCGTGGGTTGCGTGTTCTATCAGCAGGGATTCACAAAGACCTCCGATTTCAGGGGAGTCGGGCAAACCATGCCCTGGACCATGGCAGCTTTTGTGATATCCGGATTAAGTCTGATCGGTGCGCCGCTCACCGCAGGATTTATCAGTAAATGGTATCTGGTGTCGGCCGCGCTTGAAGGTGATCATGTCTGGCTCGCCGTTGCCATTCTGATTGGGTCTCTGCTGGCCGTGGTTTATATCTGGCGCGTGGTGGAAATCGCCTGGTTACAGAAACCCGAGGTGCCGAACAGCCGCACTGAAGCGCCTCTGCTCATGCTGGTCCCGCTGTGGTTGCTGGTATTCGCCAATCTCTATTTTGGTATTAATGCGACACTGACGGCGGACCTTGCCAGACAGGCCGCTGAAATATTGCTGGGATACGGGACATGAACGAACCCCTGTTGTTACAAGCTGCTGTGATTTTGCCTGTCGCGGGCGCAGCGCTGTTGGCGCTTGCAGGTGAACGTCATCGTAATCTGCGTGAAGGCATCACGTTGATCACCGCCTTGCTGTTATTTATTACGATCTGCAGGCTTTACCGGCATGTAGATGATGAAACGCATTTGATTAAGGATATTGTCGAGCCTGTCAATGGCCTGACTCTGGCTCTGTCTGTCGAACCGCTCGGTATCCTGTTCGCGCTGATCTGCAGTTTCCTCTGGATCATTACTTCCGTGTATTCCATCGGCTACATGCGTGCCAATGAAGAGCATAATCAGACCCGCTTTTATGTCTGTTTCGCGCTGGCCATCGCGGCGAGTATTGGCATGGCACTCAGTGCCAACCTGTTTTCATTGTTTGTATTTTATGAATTGCTGACGCTCAGCACATGGCCGCTGGTGACTCACAGTGGAACAGATGAAGCCAGACGGGCAGGGCGTCTCTATCTCGGCTATCTGCTTGGTACGTCCATCGGGTTGCAACTGCTGGCCATCATCTGGATCTGGTCCGTTACCGGCACGCTTGATTTCACACCGGGCGGAATTTTTGATCAGGAAACGCCGGATGGGTTGATCACAGTCCTGTATGCGCTGTATGTGTTCGGCACTGGTAAAGCGGCGTTGATGCCGCTGCATCGCTGGTTGCCTGCAGCCATGGTGGCACCTACTCCAGTCAGCGCATTATTACACGCAGTTGCCGTCGTGAAGGCAGGTGTGTTTGCCATTCTCAAAGCGACAGTTTATATCTTCGGCGCCGATACCTTGCTGGATACCGGGGCACATGTATGGCTGATTTATGTTGCCGGTGCAACCATTATTATTGCGTCTGTCATCGCCCTGCAGCAGGACGATCTCAAGGCACGGCTTGCCTATTCAACCATCAGTCAGCTTTCTTATGTCATTATGGCAACGGCTATACTCGCTCCGTTATCGATACTCGCAGCGGCCATGCATATCGTTATTCATGCCTTTGGTAAAATCACCCTGTTTTTTGCTGCAGGTGCCATCACAACGGCATCAGGAAAAACCAGAGTGAGTGAACTTGCCGGTATCGGCAAAAACATGCCCTGGACCATGACGGCTTTTGCCATTGGCAGTCTGTCGATGATTGGCGTGCCGCCTGCCGCCGGATTTCTGGGTAAATGGTATTTACTGCAAGGTGCGCATATGACAGAAAACATGTTTGCACTCGCTGTAATTGTGATCAGTACACTTTTGAATGCGGCCTATTTTCTGCCGATCGTTTATACGGCGTTTTTTAACGATCCGGAACCGGGCAGCAAAACCCGTGAGGCGTCCTGGCTGATGGTCCTGCCACTTACACTCACCGCGATTGCAACAGTGGTGCTCTTTTTGATGCCGGCCGGATTGTTTTCGCTGGCACAACTGATTGGAGTTGCTGCGCCATGAAACAGCATGGATTATACCGGCCGGAAATGCGTCGCAGGTTCTGGATCGCGGGTATCGTTGTCCTGATGCTGACAATATTGGCCGAAAGTTTGATTGAACTACATACTGAATTTCCCATTGCGGACTGGTTTGGATTCAATGCGGTGTATGGTTTTATGTCCTGTGTCGCGATGATCATCATTGCGAAATTACTTGGTGTATTCATCAAACGACGGGATGACTACTATGATCAATAGTCTTTTGCATCCCGGTCTGTTGCTGATTATGGGTGGCCTGTTATTGCCGCTCTTCCGTGGCGTATGGCGATCTGCCTGGATACTGGTTCTGCCCTTGATTGCGCTGCTGATCGTTTGCACAGTACCTGAAGGAGAACATCTGGGGCTGCCGTTTCTCGATTACACACTCTCTCTTTATGAAGTTGATAAATTAAGCCGCCTGTTTGCCATCGTATTTACCCTGATGGTTGCAATCGGAGTGTTGTATTGTTACCGGCAGGCCGGGACTGCTGAATTGTCTTCAGCGTTGATCTATGCCGGTGCGGCAACAGGTGCAACCTTCGCGGGTGATCTGATTACCTTGTTTGTTTTCTGGGAAGTCATGGCGCTCGCGTCCACGCTGTTAATCTGGTCAGCAGGGACAGGTTCATCCCGGCAGGCCGGATTGCGTTATGTATTGATTCATCTTACTGGTGGTGTGATTTTACTGGCGGGTATTGCCGCATTTGTATTTGAAACCGGCTCTGTTGAATTTACCGCCATGCCGGCAAACCGGTTTAGTACAATGTTGATTCTGATCGGATTTCTGATTAACGCAGGAGCACCGCCCTTGTCGGCATGGTTGCCGGATGCCTATCCGGAGGCATCATTCAGTGGCATGGTATTTCTCTCCGCATTTACGACCAAAACCGCCGTTTATGTTTTATTACGCGGGTTCCCCGGTACGGAAATATTGATCTGGATTGGACTCTTCATGATCTTTTACGGGATCATTTATGCCCTGCTGGAAAATGACATGCGCCGCATTCTCGCCTACAGCATCGTCAATCAGGTGGGATTCATGGTCTGTGGAATCGGTATTGGAACTGAGCTCGCATTGAATGGCGCTGCCGCCCATGCCTTTACACATATCATTTACAAGGCATTATTGCTGATGTCGGCAGGGAGCGTGCTGTATATGACTGGCAGGCGTAAATGCACGGATCTGGGTGGATTGTTCCAGAGCATGCCGGTGACCTGCCTCTGTGGCATCATCGGCGCATTGTCGATTTCGGCATTCCCGTTGACGTCCGGATTCGTCAGCAAATCCATGATGACGGAAGCCGCCAGCATTGATCATATGCTGGTGGTGTGGTTGTTGTTGCAGGCAGCATCCGCCGGCGTATTTCTGCATGCCGGCATCAAATTCCCATGGTTTGTATTTTTCCAGAAGGATTCCGGTTTGCGTCCGCCGGATCCACCCCGCAACATGCGTGCAGCGATGATTATCTTTTCCATTCTCTGTATCGCGATAGGGCTTGTGCCCACGGTATTTTATCAATGGTTGCCATATTCCAGTGATTATGCGCCCTATACGGCGCCGCATGTACTCGCACAACTGCAGTTGCTCCTGTTCTCGGGACTGGCATTTTTTGTGATGTTGCCCTTGATGCAGAGAACGCTGACCATCAGCCTTGATTTCGACTGGTTCTACCGGCGGGCCCTGCCATGGTGCTGGAGCGGGTTAAATGCACTGTTTGAGCGAATGTGTACTTCAGGCAGGTTAGTCCAGCCAAGGCGCTTGGCCATCCTTCAGGACAGCATGATCAGACTATATGATGCCAGCGGATTATTGGCCCGTGAACGGCATATCGGTGTTGCAGTCGTGATTACCCTGTTGCTACTGGCGTTTTGTCTGCTGTATTACCTGAGCCGCTAGACAGGTTTCCGGCCATACCCCCGGCCGAGTACACAATCATCATTAAAATCCTCTCCCCAGACGACGAAACAGCCCTGCATTTTTATTAACCTTATCAACAGCGAAGGAATGCTGGTAATAATTTACGGACGATGATGGGTTAAGGATCGATCCTTATTGCATTACAAGGTCATGGACGGTTTCAGTGCCAGGGATGGCACATCCCTCTGTTCCTGGTACGAAGATTTCAGCCCCCGCTTGCTCAACTGGCTCGTTTCCAGTCTGAGTATTTTTTTATGGTCCAGATCAAATAGCCGATATTCCCCAACGCAAAGGGGATAAAAAACCACACTATCCCTGCAAGCCACGTGATGGGCCCGATCAGGTAGATAAAATCCTCATTTTCAAATCCGCCAAGTCGTGGATGCTCAACAGAGACCTGCCCGAATTTTTTTTCCATGTGCATGCGCAAACCCAGAATAAAAGGATTGGACAATCCCGCGCTGAATCCAAGGAACAATGCCCAAATTCCATAATCACGCAATCCTATACCAATTCCAATGAAGAGGGCCGTGTAGTTTATCCCGCCAACGATAAAATCAAAATAATGACCAAAAGTGGAAAACTTGCCTGTCATTCGTGCGAGTTCTCCATCCATGTGATCGGTCAATACCGCCAGCATGTAAAGTAAAGCGGCAAGCCATGCGAATTGATCCATGCGCAGGGCAAACAGACATGCCGAAGCTTGTCCCAGTATCAGCGTTAATGTGGTGATGTGGTTGGGATGCAGTGATGTGTTCCTGAAGGGTGCAATGATCCAGCCGGCCAGTTGCTGATCATATGGCTTGGACGTGGTGGTTTCAGACATCTGGCATTCCTGCATGAATCCTATTTGCTATAACCATTTTCAATAAACCAGTGTATTGCATCCTGCAATGCCTGCCGGACCGGACGGAACTGGTAGCCCAGTTCATTCTGGGCTTTGACGGAAGTAAAATACATGAGTTTTTTTGCCATGCGCAGGCTTTCTACTGTGGCACGGGGTTCGATACCTGTTACCCCGGCAAGACGTTCCATGGTCCATGCGACCGGGAACAGCAAACGGTGCGGCAGACGGACACGTTTAGCCGGTTTCCCGGTAATTTCGTCGATAGTTTGCAGTATCTGGAACAGTGACATATTTTCACCGCCGAGAATGTAACGTTCCCCGGGCTTGCCCGCCTTGTAGGCAAGAATATGTCCATGGGCTACATCGTCCACATGGACGATATTGAGCCCGGTATCCACATAAGCCGGCATACGTCCGCATATCGTATCAAGGACAATCCGGCCGGTCGGTGTCGGCTTGACATCACGCGGGCCGATGGGTGTGGAAGGGTTGACGATAACGAGCGGAAGTTGGTGTTGTTCCGTCAGGTGTTGTACTGCCTGTTCAGCCAGAAATTTGGAACGCTTGTAATGACCGATCATGTTCGCCAATGTGGCGGGCGTATTTTCATCTGCAGAAGTACCATCCGTGTACAAACCAAGAGTGGCCACGCTGCTGGTGTAGACGATACGCAGCATGCCGGCCTCGGCTGCGGCCATGATCAATTGCTGGGTGCCTTTTACATTGGTTTCATACATGCGTTCCGGATCAGGAATCCATAAACGGTAATCCGCGGCCACATGAAACAGGTTATCTGCGCCCTGTACTGCACGTTTCAGGGAAGCGGCATCCCGTAAATCTCCTTCAACGATTTCCACCGGTTGATCAACCAGATTACGCCGATCGCTGTTGGGCCGGATCAGAACACGAACCTCATGGCCTTCGGCAAGCAGGTGCCGCATGACGGCAGAGCCGACAAAACCATTCGCACCCGTGACCAGTGATTTCATGTACGTGAACGTCGCAAATCCACAAATTCTTTCAGTACCCAGCCGCAAAAAGCTGGTGCACCGATTGTAGCCAGGATTAAAAACGGAATAAGACCGTTTGTTAGTGTAATCAGAGGCAGGAGATAAAGTATGTCCTCGGCCTCGATGATTCCGATGTTGGGCTGACGGGCAGCATCTTTCCCGTTTGATTTTTCGATCTCGTTGCGCATATAAAATATTGCCGCAACCGCCAGACCACTGACAATTCCCATGTGCAATGCCCAATGACCCAGCGCGCTTTGCATCAGTCCGGCGCCGATACCGATAAAGAGGATGATATTGACTATGGCATCGCTGGCCAGATCAAAATAATGTCCGCTCTTGCTCATTTTGCCGGTCAGGCGCGCCA
Source organism: uncultured Enterobacteriaceae bacterium (assembly GCA_964479045.1). Classification (GTDB taxonomy): domain Bacteria; phylum Pseudomonadota; class Gammaproteobacteria; order Eutrophobiales; family Eutrophobiaceae; genus 2-02-FULL-47-50. The sequence continues at coordinate 23,423 of CAYZJI010000009.1, forward strand.
GCTCACCATCGGTGTGGTCGAGAAAATTGGATATCACAAAGAATATGGCGCCGAGGTTGGTCCAGAAATATCCTCCCTGACTGAAACTCAAGGAGGCGAGTATGCCAAACAGTAATCTCACCCACGTCAGATGATTGGGAGTTACCCAGGTATCCCGCAGCGGATAAATCAGCCGGTACGCGATGCGGGCATCGAAGGGTTTGGTCTGTGTGCCGGGTTCCTGCATATTTATTCTCTGAAATTATGAATGTTCTTTTGGATGTAAATGTCCGGGCAGCAGGCTCGGCAGTATCACCAGTGTGCATATCAACGTCATGATGAGACCAATGGTCAGCAATTTGCCCATGCTCGCAGTACCGAGGTGCGGTGACAGTGCAAGATTGCCGATACTGGCGATGGTTGTCAAAGCACTGCAAATCACCGCCCGGGCGGAACTGCTGGCCAGTAATTCGCCATCTTCCGGTGCGGCATTACGTGCCCTGTTGAGTATATGGATGCCGCTGTCCATGCCAATGGCCAGCAACAGGGGCAGGGCAATGATGTTGGCAAAGTTCAGCGGCATATCGAAGACTACACTGATGCCACCGGTAAACAGCGCCGCCAGCAACAGGGGAATCAGGATATACACCGTATCAACCGGACGATCGGTGAGTACCAGCAGCAACAGGCAGGTTGCGATCAGGGCATACAGAAAGGCCTGCTGGAAAGCGCCCACCACCGCATCGCTGGCTTCGATGCTGATCACCGGCGAGCCGGAGACATCCGGAGCCACGGTCCGGATTTCATTTACAAATTCACGCAGGGCATGGTTATCCATGAGGTTTTCCCTTGGATAGATTTCAACGCGGTAAGAACCGTTACTGATCCAACGGTCGCGAATTTCCGCAGGGAGCGTTTCAAGGCTGAATGGTTCAGCGCCCAGGGCTGTCAGCAAAGTGTCAAGTCGTCCCGCAAATGTGTCCAGTAAATTATGCTCAAGGACTTGCAGTGATCGTTGCCGGGTTTGTTCATCCTGATGATTCAATGTTTCCAGAAACCGGCCGAGTGTTTTATGCAGTTGTTGATAAGCCGTTAGCCTTGACATGGATGCAGGCAATGTTGCCAGTGCAGTGTGAAATGCATGCAGTGCGGCAAGGCGTTCTGTATCGTTTGGAGGGGCCATAGAGTCAACGGTCAGGGTCAGTGGGCCCAACAGCAGATCCATTTCTTCAATGATCAGCAGTTTTTCATCCTGTTGTTCCGGTACCAGATCCAGTGCAGACACCACCTTGTTGACCAGCGGCAGTTTTTCCAGTTGTTGTGAAATCTTCACGGTTTCCTCAGCACTATGCGTGAGGACAAGACTGATCCAGGGCGAAGTGTCACTATCTGCCAGCAGATCGCGATAGGTCTTGACGGATTCATTTTTCTGCGATTGCAGATTGAGTGTATTGTGATCAAACTCCAATCGTGTCATGGCATATAACGAAGCCACTGTCAGTACTGCAGTAACCATGAGAATTTTTCCGGCATAGCGGTAAGGCAGACGGCGCAGTTTGATAATCCGTGGAGTATCCTTGCCCAGGGGTTTCAGCTTCTCCGGATTCAACGGATACATGCCGAGCAGTGCCGGCAGCAAGGTTAATGTGATCACCAGACTGATGATCATACCGGTGCCGGAAATCAGTCCCAGTTCCGCCACACCATCATAATCCGTCGGAGTAAATGCATAAAAACCCAGTGCAGTCGTGCCGGCACATAGTACCAGTGAGAGCCCGGTATCTGCTGCGGTTTTACGCAGTGCAATCAGATGTTCCTGTTGCTGCGAAATCAGTTCGCGATAACGTAAACAGAAATGGATGGCAAAATCAGCGCCCAGACCTATGTAGAGTACAGCAAATGCAACTGAAATCAGGTTCAGTTCACCGACGCTCAGAGCGGCAAATGCAGCGGTGTAAATCAGACCGGCCAGCAGGGTTATCAGGCTGGCAAATGTCAGGTGGAAGGAACGCAGGCCGATAAACAGGATCAGTGTGACCAGTATGAAGGAGGCCACACTGGAGAATACCGTGCCCTGTGAAACACTGAGCATCTCTTCATAAGACAATGCAGCGCTGCCTGTAAGACGGATCCTTATTGTGTTGTCACTGGCGGTGTGGATTGCGTCTGCGAGAGAACGCAGTTTGAGCATGGCCGGTTTGGCCGGAAACAGGCCACCATAATCCAGTACCGGTTGCAGAATGATGAATTCACGATAGAGAGGCTTCTCTACATCAACACCACCCATCAGGGCCTGCCAGGATAATGCCTGTGACCGGCCCTCAAGTTGCGCTGACATGACGTTATTAATCCGGATCAGCAAAGGGTCGAGGTCAACATCTTCACCCTCCTGTATGGCAACCAACGCTTCGTCCAGCATCCTGAACAAGCCGCGCAGAGATTGATCTTCAATCAGGCGCGCGAGAAACGGCTGGATTTTGGCCAGTTGATCCGCAAGGTCCTGCAATTCATTAATATCAAGATAGAGCAGGGCGTTGGTTTTGAAAAAATCAGAGCCGCCGGGATAGTAAACTGACTTGAACAGATCATGCTCATTTCGCAATTTGCTGTTAAGCAAGTCAGCACTATCACGGGCTTGATCAGGCGTGGGTGCTTCAATGACCACCAGAATCTTGTCAGTGTATTGCGGGAACAGCATGTCAATCTGCTGATCAACCTGTCGCCAGGGCAGGTCAGATGAAAGCATGTCACGCGTGTCGGTATTCATGCCCAGATGATCGGCAGTGTATACCACGCAGATGAGCATGCTGATCACAGCAAGCCCGATAATCAGCAGCCTGAATTGATGTACCCATACCATCAATGCAGACAGCGACTGCTCCAGCCATTGTCGCCAGCTTCCGGTCATGTCATCTATGAACCTGATTAATAATTAATACACGAAGATTCAGTGCCGGTTGGACAAAGCACTATAAACCCGATGAGCAGCGCAGAATTTTTTAAACCCTGAAAACGTATTGCTTGCCCGCTTCCCGCTCACAATCCTGCGGATAACTCTTGCGTTTATCAGCGTAATACTGGCGACGATGATCGCCTTCAGACAGCTTGTTGTAGGTCACATACAACACACGCCGGGCAGCATTCGTGCGATTGGGCTCTGAGCGGTGCGGCGCAAAAGAATCAAAAAATACGGCATCCCCCGGCGCAGTGGGCACGGGAATATAGTCGAGAGCATCTTCCTGTAACGGTTTCCAGCTTTCACCGAGCAGGCCCTGTTTGTGATGGCCCGGCGCAAGTTCCAGACAGCCGTTTTCCAGTGTAGAAGCATCGATACTCACGAGCGCAGTGATATGAATCTTGCAATATCGGTCCCAGCCGGCCTGGATGTCCTGATGTGCCTTGAAACCATCGCCACCCGGCATTTTGAAATTGATCTTGTCCTTGAACAGCACGGACTCCTCGCCGAACAGTTCGGAGACACATCCCTGCATCTTGTCAGTGGTGAACAGTTTGCTGAAATCCTTGTGGTATGGTTCGATGTCTTCCATGCGGGACAGGATGCGCTTGCCCGGTTCCCGCTGGCTTTGTTCGAAATACATCATCCATTTGCCCGGTGTTTCCGGCCACGCGGTGACCTCCTCGGTCCAGGCCGTGATTTCACGGACTTCTTCCGGCGTGTAAAGGCCGGGTACGATCACATAACCATCGCGGTTGAAATCGTCAATTTGTTTCTTGCTTAACATGGGTAAATATCCATCCGTCAAAGTAATGGGGCGCTGTTATAAACCAGAGTATCTCGTAGTGCAACAAGGTTTAAGGTTTGCTTAAGCGAATGGAAACGCGAAAGCATTGTCCGCCTTGCGGGCCACCTCTTTTAATGTATGTGTTGCCGCGTTCATGGCCCGTGCCAGTCGCACCATGGCACTGATCAATCCCGGGTTGCGCATTAATACGCCTGAAATTTTCAGGATGTCCGGTCTGCCGTAGTGATCCATGTGTTTCAGTATTTCCGATGGCACAACATCAGTACATTCATCCACAATCGCACGGATGGCAATACAGGGCAATCCGGCGGCGGCGGCTGCGCGCATAATGGCCGCCGTTTCCATGTCCACAGCAACTGCGCCGTTTGTTTGACCCAGTGAGAATTTGGCAGCAGCCGTATCCAGTATGGCCTGGCTTTCTGCAATGGTCCCGCCTAGCAACGAAACAGTCTCTCCGGCCAGCATCTGACGCAGTTGCCGGATCCAGGCAGTATCGGTGTGCAACCGCTGACCGTCAGTTGTGTGTACCACATCAGGCAACACCAGATCGCCGGATCTGAGTTCGGGACTCAACGCTCCGGCCGTACCCCAGCTCACCAGACCACGCACCCCCAGTTTAACCAGCATTCCTGCTGCGCGGGCTGCATGCTCAGCACCGATACCACTGATAATACCCATGATATGCGGATCAATCGGATGCGAAGTGTAATACCGTGCCGGATCAGGGGTGAGACAGCGAAGCTCGGCGGGCAGAGCCGCCACCAGACCGATGGTCAGGGCTTGCCCAGCAGGTTGCGATAACGTGCCAGTGCCCACAGGGGGAAATATTTGGTGTAACCGTGATATTTCAGATAGAACACGCGCGGGAAACCGGGGGCCGTGTAACTGGCATCATTCCACATGCCATGCATCTTCTGGTACTTGAGCAGGTAATCCACACCACGGCGCACCGCCTCAGATTTGATTTCGCCTGCAGAGAACAGCGCCAGCAAGGCCCACGCGGTCTGGAACGGTGTGCTGTGATAAGGACGGCGGTGCTTGGGCGGATAATAGCTGTCATTGCTTTCTCCCCAGCCACCATCTTCATTCTGGATGCGATATAACCAGTCTACTGCGCGACGAATATAGTCCTGTTGCGGATCTTCGCCCGCAACTTCGAGACCGGTCAGTACCGACCAGGTGCCGTAAATGTAATTTGTACCCCAGCGGCCATACCAGGATCCATCGGCTTCCTGATCGGCCCTGATGTAATTGAGCGCCGCCTTGATCGTGGTGGCATATTTTTGCTTGTCATGGATGGACAACAGGGCAATACAACGCGCGGTCACATCTGCCGTGGGTGGATCGAGCAGGGCGCCGTGATCAGCAAACGGAATGTAATTCAGGTAATACTGGGTGTTGTCCACTTCAAATGATCCAAAACCGCCATTGCGTGACTGCATGCCTGCCGTCCACACGGCTGCGCGATCCACGGATTCAGCATACGTTGTGCCATCAGCACGTTGCATGGCCCAGGCCACCATTGAGGTGTCGTCCAGGTCCGGGTAGTGATAATTGCTGTACTGGAAAGCCCAGCCGCCACCGGGCAGATTAGGACGCACCTGTCGCCAGTCACCGGGCTCGTCTTTCAATTGACGTTCGCGCAGCCATTCCAGGCCGCGTTTGATCTCGGGCGTGATCGTTTTGTCTGTTTCGATCAGGGTCTGGCAGGCAAGCGCCGTGTCCCAGACCGGGGACAGACACGGCTGGCAATACACGGAAGAGCCGCGTTCCACCAGCAGGTTATCAATCGCTTTGCGTGCCTGTACGCGGGCCGGGTGATCTTTCGGATAACCGAGTATCACCAGTGATTCATAGACATTCACCATGGCCGGGAAAATGCCGCCTATGCCGTGGTCTTCGTTCATGCGGTTCAGGAACCATTGTTCGCATTTACGGATGGACACATTGCGCACGAAGTCCGGCACCAGTTTTTCGATGACGCGACCAACGTGATCCAGCATCAGGAACGCGCGGCTCAAGAATGTCGTCGCGCGAAAATAATGTTGTTCGTCTTCCGGCGGAATAATAAAGAGTTCGCGAATGTCGATACCGCGCGGATTTTTCGCTGCCGGTTTCAGGGTGCACAGAATAAACAGCGGCACCATCACCACCCGCGACCAGTAGGACACCTTGCTGATATGGAACGGGAACCACTTTGGCAGCAGGATTACTTCCGCCGGGATAAACGGGGTGGCGCGCCACGGCACCTGTTCAAACAGGGCCAGCATGATGCGGGTGAACACATTCGCATTGGCCGCGCCGCCATGGGCAAGAATAGCATTGCGCGCGCGTACCATATGTTCGGCGTGCGGGTCATCGCCGACCATCTTCAATGCATAGTAGGCCTTGACGGAACAACTCAGATCAAACGTGCCGCCGTGATAGAGCGACCAGCCGTCATGTTCATCCTGTTCGGCACGCAGGTAATTGGCGATTTTTTGCTCGAGAGCATCATCAATTTCCCCGGTGAAATGGTTCATCAGGATGTACTCGGCCGGGATGGTGCAATCTGCTTCCAGTTCATAGACCCAATGGCCGTCCGGCTGCTGGTGACGGCTCAATGCATCGCGCGCGGATTTGATGGCTTCGTCGAGACTGAGAGGGAGTAAACGGCTGACGACATCCTGCGTAGCGCCGCCTTCGGCTTCAGTCAATTTATAGCGTGGCTGTAACAACATGCAGTCCAGTGGAAGAGATTCAGATGACGGAAATTGCGTTCTGACTGCAAGGGACAAAAAATCTGTGGCAAACAATAATTCGTTGCACGGACTTACTCCTTACAGTCTGAAATTATTATAAAAAAGTTCTTATACTGCGCTGCAACCAAGTTTGCCTAGTTTCTCACGAATGTCCGTTTCGGGCAAATTCCGGGCAGACAGATTAAACAGCAGTTTGAGCGCTGAATCATAGCGCGCAAATACACTGGTCGCGAGCACTGTCGCCTTGACGCTACGCCGGCTGATCTTTACCTCGATCCCTGTGGAAAAGCCGCGGTTCTGGTTGAGTTTATTCAGGGTCAGCACGGCCATGCCCAGTGCCCACAGGCAAAATCGGCGGATGCCGGTTTCATGGGCGGGCAGCATCAGGGTATAGGTGAGGGCGTCCCGCAGGTGTTGTTTGGCCACCCCGATGAGGGTACCGAGGCCCAACTCAAACCCGGCCTGGCCCGGCTGCAGGTTTTTAAGGTCCACGCCATGGGTCAGGAAGATGTCCCGGGGCAACCAGCAGGCTCCGCGTTTACGGTCTTCCCAGATGTCCTTGAGGATATTGGTCATCTGCAGGGCCTGGCCGAAGGACACGGCGAGTTTCATCAGGGTGGCCCTGTTGCGGTTAATCTCTGCGGAATAATCGCAGAACACTTCCGTGAGCATTTCACCCACCACCCCGGCCACGTAATAACAGTATTCGTCCATGGCCGGCAGGTCCTTCAACCCCTCCAGTGATTCCGCTTCCTGGTAGTCAGCCATCCCCTTGGCCATGATGCGCACGCAACGTTCCAGCGCCTGACGCTGGTTCGGTGTGAAGCTGTGCGTAATGCGAATAACGGCGGGCGTGTTTTTGATCAGATCATGTTCGGCGGGAATAGTGTGATCGGACAGCAGTGGAAATAATTCCCCGGCAAATTTTTCCGCCGGAAACTGGCCCGCAACCACCGCTGTGAACATGTCAGAAAATTTGCGTGCCTGTCCGGGTGAAAGGGCATTGTCATCTTCAATGGTATCAGCGATACGGCACAGCAGGTAACCGTTGCTGATTACCCGGCGCAGCCCACCCGGCAGTTGCGGTATGGTCAACGCAAACGTGCGCGAAACATCCTGCAGGATTTGCTCCTGATATTGCTCATCATGCAGGGAAGGGATGTCGCTCATTGATTTCATTATCGCAAATGAGCCGGAACCACAACAACCTGGGTGGTGTTCATTCCTGGAAACGTTTGTTTAACAGCACCCGGCCTTCCAACACCTGCCAGTAAAGCAGGCCCGGTACATCCACGAACAATTCACGGATGCGGATGGCCAGTGACAGGGCCAGGGAAAAATCAGGCGACAAACCCAGCAGAGTGCCGATCAGCATAAATGCGCCTTCCTGGATGCCATAGGCATTAGGGATGACAAAGGCAATATCACTCAATGTGGAAGTGAGGCTCTTCAGCAGCATCGCTTCCAGCAAGCCGATGGGATGTCCAAGCAGATAACAGGCCAACCACACTTCACCTGTCTGCAGCATCAGCCCCAGTGTTTTCAACAGCACGGATTTCAGAAATGCAGATTTGTTACGATAAAGTTCCAGCACCAGTTCATCCACGCTGCGGGCATTCACACTGATTCCATCCCACTTGTCCGATTTGACAAGACTCGATCCGATGCGCGCCAGAATATTGAACATGCCCGCACGCTGCACCAGCACAAAACCGATCACAGCCAGTGCCAGAATACCGAAACCACTGAGCGCAATAAGGACAAAACGATCGTTATTTGAAAGTGTAAACAGCAGAGCAATACCGATGAGCCCCCAGAGGATCAACGCCAATACCTGTACGGTCTTGTCCACCAGCACTGAAGCGCTGGCATCAATTCCACTCATGCCGCGCAATATCATCAACCGGGCTTTTACAATTTCGCCACCGATGGTGGCCACCGGCAACAGGCTGTTCACGGAACGGCCCATCCAGATGGCCGCCAGCGCCTGCATGAAAGGGGGCCGGACATTATTATGGAACAACAGACGCCACGACTCGGTAGTCGGTAACAGGCACGGCAGCCAGATGACGGTGAGCCATAACAGGTTCCAGCCGGTATTCGCTAGTGTCCCGATAATTTCACCCACCCCTTGCCAGATCACCAGGCCGGTGAGTACCAGCAGGCCGGCGATCATTCCGATAAGAGAGAGGTGTTTCATGGGAGTCGCGTGTGGCAGGTGTTGTGCTACTGGGCTGTTAATGAATGAATAAAGCTTAACACGGCATTTCCGGCACTGCGACAATTTGTCACTTCCACTGGTTCACACTATCCATATACTTCCCGCCCATTAAATAATGACGAAAGAGTTACTTCTCCGTCATCCTGGCCAGGGAGTGGCCGGGACCCAGTGCCATGGATGGTAAATATAAAAAAATAAACTATTACATATGCAAGGCCTTAACCTTTATCACTTTTCCATTTATAGCGTCATAGCTGTATTCATCCATATCCAGCCGCTGCAGGCCGAGCATGAAACATTGCCGGACATGGTGGTGAGTGGCGATAACGCAAGCCAGGCATTGTCCATGCCTTCGCTCAATTTGGCAGAAGAGCGTTTGAACCTCATCCCCGGCGGTGTCGATCTGATCGATGCCGAAGAATACAAAGGTGGCCGCGTCAGCACCTTTCAGGACATGCTCGGCTGGTCCCCCGGTGTCTATGTGCAACCGCGTTTCGGTTCTGATGAATCACGTTTGTCCATCCGCGGCTCCGGCGTGCAACGAACCTTTCATTTGCGTGGCATAAAATTATTGCAGGATGGCGTACCCATCAATCAGGCCGATGGCGGCGGAGATTTTCAGGCGGTCGAGCCATTGTCATTACGTTATATCGAAGTATTTCGCGGTGCCAATGCACTGAATTATGGTTCCACCACACTCGGCGGCGCGATTAATTTTGTTTCACCTTCCGGTTACGATGCCGATCGTTACCAGATCCGCACCGAGGCTGGCAGTTTCGGTTACCGTCGTGCACAGTTCAGCACGGGTGATGTGCATAACAATCTTGATTACTTCATCAGCCTGTCACATTTTTCGCAGGAGGGTTATCGCGATCATGCCGAGCAGAGCAATCATCGCTTGTTTGGTAATTTCGGTTATCGCATTGCACCGGGCATTGAAACGCGCTTTTTCTTCACCGCGCTGGACAGCGATTCCGAACTGCCCGGCAGCCTCACCAAACAGGAATTGAGTGATAACCCGCGCGACGCCAATCCGGCGAATGTTATCGGCAACAACAAACGTGATTATCCGCTCTATCGCATTGCCAACCGCACCAGCTTCCTGCTCGGCAACGGCCAACTCGACGTAAGCCTGTTCTACACCTACAAGGATCTGTTTCATCCCATTTTTCAGGTGCTGGATATTGTCTCCGAAGATTACGGCGCGGATGTCCGTTACACCACCGATGGCACATTGTTTGGCCGTCGCAATATTTTCACGATGGGCTTCACGCCCGTGCGTGGTGATAACAAGGATGATCGATTTGCGAATGTATTCGGCGCGCGCGGTGCCCGCACTGGCGAAAGCGAACAGACCGCCGTCAATCTCGATCTCTATGCCGAGAACCAGCATTACATTCTGCCACAATGGGCGTTCGTGCTAGGTGCACAAGTCACCCGCGCGGAACGTGAACTGGATGACAAATTTCTCGTGAATGGTGATAACAGTTTCGATGAAACCTTCACCGGCTTCAGTCCGAAAGTGGGCTTGCGTTATGAATACAACCCGATGATTCAGTTCTTCACCAACGTCAGCCGCAGTTTTGAACCGCCGAGTTTCGGCGAGCTCGCTGGTGGGCCGGGCATCACGCCGGTGGATGAACAAACCGCCACCACGTTTGAAATTGGCACACGCGGTGAACACAACAAACTGCAATGGGATGCCGTGTATTATCACGCCTGGGTGGATGAAGAACTGTTAAGCCTCACCGATCCGTTCGGTTTCCCGCTCGGCACGATTAACGCGGATGAAACCATTCATCAGGGTATCGAACTCGGCCTCGGTTTCGATATCCTCGACAATCTGCATTTCCGCCAGAGTTATATGTGGAATGATTTCTCCTTTGATGGTGATCCGGTCAATGGCGATAATCCACTCGCCGGTGTGCCGGAACATTTCTATCGCGCGGAACTGCTGTATCACAATCCTGCCGGTTTCTACATCGGCCCGAATGTGGAATGGGTGCCGGAGGAATGGGCCGTCGATCATGCGAACACCCTGTTCGCCGATGCCTATACGATCTTTGGTGTTAAAGCCGGTTACCGTAAATCGGAAGGATTATTGCTCTTCATCGAAGGTCGCAACCTCACCGATGAAACCTATGCAGCGACTACAGGGGTCATAGCCAATGCCGGGGGCCTTGATTCACGTCAATTTCTGCCGGGGGATGGGGTTTCCGTCTTTGCCGGGGTGGAGTGGCGGCAGTAGCTCAAGGTTAGGATGGGGCTACAGAGCTAAGGATGGTTATTAACTAAAATTCAACGATGCGCTGACTGTATCGGGAAACAATTAGGGACAGAACACGATTAATTTAATTCAAATAAGAAAGCCTTGCAGATAAGTGAAAGGATTTTTCTTTTTTTGGGATTGGTCGGAGTGACAGGACTTGAACCTGCGACCTCTACGTCCCGAACGTAGCGCTCTACCAGGCTGAGCTACACTCCGAGTTTGGTTACTCTCATTCGTCATTCCGGCGCAAGCCGGAATCCAGTGAATAATTCTTCTTTTACTATAAAAAACATTTTTATATCTGGATCCCGGGCCGCTCCGGACTCCTGTCCTCTCGCGGCATTCCCCACATCCTGTGGGTCATATCGCGCTTTGAGGCGCGATTCCGGGATGACGAAGTAAGGATGTTCCCTTACTTCGTCAATAATGCCTTTCCACGGCGAAGCGAGTGAGGGAGTACAAGGCATCCTGATAGACGGACGGCTTGAGAATCTCCAGACATTCCACGGCCTTATCTGCTTCCTGTGTGGCAAGGCGGGCAGTGTACGCAATGGCCCCGGTGCTTGCAATGGCCGCCCGGATTTCCTCAATGTCATCCAGCCCGCCATTCTCAATGGCCTTGCGGATGACGCCGGACTGTTTTTCATTGCCATGCCACATGGCATAGAGCAGCGGCAGGGTCGGTTTGCCTTCGGCCAGATCGTCGCCGATGTTTTTGCCCAGTTCGGAACTGCAGGCGCCATAATCCAGTGCATCGTCGATCAACTGGAAGGCCGTGCCGAGGTGCGCACCGTAATTGGCCAGGGCCTGTTCTTCTTCGTTCGGGCGGTCGCAAATCACGGCAGCCAGTTGGCCGGCGGCTTCGAACAGTTTGGCGGTCTTGTTACGGATGACCTGCAGATAACTGGCTTCGGTGGTTTCCGGGTCGTGCCGGTTCAGGAGTTGCTGGACCTCGCCCTCGGCGATTATGTTGGTGGCATTGGAGAGGATGGCCATCACCCGCATGGAGTTGGTGGTGACCATCATCTGGAAGGCGCGGGAATAGAGAAAATCCCCGACCAGCACACTGGCTTCATTGCCCCAGCGCTGATTGGCGGTCATCTGGCCGCGGCGCAACTGGGAGGCATCCACCACATCATCATGCAGCAGGGTGGCGGTGTGGATAAATTCGATGATAGCGGCGAGGTTAATGTGCTGGTCGCCGCTGTAATTGTAATGCCTGGTAATCAGTAACAGCAGGGCCGGCCGCAGGCGTTTGCCGCCGCTGTTGACGATATAATGACTGAGCTGGTCGATGAGAGCCACATCAGTATGCAGGCTCTTCTGTACCAGCCGGTCCACCTGCTGCATTTCCGCGCTGACCAGTTGCCGTATGGCCTGGATATCGACGGCAGGGTCGTTGGGAGCGGCGGATTTTGTCGATTTCACGGGCGTTTGCGCAGGATTCCGGGGTTATTGCCTCTATCCGGGCATTTTGCCAAGAGAGGGCCGGGATTGCCACCGGAACCGGGGCAAAAAGTGGCCAGAATCAGGCCTTTCAGGCTTGTATATGGGGGGGTAATTCCTTATCATTTGCGGCCTTTAATCAGAACCCATTAACCACGGCCTAAAACCGGGGTTATTTCAGAGGAAACAAAGTCATGTACGCAGTAATCCGGACCGGCGGCAAACAGTATAAAGTAAAAGAAGGCGATACCCTGCGCGTCGAGAAACTCGAAGCCGAGGCAGGCAAGACCATCAAGCTTTCAGATGTATTGATGGTGATCGACGGCGACAAGGTCACCGTCGGCACCCCGCAGGTGAAAGGCGCCAGTGTCTCCGCGAAGGTCAATGCACATGGCCGCGGTGAAAAAGTGCGGATTGTGAAGTTCCGCCGCCGCAAACATCACCGCAAGCAGATGGGACATCGTCAGGCGTACACTGAACTGTCCATAACGAAGATTGATAGCAAATAAGGCAGGGCACGAACCATGGCACATAAAAAAGCAGGCGGCAGTACTCGTAACGGCCGCGATTCCGAATCGAAACGGCTGGGCGTCAAACGCTTCGGCGGTGAAGTCGTCAAGGCCGGTAATATTATTGTGAGACAGCGCGGCACGCAGTTTCATGCTGGCGTTAATGTGGGCTGCGGCACCGACCACACCCTGTTTGCCAAGGCAGCAGGCAAGGTTGAATTCCGCCAGAAAGGCCCGAAGAGCAGAACTTACGTCAGCGTGGTCGCGGGCTAAGCTGTTCTGCACAAGAGTTTTACAAGAACCCCGCCACCGGCGGGGTTTTGTTTTTCGGGACTCGTGAAACGTGAAGAGTGAAGCGTTTTAAGAATGAAATCTCAATAATTACCCATTACGATTAACGCTTCACCAGTCCCGATTCCCGCGAGCGAGAGCGAGCCATGAAATTTGTAGATGAAGCGACAATCAGTGTCGAAGCTGGCAATGGCGGTAACGGTTGCCTGAGTTTCTGGCGCGAAAAATATGTGCCGCGCGGCGGGCCGGACGGTGGCGATGGCGGTGACGGCGGCAGTATTTATTTGCTGGTCGATACCGGCCTGAATACGCTCGCGGATTTCCGTTATCAACGTAAATTCCGTGCCACGCATGGACAGAAAGGTGCGGGCGGTGAATGCCGTGGCAAGAGCGGTGAGGATCTGTATATCAAGGTGCCACTTGGTACGCTGGTTTATGATGACGACACCGAAGAACTGATCGGTGACATGGTGAAGCCGGATCAGACGTTGCTGGTGGCGAAAGGTGGTTTTCATGGCCTGGGCAATGCACGCTTCAAGAGCAGTGTGAACCGCTCGCCACGCCAGACCACAAAAGGCACGCCGGGTGAAAAGCGCAAACTGCGTCTGGAATTGCAGGTGCTGGCGGATGTGGGATTACTGGGCATGCCGAATGCAGGCAAGTCCACCTTTATCCGGGCGGTGTCGGCAGCCAAACCGAAAGTGGCGGATTATCCATTTACCACACTCCATCCACATCTGGGTGTGGTACGGGTCGGGCCGGAACAGAGTTTTGTCATTGCCGATATTCCCGGCCTGATTGAAGGGGCCGCGGAAGGTGCGGGTCTCGGCATACAATTTTTAAAGCATCTTTCGCGCACGCACCTGTTACTGCATATTGTTGACATCGCCAGTTGTGAAAATATTGAGCAGGTAGTGAATAATATCCGCGTGATCGAAAATGAGCTAGCAGAGTTTGGTGAAGGGCTCGAAGAGCGTCCACGTTGGGTGGTGTTAAACAAGGCGGATTTATTACCGGAAGCGGATGCCGAGAAATACCGCAAGGCGGTTAGCAAAGCTATGGGCAAGAAAGTACCGGTGTATCTGATTTCCGCGGTGAGTGGTCAGGGCTGTGATGAATTGACGAAGAAGATCCAGAACTGGATGGATCATAATTCAACTTCCTCCCCCTCGAAGGGGGAGGATTAAGGTGGGGGTGAGATCCTTGGTAATGAATGAATTTCAACCCCCATCCCGACCTTCCCCCTGCCAGGGGGAAGGGGAATATTTATAAACAGTAAATGTTGTGACAGGAACCTTATGACTGACAATCGCGCAAGACTGAAAGACGCCCGCCGCTGGGTAATCAAATTGGGCAGCTCATTGCTGACCAATAACGGCTGCGGCTTGCGTGCGGAATCGTTGCAGAACTGGGTCAACCAGATCATGGAACTGCGCAAGAACGGTTGTGAAGTAGTGATTGTATCGTCCGGTGCAGTTGCAGAAGGCGTTACACGTTTGGGCTGGAAAAGCCGCCCGAACAGCGTCCACGAATTACAAGCCGCTGCCGCAGTCGGTCAGATGGGTCTGGTGCAGGCGTATGAAACCTGTTTCCAGAAATTCGGTGTGCACACCGCGCAGGTCTTGCTGACGCACGATGATATTAAGGATCGCCAGCGTTACCTGAATGCACGCAGCAGCCTCAACACACTGATCAAACTTGGGGTGGTGCCGGTCATCAATGAAAACGATACCGTTGCCACTGATGAAATCCGTTTTGGTGACAACGATACGCTGGCGGGCCTCGTGACCAATCTGATTGAAGCAGATGTGCTGGTGATACTCACTGATCAGCAGGGATTGTTTGATAAAGATCCCCGCAGCAATTCTGATGCAAAATTAATTACTGAAGCCGATGCCAATGATGCTTCCCTGCAGCAGTATGCAGGTGAAGGCGGTATCCTCGGACGCGGTGGCATGCTGACCAAATTACGTGCTGCGAAACTTGCTGCAAAATCCGGCGCGGATACCATCATTGCTGCGGGTCTTGAGCAGAATGTTTTACCGCGTGTCGCCAATGGCGAGTTGATTGGTACTTTTCTGACGACCACGAATGAACCGCTGACGGCACGCAAGCAATGGCTGGCCGGACAGACACAGGTGCACGGAAAATTAATCCTCGATGCCGGTGCCGTAAAAGTGCTGAGTGCGCAGGGTAAAAGTTTGCTCGCCGTGGGCGTGAAAGCCGTGGAAGGAGATTTCCGGCGTGGCGAGATTGTCTCCTGTATTGCCGAAGACCGCAGCGAGATTGCGCGTGGCCTGGTGAATTATGGTGCGAGCGAAACGCGCAAGATTATGGGCAAGCCCAGTGACAAGTTTGAGGAATTACTCGGCTATGTGGATGAGCCGGAGTTGATCCATCGGGATAATTTGATTCTGGTTTGAAAACGATTGCGCATTGATGCACATCACTCCTTCCGTCATTCCGGAAACCCCGCAGGGGTTATCCGGAATCCAGATAAAACAATTTTTCTATCTGGGTTCCGGGTCGGCTGCGTGTGCTCGCCGCCCGGAATGACGATATCATCCATTACATCCCTATAAACAAAAAAACCGGCATTAAGCCGGTTTTTTCTGATGTGTCTGTGGGAGTTAATTACTGCATGGCCCGCAGGAAGTTATTCATCTGACGCTTGTGGCGGGCAGCCTTGTTTTTGTGGATATAACCTTTTCTGGCCATCTGGTCGACCACAGGTACTGCAGCTTTGACCGCCTCATGGGTGGCCTTTTTGTCCTTGGCCTGGGCCACGGTCTGGACCTTCTTCATAGAGGTGCGCAGCATGGATTTCTGGCTGGTGTTATGCTCCCGGCGTTTCTCGCTCTGACGCGCCCGTTTTTTGGCTGAGGCTATATTGGCCAAGGTTGTGCTCCTGTCATACTGATTCGTTATAGAAGGCGCGCACTATGCTGATCTTGCGTGGATTTGTCAATCCTTTGCGCCAATTATGCTATGCTCGCGGCTGGCAAAATACCATGCCAAACAGACAGATAGACGATTTTCGCCCTTACCGGGGCAGTTGAGGTTCAGAGCTCTGAGTAAATTCCTGTTGAAATCTACGCTGGTGGTCAGTTTTATGACCTTCCTCTCGCGCGTCTTCGGACTGCTCCGGGACATCGTTATCGCCAATTATTTTGGCGCCGGGGCCGGGGCGGACGCCTTCTTTGTGGCCTTCAAAATCCCGAATTACCTGCGGCGGTTATTCGCCGAGGGTGGTTTTTCGCAGGCCTTTGTGCCGGTGCTGAGCGAGTTCAAAAGCACCCGCAGCCTCGACGAGGTACGGACACTTGTTAATCATGTCAGCGGTACACTGGGCCTGATTCTGTTTGTGATTACCGTGATCGGCGTGGTTGCATCACCGGTTTTAATCATGATTTTTGCGCCGGGCTTTGTCTCAAACGGCGGCCGCTATGATCTCGCAGTGAGCATGCTGCAGATCACATTCCCGTATATTCTGTTTATATCACTCACGGCGCTTGCAGGCGGGATACTGAATACCTGGGGGCGGTTTGCGGTGCCGGCATTTACTCCGGTGCTGATGAATGTTTCTCTGATTCTCTGTGCCATTTATCTTGCTCCCCGACTTGAGGAACCGGTCACGGCACTGGCCTGGGGCGTGCTGATTGCAGGCATTGTCCAGTTGCTGTTCCAGTTTCCATTTTTGTTGCGGCAAGGGTTGTTGCCCCATCCTATTCCGAACTGGCACTATGAAGGCGTGCAGCGGATCATCAAGCTGATGGTGCCCGCGCTGTTTGCGGTGTCGGTGACCCAGATCAATCTGATTATAGCGATGTGGATTGCTTCCTTTCTGCAGACCGGCAGTATTTCCTGGCTGTATTACGCGGAACGTCTGATGGAATTTCCGCAAGGTGTGTTTGGTGTGGCGCTGGCGACCGTCATCCTGCCGGATTTGTCACGTCAACATGCTGAACAGGATGGACAACAGTTCAGCCGCACGCTGGATTGGGCGTTGCGCTGGGCTGTTCTGATTACGTTACCTGCAACATTAGGATTGATTTTACTGGCCGGGCCATTGCTCACTACATTGTTCCAGTATGGTGAATTCTCCGCGCGCGATGTGGAGATGAGCCGTCTTGCGGTGATTGCCTATGCAGGCGGTCTGACCGGATTCGTATTGATCAAGGTATTCGCCAGCGGTTATTTCTCGCGGCAGGATACGCGCACACCGGTGAAGATTGGTGTCACAGCCATGGTGGCCAATATCATATTAAGTGTGGCGCTGGTCGGCCCGTTTGCACATGCCGGTCTGGCACTCGCGACTTCGCTGGCCTCATTTGTGAATGCCGGGTTGCTGTTTTATTTTCTGTACCGGCGTCAGGCCTATCATATACAACGTGGCTGGATGATATATCTGTTCCGGGTAATTCTCGCCTGTGTATTGATGAGTGCCGCGCTGGTGTATCTGGTGCCCGCACTCGATCAGTGGCTGGCATGGGCTGCCCCGGTGCGAGCCGTGCAACTGGCCATGTGGATAGCACTGGGGATGAGCGTGTATGCGCTGACATTGTTTATCAGTGGTCTGCGGCCCCGTCACATGGCGTTAGACATCTGAGAACAACAGCTGCCATGGAGTTCATTCGTTATCTTTATAATCTGCGCGCCCGTCATAAAGGCTGTGTGGCGGCAATTGGTAATTTTGATGGCGTCCATCGCGGGCATCAGGCCATTATCCGGCAGTTGCATGCAGCGGGAAAAAATTCAGGTGTGCCATCCTGCGCGATTATTTTCGAACCGCATCCGCAGGAATTCTTTGCGCGGGACAATGCGCCGGCCCGTTTGCTGCGCTTGCGCGAAAAAGTTGAGTATCTTGGAGAGCAGGGTGTGGATCGGGTACTCTGTCTGCGTTTTGATCAGACGTTCGCAGCGCTCTCTGCGGAGCAGTTTGTCCGGGAAATACTGGCTGAACGTCTGGGCGTCAGACATCTGGTGGTCGGTGAAGATTTTCGTTTTGGCAAGGATCGGTCCGGCGATGTTTCATTGCTTCGCCGTTTGAGTGAAACATATGGATATACACTGGAATGTCCGGAGGTCTGTTTGCAGGATGGCCGCCGGGTGAGCAGTACCTGGTTGCGGGAATCGCTTGCCGCAGGCGATATCGCCATGGCGACAACATTGCTGGGCCGGCCCTATACCATCAGCGGACGGGTCGTCCATGGTGACAAACGTGGCCGCACCTTGGGATTTCCCACGATTAATGTTGATCTGCATCGTTTGCGCAGTCCGGTTTCCGGTATATTTGCTGCCCGTGTACTGGGCCTTGATGCGGATGGATTGCCTGCTGCAGTTTCCGTCGGCACACGCCCTGTGTTTGGCGGCGGTTCAGTGTTGCTGGAAGCCCACATACTGGATTTCAACCGGGAAGTTTACGGGTGTTATGTGCGGGTGGAACTGCTGAAACAACTCAGAAACGAGGAAATGTTTGCTAACATGGCGGCCTTGCAAAAGCAGATGCAGAAGGATGTCGCCACTGTGCGGGAATTTTTTAATAATAAAAATAACAGTAACTGATAGAGCATGACCGATTACAAACACACATTAAATCTGCCGAAGACGGACTTCGCCATGAAGGCCAATCTTGCCCAACGTGAACCGGAAATGCTGGCAGAGTGGCAGAAATCTGATCTCTACGGACAAATCCGCGCCAGCAAAAAGGGGCGCCCGCAATATATCCTGCATGATGGCCCGCCATATGCGAACGGTGACATCCATATTGGTCATGCGGTTAATAAAATTCTGAAAGACATTATTATCAAGTCCCGCAGCCTGAGCGGTTTCGATGCGCCCTATGTGCCGGGCTGGGATTGTCATGGTCTGCCGATTGAACTGATGGTGGAAAAAAAGATCGGCAAGGCCGGGCACAAGGTTGATCCCAAAACGTTCCGCGATGCCTGCCGTGATTATGCGAGCAAGCAGGTGGATCGGCAGCGCGAGGATTTCCAGCGGCTGGGGGTTCTCGGTGACTGGCAGAAACCCTATCTCACGATGGATTTTCATACCGAAGCCAATATCGTTCGCGCACTCGGCAAGATGATCCATGCCGGCCACATGGTCAAAGGTTACAAGCCGGTGCACTGGTGTATTGATTGCGGATCAGCACTCGCTGAAGCGGAAGTGGAATATGAAGACAAGACATCTCCGGCTATTTATGTTCGTTATCCAGTTAAAAAAGAAGAAGTTGAAAATGGAAATTTCTTGGGAAGGTTTACAAGGCAAGCAGCCAGTGTAGACAGGCCGATATCAGTTGTCATCTGGACAACTACTCCATGGACATTACCTGCAAGTATGGCAGTTACTGTTCATCCACAATCAAATTATGTTTTGGTTGAAACAGATTTAGGGCAAGGCAAAGAGCTGTTGTTGTTAGCTGAGGATCTTTTAGGACAACTTCGGCAAGCATGGAAAGCTGAGTTGAAGATCGCTTATCAGGCAAGAGGGGATGCTTTGGAGCAAATCAGGCTTCAACATCCCTTCTATCAGCGTGAAGTGCCGGTAATTTTAGGCAAGCATGTAACAATGGAAACGGGTACTGGTGCTGTTCACACAGCACCGGGCCACGGTATTGATGACTATGTTGTTGGTAGTAAATATGGATTAAATGTGTTTAATCCCGTTGGTGGTAATGGATGTTATTTGCCAGATACAGAGTTATTTGCCGGCGAAAACGTGTTCAAAGCCAATGATCATGTAATCGAAGTATTAAAAGAAAAGGGAAATTTATTGCATGCAGGAACCGTGCAGCACAGTTATCCGCATTGCTGGCGGCACAAGACGCCGATTATTTTCCGGGCGACACCGCAGTGGTTTATCAGTATGGACAATAATGGTCTGCGTAAACATGCACTGCGTGAAATTGATGAAAACGTGCAATGGCTGCCAGACTGGGGCCGCCAGCGCATCCGCGGCATGGTGGCGGACCGTCCGGACTGGTGTATTTCCCGCCAACGTACCTGGGGCGTGCCCATTACCGTATTCGTACACAAGACCACGGGTGAGCTGCATCCGGAAACGCTGGCATTGGTTGAACAGGTGGCCAAACGTGTCGAGCAACGCGGCATTGATGCGTGGTTTGATCTGAATGCGAGTGAATTGCTCGGCAATAACACAGAATATGAAAAAGTGGGTGACACGCTGGATGTGTGGTTTGATTCCGGTGTGACCCATGCGGCTGTGCTGGAAGCCGATCCACGGTTACATGCCCCGGCAGATTTGTATCTTGAAGGGTCCGATCAACATCGTGGCTGGTTCCAGTCCTCATTGCTGACGTCTGTCGGCATCAACAATCATGCACCTTATAAATGTGTGCTCACACATGGCTTCACTGTCGATGCCAAGGGCATGAAGATGTCCAAGTCCAAAGGCAACGTGGTCGCGCCGCAGCAGGTCATGAAAACACTCGGCGCCGACATTCTGCGTTTGTGGGTGGCGGCTACGGACTACCGCAATGAAATGAGTGTGTCGGACGAAATCCTGAAACGCATGGCGGATGCCTATCGCCGCCTGCGTAATACGGCACGCTATCTGCTTTCGAACCTGGATGGTTTCGATCCCGAAAAAGACTGTGTGCCATTTGATCAGATGATTGCGCTGGATCGCTGGGCTGTTTATAAAACAGCGGCTTTGCAAAAAGAAATTATTGCTGCTTATGATACCTGTCAGTTTCATCTGATCTATCAAAAGCTGCATCAGTTCTGTGTGGTGGAGATGGGTGGATTCTATCTGGATATAACAAAAGATCGCCAGTACACCACGCCTGCAAAAGGACTGCCACGCCGATCGGCGCAAACTGCCATGTATCGCATTATTGAAGCGCTGGTACGCTGGTTTGCGCCGGTGCTGAGTTTTACGGCCGACGAGATCTGGAAGTATATGCCGGGCAAACGCGGCGCATCGGTGTTCCTTGAAGACTGGTATACCAATTTCGGTGATCTCAGTGCTATGCAGGAATCATTGGACTACTGGGATGCGATCATCAAGGTGCGCGATGCGGTCAGCAAGGAACTGGAAAAAGTACGTGTGGCCGGAGCGATCGGATCTTCACTGGATGCCGAGGTGGATTTGTATTGTGATGAATCCCTGCTGCAGGTATTGGGCAAACTCGAAGATGAATTGCGGTTTGTATTCATTACGTCCTATGCACGCCTTCATACTTTGAGTGAGGCAAGGGACACTGAACCGTCTGAAATCGAAGGACTGCGAGTCAAGGTGTCAGCTTCATCACATACCAAGTGTATCCGTTGCTGGCACCATCGCGAGGATGTGGGCAAAAACAGCAAACATCCCGAACTGTGCGGACGCTGTGCCGGAAACGTCGATGGGCCGGTAGAACATCGTAAATACGCCTGAGCCGGTTTTGCAGATCATGCATCGTAAAGAACATTCTTCTACACGCTGGTTATGGCTGTCCGGTGTGCTTGTCCTGCTGGATCAGGCGACCAAGCTTGTCGCTTCAAACAATCTGGATATGCACACCCCGGTGCCGGTGTTCCCGGGACTCAATATGACGCTGGTGCATAATACCGGTGCTGCATTCAGTTTCCTGAGTCAGGCCGGTGGCTGGCAGCGGTGGTTTTTTATCATACTGGCACTGTTGGTCAGTGGTGTTATTGTCGTGTGGCTGAAAAATCTTTCATCCAGCAAACACTGGGTAGCCTGTGCACTGGCCCTGATTCTCGGTGGTGCCATAGGCAACCTGCTGGATCGGGCGGTACTTGGGTACGTGGTGGATTTCGTTGATGTTTACTATGCGCAGTGGCATTTCCCGGCTTTCAATCTCGCAGACAGTGCCATTACCGTTGGGGCTATCATGTTGATTATTGATACCTTACGGGCCGAGGATGAACCCGCAGGCCATTGATTGGTCAATTGTTGCAAAGCACCCATGTTCCCCGGATAATTTCGCTATTCGTTAAATAACAGGATTTTCAATGCAAATCATACTCGCCAATCCCCGTGGTTTCTGTGCCGGTGTTGACCGCGCCATCGAAATTGTTGAACGTGCACTGGAGCTGTTTGGTGCGCCGGTCTATGTCCGGCATGAAGTGGTGCACAACAAATACGTGGTGGAGTCGCTAAGGAATAAAGGTGCAGTATTTGTGGAAGAGCTGGATGAAGTGCCGGATGATTCCACCGTGATTTTCAGCGCGCATGGGGTGGCCAAGCGGGTACGTGAAGAGGCTGCCCGCCGCAAGCTTCGGGTTTATGATGCGATCTGTCCGCTGGTGACCAAGGTGCATATGGAAGTCGGCCATTATCAGGACGAAGGCCGTGAATGTATTTTGATTGGTCATGAAGGTCATCCGGAAGTGGAAGGTACACTCGGCCAATACCGCCCCACCAATGGTGAAGGCGGCATGTATCTGGTGGAATCAGTGGAGGATGTCTGGAAGCTGGAAGTGAAGAACCCGGACTTTCTGGCGTTTGTGACCCAGACGACGTTGTCCATGGATGACACGGCGGAAGTGATCGAAGCCTTGCGCAAGCGTTTCCCCAGCATTGCCGGGCCGAAAAAAGAAGACATCTGCTATGCCACGCAAAACCGCCAGGATGCAGTGAAGAAACTGACCAGGGAATGTGATTTGATTCTGGTCGTGGGCTCACCCAACAGTTCCAACTCCACCCGTCTGAAAGAAATTTCGCAGAAAGTGGGCGTGCCGTCTTATCTGATTGATAATGCGTCAGAGATCAAACGCGAATGGCTGGAAGGCAAAAAACGCATCGGTCTGACGGCCGGTGCTTCCGCGCCGGAGGTGTTGGTGGAAGAAGTAATACAGAAACTTAAAAGCTGGGGCGCCACCAGCTTCAATGAAGCGCCCGGCAAGCAGGAGCGGGTGGTATTTTCTTTACCTAAAGATCTGGCCAGAACGGGAACCCACCCACACTGAAAAAGCCGGTTACCGGGTTGACTCTGTTTCCGGCGCTTCTGTTTCAAGTTCAGCAGGAGCAGCTTCTGCAGGCGCCTCCTCCGTTTCTGCTTCCGGCTCGGGTTTCTTGAAGCCCGCGCTTTCCAGTTTGCTGATCAGGGCTTCCTTGTTGAAGCCGGCAATAACATCTTCTCCCACCAGAACCGTTGGTACTGTGATAGTGTTGGTTCCGCCGGTCTTTTCATTGAGTTCTTTTTTTACGTCTTCCTGTCCGGTATCTTTTTCAGTAAAGGGTGCGCCATAGTCCTTTAAAATACTCTGGGTAATGATGCAGGCATCACAACCCTTGGTGGCGTACAGGATAATATCCACATCCGGTTGCAATCCCGGAATGGCGGCAGCAGGCGCAGGCGAAGAGGTTCCCGTACGCACCTTTTTTTCCCCGGCAGGCGTGGTTCCAGCCGGACAACGATCCTGCAATGTGATATTGCCTTCTTCATCTTCACATTCATATATAGTTACTGAGTAGGCCTGGCTGGATAACAGGCTGAATACTGACGCAATCAAAACGATATAAAGATTTTTCATGGTTTCTGGCCGGTTCTGGTTAATAAAAAATGAACATTATCAAATTGTTAATGTCCACACTTTAGTATAGCGGTGAGATAAACGATATGCCACTATATATATGTATCCATGTGAGTACATGATTTTACTGATGCGCAATGACGACAGGTATTCATCATATGATTAGATTAGGCAGATTTTCTCAAGGTTCCGCTGTTTTATTGTGGGGGTGTTTGGCAATGTCCATGCCCATGGCAGCGACGTACAAGTGGGTAGATGCGGATGGCAATATTCAGTACACGCAATCACCGCCCCCGGCGGGCATCGAAGCAGAAACCATTGCCCCACCCCCCAGGGTCGATACCGAAAGTGCAATAAAAAATCTTGAAGCACAGCAGGAAGAGGCAGACGGATTGAAAAAAGCCAGACAGGAATCTGCTGACAAGGAAAAGCAGGCGGCAGATGAACTGGCGTTGAAACAGAAAAACTGTGAGATGGCACAGGCCCGGTTGAAGAGCTACGAACAACCGCGGGTCCGGTTTGTGCAGGAAGATGGAAGTCGTGTCTATGCCTCGGAGGAGCAACGGCAGGAGCAGATTGCGGAGTCACAAAAGATGATTGACGAATTCTGCAAATAACATACAAGTAGCACACATAAAAAAACCGGGACAATGTCCCGGTTTTTTATGTTGCGAAGTAGTAGCTAAACAAAACGTTACTCAAACTCCTTGTACCAGAATTTACGCAGGCGCGCCCCGTGCAGTGTACCGGGAGGTTCATCCACCTTCACGCCTGAGATCACGCCCTCGTAAATCTTGCCGTCAATTTCCACCACCACCGGCACCGGTGAAGGCAGATAGCCGCCGCCCGGATGCACCGCACTGCGATCCGCGGCCGTCATGCTGCCATCGAGGTTCTTGTCCTTGTAGGCGGTGGCATCGTCGTAATTGACGAGATATTGCCGGGCAATGCCCAGGTCGCTGCTGCACGTGCCGTCGGAGCCGGAACTCGGCTGGTTGGTGTTAAAAAATGTGACGTTGTTCAGGGTCAAGGCGCTGCCCACCACCTTTTCACCATCACCGAGGGTGATATACCAGCCATTGGCAGCATCCAGCGCAGCGGCAGCAGTAGACGAGCTTGCTTCGTCGCCGGTTCCGGAACAACTGCTGGAACTTTGTATGCAGTTGGATGTGGCATCAAACAGGTCAGATTCTACAATATCGGTGACTGTCGGGGTTGTGCTGATCCCGGTATCACGGATCATATAGAAACGGTTAACGGTATCCTCATCGAAGGGATGTTCACGGTCGCCGCTGCCGATCAGTACAGCTTCAAAATCATCACCCTGCACCACATCGGGCGGGAACAGGAATTTGCGCAGGCCATTGGAATCACTGTCCGTGGTGTCATCCGGTGTATTGGATAGATCGGACAGATCCGCGAGCGCAGCCAGCCGCGTGACCGTGGAATCTTCCACATCATCCGGATCCAGATCCAGCCGCCAGATATTGCCACAGGTATCACCGAAGTAGGCGCGGTTGTTGACATCATCCCCGCCCCGGTCAGTAATGAGTGCCGGATCGGCGGGGATGGAGCAGTCCATCCCGGTAACTGCCAGATAAGAGGACTCTCCCGTGTCACTGACGGCCGGGCCCGCCTGGAACAGGACCGTGGCATCAATCGCGTCGACAATGAAAATACCGCGGCCCATACTGCGTTCATAATTGGCCGTGTCGGCCACGACTTCCAGATTGCCATCTGCATCCACGTCTGCTTCGGCATCAGTGATCGTTCCGGTATCCACGTCTTCCACCAGCGCATCATAACCAGCGCCGAAGATCAGAACAGGATCAGAGTGCGCGCTGATGGTGGTTACCCGCGGTACAGACCAGGTCTGACCCAGTTCCGCCCACCCCGTATCATTATTGGAGCGTTTCCACATGAACTTGGGATCTTCCGGATCGGTGACATCCAGTGCATAGATCAAGCGGGCACCGCGATGCATGGAGATGAACAGGATGACCCGGTCACCGTCAGCTTCCAGAATGGCGGTATTGCCGTCATCCGGATCTTCAAACACATAAACACCGATGGAACCGTCAGCAAAATAGGGTTTCTTGGTGCTGCTGGAAATCCCCGGTTCATTGTTGCGCAGCCGGGTCAGATCATCGAAGAATTCCTCAGGGATAAAGCCCCACACTTCCTGGCCGGGTTCCAGCGGATCAGAGCCACTTTGCTGAAAGCCGCCTTTCACGGCGCGGAATACGCCGTCATTGGCGCCATAGAAGATAAACACATCGTGATCATCACCATTGCGGTTGTAATTGACCACTGCAGGCCGGGAGTGCAGCACGTCGCCATGGATGGAAGCGCGAATGTCGGTGAAATCACCATCGCTGTTTTCATCCTCGAAGTTGTCGGCCCCGCGCACCCAGTTCACCAGCGCCGTGACCTGGCTGGCATCAACGGAGCTGACGCTGGCCTGTATGGTTCCACTAGCATTGCCCTGCGCCGATGAGAGCGTGTAACTGAAGGTGTCTTCATCAATCACGTTCACATTGATACTGGTTTTGTTGAATGCTGCAGGAGTAGCGCCCGTGATGGTGATTTCATCAGGTGTGACATCGTCGCCGCCGCCCGCATCATCCGTGCAGTTAGCGCCGAAGGTATCGTTGCCATTCCCGTAGATGCCATCGCATTCATCTTCGGCAAAACCATGATCGACCAGCCGCGCCACTGCGGTGGTGGTCTTGATACCCAGGCTAATCGTCCCGGTAGCCGCTCCCTGGGCGGTGACCGTTAACAGCGGATAGTGCAGGGTATCTGCGTCAATGACAGTAACAGCGACATCGGACCTGTTATAAGACGTGGGTGTGGCGCCGGTGATGGTCACCTGTTGACCAGTACTGAAGCCATGACCGGGGACCGTGGCGATGGCCGTGGCGGAGGACAAACGGGCAGTGAGGGTACCTGTCGCCGGATCCGGTAATGATGCGTCTACTGTTTCGTACAAGATAGTGTCGGCATCAATGATTTCAGCCGGGATATTGCTACCGTTATATGCCCCGGCAGTGGTCCCTGTAGCGCCTGCCACCGTGATGTTGAACTGATCGCCCGTTGTCGCGAAGTTCCCGTCACTGAATGTGGTGGTGAAGCCATGGTCCGGAACATTCGCAGTGACTGTGGTCGTATTCGCTCCACCCAAGGCGATGCCGGCAGCTGTGGCAACACCCTGCACTGACGCCGTCGTAAATGTAAACTGGGTAGCGTTTTGCACGTCGATCGTATAGGTGCCGTTATAACCCACAGGATCCGCGCCGGAGATAGTGACAGTGGGTGTGCCCGTGAACCCGTGTGCGGCTGCGGAGGTGGCCGTTACCAGTGTGGAGCCTTTCGCGGACGTGATCGTACCGGTTGCATCAGCCAGGGAAGCGCCTACGTCGTAAGTAAACGTGTTGGCATCAATCTTGGTGATGGTGAAATTACCGTTATAGCCGGATGGGGTGGCACCGCTGATGGTGATGACATCATTGGTGTTGTAGCCATGGGCAGTTACCGTTGCTGTTGCGGTTGTGGAAGTACCGGAAGCGGTGGCACCGCTGACGCTGGTCACCGGGGCCAGTGACGCGGCCGTCACATAACTGAACGTATTGTTATCAATTTTGTTGATCGTGTAGGTTGCGTTATGTGTAGATGGAGTCACGCCTGCAATCGTCACGCTGGCGTTATTCGCAAACCCATGACTGGATACGGTGGCCGTGACCACGGTGCTGGTAGTGGCGGCTACCGCAGTGGTGACCGCGGGATTGGCAACGTTGAAATCCGAAGCTTTCGTTAAGGTGAAGTTATTGACGTCATTCACCGTGATGGTCCAGGTGGCGTTGATGTCCGTGGCAGTGCCGGTAAAGCCGGAAATATGCACAAGCTGGCCGGAGGAGTAACCGTGGCCGTTAATAGTGATTTTCATGCCGGTCTTGGGGTTCTGACGCACAGCATTGGAAATGCTCTTGGTCACGGCGCTGTTTGATAACGTGGTGATGGACTTGCTGATATTGGTTTTTAGAGTGGATACCGTCTTGGTCACCGCGCCGTTATCCAGCGTAGAGAGCGTTACAGCAGCTGAGGGATCCACCGTTGTGGCTGAACTGACCGAACGGGTATCCGACAGGGCTGACACACTCTGGGATTGCAGCGCCGTGAGTGAAGTGACCAGCTTGGTGCTGAGGCCCAGCGTAGTATCGTTGATACCATCATTAGCCTCACTGAAAGGGGTATCTGCCAGCGGGGAGCCGGGATCGCCCGCAACACAGGGCGTGGTGCCGCTGGTGCAGGTGTAGAGGTTGCGGCTGAGCTGCTCTAATGTGAAGTCGGCGCGCTGCTTGTTGGCAGCGCCGCCTTTCTCCACCAGATCGCCATCCGGTACATCGTCCGGGCCGCCCACGCCGTTTTGTTCAGACGGGCGGAAACCCCAGAAGTCATCGGGATTATTTTCTGACCAGAAACTCGTCACATTGGGATTGATAAAGCCGGTGGTGGTGTTTTCTGCGGCCACGCCGTTGCTGTCCACCAGCCGCAGGGTGCTGGTAGCAGTATCCACGCCCAGTTGGTAGGCCTTCAGATTTCCAAACCAGCGTGGCAATTTATTTTCATCCGGACGGAATACGCCGATGTAGACTTGATTCAGGTTGGTGCCGCGTACGTTAACGCTGACCGGCAGAGTGGTGGAGGCAAACACGCTGTTGACTGCCTGGATTTCGCTAAAAATCTGGTTGAGCGCGTTGACGATGGCCACGCCGCCGTTGCTGCTGGTGACAGAAAAGTATTTGCCTTTGCCTTTTTCCGCCATGCTCTTCACGAGGGCAGTGTGGTCGTCATTGTTGCCGGAGGTTTGTGGATCGACCTCGACGACGTAAGTCACGACAGTCGGAGAGCCGTCTGCCGTACCGTTCACATCGGTATTCGCCAGGAATTCGGCCCATTCATCCGCCCAGTTACCTTCACGCCCGGACGGGGTGAGTGGAATCGGTGTGCTGGTGTCATAGCCGGTGTCAGCCAGAAATTCTTCGGAATCCGCCAGCGAACTGGCGTTTTCTGCGGCATCGCCGTTACTGAGAAAGATGATGAAATTCGAGGCGCAGGAATCGGAGATCGGCGAATTATACAGCGAATTAACTGTGGGGTTGGCCGGCAGGGCGTGCGTAGATAAACTCACGGCTTCATGCTGGAAATCGTCTGAGCCACCCAGATCACCAACGACATTACCTGCATAGTCCGCCTTTTCCTTGCCGAAACTGGAAGTATTCTTCTTGCCAGCAAAGTAAAAGTAGGCTTCAGACATGACCTTGGACAATACGTTGTTGTTGCTCTTGTCATTGTTATTATCCAGATCACCGACCAGATCGGCGAGTACGGGTTTGTTGTCGTCGTCCATCTGCCGTACGTGGAAACGCACGACACCACCATCGACGCTATTATTCGGGTTACCGGTTTCCGGGAATGTCATCAGGCCCACGTTGAACTGGTTGCTGAGGTTCTGCACCACAGTCTTCAGCGCAGCCAGCTCATTGATCACGATGGCCTGACCATCCACATTGCGGGACCAGTTGGCGGTGTTATCGAGAACAATCAATACATTCGGCCGCTCTGCCGGATTGTTCGGATTGGCGAGGAAGATGTCGGTATCGTCATTGACCGGATCAAACGCGGCAAATGCCGGCCCGGGCAGGCTGCCGGTCATGAAAATCAGCACGGCAGTCAGCAAGCCGCGCAACAGACGAATTTTGTACAAGGAAGTCGGAAAATATTTCATGATGAATGCTCCGGGGTGAATTTCAGAGATAACAGTTACCTGCCAGCATGCGCATTTCCACCCCCTGATGAATCGTCGATACAGCGCCAGTTACGTCATCCGTAATGGTAGCGACTATATCCCAGGTATTGTCTTCGGCTGGCTTGACGTCTCCTGTGCCACGATCCACGATACTAGAACCTGTTGCCGGGTTAGAAGCAATGCAAACCGGCGCTTCCACGTCCACATCCCCATAGGTGGTGGAAAACGTCATCCCCGCCGGTGCCAATCCAAAATTATTTTGATCCGTGAGTACGCGCTCTATGCCTTCCTGGGCCGCAGCATCCAGCATTTTCTGCGCCTGCATGTTGCCGACGATTTTAAGATTGATAGTGCTCAGGTTGATGGATGACACCGCCAGCAATGTCATGAGCACCAGCATGACCAGGGCCATTATGAGAGTTGCACCTTGCTGCTTGACAGACAGATTATTCATTCCGGGTTCTCCCTGCGGCCACTCACATTAATGGGCCGGATCTCGGCACTGTAAACGTGGCGCTTGTAGTTGTCATTGAACGGTCCGAGATCGTGTCCGGCCAGGCTATATTCTTTGGTATCGGTATGATCATCCGTTGGATTCAAACTGCGTGAGAGGATGGAAACCCGGGTAGTGATGACATCGGGCCACTGGGCAGCCGTAGGTTCTGAAACATACTCATCCGGAATACCATCACCGGGCTCACCGGTCACTTCATTAATATCCACCGGGATGGAATCAATTCCGTACTCCACCAGAAAATATTCAATTCCCTCAACCAGGGGAGTGATTTTAATAGTGGTCACGCCACCTTCTGCGGTGAGTTCCAGGTGTTTCAGGGTGGGTATGGTGTCATCACCAGCCTGACATATGCCATCCGCGCCTGTGCCCACACTGCATGGCGCAACAAAATAAGTGTGTACGATCAGTTGCCGGGTAATGGAAGGATCGCTGGTATTATCGTAGGCAAGTTCATGGTTGAAAGTGTCAGGAGCGGCGCCGTCACCGAGAAAAACCACCTTCTCTGCAGCGTTCGACTGGATATAAACCATACCATTTACGGTGGTTGCAGGAGAGACTGAAACAGCGGCAGCACGGCGGATAACCAGGATATCGGAACCCTCGACCAGATTGTCATCGACCAGTAATCCCAAATCATCACACGTCGTTGCACTGACATCAGGCTCAACGGGGTCATCTGGATCAGTGTAGTCGGCGGCATATCCTTGTATTGTTTGAACCAGACTATTTTCCAGATCGGCCGCAGTGGTTTCACAGGGGTCCGGAAGAGCACCCAGCGGGTCGCCCAGCTCATAATAGGGCCCATAAAAACCGGCATGACGCAGGTCTTCTGTGAGCAGACTGATGGCATAGCGTCCGTTCTCAATCACCTGGCCGGATTTTTCCAGTTCACGCTGGGCGCGGCTGGAGTTGAATAAAACGGAGGCAAGACCCACCAACAGAAGCAGGCCGATAGTGACGGAGATCATGAGTTCGATCAGGGTCAGGCCAGCCTGTTTAGGGGGAAAACGGTACATAGTGTTTATGTTCATTATCTGCCAACCCACTCAGTAAAGATCTGCCATGCGCATAGTGGTCGAAACGGCGCGGCGTTTTGTTTCAGCACCATAGAGCCCATTGGCACAGTTGGCGACCGGTGCGACCAAATCCGCCAATGCCTGCCAGGAGATTGTAATAGTGTAGAGTCCGGTACCGGGATTGCCGCCCAGTTCGGTTGTTTCGTCATAACTGATGCAGGCCCGGGCCCCAATCATCGCCCCGACTGACGTGCCACCTGCTGTTTCTGCTGCACCTTCCAGCATATTGTCTATTTCGTTCAAGGTATCCACGGCCATCTGATTATAGGTGGGGGTACTTGCTGCACAGGCAGGTGCTGCCATATGCCCGGCGCCTGCTGCACCAATAAAGGGTGTGCCTGCGACTGTATTATCTGTGATTTGGAAACAGGAGACAGTTGAGCGATTGATATTGATGCGGTCAATGATGTCCGACATCATGATAAGTGCCTGGGAACGCTGATAGGATTCCAGTTCTGCAACCTGTGCCTGGGCCTGTAATGCAGCAATACCGAGCAGACCAATCAGAATAATCAGCATGGTGATCAAAACTTCGATCAGGGAAAACCCCCTGCTGTCTGAAAATCCGGACATGTTGTGCTGAATCTTCATTCATTGCACCCGTTGGTATTATCAAAATCTTTATCCAGTTTAACCGCTGGCGTACCACTCAGACTGACGCCAATACAACGCATCTGTACCTTGTCATCGGCGGAGTTGTACATTTCAAACGCGATGAGTTCTTCAGGCCGGCCAGTGCGGGTAAACGTCATCGTATCGACATCGTCGCCATCACAGTCCGAGGCGCCGTACTCGCAGACAACTGTGACATTCCCTTCAAGGGCATTGGTGGTCCTCAATACGGTTGCGCCGGATTGCACAGTCCAGCCCTCCGACCAGGTGGCCCCGGTGCGGATTAGATCGATGTTAGCGTTACGCTTGATAGCTTCGCTGCGCGCTAACAGCAGGCTCAGGTGTATTTCCGTTGCTGCGGCGCGCGTACGCTGGTTTGCAATCATGCCCGAAATTGACGGGGCCGCTACCAAGGCAAGAATCCCGGCGATGGTCACCGTGATCATCAGCTCAATAATGGTAAATCCTGAAGCAGCGTATGCCATGGGGTGCCCGCCAATGAATCGCGACATTACCACTTACCCGTTTTATTGCCGGTGCTGTCCACCGTCAGATCCCCATCATCTGCCTGATCACCTATTGCATTGGCTGTGATGGTGTATTCGGGTGGTGCGGCCGCATTGTCAACAGCAATGGTAATTTCATACCAGTTATTGGTGCACTCAGTCGCTACGCTGGTGCAGTCATAATTTTCATGCTTTACACCCAGGCTTACAAAGGAATCGACATATTGTCGCTGGTCGAGAATATACTGCTCCTCGCGGTTGACGGTGTTCAGCATCACGGTCTGGGCCTCTGCCCGGCGCGCTTTTTTCAAATAATTCTGATAGCCGGGGTATCCTACAGCAGCCAGTATGCCAATGACCGCCACAACAATCATGAGTTCGATAAGGGTAAAACCGCTGTGTTTTTTCATAGGTATTTCCTTTGGTGAATGATATATAGCAATCTGTATGTGTATTGTTCAGTAAAATCACACCGGGCGGTAGTAATTCCCCGATAAACGGGATGGTGGTTGGCCAGTTGGCCAGGGTTTCCTGCCCGGTTCTAAAGCCTTATTTCAGTGCTTACATGACATAAACAGGCAGACTAATCTGTGAACAGTATAAACCCGGATTGCATTATTATCGGCGGCGGCCTGATCGGTCTCATGACTGCCCGGGAATTGAATCATTCTGGCCTGAAAGTCGCAGTATTTGACAGCGGCACAACCGGCACCGAATGCTCATGGGCAGGAGGGGGGATACTTTCTCCACTCTATCCGTGGCGGGAGCCCGTCGCGAGCAATGCGCTCGCCGCATTGTCGCAAGGCCTTTATCCGGATCTGGCCGTGGATCTGGCTGCCGGGACCGGAATCGATCCGGAATGGGTGCAATCCGGCATACGGGTACTGGCAGTCGAAGACTGGCAGCAAGCCATATCCTGGGCACAGGAACAGGGTATCGTGTGCGAGGTTGTCAATGCCTCTAATGCCTTGTGGTTTCCTGCAACAGCACAAATCCGGAGTCCGCGATTGCTGTCCGCGCTTAAAGCCAGCCTGATCGGGCATGGTGTGGTCATTTATGAACAGACGCGAGTGCAGCAGATCAGAAGCCGGCGTGGACGGGTGGAAGGCATTGATACAGAAAAGGGCCATTTCAATGCGGAGCTTGTTATCATCGCAAGTGGTGCCTGGACTTCCAGTCTGGTTCCTGATATTCCCGTGCGGCCTGTCCGGGGTCAAATGCTGTGTTATCAGGCGCCGAAGGATTATCTCAGTCACATCATCCTGAAAGACGGTATCTATCTGATACCCCGGAAAGATGGTCATATTCTGGCCGGCAGCACTGTGGAAGAGGCTGGATTCGACAAGAACATTACGCAGGATGCCAGGGCAGATTTGTCCAACGCAGCAGAAGTGATGTTGCCCGGAATTAACCGCTTTCCAATTGTGGGTCACTGGGCAGGGCTGCGTCCGGCACCTCACTCCAGTCTTCCCTATATCTGTGCATATCCAGGCATTGAAGGTCTGTACTTGAATACCGGTCATCACCGTAACGGCATCCTGTTTGCGCCGGGCTCGGCGCGACTTCTGGCAGATCAGATTCTGGCCCGGCCTCTCTCGTTGCCAGCCTCGGCATTTGAGTCCCCGGCCATGGACAGGACAAGCGCTATATACAGCTGAAAATTCGGTGCCGTGCAACATGAAAGCAGTTTCGCTATAATTTGCGGATGATTCTTATTACAGAAAGCCAGCGTACCGAACACAAGATCCAGGATCTGTTGCTGAAACATGGCATACGCCCGACTTCACAGCGGATTGATATTGCCGGGGTACTGCTCAGCAGACCCCAGCATTTATGCGCTGATCAGGTTTTGGCCAAGGTGAACCACAATGCCAATCTGGTTTCCAAGGCAACCGTCTATAACACGCTTAACCTGTTTGCTGAAAAAGGTCTGATCCGGGAAGTCATTATAGAGTCCGGCAAGGTTTTTTATGATTCCAACACTGATACGCACCATCACATTTATAACGAAGACACCGGTGTTTTGCAGGATATTGCAGCGTCGGGAATATCAATCCATAACATGCCTGAGCTGCCGGAAGGCACGGTAAAATCCGGGGTTGATATTATCATTCGCGTCAAAAACAAAACGTTGTAAAATCCGCGCAGTTTTTCTTTACAAGTTCTATTGCCGTTCATCCGTAACTTTATCAAAGCCGGGATAGCTCAGGCGAGCCGGAAAAAAGAAAAGACACTTAACGTGTCTTTTCTCCGGAGAGCGCCTTGGCCAGGGAGGCCAAGGCCGTGCCATTAGTGAGACCAGGATGGTCGAACTTAGGGCTGTGGTTAGTAAGAATTGAAACTTAACAATCCGAAATGTTTATCAAAGCCGGGATAGCTCAGTTGGTAGAGCAACGCATTCGTAATGCGTGGGTCAGAGGTTCGAATCCTCTTTCCGGCACCAATCAACTGCAAAGCCTGCCCGCAGGCAGGCTTTGCAGTTGATCAGGTATCATGAATTTTCGAACCTCCGACATAGATGTGATGGTTCGACAAATTTGCCGGGAGCAAATATCGTAACAACCGTCCCTGGTGCTGTGTTCCGGCCACAACATCCGTGTTGTGGCGTTCGCCGGAGCAAAGACACGTTAAGTGTCTTTGTTGATTCCCGGCTCACCCTCTCTCCGGCACCAGCTTTTTATCCGGTATGTAAATAAAGCGCCGCCCGAAGGCGGCGCCAGTTCATCCGGTGATTCAGGATATTACTGTTTGATTGCGTTGAAGCTGAATATTCCTCCGGAATATGTTCCCACACCGCTGGAATTAAATTTGTTCCTGCTGATCTGTCCATCACTCAGGGTATAGGTAATGTTATTAATCGTCACATTGCCCGTCAGAGCGCAGTTGTTGGCAGCATTCAAAGTGCCTCCCTGTACTGCTTCCGACGCGCCGGTGTCAGTAATACATGTGGAAGATCCTGCATTGACAATGCCGCCGACAGAAACAAGCAGAGTACAGCTTTTCCAGCCGCTGGTCGTATCTACAGTATTCATGAACGTTTCCCATTTGCCGGCAGCGCTGGCTTTATTGCAGGCGGCACTGGCGGATGCGGAAACGAACAACAGACTTATGGCAATTAAAAAAGCTTTCATTACAGCTTACCTCTCTAGGAATTAACATGTACGGGTGAAAAATTAGGCGAAGCGAACGTGTTCGACAATCCGTTTTATCGTGAGATGTTTCACAGAGAGAGTGTTATGTGGTGACATGCTTCACAAATACATAACAAATATTCGATCAGCAGAATATTTTTATATCCAGATCAGGATTGGAGAAAGCGCAGATGTTGCATATTACAGACAGCGTGCATGGTTAAATTCTGCTAATAGCATTTGTGTTGAGATGTCGTATGAATGGCGTGTCTCATTATTGATACAATAATTAATATTTATGAAGGATGTAATGCTGTAATAAAACCGGGCGCATCATGCGCCCGGTTTTATTTCTACAGAGGAGAGAGCAGGAATTACAATTGCAGTTTGATACCGATGAAACCGGAAATGGGAGCGCCCGGACCAAGGAAACGGTTGTCATTGAAATTCTCGAAGCCGGGAATTTCATCCGGTTCGCCGAGCAGGCCGAAGGTCTCGTATTCAGTATCGAAGAGATTATTGATGCGTGCAAAAATACTGAAAGTCTTGTTGATCTGATAATTGCCTGTCAGGTTGACCACAGCATAATCATCCGTGGTGTCCAGCAGGTTGGCTTCATCGCCACGCAGGTAAACGCCGGTATTAAAAATCATGTCAGCGCCGACATTGAATTTTTCCGTAACGGCGTAAATCCCGCCCAGCTTGATGGAATGATCCGGTATCCCCGGAATGCGATCGCCGGAACGAACATTAATACTGTCGGCCTCGCCATCACCGTCTGCATCTATCTGGGCACGTGGATTGTTCGGGCTGCTGGCCAGAAATTCATCTTCAAAAGTGGCCTGAACAAAACTGTAACTGAAGAACCAGTTGAGTTTCTGCCACGCCCCGTTCAAACCCAGTTCCATACCGACACGACGGGTATCCCCAACGTTGTCGAAGAAACCCTCATTGGCCGAAACACCACCGGTGCTGATGAATATAATGTCGTCATTGTTAATGGTGTGAAACCCACCCAGATGCCAGTTCGTCCCGCTCAGCAAACCGGCATTATTAAATGTCCCACGCAATCCACCCTCAAAACCCTGGGCCACGACCTGTTTCAGCGGCGGATCGGCCAGGAAGGAATTCGGCAGATTACACGGGGCATTGGGATCAGCGCAGGCCAGTTCGATCGGAGTCGGAGCGCGCGATGATTCGCTGTAGCTGGCGTAACCGGAGAGTGCCGGCTGGAAGGCATACGTCACGCCCACCGCCGGATTGATGCGTTGATAATCATGCTCGCCATTCAGACGGGGTGCCGGTTCAGTGAGACTGGTATCGCCACCCTTGTCTGTTATTTTCACGCCGGTATTGTTGTAACGCGCCGATAGAGTGAGATCGAGCTTGTCGGTAACCGCGATGGTGTCAGTCAAATACAATGACCAGCTGCGGGTCTGGGTGTCCACAAATGTGCCGTCGTCCGGTACAAACAACCCCGTGCCTGTTGTGCTGCGATCGGGATTGAGACTGGCAATTTCAACATTGGAAAAGAACTCCGCAAAACCCTGACTGTAAGCCGCGCCGGCAATCAACTGGTTCTCGCGGTTGAAAAGGTTGTGCAGTAATGTTGTCTGTAATGTACCGCCAAAATTACGTTGTTCGCGTTGGCTGATATTGTTGATGGCGTTACGTGTGGGTTCGCCATCGGGGCCCAGCACGCTCGCAATCGTAGCACCATTTTGATCCTCAATCGGCGCGGCATCACCTTCTTCGCACAGCAAACCCGCCGGGCCGCCGGATTCACTGCAATCTTCAAATTCTGTTCCGTCGCCGTTGAAAGAATCGACATCGTTCTGGCGATAGAAAAGATTACCTGACATAAGGGTCAGATCGTTCAGCCAGTGCTCACCCTCAAGATCAACGAAATACATCTGGTTGCCCGTGATGTCCGGCGAGGTGAATATGGTTTCGCGATTGCGTGCCAGTAATTCAACCGGCAACGGGCCGTTGCCGATCAGGTTGGTGTCAGCATAATTGAAATTAAGATCGAGACGGGTGCTGGTGCCATCGCGAAACCCGAAAGAGGTAAACAGGTTCAGGGCATCAGAAGGCGATGCTTCACGCCAGCCTTCCTCGTCGAAATAACTGACAGTGCCATAGTATCCCCAGCGACCATTGTTGGCCCCGCTTTCGGCTGTGGTGACAATACGCTCAAAGGAACCGCCATACACTTCAACATTATGGCCCGGGTGGGTGAAGCCATTCTTGGTGGTAATGCTGATGGCACCACCCAGCGTGTTCAGACCATACAGTGGATTGGCTCCGCCAATCAGGTTCATGCTGGCAATCGATGACTCCGGTATAAGGTCCCAGTTGATAGTATCTCCCAGCACTTCATTAACGCGCACACCGTTCTGATATACGGTCAGGCCCTGTGGCAGACCGAGCAGGGGTGACGCCGTAAAGCCCCGGAATTGCAGATCAGCCTGAAGGGGGTTGTTCTGAACATCATTCAGTACCACGCTGCCCAGATTGCGTTTCATGTAGTCCGTGAGATCCAGGCTCTGGGTACGTTCCAGATCTTCACTGGTCGCATGTTGTACATTGTAGGGAATCCGGGTTTCCGGCAGGCCTACACCATGTGTGGGTGTGACGCCAATCACCTCGATGGTTTCATTTTGCACGACATCATCTGCAACTGCGCCGTTAGAAAATACGGCGGAAATTGCAAAAGCTGCGAACATTATGTGTTTATCAAGTCCGGTATACATGCTCCCCCCAGTCAACCTTTCAAAATTTATATATTTATATGGCATGGTCTGTAAAGGCCATGCTGTTGTCTTGTCGTTGTATTTTGGGGTGGTTTAAGGCCGGAATATACGGGAAATATTCCTGACAGGGGCGGATAAAGGACTGGTGAGATCAGCCCGGATGATAACTGCTTAAATGTATCCTTCCAGCATGTCCCGTTCTTCCTGGGAGATCTTCGAATTCTGCAGACGGTTCTTGATCATCGCCTCGGAAATGTGTTTGCGGTCGATGAGGTCCTTCTTCTCCTCCGGTGAAATGGACTCCATGAAGAAAAAATTACTGGCTGGCAGCAGTCCGGCCTCGACGATCACTCCCAGTTCATTGGCCATAATCCGGTATTTGCCTATGCCTGGTTTATTGATACGGCGTTCAGCAAAGCTCTTGTCGGCAATCCCTGAAGTATAAATGGCATGAACTTCCATCCGGTAACTGATGATGTAGGCAGGATCCCCGGTTTTCTCAATCGAGGTCTCGATATGTTCCAGACGTGGCATCAACAGTTCACGCAGAGATTCCATGATTTCGACGTCTTCAAGGCGGGCAGAATAGATGTCGATAATGTTATCAATGGCCAGTTGCTGATAGGTGTCTGTTGTAAACAATTCATTTTGACGGTACGAGAGTAACTTGTAGGAGCGGAAACCCATGACGGAAATGATGTCCGTAAGGTCACGGATATTTTTGTTAAAACCGATTGCACACACCAGTTGTGCATGGTTGAGCCCGAGCTGGGCGGCGAGTTTATTGATGCGTTTGATGAAATCATCCGCGGGATCAATGTTGACCTTGTAGAAAATCTTGACCAGATCGGCATCCGAGGCGGTCAGTAAATCTCTGAAACTCAGCATAGGTTATGAATGGCTCAGGTGTTGTTCTGCCGGGTAATATCCAAGTAGTCCTGTAGTATCTTGCGCTCCCGGACGGAGATGGACTCATCTGCCAGTCGCGCATGCACCAATTCTAATGGAATCAGCCCTTTGTTGAGTAGCTTTCTTTTTTCTTCGGGCAGGATGGTATCCCGGAAAAAAATTTCGCCCACAGGGATCACCCGGCTTTCAGTGATAATCGTAACTTCATTCAGCATTGCACGAAAGCCGCTGTCGATTTTATTTAGGCGGTTTTCAGCAAAGTCGAGTCCGGCGATCCCGTCCACGTACACGGCCTTGATCTCGGCTTTATATTTTTCGATAAGCATGGAATTTACTGTAGCTTCAATCTTGGATTCGATGGCCTTGAGACGCTGTTCCACGAGGTACTGCATAACACGTAGTATCTCCGGAAAATCTTTTACAATCCCGTACAGCGCGAGGATGTCATCCAGCGGTATTTTTTTGTATATGTCATTAATGAAAATTTCGTTTCTTTCATTAATAAGTTCATCAATCGTTGCAAATCCCAGGATCGGAACAATCTCGGAAAGCCCGGCGAAATGCGGATTGAACCCTACAGCGCA
The DNA here is from genome assembly GCA_964479045.1 of uncultured Enterobacteriaceae bacterium. Classification (GTDB taxonomy): domain Bacteria; phylum Pseudomonadota; class Gammaproteobacteria; order Eutrophobiales; family Eutrophobiaceae; genus 2-02-FULL-47-50. The sequence goes on from CAYZJI010000009.1 coordinate 63,045, forward strand.
GACCAGTTGGGCCGGACGCAGGTGGATTTCCTTGGCGATACGTTCCAGACGGGCTTCCAGCGGGTGTTTGAGCGCGTCACTCTCGTATACGTAGAAAATCTTGATGAGCTCCTCACTGCTCCCGGACAAAATGTCTTTGAAGTCCACCATAGGACTAGGTGCGGGTAGTCAGCCGCATGCCCGTGGAATCACTGCAGCATTTTCTGTAATACACCAAAATTACGGACCCAGGGTTTGTTGGCTTGCAGACTTTGTGGCAATTGTTTGACAGCAGATTCAGCCTCGGCATGGGTAGTATAGACTCCATACAAAGCAGTATAGCGGGTGGTGCCATTGACCACGACCTTGATATACGCCGCACCGGCTTCAAGCCGGTTGGACTTGATGAACTTGAGTGCATCCGCTTCACTGAGCAGACTGCTCAATTGCAAGGTATAAGTTTCCGGGTTTTGTTGCTTGACCCAGTCCTCCCGTTTGATGCCTTCGGGATCTGATGCTGCACTGGCTGAAACTACAGGTGTTTCCGGAACTGAAGGCGCAGGTTCAGAAGGCGCCAGTGTTGCTGTTATTGGCGCAGAGGTAACTTCAGGAACACTTGCTGCGAGTGTTTCGGGTTCCGGGTGTTCTACAGGAGCTTCAGTGGTCGAAGACAGCTCTTCCAGTTTCTTTTTGGCTTCAGCCAGCCCTTGTCCTGCCGCTTTAGTGAACCATTCCCGGGCTTGTGCTGGATTTTTTTCCACACCATAGCCGTTTTCGTAGAAAACCCCCAGATTAAACTGGGCCTGTGGCACATTCTGCGCGGCGGATGCCTCAAACCAGCGCAGGGCTTCGGGATAATTTTTTTCCATCCCCTGGCCAAACGCATGCATCACCGCCAGACTGTATTGTGCATTGGCATGTCCCTGATCGGCAGCTTTCAGGAATAACTCTGCGGCTTTGGCATAATCCTGCGCCAGTCCCATACCACGGTAATAAAGCAGACCAAGATTGAACTGGGAATCCGCCAGACCGGCGTTTGCCGATTGTTCCCACCAACGTGCGGCTTCGAGGTAATTCTGTTTTACCCCGGTACCCTGGAAATATTTAACACCCACGTCATGCTGTACCACCGGGATGCCCTGTTCAGCGGCCTTGATATACCACTTCATGGCTTCTGCCGGATTTTTTTCTATACCCTGACCATAGTCATACATGATGCCGAGCGTGACCTGCGCCTGGGAATTCCCCTGCTCTGCGAGGGGACGGATGATGGCGAGGGCGGTTTTATAATCCTTGGCCTGATACGCTGCCTTGCCATCCTCAAATGTGACAGCAAGGGACAGTGCGGGCATAAGCACGCACAGACAGCCAGAGATGATGAGTGTGCGGAACAATCGGAAACGACAGCTTGAGCTGAATGACGTCGGATTATCAGACATAAATATTGAAGTATTATGCCATGGTTTTAGCGAGGGCAAAGATTTCCTCCGCGTCGAAGACCTGATCATTACTTTCAAATAATTTATTGATGCAGGCGCGGTGCAGGGCAAGTTTCAGTGTGCCGAAACCAATGGCACCCCACATGATCTTGCCATTGCGGTCCTTGCCGCGGTCCATCATGTCCGTGCCTTCAATTCCGAGTGGTGGCGTGGCGTTCGCATCGGCCATGAGTTCAATCGTGGGACTATTTTCCCAGTGGTGCTTGTTCAACAGCAATGCGCCGGCTGCTCCGGCGGCGAACACCACCTGTGCTCCTTCGATGGCCTTGCCGCGGGCATCATTATCTGCTGCTGCGACCGGAGTAATATCAACATTAAACCGTTCCTTGATGTCCTTGCAGGCCTGTTCAGCCCGCGCCAGTTGCCGTGAGGTGATGCTGACCTGTGCGCCTTCTTTCGCCAGCATGACGGCTGCACGCCGTCCAACCGGGCCGGTACCGGCCAGTATCACGGCTTTTTTACCGGAGACCTGACCACTACTCATGAGCTTGGCCACGCCTGCGGCGGCTGTGGTGTTGCTGCCGTTGCTGTCCAGCATGACGGAAACCCGGAAATCGGCGAAAAAGACCTTGCGCACCGCCTTGAACAGGTTTTCTCCGGCGGTCATGTCACTGCCCCCTACAAACAGGGCGGTATATTTTTTTTCCTTGGGGGCGCGGGTGAATATGGCACCTTCAACCAGTGCACGGACGTTTTGCGGAGTGCAGTTCCCATGACCAATGACATGGTCGGCCCCGCCATCATACGCAACGACCGTGTCGAACACGGCCGGATGAGCATCGGTGTCGAGCTGGAACAGTAATTTTTTCATGTTGCTTTCCCCGGGATTCTTGTTGTTATCAGGAGTTGGGTTCTGGTCATTTTGCGAATGGCGGGTATTATCCACTCAAGCCGTTTTGCAGTTCAATCCATAATTCACATCCGGGCGATGAAGGGGTTTGTGCAAGTGTCGTTTGGGAGACACATGGTTCTCGCCTATAATCCGCCCAAGCTTTGAAGTGCTTTGGAAACTGAGGAAAACAGAATGATAAAAGACCAACCCATACAAAAATTTCTCGATGAACTGGCCAGCAAGGCTTCCACCCCCGGCGGAGGCAGTGCGGCTGCAATCATGGGCGCCATGGGGGCGGCGTTGATCAGCATGGTGGCCAATTTTACGGCAGGCAAGAAAGGTTATGAGGATGTAGATGCTGAGGCCAGATCCATACTGGATAATTCCGAAGATATGCGTCACCGCATGACGGACATGATCAAGGCGGATGTCGACGTATTTAACCGCGTCATGGGGGCCTATGGCTTGCCCAAGGATACCGATGATCAGAAAGCCGCCCGTACCATGGAAATCCAGGCGGCCCTGAAAGAGGCGACCGATGTTCCGCTGGCCTGTGCAAAGCTCGCCGCCGAGGTGATAAAACTCAGTAAACCGATTGCCGAGAAGGGTAACAAGAATGTCATCAGTGACGCCGGTGTGGCGGTACTGGCCGGTCAGGCGGCACTGCGTAGTGCCGCACTGAATGTCTACATCAATATTGGCGGTATCAAGGACGAGGCATTTGTTGCAGACCGCAAGAAACAACTGGAGGATACGCTGAAGGGCATGGATGCATTGACGGAGGAGGTTTATCAGATCGTCAAAGCCAAATTATGATTTCGGGGATCAGGGTTCAAATGATGGTCCCTGATCCTTCATTTAAACCGCATTGAAAAATCGATTGCCCGCATATGCTTGGTGAGTGCGCCGATGGATATGTAATCGACGCCGGTTTCAGCGACTGCACGGATGTTGGTCTTGCTGATATTTCCGGATGCCTCCAGTTTTATCCGGCCACGGTTTAGAGCCACGGCCTGTCGCAATCCTTCCAGATCAAAGTTGTCCAGCAGAGCACTGTCAGCGCCGGCCGCGAGCGCCTCCTGCAGTTCATCCAGATTCTCCACTTCAGTTTCAACCGGAACATTCTGTTTTTTTGCCGCTTGAACTGCAGCGGTGATACTGCCGGCGGCGAGAATGTGGTTTTCCTTGATGAGGATGGCATCGTAAAGTCCCATGCGATGGTTTTTTCCGCCACCACACAGTACGGCATATTTCTGGGCACTGCGCAGACCGGGCAGCGTTTTACGGGTGTCGAGCAACTGTGTTTTGCAGCCCTGCAACAGGTCAACATATTCCCGGGTGAGGGTGGCGGTACCGGAGAGGGATTGCAGGAAATTCAGAGCGGTGCGTTCTCCGGTGAGTAAGGCAGGTGCGGGACCGTTTAGTGTGCATACCGTCTGGTCAGTCTGGATACGATCGCCATCGCGGAACAACCATTCAGGTTTAATGGCTTTATCCAGTTGTCTGAAGACTTCAGCAAACCAGGCCGTGCCGCACAACACGGCGGGTTCTCGGGCAATCACCGTGGCACGGGAACGGGCGGTTTCCGGCACCAGCATGGCGGTACGATCACCATTGCCCACGTCTTCAGCCAGAGCACGGGCCACCGTTGCAGTAATATCATCGGGTAACGGGTTCATCGGGGATGAATGTCCATGTATCATTTCGCAGGTATCACAAGCCTATCACGTTATTTAAGCGCACTTGAATACGCAAAGGATATTGAAGGTCAATCACAACACCGGCTGGTTGCAGGAGGTCGAGCGTATTGGGTCGCCCAATCATGATGAACGCCCTCCGGGCACGGAGATCTCGCTGCTGGTGATCCACGGCATCAGTTTGCCGCCGGGCAAATTCGGGGGCCCATACATCACACAATTGTTTACCAACCGGCTCGATCCCGCCGCACATCCTTACTTTGCAGGCATCGCCGGTAATCCGGTGTCCGCCCATGTTGTGATCGATCGTGCCGGCAAAATCACACAGTATGTTTCGTTTCTGCAACGGGCGTGGCACGCTGGTGCATCTGAATTCATGGGCAGACCAAAATGCAATGATTATTCCATCGGTGTGGAACTGGAGGGTTGTGATGAACAACCGTATACTGATATCCAATATGAGCAACTCGCCGCGCTTACACTGTCTCTGATGCAAGCCTGGCCTGCTATCACCCGTGAACGGCTTGTCGGTCACTGTCATATCGCGCCCGGCCGCAAAACCGATCCCGGTCCGTTGTTTGACTGGCCACGCTATTACCACCGGATTGAAGTGAGGTTAGATACCCCATGACCCTGATCATTGTTCTTATCGGAATGGCCTTTGAACATTTCGCCGGCGTGTCCGATGACTTGAGACGTTTTAACTGGTTTCAGGATTATGCCCAGTGGCTGGAAAACCGGTTGTCGGGCAGCTCAATATGGAACGGGGTCATGGGCGTAATCATGACCTTGTTCGCCCCATTGCTGATCACCGGATTAATCACCTGGTTGCTGGCCACATTTTTTGTGCCACTGGCGTTGTTGTTTGCCCTGGTGGTACTGATTTACTGCCTCGGCCCGCGCTATCTGAATCCGCAGCTCAACGAACTGATTGAAGCGCTGGAAGAAGGTGATGCCCGCCGCATACAGGAACAGATGTCAGCCTTTTCACCGGATACCACGGCACTGCAGAATGATCAGTCTCTCCTTGAGAATATCCTGCTGGAGGCCAATCGCCGGCTGTTTGGCGTGCTGTTCTGGTTTATTGTTCTGGGCCCGCTGGGTGCTGTGTTGTATCGCCTGTCCTGCATACTGCAGCAACAACAAAGCGGTATCCATGGTGGTTACGCGGATTCCGTCCGTGATTTGTACAATATCCTGAACTGGCTGCCGGCACGGTTGTTCGCCATCGGTAATGCCGTGACGGGTAACATGGTGGATGCGATGGAAGCATGGCGCGAAGTCGAGCAGCGTTCCCTCACTGCGAATGATGATGTGATCAAGGCATCAGGACTTGGGTCACTCAGCTATGAAGCGCCGGAATACACCGATGACGATACGCTGCTCGAAGACAAAATTTACTGGCTGCGGGCCGTGCAGGGGCTGTTGAACCGTACCTTGCTGGCATGGCTGTCCATTCTGGGATTAATGACCTTGTCGGGGTGGATGGGTTAAAAGACAGTGATGAGTAACGAGGGATGAGTAATGAGAAAAAACCCGTCACTCGTCACTCATTACTCGTTCCTCATTCTTGAGGTAGTCCTCCACCCGCATCATCCTGAATCCATTTTTATCAACGACCAGCACTGAGTCGCCTTCATACCAGTCACTCAGCACATAACGCCGGGCTGGCTGACCATCCAGCGTAAACTCATGCAGCCCCTCACGGTGGGTGTGACCGTGGATCAAATCACTGACATGATTGCGTCGCATGACGTTTTCCACTTCCGGTTGATGCACATCCATGATGTATCCGGATTTACGGGCAGTACTGTTTTTTGTGAGTCTCCGTACGCCATGCCAGATCGCATGGCGCAGGGCATAAGGCAGGCATTTGAATACTGCAATCGACACCGGGTTATTCACCACCCGGCGGAAGATCTGATACTGGATGTCTTGCGTGCACAGTGTGTCACCATGCAGCAGCAGTGTTTTGCGGCCATGGAGATCAACCACAACTGCATCGCCGAGTAACGTCCCGCCGGTCAGTCTGGCAAATTCATCACCCATTAGATAATCGCGGTTACCTCGCATCAGATAGAGTTTTCCGCCGGCGGCAGTATAGTCTTTCAGGATGTGTATGATCTCCGGGTGGGGCGAAGTACGGTCATCATCACCGGCCCAGGTTTCGAACAAATCACCCAGAATATAAAGCGCATCTGCCTTGCGGGCCGGGCCTGTCAACAGGCGCTGGAACAAGGCAAGCTTGTCCGGCCTCGCACTGCCGAGATGCAGATCGGAAATAAACAAGGTGACCATGTCAGAACCCGGAGTCAGGTCTGATGGGTGTTCAGATCACTTCAGCCTTTTCAATGATGATGGGGTCGACGGGCACATCCTGATGCATGCTGCGGGAAGTCGTGTCCGTACCCTCGATTTTCTCGACCACCTCCATGCCTTCGACCACCTTGCCGAACACACAATACCCCCAGCCTTCCTTTGTTTCCTTGCTGAAATCCAGAAAGGCGTTGTCGTTGGTATTGATGAAAAACTGGGCGCTGGCGGAATGCGGATCCGAAGTACGGGCCATGGCAATCGTGCCGAGCAGATTACCGAGGCGGTTGTTTGCTTCATTTTTGATCGGGGCACGGGTGGTTTTTTCCTTCATGTTCTTGTCCATGCCGCCGCCCTGTATCATGAAGTCTTCGATGACCCGGTGAAAGATCGTGCCGTCATAGAAGCCGGATTTGACATAGGTGACAAAGTTTTCCACCGTCAGCGGGGCCTTTTTCGGATCGAGTTCCAGCGTGATGGCACCATAGGTCGTCGTTAAGCGCACTTTCATAATCAGCCCCCATGTTTGGACATTACCTCGGACAGCATGCAGTTTAACCGATAAACCGGTACCGGAATAAATCCGGGCCTTCCGCATGGTAATTCTTTTGTGGAAGGGGCTGGATTTCGCTAACATGCCGCCCGCATATTCATTTTATATACATCATGCTAACCATATATAACACTCTGAGCGGTACCAAAGAGGAATTGCGGCCCATCGAACCGGGCAAGGTCCGTATGTATGTCTGTGGCATGACCGTCTATGACTATTGCCATATGGGCCATGCCCGGGTGATGGTCGTGTTCGATATGGTGGCGCGTTATCTGCGTGCCCGCAGGTTTGAGGTGATTTACGTCCGCAACATTACCGATATTGATGACAAGATCATCAAACGGGCGGCGGAGAATAATGAACCCATAGAAGCCTTGACCGAACGTTTTATCAAGGCCATGCATGAAGACTCTGCGGCACTGGGCATATTGCCACCGGATCACGAACCACGTGCCACTGGCCACATTGATCAAATTATCAAACTCACTGAAAAACTGCTCGCCAACAAGCTCGCCTATGTGGCAGCCAACGGCGATGTATTTTTTGATGTCAGTCAGTTTAAAGGTTACGGCAAACTCTCCGGCAAACAGATTGAAGACCTGCGTGCAGGGGCGCGTGTGGAAATCCAGGAAGCCAAGGACGATCCGCTGGATTTTGTGTTATGGAAATCCGCCAAACCCGGCGAACCGAGCTGGGATTCACCGTGGGGGCCGGGCCGGCCGGGCTGGCATATTGAATGCTCGGCCATGTCCACACATTGTCTCGGTGATCATTTTGATATTCATGGTGGTGGTATGGACCTGCAGTTTCCACACCATGAAAATGAAATCGCCCAGTCGGAAGGGGCCACCGGTAAAAAGTTTGTGAACATCTGGATGCATAACGGCTTCGTACGCATCAACGATGAAAAAATGTCCAAGTCGTTGAATAATTTTTTCACCGTGCGCGAAGTGTTGCAACAATTCCGCGCGGAAGAAGTGCGTTTCTTTATTCTTTCGAGTCACTATCGCAGCCCGTTGAATTATTCCCTGGAAAACCTCAATGAGGCGCGCGCCGCATTGTTGCGGTTGTATACCTCACTGCGGGATGTACCGGATAATGGCGCGTCTGTACTTCAGGACTATATGGATGAATTCAATACGGTCATGGATGATGATTTTAATACTGCGCGTGCGATTGCTGTTTTGCATGAACTCGCACATGAGATTAATCGTGCTGACAAGCACAGTGCTTATGCCCGTTCACTTGCCGCCACATTGAAACATCTGGGCGGAATACTGGGATTGTTACAGGAATCACCAGTCAAATACCTGCAAAGCCAGGCCGGGCAGACAGATACGACATCCAATGAAGCGATAAATGCGTTGGTGGCCCAGCGCAATCAGGCGCGCAAGGACAGGAATTTCAAGGAAGCCGATCGGCTGCGTGATGAGTTACAGCAAATGGGCATCTCGCTGGAAGATACGTCTGCGGGTACAGTATGGCGGCGCTTGTAGAGAGTGTTAAAATTGACGCCGATCCGGGTGGCGCGTATCATCGCACCCCCTTGAATGTTGCTGTTTTGGAAAGAATTTCCGGTTTGATTCAAGTTTAAGTACGTCGGGGCATAGCGCAGTCTGGTAGCGCATCTGGTTTGGGACCAGAGGGTCGGGGGTTCGAATCCCTCTGCCCCGACCATTTTTTGGTGATTAGTGATTGGTGAGCGGTGATTGGTAGATAGTGGATTGAATTCAAATCTTATAACGTGCTACTAACTCACTATTCACCAATCACCATTCACTGATAGTTGCGCCTGTAGCTCAACTGGATAGAGCACTGGCCTTCTAAGCCAGCGGTTGCAGGTTCAAGTCCTGCCAGGCGCGCCATAACATGAAAATAAATCATGATCTGTTTTTGTATATGGCAGAAAAAGTTTTCAAATGGTGACTGTAGCTCAGTTGGGCGAGCAGGATAAAGGAAAAGACATTTAACATGTCTTTTCCCCTGTGAGCGCAGAGCCAGTGGATGGCGAGGCCGGTGGTAATCGAAGACTGTGCTGCTGTGCCAGGGATGGCGGGCGTGATTTTTTCAAATGGTGACTGTAGCTCAGTTGGTTAGAGTCCCGGATTGTGATTCCGGTTGTCGTGGGTTCGAATCCCATCAGTCACCCCAATTTGTTATCATCAGTTATTACAATAATGGGCCGTTAGCTCAGCTGGTAGAGCAGGGGACTCTTAATCCCAAGGTCGTAGGTTCGACCCCTACACGGCCCACCAATATTCCCATCCGGTAGTATTACAGACACACCTCAGAGCAGTACATGTTGCGATTTGCATCAGGTTGCAAACTGATGAGAGTGAACAGATTCGTATTCGCAGTCTTCTTAAAACCACTATAATTCATAAAAGCATGGTCGCTTTTATGATGCCGGGATGTCTATATTAAAAATTAATCTGAGTGCGGCTCTGTTGTATTTCCTGGGCAGTTATCTGGGACTGCAACTGGTTATTGCGCCGAGTAATGCCAGCCCCATATGGCCGGCTGCCGGTATCGCATTGGTGATGTTATTGCGATACGGAATAGCTGTTGTACCAGGTATAATGGCCGGGGCGTTTACTGCACAACTCTTCTCGTTTATTGATTATTCCAGCACTGAGCGGTTCATTGTTTCGATCGGTGTGGCGCTTCTTCTGGCCTATGGTTCAACACTACAGGCAATTATCGGACGAAGATTGATCGTTAAATATACCGGCGAACAGGACCCGCTGGTACAGGTCAGATCTATCCTGAAATTTATGCTACTGGGTGGGCCGCTGAGTTGTATCGTGTCTGCCAGTGTTGGAGTTCTTACGCTCATGGCCAGTGGACAGGTTCCTGTTCATGATGCGCTCCTGACCTGGGCGACATGGTGGGTCGGCGACAGTATCGGCGTACTTATCTTTGCTCCCCTGTTATTGATTCTGATCGGGGAACCGAGACAAATCTGGCGGCCACGTCTGCGTGCTGTGGCCTATCCTATGCTGGTACTCATGGTATTGCTGACAGTTGTTTTCAAGTATGGCGAATATCAGGATCAACAGCGTATCAAGGGTGAATTTGACCGGCAGGTCAACCTGTTTCATCAGTCCATCTCAGACAGTATTGATCATCATATTCAGTCAAATATTGCACTGAAGGCGTATTTTGATTCCAGTGAGACCATATCCGAACCTGAATTCGATATATTTGCCGAGACATTGCTGACCGGGACGCACGGTGTTCAGGCGCTGGAATGGATCCCTTTTGTACCCCATGAAGCACGCGCGGACTTTGAGGAAAACTGGCTTGGTGAACGTTCCATACTGGAACCTGATTCAGCGGGTGACATGGTGCCTGCACTAAAGCGAGATGGGTATTATCCAATCAGATATGTCATTCCTTATAACGGTAATGAACGGGCCCTGGGTTTTGATGTTGGCAGCAAAATGCCATCCATGCAGACCATAAGTCAGGCGCGGGACACCGGGCACACTATTGCCAGCATGCCATTGAAACTGGTGCAGGACACGAAACAACACATCTTTTACAGTACAGTCTTCTATTCGCCTGTTTATTTAGGCAAACGGCAATGGGAAAGTATCGAACAACGTCGTTATTATTTTAAAGGTGTGGTGGCAAGTGTCTTCCGCGTTGGTGACGAAGCAGCCAAAACACTGAAGACGTTCAAAGAGATACAGCTCTACCTGTTGATTAAAGATCAAGGCAAGCTGCTGTTCAGTAATCTGCCTCCACGTATTTCACATGATTTGCGCAATGTTCCTTTGGAAAAATCACATGTAGTGAATGTTGCCGGCCGGGAGTGGGAGTTTGATTACATGCCTTCCCGGGAGTTTTTCAGCAACCACATCTACTGGCATTTATGGTGGATGATGCTTGGGGCTTTATTGTTTACTGCATTTACCGGGTTTGGATTGCTCGTATTGACCGGGCACACCCTGCAGACGGAGGATCTGGTCAGACAAAGGACACTTGAATTACAGAAAGAAATCCGGCAGCGGCAACTGGCGCAGGAAGAACGCGACAAACACAATAATATCCTGCGCTCCATAGTGAGCACTGCGCCTTTGCACGAGATATTACAATTGATTATCGAGATGATGGAAGCAGCAAATCCGGAACAAACAGGTTCAATTCTGTTACTCGATGAGGATGGCAGGCACATACGCCATGGTGCAGCACCCGGCTTGCCTGATTTTTATAATCAGGCGATAGACGGTGTGGAGATTGGTTATGGTATAGGTTCGTGCGGCACGGCAATGTACAGCGGTAAACCTGTCATTGTTGAAGATATTGAAAATCATCCCTACTGGAAAGATTATCTGGATTTGGCCAGGCGTGCCGATATACGGGCCTGCTGGTCACAACCCATTCTGGATACTGAGCACCGGGTCATCGGTTCATTTGCGATTTACTATAAGACGGTCAAGAAGCCAACCGATGAGGATCTGCGACGGATCGAAGACCTCGCACAACTCGCGAGTATTGCGATTGAACGCAAACGCAAGGAACAGCAGATACAGCGGCTCGCCTTCTATGATGTGCTGACGGATTTGCCCAACCGTCGCCTGCTGCTGGATCGTCTGGAACAGCAAATAGCCAGCACCACACGTCATCAACAGCATGGGGCGATCCTGTTTATCGACCTGGATAATTTTAAAATGCTCAATGATTCGCTGGGTCATCAGGTGGGTGACAAACTGCTGATCCAGGTAGCAGATCGTCTGCGCAGTTGTATCCGCGAAGAAGATACGGCAGGACGTCTGGGTGGCGATGAGTTTGTCATACTGTTGCATGATACCTGGCCACTTCAGGAAAAGGCTTCAGAACATGTGTTCACACTGGCACAGAGCGTGCTGGATGAACTCAACAAACCTTACAATCTGGACGGGTACCTGCACCACATTACGCCGAGTATCGGTATTACCATATTTACATCGAATAGCGGCAATCCGGATGAAGTCCTCAAACAGGCGGATGCGGCAATGTACAGTGCCAAAGCCCGGGGACGTAATACCATCAGTTTCTACCATCCCGATATGCAACAATACGCCCATGCCCGCCTGGAACTGGAAAAGGATTTGCGTATAGCCCTGCGTGAGAACCAGTTTATGATGCATTATCAGCCGTTGTTTGATTCAGAAATGCAGGTTTCCGGCGCTGAAGCCCTGTTACGCTGGCAGCATCCCCACAAAGGCATGATTAATCCGGGGGCTTTCATCCACGCTGCAGAAGAGTGTGGGCTGATCCTGCCGATAGGGGCCTGGGTGCTGGGCGAAGCCTGCCGGCAACTGGCATTGTGGGACACTCTCCCGTATATCTCGGTGAACATCAGTCCGGCCCAGTTGCAACAGGTCAATTTCGTCGCACTGGTGGAAAATGCTTTGCGTATTCATCAGGTAAATCCGGAACGGCTGATGCTGGAGATGACAGAAGGCAGCATGATCAGTGATTTTGAAGATACCAAGCAGAAAATGGAGGCATTGCAGAAACTCGGCATTGGCATGGCCATCGATGATTTTGGCACCGGTTATTCTTCACTGGTCTATCTGAAGAATCTCCCGATTGATCAAATTAAGATTGATCGTGGTTTTGTACGTGATATCGAAACCGATGCCAATGATAAAACCATCGTTGAAACAATCATCGCCATGGCCCGCCACCTGCGTTTGCAGGTTGTAGCAGAGGGTGTGGAAACACAACAACAACTTGAGTTCCTGCAGGATCACGGCTGTGATATCTATCAAGGCTATTATTTCAGCCCACCCGTTCCGGCACATGAATTCTACTCCCTGTCTGGGATGGAGATGCTTCAAGGCCGGGCCGCCGTACGCGGCGACCGGGCCTGATGGCCGGAATTCGTGCGCCAGAAGATGAACAACATCGCAATTTGAGGTCTAATAGTGCGTAATTCATCTTAAATTTATGCAGAGACACAACCATGCGTAACACTGCCACTATCCTCCTGACCAGTCTGTGTTTCCTTATTTCATTACCGGTGTTGGCCCTGGATAATGAATCACTCACGAAGACCGGGGCGGATGAATATTCTTTTGTCGGCGAGACTCATCAAACAGTGCCGCTGTATCTTGCCGATTCTGAACAGGATCGCAAATCGCAGCCTGAATCCGGTACCTTGGTCATTCCGGGCGAGGAACAGGACAAGAAGCAGAAACAGTGTCTGAACGTCTGCAAGAAGTGGGGCGAGGACTGTATTATCAATCCACGTACCGGTACCCGCAACTGCCGGCGGACCTGCAAACAGTTCGGTGAAGAGTGTTTCTAGGTAATTTTTTCCGTTTCCAACAGGGTTCATCGCCCATATTGCAGCGCATTCACAGGGGTTACAAAGACCAGCCCGGTCTTTATAATGTCTCGCCATCACTGCAGCGAAAGTGGCGGAACTGGTAGACGCGCTGGTTTTAGATGCCAGTGGGGAAACCCGTGAGAGTTCGAGTCTCTCCTTTCGCACCAACAAGGTGCATAGCGCAAATCTTTTAAGTTCGTTCTGGTTCATAATTTTAATCAGTCATCTATTGAGGAAATACACAGCATGCAGGTTTCAGTTGAGAGTACCGGTCCGTTGGAACGTAAACTCCGGGTTGAAATCCCGGAAGATAAAATTACGACTGAGGTGCAGAACCGTCTGCAGTCACTCAGCCGTACCAGCCGCATACAGGGTTTTCGGCCCGGCAAGGCACCGCTCAAGGTGGTAGAAAAACATTACGGTTCCAGAGTTCGTCAGGAAGTGATTACCGAGGTTGTGCAGTCCAGCTTTTATGAGGCACTGAACCAGCAGAAACTGCGTCCGGCCAGCCGGCCGGACATCGACCCCATGGATGTGGAACTGGGGGCCGGGCTGAAATACACCGCTACGTTTGAAATCTACCCGGAGATCGCCCTGGCTCCGGTCGAAAACCTTACAATTATGAAACCGGTATGCAGCATTACTGATCAGGATGTAGATCGGATGATCGAAGTCATCCGCAAACAACAGCGTACCCTGCAGGATGTAGAACGTCCGGCCAATACCGGAGATATCCTCGTTACAGATTTTGAGGGATATGTTGATGGTGAAAAATTTGCCGGTGGTGAGGCACATGACTTTAGTATAGAAATCGGTTCCGGGCGTTTTATTCCGGGTTTTGAAGATGGATTGAAAGGTATGAAGCCGGGTGAGAAACGCGCCCTGGAGCTGAAATTTCCGGAGGGCTACCACAAGGCGGAGCTGTCCGGCAAACCGGTGAAATTTGAAGTACAGGTTAAAAAGATCAGCGAGCCGGTACTCCCGGAGTTGGATGATGCGCTGTTTGCCAGCCTGGGGATCAAGGAAGGTGGATTGAACGCATTCCGTGAGGAAGTGCGGCGCAACATGCAGCGCGAAGCTGAGCAGGCCATCCTCGGCCGTTCCAAGCAGGCGGTGCTGGAAGCCCTCTATGCTGCCAATACTGTGGAACTCCCCAAATCACTGGTCAAAAATGAAGCGGCACGTATCAATGAGCAATACCATATGAGCCTGCAAATGCGTGGCGTTGATGTCGATCACCATCATGATCATGATGAAGAGGCTGAATCCAAAGCATTTACCGCACAGGCTGAAAAGAAGGTTGCACTGCAACTAATCATCGCCGACATCATCCGCCGCGAGCAGATCAAGGCGGAACCGGCGCAAATCAGGCAACTGGTGGAAGCCGTGGCCCGCAGCTATGAACAACCGCAGGAAGTGATCAAATGGTATTACAGTGACCGCAACCGGCTGGCCGAGGTTGAAGCGCTGGCCCTGGAAGATGAGGTGGTAAAATGGGTCTTGGGCAAGGCCAGGGTCTCTGAAAAGCAACTCCCGTTTGACGATCTGATGAATAACGGGCAGACTGCAAATAATCAGGCATAGAGAGTAAACTTATCCTATGAAAAACAGTGAGATACAGGCTTTAAATCTGGTCCCGATGGTGGTTGAGCAGACCTCCCGGGGAGAGCGTGCCTATGATATTTATTCCCGTCTGCTGAAAGAGCGGGTGGTGTTTCTGGTGGGTCCGGTCGAGGATAACGTCGCTAATCTGATCATTGCCCAGTTGCTGTTTCTGGAATCTGAAAATCCGGACAAGGACATCCATCTTTATATCAATTCACCAGGCGGCTCGGTTTCATCCGGACTGGCCATTTATGACACCATGCAGTTCATCAAACCGGATGTCAGCACCATGTGTGTAGGGCAGGCGGCCAGTATGGGAGCTTTGTTGCTGGCTGGTGGTGCGAAAGGTTAACGTTTT
>CAYZJI010000009.1:78212-90735 GCA_964479045.1 uncultured Enterobacteriaceae bacterium
AAACGTTTTTGTCTTCCACATTCCCGCGTCATGATCCATCAACCTCTGGGTGGTTTTCAGGGGCAAGCGAGCGACATTGATATCCATGCACGTGAGATTCTCAAGGCACGTGAACGTCTGAACCAGATTCTGGCGCAACATACCGGCCAGCCGCTCGACAAAATCCAGCATGATACGGAACGGGATCATTTCCTGAGTTCCGAAGAGGCCCGCGATTACGGGCTGATCGATTCAGTATTGACGCAGCGTAGTAAAATAGCTGATGCTCAGGCAGCAAAATGATACAGAGCGGGCCCCTGAATCCTTACCTGACCGAGGTAAACTGAACTATGAGTGACAACAAGCAGGGCAAGAACAGCGACGGCGACCGGTTGTTGTATTGTTCTTTCTGTGGCAAAAGTCAGCATGAAGTCCGCAAGCTGATCGCCGGCCCTTCTGTTTTCATCTGTGACGAATGTGTCGAGCTCTGCAATGACATCATTCGTGAAGAAATCCAGGAAAAACCCTCTGCAGGCAGTGGTAATTCACTGCCCACCCCGCATGAGATCAGGCGAATTCTGGACGAATATGTGGTCGGTCAGGATTTGGCCAAAAAGATTCTCTCAGTTGCCGTTTACAACCACTATAAGCGTCTGGATCAGGGTATCAAGAAATCCGATGTCGAACTCGCCAAAAGCAATGTTCTGCTGATAGGTCCGACCGGCAGCGGCAAGACCCTGCTGGCGGAAACCCTGGCACGTCTGCTCAATGTACCCTTCACGATTGCGGATGCCACCACTCTGACTGAAGCCGGCTACGTCGGGGAAGATGTCGAGAACATCATCCAGAAACTGCTGCAGAAATGTGATTATGATGTTGAGAAAGCACAAACCGGCATCGTCTATATTGACGAAATTGACAAGATTTCACGCAAGTCGGACAACCCTTCGATTACCCGTGACGTATCGGGTGAAGGTGTGCAGCAAGCATTATTGAAGCTCATAGAGGGCACCATTGCTTCCGTACCGCCGCAGGGTGGTCGCAAGCATCCCCAGCAGGAATTCCTGCAGGTGAACACGGCGAATATCCTGTTTATTTGCGGTGGGGCGTTTGCCGGCCTCGACAAGATCATCCGTGAACGTTCTGAAAAAAGCGGTATCGGTTTCTCCGCTGATGTGAAAAGCATTAACGACAAAAAAAGCATGAGCCAGTTGTTGCAGACAGTGGAACCGGAAGACCTGATTAAATACGGTCTGATACCGGAATTTGTCGGACGTCTGCCGGTGGTGGCCACGCTGGATGAACTGGACGAAGTCCAGTTGTTGAAGATCCTTCTGGAACCGCGCAATGCCCTGACCAAACAGTATTCTAGGTTGTTTGAAATGGAAGGCGTGACGATCGAATTCCGGGAGGATGCCTTGCGCGCTGTGGCACGCAAATCCATGGAACGTAAAACCGGCGCCCGTGGTCTGCGTTCTATTATGGAAAGTGTGCTGCTCGATACCATGTATGATCTGCCTTCCATGGAAAATATTTCCAAGGTGGTCGTGGATGAGGCCGTGATCAACGGTGAATCCAAACCGCTGATGATCTATGAGGGCAAGGACTTGCAGAAGGCGGCGCCGGATCGCTGATTTTTTGTCGTTCAGCAGCAAGTACTACCGGCGGGACACCTGTCTTGAAATGTCTGTAAGGTGCCCCAATATCTCCGGTATGTGTATGCATACTCAACCAGTGAGAGACTCATGTCCGAACTTGAACCGAAACCTGCCAATCCCGAAGAAATGATATACCCGGCGTTACCCTTGCGTGATGTCGTGGTCTATCCGCACATGGTCATCCCCCTGTTCGTGGGGCGGGACAAGTCTATCAAGGCCCTGGATCGGGCCATGGAGAACAGCAAGCAGATTCTCCTTGTGGCACAAAAAAGTGCTGCGGATGATGAGCCTGGTATTACCGATATCTACACGGTTGGCACACTTTCAAACATCCTGCAATTGCTTAAATTGCCTGACGGTACCATCAAGGTGCTGGTAGAGGGCGCTTCCCGCGCCCGTGTCAGCCGGTTTATAGAAACTGACACATTTTTCTCAGCAGCCGCAGAACTGGTGGAGTCCGGTTACCGTGATGAACGTGAACTGGATGTGTTGTGCCGCTCCGCACTTAACCAGTTTGATCAGTATGTAAAACTGAACAAGAAAGTACCGCCCGAGATTATTTCTTCGCTTTCAGGCATCGATGATCCCAGCCGTCTCGCCGATACCATCGCCGCGCATATGGCGATCAAGATTGATGAAAAACAGCGGATATTGGAACTCGTCAATATCAATGAACGACTTGAACACATCATCAGCCTGATGGAAGCGGAAATCGATCTGCTGCAGGTGGAAAAGCGTATCCGTGGACGGGTCAAGTCGCAGATGGAAAAGAGCCAGCGTGAGTATTATCTGAATGAACAGATGAAGGCGATTCAGAAGGAACTGGGTGACATGGATGATGCGCCCAACGAAATTGAGGAACTCACCAAGAAGATTGAAAAAGCCGGTATGCCCAAGGAAGCCAAAACCAAGGCTGAATCTGAACTGAACAAACTACGTTTGATGTCCCCCATGGCGGCGGAAGCCACAGTGGTCAGGAATTACATCGACTGGCTGGTGAATGTACCCTGGACCACACGCAGCAAGATCAGCCGTGATCTGGAAAAGGCCCGCAAGATTCTCGAAGAAGATCATTATGGTCTGGAGAAGGTCAAGGACCGCATCCTGGAATATCTGGCGGTCCAGCACCGGGTCAAGAAACTGAAAGGCCCGATCCTGTGTCTGGTGGGGCCACCAGGCGTGGGCAAAACCTCACTGGGTCGCTCTATTGCGCGTGCCACCAACCGCAAGTTCGTGCGTATGTCGCTGGGCGGTATCCGCGATGAAGCCGAAATCCGCGGTCATCGCCGTACCTACATTGGTTCCCTGCCGGGCAAGATCATCCAGAGCATGGCCAAGGTCGGGAAAAAGAACCCGCTATTCCTGCTCGATGAAGTGGACAAGATGGCCATGGATTTCCGTGGCGATCCGGCATCTGCATTGCTTGAAGTGCTGGACCCGGAGCAGAACAACTCATTTAACGATCATTACCTGGAAGTGGACTATGACCTCTCCGAAGTCATGTTCGTCACCACAGCCAACAGCCTGAACATTCCGGCGCCGCTCCTCGACCGTATGGAAGTCATACGCCTGTCCGGTTACACCGAGGATGAAAAGGTGAATATTGCGGAAAAATACCTGATACCTAAACAGATGGAACAGAACGGCCTCAAGAAAGATGAAATTGCATTTAATGAAGCCGCTATCCGCGACATCATCCGGCACTACACCCGTGAAGCCGGGGTGCGTAATCTGGAGCGCGAGATCGCCAACATCTGTCGCAAGGTGGTCAAGCAGATTCTTTTGAAACCGGACAATGGCAAACGTGTGATCACGCCCGCCCGCCTGGAAAAACTGATTGGCGTCAAACGCCACCGCTTTGGCCGGGCGGAAGAGGAAGATCGGATCGGTCAGGTAACCGGTCTTGCCTGGACCGAAGTCGGTGGTGATTTGCTCACCATTGAAGCAGCTGTGGTGCCGGGCAAGGGTAAGGCCACACGTACCGGTCGGCTGGGTGATGTCATGCAGGAATCCATCGAGGCCGCCATGACAGTTGTACGCAGCCGCAGTGAAATGCTCGGTATCAATCCTGATTTTTACAAGGATCATGACTTTCACATCCACGTTCCGGAAGGCGCCACGCCCAAAGACGGGCCCAGTGCCGGTGTGGCGATGTGTACGGCGCTCGTCTCCGCCCTGACCGGTATTCCGGTCAAGGCCAATGTGGCGATGACCGGTGAAATCACCCTGCGCGGCGAAGTACTGCCCATTGGCGGGCTGAAAGAAAAACTGTTGGCGGCACTTCGCGGTGGTATAGAAATTGTACTGATTCCATCCGAAAACCAGCGTGAACTGGTGGAGATCCCGAAAAATATCAAACAGCACCTTGACATTCGTCCGGTACGCTGGATTGATGAAGTGCTGGCTGTGGCCCTGCAAAAACTACCCGACCCGCTGCCTAGCAAAAAAGAGTCCAGTGAGTTGGTCAAACAGGATGAAACAAATAAAGATCAAAAAAGTGATGCGCTTAGACCACATTAATAATGTGGTTTGAGTGCAGAACGAACTGTGAACTCAATAACACGTACCTGAATTAACCTGTGCTTCGCTTGACGCTTGAATAGGCAATTGGTATAAAACTCGCCCTAGACTTATGTTTGCCGCGAATCTGATTTAAAAGTTTTACCAGCATCACAACAACACTTAAACAACTTAGGGATCACTAATTAGGGGAATATCCACATGAACAAAGCTGAACTGATTGACGCTCTTGCTGATTCCGCAGAACTTTCCAAAGCTTCCGCCGCTCGTGCGCTGGATTCTGCGATTGAAATTATTACCAAAGCCCTCAAAAAGGGTGATTCTGTAACTCTGGTTGGATTTGGCACCTTTTCTGTGCGCAAGCGTGCTGCCCGTATCGGTCGTAACCCGAGAACTGGCGAAAGCATCAAGATCAAGGCCTCCAAAGTACCTGGATTCAAGGCTGGTAAAGCACTCAAGGATGCCATAAACTAGCGCTCCTTTTGAGGTGGCAGGCTCGTACCAGTAATCCATATCCCGCACCTCAGGCTGTCTGTGTCAGACCGGCGCAGGCAGCCTAAAGGGGTGCTTAGCTCAGCTGGGAGAGCGTCGCCCTTACAAGGCGAATGTCGGGGGTTCGAACCCCTCAGCACCCACCAAACAATTTCGGAGTGGTAGTTCAGTCGGTTAGAATGCTGCCCTGTCACGGCAGAGGTCGCGGGTTCGAGTCCCGTCCACTCCGCCAGATTCGAGAAAAAAGGCGAACGCGGTTCGCCTTTTTCTTTATTGACCAACAGGCAATTGTTCGGATTCCGGGATGTTTACATTCGTCGACAAGAACAAGAAGCTGATCCAGATCGTTTTTCTGGTGCTGATCGTGCCGCCGTTCGCCTTGTTTGGCGTGGACGCCTATTTCCGCGGCATGGACGGTGACCAGACCGTCGCCCGGGTGGGGGATCGCATCATCACCCAGGACGAGTTCAACCGGGCTTTGCGCGATCGCCAGCAGAACCTGCAGAACGCCATGCAGGGGCGCGTCGATCCCGCGATGCTCGACACTCCGGAGATGCGCACGGCCACGCTCGAAACCCTGATCCAGCGGCGGCTGTTGATCGACCAGGCCTACAAGTCGGGCATCACGGTATCGGACGCCCAATTGCAAAGCGCCATCAGCAGCGAAGCCGGTTTCCAGGACGGGACCGGGAAGTTTTCCTACCCGAATTATCAGCAATACCTCAAGTCGGAAGGCATCACGCCAGCCATCTTCGAGGCGCGCGTGCGCCAGGACATGATGGTGAGGCAGATGTCGAGCGGCTATGCCGGGAGCGGCTTCGTGCCGCGGACCGTTGCCGAATTGCTGGCGCGGCTGGCCGGCGAGCAGCGCGAGGTCAGCTACGTTACCCTGGCGCCCGAGGACTTTCTGGCGCGGGTCAAGCTCGACCCGGCGGCCGCGAAGCAGCACTACGACGCCAATTCCGGCGAGTTCCGCGTGCCCGAGCAGGTGCGCGTGGAATACGTGACGCTATCGGTCGACGCCCTGGCGGAGGGCCTCCAGGCCGACCCGGCCGAGGTGAAGAAACTCTACGAAGCCAACCGCAGCCAGTTCGGTGCCGAGGAATCGCGCCAGGCGGCGCACATCCTGGTCGGCGTCGAGGCGGCGGCTGGCGCGGAAGCGAAGCAGAAAGCCCGGGCAAAGGCGGAGTCCCTGCACCGCGAATTGCTGAAGAAGCCCGACGGCTTCGCCGAGGCCGCAAAAAAACATTCCGACGACCCCGGCTCGGCTGCCAGGGGCGGCGATCTGGGCTATATCGGCCGCGGCTCCATGAAGGATATTCCGGAGTTCGAGCGCGCGCTCTTCCAGCTGCAGCCGGGCGGGATATCGGCCCCGGTCGAGACCCAGCACGGCTTCCATATCATCCGGGTGCTCGCGGTTCGTGGCAGCCAGGTCAAGCCGTTCGAGGAAGTGCGGGGGCAGATCGAGAAGGACATGCGCAGGCAGATGGCGGCGCGGCGATTCGCCGAACTGGCGGACGGCTTCAGCAACGTGGTTTACGAACAGTCCGAGAGCCTCAAGCCGGCCGCCGACCTGGTCAAGTCGCAACTGCGGCAAAGCGGGTGGATCACCCGCACGGGCGCCGAGGCGCCGCTCAACCATCCCCGCCTGCTTACCGCGATCTTCTCCGACGAGGTGTTGAAGGATCGGCGCAACACCGAGGCGATCGAGGCGGGATCCGGCCTGCTGGTGGCGGCGCGCGTTATCGAGAACAAGCCGGCCAGCATCCAGCCGTTCGAGGAAGTGCGCGCGAGCCTCGAGAAGAGGCTGGCCTTGCGTGAAGCGACGCGGATGGCTGCGGAAGAAGGGCGGCGCCAGCTCGAGGACCTCAGGCAGGGCAAGTCCGCCAGGGGCGTGTGGAGCGCCTCGCAGCTCGTGAGCCGGGACAACCCTCCCAAGGACATGCCCGAGCCGGTTTTGCAGCAGGCGTTCCGGGTGGATGCCTCCAGGCTGCCGGCCTACGCCGGCGTGGAGAACCCGCTGGGCGCCTACCTGCTGGTGCGCGTCAGCCGGGTGCAGGAAGCCGGGGAGATCCCGGCCGAGCGGGCGAAGGCGCTATCGAGCCAGCTGCGCATGGTGCAGGGACAGGAGGCCATGAGCGCCTACCTGGCCAGCCTGCGGCAGAAGGTCGGGGTGAAGATCAGCAAGCAGCAGATCGAGAAAAAACAGTGAGGCAGCTCCGCCTCGCTGTTTTTTCATGAGCGTCAGGCTTCGCCCCGCATCCCGCCGACAACGGTATTGAACCCCGCATCGACGTAGGTGATTTCCCCGGTGATGCCGGCGGCGAGATCGCTCATGAGAAACGCCGCGGTGTTGCCGACGTCTTCGATCGTCACGTTGCGCCGCAGCGGCGCATTGTCCTCGACGAACTTGAGTATCTTGCCGAAGCCGCTGATGCCGGCTGCGGCGAGCGTCTTGATCGGTCCGGCCGAGATGCCGTTTACCCTTATCCCCTTCGGCCCCAGGTCCTGCGCCAGGTAGCGCACGGACGCCTCCAGGCTCGCCTTGGCCAGGCCCATCACGTTGTAATTGGGCACCGCGCGCGCAGCGCCAAGATAGGTGAGGGTGAGGAGCGCGCCCTTGCGGCCTTCCATCAACGGCCGGCCGGCCTTCGCCAGCGCGGCAAAGCTGTAGGCGCTGACGTCGTGCGCGACGCGGAAGGCCTCGCGCGAGAGCCCGTCGAGGAATTCGCCCTTGAGGGCCTCGCGCGGCGCGAACGCGATCGAATGCACGATGCCGTCGAGGCCCTGCCAGCGCTTGCCCAGCTCGGTAAACAGGGCGTCGATTTCGCCATCGTTCGCGACGTCGCAGGGCAGCACGGTGCCCGCCCCGAATTCCTGGGCCAGCTTCTCCACGCGCTCGCGCAATTCCGGGGCCTGGTAGGTGAAGGCCAGCGTTGCGCCCTCACGGCGCATTGCCTGGGCAATACCGTACGCGATAGAGCGGTTGGAGAGCAGACCGGTGACGAGGATTTTCTTGTCCTGGAGCAAGCCCATGTTTGTTCCTTGTTTTTGGACGCCCGGTGCGGCCGGGGGCGCGGCGATGTTATTCCCGCATTATACGGTCTTCACGAATCACGCCTTTGGTAAGATTCAGCGATGCCGACCCCGTCCCTGTGCGCAACGCTCCTGGCCGTCGCACTCCTGGCCGGCTGCGGCGGCGCCCCGTGGAACAGCCCTTATTCCGCTTCGGCCGCCGGCGCCAACGTTCTCTATACCTCGTTCTCCGAGCGTCCCAAGCACCTCGACCCGGTGCAATCGTACAGCGAGAACGAGTACACGCTGATCGCCAACATCTACCAGCCGCCGCTGCAATACCACTATTTCAAGCGGCCCTACGAGCTCGTCCCGTTCGCCGCCACCGAGGTGCCGCGCCCCCAGTTCTACGACGCGAAAGGGCGGCGCCTGCCCGAGAACGCCGATGCGAAAGATGTCGCGTACAGCGATTACGTAATCCGCATTCGCCCCGGTATCCGCTACCAGCCACACCCGGCGCTGGCGCGTGATGCGTCCGGCCGCCTCGTCTACCACGACCTCAAGCCGGGCGACCTCGACGGCGTGCACGCCGTCGGCGATTTCCAGCAGACGGGCACGCGCGAACTGGTCGCCGCCGATTACGTTCACCAGATCAAGCGGCTCGCCCACCCGAAGCTGCACTCACCGATCATGCAGTTGATGGGCGACTATATCGTCGGGCTGAAGGATCTCTCGAAGCAGCTGGCGGCAGCGGACAAGGCGTTGCCCGCGGGCGGGTTCCTCGATCTTTCGGGTTTCGAGCTGGCGGGCGCGCAGGTGCTGGACAGCCATACCTACCGCATCCGCGTGAACGGCAAGTATCCCCAGTTCGTCTACTGGCTCGCGATGCCGTTCTTCGCGCCGATTCCGCCCGAGTCCGACCGTTTTTACGCGCAGCCGGGGATGGCGCAGAAGAACATCTCGCTCGACTGGTTCCCGGTCGGCACCGGCCCTTACATGCTCACCGTCAACAATCCCAACCGGCAAATGGTGCTCGAGCGCAATCCCCATTACCAGGGCGAGCTCTATCCCGCCGAGGGCGAGCCGGGCGACGCGGAAGCGGGGCGCCTCAGGGACGCGGGCAAACCCCTGCCGTTCATCGACAAGGTCGTGTTCTCGCTCGAGAAGGAGCAGATTCCGTACTGGAACAAGTTCCTGCAGGGCTATTACGACGCCTCCGGCATCAGCTCCGACACCTTCGACCAGGCAGTGCAGTTCTCGGGGCAGGGCGATGCCACGCTGTCGGACGACATGCAGGCGCGCGGCATCAAGCTGCAGACTTCGATCGCCACTACCACGTTCTACCTGGGCTTCAACATGCTCGACTCCGTGGTCGGGGGCTACAGTGAACGCCAGAGGAAACTGCGGCACGCGATCTCGATCGCGGTGGACCAGGAAGAGATGATCTCCATCTTCCGCAACGGGCGCGGCATCGCCGCGCAAGGGCCGATCCCGCCCGGCATCTTCGGCTACCGGGAAGGGAAGGAAGGCATCAACCCGTACGTCTACGAATGGGTGGACAACCAGCCGCGCCGCAAGTCGATCGAGCACGCGAAGAAGCTGCTGGCGGAGGCGGGCTATCCCGACGGTCGCGACGCGAAGACCGGGCAGCCGTTGCTGGTCAACCTCGACACGACCGGCACGAGCCCGGACGCCAAGGCGCGGCTCGACTGGTACGTGAAACAGTTCGAGAAGATCGGCGTGCAGCTCGCGATCCGCGCCACCGACTGGAACCGGTTCCAGGACAAGATCCGCAAGGGCAACGTGCAACTCTATTTCCTCGGCTGGAACGCCGATTACCCCGATCCCGAGAATTTCCTGTTTCTGCTGCACGGCCCGCAGGGCAAGGTGAAGACCTCCGGGGAGAACGCCTCCAATTACGAAAACGCCGAGTTCGACCGCCTGTTCGACCGCATGAAGAGCATGGCCAACGGTCCCGAGCGCCAGGCGATCATCGATCGCATGGTCGAGGTCGCGCGCCACGACGCGCCGTGGGTGTGGAGCCTGTTTCCCAAGGACTACGGGCTTGCTCACGCGTGGGTGCACAATCGCAAGCCCCATTCGATCGCCAACAACGGCCTCAAGTACCAGCGCATCGACCCCGAGCTGAGGGCGAGGATGCAGCGCGAATGGAACCAGCCCGTGCTGTGGCCGGTCGGTGCCGGCATCGTCCTGCTTGCGCTGTCGCTGGTGCCGGCGGTCGTGACGTTCCGGCGCCGCGAGCGCGCCACGGCGGGGCATGCCCCATGATCGCCTACATCATCCGCCGCCTGCTCTATGCCATCCCGATTCTCATCGGGGTGAACATCATCACTTTCACACTGTTCTTCGTGGTCAACTCGCCGGACGACATGGCGCGCGTGCACCTGGGCGCGAAGCGGGTGACGCCGGAAGCGGTGAAGAAGTGGAAGGAGGAGCGCGGCTACGACAGGCCACTGCTTTTTAACGATGCTGCGACAGGTGCCGGGCGCTTCACCGATACCATTTTCTACGAGAAGTCCGTCAAGCTGTTTGCCTTCGAGTTCGGCCGCTCCGACCAGGGGCGGGACATCGGTTACGACATCAGCACCCGCATGTGGGCGAGCCTCGCCATCGCGCTGCCGGTATTCCTGCTGGGCCTCGTCGCCTACGTGACGTTCGCGCTGCTGATGGCTTTCTTCCGGGCGACCTACGTGGATTTCTGGGGCGTGGTGGCATGCGTGGCGATGATGTCCATTTCAGGCCTGTTCTACATCATCGGCGGCCAGTACCTGGTGGGCAAGCTGCTGAACCTGGTGCCGATTTCCGGCTACGACGGTGGCGCGGACGCACTGCGGTTCCTGGCGCTTCCGGTCATCGTCGGCGTGGTGAGCGGCATCGGGGCCAACACGCGCTGGTACCGCACCATCTTCCTCGAGGAAATCAACAAGGACTACGTGCGCACCGCGCGCGCCAAGGGCCTCTCGGAGCTGCGCGTGCTGTTCCGCCACGTGCTCCAGAACGCGATGATCCCGATCCTTACCGGCGTGGTGGTGGTGATCCCGCTGCTGTTCATGGGCAGCCTGGTCGCCGAGGCCTTTTTCGGCATTCCCGGCCTCGGCAGCTACACCATCGACGCCATCAACTCGCAGGACTTCGCCATCGTGCGCGCGATGGTCTTCCTCGGCTCGGTGCTGTACATCATCGGACTGATACTTACTGACATCTCGTACACCTGGGTCGACCCGCGCGTCAGGTTCGAGTAGCCGTGAAACCGTCACCCGTCACCCGTCACTCGTCACGCATTCATGCCTTTTAAGCCCGTCATCTTCTGGACCGACGCCCTGGTGTTCCTGCTGCTGGCGGTGGTCGTGGCGCTGGTGCTGCACGTGCGCCGCCACGAGCACCTGGCGGCGCCATGGCGCAAGGTCGCGCGCAGCCCGAGCGGCATGGCGGCGGCGACGGTGCTGTCGCTGTTTGTCGTCATCGGCATCGCCGATTCGCTGCACTACCGGCTGGCGATCGGCGCCAAGGACGGCAAGACGATCTACGCGGTGGAGGTGCTGTCGCTGCTCGACGCAGCCGCCGGTCCGCTGCGGGCACGCAAGGAAAAGACTTACTCCGCACCGCTTGCCACCCATCTCTACGCCAAGGAGACGATGGAGTTGCCGGACGGGCGGCAGGTGCGCGACTTCCCGCGGCTGAAGCACGGCGGCGCCCACCTGCGGGACCCGGAGGCCGATCTTGTTCCCGATATTGCGCGTCGGGCGCTGCTGGGCGGCGCGGCCGGCGCCCTGGCGTGGATCGTGCTGGCGGTCCTGTTGTGTGCCGTGCTGGCACAGCGCGGGGCGCAGGGCACCGATGCGGCCTGGCGCGCGCTATGGCGGGGAGAGACCGAGGTGCCGTGGCGCGCGGTGCTGATCACGCTGGCGGTGATGCTGGCGGTCGGCGCGCCGCTCCTGGCGCTGGCCGCAAAATATCATGTGTTCGGCACGGACAAGGTCGGGCAGGACGTGTTCTACCAGTCCCTGAAGAGCATCCGCACCGGCCTCGTGATCGGCACGCTCACCACGCTGGTGATGCTGCCGTTCGCGCTTGCCCTGGGCGTCATGGCGGGTTATTTCAAGGGCTGGGTGGACGACGTGATCCAGTATCTCTACACCACGCTCTCCTCGATACCGGGCGTGCTGCTGATCGCGGCCGCGGTACTGACCATGCAGGTCTATATCGAGACGCATCCCGACCTGTTCGATACCGTGACGGCGCGCGCCGACCTGCGGCTCCTGTTCCTGTGCGTGATCCTCGGCATCACCAGCTGGACCGGGCTGGCGCGGCTCCTGCGGGGCGAGGCGCTGAAGCTGCGCGAGATGGAATACATCCAGGCCGCGCATGCGTTCGGCGTCTCCCACGCGCGCATACTGACCCGCCACATCATGCCCAACGTGATGCACATCGTGCTGATCGCGGTGGTGATGGATTTCTCGGGGCTGGTCCTGGCCGAGGCGGTGCTGTCCTACGTCGGTGTCGGGGTGGACCCGACGACGATCAGTTTCGGCACCATGATCAACGGCGCGCGCCTGGAGATGGCGCGCGATCCCATGGTGTGGTGGTCGCTCGCCGCGGCGTTCTGCTTCATGCTGCTGATGGTGCTGTCGGCCAACCTGTTCGCGGATGCCGTGCGCGACGCCTTCGACCCGCGCGTGCGCGTTGCGCGACCGCTCCGCCTTGCCCTGCAGAAAGCGTGACCGGATGAGTCAGGACAGCCCCTTGCTGCGCGTCCGTGATCTGCGGACCTGGCTCGATACGGGCGATGCGGTCGTCCGCGCCGTGGACGGCGTGTCCTTCGACATTCGCCGCGGCGA
>CAYZJI010000010.1:0-30127 GCA_964479045.1 uncultured Enterobacteriaceae bacterium
TACTGGATTCCGGCTTCCGCCGGAATGACGAAAGTAAAGATGACCCGTCGCCCCGGCGCAGGCCGGGGCCCAGTCAAATAATAACTCCTTAAAAAAAACACAAGGAAGGTTTGTCTACTGGATACCGGGTCAAGCCCGGTATGACGGATCGATGAATTGTTCACTGGGTCCCGGCCCCGGCTTACTACATGCCGGGGTGACGCGCCGGAATGACGGGAAAGAAGGATTGTTTACTGGATTCCGGGTCAGGCCCGGAATGACGGAAGCACATTTCTACCGGAATGACAGATCAAACCATGTCGTCATACCGGCGGAAGCCGGTATCCAGTAAAACAACAAACTCATTGTGCAGAAACCACAACGGGGGCCGAAGCCCCCGTTGTGTTGTTACTCCTTGAGCGACGACGCTATCGCTATCAGCTGATGACGGCGATGTCGGTGGCTGCCAGTGTGCCTACGCCACCCGCACCCAGGTCTGCGAACTGGATCGCGGCCTGCACACCGTTGCCATCCGGGTCATAGAACAGCGCACCGGTGGTTTCGTTGTAGAGGATGCGGTCGTTTGCATCCGCTGCCGTACCGCCAGCATTGGCCTGGAAGGTGGTTGCATCGAAGGCGCCGACGGCACCAATGCCACCAAACATCGTCAGAGACAGTTGCAGGATGTCGTCACCCGTCACAAAGTCAGTGACGCTATTGATGTCACCACTGATCAGGTTGTTGAACCTGAAGATGTCATCGCCCAGATCACCCGTAAGGGTATTGTCGTTGCTGCCGGCATCGAGGATGTCATTGCCTTCGCCGCCGATGAGGGTATCTACGCCTTCGCCGGTGGTGGCATTCAGTACACCCGTGGTGAGGAAGCTCGCATCAATACTATATGAACTGTTACCGAGATGATCCGGGTTCACGATGGTAATGTTGGACGCTTCAAAGCCGGCGCCGGTGAAGTCGATATCCACCGTGCCGGTGATTTCACCCAGATCGATCGTGTAATTGCCTATCGCCTGCAGATCAAAGTCGATGTTTTCGACGTTGGCGATATGCAACGTGTGGATAGCGGCGATGAGGTCGGCTGTCAGGGTATCCGCGCCACCAGCCGCGTTTATGAAGTCATTATTATTGAGGAAATTATCATAAACGAGCGTGGTACCACCGCCACCGAGAGTGATGTTGTCATCACTGCCGCCTGCGGTGTAATTGGCGATGGTGCCGGCATTGACAATGGTCAGGTTACCGTTGTAGCCGCTGGCATCGAGGTCACCGTTGAAATCACGGAAGGTGATGTTGGTGGCACCGGACAGAACCATGGTGCCGCCGGTAGCGAAACCGCTGCCATCGATGAAGCTCGCCACAGAACCCGACACCATCAGGTTGATGGTGTCGAACTCGGTACCAGCAGGGTTCTCGGTATCAAAGCTGCCGCCATCTTCATCGCCGATCACCACGTTGTTGACCTCAAGGTTCAGGGTGTCCGCACCGCTGTCCGCGGCGAGGAAGACGTTGAACGTCTGCACCGTGAAGTTGGTGAGGTTGAGCGTGGTACTGGCATCCAGACCTTCGAAGTCCACGCGGGTGCCGGTGCCGGTGAAGTTATATTCCTCTGTTGCTCCCACCACGCCATTCACGAACACTTCGTTGAAGTCAGCACGCACCAGGAAATTAAACACTTCAGCGTCGGTATTGGCGATACGCAAGGCCGTCACGTCACTGCCATCAGCGTCCGGGCCACCGCCGCGTAATTCGAAGTTGAGTTCATCCGTCGTGCCACCACCACTATTCAGCACAAACTCAATCGTCTCAACCGCATCACCACCGTTATAGTCCTGCACAATGATGGTATGGCCGGTGCCGAGGTTGGTAATATCCAGGAAATTGATGTTGGAAGTAATGCCCGAGACAGTCCCGGTAAGGGTAATGGCCTGCCCCGTTACATTGCCAGTATCCACCGTCCACAGCACAGGCGTACCGCTCATGTTCAGTGTGAGGTTGATGGCCTCAAAATCAGCCGTCGTCACCGTACCACTGTTTGAAGCTGCAAAGAGGGTGGCATCGAGAGTATCGAAGCCCGTTTCGCCATCGAAGCTGTCCGCCGTAACCAGCCGTTCAATCGTAAACAGGTTGTCCAGCGTGTTACCAAGCGAGGTCGTGGCATTGGCATTGGTGCCGGTGAAGGTCAGGTTTTCCACGTTGAGATTCAGCGTGTAATCCAGATCATCCGCACGGGCAATCTTGACCGTGTCGGTGCCGCTGCCCGGATTTTCGTTGACCTGATCTTCCGCCGTGCCGGTGGTGACTGCGCCAGCGCCGTCACCTTCATCAACATAGAAGATGTCGTTGCCGGTGCCGCCGTTCATGGCATCGTTGCCGGTGCCGCCGTAGAGGAAGTCGTTGCCGTTATCGCCATTGAGGGTGTCATCGTTACCACCACCCATCAGGGTGTCATTACCTTCTCCGCCAGAGAGGGTATCAATGCCTGAACCCAATTCGAGCGTAATGATAGCAGTGGAGCCGATGAGGGTGTCATTACCGCCCTCGCCACGCAGGGTATTGTCGCCGTAATCGCCGCCGATGAAGTTATCCAGTGCGTTACCGGTGATGTTATGGCCTTCGTCGCCATACACGCCACCGTAGAAGACGAACATGTCTTCAAGGTTGGCCGCCATGGTGAGCGTGAGTTCCAGATCCGAACGGATGTCCGCTTCATCGTCGCCGCCGTTGGTGGCTTCAATGATGACATCTCCCGTGGCATCCACGGTGTAATGGTCGTTACCCGCGCCGCCGGTCATGGTGTCGTTGCCATCGCCGCCATAGAGCATGTCATCGCTCTGATCGGTGCCGCCGTTGAGGATGTCGTTACCGTCATCGCCGTACATGTCATCTGCGCCACTGCCGCCGTTGAGGGTGTCGTTACCCGCGCCGCCATAAAGGACGTCATTACCACCATTGCCGTGCAGCGTGTCGTTGCCGTCATCGCCGTAGAACATGTCAAAGTTGTCCTGACCGGTCATGACGTTGTTCGCGGTATTGCCATAACTCTGGTCGGCTGAACCGTAATGGGTCAGGTTCTCGATGTCGTCATCGTAGCGCAGGTCTTCATCCACAAAGGTGCGGACAAGGTCCGTGCCTTCATTGAGGGCTTCCTGAATGACATCATTGGCATCAGTCACAACGAAGATATCGTTGCCGGCACCGCCGTTCATGGTGTCATCACCGGCCTGGCCATACAGCTCGTCGTTACCGGCGCCGCCGTAGAGATGATCATTGCCATTGCCACCGTAGATGTGGTCGTTGCCGCCCAGACCATCCAGCACGTTACGCAGGGTATTACCCACGATAACGTTGTTCAGGCCATTACCGAAGCCTTCACGTGCGGTAGTGATTTCGTTTAGGGTCAGGTTCTCAATGGTGCCGCCAAGGGTGTATCTGAAAGCACTGCTGCGTACCTCGTCAATACCGCCTGTATCGTTGACCCTGTCTTCGTCGGCGGCGGCGATGGCCGTACCGGCGCCATCACCACGGTCAACCCAGAAGATATCATTGCCGGTGCCGCCATACATGCTATCAATACCCCAACTGCCGTAGAGCTCGTCATTGCCTGCATCGCCGCGGAGAATGTCATTGGCGCCGCCGCCGTTGATAAAGTCATTGCCGGAACCGCCATTAATCGTGTTGGCGGCATTGTTGCCAAACAGATCATTATCGAGTGTGTTACCGTTCAGGTTCAGTGCACCGGTACCGAGCAGTTCGCCACCTTCAACATTGGCGGCCAGTGTGAAGGTACCTGCGATCAACTGAGTGTCGTAGGTGATGAAATCACTACCAGCATTTGCGGCTTCTGTGACCACCTCATTGGTGAGCGAATTCACGGTGTAGTCGTCATCACCCGCGCCGCCGACCATGGTGTCATTGCCTGCGCCGCCGTTGATGTTGTCATTACCGGAGGTGCCTTCAATGCGGTTGTTCAAGGCATTTCCGATACCAGTCCAGCCCGTGCCATAGATGCCACCGGTGAGGATCAGGTTCTCGACATTGAGTCCGAGAGTGAAATTGCCGTTGCTGCGGACCGTATCAATACCACCATCGTTCAGTTCAAAGACGGAGTCGTTGTCATTCTCGACGATGTAGAGATCGTTCCCCGCGCCACCGAAGAGTTCATCGTCACCACCACCGGAGATGAGCGTGTCGTTACCCGCGCCACCATAGATATGGTTGCCATAGGCATTGGCACGCAGAATATTATTGAGGGCGTTGCCGATCATGCTGGTTGCGCCCGCACCATAACCGAGGGTCATATTCTCGACGTTGTCGCTGAGGGTGCCATAACCATAGCCTTCAACAAAGACATGGTCAGTGCCGGCGCCTGCGGCTTCGACTACCTCATCACCGAAGCTGTCAACGATGTAGTTGTCATTGCCAGCGCCACCTTCCATGCGGTCATCACCTGAGCCGCCCATGAGGACGTCATTGCCGCCAAGGCCGATCAGCGTGTCGTCACCGGCATAGCCATAGATGAGGTTGTTAAGGGTGTTGCCGGTCAGGGTCTGGTCGTTGCCACCATCGTCCCATGAAATGATATTTTCTATCGTGCCCGGGGCAGTGAAATTCATACCATAAACAAAGACGGTATCGTCGCCCGCAGAGTCCGTAATGGTATCGTTACCATAGCCGAGACCTACATAGAAGGTGTCGTTACCTGCGCCGCCATCGAGCAGATCGTTATCCACGAAGACGTCATTGCCTCCATAGGCGCCGCCCCGAAGGATGTCATTACCGGCGCCGCCACGCACGGTGTCATTGCCATATCCGCCGTTGAGGAAATCATTGCCACCGTTGCCGTTCAGCGTGTCATTGCCGTAGCCGCCTTCGAGGAAGTCATTGCCCGTGGCACCGTTGATCGTATCGTTACCGTAGCCCCCGAAAAGTTTGGCATAGCCAATACCACCATAGCCATAGTAGGTACCAGACGAAGCATACTGACCATAGATGTAGTTCTCGCCTGTACCCAGATTGATGGTCAGGGAGCCGGCAGTGATGGTGTCGTTGCCATACCCGCCATACATAAGGTTGAATGCATTACCGTTGAGATATACTCGATCATTACCCGCCTCTCCGTTAATCGTGGACGAGAACCCGGTAATGATGTCGTTGCCACCCTGACCATAGAACAGGGCATAACCCGCATAAATATAATCATCACCTGCGCCAGCGGATATAGTTTCCTTACCACCCTTGATGATGTCATTGCCATCATCGATATTGTTCGTATCTGCGCCGCCTGATTTGCTATCACCATAGTAGACACCGCCAGAGCCGTAGATGAGATCGTTGCCATTACCCGCTTTGATGGTGACAGTAAGTGATGTGAGTTTGTCACTGCCATAACCGCCATCCATTTCATCCCACTGGCCAATACCACCAATCATGACCGTATCATCGCCATCACCAGCATCAATCGTAATTGTGCCGCCAGTGATGGTATCGTTACCGTCGCCTCCATAGGCATTTACATAGTAACCGTAGATCCAATCAGTGCCGGCGTTGCCCTTGATGGTCGTAGTGCCGCCCTTGATAATATCGTTCCCGTCATCTCCGTAGAACTGATCTACTCCGCCATAGAAATTTTCGAAACTTTCGACAAAGTTACCGCCAGTAAGGGTATTATTACCGCCGGTCATGGTGTCATTGCCATCACCTCCGTAGAACATGTCATTACCCGCGTAGAGGACATCGGCATAGCCGGGCAAATAGGCAATGACGATATCATTACCACCATTGAGAATATCGTTGCCATCATCTCCATATAACATGTCACTACCAGCGTATAAGGACTCTCCATAACCATTGGCAGTAATGTTGTCATTGCCGCCATTCAGGGTGTCGTTGCCTGCACCGCCATAGAGATAATCGTCACCACCATAGCCGTAATCATCATCGTAAGAACTTGCATTTTCATTGGAATCACCACCATTCAGGATGTCGTTGCCATCATTGCCATAAATGGTATCGTTGCCATAACCGCCGTTGATGTTATCGTTACCACTGTCACCATATAGATAGTCATTGCCACGCCCGCCGTTGATGATGTCATTACCATCGCCACCGTAGAGGGAATCTGAATCGACAGAACCCGTGATGGTGTCGTTGCCGCCCATGCCGTGAAGGTTGATGAATCCGTAGGGACCACTGTCATAGGCCTTGGACGCATCCAGGATATTGTTCAGGTCATTGCCATAGCCATAGTCGGCATAACCGATGAGTGTCAGGTTCTCAATGTTATCCAGACCATAATAGAGGCGTATGCCCTCAACATCGGATGAGCTCCAGCCATCGATAATAACTTTGTCCGCCGTACCGGAGTTGGCATTTTCAACAATGACGGAACTTTCACTGCCTTGCCCATAGAGGTAATACGTGTCATTGCCCGCCCCGCCATCCAGCAGTACGCCGTAATGTTCGGCGATCAGGACATCATTACCTGATGTGCCGGCGAGGATATCGTTATTGAATCTGGATTTCTTGATGGCCATGGCGGTTTATCTCCAAATTAAAAAAATTATGTCCGCAAGCGGACATGAAGTGGTTTTAAGGGCAATTCAGAATTCTGTGGGAAGCGTGAACGCGAGCGCAGGCAGGAAATTCCCGGGGGCAGGAACGTAGAAACGCTCTGTGGGTAATACTCACGCATGATTTTTAGGTGTTTCCCAGCACCTTTACCGATGTTATGTCCCCATCGGGAGGGATATTTGTTATACGCGCGTATATCCGGAAAAATTTCTTTCCGGAATTAAGGTTGAGTATAGCATTTGAATTGATTTTGAGATCAAGTATTAACGCATTAATTGCATAAATTATTTTTAGTGATGCAGTTCACATTTTTTGAGTCATGAAAATGCCGATCAATTTTTATTTTTAATTAAGCAATCTGGAATCGATATAAAACTTTTTGTTGAAGATATGATTGTATCGTGTTGTATCGGTTGAAATTAAAATAATGTCTGTAAATAATTGAGTGAGATTCTGCAGTTCATTTCACTCGTCGTCCCGGTTAAAAAATAATCGTCATACCGGCGGACGCCGGTATCCAGTGCATTAATGTTCCGCCCAAAGGGCGGCCCTTAAAAAACCTTAAGGAAGATTTTATCCACTGGGTCCCGGCCCCCGGCTTACTACATGCCGGGGCAGGCTTCGCCGGGACGACGGGTGGTTTCTAGCTCCGCAGCAGTTCCTCGATACGCGAGGCGATCATGCGGGACTGGTGGGCCTTGTTGAAGCGCGCATATTTCTTTGCAAACTCCCCGGCCTTGTCGCGGAAACTCTTCTCGGTCAGCAGTTGCTTGATGATCTTCGGATAATCATGGTCGGCCTCCGGTTCTTTTTTGGTCTTGTCCGGCGGGGTGATCGCAATGGCCGCCCCAAGCTGGTGAACGCGGCGCGTACTCATGAACTGTTCGAGCTGGGTCGGCAACAACAGCAACGGTATACCGGCCAGCAATGAGGCCGTGACGGTACCGGGCCCGCCGTGGCAAATGACGAGGTCGCAGTCCTTGATCACCGCATTGAGTTTCAGTGGCGTACGGCTGATCTGCAGGCGTTCGGAGTTGTATTTATCGAAATGTTCCTTGGTGATGCCGGGGCAATAGGCCAGCACCCGGCAACCGGAATCGCGCAGGGTTTCCAGCAGTTTTTCAAAATCCTTATAACGCGGCTTGATGTAGGCAAAGATGCACTTGCCCTCGCCCTTGGGGAAATGCATTTCCACGCCCTGCTCCACTTCAAAGGTGGGGCCCCAATACCGGGCCGGGCCACGATTGGGGTAATGATCCAGTTCCTGGAAGGTACAAAGGAAGTTCTCGACACCTTTGAACAGATCGGCGAAGGATTCCATCCGGCGGCCACCCATGTCGGCCAGCACTTTGTTGGCGATTTCCGTGGCCATGGTGTCCGGTTTTTCAATGCGCTCCGCCGGCACATTGTTCCAGTAACGCATGGACGGCAGTGGCCGGGTCATGGGCGGATTGAAGAAGCCGCTGCCGATCGGCGCGAGCTTCAGGCCCATGGAACGCGCCGCCAGCAGGGCCGAGGGACTGTGATCGGTGAGCACCAGCCCCGGTTTAACATGCATGAACAACTCGCGCCATGACTTGACCATGGCCTTGAGGCCGGGATGGCTGATAAAGCCGTAACGCAGGGCGATTTCCGCATAGCTGATGGTCATCTTCGGCAGATCGCTCACGTTGGCAATCCAGATCGGCGCCTGCATGATGCGGAAACCATGGTGGCCGAGCGTGGCCTCGGCATTGGACAGATCACGCACGGCAAAGCTGACTTCATAACCGCGTTCCCGCAACTGTAACGCAGGACCAAGGAAACGCAGCAGATGGCCGAGGTCCATGCCGAGTTCCCACGCGTAAAACACGCGGCGTGAGGGATCGGGACGCATACGCCGGCGACCACCCTTTGCGGCCTGTTGCGGTTGCAGTGTTACGCGGTCTGTTCCGCCCGCCGGTTTTTTCTGGCGGTTTTTTCCTGCTCCGGCCTTTTTTTCACCGGTGGCCGCTCCGCCTTTCTTGCAGGCACTCCAGACCTTGTCCACGAACTTGCTGAAGTCGTCCCAGTTGGTGACGTACTTGCTGCCGCTGGTGGGCGGGCGCGGGTTTTCCATGCGGATGGGCCGCTCAAAATACTTGTCGAGTTCCGGTGAGTGGTAATCCGGATCACACAATTGTTCATAGTACAGGTGGATGGCGCCCTTGATTTCGGCCAGTTGCTTGTAGCTTTGAAAGATGTAACGCACATTGCTGGCGACCCGCTGGGCGTCCTTCTCCGGATCAAACGTCCACATGTCTTCACGTTCCTCGCCATGCCGCCGCCAGGAGCCGGATTCACTGGCACGCAGGAAACTCACGCAGGTGGACGCAATGTCCCGCCGCCGCAGGGTAATAAACTGGATGTCCTTGGAAGCGGTAAAGCGGGCGAGGTCCTTGTGCCGGTTGGGCATGGTCTTGAAACCCACATAAGGCTGGTCCTTGTTCAGGGTATAAAACGCAATGATCAGTTCAGGTATGGTTTTGATCGGTTTTTTACACAGTTCCGCATATTGCTTCATTTGCTCGGCGAGACGTTTGGGATGCACCAGTTCGTTGTCTTCGCATTTGATGTTCTTGTTGGGGACCATGATGTCGGCATGCTTTTCGAGGCTTTCCATCAGGGAGGTCGAGCCGCTGCGGCCCACAGTCATTACGCAAAAGTTACGTGCCATAGAATTTTGAGAGGTGGAATCTGGTTATTGTTATGGAGGAATTTCCCAGCGGGGCATGTTATCAGTAATCAGGAAATTTCTGCAAAGGTGGATTTAAAAAGGGATTTGGGGCCGGATTCACGCATGTACCATGATGGTGCTGGATTGTTTTACTGGATTCCGGGTCAGGCCCGGAATGACGGAGAAGAAGGATTGTTTACTGGATCCCGGCCCCGGCTTACTACATGCCGGGGCAAGCTTTCACCAAGACGACGGCATATTGGTGTCTGGGCGATCCGTCGTCCCGTGCTGCGACACGGGACCCAGTAAATAATACTTCCTTATGTTTTTTTTAAAGGTATTTGTTTGATTACTGGGCCCCGGCCTCCGCCGGGGCGACGATAAGAAAGTGCCCGTCGTCCCGGTGAAGCCTGTCCCGTACTCCGATACGGGGCCGGGCCCAGTTGATTTATATTCCGCCCAAAGGGCGATCATTTAATCAGTTCTTCCCACGCCGTGCGGAAGGCACGCGCCCCGGCTTCCAGGCCCTGCGGATGATCGTCCACCGCGGTGGCGGCAATAATCATGAAATCCGTGCTGCCTATTGCTGAGATGTACTCTGCAAGTTTTTCCGGACGCTTGCCCCCGGCAATGATCGGGCACGCTGCCCGCAGTTGATCATCGGATGGCACACAGGCGGTCACGGCATCCTGCATGTCCTGTGGTTCGGCATGCACGGAACCAAACGTGCCGGGGAGAAAGACGAGATCAGCCCCGCTCAGACGCAACAGGCTGAGATAAACCGCGTGACTCACCCCAAATTTCGGATGGCGGCAGAAAATATCATCCACGGTGTTATGCGCGAGTATCAGTAGATCCGAGCGGCGTGCTATTTCGGCGGCAATCGCCAGCCCCTGTATGCACGGTGCGATGATGATGCCATCCGCACCGGCGGCAGTTGCGATGTCCAGTTGCTCCATGGATTTTGAATAGTCATCAATGATGTTCGCGAAATATATTTTCTTTTCGCCGGTGTCCTGTTCGGCACGGCGGGTGATTTCCGCAAGCGCGGTAACACGCTGCCGGTAAGGCATTGATTCAGTGTTCACAGTCAGTTCATCGTCCTTGACGACATCGAAACCGCCCCGCAGCACACTGTGGTTGATCGCACACATGGCCGCGAGATCGAGCCCCACGGCCGGACGTGTTGACCGGCAGAACAACGGACGATCCTGTATGTTGAGTATTTGCCGCAGTCCGCTCATGCCATGACGCGGCCCGGGGAAATGGCGGATGAAGGACTGCGGAAGATCGAGCGCGGTAAGCCGTATGGCATTCAGATAACCCAGCCGTGGGAGCTCACCCACCACCACATTCCACACATGACTCAGGCTGCGGTTCAGGTTGATGAGCGGATAGGCAATGGTAATGCGTGATTTCCAGAATCCATCCCGTTTACGTGTGGATTCCGGATAGGCATGAGTGTGCAGCCAGTACTCCGGCAAACCGGGAACATCCGTTGCGCCCAGCGGGTTGATGTCGACCACACGCGCCGCCATTGCCGGATTGACCTGATATCCACACAGTGCTGCTGTCGTCGCCGTCTGTTCCTTGGCCATCGCCAGCGCAGTAAGCGCGGGATCAACAGCAGACTCTATGACATAGGTGGCAAATACATAATCTTCCCCGGCCAGATTTCCATGCCAGGAAAAAAGTTTTTCATCGCTGCGGTTCAGGGCTTCTGTGCTCATTATTTTTGTGATTGGTTATTGGTGATTAGTGATGGGTTGAATGTTAAACCAGGCCTTTCCACGGTCATTCCGGCCAGATGACTTTTTGTGCGATCTCCCAATCGAGCGGGGTTGTGATCTTGATGTTACGTTCCTCACCTGCAACAACAGTGATCGGTTGTCCGTGCAGCACCACGATCTGCCACAGTGTCTGCTTTTCGATATGCTGATCGTCAGCATATCGAAAAGCCGCAGCGAGCTTCTCGCGCTGGTAACACTGGGGACTCTGCGGCAGCACGACCAGAGACCGATCAAAAGCCTCTATGAGGATTCCCTGTTCTTCGCGCGCTACCGGTACGGGCGGGTGCAGGAAGGCCCCGGCTACTCCGCTGCTGCGGCCCGCGATAATGACCCGCTTGATCAACTCCACACTGGCGAACGGGCGGGTGACATCGTGTACAACAATATAGGGTTCATGGGTGAGATCAAACAATATTCTGAGGGTGGCCTGTCGGGTGGCGCCTCCCGCGACCACTACGGCACGGTTCCCGAGCAATTCACGAATGGTGACCACCAGATCCGGCGGGACACCGACAATAATGCGTGACACACAGTGTTCGAGTTTTGCCACCAGGTGTTCTATTAATGTCTGGCCTCCCCGCTTCAGCAACACCTTGGGACCAAGGCCCAACCGTTCACCCTGCCCAGCGGCAGGAATGATGGCGACGCAATCATCATTTATATAAGTGGACATATTCATCCCATATTAAAAAAACAAATTTTTTACTGGGCCCCGTCCCCGTATCGAAGTACGGGGCAAGCTTTCAACGGGGCGACGGTTGTTTACTTATTTATTTCCGCGGA
The DNA here is from genome assembly GCA_964479045.1 of uncultured Enterobacteriaceae bacterium. Classification (GTDB taxonomy): domain Bacteria; phylum Pseudomonadota; class Gammaproteobacteria; order Eutrophobiales; family Eutrophobiaceae; genus 2-02-FULL-47-50. Next base: position 11,836 of record CAYZJI010000010.1, read on the forward strand.
TCTTGTTCCATGCGGCACTCACCCACTCCTGATCAGCAAGCCCGGGCTGTACCAGTGCACGAACCTTGTTTGCGATATTCAACGATGCATTACCATCCGTCTGTCTTCCGAATACACGTTCGCGATAAAAAGCACGGCGTTCGGCGTTTTCCTCCGGGCGCGTGAGTGCGGCTTCAATGGCCTGTAACAACCCGTTTTCATTTTCCACCTCACGGCCCATATCGCGCCATGCCCATTCGTATCCATCCGGATCAAACCGATCAGTGTTCTGCACCCGCTCCGGATTGGAGACCAGTATGATGGGCCGGTCCAGCGCCAGATAAAAAAACATGACGCTGGAAACATCCGTGATCAGCATGGAGGTGGCAGGCAACATGCTGTACACATCGCGATTGATGTCATCGACCAGCCATACCAGCGGGTCTTTGTCCATGATCGCTTTCCATTCATCCATCCAGTGTGGAAACAGCTTGGGGGTGTGCGGGTGGGGTTTGATGACGATACGCAAGTCCGGGAAGCGTTGCCGCGCTGCCGCGAACCAGTGATTGCCCAGCACTTCCTGGGCATTGAGTCTGGGAGTGAATGTCGGTGCATACAAAGCCACCGGAGCACCTCGCCGGAAATTTTCGGGCAACCAGTTCGTGTCCGCTTCTTTTCTGAACACCACGTCCATCGGCGGATAACCGGTGACCCACAGGCCGAGGCGTGATCGCCAGCCGCGCCGCAAAGCATCATCCCGTACCCATTCACTGGTGAGGCAGGTGAAATCAGACAGCCCCATCGCCTGCCTGAGATATTTCTTGGTGGAAAAGCCGTGACGTGTCCAGACGACGATGGTGCCGGGCAACCTGTCACGGAAATTCTCCGGCGGATGATCGGCGCAGACGATGATATCCGGTTTACCTGCGATCATTTTTTCTGCATCGCCGCCTGAAAAACATTCCAGATCCGTTCTCAGCAAATCATAGATGGGCTGCAGGATGGGTTTGTGGAATTTGCAGAACAGGAAAAAGCCGATGCGCATAGAAGACAAAGTTTACCTCAAAATGCTTCTGTTCCTGTATCAAGGAAAAGTTGTCTACTGGGTCCCGGCCTCGGCTTTGGCTCGAGAATTTGTTCCAGACATTCTCTACCACCTACGTCCATGTAGGCGTCCTGCGTCGCTCTACCTCCTGCATCCATGCAGTCGTGCGCCGGAATGACGCACTCACTCTTTCGTCGCCCCGGCGAAGCCTGCCCCGGCATGTAGTAAGCCGGGGGCCGGGGCCCAGTCAAACCAATCAATCACCTTAAAAAATATAAGGAAGAATGGTCTACTGGATTCCGGGTCAGGCCCGGAATGACGGGTAACAAAGAATTATCTACTGGATTCCGTATCCCCGTATCGGGGTACGGGGATACGGGAAGACAGAATATGAAAGATTTTTTATGATTCGCGCATGGAACGGCGCAGGGTCTGGGTGATGGGCGCCAGGATATAATCCAGCGCGGTACGGGCACCGGTTTTTATATACACTTCGGCCGGCATGCCGGGATACATTTCCAGGCTTCCGGCTTCTTCAAGGGAGGCCTGATCCACTTCTATATGTGTGTTGTAATAGGGTTCGCCGGTGGTTTCATCGATCAAACGGTCCGCGGAGATATAGATCAGGTGACCGAGTATCAGGGGTGTGGAACGGGCCTTGTAGGCCGACAGGCGGATGTCTGCTTCCTGTTCCAGCTTCACATCATCAATATCATCAACCCGGACGCGCGCCTCAATGATCAGTGGATTGTCCTCGGGCACGATGTCGAGGATCGGTTCTCGCGGCCCAATGACACCACCTTCGGTAAATATTTTGAGATTCACCACGGTGCCTGCAATCGGTGCGGTGACACTCTGACGGGATGTCGCATCACGTGCAGGACGCAGACGCTCCAGTATGTCATTAATGGCCGCCTGGGAGAGTGTCAGTTTGTCTGCAGCTTCGCGCACCTGGGCGTTTTTTAGATCGATGATCTTGAGTTCGAGCTCGGTAATGCGCTGGCGGGCCATTGCAATATCGGCAAGGTGTTCACCCTTGCGGGCTTCATATTCTTCGATACCGCGTTTGAGACTCAGAATATGCGTACGCTGCACATACTGTTTCTTTTCCATCTTTTCATTGGCGGCAATTTCTTCCTGCAGATATTTGGCGCCCTGTTCTTCGGCATCAATCTGGGATTTGAGTCCGGCAATCTGCTGTTGTGCTTCCCCGATCTGCTGTTTGAGCAATTCGATCTGTTCAGCCAGAGATTCGCGTTTGGTGGTAAAAAAGGCATTTTCACTGCGCATGATTTCAGCTACAGCCGGGAAATCACTGCGTGCCAACAGGTCAGCCGGGTATTCAATCGCCTCCTGATTATCACGTTCAGCCCGCAACCGTGCCGCGCGTGCCAGTTCAGAATCCAGCTGACCCTGCAACAGATCCAGCGTGGCACCGACGCGTTCATCCTGCAGCACGATCAAAGGTTGTCCTTCCTGTACGCGATCACCATCGCGCACGAGGATTTGTTTGACGATGCCGCCTTCAAGATGCTGGATCGTCTTACGGTTGGTGTCGACCTTGATGAAACCTGTGGCAATCACTGCGCCATGCAATGGTGCAATCGCCGCCCACGCACCCAGCACACCAAATACAGAGAGTATGGTGATGAGACCGGCCATAATATATCTGGAAACATTGGCTGCCGGATGCAGGCCCTCCCAGGGTTTGGAGTGCAGGAGTTCCATGAGGTTATCTTCCCCGTGAAATCAGATGCGGCGCATCGGTGGTCGGTGTGGTTTGCGTCTGCGGTGGTCGTTGGGTAACGCGCTGCAGAACTTCATTACGCGGACCAAATACTTCTACCTGACCTTCACGCAAGACCAGCAATTTGTCCACCGTGGCAAGCAGGCCCGGACGATGACTGATAATAATCACAGTGACTTTTTCTTCACGCAGACGCTGAATGGTTTTCACCAGGGCTTCCTCGCCTTCCGTATCGAGATTGGCATTGGGCTCATCCAGCACCACCAGCCGGGGATTGCCATACAGGGCGCGGGCCAGGGCAATGCGCTGACGTTGTCCACCGGACAGTGCCACGCCACCCGGGCCAATATCGGTGTCATAGCCCTTGGGCAGACGCAGAATCAGATCGTGGACATGGGCACGCTCGGCCGCTATCAGCACTGCAGTGTTATCAGGTTCCTGCAGGCGGGCAATGTTTTCCGCCACGGTGCCGGTAAACAGCTCTACATCCTGCGGCAGGTAACCGATATGCGGGCCGACCTGTTCGCGGGGCCAGACTGAAACATCAGCGCCATCCAGACGCACGATACCGGACATGGGCCGCCAGACTCCGATAATCATGCGGGCCAGTGTGGATTTGCCTGCGGCACTGGGCCCGATCAGGCCGAGTGATTCTCCTGCTTCAAGCGCAAAGGTCACTCCACGCAGCACAGGCCGGTCACTGCCCGGAATGGAAAATATCACCCGCTCCACGTCCAGTTTGCCCTGTGGGGTGGGCAATTCCACGCTGCTGTCCATGGACTTGATGCTGGCCAGCAATTCATTCAGGGAATGATAGGACTGGCGCGCATCCACCAGCCCCTTCCAGGTGACAATCGCAGATTCCACCGGTGACAGGGCGCGCGCCAGCAACAGTGTACCCGCCATCATGATGCCGGTAGTGACATGCTGCTGGATGACGAGATAAGCCCCGACACACAGGGAAATAATCTGGATGGCCAGACGGATAAACTTGGTTGTGCCGTTGATAATCGCAGCGCGGCTGCTGGCCTTGACCTGTGGATCGATCACCTTTGCATTTAATTGCTGCCAGCGCCGGGTCAGATCCGGCAGCATGCCGAGCGCATTGATGACTTCAGCATTGCGCAAACCGGCATCAATATAGGTGCTGGCCCGGCGCGTCGCCTTGCTCATTTCATCGAGCGGTTCATGCGTAACTTTCTCATTGATATACCCCAGCACAAACAGGATCACTGCACCGATGAGGGCGACCCAGCCCAGCATGGGATGAAACAGGAATATGATGACGATATAAATCGGCGCCCAGGGAGAATCGAAAAGGGAGATGACGCTGCTGCCGGTCAGAAAACCGCGCAAGGTCGCCACATCACGCAGCCCGCCGGTGAAGGTATTGGTGCCGGGCCGTACGCCGGCCTGTAACAGACCGGTGATGACTGACGGACCCGCCAGTTCATCCAGCGCCACACCTGCACCCAGCAGGAGGCGGCCACGCAGCATGTCCAGCAACATCAGGATCAGTAATGCGGAAACCGCCGCGATGGTCAGCATGAGCAGGGTTTCGAGTGATCGGCTGGTAATGACGCGATCAAACACCTGCAACATGTACAGGGGGATGGTCAGCATCAGCATGTTGACGAACAGACTGAAAATGCCCGCGTATATAAAGTAGGTGCGGCAGCGCTGCAGGTATTCTTTCATTATGATTTTAAGACGGGTTCCAGTAACTTGGCCAAGACAGTTATCTTAATCCCTTAAGTTCCTGTCTGGCAAAGAATTTACTTGCCAAGGACATCCGGGAACAGCCATGGGGCCTGTTTTGAACGGGCTTTTTCATAGGCCCGGATGGAATCGGCATGGGTGAGGGTCAGGCCTATTTCATCCAAACCCTTGAGCAGCCGTTCCTTGTGTCCGGGATCAATCTTGAAGGAATACTGTGTGCCCTCCACGGTACTGACAATCTGCTTTTCGAGGTCAACGGTCAGCCGGTACCTTTCATGAGCAAAGGCCTGTTTGAAAAGTTCGTCCACTTCACGATCAGTGAGTACCACAGGCAGGAAACCGTTCTTGAATGAATTACTGAAAAAGATGTCAGCGTATCCCGGCGCAATCACTGTGCGAAAACCATAATCCATCAACGCCCATACCGCATGTTCACGTGACGAACCACAACCGAAATTTTCCCGTGCGAGCAGGACCTCGGCATTTTTGTAGCGTGACTGGTTCAGGATGAAATCCGGATTCGGCCGGCGCTTGCTGTGATCATCATCAGGATTACCCGGATCCAGATACCGCCAGTCATCAAAAAGGTTCACGCCAAAACCGCTGCGATGAATCGATTTCAGATACTGTTTCGGAATGATCGCATCGGTGTCCACGTTGGGACGATCGAGCGGCATGACCAGGCCGGTGAATGTTTTGAATGGCTGCATATGTGTTTGCTATATAGTATCGTCATTCCGGCGAAGGCCGGAATCCAGTAAATAATTCTTCCTCATAATTTTTTGTATAAAGTATTTATTGTTTTACTGGGTACCGGCTTACGCCGGTACGACGCCATTATCATTAAAAAAATAAATCAGAAATCCCTTACATCTACAAAATGACCTGCAATCGCCGCCGCCGCTGCCATGGCGGGACTGACGAGATGGGTGCGTCCGCCCTGTCCCTGACGACCTTCAAAATTGCGATTCGAAGTTGATGCACAACGTTCACCCGGTTCCAGACGATCCGGATTCATGCCGAGGCACATCGAACAACCCGGTTCGCGCCATTCAAATCCGGCATCCAGAAAAATCTGATCGATGCCTTCCGCTTCGGCCTGACGTTTCACCAGGCCTGAACCCGGCACCACCATGGCGAGCTTGATGTTGGACGCAATCTTGTGCCCCTTGACCACCTGCGCAGCAGCACGCAGGTCTTCAATTCTGGAATTGGTGCAGGAACCCAGAAAAATCTTGTCGAGCCGGATGTCTGTGATCGCCGTGCCGGGTTTGAGTGCCATGTATTCAAGCGCGCGCTCCATACCCTGGCGTTTGACTTTATCTGTTTCCGTTTTGGGATCAGGCACATTACCACTCACAGGCCCGACCATTTCCGGGGATGTGCCCCATGTGACCTGTGGCTGTATGGTAGACGCATCAAGTTCCACTTCCTTGTCAAACTTTGCATCCGCATCACTTTTCAGATCCTGCCATGCCGCTACGGCCTGTTCCCATAATTTTCCAGTGGGTGCAAACGGACGGCCTTTAACATAATCAATGGTGGTCTGATCAACAGCCACCAGTCCGGCGCGTGCACCGGCTTCGATGCTCATGTTGCATATCGTCATGCGTCCTTCCATGGAAAGCGCACGTATGGCATCACCTGCAAATTCGATGGTGTAACCGGTGCCGCCCGCTGTGCCGATCTTGCCAATGATGGCGAGGATGATGTCCTTGGCGGTAATGCCTTTGCCCACTTTGCCATTCACACTGACGCGCATGTTCTTCGCCTTGCGTAAGACCAGACATTGCGTGGCGAGGGCATGCTCGACTTCCGAAGTACCGATGCCAAACGCCAAAGCGCCCAGTGCGCCATTGGTTGAAGTATGCGAATCACCACAAACAATAGTCATTCCGGGTAACGACGCGCCCTGCTCCGGCCCGATCACATGCACGATACCCTGACGCGGATCGTCAATTTCAAACTTGGTAATACCGGTGGCCTCACAATTTTCATCGAGCGTTTGTAACTGCAGCTTCGATACCGGATCGACGATGTGATGGCGATCTGTTGTCGGTACATTATGATCCGGCACGGCCAGATTGGCCTTGATGCGCCACGGCTTGCGGCCGGCAAGGCGCAGACCTTCAAACGCCTGTGGTGAGGTCACTTCGTGGATCAACTGCCGGTCAATATAAATCAGGGCCGAGCCGTTACCATAGTCCTCGACCACATGCGCATCCCAGAGTTTGTCGTATAAAGTTTTATTCATAATTAATAGTGATGAGTAATGAGGGATGAGTAATGAGTGAACACAACAACTGAGTTTTTACTCATCATTACATTACTCGTTACTCGTCCCTCATCACTCGTTACTGCTTTTCAACACTGCTTTTCTCAAACCTCCAATGTTCCGGCTGATTTCACGGGTTAATTCACTCAATTTATCGAACATTTCTTGATCAATGTACTTCACATCATATGCAACATAAAGCTGGGATCGCACCTCTGCACATGAACCCTTGGCGATAAGGAGGAACCTGTGAAATTCCCGCTTGCTTGCACGATCGAACCCTTCTGCAATATTCGACATCACAGACACACTTGCTCTTCTCATTTGATCCCTCAATGAAAAATCTGCATAAAACTCCTTGCGCCCGGTTGCAGAGTAAATTTCCCTGGTCAGAATCCTGGACTTTTGCCACGCTACCAAATCCGTAAAACTTTCAATTGCCATATAAAACCTCCTTTCTATCTTCCATCACTGATCCCTCACCACTCGTCCCTCGTTACTCATGACTCATCACTGATCCTCACCACCGTCCTGCCCGTCGTTTTCCCTGCGAGCATTGCAGTGAAAATATCAGGCAACTCTTCCAGGCCTGCCACGCGAGAAACGATTTTATCGAGGTGCCGTGGCGCCAGATCAGTGGCGAGCCGTTTCCAGAGACGATGCCGCAATTCTGTCGGGCACCCGGATGACGTGATCCCAAGTAAACTGACGCCGCGCAGGATAAACGGCATGACCGTCGTATTCAACTGCGAACCGCCGGCAAGTCCGACCGACGCGATATTGCCCCAGGGCACGACCGTTCGAGTCAGCCAGGCGAGAATATCACCACCGACATTATCCACGGCCCCGCCCCATTGCCCCTTTTCCAGTGGCGGGCCATCCAGTTTGACGGCTTTGCGGTCCATGACCTGGGTTGCCCCCAGAACCTTGAGTTCATCTGTCCGATCCAGCTTGCCGCTGAGAGCAATGACCTGATAACCGAGCTTTGCGTAGATATCAATGGCCAGCATACCCACACCACCGCTGGCGCCAGTGATCAGTATGGGGCCGAGGGCCGGTGTCTGATTGTTATCTTCCATGCGCTGCACGCACAACGCGGCAGTGAATCCGGCGGTACCGATGGCCATGGCCTGAAATGTGGTCATTCCCTCCGGTATGGGCACTACCCATTCAGCAGGGACCCGGACCTGTCCGGAATAACCGCCATCATGATCGACACCAAAGTCATAACCAGTGACCAGAACCGGCATACCTTCCGGATAACGCTTGTCGGTGGACTGCAGCACATGTCCCGCCACATCAATACCGGCAATGCGTGGAAAGCTGCGTATGATTTTGCCTGCGCCGGTGGCGGCAAGCGCATCTTTGTAATTGACGCTGGAATATTCCGCCCGGATTACCACCTCACCCGGTGAGAGTTTATCCAGCGTCGTGCGTTCCAGCCTGCCTTGTACAGTACCGCCATCGTTATAGACCCGGTACGCTCTGAATTCGGTCATGTAACTTCCTCAATTCTTTACATTTAATGAACCGCATGAAACAATCGCTGGCCTTTGTGACTGTGTGCAACTCTGTAGCCTGCGGCTGGTCACAATACGTGTTGCCGGCAAGGGCCGGACATTCTACGAGAGTATACCGGATCGTCCAAATCACTTAAGGTGCCTGGAATGAAGAAAATCTGTTGCGTATTGCTGCTTTCACTGTTGGCCATGCAGCCGGCCAAAGCGGATTTCAATGATGGCGTTGTTGCCTATCTGATGGGCGATTACGAAGCCGCCTACAACACCATGATCTCACTGGCCAAGACCAATGATAAAGATGCGCTGGCGCAATATTATCTGGGCGTCATGTACATGAAAGGCCAGGGCGTACCTCAGAATTATGAAGAAGCCGCCACCTGGCTGCGCAAAGCTTCGGAAAACAGGCTGCCCAATGCCCAATACAAACTCGCCAATCTATATGCCGAAGGTAACGGCGTACCGAAAGATTATGAATTTGCCTATATCTGGTACAGTGTGGGCGCCTCACACAATCACCAGCTTTCCAGGAATGCCATCGAAAAAGCCAGGGGCCGTCTTTCCGAAGATGAACTCAAGGAAGCCGACAAGCTGATTGCAGAATATATCGAAGATTACGGACCGAAGCCTGAAGAACCACAATCGCAGGCGCCGGCTGCTCCGTCAACGGAACCTGCACCGACACCAGAATTGCCAGCAGATTAGTGATTATGTACAGGATGTACTGATCGAAAATTGTTCCCTACATTTTCGACACTTCCGCCATCCATGGCGGTCGTAGCCGCATACCTAAAGGGCATAAAGACGCATGGATGCGCACGACTGCATGGATGCAGGAGGTAGAGCGACGCAGGAAGCCAACGCCGAGGAGCGGCGGGTGATTGGTGATTGAAAAGCATTAACGGCCAGGACCGATCTGTCAAACACAACAACAAATCGATAGTGGCTCAGTTTGAAACCCGCCATATTAATAGATGTCATTTCGAAGCCACGAAGTGGCTGAGAAATCTTGTGTTTATTAAACAGCAAGATCTCTCACATTCGTTCGGGATGACAAACTGAGCCGCTACCAACTAATCACAAGTCACTATTCACCATTCACTAATCACTCTTCTTCAACAATCGCTCCATGTTAGAGAGTGATGACAGATGGGCAAAGATCAACTCCATCTGGTCCGTTTTCAGGAGTTCAGCAGCCTTGTCCGGGGCGAGAGCCTTGAGCTTTGCCCGATTGATGCACATAAATCCACCTACCACTTCTTTCTTGCCGGATTTTTCGATGGTAGCCTGCACGGGCTCAAACAAACCTAACTTATTGATATTATTACAGAATAATGTCGTTAATTGAATCTGGGTCTGATAGTCCCGGAGAAAATCCACGGCCTGTTTGAGCATGGCGGAATCCTGGCCTTTTTCAGTAAACAACCGCTGACCTTTCTTGTTCCGGTTGAAACCTGCAAAACTTTCATCGACGCAAACAGCAAAGTTCTTGCTGTCAGGAGAACTCGAGGCCAGTATGAACGGATAACGTCTCACATACGCCGGGACGTACTGGGCCAGCCATTCCCCTTTCTTGCCGAGGTACAGGTTCTGCTTGACCTTCAGACCCAGCAGGACCACTGGATATATGGCGCCATTCGGCCCATTACCAAAGACAATAGGATATTCCTTGCAGGCCTTGGGGAATTCAACTGCAGCAATATAAATGCTGTTGCTGTCTTTGGTATATTTGAAGTTGTCTGCCGGTTCAACATACAGATCAGCATGTTGTTCCTTGTTCAGCGGGACAATTTTTTTATAAAACAAAGGTAATTGTGGTTCGGGTTGGGTGGCCATAGCAAATATTCAGTGTATTGTTGAGTTGAAATTTATAAGTACAGATTGAATTATAATTTTTAGAACCTATCTCAAAATCGAAAATGCTGAACAATTCTATCTATCCCGTCATGCTGGGCTTGATCCGCATTCAGTAAATAATTGTTTCGACTGGATTCCGGCTTTCGCCGGAATGACGAATTTTTCTGATTCTCAAGCTATCCATCTCATTCATCAATTTTGAGATAGGTTATAGTAATCCAGATTTATGTACTGTCTTTATTGACTGGATTACGGTTTATTACTGGAATAAAAATTTAATAATAGTTTTCTAATGTAACTGATAACGGTAGCGAGATTTCTCAGTCGTGTTCCCTCGTTTACAGTCGGGACAAGCCTTCGAAATGACAGTATCGGGCTCTCTCCGTTTCAAACAAAAGCACTTCCAGAATTACTTTAACTATTATTCTACCGGAGGCTCTTCCGCAGGAGCTTCTTCAACTGCACCGGCATCATCTTCAAGTAATGCTCCTTCATCCGCAAAGTCTGCCAGTGGATCGTCCGCATCCTCAAATACACTGAGATCAAGTTGTTCACCGGAAACGCCTGTATCGGCGCCGAAACTGTCAGCTGACGGTTCTTCCAGATTTAATTCCGGCCCGGCAATTTCCTGAAGCTTCTCCTGATAGCGAAGATAGCTTTCACGCTGATCCACATAAGCAGTCAACAGATCGGTAAAATCCTCGCCTCCCTGCTCCTGACGAGCAATCAGGCCATTGATACGGCTGTCCAGCGTACTCAGTAATGTCTGTAATTCGCCCGGATTAATGATCGATGTGCATTGATCCAGGACTTCACACTGGGCGATGGACAATGACAAACCCATGCCTATGGATTTGAATACATCTGTCTCTGCCGTCAGTGCAGCAGCATCCGCCTGTTCCGCTTCGATGGCATCGAGTATGCGGCCACCGCCCTCCGTTGCAGTATGGGCGTTGGCAGCGTACACATTAAAAGGCTGCATAATCAGCAGCCCGGTAACCATCATGGCAATTGACTTCAGGTGCATCAGTAGAGTCTCCCAATGTCCAGTTGATCGGTCTGACCGATGTTCAGCAACGACGGCCCGTATTTGATGTTCTGGATCAGACTGTAATCTGCGGAGTCCGCGACAAACAGCGGCTTGATGGGATCCACACTCGCCTGCAATTGCGCCTGCACGATACCCTTCATCTGCTCAATCTGCTTCTCGATAAACTTGGCTTCTTCCTTGGCACCGTGAATGATCGCTTCAAGCATTTCCTGGGTGAGTTCGATGCCGGTCTTCTCACCCAAACGGGCGCGCGCTTCGGGATCGGTCTTCAGACCTTCAAGCCAGGTAATGCGCGCCTTGATAGTCTCGAGCATGCGTGCCAACTTGTCGATCGGAGTTGCCGGGCCGCCCGGTACTTCGCCCTCAAATTCTTCGGTAAAATCGTCCTGCAGTTCTTCTTCTCCCGCAGTGAGATATTCCTGCAATTCCTTGCGATAGGCCATGAAGTTTTCCAGTTCCTGCTTGTAGCCCTCTATCAGACCGCACGCCGCCTGATCACCGGCATCACAACGTTTCTGCAGTTCTTCGAGACGCACTTCCAGCTGGGCGATCAGTTCCGCCAGTTCCGCATCAGTCACGGTCGGCGCACAACCTTCGATTTCTTCGCACTGTGCCAGCGCCAGCGCAATACCATTGCCGATGACACCGAACAGGGTCAGGTCTTCTTCAAACAAGCCGGTATCAATAAAGCCCAGTTCTTCCAGACCAATCAGGTCCGCCGCCGGGTTGGAGATGACCACCTGGTTGACGTTGAATGAGCCAAAACCCTGTGCCTGCAACCGGTTAATAATGGCCTGCATTTCCGCAGAGGCCGAAGCAGAACCGGTGGCATTTGAACCCGGACCAAACTGGATGGCGGAAGTATTCGTACCGCTCGCGACTTCAATGGATCCACCACCGAAATCAAGAATCATGTTGGTGGTGTTATTCAATGCACCGTCTGTGATCAGGAACCCGGAGCCGGCGGAGAGCGTCACCAGTCCATTCGTGGCACTGATGCTGCCTTGTGGGCCGCCCATGGCAGCGCCGATGATCACCAGTTCACCAACACCCGCACCCCCTGCCGTAATGTCATCGGTAATATCAATATTATTACCAAGCAGAGTAATATTGCCTGCCGTTACCAGCGGGGCATTCAAGGATAGATCCGTGGCCGTAATGGTAACTTCTGGACCAGTGGTCATGGTTGGACCAATCGGATCAATTGAGCCACCGACAATCAGGTGGCCGGTAAAACCTGAAAATGCTGAAAGGTCTATGCTGCCACCTATAGTCACAACACCAGCCACCGGAATCTGCACGTTCCCTGTACCGGTGGTGCTCTTGACCACACCTGATGTCAATTGTGTGCTGGTGCCTTGGTTCCAAGTGGCATTACCCGTGACATTGATGTCTCCAGAGATATCTCCGCCCGCGAAGGTAAAGGTGTCGCCCGCCAACGTATCTGTTGAAGTGACATTGATGGTACTTTTTATATCACCACCCGCATTCAGATTATATACATTGGCACCGGCCCCGCCGGTCACTGCGCCACCAGCAGCCACTTCGGCGCTGATGTTAAACGTATCCACACCCACGCCGCCAGTAAGATTACCTGTAAAGACGGAAGCAATATTGAACGTGTTAGCGCCGCCAGTATCACTGATATTACCCGTAAACGAATTGGTGTTAACGTTAAAAATATCATTGGCTGTATTGCCAGTCAGATTCTCAAAACCAGAGAAGGTGATCACATTCCCGCCTTCATAAGTATTGGGGCCTGCTGAATCATTTGTGATGGCCCAGATAGAAGCAACATCATCACCTGTCAATGTATCAGCGCCGCCACTACCAATCAGCTCATTGATATTATTAAATGCCGGTGTGGTTGGAGCTGTGCCGAGACTGGTTGCATTCCCCTGATAACCATCCAGTGAACCATCTGCTGTCAGGGTTATGGTCGCTGCAGGTCCGCCTGCATAACTCAGGGTATCAACAGCACCACTGGCGACCATATTACCGTTTATCACGCCGGACACAGTACCGGTGGTAACATTGAAAGTATCTGCATCATCACCACCAACAAGATTGGCGAAATCCGTGTAGTTGAAGGTTTTTGCTCCAGCTAAAATATTACCTGCATCAGCCCCGTCCAGAGTCCACAAATTGGTTGTGCCATCCCTGCCTATCAACGTATCACTGGTACCGTCAAGATTGATATTACCAGTGACCGTAAAGGTGCCGGTACGCAGATCCAGAGTTTCAGCACCATTGGTTGCGTCTGCATCAATATTAACGTTCAGATCGCCGGTCGCGGTGATAGCCCCCACCGTCAGCCCATCGGCATCGGTGATCGTGACATCATTACCATTAGTTACATTGATGGCATCACCGGTATCATCAGAATCAAAATTGCTATCGACAGAATCCAGAATGATGTCATTAGCGGCGCCTGCATCGAGTGTAGTTACACCCGTAACGGTAACCGTACCGGTATCGGTCATGGCGCCATTGGATGTTAATGTCAGGGTGGTGGCGGTGGAATTATCTGCCAACACCATGGCGCTGGCTTCCGTAATATCCACAACTGCACCATCAAACGTCAGGCTGCCAAAGTTGTAGGTATCATTAAGTGTGATGTCATTGGTGCCAGAATTGGCATCGAAATCTGCAAGGCCCGTTACCGTAACATTGGCCGTACCATCATCCGAAATACTCGCATCTGAATCGAGTTCCAGGGTACCCGCCGTCGATGTTCCAGACAGTACCGTCGCATCGGACTCTGCAATAATCACTGAACCGGTGGAATTGAAAGTCAGTGTACCGAAGCTGTAATCGTCATCCAGCGTAATACCAGCCCCGCCGGTATCGGCAAAATCGGCATTACCAGTAACAGTAAGGTCAACTGCTCCATCATCTGTAATCGAACCGCCCGAGTTCAGATCCAGAACATTGGCCGTAGAAGTTCCTGCTAAAATTGTGGCGGAGTTTTCTGTAATACTGACCGTACCTCCTGAGTTAAAGGTCAATGAGCCAAAGTTGGTTACATCACCCGCATCATCGGTGAAGAGGTCTATGCCGCCGGAAGCAGTCAGGTCTGCCAAACCACCAACGGAAATCGTATTATTGGACCCGCCGACATCGGATATTGTGCCTGCACTGGCATCAGCGGTCAGTGTGGTTGTGGTGGCGATATTACTCAGAATAATGTTGTCCGCAGACTGGGTGATCGAAATCGCACCTGCACCCTGGGTATTAATGTTGTATGTGGTATCGACGCCGCCATTATTGAAAATACTTACTGCATCTGCAGATGTAAGTGCGGTAAAGGCATCGACGTTCTGAATAGTCAGACCACCGTCTGTATCACCAACATCACCTCCAATAGTCCCCGTGGTGCCTCCTGAGGTATTAAAATTCAGAAAATCTGCATTTTCAAATGCAAAGGTAAAACTACCGTTATCATCGACTTCAATGATATGAGCACTGGTCAAAGTCAGCCCGGCACCATTTAAATCAGCTTCCTGAGCTTCTACAAAATTGTCTCCAACATTGAGATTGATTGTACTGACACCACCACCCGACAATACACTAAGAGCACCATTATCAAATGTTGTAGCACAACCAACTGCGTCACCCAGACACAGGCTTCCTCCCGTGCCTTCGGTGAAAGTAAGGATGATACCTGCCGTGCCAGAGTTGATGACGCTGCCACCTGAAAAATCGAAATTGTATGCGGAAAGATCAATGGCCCCTGGGGAAGCGCCATTGGTGATTCTCAGAACAGCCCCAGTGTTGGTTTTTAAAAGCCCAACCGCATCAATAATGCCATCATTATCTGCATTGATGATGATGCTGCCGTCATCAGTCTGTACCAATCCGTTCGCTTTAATTTCAATTCCATCATAGGAAGTTAATGTAATATTGTTGGCGCCGGTTGTGGTTACCTGATCAAAAATGACATTACTACCATCACCCGTATGGTTGAAGGTAATGGCTGCGCCAGTAGTCGTTAAACTATTTACATTAACATTTTCGTTTGGCTGTAACATGGTCAGATTAATTGCACCCGCCGTGGTATCAGCAGTAATATTAATACCACGTAAATCAACATGCGCTGTTGCACCGATACCATCTGCCGCATTCAGGTCTATCGTGTTTGCAATAACATCAATCGTCAGATCATTATTGGCCGAGAAATCATCAATCGCACCGGCAGAGGTAATCGTCACCACATCATTTGTAGTATCGGCAGTCACGAGACCGATGGTGATATCAGCGCCATTCCCACCTGCATTGTTAACAGTAATGTCGCCATTGTTTGTATCCACGCTGGCCAGAGCCAAAACCTGGTTACCAAACTGGTCATAGGTAATCGCGCCAGCATCGGTGGTCATGCTGTTGACCGTCACCGCTGCTGCCACGGCCGTCACATCATTATCAATATTAATCGCGCCTGTAGTAGTGTCGGCGTTTAATTGTGTTACATCCACCAGTTCCAATGCCGTGGTATTACCGATGCCGGTATCAGCATCGAGATCAGCAGTGGCTGCCGTCACCAGACCCGCACCGTTAATACTGCCGCCGCTGGTATCAATGATGACCGTGTCGCCTGTCGCCGTCACCGTGCCCGTCAGAATAATGTTTCCAGCATTGCCAGCCGTACCGCTGGAAAGCAAGGTGATGTTCGCTGTGCCGCCCGCGGTTGCGGCGGTACTGACGGTCAGATCGCCCTGGGTATTTTCCAGATCAATAGCGCCGTTTGTGGTCGTCACTGTCGCAAAATCCACATCTCCGCCACCACTCTGATCAAAGATGATGGTACCGGTAGTCGTCGTCAGGCTCGTGACCGAAACGTTGGTTGCCAACGCATTGTCCAGATCGATATTGCCGGTGACTGAATTATCCGCGCTGATATTGGACGCAGCGAGTTCCAGTGCTGTGGTGTTGCCGATGCCTGCAGCGGCATCCAGATCGGCAGTGCCTGCCGTGATGAGAGATGAACCATTGATTTCACCATTGTCATCCGCAAAGGTATCCAGTCCTGCGGCATCAGCGGTTATGGTCGCCGTACCCGTGCCAGCATTAACGGCACCACCCACACTGATATCATCCGCCGCCAGAAGATTAATCGCACCGCCACCGGAGCTGACGCCGCCGGTGCCTATGACGATTCCCACTGGTGACGCATCATCAGTCGCCGTAGCATCGCGGGCTGTCAAGGTAATCGTGCCATTATTACTGGTGACGGCTACCGCGCCCGTGGTAATCGTGCCGTCTGTCGTATCAATTGCAATCGTGCCGCCGGACGCATCATTGTCCACGGTGCCGAGCGTGATCGCATCGGCTTCTGAAATCTGGATATTGTTAGACGTTGTATTAGCCGCATTGAGTGTGGCAACACTGGTTTCCAGCGCATTGCCACTGCCGATGCCACTGACCGCATCTATCACGAGGGTGCCGCCCGTTGCCACTATATCCGCGCCACCTGTGTCACCACCATCTACAACAGCTGCGTTGGAGGTGATGCTGACAGCATCAGTTGCCGTATTGGTTGTGATTAACTGACCGACTGTAATATCGCCACCATTAGCGCCGGAGGTCAGGAGAATAATCTTGCCGCTGCCCGCATTTATAACGGCTCCATCGGCCATCAGAAGTTCATCGTTGCCATCACCGTTGGTAAAAGTGAGGTTAGCAGCGACATTAATCAGAACATTGCCGGTGCCGGTGACATCACCGTCGGCAGTGAAACTGATGGTGTCGTCGGCACGCAAGCCTATGGATACGGACCCGTTATCACCCGGATTGCTGGTCTGAATAATATTCTCAACAATCAGATCGCTGTTGGTGCCATTGGCGAACAGTGAGATATTGCCGTCTATCGCCGTAACTCCAACGCCACCGCTACCTGCATCTTCTACCGTGATGCTGCCGTTGGTGGTGACCAGGCTGATGGCCCCGGTGGTGCCGTTATCATCGTCAGCAACATCATTATCCAACTGGATGACAATAATATCGTTGGTTTCTACAATTTCGATATTGCCGGTGGTGCTGTTGTCTATATCAACACTGGCCACACTGGTTTCCAGCGCATTGCCGCTGCCGACACCCTCACGCGCATCAATCGTCAACACGTCTGCGGTGATATTCAGTGTGGCGCCATTGTTGTCCGTAATCGCACCACCCGCACCAGTGGCCGTCAGGGTCACATCCCCGGAAGCACCTGCACCAGCTTCGATTACACTAACGGCTATCGCACCCGTCGTGCTGCTGATAATAATGTCATTCGCATCATTGTCCGTCGCCTGATCGGCTTTGGTCACGGTCAGACCGTTGGTTTCAGTAATTTCAATATTACCGGAAGTACTGTTATCGATATCGACACTGGCGACTGTTGTTTCCAACGCATCGCCACTACCCACACCTTCAGCCGCATCTATCGTTAATACATCCGCCGTGATGTTCAATGTACCGGCATTGTTATCGGTAATCGCACCGCCCGCACCGGTCGCCGTCAGTGTCACATCACCACTCGCGCCCGTGCCCGCCGCAATCACACCTACCGCTATCGCACCCGCTGTGCTGGTGATGATGATGTCATTGGCATCGTTGTCCGCGGACTGCGTCGCATTCGTCACTGTCAGTCCGTCAGTCTCCGTAATTTGAATGGCGCCACCACTCGCGCCATTATCCACATCCAGCGTGGCTATGGTCGTCTCCAGCGCATTGCCACTGCCTACCCCACTGACCGCATCAATCGTCACAATCGCGCCGGCGCTATTGGCTACGATATCAACATGCGTATTGCCGCCATCCACGACTGCACCTGCTGTGTCAATATCTACTGCACTTGAAGTTGCGTTAGTCGTGGTTAAACCACCGAGGGTAATACTGCCCGCATTTGTACCTACCGCGCTCAGCGTGATCGTTCCAGAACCCGCATCAATCAAGGCCCCGTCCGCCATGAATATCTCATCATTACCATCGCCGTTACTGGTGTTCACATTTGCAGTCACATTAACAGTAACATCTCCTGTGCCCGTCACATCTCCATTCGCACCAAAACTCACCGTGTCATCCGCCGTAAGGGCCACACTCACCACTCCACCCGCCGTCGGAT
>CAYZJI010000010.1:30227-90189 GCA_964479045.1 uncultured Enterobacteriaceae bacterium
CCGTCTCCAGAATCTCGATATTCCCCGACGTGCTGTTATCTATATCAATGCTCGCAACGTCAGTCTCAATCGCATTGCCACTGCCGACCCCGGTTACTGCATTAATCACTACACCACCAGCGCTGACAATATTTTCATTTATGCCAGGCAATGCATTATTGGTATCTGCGCCATCAATCACGGCAGCAGCTGAATTAATGGTGATGGAATCAGCAGCGGTATTGCTGTCTGAGTAAACTTGCGAGAGCGTGATATTGCCGCCATTCGCACCGGCAGTAGACAGGACGATGTCACCATTACTGCCAAATACACCATAGCAGTTAGGCGCCGTACAATTGGCCGTCATGTTAATGACACCACCAGTATCATGTACGCCAGAAGTGTCGTTGTTGGCCGTTAGTGTCATATCCACAACACCGGTGGCGAACCCATCAAATAGATATGACGTGGTGCCAAAGAGAATACTGTCATCAGCCGTTACCGTAATCAGGCTGGTGGTTGCTGCTGAAGCCGTTGTTGCCAGTATCCCTGCTGTTGCTCCTGTACCAATCAAAATGTCCGAATTAATGCCAGTGGCCGCAACAGTAATATTACCTTCTTGTTGATTAGAAATTGTTTGAGCAATAGTGAGTGAGCCCCCCGTTGCCAACACATTGATATTGTCATTAGTGGCAGAAGTTCCACTTAAATCGATGCCATTTGTGCCACCAACAGATGTAATGGTTACACCACCTGTCGTGTCTTCTATATCAATATCACCGGAGACCGTCGTAGCAGCCAGATTGGTTGCATCAATTTCGAGACGATTATCCACGCCCGCACCATCGGCAATGCCACTAACAGCGATCAGTTCAACACTTTGTGCAGTAATACCATTACCGGCCGCATCACCTCCATCAATGATGGCACCCGTTGTGCCACCGGTATCCAGAGATACCGTGGCTGTGCTCGCGGCAGCCGATGCAGCAGTGTCTATGTCTATGACGGTGATGCTGCCGTCAGCGTTGACATCCACATCCCCATCATTGGTATTAATATCCGTCAATGTAAGCGCATTGGTTTCATTCACCGTCAGTGAAACGCCTGCTGTTGCACCGGAGAAGTCCGCGCGCAGATCAGCGATGTTCGTATTTAGCGTGGTATTGTTAGCTGTGTTGGATACCACAGAGAGTATGTTGGCGGTCAAGGGACCGAGATCATATCCAGAAGTATCTTTGACATCAGCGCCCTTCAGCAAGAGATTGACTGTGGCCCCGACATTCAAACCGGCATCCGGTATGGTCAGCGTATTGGCGGCGATAAAGCCTATGCCATCACCTGCCGTTGTATTGAATACAAATGTCACTGCACCCAAATCCAGATCACCCGCACCGTTTTGCAGAATGGCGTCATTGGTGCCGCCGGGCGTGAGTGTAATGGTTCCCGTTGGCGTAGAGTTGCCAATATCCAGATTGATATCACCATTCGTCGTCGTGGCCGTAATACTGTTGATCACCGTAACTTCGATGGGATCACCCAACCCTGCAAAGAAATCTGTGACGGTACCGATATCACCCTCAGCGGTGAGGTTGAGCACGCCCGCATTGATATTCAAGCCACCGGCGTTGCCATCAATGATGTCGTTATCGGAATCGACCGTCACTGTACTATCCGCGCCATTAGCGCCGCCACCTGCGCCCAAACCACCGCGCGCAATCAACGTGCCATTCAGGGTAATGTCCGCAGTGGCTGTGCTGGTGACATCGATTGCGCCGGCACCACCACCCATCGCGGCATCATCACCATCGAAACTTGAAGCATTGCCACCCGAGGTGTTGATATTGGAAACAGTAACTGCCCCTGCCCCGGCATCAATATCGACAGTAGCGCCATTACCACCCATCAGGCCAGAGCCATTATCAATACCATCCGAACCTGCATTACCACCTTGGGCAGTAATGGTTGCGCCTGTAGCAGTTACCGCACCACCTGCGTTTATGTCGATAGTGCCGGCACTCAACCCATTGGTATTCGCCAAGCCATTAGCACCACTGGAATTCACCGTGCCGGTGAGGGTGATGTCATTACCGGCACCCACAGTTTCGAGTGATATATTGCCGCCGTTGACCGAGGCAGTTGAATCCTGGGTTTCAATGGTAAAACCACCATCAGAGAAATCACCAAAGACACTGAGGGAAATCCCGCCACCTTGAGTTGTGACGTTACCGCTCAGAGTCAAACCGCCAGCGTCGCGATCATTAATGAGTATGCCGCCAGTACCAGCCGTCGAAGCTGTCAGTGTATTAATGTCGGTTTCAATAAAGCTGCCATTACCAATGCTGGCAGTGCCGGTGGTTGAAATATTCAGGTTGTCCGCAAAGATATCCACTACACCGTTATTTACCGAAGTGATGTGGCCGGAAGAGACCAGTGTTATATCGCCCGTACCGGCATCAATCAGACCAATCGGCAGGGCACCTACACTGGTGACGAAAATATTGCCATTATCTGTCGTGGTATCGGCATTGAATAGCGTGCTGGCGGTAACTTCGAGCCGGTTTGCAGCTGAACCTATGCCACCTGCATCGGCATTCAGTGTCAGTGTTGCAGCGACGGCGTCCGCCGTGCCATCTGCTGCAGTGTTGGATGTTATCGCGCCAGTAGCATCCAACGTCAAATTACCGGTGGTGGTTACTGTATTCACACCGCCCATGAAGGCAATGTTCTGCGTGGTGCCTGTCGTGGCAAGGGTGACATTATCATTACCGAAGTTTACGTCGCCATTCACATTAATGGCGCCACTGGTATTCCGAATCTGGACCGTCTGGGCACCCGCACCTGTACTGGTCGTGATGTCCGCCGTTTCGAGGGCGCCTGTAGTCTCATCAACAAAAATATTGGTGAGGAAAGTGCTGAGTGAAATTGTGCCCGTGGTATTGTTGTAATTGGTCAGTACCGGTATGGCGAGAGTGCCAATACCACCAGCGGCTGAAAGCGTGATGTTGTTACCTTGCACCAGCCCATAAACTAAATCGGGCTCGGTATCGAACATGTTAATCGTGCCAAGGGAGGCTGTCAGATTGACATCCCCTGTCGTGATGATACCAGCCACGTCACCTACCATCAGATCATTGGTTGACTGGGTCACCGTGATGTTGCCCGCACCACCTGTGGTGATATCAAATACCGTATCACCATTGCCACCGGTATCCGTAATGGTGACATTATCACCGGTGGTTGTAGCCACCAGATTGCCAACATTAACGGTAAATCCGTCAGCGTCCGCACTGGCACCGCCAATAATACCGCCGGAGGCAAGGGTCAATGTACCGGCGAGACTGATACCAAAATCAAATCCATCACCGGCATCATCTCGATCATCAATCGTCGTGCCTGCCGTCAGGTTCAGATCATCAAGATTACCGGTACTGAATACATTTTCAGCACGAATGAATGAGTTTGCGGAAAGCGCGAGCGCACTCGCAGTGAACCCGGCAAAAAGATTAATCGTGTTGTTGTCGAGGAAATTGTCACAACCGAGGGCTTCGCCCAGACACAGACTGTTACCCGTCGAGAACGCAAATGAGAAATTACCACCACCCAGCGTAACGTTGGTGCTGGTAAATACGAATCCGTCAGCAATCAGCGAAAGATCACCGTCTGTACCAGTATCATTTGTCGTTATGGCTCCGCCGGTATCGAGAGTAAAGGTACCCGTACCATCCGCATCGAAATCTGAATTGATATTGATATCCCCGGCATTGGTACCGCTGGTGGAATCCACTGTGCCGTCAATCGTCAGACCATCATCGGCATTTAATGTAATCAGGCCGCCATCACTGTTGATGGTGGTGAAAGTGACCACACCATCACCATCCTGTGTGAAGGAAATCGCGCCAGCACCGTTGGTGGTCAGACTGGTGACATCGAACGCCGTGGCACGGGAACTGTAGAGATTGATTGGGCCGGAAGTAATACTGGATGCGCTGAGTGAAGCAGCATTTACATCCAACGTTCCATTTGCAGTGCCTATACCGGTTGCTGCATTCAGGCTGACGGTACCGCCAATAACATCATCGGTATTATCGTTGGCGTTGTCATTAATCGTGCCACTGGACTCCAGTGCGACGTCAGCCGTGCCTGCATCGACAAGACCGACCGGCAGGTTGCCGATGCTTTCAATAAATATATTGCCGTTATTGGTGTCGGCATTTAAGGCCGTGCCTGCCGTCACTTCAAGGAATGCGGCACCGGTGCCGATAGTGTCGCTGGCAGTGGTTGTAATCAGGCTGATAGTGGCGGCCGCGATATCAGCGTTATTGTCATCGGCAAATGTCAGGATATCACCCGTAGATTCAAGCGTAACACTGCCAGTTCCGGCATTAATCAAGCCGACAATCACATTGCCGATCGAGTCAATTAATATATTGCTGTCATCGCCAGTTACAGTGTCAGCATTCAACGCTGTCGAAGCTGCTACATCAATTACGGTATCAACACCGATACCGCCCACGGCGGCAGTCAGGCTGACCGTTCCACCTTCCACATCCGCTACAGCATCATCAGTAGCACCGTCAATATCACCTGCAGAGGTGACATTCACATTGCCGGTGCCTGCATCCACCAGCCCGATGGTGATATCACCGCTGGTGGTCGTTGTAAGATCAATCAGATTGTTCGTGCCGGTCTGCACATCGGTTGCCGTCAGTGCTGCACCGGCGACATCCACATCGATCGAACCATTGGCCGCATCGACATCTGTCAGGGTTGTGGCCGTGGCCGCATCCAGTTCAACATTGCCGGCGGTGTTGGCATGAATGCTGTTGAAATTCACAGCGCCCACGCCGGCCGCTGTGCCGCCGAGGCTGTTCAGGAAGACACCGCCTGAAGTTGAATTCGTGGCATTGACCGTTGAAGCAATCACTTCTATGGAATCATTAACACCTGTAGCGCCGATGCCAGTAGCTGCAGAGAAATTGACCGTGCCACCCGTGACGTCGTTCGTGGCGGCTGCATCAGTATCAGTAATATTTCCAACCGAGGTGATGTTTACCGTACCAGTACCCGCATTGATGATACCCAACTGGATATTACCACTCGTGACTGTAGTGAGATCGATCTGGTTATTGGTACCCGTGGCGACATCCGTGGCAATCAGATTACCGCTGGTGACATCTATATCAATCGTACCATTTGCGGCATCGACGTCGGTTAATGTGGTGTCTGTTGCGCCTGTGAGTACCAGATTACCTGCGGTATTGGCATGTACACTGCTGAAATTCACAGCTCCTACGCCGGCCGCTGTGCCGCCGAGGCTGTCTATAAATACACCACCTGCAGTCGTATTGGTTGCGCTGACAGTAGAAGCGATAGTATCGAAATGATTGGCGTTGCTGCCAATACCATTCACGGCGCTCATCGTTAATGAAGCGGCAGTAACTTCAGATACCGCGTCTGCGGTTGTCGTGGTAATTGCATTGGTGGCACTCAGTGACATCGAGCCCGTGGTGGTCAGTGTCGAAGTGCCGAAGTTGATATTCTGGGTCGTACCGGTAGCGGCCAGGGTTACGTTATCATTACCGAAGTTCTTGTTGGCATCGACACTGATGGCACCTGAAGTATTACGCACCTGCACAATCTGGGTATTCGTACCATCGGTGGAAACGGTCAGATCAGATATTTGCAAAAGGCCGCTGGTTTCATCGACATAAATATTACCCTGACCAACTGTGGTGGAGGTCGTGGTCAGTGAAACCGTGCCAGTAGCATCGTTGTAATTAATCCTGACCGGAGCAGCAAGCGTGCCTATTCCGGTGCTGGCGCTCATGGTGATCGAGTTAGCGGTAATAACACCATCCGGATCTGCACTATCACGTTCAATGGCACCTGCAGTTGCAGTAAGACTGACTGTGCCCGTAGTGGTAATGCCATCAATCGTGCCATCATCGCCACCGATGAGCAGATCATTGGTTTCCTGGACTACGGTGATATTTCCTGAACCGGTGGATAGATAATAGATCGTATCCCCAACAGTACCGCCCGAGCCCTTGAGGCTGACATTATTATTACCGGTAGCGGTAATAATCAGTTCGCCAACATCGACTCGTAATGCACCATCAGTATTACCGCCAAGGGTATTATCAATACCGATCGTGCCATTTGAAGTCATGGTCAGCGTGCCGGTGGTCCTCAGTGCCAGGTCATCCGCTCCACCAGCCCCGCCCGTGACATCAGTAATAAGCTGGTCGGTGGTCAATACCAGGTTTCTGGTCCCCAACCCATCAGCAATCTTGAAATCCGGATCCAGACGATCCAGATAAATGTTACCGCCTGAAACTGTAATGGTGAGTGTTGTTGCCGCGCCTGTCAGCAGGGAATCCATGGCTGCATCAGTTAATTCATTGGCAACGGTGAGCAGGCTTTCCGCATCAGAACCGAGAGCAAGATCACCGGTGTAATTTGCCGTGATGGTGTTCGCAATTACATGAGGGAAAGTTGTATCGAGCAGGTTGGTTCCAAAACTCCCTGCGTCTACAGTCACACTGCTCCCTTCAAATACCGTGTTCTTTCCATCAACGGGTACTGTAGATGTACCGCCACTGCGAAAATCTTCAAAAACAGTATTGCCGCTGCCGCCGGTGACCGCCGTAGTAATGTTGCCGGTAACCGCCCGGACTCGACGCTCAGCAATCAGGTTGCCATTCACTGCATAATCACCAACATTCGGTAAGCCAACAACACCTACTGTTATATCGTCATTTGTGTTGGTTGATTCCAGCAGGATATTGCCGTTACTGACAAGGATATTAGAGTTAATAAAAACATTGTTGGCATTTGCACTTGAGGTCAGGCTGAGGCTATCAGTTGCAGCCACACCTTCTAGAATAATATCGCCACCAAGACCGGTAGTACCACCAATCGTAATCACTCCAGAGGCATTGGCTGTAAGAGACCTGGCCACGAACGTATCAGTACTGTTTGCCTCATTACGGCCTATCGTGACCGCGCCATTAACATCAGGATCTATAGTCAATGTGCCGGAGGTGATGGACACATCCCGCAGGCGTACAGTGGAGGTGGTTGTGGTTTCCGCGCTGGTTGTTCCAACATAATTATTGAAACTAACTGCACCTGTGCCTGCAGTAACTGTCAGGTCCTGGGTCAGATTGGCGGCTCCTATTACTGTACCGTTAAATGTGACGGTACCATCTGATGCAGTCGCATCAGTTGTTATGGTGGTCGAATTGGCGAGAACTGTTGCCGAACCTATTGTGATGTTTGAACCATCCGCACCCGCAGACGTCAATGCACCATTCAAGGTAACTGTGCCTGTGCCACCCGCAGTGTTGAGATTGATATTACCGGCCGGATCACCTGATGCATTAATGGCCTGTACGCTGATCGTGTTCGTGCCCGTGGCATCAATATCGATCGCACCACCGTTGCCAGTACCATTACCCAGAGCGTTGATATTCCCTGCAATGGTCACTGAACCAGATCCATCTATATTGACTGCACCAGCGTTGTTATTGGTGTTGCCACCTGAGGTGGTAATACCCTGCAGACTAATGGCTCCACCGCTTGCTGTGAATCCGCCATCCAGCTCACCATTTGCACCTGTACCAATGTTGCCGGAAACGGTGATATTTCCTGTACCACCTGTCAATGTTATGGCACGTGCCTGATTATCAGCATCATCGGCATTAATGGTTGAAGTAAAACTGATACTACTATCAGTACCGGTGGCCTTGTCGGTATCAATCGTGACACTATTTCCCAGCACAACTGCGCCGGTGAATGTCGCAGTTGCTGCAGCGGCATTATCATCATCTACCCTGATGGATGTACCATTGAGGTTGATCGTCGCGCCAGTAACATCAAGATCAGCTAATTGTTCGGTCGCACCCACCGTGTTACTGAAAGTAACAACTCCGCCTGTTCCAGCGTTGACAGTCAGTGTCCGGTTATTTGCAGCATCATCGTCAGCATTTATAGTATTGGCAAAATTAATATTCGCACCGGCTGCCACACCACCATTATTAGTAGTATCAACAGTGGCATTACCTATAAGAGAAGTAACACCCAGATCAACCTGATCACCTGATGTACGGACGGTGCCGCCCAGCGATGTACTGCTCGGATTCGAAGCATTACCCGTAGTTGCGAGACCGCCGTCAAACAACAATATATCTGCTGCGGCATCACCCAGAGTGACAGTGCCGGTGTTCAGGAAATTCACATCATTAGTGATCGTACCCGAACCGGTCAGAGAAACGTTATAACCCTGGTTTGCAGTTGTAAGTGTGCTGGCTGTGAGACCACCCTGGAAGGCAATCGTGTTGTCTGTATCTGTTAATGTGACGGTGCCGGTGCCGTCTGTAACATTCACACTACCTGCAAACGTGGCTGCATCACTCTGCGTGATGGTCAGTCCTGCGAGTGATTGGGTATTGCCGATACTCCCTGTCACAGAAATTGTGCCGGTGGCATCCGTACCGGAATTAAGGGTCAGTGTGCGATCGTTTGCAGCAGCATTGTCCGCATTGATACTGCCATTAATAGTGATGGACCCATCATTGGTACCGGTCGTGTTTATCGAAACGTTGTTGTTGAGAACCACATTATCATCAAGTAACACGTTCCCGGCGGTACCGCCTGCGGAAGTGGTAGTCAAGCTAGTCCCCGTCAGGGTAATAGTACCTGTAGCCGTGTTATTAATTGTGATATTGCCGCCAGCTCCCGTGGTATTGCCAGATGTGACAATGCTGCCGACCGTAACACCACCACTGCCATTTATGGAGACAGTTCCACCTGCGTTCGTTGCCACGCCACCGGAAGTAGTGACACCTTGCAAACTGATCACATCACCCGAAATCGTAAGACCACCATCCAGTTGACCCGTACCAGCTCCACCAATAGCTCCTGAAACAGTAACATCTCCGGCAGTACCGGCCGTTAATGTCAGAGCGCGTGCTTGTGTCGTGGAATTGTCTGCGTTAATCGTGCTGTCAAATGTAATATTGGCGCCGGCCACCACATTATTATCAGTCTTGATGGTGACGTTGTTACCAAGTACAACTGCACCATCAAAATCCACCGAGCCACCATCCGTATTGATACTGGCGCCGGTGATGGAAGTATCACCGGTTCCGATTACGGCAAAGTTACCGCCATCATCAGTGAGGGCCAATGCACCTGCGAGTGTGTATTCAGTAGTGCCGGGATTGTCCTCAATATTGATCATGAGGCCGGTGTTGTTGAGCGTCAGGGCATTCTGGGTAACCGCACCGGTCTGGTTGGTATCACCAATAATAATGTTGCCAAAATCACTGGTGACGGTTTGCAGTTCAGCCTGGGTCAGGCTCAACGTACCGGCACCACCGGCAATACCGATGGTTGTCGCGGCAGTTTCACCTTTGAAGGTGACATCAAATGCGCCCGCTGCACCGGTGGAGGCCAGTACGGAAATATCATCCGTGGCGTCATTTCTGATATTGATATCGTCGGACGTGAAACTGATAGCGCCGCCATTGGCATCCAGCGTGACACTCACGCCATTATCAGCCGCATCTACAACGATACTGTCTGCATCACCACCCTCTTTAGCGGTAACCGTAATTCCAGTTGCTTCAACATTGGCATTGAACGTAATGTCATTGCCGGTAATGTTCAGCGCGCCGATACGGGTGGTGGTGCCAACTGCGTTCAAGGATACATCATTGGTATCGGCATCCAGCGTCAGCGCAGTATCACCTGCTATATTATCATTGACAGCGGCTGAGAAACTGATGGTTCCATCGGTGGCATCGTTATCAAAATCGCTATCGATTGAGATTGCGCCCGCATTATCCAGATCGACCGCTCCGGTAAAACTGATGTTGCCGTCGTCGGAGCGATAGGTTGCGCCATTGAGATCAATGTTGCCGCCGGTAACTGTTAATGCCCCATTGAGTGAAACTGCGCCCAGATCAACCTGATCGGTGTTGGCATCTATAGTTAATGAAGAGTTGCTGCCGGTATCGTTGACGGCACCGGTGATAGTAATTGATCCATCCGCATTGGCGTTGTCTGCATCGCTGTCGATGGTGACTGTGCCGGCGCTGTCCAGATCGACATCACCAGTAAAGGTGATATTGCCATCATCAGCGTTATAGGCGGTGCCATTGAGATCGATATTACTGCCGGTGATCGATTGTGCACCGGTGGTGCTGACATTGGCGAGATCCACCTGATTGGCATTCACGACAGTCAATGCCGCCAGTTTGTTGGTGCCACCTGCAGCGCCCTGCAGGTTGACGTCACCGCTGGCGCCCGCATTCAGGCTCAGGGTGTTGTCGCTGGTGGTATCATTAATGGTGTTGGTGAAAACGATGTCATCGGTAGCGGCAGCACCGGCGGTCTGTACAGTGATGGTGCCAGCACCTGCATCAAGATCAACTGCGCCGGTATAGGTGATCGATCCTGCCGTGGTTGATTGGTAACTGGTGCCATTCAAATCGATATTGGTGCCGGTTACTGCTTGTGAACCCGTGGTTCTGACATTATTCAGATCAACCTGGGATGCTGCAGAAACCGTAAAGCTGGTTAATGCCGTTGTGCCACCCGCTGCTCCGGACAGGGTAACCGTATCGGTATTGGCATCGAGGGTCAGTGCCGATGCGCCATTGACGGTGTTGCTGAAACTGATGCTGCCATCTGCGCCAGCGCCATCAAAATCACTGTCTAAGCTGATCGTGGCATTATCCAGATCCACTGCACCGGTAAAACTGATATTGCCGTCATTGGAACGGTATGTTGAACCGTTCAGATCAATATTACTGCCGGTGATATCAATGGCGCCCGTGGTTGTGGCAATATTGTTGACGTCTACCTGCGCACCCACGATGGTAAGTGAGGTAAGCGCATTAGCTCCCGCACCATTAACCGTACCGCCGGTGCCGACGATGCCACCCAAATTCACAGCGCCATCTACGACACCATTTGCCTGAAGATTCAGGCTGTCGGTACCCGCGCCTTCTGCGCCGATATCATCCGTAATCTGGATGATGCCCGCCGTAGCCGAGGCGCCACCATTGCCGGAATCCAGAGTAATTGCGCCATTCACCAGCACCGTATCATTAATAATGATATCGCCGCCGTCAGTCGTGATATTGGCATTCAGGAAGGTCGTCGAACCATCACCCGTAATTGTTAAATCGGCGCCTGCTGTGCTGGAGAGGTTAATCACGCTGTTGATTGCAACATCACCAGCCCCGGCATTTAATTGCAGACCGGTCGCCAAACCGGTCAATCCACCGGCATCATTTACCGTAATAGTGCCTGATTGTGTCCCGCTACCGATAACGATGGTGCTGAAGGTATTATCAATATTCTGTAATTCAACTTCAGAGAGGTCTAATGTCGAGCCTGCGGCTGCGCCATCACCAACACCAATAGTGGTAGCCGCGGCCGCGCCTCTAAGGGTTACGGATTGCCCAGACGCGCCTGTGGAAGTCAGTACTGCATTGGCATCCATGGTGATGTCATCAGAGCTCAGCGTGATGCTGCCACCACTGGCATCTAATGTCACCGCGCCGATATCGAGCAAAGTACTGGCAGAAAGACTGATACCTGCTGAAGTAATACCATTATTAATATCGAATGTGCCTGCACTGACAGTAAGTGCACCGCTGGCTATGGTGCCTGCTGTGGTAATCGTTCCAGTACTGCTAAGTGAAACTGCATTCGTACCCGCTGTAATACCATTGACTGTATAGCCGGTGTTATCGAGGAAAGTGAGGCCACCCAATACACTGTTATTGGCATCGAGGGCTGTCACCGCGTTATTGGCATCATTCAGATCATAATTTCCGCCTGTGCCTTCCAGCGTAAGTGTGCCCGCTGTAATGATACCGGTGGTCACAGTTTGGGTAACACTGCTCGTACTCTGCAGGGTCACTGCATTGGTCCCTGCATCAATACCCGCGATGTTGAAACCATTATCATCCCTGAATGTCAAGCCACCGAGAGTATTGTTATTCGCATCCAGCGTGGTCACCAGATTGTTTGCATCATTCAAATCGAAATTGCCGGCGGCACCTGCCAGTGTTAACAAATTCGCTCTGACGACCCCTGTCTGGGTGGTGCTGCCTACGTTGGTAATGGTGATATCACTGGAGCCGGAATTGGCGTTGAGTGAAGCTATTGAAATACCGCCCGAACCGGAATTTGAAAGGATAATGTCACCAGTGCCAGAGGTGGAAATATTTGCACCTGTGATTGCGCCAGTCCCACCGGTTACATTCAGTGTTATATCATTATTAACCGCACTGAGAGATCCAGAACCACCAAAAATGATATCGCCGGCACCTGATGCACCACCGCTGGCCGCATCATTGGCGGTCATGGTGATGGAGCCTGTTCCATCCGCCACCAGTGAAGCATTGATATTGATATCATCTCCGGCCTGTAACACGATGCTGATGTTGGGATCACCCGTGGCCGTGGACAACACAAAATTATCAGTGATGGTAATGTCCGCTGTAGCCTGGAAAGTGATCGTGCCGGCGGACACACCGAGTAAAACGCTGCCTGCTGTACCGTCTACACGGAAGTTGGAAGTGACCGCACCATCATCTGCGAATGTTTCTGTCTGATCACCGGGAGGAACAAAGCCGGTAACGTTTGAATCTGCCGCATTGGAAAACGTGATGTTGGTGGGATCAAATAACAGATCGCCGCCTGCGCCATTGAGAGCACTGAGATTAACCGTGCCCATGAAATCCAGGTACACTTTGCCGGAAATTTCCGCGAAGCCACCATCACCGGATTGCGCACCACCCTGTGCGGAAAGATCACCATAAAAGCGCGTAACACCATCTGACCAGACGATGACCTTGCCACCATCACCTGTGTCTGTGGCATTTGCAGTGACACTGGTGTTATCACCCACATAGGTATATGTGGAATTCTGGATGTCCGGATTCTTCCCCTGAAAATCACCGCCGATTAAAACTTCTCCACCACCATGTGCGCCGGATACGTCGATACTGGCCATGTCCAGCAAGGCAACAGTATCGCCAAGAATCTGAACAGTGCCGCCCTTGCCGGATTCGGGCACTGAAGCTGTTGAAGTATCTTCATCATCTTCAATGGCAGGGGCGATGGCAGAAAGATGCGCGTTGCCACTGACGATGGTGGTTTCAGTTGCAGCGAGTTTTATCGTGCCGCCATTGCCACCGGTGGAATTTGCAGAAAGCGTGCCGGTGTTGGTGACATTAGTACCGGTGATTTCAATCGTGCCGCCATCACTGGTGGCATCTGCGGCATCCACATTAATGGTGCCGGTATTGAGTACGGAAGAATCAGCACCCATGCCGACCAGTCTGACGACACCGCCGGAATTATCGATGCGACCGGCCTTGATCACGCCTTCATTATTAACAACATTCGAGAACACATCGGCAGCAGCACTTCCGGCCAGTAACACTGATCCGCCATTCGCCTCAATCGTGCCGGTGTTACTGACTGCAGAATCCAGGGCCTGCGCATTTTGCAGCACTTCCTTGTCAACAGTGAATTGCATGAGACCGTCACCATCAAAATCCATGGTGACCTGATTACCTGCGACGAGATTGACCTGACCGGCATTGGCAAGAATTACGCCTTCATTTTTAACTGCGCCGCCAACCAGACTGACAGAACCGCCGGTAGCAGCTTCAATTACACCCTGATTGACGATCAACCCGCCTTCAGTACCGGGCGCAGCCTTGAATTTGTAATTACCTGCAAAAAAATCCTGATCCGATAAATCAAGGCTGGATGCGACCAGTGAGTTGACGTTTACGCGCGCTGTGGGACTGAAAAAGATACCTGATGGATTCAGAAGGATAACGTTACCGTTGGCCCGGATCGAACCAAAAATCTGGCTGGGATTCTGATCAAAAATACGGTTTAGTGCTGTTGCCGTTTTAGAAGGCTGGTTGTACTGCACCAGTTCCTGCTGCCCGACATTATAGGAATTCCAGTTGATGGAAAGGTTATGTGACTGCTGATTAATGACTGTGGTTGTTCTGTTCGGCTTCGAAATTGCGCCTTGACCGCCGGTAACCTGGCCGCCCTGTGGCCCGGCACTGGCCATGCCGGCATGAAATGTCAGGAATGCGAGGCCAGCCGGCAAACACGCTGCACGGATGGCGCTGACCAGCGGATTAAGGCTCAACCTTGCGGGTGAAAGCTGGATGGTGGCTTCAACTTCTGGGACTGACTGTTTTAGGCGTCTGGACAATGTATTCACCGATTACAGGGCAACAGCAGGTACACCAGAACATAAGTGACTGGCACTTAATAACATAATGAACGCCTGGAAACTGTGAGTAGTATCACACTTTCTCCGTACATTAATTAAATGGCAATTTAATAACATATTATCCCAATATCAATTCAAGTACAGGCCGCTTGTCTGTCATATCAGACCGCGTGTCAGCCGGTCAGAAACTGTAGGTAAAATCACCCCAAATCTGGGGCCGGTTTTGATCCTCTTTTTCGCCTGGAGTAGTTTCTTCCTCGCCCAATTCCTCGCCGCCGACTTCCCAGGCCCAGAATACTCTTGATTCTATGCTGCCCGGGATGTTGAAACGTAATCCCAAACCCAGACCTTTGTAATTTTCCCAGGTCTTGTCATCTGCGGCGGTGGGCTCATTCAACCGGCCAACAGCAAAATCATAGAAGAGACCCAGTTGCAGAAGTTCGCCCCAGGTGCGGTTACCGAAGGCCTGTTTTTCTGCAATGAACGGCGCGTTGAATAGCAATTCAACCGAGTAGAACAATGCGCGGTCCGCCAGTACCTGCGCAACCGGGAATGCACGAACCTGATCGGGACCGCCAATGGAATATTGCTCCAGCGGCACCAGCAGATCGTCAGACCACTGGAATTCGCTGCGGAACAGCAAGCTGATTTGTCTGGAGACGGTTTGCAGGCGTGTGTAACTGCCAAACAACTTGGAGAACTGTCCGGAAGCGAAACGCTGATCAACCCCTGAGGAACGGCTGGGACGGAATCCATTTAATTTGGCCTGGGCATCAGCATGTGAACCCATGGACGCCACAAAATCATTGAGACCTCGACTGAATTCAAGGCTTGCGAAATTGATACCACCGCCCGTGGCCTGTTCTTCCAGCAGGAACTGGGCAAAGGGATTGTAGGTATCAACCGAATCATAATCGAGTCCCAGGGTAAACACCGCCAGCCGATCTTCATTGGTGGGTTGTCCGGCCGTGGTGGTGTCAGCTTTTTTCTTGGTGAAACCGACGTCCATACTCAGGTTTTCCACACGGCTGCGTATAAAGGACCTCTGCATCGATACCCCGATATTTTCCGTATCAGAGTGGATCCGGTTGGCCTTGAATTCGCCGCCAATATCAAACTTGTTGGTGTTGAAAAAGGCTTTGAACAAATATTTGCCGCCCCACATATAGCGTTCGTAATCAACCGCCTTGAAAACGTTGAGCTTGGGTTGGTAGGTCTGCTGAACTGACAGTGAAAGCCGGTCGGCACCACCCGTGGGATTGTTCCAGTCGATTATCGTGCGGAAACGGTTTTTGCCGGTTTCTTTAGTGCCATGATTATCAACTCGCATGGCCACATCAAAGCGGCTTTCGTCCTGCACTTTCAGAACGATATCGGCAGTACCCACCTTGAGGCCGGGCTGGAACACACCGAACACGGTTAACCCCGGGAAGTCCGTAAGTCTGAGTAAGGCGGCTTCGACATCCGCCTTGTTGATGGGTTTGCCCACCAAATCACCAAATACATCGTTAAGAACAGCGCTTGAATAGGCCAGATTCCCTTCAGTCAGTACCCTGCCGAGGGTACCGACAAACAGCTCAAGATCCACGACCCCACCCTCGACTGTCTGCACCGGAACAACCACCTGGGCGAGGATCAGGCCTTTTTCACGGTAATAATTCCTGACTTCATTGGCAACGTCCTGCAACTGACCGATGCTGTAGCCGGTTTCAGGCTGCTGGGTGACACTCAACTCCAGGATTTTTTGAACTTCGGTGAGACTGACTCCGTAATCAGGCATGTCTTCTGCATTCAAGAGCCTGAATTCACTGACAATTGTGCAAGGACACTCATCGACATCGAAAGGTCTGTCGATCACGGCGGGAACTTCCATAACGGTTTCCGGAGGTGGCTTGGGAAGATCAAGTTTGTCTTCCTGTTCGGGGCGCACTGCTCCGGGGCGTGCCGAATCCGGCAGTCCTACAGGGCCGGCCGAAACCAACACCGGTGCGAAGATGACCAGCATCGCCGGAACGATATAAGCTGTTAGCTTGTTCCCCATCCCCCGTCTGATCACTGGTCGCTAATCCTGGTTCATCTGGATTTTTATTTAAATTCAGTAAGTTAGCTTACCAAAGCTGGCTCCCTAAGCGGCCTGAAAAAAAGCAATACGCACAGCTTTTGCAAGTTTCGTACTATATCAAGCTGATGACCAGAGAGTAAAGAATTATTATCAAAGTAAAACCATAATAATATTTCTTAATTTATTGATTATATTGCTATTAGAAACAGCCCGGAATTACCCAGTGGTGCCCAGAATTTACGTTCATCTTGAATCGGCTACTCCATGGCAATTAGATGACGTACTGAGAAGCAGTCGTTACTCGGCAGGAGGTGATTTTTCTGTTTCAGTATCGGTACGCAGTTTCAGCCGCCACTCTTCGATATTTTTATCTGAAATATCAATTAGATACGTCTCGCTGGCCTGTTTGAAGATCGCCAATGTCAGTTGGGCCTGCATTTCCCTTGCCAGCAAACGTTTGATTTGGTCCTTCACTTCATCGTAACGCAAATGCTGTGCGGGGACGGTCGTACCCCGTTTCAATATGTGTACCCCGTCCGCCGTCTGCAACGGTGCGCTGATTTTGTCTGTCCCCAGATTCATCAAGGGTTGCCGGATTTCCGGCTTGAGCTCACTCACTTTGACCAGACCCATATAACCGCCACTGTATTTACCAGCGGGTGGGTTGGAGTAGCGCTCAGCCGCCTCGGCAAAATCCAGGGTATTTTTGGTGATGTCATTAATAATGGTTTCTGCCTGCTTTTTGGTCAGTTCCCGTTCTTTCTGATCATTGGCATCCTTGAATGGCAGGTATATCTGCCAGACATGGACCCGTTCTTCCAGCTTGAATTTGTCCTTGTTCTGATCGTAATACTTCCTGATTTGTTCTTCTGAAGGGAAGTCCTTGGGTATCTTTGTTGCGAGCAACTGCTTCAGGTAGATTTCCCGGGTAATGTTTTCCACAGCACGTTGCATGATGTACTGGTGGCGCGGGTTCTGGTCCACCTTGTTGGCCAGTGCCGCCGCCAGTACGGATTTATTGGCGGCCTCGTTTTTAATGAATGTAGCAAACGACTTTTCATCTGCAAGCAGGGACTTCCGCTGTTCTTCCTCCACAACTGCCAGAATTCTCTGTACTTCTTCAAAATCCAGGGTGGTGGAAATTGCCCACCCCGGAGCAGTTCCACCCGCAGCTTGATTGTCTTGCTCTGCCTCTGACTTGACCTGACTCACAGCCGGTTTCCCGGAAGATTCCAACCCAAGCAATTCACGAACTGAAAACGCCGGGTCCAGGTTTGCATAAATCACGGTGGCGATTACCACCAACGCAAGTGTGAACAGAATAGTTTTGGAAGTGAATGTCATAAATCAGAAAGTCCAGAATTTAACACGTTTCAGAAAGCGGGCCCCGGAGACCAACTGGCTTGATAAATAATCCCCTGCATCGTACATGGCGCGGTTTTTATTGACAACCTGTGTCTCTCCGGGCAAGTCTTTTTCCCTTTTAGAAATAATGGGGTAAGATGATGACTGTATGCAATACAGAAGTTATGATTGTTGCTACAGGAGTCCGACGTACGTTATCGGAGGCTGGCGACCAGGGGGTAGTCGCTGGCCCTTTGCAAAGTGTTGGCAGGGAATCCCGTTACTTTTCAAATTGCCATGTATATTACCGAAAACGCACATATTTTATAGAGAAAAACCGACCTGATCGATGGCGCCTAAAACTGCAAATCTTGCCATAGTCTTTGCCGACATCAGCGGCAGCACCAAACTTTATGAAACACTGGGTGACCAGGTGGCTCGCGCCAAGGTGTCAGAAACCCTCGAGACCATTGCTGATGTTGTAAAGAACAACAATGGCATTGTCATCAAGACCATCGGTGATGAAGTCATGTGCACGTTTCCTTCTGCGGAAGAGGCTGCAAAGGCCTGTTGTGAAATGCATGAATCCCTTTCCGAGGTCAATGAATCCATCAAGGGCGGGACTGTGATCGCAATCCGGGTCGGGATGCATTACGGGCCGGCCATCCTTGAGGGGGGCGATGTGTTTGGCGATGCTGTAAATCTCGCCGCCCGCATGGCCGCCCAGTCCAAGGCCAACCAGATCATCACAACCCAGAGTACCGTTGAAAAACTTCCACCCGTGATGCGGGCCAGCACCCGTTTTATCGATCATGCTCCCATCAAGGGCAAGCATGAGGCCATTGATATTTATGAAATTATCTGGCAGGAAGAAGATGTCACACGCATGGCCACCGGCATGCTGGACCAGAAAAAATCACCGGAAGTGAAATTGCGGTTGAAATATGAAAATCTCGACATGGTCATCAGTAAACAGAAACCCAGCCTGATTCTGGGCCGTAGCAAGGACTGCGACATGCCGATTAACGAAAAACTGGCTTCACGTCAGCATGTACGCATTGAGATGCGACGTGACAAGTTCTTCATCATTGATCAAAGTACGAATGGAACTCATGTGCGCATGGATGATGGTGAAGATGCTTTCCTGCGTCGCGAAGAAATGCCCATCAATGGTAATGGCAAGATCAGCCTTGGCAAAGGGTTTAATGAAAACCCCACGGAAGTCATACGCTTTACACAGGAAACGTCGTGATGATACCTGCCAGCAAACTGAACTCCAGGATGTGCCGGCAGACAACTTCAGCGCCAGATTCCGGCATAAATTTAATTTCAGGGTGAAGGGATAGTGTCCACCATCAGCGCAAAACCGGTTTCTCATTTTTCCTGGTCCTCCACGGCCATCAGCGATGTGGGCAGGGTGCGCAAGCATAATGAAGACTCCATGCTCGATCGTCCTGA
This sequence comes from uncultured Enterobacteriaceae bacterium, assembly GCA_964479045.1. Classification (GTDB taxonomy): domain Bacteria; phylum Pseudomonadota; class Gammaproteobacteria; order Eutrophobiales; family Eutrophobiaceae; genus 2-02-FULL-47-50. The sequence goes on from CAYZJI010000010.1 coordinate 49,358, forward strand.
AATCGGTTTATGGGTGGTAGCAGATGGTATGGGTGGACACGCGGCCGGTGACGTTGCCAGCCAGATGATTGTCTCATCACTCAAGAAGGTCCACGAAGGGGTAGAACTGAACCGGTATATTAATGATATCGAAGACCGGTTGCTGGAAGTGAACCAGAAGCTGATTGAAAAAGCGAACGAATCCACACGCAAGATTACCATAGGCAGTACTGTGGTGGCGCTGGTCACTTTTGGCAGATACTTTATATATATCTGGGCGGGCGACAGCCGTTTATACCGTTTGCGTGACGCGGAGCTGCGGCAGATGACCACGGATCATTCACAGGTTGAAATGTATGTTGAACGCGGTCTCATTACACGCGAAGAAGCGGCCACTCATCCCCATGGGAACATGATTACCCGCGCTGTCGGCGCAACACAGGATTTATTTCTGGATATGGACATGCAGGAACTTAAAAAGAAGGATCGCTTCCTGCTCTGCAGTGACGGCCTCACCAAACATGTCACTGATCTGGAGATTCAGGAGAACCTGCGGCAGGGAACCCATGCGGAAGCGTGCAAGCGGCTGATCAATCTGACGCTGGAACGCGGCGCAGGTGATAATGTGACCGTGATCATTGTTGATATCGAGTAGTCGAGAGAGTAAGCGAGGAATTTCCCGTGGCTGATTTTAAAACTGCACTTGAAGCCCTGGCGAAGGGTGAACTGGATATCGAAGTATTATCCAAGCAACTCAGCAAGTTGCTCGAAACATCACCGCAATATGCGCCGCGGATGCTTACACAACTGGATGAAATGTATGCTGCGCAAAAAATCGGTGACATGGCCTACGCACGTATCAAGGCCCAAATCAATCAATATCGCCGTGCGCACGCCGCACAAACCGAGGGCGGCGGTGAATCAGGATCAGATTCCACTGTATTTGACATGGCCAGCGCATCAGCGGGCAAGTCAGCTGGTCATGAAAAAGCCGTGATGAGTGAAGATGTCACGGTACAAAAACAACCGGCGGCGGACAAAACCCAGGTAACTGGTGATCGCCCGGACAGCGCTGCTTTTGATGTCACCGGTGGTTCTGATCTGAACGCGGTGGATATTGATGTCAGTGCCATCGGCGCAGACCAATCTACGCCTACTGTCACCGGCGGGACCGGTCCGACAGGTACTGGATGGTCAGATCCCTCTGTAGGCGCCTATCAGCCCGGACAGGAAATGGGCGTAGGCTCGGTGATCAAACACCGTTTCAGACTTTTGCAGGTACTGGGTGTTGGTGGTATGGGTAAGGTGTACAAGGGCATCGACCTGCTGAAAGAGGAAGCGCGGGACAAAAACCCGTATATGGCCATCAAACTGTTGAATGAAGATTTCCGGGACCACCCGGAAGCTTTCATCTCACTGCAGCGCGAATCCAGCCGTCAGCAGAAACTGGCGCACCCGAACATTGCCACGGTTTACGATTTTGACCGCATTGGCGGCCCCGGGACCCCGGTATTTATCACCATGGAACTCATGGAAGGCATGCCACTGAATGATTACATCAAAAAAACAGTGCGCAAACAGAATGGCCTGCCATTTAATGAAGCATTTAATATCATCAAACAACTTGGTGCCGCGCTCTCCTATGCGCATGACCGGCGCCTCGTGCATTCGGATTTCAAACCCGGTAATGCTTTCCTGTGTAATGACGGCATGGTAAAAACCCTCGACTTCGGTATTGCCCGTGCAGTCAAAAACCCGGTTACTGGCGAAGGGGAAAAAACACTGTTCGATCCGGGCAAGCTGGGCGCCCTGACGCCGGCCTACGCCAGTCTGGAAATGCTCGAAGGTGAAGAGCCGGATACTCGTGACGACACCTATGCACTGGGTTGTGTGGCTTATGAACTGTTGACTGGTAAACACCCTTTCAACAAGTTGCCGGCCAACAAGGCAAAGGAAAACAATCTGGTTCCGCCCTACATCAAGGGATTGAAGAAAAAACAAAACCAGGCACTGCGCCGTGCCGTGGCATTTCATCGCAAGGACCGCAGCCCGACTGTAGATCATTTCCTGGAAGAACTGGAAGCCAAGTACATCTGGTACAAACATCCACCGACCGTTGCTGCCGCGGTCATCTTACTGACGGCAATTGGTGCAACGGGCCCAGTGTTGAATTACATGGAGAAAAAACAAATCACGCAAATCATTGCGGACATCAATACCGGCAACCCGTCCACCATTGTTGATCGGCTTACCAAAATTGAAGATTTCGAGACGGCCAACCAGCTCGCCATCACCAATGAAGCCAAGGAGGCCATTCAGAAATATTTTTCTGATGAAATTACCACCCTGATTGATACCAGCAAAGCGGACTATAACTTTCCCAAGGCAGATGAAATACTGACGAAGGTCGCCGTTTATTACCCGGATTCCAGTTTCCTGCAAGAGCAGACAGCTTTGGTAAATCTGAAACGCAATGAAAAGCTGACCGAGATCTACGCACAGTTTTCAGAGGCCCTGAAAGATACCTCGCAAATTGACAGCATTCAAGGCTTGCTACAAATCATCCGGACTAAACTGGATCCAAACCATGCTCTTTTGAAGGATCAACGACCAGGATATCAGTACCGGATACTGGCTGATGCAGAATTTGACATGGGTAACTATGATCAAGCCCTGACTTTGGTTAATTCCGGTCTCAAAATTGCACCAGAAGATCAGGCATTGAAAGATAGTAAAAACAAATTTGAACGTGCCATCAAGGTGGCCGCGTTGCAGCAGAAAATCGGCGCTGTACAGGGCCAACTGGTATCACTCTCTGACTACAAGCAACAGCAGGCCGATATTGTCGAACTGGCCAACCTGAGTCCGGCTGATCCTATCCTGGTATCGTTGTCTACCGGACTTAAACAGAACATCGATCAGGAAATTTCAACTGTGCTCAGCAGCGGTTCTCGCAGTGACGCGGAAAACCTGGTCAAGGAATATGGCGAGCTTCTAACTGCCATGCAACTCGGACGTGAGCTGATCCAGATCAAGCTGGCCCATCTGGCGGGGGATGATCGTACCAAAGCCATTCAGCAGATTGTGACTGCAGATACACAGCAAATCGAACAATTGATCGCCCAACCCAAACTCGAGGATGACAGCTGGAAATCGAAAATGCAGGCAAGCCTGCTCGAACTCGACAGCCTCACCACAGAGGATCCGTCACTCGCCGCCAGCCTTGCGACCAGTCGCCAACAGGTTGCGGCACTCTATATTGCCAAAGCGTCCAGTACTCTGCAGGAAAACCGTTTCGATGCGGCCAATGCTCTTATCGATACCGCAGAACGTTTTGCGCCAGGCCTGAGTGAAATTCTTTCCACCCGCAACCAGATTGCTGATGCCAAGGCAGCCAATGACAAACGCATCAAGGTGGATGGACTCAAGGAAGATTTCAACGGCCAGATCAAGGGTAATGAAGTGGCCAAGGCACTGGAATATTTTGAACAACTGAAAGTCGAGTTGCCGCCGGATGATGTGTTTATCACTACAGATGGTCCGGCCATGATTGCAAAGAGTTATGCGGCAATGGCCAAAGCCAGTTTCGATAACAAGGATTATGCAACCGCCCTGCAGCAGGCAGACGAAGGTCTGAAATACAATCCCAACGATGGTCTTTTGCGCGCGGCCCGTAACGAATACATCGTTGAAGCAAATATCCTGGAACTGGATGAACTCTTCAAAACCGGTCTCAGTTTCAATGCTGATGCGGTACTCACCAAGTTTGGCCAGATTGAAGGCGCTGCACCAGGGCGTTACAGCCAGTTCCGTCAGGATGCAATCAATCTCCTCACACAGCGTATCGAACAGTACCGGTCTGCAGGCGACCTGAACTCTGCAGCCACTTTGGCGCAGAATTCTGCCACGATATTCCGCGGCACAGTTCTGGAAAAACTGCGTGATGAAATCAAACCACAGCCATGGCCGGAAGTCGCAGCCGCCAGAGGCGCGCTCAGTGCCGGTCGCTTGACGGAAGCAACAACCATACAACAGGCTGCCGCGGCCAACTTTACCGGACATCCGGATTTCGTGGCCTTCTCGGATGATCTGGCAGCGAGGAAAGAAGAAGCACTCAAGGAATTCCAGTCCTATCAGACTGAAAAAGATGCCGCCGGCACCGATTTTGAAAAATTGAATGTCGCCAAACGGCTGCTCTCCAGAGCTCTTGCGGTCTGGGCAGATAATCCGGATTATCAGGCAGCAGTAACAGAAATCGACAAGCTGATTGTCGATAATCGCCCGGCCCCCACCAAAGTCATACAGCGTGAAGAAGTTGATCTGACCGCGGCACCTGATTCAGCCGCTGCCCAGGCGGAGTGGAAACCCATTTCCAGCGGTCGCGAGTGTAATGCCAACCTGGCCGGCTACGGAAAACGGGCCAAAGCCATATGCTATGACCTCGTCAACAATGGCTGGCGTGGTCCGCTGATGGTCGTCGTACCCGGAGAATCTGAGGGACAAAATTTCGCGATTGGTAAATACGAAATCTCCGTCGGTGATTACAGCAAATACTGTGCTCTGACCGGCAAATGCAAACCGGTTACGGACAAGACCAAGTTTAACGATCCGCAAACAGGCATCAGCATTCAGGATGCAGAGGCCTATGCACAGTGGTTGACTGATCGCACGGGCAAAACCTATCGGCTGCCCACCAGCACGGAATGGCAGTATGCCGCGAATGCCAATGGTGACCAGCCAAGAAAAGACGTCAATTGCCGCGTCGCACTTGGTGATAAAGTCATCAAGGGTACTGGTACCGTCAGTGTCGTTACAGGTCAGCAGAATGGCTGGGGGCTTAAAAACTACATCGGAAACGTGCAGGAATGGGTCAAAGACGGTGAAAATATCAAGGCACGAGGTGGCGCCTTTGAGGACTCATTCTCAAACTGCGATATTTCCCTTGAACGTCCTCATAACGGCGGCGCTGATAACACCACAGGTTTCCGGCTGATTCTGGAAACAGGATAACAGGTTCTGCAAGACCAATAATATAATTACGGACAGAACAGGTACTACTTATGACAGCAAAAAGCCTGCGTGCACTGGCGAAGGATCATGCCAACGGGGTGCTGGATAAAGAATCCTATCGCAAGGCACGTGATGCCTATCTCAATTCGGTAATATCCGGCGAGATTCCAATTGCTGTCAATGAATACCGGCCTCTGGTTCAGATCCAGGATCTGGATACCACTTTCGAAAAAACAGCTGTCAACGCAGTGCCACCAAAGAAGGAAACCTCTCCTCCTCCATCATCGCCCATACCTGCATCACCACCGCGTCCCACCAAGGAATTTGTACCACCTGGAGATCTTCCTTTTGAACCTGTAACAGAGGATAAACCATCACGGTTGCCGACTGGTCTGCTGATTGGCGCGATTGCGTTTTCGTTGATTCTTCTGGCAATACTGGCTGGTCTGATGATACTCAGGCCGGACACAGGGGTCGCGGAGGGGTCAGGCGAAGTTGCAGATGTAACTACAGATGACGCCGGTACTGCAGCCGCCAACACGGATGAACTGATAGCTGAATTTCTCAAACTTAATGACTGGAGCGATTTCAGTCTGCAGCAATTCTCGGAAAAATGGACTGCGCTCGATCCATCTGTACAAAATCAGGCCTTGGCGACACCACAAATGACCCGCCTGAGTAATGCCATATACCAGCAACTGGTGGAAGTACGTTCAGTTTCGAGCCAGGGCGGTGACCCTGAACAGGCCGTCGTAAAACAGCGTCGTCTTGTAGACTTCGCTGCTTTGCTTGGAATTTCCGACCCGCGTCTGGTCGTCAGGGAAACTGCTCCGGTTATACCGGTAACTCCGGTCGAGACCGCCGAATAAACCTTATCAGTCTGGTATTCCGCTCCGCGGAATTTCTTATTCTTCAGAGTATTCCGTTACTGTCCTGTCATTGATCTGGGCATCACGCTTTTCCAGATAGGCACTCTTCACAAAATCATATTCATCCAGTGCCGCTTCTCCGAGCAGAGTTTTGGCGCTCAACAAATCCGCCTTGAAATCGACATAATTCAGACTGAGCAGGCCGGCACGTACGGCATCATTATCGAGATACATGACCGGGTTGAGCAGGGAGTCTGCACCAAAACCGACAGCATCCCTGACAGTACTGGGACCAAAAAACGGCACGACCAGATAGGGTCCGGAACCTACACCCCAGACCGCCAGGGTCTGGCCGAAGTCTTCATCGTTCTTGGGCATGCCAATCGGCGTAGACACATCAAAAAATCCCAGCAGTCCTGCAGTTGAATTGTAGACAAAACGCAAGGCATCCGTGAGCGCCTGATTGAACTTGAACTGCAGAATATCATTCGCAATAACGGAAATATCATTGAGGTTGCTGAACATGTTGCTGATACCGCGATCCACGATATCGGGCGTGATAGCCTGATATCCCTTGCCCAACGGATCAAATAGCATCTTGTCCATGGTCTGGTTGAAGGAATACACGCCCCGGTTGAATCCTTCCCATGGATCAGCCGGATCAGCGGTACCGGTCGTTGCACATCCTGTTACTGATAAAACCAACGTTGCCCCAAGAAAACTCCTGAGTGCTGCTGTTCTGCCACCCTTCATCTGCCAGCTCCTGTTACGGTATTCAGTACAACACCCTGAATAGAATTTATGATTATTTTTATCAAGGAAGGCTGAGAAATCTGTATTACTCATCTCCCAAGTTGATATTATTCATATAGAAAAGAAGCTTGTAAAACAAACAATTAAAGGCGATTATCAAACAATATGCATCTTAGGACTAAATCATATTAAGATCATGATAATAGGCATTAAAGTTAAACATCTGGATTAGCAATATAATTTCCTGTCACCATGCCCACCTCCTATGAAAATTTCGATCCGGCTGAGCAAAACAAATTCAATGCTCATGCTGCACAGTGGTGGAACGCGCACGGACCGCTGCGAACCCTGCATCACATCAATCCGGTCAGGTTAAATTACATCCGCGACAAAACTTCACTGAAAGGTTTGCAGGTTGCTGATATTGGCTGTGGTGGTGGTGTTTTAACTGAAGGTCTGGCGCTGGAAGGCGCCGAAGTCACCGGAATTGATATCAGCGAAAAAGCGATTGCCGCTGCCTGCCTGCATGCACAAAATAATCATTTGCGCATTCAGTACTATACTCTCATGCCAGAGGTATTTGCGGCACAGCATGTGCATGAATTTGACGCCTTAACCTGTATGGAAATGCTGGAACATGTGCCGGACCCTGCAACCATCGTGCAGGCCTGCAGCACGCTGCTCAAGCCCGGTGGTCACGCTTTTTTTTCCACCATTAATCGCACACCCGGCGCCTATCTCACTGCGGTACTGGGTGCCGAATATCTGCTCAAATTATTACCGGCCGGAACACACGACTATGCACGTTTTATAAGGCCATCTGAACTATCGAAATGGTGCCGGGAATCCGGACTGCAAGTACGTGATATCTGCGGGATGGGTTATTCGCCACTGACAAACAAAGCCTGGCTGCATAAAAATCCGTCTGTGAATTATCTGCTGTATGCCACACGGGATTAATCCGTGATGATCAACGCGGTTTTTTTTGATCTGGACGGAACCCTCGCTGATACTGCACCGGACCTCGCCTGGGCGCTGAACGAATTGCTGGTTGAAAATCACAAACCAGCGCTGCCGTTTGCCATCATACGGCCGGTGGTTTCTCATGGCGGCAATGCCATGATCAAACTCGGCTTTGGTCTGAATGAAAATGAGCCGGGCTTCAGTGAATTGCGCGAGCGCTTTTTACAGATATATCAGACACGCCTGCACAATGGCACACATTTGTTTCCGGGCATGGAAGACGTTCTGGATACCCTTGAACAACAGTCCATTACCTGGGGGGTGATCACCAACAAACCGGGCTGGTTGACCAGCCCTCTTATGGAAAAACTGGATTTGATGCATCGGGCTGCCTGTGTTGTCAGTGGTGACAGCACCATAGAGCGCAAACCGCATCCGGCGCCGATGTATCTGGCGTGTGAACTCAGCGGCAGTGACCCGGCAACCAGTGTATATGTCGGCGATGCGGAACGTGACATCCGTGCCGGACGCGCGGCCGGCATGCACACACTGGTGGCGCTCTATGGTTATATCGACACGCATGAAAAACCGGAACAATGGAATGCTGATGCCATGATCGCAACGCCTGCTGATATCATCACCTGGCTGCACGGTCAGTAATCATGGGCGCAAGTGCGGCAGAAGACTATTGTAGAATTAAAGCAGCGCCCGCCGGTTCGATTTTCTATTACTGCACTCTTTATATACGGCCGGAACAAAAACGCGCATTTCACGCGCTCCACAGTTTCGGTATTGAAGTAGCTGAAGTGCTTGCTGAATGCGCAGATCCCGGCATAGCCCGGATCAAGCTCGCGTGGTGGCAGGATGAAATACAACGTCTTTACAACCACCAATCCAGGCACCCGGTCAGTCATGAACTGCAGCCATTGATTGATGCCTTTCCACTGGAACAAAACAGTTTTCGGGGCATCATCCGGCATTATGAACAGCGACTGAATCAGGGTACGCAGCCCCTGTTGTTTGATGAATTGCATACCGCCATGTCATCCGGTCCCGGGGAACTCTGGAAATTGACCGCTACATTGTGCGGCGTTCAGCCTCAACACACTGAAACATGGAAAAATTGCGGGGCACTGTTCGGCATATTTGAACTGTTGCACCAACGTCCGCTGCTTATGATCGAAAACCCCGCCGCTATCACTCGTCAGCTGCAGGCAAGGCTTGAAACTGCCCTGCCTCAACTGCCCCCGGATAAAAGCAGCAGCAATATGTGTATCCTGATTATGGCGCGTATTGTCCTTGCGACCTGTCATGAAATGCTGGAAGACGAAGATCGCCTGTTGCGGGAAAAGGTCAGCCTGACGCCTCTGCGCAAATTCTGGATTGCCTGGCGTACTAAAAGACAAGTAATGAGTCATGAAGGATGAGTATCCTCATTACTCATTACTCATTACTCATTACTCATTACTCATTACTCATGACTCATGACTGATTACTCTCCACTCACCCCTGTTTCATATACCTTAATCTCACCCGTAGTCGCCGGAAATCATCCGGATTAATCCTGTCCGGTGTCAGGACTACCCTGAAATTTTCACCCTCCGCTTTGAAAAACAGGATGATCACTAGCGGATGCACAAATGCTCCGGCTTGCAAATCCGCTCTGATATCCCGGCCCATACAGGTTTTCAGCCACCATTCGTTCCGAACGTTTAACAAAACAGCTACCACACTGGCAGGATTATCTTGCGCTATATATAGCCTGTGGCAGTGCCATAAACTGACCAGGACAAGTAATATCGGAAACGGTTGCAGGCCGATCGGCAGACCTGAAACCAGCACCGAGATCATGGCGCCGGCATGGATGACATAAAGAACCAGAATCATGCGGCGTGAAGGTTTAACCGGAAATTCCAGCGGTAACTCAAACGGATTGGACTGCAAGGGGTGACCTCCTGTCGATTTCTCAATAAAATCATACCATCAGGGAGAAAGGGCTGCGAAATGGCGGCAAGCTGTTAAAATGCATTATTGCCCTGCAGCATTAATTAAAAAAAAGACTTGTGAAATCATCAACTCCATGCGAAAAATGAGTACCGGCAAACAGGAAGAAACGTTGCAGACGCCTGAAGCGGCGCCAACCGCCGTCAACAAGCCGCAGCACACTGGTATCCAGCCTAAGGAGGTCGGTGGACCCAAAGGCCCGGAACCCACACGTTATGGTGATTGGGAACGGCGCGGCCGCTGTATCGATTTCTGAAATATAAAAATAATAATTATCCGGCTTAGGCCGGACACTAGAGCGAAATTAATCTGAGAGAACACCATGGCTGCGGTCAATCGTCCTTTATCGCCACATTTACAGATCTACAAACCCCAACTGACTTCGGTGTTGTCGATCACCCATCGCGGTACCGGTGTGTTCCTGACAGTCGGTGCTCTGTTCCTCAGTTGCTGGCTGTTATCGATCGCCAATGGACCTGAAAGTTTTACCGGCCTCGCAGCCCATATCAATGCGTGGTACGGGCAAATCATGCTCTATGCCTGGGCATTTTCACTCTATTACCATTTATGTAACGGCATCCGGCATTTGTTCTGGGATGCGGGACGCGGTCTTGATATCCAGACGACGTACCGCTCGGGCTATGCCGTCGTGATCATTTCCGTACTGTTCACTGTGATCACGGCATGTCTGGCCGGAGGTGTTGCATGAAACTGCGCTCTCCACTCGCCAGAGTACGAGGTCTGGGTTCTGCGAAAGAAGGTACGCATCACTGGTGGGCACAGCGCCTCACAGCCATAGCACTGGTGCCCTTGTCACTCTGGTTCATTTACTCACTGGTTTGCATGACCACACGGGATTACCTTGCGGTTATAGGATGGTTACAGTCACCGATTTCCAGTTCACTGTTAATTCTGTTTGTCATTGCAATGTTCTACCATGCCCAGCTCGGCATGCAGGTGGTGATCGAAGATTACATTGAGTCTGAAGCACTCAAGATAACCAGCCTCATTATTCTTAAACTCGTCCTCTGGTTTGCGGGGCTTGCCAGTGTGATGGCCGTGTTGAAAGTTTTTCTGGGCCTATAAATTTTCCGGGATTGTAAAAACAAATGTCTGACGCCTACAAAATTATTGATCATCAATATGACGTCGTTGTGGTCGGCGCCGGGGGTGCCGGTCTGCGCGCTACCTTCGGCATGGCCGCGAAAGGACTGAAAACTGCCTGCATCACCAAGGTATTTCCCACCCGCAGCCATACAGTAGCTGCACAGGGTGGCATGAGCGCCTCACTTGGCAACATGGGCCCCGACGACTGGCGCTGGCACATGTACGACACTGTGAAAGGTTCGGACTGGCTGGGCGATCAGGATGCGATTGAATACATGTGTCGTGAGGCTGTGCCCGCTGTCATTGAGCTGGAACATCAGGGTGTACCGTTTTCACGCACCGAGGAAGGCAAGATTTACCAGCGCCCGTTTGGCGGCATGACAACCAATTATGGTGAAGGTACAGCGCAACGCACCTGTGCTGCCGCGGATCGCACCGGTCATGCGATCCTGCATACGCTGTATCAGCAATCGCTGAAACATGAAGCCGAATTCTATATTGAATATTTCGCCCTCGACCTGATCATGGACGAAGGCATCTGCCGTGGTGTCATGGCATGGAACCTGGAAGATGGCACTATTCATCGTTTCCGTGCGCATGCCGTGGTACTGGCCACCGGTGGTTATGGCCGTGCTTATTTCTCCTGTACCTCCGCCCATACCTGCACCGGTGATGGCAATGCTATGGTGCTGCGTGCCGGCCTGCCGTTACAGGACATGGAATTTATCCAGTTTCATCCGACCGGCATTTATGGTTCGGGCTGCCTGATTACCGAAGGTGTGCGCGGTGAAGGCGGTTATCTCACCAACTCCAAAGGCGAGCGTTTCATGGAACGCTACGCACCGTCTGCGAAAGATCTCGCCTCGCGTGATGTAGTCAGCCGCTCCATGACTATTGAGATCCGTGAAGGTCGTGGTATCGGCAAAGAAGCTGACCACATTCATCTGCACCTCGAACATCTCGGCCCTGAAGTCATCCATGAACGTCTGCCGGGCATTGCGGAATCCGCCAGGATTTTTGCAGGTGTGGACGTGAGCAAGGAACCCATCCCGGTGATCCCGACCGTGCATTACAACATGGGCGGTATCCCGACCAATTATCATGGTCAGGTGGTTACGCTGAAAGATGGCAATCCGGATACCGTTGTGCCGGGATTGATGGCGATTGGTGAAGCGGCCTGCGTGTCCGTGCACGGCGCGAACCGTCTGGGTTCCAATTCATTATTGGATCTGATTGTATTTGGCCGTGCGGCTGCCAATTATGCCGCGGAACATATCAAGTCCGGCCAGACCCACAAATCCCTGCCCAGGGCTGGTGACGAATGTCTGGCGCGTCTCGATAAAATCCGCCACAACAAGGGTTCAACACCCACGGCCAAAATCCGCATGAACATGCAGCGTACCATGCAGAACAATGCTGCCGTGTTCCGTACCGGTGATGTCATGAAAGAAGGCATGGACAAGATGGCCGTCATCTGGGATTCGTTTGCGGACGTAAAAGTCGCGGACAAGAGTCTGGTGTGGAATACGGATCTCGCAGAAACACTGGAACTGGAAAACCTGCTCGGCAACGCTGTGGTCAGTATCCATTCCGCCTACAACCGCAAGGAAAGCCGTGGTGCGCATGCCCGCGAAGATTATCCGGAACGCGATGATGTGAACTGGATGAAACACACCCTGTCATGGGTCGATGCAAAGGGCAATGTGAAATTTGATTACCGGCCGGTACACATGTACACCCTTACGAACGAAGTGCAGGTGTTTCCACCGAAGAAACGAGTTTATTAACAGCGGCGAATAGTGACTGGCGAATGGTGATTAGTAAACAAATAATCCTGTGCCAATGTTCCACCAATCACTAATCACCAATCACTAATCACAGGTGTAAAAAATGGCTGAATTTACCTTACCGAAAAACTCCAGGGTCAAGAAAGGCAAAACCGTTACTGCTGCCAATGGCGCTGCCCGGAAAAAAGTTTTCAAGGTCTATCGCTGGGATCCGGATACTGGCGAAAACCCGAATCTCGATACCTATGAAATCGATCTGGATAAATGTGGGCCGATGGTGCTGGACGCGATCATCTATATCAAGAATGAACTCGACTCTACTCTGACTTTCCGCCGTTCCTGCCGTGAAGGCATCTGTGGCTCCTGTGCAATGAATATTGGTGGCACCAATACCCTTGCCTGCACCAAAGCCATTGAAGATATCAAGGGCGACATCAGCATCTATCCGTTGCCGCATATGCCGGTGATTAAAGACCTGGTGCCGGATCTCACTCATTTCTATGCACAGTACGCTTCCATCAAACCCTGGATGCAGACCCAAAGCCCGCCACCGCCAGATCGGGAACGCCTGCAATCCAAGGAAGATCGCGCCAAACTGGACGGGTTATATGAATGTATCCTGTGTGCCTGCTGCTCCACGAGTTGCCCGAGTTACTGGTGGAATGGCGATCGTTATCTGGGCCCGGCCATCCTGTTGCAGGCCTATCGCTGGATTGCAGACAGCCGTGATGAAAATACCGGTGAACGTCTGGATAATCTGGAAGATCCCTTCCGCCTGTATCGCTGCCATACCATCATGAATTGCACCAACACCTGTCCGAAAGGTTTGAATCCGGCGAAGGCGATTGCGGAAATCAAGAAACTTATGGTCACCCGTACTATGTAACGAGTAATGAGTGACGAGCAACAACCCCTGACTGACCGTTTACTCGTTACTCATTACTTGCAACTCGCTAGTCATCACTAATCGCTTATAATCAAATTTTACCGTTTTAAGGATGATAATTTGATTATTCAATCCAACCTGCTCTGGCGTTGCCGGCGTGGTATCCGGGAAATGGATCTGTTGCTGCAGGGGTTTGTCGAAAAATATTACGATACACTCCCGGCGCAGGAGCAAACTGCCTTCGCGCAATTGCTGGATCAGGCTGATCTCGACATCATGGACTGGATCATGGGGCGTACTGATCCTCCGCCCATGTTCACGTCATTGATTAACAGGATACGTGCTTCCGGCACAGCTGATCATGGCACACCCTGACCCGCAATATTTTGATTTGTCCCATTTCGCCCTGCTGGAAATTTCAGGTGATGATGCGTTTACGTTTTTGCAGGGCCAGATTGCAGGCGATCTGGCCCTGCTGGAAACACGTCCCTGGTTATTCAGCTGCTGGTGCCTGCCAAATGGTCGCGTCATCTGTACTTTTATCGTGTTTCGTCATAAACAGTCATTCATGTTGATCCTGCCTTCCATGCTCAAAGACAAGATCATGAAACGCCTTTCGATGTTTGTCTTGAGGTCCAGAGTGAGCATTAAAGATGTGAGTGATGATTATGCCCTGAACGGTATTTCCGGATTGGACGTAAACAAAACCCTCCCTGCGGCTGTACTCGAAAATATCACGGTTCTGAAATTTTCCGGTCAACATCCACGCTGCATACTGGTCAGTCATATGGATCAGGTGTCTGATATGCTGGGTGCCGTTACTGAAAAATGTAAAGTGGGCGAACGGGCCGGCTGGAGCCTGCTGGATATCCAGTCCGGTCTGCCGTGGATACTGAATGCCACAACGGAAACCTGTTTACCACAGATGCTGAACCTCGATGAAATGCACGGCCTGAGTTACCAGAAGGGCTGCTATCCCGGACAGGAAGTCATCGCGCGTTTGCATTACCGTGGACAACTCAAGAAAAAATTATACCTGGGCAGTGCCGCCGGCAATGTTTTGCCGGGTGCTGGTGATCGCATTGAAGATCAGAATACGGGTGAACATGTGGGCGATGTGATTGATGCCGAACATGACAGCAACGGCCAAATCCGCCTGCTCGCGGTACTCGATATCAGTCATGCCGGCAATCCGGCATTGTGCATACCGGGTTTGCAGAATGCCCCCGTGACTTTTCAACCTATCCATTATTCATCATGACTTTACGCTTGCCGGCTGAGTGGGAACCGCAGTCAGGGGTCATGTTGACATGGCCGCATGCTGCCACAGACTGGCTGCCATATCTGAATGAGGTTGAGCCGGTCTATATTGAGATTACGCGCACAATTACACAATATGAAAAAGTGATCGTTGTTTGTCATGATACGGCGTTGAAATCGCATGTTGAAAACGTGTTGAAAAAAAATCATGTCGATACCGGGAGGTGTCATTTATATATTGCACCTTCCAATGACAGCTGGGCGCGCGATCATGGCCCGATCACCTTGCTGGACAACCAGCAACCGCATCTGCTGGATTTTGTTTTTAACGGCTGGGGCAATAAATACAAAGCTGAACTGGATAATCAGATCAGCAAACGCCTGCATGAGGCAGGTGCGTTTGGCCATAATCCGCTTAAGAGTATCGATTTCGTGTTGGAAGGCGGCAGTATTGAGACCGATGGCACGGGTACATTGTTAACCACCACGTCCTGTCTGTTGTCGTCACAGCGTAATTCCGGACTCACACAAATTCAGATAGAACAGAAACTGCGTGAATATCTACAGGTTGATCGCGTCCTCTGGCTGGAGCATGGCCAGTTACAAGGTGATGACACTGATGGTCATATTGACACCATTGTCCGGTTTGCAAATCCGGACACCCTGATTTACGTCGCTTCAGACAATACCAACGATCCAAATCATGCAGAATTATCCGCCATGCATGCGGAACTCCTGCGACTGAAACAACGCAATGGTCAGCCCTACAATCTGATCAGTGTGCCTTCACCGGTGATCACCAATGACGAAGGCGACACTCTGCCTGCAAGTTATGTCAATTTTTTGATCATTAATGATGCCGTGCTGGTGCCGGTCTATGGTGTGAATACGGACAAAACCGCGCTGAAAATTATCGGTGAATGTTTTGCGGATCGGCAGGTGATCAGTATAAACTGCCGCCCACTGGTTCAACAATTCGGCAGTCTGCACTGCATTACCATGCATTTCCTGCGAGGAGTTATTTCATGAAGATCAAGGTGGCCGTCGTACAGCATGCCTGCTCTCAGGATTATCAGGACAATCTGGCCAAATCCATAGAGGGTATTCAGGATGCCTGCAAACAGGGCGCTGAAATTGTGCTGCTGCCGGAACTGAACTGCCTGCCCTATTTCTGTGTGCGTGAGGAAGTGCGCTATTTTGATCTGGCTGAAACCATCCCCGGTCCAGCCACTGATGCGCTGGGTAAAATTGCCAAAGCGAATAAAATTATTATCATCACTTCAATTTTCGAGAAGCGTGCCAAAGGGCTATATCACAACACTGCTGTGGTCATGGACAAGGACGGCAGCCTCGCCGGCACCTATCGCAAAATGCACATCCCGGATGATCCGGGCTTTTATGAAAAATTTTATTTCACGCCCGGCGATCAGGGATTTGTTCCCATCGAAACATCCGTAGGTAAAATCGGTGTGCTGGTATGCTGGGACCAGTGGTTCCCGGAAGCCGCACGCCTGATGGCACTGGCCGGCGCCGAAATGTTGTTCTATCCCAGTGCCATCGGCTGGGACCCGCGTGATGATCAGGAAGAGAAAATTCGTCAGCGTAATGCCTGGCAGACAATACAAAAAGCCCATGCCGTCGCCAATAATCTGCCGGTAATTTCCAGCAACCGCGTTGGACTGGAAACGGATCCTGAAGATTCCAGGCGCGGCACAGAATTCTGGGGCTCGAGTTTCATCTGCGGACAACAGGGTGAAACACTGGCCAAAGCCGTCATTGATAAACCGGATGTGATTGTGGCGGAGATCGATACAGCCCGTACTGATATCGTGCGCCGCATCTGGCCGTATTTCCGTGATCGCCGGATTGATGCCTACGCAGACATTACCAAACGCGTCATTGAATAATTCCTGAAGACGTCTTCAGGAACGCTTCTTTGAATTTATGTCTAAGCTATCGAATTCATTATAAATAAAAACATTCTCATGAACAGAATCTTCACCTCACGGCTTATTTTTCTTGCCATTTTTCTGGCTTGTCTTGGACTGCTCGGTTTTGGTCTTTATCTCGAACACGGTCAGGGACTGGAGCCCTGTCCCTTGTGCGTATTTCAACGCATTGCGTTTATCAGCATTATGCTGATTGCGCTGGTAGCGGCCATCCATGCACCGAAACGTACAGGCCATCGGCTTTATAGTGGATTGATTGCCGTTGCCGCATTGACAGGTGGGGCGATTGCAGGACGTCAGGTGTGGTTACAACATCTGCCGCCGGAAAAAGTACCGGCCTGTGGCCCTGGGCTGGATTACATGCTGGAATCCTTTCCGCTGGGTCAGGCGCTTAAAATGATCCTGAGCGGTTCGGGTGAATGTGCGGAAGTGGACTGGACATTCCTCAGCTTCAGCATTGCCGAGTGGAGTCTGTTGTGGTTCGTACTGTTTATCGTGGCAGGAATTATTTCGATCCTGGCCTCAAGAAAATTGCAGACCGCCTGAACGGTTCTGTTTAACCCGCCTTACGTACCGGCGCAATACCTGCTTTTGCAGCTTGCTGCCGGATTTGTGCATCCACGACCGCCAGCGCACTCACATTAAGAATACGGCGTACCGTCGATGAAGGTGTAAGGATATGCACCGGTTGTTTGAGTCCGAGCAGGACCGGCCCGATGCTGGTCGCATCACCCAGTACCTTGATCAAATCATAGGCAATCTTGGCGGCATCAAGATTGGGCATAATCAATAAATTGGCACTCCCGCGCAATTTGCTGTCCGGCAACACCACGTTGCGAATACTTTCCATCAACGCCGCATCGGCCCGCATTTGCCCATGGATGTCCAGTTCAGGTGCACGCTTTTTAATGAGCGCGAATGCTTCTGCCATTTTATTACCGGCATTTGAATGGCTGCTGACATGATTTGAAGCCGACAATAACGCCACTTTCGGTGTAATGCCAAAACGCCGCACACCTTCCGCTGCCAGCAAGGTGATATTGGCAATCTGCTCAGCATCCGGATTGGGCGTCACGGCGGTGTCCGCGATAAAAAACACGCCTTTTTTCAACATCACGATGTTCATGGCCGCTGCCTGCCCGGCCTCAGGCAATACTCCCAGCTCATTAATCACATCCTGCAGATGTTCATGATACTGCCCGACGGTGCCGCAGATGAGCCCGTCCGCCTGTTTATGCGTAATCATCCGGGCACCAATCCGGGTGGTTGATAATTGAGCAGCATCCGGTTCCACTATCTCAACATCCACACCCATCCTTAATCTCAATCCCAGCTGTTTGATTTTCTCCTCTATCACAGCAGACCGGCCGATGATGATCGGTTTGGCAATTTCTTCATCCAGCAACGCCTGTACCGTACGCAGGATTTTGGGTTCTTCGCCTTCCGCATACACGAGCCGCATCGGATGCTGCTGGGCCCGTTCAAACACCGGCTTCATCAGCATTACGGATTCATAGACATAGCGCTGTAATTCATCACGATAGGCTTCCATGTCAGCGATCGGGCGTGATGCCACACCACTATCCATCGCAGCCTGGGCTGCGGCCGGTGCGAGTTTCATCATCAAACGCGGATCAAACGGTTTGGGGATCAGGTATTCCGGCCCAAATTTCAACTCTACACCGCCATAAGCCGTCACCACTGTATCCGGTGCTTCTTCCATGGCCAGTTCCGCCAATGCACGCACACAGGCAATTTCCATTTCATTGGTGATCTTGGTAGCGCCGGCATCCAGCGCGCCGCGGAAGATAAACGGAAAACACAATACATTGTTGACCTGATTGGGATAATCCGATCGACCGGTGGCAATGATCGCATCCGGGCGCACCGCCTTGACTTCCTCCGGCAAAATTTCAGGAACCGGATTGGCCAGTGCCATGATGATCGGCCGCTCGGCCATGTTTCTGATCATGTCCTGCTTGAGTACACCCGGACCCGACAGACCGAGAAAAATGTCCGCACCCTCCAGCGCTTCATTCAACGTTCTGGCCTTGGTATCACTCGCAAACATTTTCTTGTGCGGGTTAAGACCGCCCGGCCGTTTGAGATGAATCAGGCCATCGCGATCAAACCCGATAATATTTTCTTTTTTGAGACCCAGCTTCAATAACAACTTCAGGCAAGCGATGCCGGAAGCACCCACGCCGGTGGTGACCAGTTTGACCTCTTCGATTTTTTTATTGACGATGCGTAACGCATTGGTGATCGCCGCACCGACTATGATCGCAGTACCATGCTGATCATCATGAAAGATGGGAATGTTCATGCGCTGGCGCAGTTTGCCTTCCACCATGAAACATTCCGGTGATTTGATATCTTCCAGATTAATGCCACCGAAGGTCGGTTCGAGGCTGGCAATGATCTCAACGAGTTTGTCCGGATCGTTTTCATTGATCTCGATATCAAACACATCAATGCCGGCAAATTTCTTGAACAACACTGCTTTGCCTTCCATCACCGGTTTGGCCGCGAGCGGCCCGATATCACCGAGCCCCAGTACTGCCGTACCGTTGGTAATCACCGCCACCAGATTGGAGCGCGAG
Source organism: uncultured Enterobacteriaceae bacterium (assembly GCA_964479045.1). Taxonomy (GTDB): domain Bacteria; phylum Pseudomonadota; class Gammaproteobacteria; order Eutrophobiales; family Eutrophobiaceae; genus 2-02-FULL-47-50. Next base: position 68,528 of record CAYZJI010000010.1, read on the forward strand.
GTAAACTCTGTGACCTTCGAGGGATCAGTCGCAATAATCTTGCAGGGTTCCGCCACACCGGGACTGTAGGCCAGCGCCAGATCACGCTGGTTGGCGAGAGGTTTGGTAACAGCGATTTCTATCTTGCCGGGTTTGGGATAACGGTGATAATCAAGTGCGTTTTTTTCAGAATCTTCAGCCATACATTAAAAAACATCGTTCAGGGTTATGAACAATGCTAATACAGATCAGGTGAAAATTCATGTAAATTCTTAAGTAGAAAGGATTTTATACGTATCTCGTGAAGCGTGAAACGACGTTCGAGATACGCTTCACGAACAACGCTTCACTATCTTAAAAAGGCATTCCACCCGGTGGCAGTTTGCCACCCATGCCGCGCAAGAATTTCTTCATACCGCCTTTGCCGGACATGCGCTTCATCATCTTCTGCATCTGATCGAACTGTTTCAGCAGACGATTTACATCCTGGATCTGTGTGCCGGAGCCAGTGGCGATACGTTTCTTGCGCGAGCCGTTGATGACATCCGGTTTGCGCCGTTCCTGCAGGGTCATGGAATTGATGATTGCTTCAAGCTTGATGAATTCCTTGTTGCCTTTTTCCATGTCGATCTTCTGCTGCAAACCGGAAATGCCCGGCAACTTGTCGATCAAATTACCCAGCCCGCCCATGCTGCGCATCTGCTGTAACTGGTCCTTGAAATCATCCAGTGTGAAACGCTTGCCCTGTTGAATCTTTTTGGCGATCTCCTGGGCCTTGCCCTTGTCGGCCTTGCGTTCCACTTCTTCGATGAGACTCAACACATCGCCCATGCCGAGGATACGCGAAGCCACCCGATCCGGATGGAACGGTGTCAGTGCCGTGGTCTTCTCACCGGTACCCATGAATTTGATCGGCTTGCCGGTGACCTGCCGCACGGACAGCGCTGCACCGCCGCGCGCATCACCATCGGTTTTGGTGAGCACCACACCCGTTAATGGCAAAGCATCATTGAATGCTTTTGCAGCATTGACCGCATCCTGACCCATCATGCTGTCGATGACGAACAATGTTTCTACCGGTTTCAGTGCTGCATGCACGCGCTGGATTTCCTGCATCATCTCCGCATCCACATGCAGACGGCCGGCGCTGTCCACGATCAACACATCGGCAAAATGTTTGCGTGCTGTTTCTATCGCTTGTGTGGCAATTTTTACCGGATCCTGATCGATTGCACTCGGAATGAATTCCGCACCCACCTGACTGGACAGTGTGTTTAATTGATCAATGGCCGCAGGCCGGTAAATATCACAACTCACCACTGCGACTTTCTTGTTCAGGGTTTCTTTCAGATAACGCGCGAGCTTGGCTACCGTGGTAGTTTTACCCGCACCCTGCAAACCCGCCACCAGAATAATCGCTGGTGGTTGGGTGCTGAGATTCAAACCGGCATTTTGTTCCCCCATGAGCCGGATCAACTCCTGCTGCACGATGCGGATTAACGCCTGCCCCGGTGTAAGACTTGTGGCTACTTCCTGTCCCAATGCCCGTGTACGTACATGTTCAATAAACTCCTTCACCACCGGCAGGGCCACATCGGCTTCCAGCAGGGCCATGCGCACATCGCGCAATGTGGCCGCAATATTTTCTTCACTCAAACGCCCCTGACCGCGCAGGTCTTTGATGACGCGTTCAAACCGTTCTGATATGGTTTCAAACATAACTATTTTTAGTTCCGGGAATAATAAACAGCATGGGTAATATTCTGGGTATAGGCGCGGTTATTCTGTACGCGCTGGCGACATATAAACTGGTTTCCAGACTCATGCATCCTGATCGGGAGGGACAGATGCCGTTCCGTCCGGTCTTTTTTGGCCTGGGTTACGCCGCGCTCATGCTCCACGCGCTGGTAGTATATCAAAACATCAGTACCGCATCGGGACTGAACCTCGGCTTTTATAACGCCCTTTCGCTGACGAGCTGGTGTGTGGCCTTGTTTGTTCTGTTTACCGCGTTATTCCGGCCGCTGGAAAATCTCGCTGTTATCATTTTTCCCATGACCATACTGGCGCTGCTGCTCGACCTTTTCCTCACCAGCAGCCGCATTTTGCCGGATGAGGCACCGGCGGGGCTGGTGGTACATGTGATTCTCTCCATCTGTGCCTACAGCCTGCTCACCATCGCCGCATTACAGGCCCTGCTGCTGGCGTTACAACACCGGCAGATTGCGAACAAACATCCGGCCAGCATCATGCGCCTGCCACCCATGCAAATCATGGATGACCTGCTGATCCAGATCATCGCCATCGGTTTCTTCATGCTGAGCCTGAGCCTCGCCACAGGTTTTATGTTCCTGAATGACATCTTTGGCCAGCATCTGGCCCATAAAACCATCCTTTCCATACTGGCCTGGATTATCTTCGGCATATTGCTCTGGGGACGCTGGGCCCGGGGCTGGCGCGGGAAGACCGCCATCCGCTGGACGCTGGGCGGTTTTGCGGCGCTGCTTCTGGCTTACTTCGGCACTAAAATTGTATTGGAACTAATCCTGAAAAGAGTTTAAAAATCAGCCATTTAAACAAGGCTGGCCGCGCCGGCCGGCCGATTCCGGCTTGACACCCCCCCGTACCTCTCACGGACAATAACGCCTCATACAGACTAAGGTAGCCTTTCTTGGACGATATTCCGTTATCGGTACTCTTCGGTGTACTGGCGGTGCTCATTTTGATGTCAGCCTTCTTCTCAGGCTCGGAAACCGGGATGATGGCCCTGAACCGCTACCGCCTGAAACATATGGTCAAAGCCAAACACCGGGGCGCCATGCTGGCCAATGCCCTGCTGGAAAAACCGGACCGCCTGATTGGCCTCATCCTGATCGGCAATAACCTCGTTAACTTTCTGGCAGTGTCCGTCGCCACAGTGATTGCCGTGCGCCTGTATGGCGAGATCGGCATTGCCATCGTGCCGTTTGTCCTGACTCCCATCATTCTGATTTTTGCAGAAATTGCACCCAAGACCTTCGCTGCAGTGAAACCGGAACGGGTGGCGTTTCCGACGGCCTATATTTTGATGCCGTTATTAAAAATCGGTTATCCCTTCGTCTGGCTGTTCAACAAAATCAGCAATGGCATCATTTCCCTGTTTGGGATTGATGTGAATGACAAGGGCGACTCTGCACTCACCCGTGAGGAGCTGCGTACGGTCGTGCATGAAGCGGGTTCCATGATTCCGCGCCGCCATCAACGCATGTTGCTGAGCATTCTTGACCTCGAAAACGAAACTGTGGCGGACATCATGGTGCCGCGGAATGATCTGGTCGGGATTGATCTGGATGATGCACCCAGCGAGATTATCGAACAGCTCTCCCGCTGTCAGCATACCCGCCTGATTCTGTATCGTGAAAATATCGATAATATCATTGGCATGCTGCATGTACGCCACGCCCTGCGCGTAATGTCAGACACAGGCGATTTCGATCCGGCCGATCTGGAAAAGGTCGCGACTGAACCTTATTACGTGCCGGAAAGTACGCCGCTACACAGTCAACTTCTGAATTTCCAGCGCAGCAAGAGACGCAACGGCCTGGTGGTGGATGAATATGGTGTGATACAGGGCATGGTCACGCTGGAAGACATCCTCGAAGAAATCGTGGGGGAATTCACGACTGACATACAAACCTTCAATCTCGAAATTCATGCACAGGATGATGGCACCTATATTATTGATGGCACGGCCAACATCCGCGACATTAACCGCCAACTGCACTGGCAACTTCCCTCCGACAGCGCCAAGACCCTCAATGGTTTAATCCTTGAACATCTGCAGGACATTCCCGAAGCCGGTACCAGCCTGCGCATCGGCCAGTACGCAATTGAAATCACCCAGACCGGCGATAACGCCGTCAAAACTGCTCGCATCAGCGTGCTGGAAGCGAAGAATCTGGAATTGGAATTGCGCTAAGATTGATCCATGGACAGGCAACTGAAATGACTCGGTTTACCCTTTATTTTTGAAATAACCGAGCCCGTAAGGTCTGTTTACATAAGAATAATAACGAGTCCAGACTATGGCTCGTTAATCACAAGTTAGACGTCTTCAGGAGTTATAGCGATGCCTCTGAAAGCCGCACTTCTTGCACTCATCGTTCTTGCTTTTGGAAAGGCTTCGGCAGCCGATCTAACTGAACCAACCCGCGTTCTGAACGGCACCGTGCTTACTTACGATTACACGACCGGTCGTTCCTATCAGGTCAAGATCGAAGAGAAAGGGGTCAGCTACCGCTACCTCTCAGGCTCGAAACCAGATGCTTGGTGGGGACCGTTTCCGTATACAGCATTTGAAGTTGAGAAAGATGAGTTCATGTTGTCATGGTTCGAAGAAGGCTATGGCGACTACGTGACCCTATTGGTCAACTTCAAGACAAAGCTCATTTACGGGAGCGCAATTCTTCGTGGCGAAGAAGTGCACTTCCATGGCGCTCGTCTGAAGTCGGTGCAGAAGCAATGACGACGTCTACCCAGCCGCTCCATCCGACGCCAAACCGCTCGCGAGGCTAGCGGTTCGTCGCGGGTGAGCGCCAGCGTTATCTATACTCGATCCAACGCATCCTGCAGTCGTTTTACTACCGTAATCTTTAGTCCTTTAATTCCCTGCTTGGGAGCATTGCCCGGTGGCACGAGAGCTTGTTTGAATCCGTGTTTGACGGCTTCCTGCAAGCGTTCCGGGCCATTCTGGATGGGTCGGATTTCGCCGGCGAGGCCGACTTCTCCAAACACTACCAGATCTTCCGGCAAGGGTTTGTTGTTGAGACTGGAAACCACAGCGAGAACCACAGCAAGATCAGCCGCCGTTTCCGTAATGCGGACACCACCGACAATATTAATAAACACATCCTGATTGTAGGTCGCAATGCCACCATGCCGGTGCAATACCGCTAGCAACATCGCGAGGCGGTTTTGCTCAAGCCCGACCGAAACACGGCGCGGATTACTGAGGTGAGATTCATCCACCAAAGCCTGCACTTCCACGAGTAACGGCCGCGTACCTTCACGCGTGACCATGACCACACTGCCCGCTACGCGCTGTTCATGTCTGGAAATAAAGATGGCGGAAGGATTGCTGACTTCACGTAGACCTTTGTCCGTCATGGCAAATACGCCCAGTTCGTTTACGGCACCGTAACGGTTCTTCACCGCGCGAATCACACGATAACGGCTGCCGGCGTCGCCTTCAAAATACAACACGGTATCGACCATGTGTTCGAGCACGCGCGGCCCGGCGAGCGTGCCTTCCTTGGTTACATGACCAATCAGGACAACCGTAGTGTTGGTCTGCTTGGCATAACGTACCAGTTGTGCCGCACATTCACGCACCTGTGCAACAGCACCCGGCGCAGATTGCAGCAGTTCGGTATATATCGTCTGGATGGAATCAATCACCAGCAAGCCGGGTTTTTCCTGTGCGGCGACGGACAACACCCGTTCCAGATTATTTTCCGTGAGCAACCGGATTTTGTTCAGTGACAGGCCGAGGCGTTTGCCGCGCAGGCTGATCTGTTGTGCAGATTCTTCACCAGAAACATACAACGAATTGATGTCGGTGGACTTCTGGATGGCTTCGATGACCTGAATCAGCAAGGTGGATTTGCCGATGCCAGGATCACCACCGAGCAGCAACACCGAACCGGTCACGAGACCGCCGCCGATGGCGCGATCCAGTTCCGCCATGCCGGTAGTCACGCGATCGGCATCTTCACTGCTGATGGCATTCAGAAAATGCACTTCGGCCGGGGCGGACTGATGTTCCTGGAAACGCGATGATTTGGACGTTGTGCCGGCAACGATGATTTCACTCAAGGTGTTCCACGCGAGGCAATCGGGGCATTGCCCTGTCCACTTCGGTGCTGTGCCGCCACACTCACTGCACTGGAACTGGACTTTTGCCTTGGCCATAAATTTCACTCTCCTTGTTCAATAAACTTCAGACGTTTATGCACACCACAAAGTAATTCATAAGGAATCGTGCCGGCATGGGCGGCGATTTCTTCCACCGGCAGTCCTTCGCCCCATAACACAACTGAATCGCCGACTTTTGCTTTGGGTTGCTTGCGCAGATCGACAATCAGCATGTCCATGGACGCGCGTCCAATCAGGGTTACACGTTCATTATTCACCAGTACCGGCGTACCGGATGGTGCATGACGTGGATAACCATCGCCATAACCGGCTGCGACCACACCCACCGGCATATCTTCGGGACAGCGCCAGGTGGCGCCATAACCGACCGGTTCGTTGGCTTTTAATCGTTTCACGGCAATGAGTTTTGATTCAAGCGTCATCACCGGTTGCAGACCTTCCTGCAGTCCTGTGCTGTCACTCAAGGGTGAAACGCCATAAAGCATCAGACCGGGCCGTACCCAGTCAGCATGCGTATCCGGGAAAGCAATGATGCCGGCGGAATTCGCAATCGTTCGCACTCCATTAATTGCACCACAGACATCAGCAAAACACTTCAATTGCTCTGCGGTCATCGGATTGTTCCGTTCATTGGCAGATGCCAGGTGGGTCATCAACCGGATATCGGCATGCACAGACGGGCAATTCCTGAGCCGCTGCCATACATCAGAAAACAGTTCCGGCAGGAATCCCAGACGATGCATGCCACTGTCAATCTTGAGCCAGACCCTGAGTGGTTGCGGCAGACGCGTGCTTTCCAGCATTTCCACCTGACTTACATCATGCACCACGATATCCAGATCGAGTGCGCGGATTTCCGTTAACTCAGCCGCTGAATAATGGCCTTCGAGCAAAATGATCGGTTGTTGAATTCCGGCCGTGCGTAACTGGCGGGCTTCTTCAAGGCAGGCCACACCGAAGGCATCCGCATTGGAAAGTGCTTTGGCCACACGGGTGATGCCATGACCATAGGCATCGGCCTTGACGATGGCCATGACCTGCGCGCGTGGCGCGAGCGTGCGCACCCGGTTGAGGTTATGCCGTAATGCGTTGAGATTGATAACGACCCGCGACGGACGTGTCATCCATCGTAACCCGTCATGTAGGGTTTTTCCTCAATGTAATTTTCAAAGCGGGTGTATTGTCCGAGGAAAGCCAGCTTCACCATACCAATGGGGCCGTTACGTTGTTTGCCAATAATCACTTCGGCGATGCCCTTGTTCGGACTGTCGGGGTTATACACTTCATCGCGATAGATAAACACGATCACGTCCGCATCCTGCTCGATGGCGCCGGATTCGCGCAGATCCGACATCACCGGCCGTTTGTCCGTGCGCGATTCGAGACTGCGATTTAACTGTGAGAGCGCAACCACCGGCACACTCAGTTCCTTGGCCATTGCTTTGAGTGAGCGTGATATTTCTGAAATCTCCGTAGCACGGTTTTCCACCGTACCCGGCACCTGCATCAATTGCAGATAATCCACCACGATCATGTCGAGACCGGATTCACGTTTGATACGGCGGCAACGTGCGCGTAATTCTGCAGGAGTGAGCGCCGGGGTATCATCAATGAACAACTTTGCGTCCTTCAGGATTTCAACCGCCGACGTCAACCGTGGCCAGTCATCATCATTTAATTTACCCGTGCGCACCTTATGCTGATCGATGCGCCCCAGCGATGACATCATACGCATGGCGAGTTGTTCACCCGGCATTTCCATACTGAATACCGCCACGGACATTTTGCCCTTGATGGCCGCATGCTCGGCGATGTTGATCGCGAATGCGGTCTTTCCCATGGATGGACGTCCGGCAACGATGATCAGATCGGACGGCTGCAACCCGGCGGTACGCTCATCGAAATCATCAAACCCGGTGGGCACACCGGTAATCGGACTGTCGCGATGGAACAATTCATCGACCCGATCCAGTGCTTTCACCAGCAAATCCTTTATTGAGCGATAAGGGCGTCTGCCCCTCGATTCCTGTTCGGCGATCTGGAACACCGACTGCTCGGCATAATCCAGCACCTGTTCGCTGTTCATGCCCTTGGGATTAAAAACGGTATCACTGATTTCATTTGCAGCATGGATGAGTTGCCGCAATACAGAACGCTTGCGCACAATATCAGCATAGGCCGTGATATTGCTGGCACCGGCGGAATTTTCAGCGAGGGCAGCGAGATACGGAAGACCACCGGCATCATTCAGTTGCTGGTGATTGTCCAGCCATTCGGCAACGGTAACGACATCGAAAGGATGACCTTCCCCGTCAAGCGTAGAAATAGCGTGGAAAATAATACGGTGATCTTTGCGGTAGAAATCGTCTTCGAAAACCCGCTCGGCAACTTTTTCCCAGACACCGTTATCGGTGAGCAGGCCACCGAGCACGGCCATTTCCGCTTCAATCGAATGCGGCGGAATTTTCAGGGACGCGGTTTCCTTATCAATGGTTGCGCCCCGGGCCGGTATTGTTTCCTGCATTTGATTCTCCAGCTAAACAGCCTGTTATACAGACTGTTATGTAACCAATCGCAGTGGTCTGCTGAAATTTCAGCCCGCTCACTGCGGGCAAAATCTCTCAGGCCTTGGTTTCTTCTTCTGCGATGATATGGATCTTGACCGTGGCTTCCACATCGGCATGCAGATGTACATTCACTTCGAATTCACCGATGGTGCGGAACGGACCGTCCGGCAGACGGATTTCATGCTTGGCCAGTTCGTTACCGGTAGCCTTGACCGCTTCGGAAATATCAATAGTGCCGACGGAACCAAACAGTTTGCCTTCTGCACCAGCCTTGCGGGCAATAGTCACAGACACTTTATTGAGCTGTTCAGCACGGGTCTGGGCTTTTTGCAGGTGTTCGGCCTGCACTTTTTCCAGTTCCGCACGGCGCGCTTCAAATTTTTCCAGGTTGGCGCTGGTCGCCGACACGGCCTTGCCATGCGGGATCAGATAATTACGGCCATATCCGGCTCTAACCTTGACCTTGTCACCCAGATTGCCCAGATTTTTGATTTTTTCTAACAGAATTACGTCCATCACTACACCCTCATTTCAATGTGAGTATCATAACATTATTAATTGCCATTGGGTCCCGGCAACGCACGTATGCGCCACGAGTCCACCATGCCCAGACAGGCCACAAACAACAAGGCCTGTGGGAGTATCAGCAACAGCAAATACATACCGACCAGCCAGCCCTGTGCCAGCTTGCGTCCTGCGACCGTGCGATGAATCACCGCCAGTCCCTGAAACAGGTACAAAAACATCAGTAATATCAACAGATCCAGTGCCAGTGATCCGGGTTCCGCCTGTCCTGCCACCAGTAACCCCAGTCCGGCCAGTACCGCAAGCATCAGACTCCTTGGCAAAGCCAGTGCATAAAATTCGCGCCGAAAACCGCCGGGATTAAACAGCAGTGACTGCCACCAGCGTGCCGCCATTATTGTCGTCACCAGACTGATCATCAGTCCGGCACCCGTCATGGCCGTCATCAGCGGTGCGGCGTGGGCCATAATGTCCTGATATTCACTACGCCGTGCTGCATCCACCGCTTGCGCTATCCATAAATCCAGCCAACCTTTCCACCAGCCGGCAACATCTTCAATCAATATATGCATCAGCAGGACATAAAGCATCCCGCATATGCCAGCCGCCAGTACCAGTCGGCCTTGCGATTCGGTCATGCGCAATACGGTTGCGCAAAAAGCAACGGGCAGCCACACTCCAAGCGCTATGGCGATCGCCAGTTGTGATTGTATCCCCGCTGCCAGCGTAAACAACCCCACCACAATCAAACTGCCGGTCATCACCTGAATTCCGGCAGTGATGCCTTTCCTGAGTGTCACCAGTGCCGGCGGCAAACCACTGAACAGATAAGAGAACAGGGTTAACATCACACCGATCAGGGTGCCCGCACTGGTCACCAATATGGCCTGCACAGGCCCTTTCAGCAGATATTCACCCAGCTTGCGCATCGGGGAGCCCGGCCCTCTCTAAATCGCGTACTGTCCAACTGCTGCAAGCCCCGCACAGCAGTACGACCCGGATATCAGGTATGCGAGTCGCAGTATGGGATCAACGCCAGATAACGGGCACGCTTGATGGCGGCAGACAACTGGCGCTGATAACGGGCATTGGTGCCTGAAATACGGCTCGGTACGATCTTGCCGGTTTCAGTAACATAATTTTTCAGCGTGTTGAGATCCTTGTAATCGATCTCGGTGACGCCATCGGCGGTAAATTTGCAATAACGTTTACGACGGAAATAACGTGACATGATTCTGTTCCTCTGTGCTTGTTCGCAGGATTAGGCCGGGTCCCGGACTTCTTCTTCCGGAGCAGTCGCAGATTCATCTGCCGGTGCTTCATCATCCTTGCTGTAACCATTGTCCTCTTCCTGGTCCTTGGTCTTGATCAGCGGTGACGGATCGATCACGGCTTCATCACGTTTGATGATTAAATTACGAATCACGGCATCATTGAAACGAAACGCATCACTGAGGGCATTCAGGGTCTCGGCATTGCATTCGATGTTCATCAACACGTAATGTGCCTTGTGCACCTTGTTGATGGTATAGGCCAGTTGCCGGCGGCCCCAGTCTTCGAGACGGTGGATTTTGCCGCCGCCGGTTTCAATCATGGAACGATAACGTTCCACCATGGCGGGGACTTGTTCGCTCTGGTCCGGATGGACCATGAACACGATTTCATAGTGTCGCATTTGGTGCCCTCTTGGTTTAAGCCCCCCATCAAGTGGTGGAGCGAGGATTTACGAAGGGCGGAATTGTATGGATTATCGGCCCGTATTGCAACTATCAGGCCGTGAAACGGGATTCGTGAAGCGTGAAGCGGACACGAGATACGCTTCACGAGATACGCTTCACGTTCTCCATATTCCGCTGCCGGACCACTTCAAACAGACACACCCCGGTGGCCACGGACACATTCAGGCTCTCTACAGCCCCGGCCATGGGAATATTCACCAGCAAATCGCAATGTTCGCGGGTATTGGCGCGCAGACCCTCGCCCTCACCACCCATCACCAGGGCCAGCGGCTGGTTCAGATCAGCCTGATACAGGCTTTGTTTGGCATCACCGGCCGCGCCGATGATCCATAACCCGGCTTCGCGCATCTGCCGAAGGGTCCTGGCCAGATTGGTGACTTCAATCAGGGGCACGGTTTCGGCTGCCCCACTGGCGACCTTGCTGACAGTGGCACTCATGGGTGCAGTGCGGGCCTTGGGAATGATGACTGCGCGTACTCCGGCGGCGTCTGCTGTGCGCAAACAGGCGCCGAGATTATGCGGGTCCTGTACCCCATCCAGCACCAGAAACAACGGGACACCCTCCCCCGGATTGTTCAAAAGGCTGGTGAGGTCATGGGTAATGCCTTTTTCCCGCCGTTTGCGGATCACGATGCCTTGATGACGGCCATACTCGGCAAGACGATCCAGCGTGTCTTTGGGGACATACTTCACGGCGACACCACCCGCCGCCTTGACGAGCTCGCGCAGGGCCTGGGCGTCTTTTTTATTTTCCTGTACCCACATTTCAAGAACCAGATGTGGGCTGTTCCCCAAGGCATGCCGCGCAGCATGCAACCCAATGATTGTTTCAGTAGTACTCATGTTCGTTTTTATTCCACCATTTCAAAATCAATTTTCTTTTCGTCGACGTCCACACGCGTCACTTTTACCTGTACGCGGTTGGCCAGCCGGTACACCCGTCCACTGCGTTCACCACGCAAGCGATGACCGATGGGATCGAAGTGATAATAATCAATCGGCAGGGCGGTGATATGGACCAGTCCTTCCACAAATATCCCATCCAGTTCCACGAACACACCGAAGGATGTCACACTGCTGATGGTTCCGGCAAATATTTCGCCAACCTTTTCCTGCATGAACTGGCACTTGTACCATTGTACGATTTCACGGGTGGCCTCATCGGCGCGGCGCTCGGTCATCGAACACTGCGAGCCCATGGCCTGCATGTCATCAAACGAATAACTGAAACTTGCAGCATTGCCCTTGTTCAGCAAATGCCGGATGGCACGATGCACCAGCAGATCCGGATAGCGGCGTATCGGTGAAGTGAAATGCGCATAGGCCGGAAAGCCGAGGCCAAAATGTCCCACATTCTCCGCACTGTAGACAGCCAGTGGCATACTGCGCAACAAAACCGTTTCAATCAAATGCCGGTCGTCGCGGGTTCTGATTTTGCTCAGAAACTGCGCATAGTCACGGGCCGTAGGTTCATTGCCACCACTCAGGGTCAATCCGATCTCCTTCAGAAAACCCTGCAGGTCTTCCAGCTTTTCCGTTTTGGGTGTTTCATGGATGCGATACAGGGCCGGAATTTTATGTTCCAGCAAAAACTCCGCTGCTGCGACATTGGCCGCCAGCATGAATTCTTCAATCAGGCGATGCGCATCATTGCGCTCATAGGAAGCTATCGCCAGCACATTGCCTTCTTCATCAAAACTGAATTTTGCCTCGGGCGCGGAAAAATCGATCACCGCTTGGGATTCGCGGTAACGGTGCATGAGTTTATACAGCACATACAGATTATCGAATTGTGGTAATAATTCCTTATATTGATTGTGCAGTTTCTGGTCCTTATCGATTACGATAGCGGCGACCTTGGTATAGGTCATGCGAGCCGCTGAACGCATCAGCCCTTCAAAAAAGCGATGGTCTTTGACCTTGCCGTGTGCGTCGATATGCATTTCACACACCATGCATAAACGATCCACGTCCGGTTTCAGCGAACACAAACCATTGGAAAGGATTTCCGGCAACATCGGGATCACACGTTGCGGGAAATACACGGAATTACCACGCACCTGTGCCTCGTCATCCAGTGCAGTACCGGGTTTCACATAGTGCGAAACATCCGCAATGGCCACCAGCAGTCGCCAGCCGTTGCCCTGCTTCTCACAATACACGGCATCATCAAAATCACGCGCATCTTCGCCATCAATCGTGATCAGCGGCAGGTTGCGTATATCAACGCGTCCGGATTTGTCGGCCTTGCGCACTTCCGGTGAATATTTTTTGATTTCCTTTTCGACCTCCTCTGGCCATACACAGGGAATTTCATGGCTGCGCAATGCAATGTTCACGGCCAGTTCCGCCGACATGTGCTTGCCGAGAATCTCCGTGATACGGCCGATGGGCTGGGTATGGCGGTCTGGCTGCTGCACAATTTCTGCAACGACATAATTTCCGGTTTTTGCCTTTGCTGAATGTTCGATCGGGATCAGGATGTCCTGGTGGATACGCCGGTTGTCCGGTACTACAAAGCCGACGTTGCCTTCCTTGTGAAATCGCCCGACAACAGTTTTGTTGGCGCGTTCCAGAATTTCCACCATGGCACCTTCACGACGGCCACGGCGATCAATACTCGTCACACTGGCCAGAATCACGTCGCCATGCAGAAGGCTACGCATTTCACGTGCGGATAAATATAAATCCTCACCGCCTTCATCCGGTTTGAGAAATCCATATCCATCCGGATGACCGATGATGCGGCCACGCACCAAATCCATTTTCTGCACGAGGCCATAACCTTCGCGTCGATTTTTGATGATCTGGCCATCGCGTTGCATGGCCGCCAGCCGGCGTTCCAGTGCTTCACGGGCCCGTTCATCGTCCACGGCGAAATGCCGGGCAATCTTCTCATAGCTGCGCGGTTTGTTTGCCGCCGTCAGAAATTCGAGTATGGCCTCGCGTTCCGGTACCTGCTCTGCGGGGACGGATACATGGCGGCGTTTGTGTTGATGTTTGTTCTTTCTCTTCATTGACAATATCGGGATGGCTAGGTAAAGTCCGCCGTCTGTTTCGACACCATGCCGAGGTGGCGGAATTGGTAGACGCACCAGTTTCAGGTACTGGCGGGGAGACCCGTGGAGGTTCGAGTCCTCTCCTCGGCACCAACTTTATACCTGTCAGGTCGCTTGTAAAGCGATAATTGCGGGAAATGTCCTGCGCGGGTTATTTCTTTCCTTCTTAATTATTCCTGTTGCTATTTATTATCGCCAAATCAGTCAAACGGATGACGCAGAATGATGGTCTCCTCACGATCTGCGCCGGTAGAAATCATATCAACAGGAGTTTCTGTCACTTCCTCCAGCCGCTTGATATAACGCTGTGCCTTTACTGGCAATGCATCGAATGATTTTGCACCAATCGTTGTTTCACTCCAGCCAGGCATTTCTTCATAGACCGGTTTGCAAACGGCGAATTCATCGGCACCTGAAGGCGGCGTACTGCGCACGCTGCCGTTGTATTGATAACCGGTGCAGATTTGCAGCGATTCAAGTCCGTCCAGCACATCCAGTTTGGTAATACACAAACCCGACAGGCTGTTCAGTTGTCTGGATCGTCTTAATGCTACCGCATCAAACCAGCCGCAGCGACGCTTGCGCCCGGTGGTCGCACCAAACTCGTGCCCGACCCTTGAGAGATGTTCACCGATATCATCAAACAATTCTGTCGGGAATGGCCCGGAACCGACGCGTGTGGTATAGGCTTTGGTAATACCCAGTACATAATTGAAATTGATTGGGCCCACGCCGGTACCCGTTGCTGCACCACCGGCTGTGGTATTCGATGACGTGACATAGGGATAGGTGCCATGATCGACATCCAGCAAGGTCCCCTGCGCACCTTCAAACAAAATATTATTACCCTGCTGATGCAACACATAGAGCCTGTCCGTGACATCCGTGATCATCGGGATGATGCTCTCGGCCTGCGTCATGGTTTCATCCAGCAATTTCTGGAAATCGAGTGGCTGGGTTTTATAATAATTTTTCAGTACGAAATTATGGAAATCGAGCACTTCACCGAGCTTCGCAGCAAAACGTTCCCGATGCAGCAGATCACCCGCGCGTAATGCACGGCGAGCCACCTTGTCTTCATAGGCCGGGCCAATGCCGCGTCCGGTGGTGCCGATCGCCGCATTGCCGCGGGCTTTTTCACGGGCCTGATCCAAAGCAATATGATAGGGCAGGATTAAGGTGCAGGATTCACTGATGGAGAGCTGTTCGCGTGCATTAATACCGCTGTTTTCTAGCATATGAATCTCTTCAAGCAGGGCTGCGGGACTCAGTACCACACCATTACCGATGAGACATTTGATGCCTTTGCGCAATATGCCTGAAGGAATGAGATGCAGGATGGTTTTCTTCCCGTTGATCACCACGGTGTGACCGGCATTATGTCCGCCCTGAAAACGCGCCACAGCACCGGCACGTTCGGTCAGCAGATCAACCACCTTGCCCTTGCCCTCGTCACCCCACTGGGTACCGATCACTACAACATTCTTGCCCATTTTTACTCCCGTATTTCGTAATTCGTGAAGCGTATCTCGTATTACTTCAATTGCGCTTCACGAGATACGCTTCACGCTTCACATTATTATGATTTAACCACTGTCCACTTGCCTGAGCGCGACACCAGTTTACGATCACACCCCATTTCTTTTGCGCTGCCTTTCTGTCCAGGCAGTTCGGTGATGACCATTTCACCTGACCGGCGCAGTTTGTTGATCATTTTCTGTAACGCCCGATCATCTTTTGCCGGAGCGAAAATTCCGGAACGATCATTAACTGCCAGCGAACTTGCCGCAAGCAGTGTCTTGATGTCCAGACTGAATCCCGTTGCCGGACGGGCACGGCCAAATGCGCGGCCAATATCATCATAACGGCCACCGAAGGCAATACCCTGCCCGGTGCCCGGTACATAGGCGGCAAACACCAGACCGGTGTGGTAGTGATATCCACGCAATTCCGCCAGATCAAAATAGAGTGGTGCATCGGGAATACGTTTCTGTACCAACTCCGCAATCACTCGCAACTCCCTGAGACAGTTTTTTACTTTTGCGCTCGCTGACGCAAGTTGCCGTGCTGCCTGGTTGAAGATTCTGGCATCACCATTGGCATTGATGAGATATTCAAGCATCTTCCCGATCTTTGCCGGTAATGATGAGGCCTTGATCAAGGCTTTCAGTTCAGCACCGGCCTTGCGTTGCAGAATTTCAAACAACTCGATTTCCTGTTCCGGTTGCAGCCCGGCCTGATCAGCAATGCCCTGATAAATACCAACATGGCCGAGATCAACATGAACATCCTTTACGCCGGCAATCGCCAGGGTTTCCAGCATCAGGCATAACACTTCGGCGTCACTTTCCACACCGCGATGGCCATATAGCTCGGCTCCGGCCTGCAATGGACTGCGACTGCCCCCATGTGTTTCCGGCCGGGTATGCAATACCGTACCGAGATAACACAGACGTGTGGGCACATTACGTTTCAGTTTATGCGCATCAATACGCGCCACCTGCGGCGTGGTATCCGCACGAATACCCATCATGCGGCCACTGAGCTGGTCCGTGAGTTTGAAGGTTTTGAGATCGAGGTCCTCACCGGTACCCGTGAGCAGGGATTCCAGAAATTCAATCATGGGAGGCATCACCAGTTCATAGCCCCAACTCTGATGCAAGTCGATAATCCGCCGGCACAGATTTTCAATCTGCGCAGCTTCAGGCGGCAGGATCTCTTCGACGCCTTCCGGCAATAACCAGGAGTTTTTGATCATATTATTTAATGTACCACATAGAGCAGCAGGACACCGCAGACCATGCTCGTCAATCCCACAGCGCGCAGGGTCGCATCATCCATCTGTGATACCAGCGACATCATGCGGCGCATCCCGCCCGGATTCATGAACGGCATGATGCCTTCAATCACCAGGAGCAGTGCCAACGCTGTCAGTAATTCCTGCCAGTTCATGTCATTATCAGGTCAGTATTTCCGGGGTCATGACACAAAAAATCCGGCGCACTGTCCGGATTTACTGCCTGAGACCGGTGCCGGACACGTTGTCCTGTCATCGGGCCCTGGGCTGATTGAAATATTTGAAAAAGTCCGAGTCCGGTTTCAATAACAGAATGTCGTTACCCTTTTTGAAACTGTTCTCATAGGCATTCAGGCTGCGATACAAGGCATAGAATTCCGGATTCTTGCCATAAGCCGCAGCGTAAATTTCCGTGGCCTGGGCATCGCCTTCACCACGAATGATTTCCGCATCCTTGTAGGCCGTTGCCAGAATGACTTCACGCTCACGATCAGCATTGGCGCGGATACGTTCCGAAGCTTCGGAACCCCGGGCGCGGAAATCCTTGGCTACGCGTTCCCGTTCGGCGCGCATACGTGCGAATACAGAACTGCTGACTTCCTCCGGCAGATCAATACGCTTGGTACGCACATCTACCACACTGATCCCCAGTTCACTCTGCAAATTTGAGGTTGTTTCAGTCACGATATTCAGTATTTCACGCCGTTCACCGGCCACCACCTGCTGCACAGTGCGTTCGCCAAACTGATCCCTCAGTGCGCGGTTAATACGCTGCTCCAGCAGGTTGTTTGCGACACTGATATCACCCTTGGTGGAGGTATAGAACTGGTTTACATCAGAAATCAGCCATTTGATGTAATAATCCACCAGTACGTCTTTCTTTTCACTGGTGAGGAACCGCTGCGCTTCCTTGTCCAGATTCAACAGACGCTTCTCCAGTTTCTGCACGGTATTGACGAGCGGAATTTTCACATAAAGGCCGGGGTTGGGTTTGGTGTCTTTAATCTCACCAAACTGGAATACGATCGCCTGCTCCCATTCATTAACCTTGTACAGGGATGAATAACCCAGCACAAACAGAACAAACAGGATAATTACTGATCTGGGGAACATATCAGCGTACCCCCCTTGCGCGGTCTGAATAACGGCTGTCACTTTCATCACCCGAAATACTTCCTGAATCCGGCTGTATGATTGGAACACCGGAATTGTTGCCACCCTGGGTTGTGCCACGACGTTCCATGATCTTGTCAATCGGGATATACATCAGATTATTCGCACCCTCCGCATTCAACAAAACTTTGTTGCTGTTAGTGAATACATTTTCCATAGACTCAATATACAGACGCTGCCGTGTGACTTCCGGTGCGCGTTCATATTCCACCAGCAACTGTTCGAAACGGCTTGCGTCACCTTCAGCGCGTGCAATTACCCTGGATTTGTAGGCATTGGATTCTTCACGTAAACGGGCACCGGCACCACGAGCCTTGGGAATGATATCGTTACGATAGGCTTCTGCTTCATTTACCAGTCGCTGTTCATCCTCACGGGACTTGATCGCATCATCAAATGCCGCCTTCACTTCTTCCGGGGGTTTGGCAGGTTGCATTTCAACCCCAAGGATTTCAATACCGGTTTTGTAGTCATCCATGATTTGTTGTATCAGCTTCAGTTGATCCTGTGCAATCTGGCTGCGACCTTCGGTCAATACAAAATCCAGTGGGCTTTTGCCGATGACCTCACGCACAGCGCTTTCAGTGACCTGATGCAATGTCGCTTCCGGTGAATACACATTAAACCGGAAATCCGTTGGCTCCTTGATGCGCCACTGGACTGCCTGTTCCACATCCACGATGTTCTCATCCTGCGTCAGCATGGTCGCTTTATGTGTGATCGAACGTACCTGACCCACGTTAATCTTGATCACTTCTTCAATCGGGCGTGGCAGACGGAAATTCAGGCCGGGTTGCATAGTCGTCACATACTTGCCAAAACGCAGCACGATCCCGCGTTCCTGCTGGTCTATCGTGTAGGTCATGTCATAAAACAGCCAGAATGCCAGCACGAGGATCAGCAACGACCACGGAAATGAATCGCCACTCCCACCCACATTGGCGGGGCGTTTACCAAACAAACCTCCAAAGCCCTGCTGCATCTTGCGCACGATTTCATCCAGATCCGGCGGTCCTTCATTATTACCCCGGCCCCACGGATCTTTCTTGTCACCACCCGGTGATTCGTTCCAGCCCATTAACAATTTTCTCCAATTCATAAGGAACCTCTGTAAATGGCAGAGGTTCCTGCGATGCAGGGACGCATTGCCATTTTGCAATCGCGTAAGCGGTTGTAAAATGTAGAAAAACAAAAATCACATTGTTGTTTTTCCCGCTCTGGGAAGTCCTGGATGGACTTGTTCAGAGCATGTATAAATATATTCAGCATATGTGGATCTTAAAGTGAGGGTGTGTGTTACTGCAACCCGGCAACCGGTACACCGGATTCCTCACAGAGTTTATGCAGCCGGGGGGTGTCCATGCTGACGTCCATCACCCAGCCGCCATCAGCATTTTCATGTTCTTCCCGTACTGCTCCAATCTGAAAAAGATGTGCCCGTAATTTTCCGGCGGATGGCGGCAAATTGAGCCGGTGTGAGCGCGACAGCGCCGGAATGAATCGCCGGAGTGCTTCACGCAATAATTCAATGCCGGCACCAGTGCGTGCCGATAACCAGATACGGTTGATTTTGCCTGATTCCGAGGTTTCCATACGCGGTTCGGCGGGTTGCAGGTCAATCTTGTTATAGATTTCAATCTGGGGAACATGGCTGGCGCCAATTTCAGTAATGACCTGATTGACCTGGTCAATATGCGCATGCCGTTGCGGATCATTCGCATCAATCACATGCAGCAGTAAATCCGCCTGACGGGTCTCTTCTAGGGTGGCATGAAACGCATCAATCAGATCATGCGGAATATGCCGGATAAAACCGACAGTATCCGTCAATATGACCTCAACTTCCGGCGCAATATTGACTTTGCGCAGCGTGGGATCCAGCGTTGCGAAGAGTTTGTCTGCCGCATACACTTCAGCACCCGTAAGTCTGTTAAATAATGTTGATTTGCCGGCGTTGGTATAACCCACCAGAGAAATCACCGGTATATCGGACTTGCTGCGCTGCTTGGCGCTCTGTTCACGTTGCGAACGGACTTTGTCCAGGCGCGCATTGATGGATTTGATGCGTTTACCGATCAAGCGACGATCCGTTTCTAACTGTGATTCACCCGGTCCCCTGAGACCGATACCGCCCTTCTGCCGTTCCAGATGGGTCCAGCCCCGCACCAACCGGGTGGAGAGATGTTGCAGCTGCGCGAGTTCGACCTGTAATTTACCTTCGTAACTGCGGGCACGCTGGGCAAAAATATCGAGAATCAGACGGACCCGATCAATCACACGGCAACCCAACTCGCGTTCAAGATTGCGTTCCTGTGCGGGTGAAATTTCATGATTGATGATGACGACTTCCGGCTGTGCTGTCTTTACGATTTCCTTGATTTCAGCAACCTTGCCGGAGCCGATAAAATAGCGTGCATTCGGTGTACTTCTGCGACCAGTAATTACACTGACCGGATGAATATCGGCAGATCGGACCAGCTCGATGAATTCATCGAGGTCTTCATTAAACTCGGTGGAGGAAAAATGAACATGAACCAGGATGGCGGTGCCGCCTCCGGCAATCTGATCGGTCAAATCACGACACCTGCAGTAAACAATCGTATTTCAGGCTGTAATCCCTTAGGCATCCGACCCGTTATCATCATCTGCGCGCGGCATTTTCACATTGCGTGCCGGCACGATAGTTGAGATTGCGTGTTTATACACCAGTTGACTCACAGAATTTTTCAGTAACACCACAAATTGATCGAATGATTCCACCTGTCCCTGCAACTTGATACCGTTAACCAGATAAATGGATACGGGAACTCTTTCCTTACGTAATGCGTTCAGGAACGGATCCTGTAATGTATGCCCCTTGCTCATAAGAATGCTCCTTGTTGTTCTAGTTATTATAATTCTTAGATATCTGAACCTGTCCGGGGTTCTTATCTGTTCGTTATCGTTATAATCCCTTAATTATATTACATTTTTATTTAGCCATCGGAATTTTATCGGCCAGATAATTCAGTAGCTTAGCCGCCAGATCCGGCTCCTGGCTGTTGAACCTCATGGCACCGGCCTCACGCCGCAACCAAGTTATCTGCCGCTTGGCCAGTTGCCGCGTTGCAACAATAGCATGGTGGATCATGGCCTGATAATCAAGTTCGCCGTCGAGATATCGCCAGACCTGACGATAACCGACCAGACGCATGGAGGGCAGGCGCGGATGCAAATCCGGTCTTTTGCGTAAAGCGCTGACCTCATCCAGCAATCCTGCTTCCAGCATTTTGTGAAATCTCATTGCAATCAGTCCATGCAGGATGGAACGGTCTTCAGGGCCCAGGATGATTTTGATAATACCGCCAGTCAGAGATTCATGTTCACCAGCTGCATGAAATGTACTGATCGGGCGTCCCGTCAGTTCATACACTTCGAGAGCACGCTGGATGCGCTGCGGGTCATTCGGATGGATACGCTTTGCGGCAAGCGGGTCAATCGCTGCAAGACGCTGATGCAAATGAACCCAGCCGGAGTGCATTGCCTCCTGCTCCAGACGTGAACGTATTTCCGGGTTGGCATCCGGCATGTCTGCCAGTCCCTGTTCCAGCGCACGGAAATAAAGTCCGGTACCTCCTGTCAGTAGCGGAAATTTTCCGGTTGCCTGTATTGCCGCAATTTCATTCAAGGCATCCTTGCGAAACCTTGCCGCGGAATAGGTTTCCGCCGGATCACAGATGTCAATCAGGCGGTGCGGTGCGACTTTGAGAATTTCTGTGGATGGCTTGGCGGTGCCGATATCCATGCCGCGATAGATCATGGCGGAATCCACGCTGACGATTTCACATGGCAAATGCCGGTGCAGGTGGACAGCCAGATCGGTCTTGCCGGATGCCGTCGGCCCCATCAGGAACACCAAAGGTGCGCTCAT
>CAYZJI010000011.1:0-85394 GCA_964479045.1 uncultured Enterobacteriaceae bacterium
TATGCGCGGGACGCCGTTCCATGATCACCTGCACCACTTCGGGGATGACATCGCCGGCACGGCGGATGCTGACACTGTCGCCGATGCGGATGTCCTTGCGCCGGATTTCATCTTCATTATGCAGGGTGGCATTGGTCACGGTGACACCGCCAACATGTACAGGTTCAAGACGTGCCACTGGTGTGAGTGCGCCGGTGCGCCCTACCTGTACTTCGATATCCAGCACTCTGGTTACGGCTTCTTCGGGCGGATATTTATAGGCAATCGCCCAGCGCGGCGCACGCGAGACAAACCCGAGTGCTTGTTGTTGTGCCGTGGAATTCACCTTGAACACCACGCCATCAATCTCGTATGACAATTTCTCGCGTCTGGCCTGAATCGTCTTGTAATAACGAAAACATTCATCCAGTCCGGTGACTTTTTTTGTCTCCGGCGAAACCGGCAGGCCAGTTTTTTTCAGAAAATCCAGTATGCCGGTATGTTGCTCCGGCAGTTTTGCGCCCTCCACATAACCGGCACCATGCGCAAAAAACTGTAATGGCCGTTTTGCAGTTATAGAGGGATCGAGCTGCCGTAAACTGCCTGCTGCCGCATTGCGCGGATTGGCAAATATTTTCCCGTCACTCGCCTGTTGCATTTTGTTCAATGCCTGAAATCCGGCCTTGTTCATGAAGACTTCGCCGCGCACTTCCAGCACGTCAGGACTCTTGCCGGTCAGCCGCAAAGGAACGGATTTGATGGTGCGCACATTCAGCGTGACATCTTCGCCGGTTTCGCCGTCACCACGCGTGGCACCGCGCACCAACCGGCCTTTTTCATATAACAAACTGATCGCAAGCCCGTCCAGTTTGGTTTCAGCAGCATATTCCACCTGTTCGAGCTCCAGTTTCTCGCGCACCCGCCGATCAAAATTCTGCATGTCTTCTTCCGTGAAGGCATTGGCGAGTGACAACATGGGCATCACATGTTTGACTTCGGGAAACTCGGCCAGTGGTTTGGTGCCGACACGTTGCGTGGGAGATTCAGGCGTGATCAGTTCCGGGTATTGTGTTTCGAGTGCGATCAGCTCATTCATGAGCCGGTCATATTCCGCATCCGGCACTGTGGGATCATCCAGAACGTAATAACGGTAATTATGCTGCTCGATTTCCTCGCGCAACCTTGCACATTTCTGCTTGGCGGATTCCGTGGTCACAGGAATTTTGGAAGCTCAGTAGTGACTGGCGAGCTCCCGCAGTTTGGCCAGGCTTTCGGCATCCAGTACCTTGCGATCTGCACCGCGTAATTCGCCACCCAGCAGATAGGCCAGATTATGGGCCGTGTCGAGCATGATCTCGAAAGCAATATCGCCACCGATTTCGGCAGGCAGACACATGAACAGAACGAGCCCCGGAGTTCCGAAGCGATCCATTTTGTCGATTTCGAAATATCCCGGCTCACGTATATTCGCAAGACTGAATAACGCACGGGTCGCGTGTTTTTTGTCCGGGCCGTGATAGTGAAAGATATTCATCTCTCCGAACTGCATGTCGGCCGATTCGATGGCCTGCAGCATATCCGGGCCTGTAAAGCGCCGGTTGTTCTCTGCTGTGATATAGATGGTGATGATGGTCTGTTCTGCTGTTTTGGGTGAATTTGCAGAAGGAATATCGAAATCCGGTTCATCTAATGGGGCGCCTTCATTGGAGATCGGGATTTCTTCCATTGGACGAGAAGCCCGGGTGGAAGCGCGGGATTGTTTCAGATAGGCA
Source organism: uncultured Enterobacteriaceae bacterium (assembly GCA_964479045.1). GTDB lineage: Bacteria > Pseudomonadota > Gammaproteobacteria > Eutrophobiales > Eutrophobiaceae > 2-02-FULL-47-50. The sequence goes on from CAYZJI010000011.1 coordinate 1,752, forward strand.
TTAAACGCATTGAGCGCGCCGGAGATGTCGATGTTCTTTTCCTTTTTCGGATTGAGATGTACGCCGGTTCCATCCCGATGTGGCGTATTCAGACTTTCGATTCTGGCGCGCAGACTGCGTTTACGTTTCAGAGTGTCCCAGAAATAGATTCCGGCGATAACCATGATGCCGATAATAAGCAGTGTCCACCGCAATTCGTTCATGATGGCAATAAAAAATGAAGGAATAAGGAACAAAAAACTTCAGTCTCGTCATGCCGGTGAAAACCGGCATCCAGTAAATAATTAATTTGACTGGATTCCGGCTTTCGCCGGAATGACGTCTGCTCAAAAATCATGATTTATTCAGAGTTTGTCCTGTCACTTGTGACTTACAACTATACCTCAGGCGGTGGCAGCCAGTTTCACCGCCTCATCCACATCCACGCTGACCAGCCGTGATACGCCGGCTTCGTGCATGGTGACTCCAAGCAGTTGATGGGCAATTTCCATGGTGATTTTATTATGCGTGATGAATATAAACTGCACGTCTTCGGACATGGACGCGACCATTTCACTGAAACGGCCAACATTGGCGTCATCCAGAGGTGCATCCACTTCGTCCAGTATGCAGAATGGCGCCGGGTTCAGTTTGAAGATGGAAAACACCATCGCCACAGCGGTCAGGGCTTTTTCGCCACCGGACAGCAGATGTATCGTGCTGTTCCGTTTACCTGGCGGCCGCGCCATGATGGTCACGCCGGTTTCCAGCAGATCGTCACCAGTGAGTTCCAGATAGGCCTGGCCACCGCCGAACAACCGCGGGAACATCTCCTGCAGGTTTGAATTCAGTTGATCGAAAGTTTCGCGGAAACGTGACTTGGTTTCCTTGTCGATCTTGTGAATCGCATTTTCCAGGGTGGTCAATGCTTCACGCAGATCCTGGTCCTGACGATCAAGGTAAGTCTTGCGCTCTGAAAGCTGACTGAATTCATCAATCGCCGCAAGATTGATCGGTCCCAGCCGATGGATTTTCTGGATGACGGATTCAAGGCGTTCTTTCCAGGCAGTAACTTCAGCGCCCTCTTCCAGACCCGTCAGCAATTCCTGCAATACCTGTCCGGCTGCTGCGAGGGATTCCTCGATGGTCTGCAGCCGTACGCGGCTTTCCTGCAAATTGAGCCGTGTCTGTTGCAGTGATTCACGCAGTTCGAGGATCTGTTTTTCCTGCTGTGTACGGGAATTTTCGCGTTCACGCAGCGTATTCTCCAGTTTTACTACTCCAGCGCGGGCTTCTGCGAGTTGCTTCTCGGCGCTGACTTTGTCACGCAAACGGGCTTCCAGTTCCTGTTTCATCCGGGCCAGTGGCGGCTGGTTATTTTCCTGTGCTTTCTGTAACTCTTCACGGCGAGCACTCAAATGAGTGATTTGTAACTGGCTGCGTTTGATGGATTGTTCCAGTGCTGCCCGTTGGGAGCTGATGGCTTCCATCTGCAAGGCAATACCGTGACTATGTTCATGAGTGTTCTGCCAGCGTTCACGGGCCCCGGTCAGTGATGTACGATGAACATCACGCTGGGTCATCAAGGTAACACGCTGTTGTTCAAATTCAGCCTGCTGCCCGGAGAGTGTCTTGAGTTCAGCCTGCAGTGTTTCCATTTCGGTACGATGTTCATCCAGTTGCGCCTGCAGATCACCCAGTTCTTCTTCGATACGCGACTTGCGCAAACCAGCCTGCTCCTGCTGGGCCTGACCGGCCGCCAGCCCTGCGCGCAGGCGTGATACATCATCCTGTTGCCGGTTGACGTTCGTCTGTAATTCGGCCAATTGCTGTTCGTGATTCTCCAGGTCCTGCAATATGGACTTGGCACGGGATTCCAGTCCGGCGAGTGTTGCAGAGGACTTGGATAATTCATCCTTTAATGTGCGTATTTCATTTTCACGCGCAAGGATTCCACTCTCCGCTCCCTGCTTGCGGAAAACCTGCATCCAGTTGACGCCGAGCCAGTTTCCATCCGGGGTAATGACGGTCTCGGTACCGTTGAGTTTCGTTCGCAGTTCCAGCGCAGCGTCCAGATTTTCGGCCACGTACACGGAAGACAGCAAATGCCGTAACGGGAAATCTCCCTGCACTTTGGAAGCCAGTGATGGATAACGTCCTGAGGCGGTGGAATCAGCAGCCCCGCCTGCAGCGATCAGGCTGACATGCCCATGCTGCAATTTCTGAACAGTTTTCAGATGCGGCTTGAGGTCATCGACATACACGCCCTGCAAATGACGCTCCAGCACAATTTCAACCGCGTATGCCCACCTGGGTTCTACCTTGGTTTTCTGGGCAAGGCGGGGACGATCGGCAAGTCCGCTTTGTTTTAACCAGTCACGCGTTGCTGCTTGATCTTCACCCGCAGCGGATTGCTGCAGGGCCTCTAGCGAGGCCAGACGCCCCTGCTGTTTCTGGTGCAACACATGCTGCTGGTTAAGTTGCTCATTCAACTGCTGACTGGTGCGGCGCAATTCCTGTGACTGCAAGTGACGTTGTTCCAGTGCCTGCTGCTGTTTTGCCAACCCGGATTCCGCAGTCTTTAGTTGTTTCATTACACCGCCCATACTGGCATCCAGCCCGGCTTTGGTGATGGTGTCGAGTTCACGGCGCAGACTGTTCTGGCGCTGCTCGATGTCTTCTATGGACAATTCAAGATGTTCAAGGCGGGTCTTGCCGACCTCAGTGCGCCGGGCATATTCCGCCATGCTGGTATTGAAGGCTTCCCATTCCGACTGCCAGGCCTGCATGGCCTGTTCTGATTCATTCAGCAGGACATAGGCTTTGTCACTCTCACCACGTGAGCCTTGCAGTTTTGGTTCCAGCGAGGCCCGGACAGTAGCCAGTTCAGCCAGTTTGGCTTCATCCTGGGTAGATTGTTCTCGTGAGGTATCCAGTTCGCGCGCAACCCGGGCGATTTCTTCATGGGTATCGGCAATGCGTTCCTGCAAATGATGGATTTTCTGTTCCAGTTGGGAGATATCGCCACCGATACGGTAATACTCTGATTGTGCATTATTAAAATGTTCATTGGCGGTGGTTAATTGCTCGCGTTCCTGCACGATGGTGTTTTCCACCTGCCGCAGTTCAGCCACAGCCGCTTCGACCCGGGTTTCCTGCTGGCGGGTCTCTTCTTCCTGACGCTGTGACTGTTGTTTCAATGTGCGCCAGTTCAGGGCCTGTAATTCAGCGTCGAGTTTACGTTCTTCCTGTTTCAGCACCTGATAACGCTCGGCGGCATTGGCCTGACGCTGCAGATGTTTCAGTTGCTTGTCGAGTTCTTCGCGGATGTCATTCAGGCGCGCGATATTTTCGCGGGCATTGCGGATACGGTTTTCGGTTTCCCGGCGGCGCTCGCGGTATTTGGAAATACCGGCGGCTTCTTCAATAAAAGAACGCAGATCTTCCGGTTTGGCCTCAATCAAACGGGAAATCATGCCCTGTTCGATAATGGCGTAACTGCGCGGGCCGAGTCCCGTGCCGAGGAAAATGGCCTGAATATCACGGCGACGGCAACGGGTGCCGTTCAGGAAATAGGTGGAAACTGCATCGCGGGTAATCTGACGTTTGATGGAAATTTCGTCATAACTGGCATACTGGCCACCGAGTTTGTTCTCGGTGTTGTCAAACACAAGTTCCACCGATGCCTGGCCCACCGGATTACGCGTGCTGGATCCGTTGAAAATAACATCGGTAAGCGCATCACCACGCAAATGCTTCGCAGAACTTTCACCCATGACCCAGGTGACGGCATCGATAATATTGGATTTGCCGCAACCATTCGGACCGACAACGCCGGTGAGGTTTCCGGGGACGATGAGTGTGGTGGGATCGACGAAAGATTTGAAGCCTGAAAGTTTGATTTTGGTCAGACGCATGGAGCGACACAATACAAGAGATCGCTACATTCAGACAAGCAAAAATCAAAATTATTATTTACATTAAATAACATTTTTAACTTATTGTTAACTATATATTTTATGCTACACATTAATCCTCGCTCTGAAGAACAGAGGATAAGTCAGGAAATTTTTATGTTATGGTGCGCGCACTTCACCAAACACTGCAATTATGTTGCGCACATGACAAGTAAACCGAGCAAAAAACTGGAGACTTTTCCCAACCCGAATCCGGAACGGGACTATACCATTCACATTGAAATTCCGGAGTTCACCTGTCTCTGCCCGAAGACCGGCCAACCGGATTTCGCCACGCTGTATCTTGATTATGTGCCGGATAAAACCTGTGTAGAACTGAAAGCACTGAAACTTTATATCTGGTCCTATCGCGACAAGGGGGCCTTTCATGAAGCCATCACCAACCAGATTCTGGCTGATCTGGTAAAAGTCACTCAACCCCGCTTCATGCGCCTGACAGCAAAATTCAATGTGCGTGGTGGCATATACACGACCGTAGTCGCCGAACACCTGCAGAAAAACTGGCAGGCACCGCAGGCGGTTACCCTGCCCTGAAGCGGATGCAGGTTCTCCATGAAGGACTTCATTAAAGGCTTCAAATACGCCCTCAGTGGTTTCAGATTAATCCTGAAACCGGGGGTACGTCTGTTTGTGTTGATACCTCTGCTGATTAATACAGTGCTGTTTGCCGCCGTCATAAGTTACGGTTTCAATGCGATGGATCAGTTGATTGATTCCTATCTCACCGGCCGCTGGTGGGAATGGTTGAGCTGGTTGCTATGGCCATTGTTTTTTATCATTGTCCTTACGGTGGTTTTTTTCTGTTTTTCGATATTGGCCAACCTGATCGCCTCTCCATTCAATGGTTTTCTGGCCGAAGCCGCCGAAACACAGTTGACCGGCCGTGCGGTGACTGAATCCGTAGGGCTTAAAAAACTGCCGGCTGAAATCAAACGCGCCATCCTCGCGGAATCCCGCAAGGTGCTTTACCTGTTGATACGCACTTTACCCCTGCTTTTGCTGTTTTTTATTCCCCTGTTTAATCTGGCTGCACCGTTTTTATGGTTCCTGTTTGGTGCCTGGATGCTGGCACTGGAATACCTTGATTTCACTGCGGGGAATCATGGCGTGTTGTTCCCTGAATTACGCAACAGACTGGCCAGCCAACGGCCACTGGCATTTGGATATGGGGTCGGCGTAATGTTTCTTACCATCATCCCGGTCATCAATTTTATTGCCATCCCGTTGGCAGTCTGTGGCGGCACACGGCTCTGGGTCGATCGGCTGCAACATCAGCAAGCCATTGCCCCTCCGGGATGAATTCCCGATTGCCTCGGTATCCCCTTTCTGGTATAGATGCACGCTTATTTTTTTATGAGCAGGGCGGCGACAATGCCTGACAAGAAAAAAACCTCGAAACAGAAGACCAAAAGCAGCGCGAAAGCGGTGAAGAAAGCCGCGACCGGCAAGAAAAAGCCGTTGAAAAAAGCTGCAACAGCCTCAAAAAAGTCTTCTGCCAGAAAACAGCAGAAAAAAGCACCGGCAGCATCAAGGAAACCGGCCGTAAAAAAAGCGGCTGTCCAGAAGAAACCTGCCCTTAAAAAAACCACGACCCCTACGGCCAAACTGAGCATGACCGCAAACAAAACCACAGGCAAAATCACCAGTATCACCAGTAAAACCAGACAGTCCGGAAGAACAACAACTGATACCCCGGATAATTTCAAACCCTACAAACTCAAGAGTAATGAAGAATACATGGGGCCTGAGCAGGTCGTGCATTTCCGTGAAATTCTGCTGCACTGGAAACGCGACTTGATGGAAGAAGTTGATCGCACCGTGCATCATATGCGCGATGAAGCCTCGAATTTCCCTGACCCCAACGATCGGGCCACACAGGAAGAGGAATTTGCACTCGAATTGCGTACCCGTGATCGGGAACGGAAACTGATCAAAAAAATTGATGAGTCCCTGATGGCGCTCGATAGTGGTGATTACGGCTACTGCGAAATCTGCGGTGTAGAGATTGGTGTGCGCCGTCTGGAAGCCCGGCCGACTGCTACATTGTGTATCGACTGCAAGACACTCGACGAAATCAAGGAAAGGCAACTTGGCTGAATATGTGAAGCGTATCTCGTGAAGCGCGAAGCGCGAAACGAAATACTCTTCACAAGTCCCGCTTCACTCTCACAGATTTGATGAGTGTGGCAAAAGAAAACCAAACACCCGGCACAGCAAATCTCCGCAAACAGGCCCCATATCGTGGACGCTTTGCGCCCACACCCAGTGGCCCTCTGCACTTCGGGTCCATCATTGCAGCACTGGGAAGTTATCTGCAGGCAAAAAGTCAGAATGGTACATGGCTGGTACGCATAGAAGACATTGATACACCTCGAAACCAGCCCGGCGCAACAACCAGCATCCTGAATACCCTTGAACGTTTGGGGCTTTACTGGGATGAAACAGTCCTGATTCAGAGTGAGCGCCTGAAGATTTACGAAGAAATTCTCAAACAACTGAATCAGCAACAATTGCTCTACTCCTGCACCTGCAGCCGTGCCTGGACCAAAGGCACGCCCTATCCCGGTACTTGCCGGAATGGCATTAAATCCGGAAACAAGGCAACAGCATTGCGATTGCGCACGACGGCCGAATCAGTTTCCGTCAATGATCAGATACAGGACACATTCAGCCAGACGATTGAAACTGATGTTGGGGATTTTATCCTGCGCCGTTCAGATGGCATTATCGCTTATCATCTTGCTGTCGTAGTGGATGATCATCTGCAGGGAATCACCGAAATTGTGAGAGGGTCGGATTTGCTCGATTCCACACCGCGGCAGATTTATCTGCAACGCCTGCTGGGTTATTCCACTCCGGAGTATTCCCACCTGCCGATCGCGGCGAATCCGGATGGCAGTAAAATCAGCAAGCAGAATCATGCTCCCGGAGTTGATGCCTGGAACGATGCCACGCTGCTGTGCAGGGCATTGGAATTTCTGGGACAGTCCCCGGAGGGAGCATTGCAGGAAGCACGCACTGATGAAATCCTGCGGTGGGCGACAGCCCATTGGAATCCGGTCAATGTACCCCGTCAGGCTGCGATCACCGCAGCCTGACGACAAGAACTCCCTTATTTGCGTTTGTTCTCCAGGCCACTCACCCATTGCGTATAGAGTTTGTCGGCAAATTCATGCAATTGACGGGTCCGTGTTTCCACATTCTGTAACATCATGGCGGTATTCTGGACAGTTTCCGTGGCCACCATATTCCCGGCATCATACTCACGGCACCATTCGATGATGTCTTCCTGCTTTATTTCCACATGGCATTGCAATGCCAGTGTGTTTCCCATCGCAAATCCCTGATTAACGCAATGTTTACTGCGAAACAGCGGGATTGCACCGTCTGGCAGGGAAAACGTTTCACCGTGCCAGTGAAAAATCTCGGTATTGAACGGAAGATCAGCCGTCCACAATAATGCTTCATCGCTGATAATCGGCGTCAACGGAAACCAGCCAATCTCCTGTACCGGGTTGCGGGTCACAGAGCCTCCCAATGCCTTGCTGATGAGTTGTCCGCCAAGGCAATGCCCAAGCAGGGGTATTTTTTTCGCATGGGCCGCCCGAATCAGCTCCAATTCCTGTTTCACCCACGGCAAATCATCGTTCACACTCATGGGGCCACCCATGAACACCAGTCCAGAGGACTGGTCCGGACTGTCCGGCACAGGGTCGCCCTTGTCTACTTTCACCACCTTCCATGGTATGTGCCGGGCATCCAGAAAATCCGCCAGATAGGCAGGTCCTTCACACTCTACATGTCGAAAAATCAATACCGGTTTCATAAAATAATGAATATCCTTGGTTTATGAATGAACAACCATTCTGTTACATAAAGAAATGCGCCTGAAAAAATACCTGTTTATTTCACTACTGGCTACTGCCCCGTGTTTTGCGATCGAAAAAATCACGGTGGTTGGCCTGTTCAAGGACAAGGCCATTGTCAGCATTGACGGCAAACAACGTGTGCTCACCATCGGTAAGCCCAGCCCCGAAGGTGTGCTGCTGATTTCCTCCAATAGCCGTGAAGCGGTACTGGAAATCAATGGCAAGCAGGACACTTATACTCTGGGCACGCACATCGGCGGGAATTACACCCCCCCTGTCGCAGGCGCAACCACGACCATTGCGCCGGATTCACAGGGACATTACATGGTCAACGGCAGCATCAATGGGTTCCAGGTAAGCTTTGTGGTCGATACCGGCGCAACCCTGATCTCAATGAACCGGAATGAAGCCAAACGTATCGGTCTGAATTACAAACTCGAGGGTGTGGAATCACGCTCGTCCACGGCTGCCGGAATTTCCACGATCTATCTCATGAACCTTGAAAGTGTGCGTATCGGCGATATTGAACTGCATGATGTGCAGGGCGCGGTCCATGACAGTGATTTCCCCGATGTTATCCTTCTGGGAAACTCTTTTCTGAATGAGGTGAAGCTGAACCGCGATGGTCAATTACTGATCATGGAGAAACGATAAGGCTGCTTCAAACTGATCGTTTCAGACGGTCCTTGTCCCAGAATACTTCCTTGCCGCCTTTCTGTTGTGTGATGACGCGCGCAAACACAAACAGCAGATCTGACAGGCGGTTGATGTAACCCAGGGTATGCGGGTTCAGAAATTCCGAATGTGCCAGTTTCACCATGCTGCGCTCAGCGCGGCGGCACACCGTGCGGGCCAGATGACATAATGAACCGGACAGACTGCCGCCGGGCAATATGAATTCTTCCAGCGGTTTCAGATCAGCATTGTAGGTATCGAGTAATTCCTCAAGGCGGTTGACATGGGCCGGTTGCAGGCTGGAATGGCCGGGCATGGAAATTTCACCGCCGATATCAAACAGGCGGTGCTGGATGTTGAGCAAATAACCGGAAATATCTTCGCCTACACCGCTCGCGATTAATACCCCCAGCAGGCTGTTCAATTCATCCACCTCACCGATCACCTGAATGCGCAAACTGTCCTTGTCGATGCGCTTGCCATCCCCCAGTCCGGTGGTGCCGTCATCACCGGTACGGGTATAAATGCGGGTCAGGCGTTTCGCCATGGGATGCAGCTGCAATTAATGCGATGAAATCAGACGGAGTGTGCGTGCTGCTGGTGTGTAATCCATTGAATAACGGCTTCATAACTGCCAAACAGGACTGTGACATAGAACAGATCGCCCAGTACTGTATTACTGAAAAACGGAACCGCCATGACATAACACTCCATCAACCCGGCGAGGTTCAACGGATAACCGTTGATGCCGGACAGCCAGTCGCCGAAATTGGACACCACAAAAAAAATCACAGAAGCTGAAAGGCTGGTGCCTGCAATGCGTAATATACTGCGGCGCCCCATCAATACTGAACGGCCGAGCAATGCCGTGGCTGCGAATGCCAGATAAACACTCAGCATGGCCACCGGATGGTAAAAACCGATCAGCAGATCACTCATCAATAATGCCAGCACCGGTACCAGCCAGTACCGGCGCATGGACAGATAAGCGCCCGCAAACAGCCCCAACGCGCCAACCGGCGTAAAGTTATAAGGATGCGGAACCAGTCGCGACAGTGCCGCAAACACAATCAGCAAAAAACAGAACCAGAGACCTGCATTCAATCTGGAGTTTATTTTCATGGAGTTTCCTGGAATCGTCTACGTGATGTATTACATTATAAACCCTAACCGGAATTGGCAAAATGTTGATTAGTTAAATGTGTAACTCAGCGTCAGCAGATAATTGCGCTCAGGCGCCGTGAAATAGGTGGTTTCCGGTATGAATAACGGTGCCAGGAACCCCAACTGTGCGTTGTCGCTGTATTCCCGATCGAACAGGTTATTTACCCTGAAACCGAGCCTTACCGGGCCATAGGTATAGGCAAGATTCAGGTTGCTGACAAAATACCCCGGCAGTGCCCGGTTGAGATTAAAGAAATCTCCGGTCGCCACGCGCTCACTGATTCCCAGCAATTCCAGTTGACCGAGCAAGTCCGGAGTGAATTGGTAGCCACCGGTGAATTTAACCGTATGTTTGGCGACAAATGGAATTTCGAGACCTGCCAGCGGACCATCATCGATTTCCGTACTGACAAAACTGTAGTTGACTCCGAGCCAGAGGCGCTCTACCGGCGAATAACTTCCGTCCATGATGAACCCCAGACGTTCGGTGTCTCCGATATTGGTATTGATAAACAGGATCGGATCGAAATCGATTTCATCTTCAATACTCAACCGGTAAAACACAAAATTGAAATCCGCATCTTCCTGCATCCAGTCGAATCCGAACTCCCACGAACGTCCGGTTTGTGTATCCGGTATGACGCCACCGAAACTTGCGCTGGTGTATTCATCCGCCAGCACGTAGCGGTAATTGGCATCGAAACGGCTGAACAGCCGCCAGTGATCGTCAGGGCGGTATGAAATACCCGCTTCGATGGCATTCACATCATCATCAATCTCGGTATTGGGCGGAAGCAAAGCGCCGGTGATGTCATTTTCCACCTTCGCATGACGCCCTCCTATGGTCAGGGAAATGGTGTTTGTTAACGGTACTACACCCTGACCATACACAGCCATCTGTTTTTGTTCATTCTCAATTGAACCGAGTATTGAATCCAGGAAAAAGTCTGAGTTGAAGAAGTCAGCGCCCAGAGTCACCAATGCAGTGCCGTTGGGCATGGCAATCTCACCAGACAGTCGTGGCGTGAATTCACGATGATCGCGGTTGGTCACAAACGGTCCCGGTACACCGCCAAAACTCAGAATGCCATCACTGTCAGCACGGTGGTCGGTATATTCCGCCAGCAGGTTCCAGCCGGCCCAGAGCTTTTGTACAAACCCTGCACGGAAATTACGCGTGTCCGTTTCCATCTGATCATCCGGGTTAAAGGCCTGGCGGCGATTCGTCCTGACCTGATCACTGAACAAGGTACCCGGTGTCTCCAGTTCTTCACGAACGTCCTGATATTCAAGAAACACAGAACCATACTGGTGCTCGAAATCCAAAAGTCCGAGCAAATTGGTGTAGTCCTGTTCGTTATTATCACGATAATTATCCGTCTTGCTGCGTTCGCCGCTGAAGCGATAACCAATCCCGTTATCATGGCGGTTGGACACATGTACATCTCCTGCGCGTTTGTCATAACTGCCATAACGTGCAGTCACATCAACCGATAACTCATCCGGCCGCCGGGTAATAATATTAATAATGCCGCCTACTGCCTGATCACCGTATAACACGCCTGAACTGCCGCGCACGATCTCGATACGCTCCACGTCTTTCAAAGACACACTGTTCAAATCCGGTGTGCCGAGATCTGTGTTGTTCAAACGGCGGCCATCAACCAGTATCAACGTATTGGCCTGTGCATTGCCACCGAATCCACGCATGCTGATGGTGGTCCGGCTGCCGTCACCGTACAGATCAGAGACCTGTATGCCGCCCTGGTTTCTTAACACCTCGACAATGTGGCTGGCACCGCTGGTGTGGATATCCTCCGCCGTAATAATGCGAATACTGCTGGGGGTAACAATCCTGTCCTGTGCGGTACGTGTGCCACTCACCACCAACGTTTCCAATGGCTCGGCATCCTGCGCACGCAAATCCGCACTGATAGAAGAAAAACCTGGGATTAATAATAAAAAAAATACATGTATATTGTTGCTCATCTGCATCACCCGCGCTGTTAGATGAATAAAAATCACGGATGTGCAAAGAGACATACATGGCAATCAAATTGACATGCTGACAGCCTCCATCGCCCACCGCGACATGCTTTTTTGGGCTTCAGGCCGGTCTCCGGGCTTGCGAGTGACAGAAAACCATCTGTTCAGTCACCTTCCCATGTATTTCTACACAGTGGCTTTGATACTGAACATTAACTCGCCTACCGTTGCGGGGGCAGCGCCGGCATTATTTATGATTCGAACAGAACCAAAATGCACCGGCTTCCCGTTTAACCCTGATTACGAAAGTGCTCAGGGCACCTGTAGCGTGGATAACTTTAGCAGCAGTTACTTTCTTGTCAAAGACAAATTTATTTGTGAACAGCAGTCCTTATAGTGAAGAGCTCTTTTTACTGGCAGCAAGCTGCTGGGATTTTATTTTTTCCAGGCCAAGCTCGACCTCCTGTTTCCTTCCGGCATCTGCGCTCTCCCGGCCGGGGCGTGGCGGCGCCTGCAAGGCCTTGCTAAAAGCAGCTTCCGCCTCAGTATATTTCCCCGCGTTCAATAAATAATCGCCATAAAAATAATTGGAATCTATTCCGTCCGGGTTCAGTTCCAGCCCCTTCTGCAGGTACTCCAGCGCCTTGTCATCATCACCAAATCCTACCGGCCATGACGGCACCTGATAATAAAGACTGCCCAGACTCGTGTAAGCAGATCCCTGCATGGCCGCAGGATCAAGTTTGATTGCTTCTTCAAAAAGTGCCCTGGCCTGTTTGGCAAGACTCAGTGCACCAAGACCGCCTTTTGCACCTGCGTAGGTTGAGAGAATGATGCCTTCCCAGATCAGGGCTTCTGCATTGGCAGGTTGTGCTGCCCTTACGCCAGCAGCTTTCTCCGCCAGCTTTGCAAATGCTGTCTCACGTTCTTTTTCCGGAAGCTGGTATTTGATGTTTGCCCATTCGTCCTGTAATGCCCGGACCTCATCCGTCATGACAGCATGACTGACTGGTGTAAAGCACAGAAAAGTGTTCAGAACGAGACCGATGACATAAAAATTTATTGTGCGCATGACTGTGCTCCGATAGATGAATTTGAATATTGCGCGCGGTGAGCATGGCGTTTAATCACCGGCAACTGTTTCTGCAAGGCTTTGTCGACCAGACGCGGAAAAACACTGTTTAGTTTAATAAAGAATTTTTCCGGCCAGCCGATATACACTTCCTTGTCTCGCTCCATCAGCACATGCAGCACCTGCTCCGCCACAAGCTGCGGCTGATCAACAGAGATTTTCAGTTCCTGGTTCAGAGATACGATGGCAGGATTATTCAATTCTGTTTCTGTGGCGCGAGGGGCGATGTAACTGACCGTGATGGATGTATCTGCAAGTTCACGACGCAAGGCTTCCGTAAAACCACGCAGGGCAAATTTGGTTGCGCAATAAACCGAGAAGCCGGCAAAACCGATAGACCCGAATGATGATCCGATATTGATCAGATGGGCTTCGCGCTGTTTACGCAATTGCGGCAACAATTGCCTGATGAGTTGCAGGGGTGCGGTCAGGTTCGTATCAATCATTTTCTGCAGGACATCCTGGTCCAGACCTTCCAGCAGGGAAAAATGATTAATGCCCGCACAATTAATCAGCGTGTTGATGCCTGCAGGCAAGGAACGGACAAAATCCAGTATGCGCAGACGCCCGGCCTCTGTTGTGATATCTGCACAGATGGTATGCGGCTCCTGTGGCGCAATCTCCCGCAAACTTTTTTTCAGCGCATCCAGCCGCATTTGATTACGGCCACTCAGATAAAGATCGGCGCCGGCAGACTGGAGGCTTTCGGCAATTTTACTGCCTATCCCGCCTGTGGCACCGATGAGCAAGACCCGTGATGATTTGATGTTCATGATTAATTCCTCAGGCGGCAATGGATGAAGAAAAGTCATTAACCGGGATGGATCTGAAAATGTCTGCATAAAGCCGGTAAATCACTTTTGCCGTATGCACGATGGCCGTTTGTTCAGACGGTGCATCGATGCGCTCCATCAATGATTCAAAAAATTTGACATGCTGGATATCGAGACTGCCGTGCGACAACAGGTAACTGAAGGCCTGCGGCGGCAACGACAGGGTTTTTTGCAGGGTTTCAGCAGCGCGTGTGGCCAATGCAATGCTGGTACCTTCGAGCACATGTACCATTCCGAAAAAGCCAACCGGATTATGGCGCTGTATGGTGTCGTAGGCATACGCCACCATCAGTTCCGTGGCCAGAGTTGGACGTCCGTGCCTGACTTTCTCCGCATCACCGCCGCTCGCGGTGATGTCATTTAAAATCCATTCCTGGTGTCCGGTTTCCTCTTCGATATATTCTGCAACGGCTTCACGCAGCCATTCGTAGTGATCCGGCAGACGGCTGCCACAGGCCATCAGCAAGGGAACGGTGTGTTTGACATGATGATAAGCCTCTGTCAGAAACGCGATATAACTCGCGCGCGACACCTTGCCAGCCAGACATTGCTGAATGATTGGTACATTCACCAATAACTGACGTTCTGTTTCAGTTGCGGATTGTAATGTGTGATAAAAACCCATCAGGCACTCCTGGATATGGATGGCGTTGTATAACTTGAATTGATTTTTTCAGCATAGCGCTGATAAATTTTTTCTCTCAACAGCCGCCCATTGCTGGTGGCCAGGCCATTAGCTGCAGTGAACGGCTCATCTGCACGCAACCAATAGGTAATGCGCGCATAATCCGGCAGGTTCTTGTTAATTGTGGCGATGCTTCTGTTGATTTGCCGATCATTGATGGACGAATTGACCGGGACGATTACCGCATGGTTTGCCGGACGTGCCTCACCAAACACAGCGGCCTGCAATATCACATCAGATGACAGCAGTTCGCTTTCCGGCCATTCAGGTGAAACATTACGGCCAAATGAAGTTATAAAGACGTTTTTCTTGCGGCCTTTGATATAGAGAAATCCTTCCTTGTCAAACTCGCCCAGATCGCCTGTTGCAAACCAGCTGTCCCGGTTGATTTCCTTTTCTCCAAGATAACCTTGCATCAGGTTACCTTTGATCAATATCTCACCATCATCAGCGATTTTTACCTGTACATGCGGCAGGGGTTTACCGACACTGCCAGCCCTGTTGTGCGCGGGTGTATTTAATGCCACTACCGATGCGCACTCCGACAAACCATAACCTTCATACACCGGTAATCCATGAAGTCTGGCCCGCCCGAGGTTTTCTCTGGATACAGCACCACCGCCAACGGCGATAAAACGCAGTGACTGAGGACAACTTGCACCTGATTCAAGTGCCGCCATAAGTGCAATCAGCATCTGCGGCAGCAAAATAATACTGTGCGGCTGATAATGATTCAGTGTCTGCAACAGGCGGCGGATGTTCAGGCCTGTTGATCCTGTTACACCGCACTCCTGCAGAGAAGGCAACTGGCAGCACGCTCCCCGAAGCAGAGGCGCATACACACCGGCAATGTTTTCCAGCAGTGTGGCCAGTGGCAGTAAAGACAAATGACGCTCAATCGGGATTTTCCTGGTAGCTTGCACCAGTGCATCTGTGATGGATTCAATCGTGGCATCGCCCAGACATACGCCCTTCGGTGTGCCGGTGCTTCCGGAAGTGAAGGTTATTTTTGCAACCGGATTGATAAAGCTGACATCTTCTGATCTGGATGGCACACGATACAGCATCATATTTTCCATCAGCATCTCCTGCTGTCCGCTGGAAAATAATTCAGGCACCCGATCAGTGTTTTCACATACTATTGCATCCGCGGCGGCACTGTGCAGGCTTTTATGGATTTGTTCGGGTGTAAAAAACAGGGGCAAAGGTATGACGGTAATGCCAGCGAGCCGTGCTGCCAGATCAATCAGGGCCCAATGAATGCCGTTATCCAGATGCAGCCCCATCACGTGGATATTGCGGGCGACAAGAACTATCGATAGCTTTTCAATATTATGTTGCAGTTCGGCGTACGACACCGTATCAGTCCCTGACTGTAACGCCACAGCAGAAGGATGACTTTGCGCACGCGTACGAATCGATTCAAGCAGGTGCTTCATGCGGACACACCCCGTTGACCGCATTTTGAAAACTGTATGCTCTCAAGCGACTGGATAAAATTATGATAGGCTCTGGATTGCAACAAACGCTGATGGCCGTCAAGAATATTCCCGGCCATGACATAAGCCCGCTTGTCATAATAATGGCCCCAATCATGCTGATGTTCACCAAGCCGGCAGGCCCGCGCTTCCGTGATCATCGCCGGTTCGAGATCCAGATTTTTGAAAACATTCATCAGATCATGCGTACCCGTCATGACGACCCATTCCAGGTTATGCATCTGGAAGAGCCACGTCATGGCCATAATCAAAAGCCGGCTGCTTCCCGGGCAATCTGAAGCAAGATTCCCCACTTCAATGATGGAAGCACGATCTATGTCGCGTGAAAACAATCCGGAAAGCAACACTTCAACCGGATTATCGAGGTATTGTTCAAGAAAAAGGTCAGCATTACAGGCCGGGCGAAATCCGGCAGTGGCAAGCACTGTTCCTGCCGCTGTTTCCAGACTCAACAAATAGGGATGGTAATGTTTTATGTCTGCATGATGTGTGACCATAAAACGGTCACGCACAAAGGCCTCCACATGTACACGCTCATCACCGTCGGGACGGTAAAGATTCAGATACAAGGGTTCCGGCCGCGGCAGGCCCCGCACATCGGGCATGTGTCCGGACTGATAATACGCTACTGCTGCAGAAGGTAATACGGCGAGGTTAATAGACATGCATGCACCCACAGTAGTTGGATGCACGCAGATTAGGAGATGAACCTTAAGTCTGTATTAAGACTGAAAAATCAGAATTCGAATTCCAGTTGCCAGCGGAAGGTGTGGTCCGGACTGGCATCGGTGAGTCCAGCCAGCCAGCCGATATTGTATTCAAGTTCGAGGCCGCCCAACTCCACCTCATGATAAAACACCGGGCCGATGATGTGTTCCTGATCTTCCAGAGAATGCGTATTTTTGATTTCACCCAGTTCGCCGAAGGCCTCTACGCCCAGCGCCATCTCATGGCCGATACTTTTTTTAGTACGCCATGCATATTCAAACTCGACAGACTCCTCGCTGTGCTCGCCGACTTCTTTTTCAAAAACCAGGTTCAATGTATTAATAAAATCTGAAAACGTTTTTTCCAGCAAGAGCTTGGTTTCAAACTTGTCCGCCACGTCATCTTCGTCGGCCAGTTTGTATTCCAGATACAAACCGGAACCCAGCCACGAAGTCTTTTCATCCGTAAATTCAAAAATATTTTCCCACGCTGTTGAATCATACCGCAGCGTGCCATCACCGGGCTTGTCAAGCCTGGACACCAGGGCAGTCTTCCACCAGTCTGTCACACCATACTCAAGTTCGAACACGTGACGCTGGCTGCCATCCTTGTCATCGTCATCATCGATTACGGTATTGCCACGGTTTTCAAACGCAAGCTCGCCTTTGTGTACGCGCGGAGAATACACTTTGGGATCAGCATGACTGGTCGTACAAAACGACAATCCCAGCATGACCAGTAACAAGCGTAGTGGATGCATCGTTATATTTATGCCCTGAACAATCAGGGGTATTTGATCTGGATCAATTAATAATTGGCTATATTTAAGCATAATTTAATGTAAATACAGCTATCTTGCCACAAGACACCAATAGGGAGTGGTTATGAATGATCGCAATGAGGGCGCTGTAAATTTTTATATTGAATATCCTGCGTGGGACCTGGCTACGCGTTTGTTTCACTGGATCAATGCTGCACTGGTGTTCACTCTGATCTTTCTCGGGATCGCCATCATGAACACCGGCACTTTTGGTATTACGCCTGAAGGAAAAATTCTCCTCAAAACGCTGCATGTGTATGCCGGTTATGCTTTTGTATTGAATCTGCTGTGGCGCATCATCTGGGGGTTTGCCGGAAACCATTACTCACGCTGGGGAACCATGTTGCCGATGGGCAAGGGTTATCTCACAGACCTGAAGTCCTATGTAAAAAATCTTTTTACCGATCATCCCGTGCAGTATCTTGGACATAATCCCGCTGCCCGGCTGATGATAGGCATCATGTACCTGATGCTGATCTTGCAAGGCCTCAGCGGGCTGATTCTCGCAGGAACAGATCTCTACATGGCCCCGTTCGGACATGAAATCAAGGAATATGTAACCGGCGCAGGCGAAGATCACAGCAAGATGGCCAACGTCGAACCCGGCGCCAAGGAAGGGCTGGATGAAGCGGCCTACAAGGACATGCGGGCCAGACGCGCCCCGATTGTTGAGACCCATGAAGTCCTGTTTTACCTGTTATCCATAGCCGTCATCCTGCATCTTGCCGGTGTAGCTTTTACGGAAATCCGTGAACGTAATGCGATTGTTTCCGCCATGATCACCGGCAAGAAATTCTTCAGGTCGCGACCGGTGGATATCGACAAGTAATACTTAAGTTTAACTTAAGGTTTCCGGTGCTAGATTGGCACCACCGGTAATGGACAATCTTATGTTGAACATCCTGAAATCACCTGACGCAGAGACCCGGCAAAACGCGGAAATCGATACGCTTTTTGATACCTCGCGGCCGGTGCATGATTTTCGTTTTGGCGCAGAAACAGCCTCGGTCTTCGACGATATGGTCAGCCGCTCCGTGCCTTTCTATGGAGAAATCCAGCGTATGGTTTGCGAACTGGCAAAAAGCTTTGCCATACCCGGCACGGCGCTTTATGACATTGGCTGCGCCACCGGCACGACACTCCTCCTTCTGAACCGGATGCTGGACAGGGATATCCGCTTGATTGGCATGGACAATTCCGGGGAAATGCTGAACAAGGCCCGGCAAAAACTGGGGGAGCAATCAATAGACAACGTCAGCCTGATAAATGCCAATCTGAATGATCCGCCGCGTATTGAAAATGCATCCGTGGTCATACTCCTGCTCACACTGCAATTTGTGCGGCCGCTCAACCGCGAAAAACTGGTTCGTGAAATCTGCAAGGGCCTTGTCCCCGGCGGATGTCTGATCCTTGTAGAAAAGATCACCGGCTCCTGCACGCTGCTCAATCGCCTGTATATCGAACATTATTATGACTATAAACGCCGTATGGGTTATTCCGAGCTTGAGATCGCCAAAAAACGTGAAGCGCTTGAAAATGTATTGATCCCGTATCACCACGAAGAAAATAATCAGCTGTTGCTCAATACCGGTTTTTCACAGGTTGAGGATTTCTTCCGCTGGTATAATTTCTGCGGATCAGTGGCGTTGAAATAATCATGCTGTCCCTGTTACCCAAATGCATGGTCGCATATGGCCATGTACTGTTTCGTTACCGCAATATCATTTTCCCGGTAGTGCTGCTTACACTGGTGATACTATTCGTCCCGCAATCACTGGCCAACAATGTACAGTTCGATCGATGGCTGGATGCAGCCGGGATTTTTATTATCCTGCTGGGGCAAACACTGCGTGCAGCGGTTATTGGCCTTGCCTATATCAAGCGCGGTGGTGTAAATAAACAGATCTATGCTGACCAACTGGTCACGACAGGGATGTTTGCCCTTTGCCGCAACCCGCTCTATACCGGCAACCTGCTAATCCTGTGCGGCCTGCTACTGGTTCATAACAATCCATGGGTCTATCTGCTGGGCGGGGCTTTCTTTTTGTTTTCCTACAGATGCATCGTGATGGCTGAAGAACAGTATCTCCATAAAAAGTTCGGCGAAGAATACCGGCGGTATTGCTGTTCTGTGAATCGCTGGATACCGTCCCTGCAAAACCTGGCTGCAACCGTAAAGAGCATGAATTTCGACTGGCGACGCGTCCTCTATAAAGACTACACCACCATGCTGACCTGGCTGCTGTCACTCCTGCTTCTGTTGTCTTATGAAGAATTATTGAATGAAGGATGGCAACAGAGCATGGCCGATGTCTTGCTTAACAGCGCCATTGCGATGCTGGCGGCCATTCTGGCCCTGTGGGTGCGCATCAGCAAAAAAAATGGCAGATTGACCAGAAAGCCGTTATTTTAACGGCGTTCTTCCATAACCGGACTGTCGATTGCCAGCCTCATGCGCGCAACAGGATTACTGATCATTATTGTATTACTTACACTGATCACCGGCGCCTTACTCGCATGGCCGGCGCATCTCGCGCTGCAGCCTTACACTGACATCCCCTTCCACAAAATCGTATCGCGTGTGACCAGTCTGCTCGGGCTGGTATTCATATTTATCTATCTGCACCTGCAAGGCAGCCTGGATCAAAAAACCGCCGGATTTGCCGCGCCCCGAAACGACAGATTGCGCAGCCTGCTCAAGGGCTGGCTGACCGGAACAGTTATCATGCTGGTGCCCGGCGTGGTGTTTGTTTTTCTGGACCTTCATCTATGGGAACCTGATCTGGCACAACGGTTACAGAATTTACCTCTGATACTGATCAAGGCGGCCATCGCAGGTCTGCTGGTGGGACTGGTGGAAGAAACCCTCTACCGCGGCGCCCTGCTTGGCGGACTGATGAAAAGTCTGAAAATCAGGACTGCCATTATTTTCAGCAGCCTGTTGTATGCCGCTGTGCATTACATCAAGTTCCGCGCCCTGCCCGAAGGCACGGACATTCATCTCTTCACGGGCCCCGGCATGTTGCCCGGCGCTTTTTTCCGGTTTGCCGATCCGGGAATCATCGACAGTTTCCTCTCACTCTTTGCATTTGGTGTGTTGCTCGCGCTCATTCGTCTGCGTGAAGGCAACATTTATATGTGCATCGGCCTGCATGCCGGTGTCGTGATGATCATCAAAATCATTAATAATCTGATGGACTACGCTCCCGGTAATTCACTGGCATTCCTGATCAGCCCGTATGATCATGTTCTCGGCCATCTCACTACCGTCTGGTTATGCATCATTATCACTGTTTATCTTTTCTTCAACCCTTCTACGCGATCAGCGTTATTGTCCAGACAATCATGAGACTGTTGCTGGTAGAAGATGATGAAATCCTGGGCGACGGCATTTCAGCCGGTCTCAAGGAATTTGCCTACACTCTGGACTGGATCCGTGATGGCAATCATTTTCAGGATGCCCTCAGCACCACAAGTTATGACGCTATCATTCTTGATCTCAACCTGCCCGGTATTTCCGGACTGCAACTGCTGAAAAAAATACGCGAATCGGGTGACAAAACACCGGTATTGATTCTGACGGCACGGGATCTTGTAGAAGACAAGATCCAGGGGCTTGATGTCGGCGCTGATGATTACATGGTCAAACCATTCGACCTGAATGAACTCGCGGCACGATTGCGCGCCCTCATCCGCCGCGATCATGGCCGCAGCAATCCTGTCATACAGGTTGGCGGCCTGGAAATGGATGTGGCCCGCCATCAGGTCAGACAAGCGAATGTTCCGGTGGAACTCTCTGCCCGTGAATTTTCCTTGCTGCATCTCCTGCTGGAAAATGCCGGCAAGGTGCTTTCAAAGCGCAAGATTGAAGAAAAAATGTATGCCTGGGGTGAGGAAATCGAAAGCAATACGGTGGAAGTACATATTCATAATCTCAGAAAAAAAATTGGTCAGGATGTCATTAAAACCATTCGCGGCGTGGGCTATGTGATCAAATAATGCATTACTCCATCCGTAATCGCCTGCTTGTGCTGATCCTTCTGCTGACGGCGATCAGCTGGTGCTCGATCGCCATCATCAATTATTTTGATACGCGCGCCGAAATTGAAGAGTTGTTTGATGCTCATCTTGTACAGTCCGCCAAAGTGCTGCTGTCACTGGTGGATATGGAACTTTATGAAGAAGAACATGAGCCTGAAGATGAGATACATCATGGACTGAAGGACGTTGAAGAACATCTTTACCGGCATAAATATGAAAAGCTCCTTGCCTTCCAGATTATTGTCAAAAAAAACTCATTTCATTTTTCGTCCGCCAGCGCGCCCCGGCAACCCTTGTCAAACAACAGGGAGGGTTTCTCCGAGACCACCATAGATGGCGTGCTCTGGCGTGTATTTTCATTGCATGATCCGTTGAATATCATCCAGATCCATGTTGCAGAACCTCATTCAGTCCGGTCTGATCTGATAGATGAAATTGCCTTTACCCTGCTGATTCCTTTATTAATCGGTCTGCCGATCATTTCCATACTGATCTGGAAATGTGTCGGTTATACACTCCAGCCCCTGAATGAGATTGCGCGCAATATACAAAAGCGACATACAGATCAGTTGGAACCAGTATCCGGTTTTGATGTCCCGGAAGAAATACAACCTCTGATCGGTTCACTGAACCGACTGTTCGCCCGGCTCGACAAGGTTTTGCAGAACGAACGGCGTTTTACGTCTGATGCTGCACATGAATTACGCACCCCACTGGCCGGGCTCAAGACCCAGGCACAAACTGCACTGCTTACTCAGGACCCGCAAAAACGCGAACATGCTTTGCGTAATATATTAATCAGCGTAGATCGCACTGTTCATCTGGTCGAACAACTGTTGACACTGGCCCGGCTGGAACCCGGCTTTGAACGTGATCATTTCCAGACTTGCAATCTCACCCAACTCATACAGGACACTCTTGCCGACGTGATGCCGCTGGCCATTGAAAAAAATATTACAGTTGAATTCAATCACAAGGACGCCATTTACCTTTTGGCGCATCCCCAGGCCCTGTCCATGCTGGTCAGAAATTTGCTGGACAATGCCATTCGTTATGCTCCGGAGGGGGGCACGGTGGACGTTTTTCTCTTTGAAGACAGCTCGGGCACAGTCTTTCGCGTCTGTGACAACGGGCCTGGCATATCTCCCGAATTACGTGAAGATGTTTTCAAACGTTTTGTACGTGCCAACCAGAATCATGAAACAGGCAGTGGTCTTGGTCTGTCCATAGTCCAGCGCATCGCTGAACTGCATCATGCTGCGATCCACCTGGGTGAATCCCCCGAACGTGGTTTGCAAGTTGATGTCTGCTTCATGCATGAATGGTGAATTCTGCCGCACAAGGCATCGTTTACTTGCCATATCACCGTTATCCGCTAAACTCCCTGCTGATTTTTTTTAAATTCCGTCCCTGAATCTCACTACCGGAACCCGCATATGTCCGGATGAGTTCTAGGTATCATGGAAAAAAACGTGCATAATGCAATGCACAACGGGGTGAACTGGGGAGTTACCTTGCTGTGACCAAAAACGGGTTCCAGAGCCTTGAAAACGGAACCCGGATATTAGCTAGAATCAAAATTATAACTATTAAATAAAATATTGATTAACAAAGGGTATAGCTATGAGCGCAAACGCAAAACTCATCCTGGAAGGCAAGGAATACGATCTGCCGGTCGTCATTGGCTCGGAAGGTGAAAAGGCGATCGATATCACCCAACTCAGAGGCAAAACCGGCTATATCACGCTGGACTCCGGTTACATGAATACCGGGGCCACCCGTAGCGCCATCACTTTTCTGGATGGTGAGCAGGGCATCCTGCGGTACCGGGGCATCCCCATTGAACAACTGGCCGAGAATTCCACATTTGTGGAAACCAGTTATCTGCTGATTTATGGTGAACTGCCGAACAAGTCCCAGCTCCAGCATTTCTCCCAGTTACTGTCCAATCACAGCATGATCCACGAAGACATGAAGCATTTCTTCGATGGCTATCCGGTTACCGCGCATCCCATGGCCATTCTGTCGTCCATGGTGAACTCATTGTCCGCGTATTACCCGGAATCACTGAACGTATTTGAAAACATTGAGGTGCAATCCACCCGCCTGCTCTCCAAACTGCGCACAATTGCGGCGTTCAGCTACAAGAAGAGCATCGGTAAGCCGATTATGTATCCGCTCAATCATCTGAGCTATTGCGCCAACTTTCTGCACATGATGTATGCCGTACCGTCCGAGCCGTATGAAGTGGATCCGGACATGGTCAAGGCATTGAACATGCTGTTGATCCTGCATGCCGATCATGAACAGAACTGTTCTACATCCACGGTAAGGTTATGCGGTTCCAGCTTGCCGAACCTGTATACCACCATCAGCGCGGGAATCAGTGCGCTGTGGGGGCCGTTGCATGGCGGCGCCAATCAGGAAGTCATTGAAATGCTGCAGAAACTGCAGGAAAGCGGAATGAATCCCAAGGAATATCTGGCCAAAGTAAAAGATAAATCAGCCAACATCCGCCTCATGGGCTTTGGTCATCGCGTCTACAAGAACTATGATCCGCGCGCCAAGATCCTGAAGCGTATGACCGGCGTCATCCTCGGCAAAAAAGGCATCAGCGATCCGTTGCTGGACATTGCCCAGGAACTGGAAGCTGCTGCACTGGCCGATTCCTATTTCGTCGAGCGCAAGCTGTATCCGAACGTGGACTTCTACAGCGGTATCCTCTACAAGGCCATGGGCATTCCTATCAATATGTTCACTGTGATGTTCGCCATCGGCCGCCTGCCCGGCTGGATTGCGCACTGGAAGGAAATGATGGAAGACCCGGACCGCAAGATTGGCCGTCCGCGCCAGATCTATACGGGCTACACCGAACGTCCCTACGTGGCGATGGATGCACGGAAATAACAGCAGTTGCAAACAGCTATTTTTAAACTGTTTGATATAACGCAATTTCAGAACCGGTATGCATGGTAACGTGGCCGGGATTAGAATAATCCCCCATGACACACATGCATACCGGTTTTGTATTTTTAATCGCCTTATTACTGTCCCAATCAGTCAATTCGGCTGAGCTGATAGCCCTGTCCCCGCAGCAACGGGACAACCTTGGCATTCATACGGCCACGCTCAAACCGTCGTCTGATGTAAAAAGCATGAGTCTGCCTGCCCTGACAGTCGTCCCCAATGATCAACTGCACATAATCAGCACCCAGCAATCCGGGTTGATAACACAGCTTTATGTTGTGGAAGGAAATGAAGTTGCCATGGGACAGGATTTGCTCAAGGTTCAAAGTTCGGATTATCTGGAGTTGCAACGTGATTACCTGCAATTACTGTCCAGATTCAATCTGGTTGAGAATAGTTACAACAAGGCCCGCACTGCATTAAATGAAGGAATCATGTCTGAAGAAAAACTGCTCGGCATTCAAAGTGAATTTAATGAGCTCCTAGCTGCGCGTAACCAGAAACGCGAAGCGCTGAAATTGTCCGGCCTCACCCCGGAAGAATTGAATGAACTGGAAAAAACCAGAATGCTAGTCAGTGACTTCATTATCCGTTCACCCATAGAAGGCGTGGTGCTTGAACAACTGGCTTCAGCCGGCGAAAGGGTTGATGCGGCAACCCCGATTTACAAGGTAGGCAAGCTGAAACCGCTCTGGATTGAAATTCATGTGCCGCTTCCATTAATAAAAAATTCACAGATAGGAAATGCGATCCATGTCCCAGAATATGGTGTCGATGGGAAAATTATCACCATCGGCAAACAGATACATGATGCCGATCAGGGCATCATGATCCGCGCAGTGGTTGACGAAGGCGCTGAAAAACTGCGTCCCGGCCAGTTTGTACAAGCACAGATCATGACTGAAAACGGTGGCTCTTCAGTTTATTTTGAAGCAGACAAGAATGCACTCATTTATACAGGCAATAAATCCTATGTGTTTGTTAAACGTGATAACGGATTTCAACCTGTAGAAGTAACTGTTATCTCCCGGACCGGAAATTCAGCTGTCATATCCGGTAATCTGGATGAAGATGCAAAAATTGCAGTCACCGGCACCTCTGCGCTGAAAGCGATCATGACCGGCATGGGGGGCGAAGATTAAGTGTTGTCCGCACTGGTACGTTTTTCCCTTGCGCAACGTCTGGTCATTATCCTGTTAGCTATAGTGGTAATTGCCGGTGGCTGGTATTCATTACGGCAGATTCCAATCGATGCTTTTCCGGATGTATCCACTACACAGGTCAAAATAATCATCAAGGCCCCGGGCATGACCCCGGCCGAGGTGGAATCCCGCATTACTGCGCCGATCGAGGTGGAAATGCTCGGCATACCCAACCAGATCATGCTGCGCTCCATTTCCAAATATGCGCTGGCGGACATCACGGTTGATTTCACTGATGCAACCGATATCTACTGGGCACGGCAACAGGTCTCGGAACGGCTCAGCGCAATCCGGAATGAATTGCCGCAGGACATTGAAGGCGGTCTCGCCCCCATCACCACGCCGCTCAGTGAAATGTTCATGTTCACCATCAGCGGCGGCGGACTTACTCTTAAAGAACATCGTGACTTGCTGGACTGGGTGATACGCCCTGCTCTGCGGACAGTCACCGGAGTTGCTGATGTGAATTCACTCGGTGGTTATGTCAAAACCTACGAAGTGATTCCGGACAATGCCGCGCTCTATGCACATGGCGTCACCTACAATCAGCTCCGCGATGCCTTGCTGGAAAACAATCGCAATGATGGCGCAGGACGTCTGGAAGAAGGTGAAGAATCATTGCTGGTCAGAACCGAAGGACGTCTTGAAACCATGGATGATATTGCCTCCATCGTCGTCAAATCTGATCCACTTGAACCTGTGCACGTGCGAGATGTGGCGGAAATAAATCTGGGGGCTCTCACCCGTTATGGCGCAGTGACACACAGTGGTCAGGGTGAAATCGTCCAGGGTCTGGTGCTCGGATTAAGGGGCGCCAATGCCCGGCAACTGATCAAGGGAGTTAAAGCCAAACTTGATGAATTGCAACCGCAATTGCCTGAAGGAGTAACCATCAATCCGTTTTATGATCGCAGCAAGCTTGTTGATCGCGCCATATCCACTGTCACCCGCGCCCTGATAGAAGCCATCATCCTGGTCCTGGTCCTGCTGGTTTTGCTGCTGGGTAATTTGCGTGCGGCCCTCGCCGTTGCACTGGTCCTGCCAATGGCATCACTGACCACATTCATATTAATGAATTATTTCGGGATATCCGCCAACCTGATGAGTCTTGGGGGATTGGCCATTGCCATTGGCATGCTGGTCGATGCGGCAGTCGTGGTCGTGGAAAATATCGTAAATCATATTCATGAATCACATGATGATCAGAGTACGCATATGCTGGAACTCGTCAATCGCTCGGTTTCGGAAGTGATTGTTCCAGTCACTACAGGCATATTGATCATCATGGTGGTATTCCTGCCCCTGCTGACCCTGCAAGGGCTGGAAGGAAAACTTTTCAAACCGGTGGCCATTACCATCATCATGGCACTGGGCGCATCATTATTGCTATCCATGACTGTGATCCCGGTGCTGGCTTCTGTTCTGCTTAAACGCATACCGCATACCGAACCTTTTATAATCCAGGCCCTGCATCGTGTGTATGGAAAAATTCTGGGCTGGTGTCTGAAAAAATCCGGGATCGTATTACTGGCATCCGCAGCCTTGCTGGCCATCAGCATTCTGGTTTATTTTCATTTGGGAAAGATTTTTCTGCCCACCATGGATGAAGGTAATCTCATCATCCAGACTGAAAAACTCCCTTCCATTAATCTGAACAGTTCCACTGCGCTCGATACCCGTGTCCAGCAGCAATTGCTGGCACAGGTACCCGAAGTCAAAGAAATATTTGCCCGTGTCGGCTCGGATGAAATCGGCCTTGATCCCATGGGCCTGAACCAGACGGACATGTTTTTGGTGCTGGATGATCCGGATAACTGGCAAGTGGATAGCAAGGAAGCCCTGATCGCCAAACTGCGCGACGTTATGGAACAGTTTCCGGGACTGGTATTTGCATTTACCCAACCCATTGAAATGCGTGTATCAGAAATGCTGACCGGTGTGCGGGGTGATGTTGCCATTAAAATCTTCGGGCCGGACCTCCACCAGTTGGCTGAACTGGCCAACCAGATTGCTGAACTCATGGGCAAGATCGATGGCGCTGAAGATGTCTACACCACGCAGAATGAAGGCGTACAATATTACAGCGTCCGTATCGATCGCCAGGCTCTGGGTAGATTTGGATTGAATGTCAATCATCTCGAAGAATTCCTGCGCGCCCAGATCGAAGGCAGTGAAGTCGGGTTAATCTATGAAGGTGATCGCCGGGTACCGCTGGTGATTCGGGGCAACAGTAAATTGCGGCAGTCACCGGCGGAATTTGCCAATCTCATGCTGACCCTCCCCGATGGCCGTAATATTCCCATATCACTGGTTGCCACACTGGAGCGTGTTGAAGGCCCGGTCTTGATCCAGCGTGAACGTGGCCGACGGATCTCGGTCGTCATTACCAACGTCTCCGGCCGTGATCTGGTGGGGTTTGTGGATGAGGCGCGGCAAAAAGTTGCCGAACAGATCACCCTGCCAGCAAATTATTCCATTGAGTGGGGCGGACAGTTCGAAAACCAGCAGCGGGCCGCCGCCCGTTTGTCGCTGGTCATCCCGGTCTCGCTGGGATTGATTTTCCTTTTACTGTTTTCAACTTTTCATTCCATAAAGCAGTCCATCCTTGTGCTCAGCAATGTCCCGTTTGCGATGGTGGGCGGCATCCTGTCCTTGTGGGTGGCGGGCGAATATCTGTCTGTGCCCGCTTCTGTGGGATTTATTGCCTTGCTGGGCATCGCCGTATTAAACGGCGTGGTGCTCATGAGTCATTTTAATTTCCTGTCTGCACAAGGCATGAACATTCATCAAGTGGTCATTGAAGGCACGCAACGCCGCCTGCGCCCGGTATTGATGACCGCCAGCATTGCCGCCTGCGCGCTGATTCCCCTGTTGTTTGCCACCGGCCCCGGTTCGGAAATCCAGCGGCCACTGGCCATCGTCGTGATAGGCGGATTGATTACATCAACCGCATTAACCCTGATTCTGCTCCCGATCCTCTATATCCGTTTCTGCAAGCCGGAATAAGCGGCGATTCAGTGTTGTTATTTGCTGTCATGTACTTACAATACCCACTTTTTATTCATGACACCCGGCCCTGACGATCCTGTCCAGAGTGATGACGAAACAGACCAGAATCACTGAACGCACCGCCCTCCTTGAGCAGGCGCTGAAGGAGCGCATCCTGCTGCTCGATGGCGCCATGGGCACCATGATCCAGACCTACAAACTGGGCGAACAGGATTACCGTGGCAAGCGCTTTGCCAAACACGGCCACGATCTCAAGGGCAATAACGAACTGCTGGTCATCACCCGCCCGGAGATCATCGAGGAAGTCCATACCCAATACTTCGAAGCCGGGTCAGACATTATCGAAACCAACACCTTCGGCGCGACCGCCCTCGCCCAGCAGGATTTCTTTATGCCCATTGAAGGCCGCAAAACCCAGGCCTTCTTTGATGAAGTGCTGGCGAATGAAGAGCTCCGCGTACTCATTCATGATCTGAACATCGAAGCCGCACGGGTGGCGCGCCGCGCCGCCGATAAAGTGGAGCAATCTTCCGGCACACCGAAATTTGTCGCCGGCGCCATCGGCCCGACCACTGTCAGTGCCTGTACCGTGGTGGATGTGAACGATCCGGGTTTCCGTCCGATCAACTTCGCGCAATTGCGCAAAGCCTATGCGGAACAAACCCGCGCTTTGATTGAAGGCGGTGTCGATATCCTGCTGGTGGAAACCATCTTCGACACGCTCAATGCCAAGGCCGCGTTATTTGCCATTGATGAAATCTTTGAAGAGCTTGGCATCAAATTACCGATCATGATTTCCGGCACGATTACCGATCGCGCCGGCCGTACACTCAGCGGACAGACCGTGGAAGCGTTCTGGAATTCCGTGCGGCATGCCAAACCCTTAAGCATCGGGCTCAACTGTGCGCTGGGTCCTGATCTCATGCGTCCATTCGTGGAAGAGCTTTCCAGCAAGGCGGATACGTATTTCTGTGCCTATCCGAATGCCGGGCTGCCCGATCCCTTATTGCCCACCGGTTTTCCGGAAACGCCGGAAACGCTCGCGCCACAATTACGCGAGTGGGCCGCATCCGGTTTTCTGAATATTGTCGGTGGCTGCTGTGGCACCACACCGCCGCACATCAAAGCCATGGCGGAACAGGTGCGCAATTTGCCGCCACGCAAAATCCCGAAAGTGCAACAGTATTGCCGCCTGAGTGGTCTTGAAGCACTTACCATTACGCCCGAAGCGAACTTTATTAACATCGGCGAACGTACCAACGTTGCTGGCTCACCGAAATTCGCGGAACTGATCAAATCCGGTCAATTCGAAGCGGCCGTTGAAGTTGCCAAGCAACAGGTGGAAAACGGCGCGCAGATCATCGACGTCTGTATGGATGAAGGCATGCTCGATTCCGAAGACTGCATGAACAAGTTCCTGAACCTGATTTCCGCGGAACCGGACATCGCGCGCGTACCGGTGATGATTGATTCATCAAAATGGACGGTGCTGGAAACCGGCCTGCAATGTCTGCAAGGCAAAGGCATTGTCAACTCGATCAGCCTCAAGGAAGGCGAAGAAAAATTTATAGAACACGCCAAACTCGTGAAGCGGTATGGCGCAGCCGTGGTCGTCATGGCCTTTGATGAAAAAGGCCAGGCTGATACCACCGAGCGCCGTTTCGATTTATGCAAACGCTCCTACGATATTCTCGTGAACAAAGTCGGTTTTCCGGCAGAAGATATTATTTTCGATCCGAATATCCTCACTGTCGCCACCGGCATGGAAGAACACAATAATTATGCCGTGTCTTTCTTCGAAGCCACGCGCCTTATCAAGGAACATTTACCACATGCCATGGTGAGTGGCGGCCTGAGCAACGTTTCATTCTCGTTCCGTGGCAATAACCCGGTGCGTGAAGCCATGCATGCGGCATTTCTTTATCACGGTATACAGGCCGGGATGGACATGGGCATCGTCAATGCCGGGCAACTCGGTATCTATGATGAAATCGACAAAACCCTGCTCGAATATATCGAAGATGTGTTGCTGAACCGCCGTCCGGATGCGACCGATCGCCTGGTGGAATTTGCCGAAACTGTCAAAGCCGGTGCAGGAAAAGATAAATCTGCAGAGCTTGAATGGCGCAAAGGCACAGTGCAGGAACGCCTTGCCCATGCACTGGTGAAAGGCATCACGGATTTTATTGAAGCGGATACCGAAGAAGCGCGTAAACAATACGACAAACCCCTGCAGGTGATTGAAGGCCCGCTGATGGATGGCATGAACATCGTCGGCGATCTGTTCGGCGCGGGCAAAATGTTCCTGCCACAGGTGGTGAAGAGCGCGCGCGTCATGAAAAAGGCCGTGGCGTGGCTCATTCCATTCATCGAAGAAGAAAAACTCAAATCGGGTGATGCGGGCAAGAACAACGGCAAAATCGTCATGGCCACTGTCAAAGGTGACGTGCACGACATCGGCAAGAACATTGTCGGCGTGGTACTGCAATGTAATAACTTCGAGGTCATTGATCTGGGCGTCATGGTGCCGTGCGAAAAAATCCTGCAAACCGCCAAAGATGAAAAAGCCGACATTATCGGCCTCTCCGGCCTCATCACACCTTCGCTGGATGAGATGGTGCATGTGGCGAAAGAAATGCAGCGGCAGGATTTCAAATTGCCGTTATTAATTGGCGGCGCCACCACTTCGCGCATGCATACTGCGGTAAAAATTGAACCACAATATAAAGAACCCGTGATACACGTTAAAGATGCTTCACGTGCGGTGGGTGTGGCACAAAACCTGGTGAGTAAACTCACCAAAGATGACTTCGTGCAAAAAACCCGTGAGGAGTATGTCACCCTGCGCGAACGCCACAAGGCCAAGCAACAAAAGATCGACTGGCTCACGCTGGACGAAGCCCGGCATAATCGCCAGCCCACGCATTGGCGTGACTACGATCCGCCCGTGCCGAAACAACTCGGCATTAAAGTGTTCGAGGATTATCCATTGGATGATCTGGTGCCGTATATCGACTGGACACCGTTCTTTGTCGCATGGGAACTCGCGGGTAAATACCCGCGCATCCTGAGTGATGAAGTGGTCGGCAAGGAAGCGACCAAACTGTATAACGATGCCAAAGCCATGCTGGATAAAGTCGTTAAGGAAAAATGGATCAGCGCCCGTGGTGTGATTGGCCTGTTTCCGGCCAACTCCATCGGCCATGATGACATCGAGATTTATACGAATGACAAACGCGATGGCCTGTTAATGACCACACATACATTGCGGCAACAGACCAAAAAGCCACCGGGGCAATTCAACTATGCCCTCGCGGA
This sequence comes from uncultured Enterobacteriaceae bacterium, assembly GCA_964479045.1. Classification (GTDB taxonomy): domain Bacteria; phylum Pseudomonadota; class Gammaproteobacteria; order Eutrophobiales; family Eutrophobiaceae; genus 2-02-FULL-47-50. Next base: position 33,616 of record CAYZJI010000011.1, read on the forward strand.
CTTCATCGCGCCCAAGGAAACCAAGGTGAAAGATTATATTGGTGCGTTTGCGGTCGCGACCGGCTTTGAACTGGAACAACGCCTCGAACGCTATAAAAAGGACCACGACGATTACAGCGCCATCATGCTGAAAGCTTTGGCGGATCGGTTGGCCGAAGCCCTGGCTGAACGCATGCATCATCGCGTGCGTACGGAGTTCTGGGGTTATGCCGCCAGTGAAAAACTCGATAACGACGCTTTGATTGCCGAACGTTATCAGGGCATCCGCCCAGCCCCCGGCTATCCCGCCTGCCCGGACCACACGGAAAAACCGTTATTATGGAAACTCCTCGATGTGGAAAAGAACACCGGCATTATTCTCACCGAGAGCTATGCCATGTATCCCACCGCCGCTGTCAGCGGCTTCTACTACTCGCACCCGGAATCCCGGTATTTCGGGGTTGGGCAGATCAACAAGGATCAAATGACCGATTACGCACACAGGAAAGGTGTAGAAATTCATCAAATGGAACGTTGGCTTTCGCCGAATTTGGGCTATGATCCAGAAGACTCAAATTAAGGCGCTGGAGTGATTCAGAAAAATCCGGGGTCAGGTCTTGAATCTTGAATTTGTACAATCGGAGACAGACCACTATTTTCCTACGTAGTTTGATTCTTTAAATTTTCTCCATAGTCTTATTCATCCAGTAAATTATTTGCCTTCGCCGCTACAAATTCCTCAACCGTATAACGCGGCGTGATGTGCTGGGGACAGTTGATGTCCCAGGCTTCAATATGAATGAGGATCACCTGCTCCGGACTGGATTTGTACCTCGGATCGGCAAACTGCTGCAGGAGATCCGGGGCATTTTCTATCACTTCTGCAGTACCCCATAACTTGATGCGCTTGCGGTTCGGATAATCCATGAGGAACAGACAGACCTTGTTGTTTTCGGAGAGATTGCCCAGGGTGATGTACTGGCGATTACCGGTGAAATCCGCAAAGCCCAGCGTTCTTTCATCCACTACTTTAAGAAAACCTTTCGGGCCGCCACGGTGCTGGATGTACGGCTGGCCTTCCGCATTGACCGTGGCCATATAAAACGAATCGCGCTCACAGATGAACGCATCCAGCAGTGGTGTGACTGTGCTTTCCCAACTGCCGTACTGCTCCATGTGCGCATACATGTCACGCGATCCCTTGCGTTTCTGGGTCTGTTTCACTGTATTCGTAAAGGCAACATCACTGACATACTCTTTCATAGCAGGGTACCTGATTGTGTTACCGAGAGGTTATGATGGTATTCATTATTAAATATAAATCAAGAATTTAACTAAGCGGCTTTATTCTTTAACTGTAATTGAACCAAGTAATCTCGATTCATTATCATTATCCCGCTAGAATCGTTTTATGCGCGGCCGCTTTATATTATCTGACCATTTATCAACATGGTTATCTATGATGATCATTATGGCGGCAGGCTTCTCTGGATGCAGTTCACCGAAATCACAGGCATATCAGGCCTATCTGGATTTCTTACATGCGCAGGAAGTCACTCATAACTGCGAAGTTATGTATGCGATGACTGAAGACCAGGCGATTACTCATGTTGACAGGCTATGCAAGCCGATCAAGTACATGGACCCTGTCTTACACCAGGAAGTTTATCTCGGATCACCCATGAATATGATAAAGGATATGGAACCTGCTCATACTCCATTTTTCCCTATGTTCAATGTCGAAAGAACTCTAATTTCACAAACCTATCTGGAAGATAGAAATCAAGTGGAACTGGTCATACAGTCCTTGTACAAGAACAAAGTCATGTTCGCATCATTATGGGAGCCCACGCAGTTACTCAAACATACTGTGACTCTCAGGCAATCGGGCTCAGGCTGGAAAATTACGGGTTTCATAGAAGATGTGCTTGAGACCTATTAATTTCAACCTGAGTTCAATCACCAATGGGGCCGGCATGTTATATATTCAATCAGTAATCTTTGAATCAGAATAATATCGATTAATTTTTCAAGACTCACTACAATTTCAGTATGTGCGGCCGCTTTTCTGTTATCAGTAATAACAAAAACCTCTCGGAACATTTCAAACTCGTACGGTCGGGGGATCTGTTACACAGTTATAACGTCAGCCCTTCTGCTGAAATCCCGGTCGTCCGGCTGGAACCGGATGGCCACACACTTACCCCCATGCACTGGGGTCTGATTCCACGCTGGGCCAAGGATTTCAAGATCAAACCTATCAATGCCAAGGCCGAAACACTGGATATCAAACCGTTTTTCCGTACCGCGTTTAAGAAAAATCGTTGCCTGATCCCGGCCAATGGTTTTTATGAATGGAAACGCGATGGCAACCGCAAGCAACCCTTTTATTTCACACTAAAAGATCGTGAGGTCATGGCCTTTGCCGGTTTATGGGATCAATGGGAACATGAGGGTGAAACCCTGCTGAGCTGTACCATCATAACCACAGAAGCCAACCCGGTGATGAAACCTGTGCATGATCGCATGCCAGTAATCCTCGACCCGGACCAGTATGATGTCTGGCTCAAGGATGGAGGTAAAACACTGTTGCAACCTTATACGGGGTCAATGACGTCCTGCCCGGTCAGCACGGCTGTTAATAATCCGCGGCATGATGGTGAAGAATTAATTGCGCCCGTGTCCATTTAATACACATCAACATCCACAAGAATGACCGGTACGATAGCAGTCCCTGAGGCTTCTTAATTAAATAAAGATTAATTGACTGGATGCTGGAACAAGTCCAGCATGACAGAATAGAAAACAGTTTATATTTTCCGCCATGCACAACGAAACGATTACAGTCATCAATACCGAAAGTGGCCAGACCATGGATGTGGTTGTTTTGAACAAACGGGCCAGTCAAATCACCATCGTGATTGGCAAGGGCGTGCATAACGTTCAGTGTGATCTGGTGCCTACCAAAAATGGGCAGGCCTATGTGGGGAGTATTATGGGTCGGGAGATCATCTATCATCACAGTCGCGAACAGGTGCAGGCTGAACTGGATCAGGCCAACCCGTCCCTGAAGAAATCCAGGACTTTCAAGAAGTAAAACCACTGAACCCTGTGCTGGATGACAAATACTTCCATGGGGAGTGATTATCCATGAAAGGCTGCCTTACTGTTATTGCCATATTAATTGCGCTGCTGGCCGGTGGCGGTGTTCTGGTCTGGATGAACCGCGATGTGATAACCACCGGCATATCGCAGGCTTTTGAACAGCCGGAATACGGCAAACAGGAATACATCGAAAAACATTACGGTGATCTGCTTCGTTCCCTTGATACCGCGGCTACAACCTCTTCTTCCCTCTTTTCATTCGGCGCGGCAGTTGAAGCGATGGCACTGCCGGAAGCAGTGCTCTATGTTGGCATCACAAAAGGCGCGGAAGAAACAGACATCATCAAACGCTTTGACTGGAACGGCAGCAGCTTTTTTACCTCTGGCGGTTATGGTTCAGGCACATTGAGTTCAGCGGACACCAGCAAAACCATCATGATTTACAAAAACGAAGACGCCTGGACCTATATGGATGAGTTCGTCGTATATATCGAGTATCAAGGGGAAACTGAAGACAGCCCACCTCAATAAGGTAAATTCATAACTGGGTATACTGGCGGCTGTGGAGATCGTGTCCTAGACTCAAAAGTCAGTGCCGAAAGATTTGACTTGAAAGGAACCTGTTTCTTATGCAACGCGCCTATAATTTTTGTGCAGGGCCCGCCGCTATTCCTGATCCCGTCTTGCAAAAAGCCAAAGATGAGTTACTCAACTGGGGCGAAAGCGGAACATCGATCATGGAAATGAGCCACCGCAGCAAGGAGTTCCAGCAGATTGCCAGTGAAGCCGAGCAGGATCTGCGCGACCTGATGCATATTCCCAACAACTACAAGGTGTTGTTCCTGCAAGGTGGTGCCAGCAGCCAGTTCGCCGTAATTCCCATGAACCTGTTGCGCGGCAAAAAGACAGTGGATTATGTACGCACGGGAATATGGTCCAACAAGGCACTGGAACAGGCCAAGGCCTATTGTGATGTAAATGTTGCAGCTGACACCATGGACAAGGGTTACAACTACATCCCGGAATTTTCATCGTGGCACCTGAATCCGGACGCCGCCTACCTCCACTATGCCTCGAACGAGACAGTCGGCGGTGTAGAATTCAACTGGATACCGGACACGGGTGATGTGCCAATTGTGGTGGACATGTCATCCAATATCCTGTCGCGGCCCATGGATGTGAAGCGGTTTGGACTGATCTATGCCGGTGCACAGAAAAATATTGGTCCCTCAGGTCTCGCGGTTGTCATAGTCCGTGATGATCTGATCAATAATCCCCTGCCAACAACGCCAATACCCCTGAACTATGCCGTACAGGCGCAGGATGCTTCGCTGTATAACACCCCACCAACCTTTGCCTGGTACCTGACAGGTCTTGTGTTCAAATGGCTGAAAGAACAGGGCGGACCTGAGGCAATGGAAGTCATTAATAAACGCAAGGCAAAGAAAATTTATGATGTGATTGATGCCACGGACTTTTATATCAACGCTGTCAAACCGGATTGCCGCTCCATTATGAACATCCCGTTTCAATTACATGACAAATCGATGGACCCCGTGTTTATTTCAGAAGCCGCAGAACATGGCCTGTTAAATCTGAATGGTTTCCGCACGGTGGGCGGAATGCGCGTGAGTATTTATAACGCCGTACCGGAAGAAGCAGTGGATGCGCTGGTGGTATTCATGAAGGATTTTCAAAAGAAACATGGATGATTTGGCAGTGGCTCAGTTTGCCATTTCGAGCCCTGTCCCGAACGAATGTGAAGGAACCAGCCAGAAATCATTTCTGGCTATATAATCAAGACTCCCCTACTATCCTCGCGGGTCAGTCATAGAGAACGCCGGTTGTTTATTCCGCTCGGATTGGGAATATACAAGGGATTTTTGAACCCGTGTATAATCTGGGATTGGTCGTTCTAACTCCGGGCAAATAAAAATGAAACAAAGCAAACCGGGCATAATTCATATCGTTGTATCCATATTTATCACTGCCTTGGTGCTGGCTTTTCCTGCTCAGGCAGCGGACAAAGCACTACGCGTTGCACTTGAACACTGGCCACCCTACATCGATAAAGACCATGCTCAATATGGCCTGGCGACAGAACTGGTAATGGCCGCATTGGGACGTGCGGGATACAGCACCGAGACTACATTCGAAAACTGGACCACTGCACTGGAAGGCGCCGGCATCGGGGCTTACGATGTGATCGTTGCCGCATGGTATTCGTCCGAACGGGAAGAGCTTTTCGAGTTCAGCAAACCCTACTTCTACAACGAAATAAAATTCATAAAACTCAAAAGCAAACCATTTGTATATAACGATTTCTCTGATTTGGAAGGACTTTATATTGGCACAGTAGAAAATTATGCCTACTCCCCCGGATTTGATACCAGCCATAAACTGATACGAATTCCTGCGACCACCCTGGTTGATAACCTGTCCTTGCTGCAACGGGACCAGATTGATCTGACACTGGATGATGAATGGGTCATTCTTCATCAAATCAAGAAATACATGCCCGCATCCATGGAACGGTTCGAATTTCTGGACAAACCACTGGATGTACGCGGGTTACATCTAATGGTGAGCCGGAACAATCCATCGCACAAGCAGATTGTTAATGATTTTGATCGCGCTATTATCGATATGAAATCTGATGGAAGTTTTGATGCGATTGCAAAGAAATATTATGACGAACTGAAATCTGCCGGCGGAAAGAAATAACCTGAAGAACCGATCCGACTCAGGACCCTTTTAACGAGTTGATATGACATCCACAGCCACCTGCCCGTCTGTCCGGGTATACACATAATAACGGGATCCGTTGGCACAGGAGACGGTATGTTTATCCGTGGCTTGTGTCACCACCGAAGTGATGGCCTCACAAACATGGCCTGACACCTCAATAATGGAAAACAGACTGCGAGCAACTTCAGTGTTATGTTCTGTCACTGTGCCGGTCATTTGATAGATTTGCCCTGTGAACGGGATGGCGCCATACAGCTTGCCTATTCCTTTAAACACCAGTCCGGTGACATTATCCAGAACGTTGAGTAACCCGTTTGCAGTTTTACTGATACTGTACTGCCCTCCTTCTGCACACACGACCTCATAACCTTCATTACTGGTTTTCTCCAGTGCACGGATGCCGTCACAATTGATGCCCTGTACTGTCAGGGCAGTATTCAAATCATTGGCGATAGCGGTTTCATCTTCGGCGACCTGGGCAGGAGCAGTCGCCGACAACATCACCATGCTTACCAACATGATCAATGCCCGATAATCTTTCATGGTGATATTGTTGTATTGATGCATTATAAAATTCATATTTTCTGGAACAAGGCGTACTTGTCCGGCTCAGCCAGATACGACCACAAGAGTAATCTGACGCCATAGAGATCTTTGGCAAGTTGCGGGTCTTTGTTCTGAATCAACACCATGATTTCCTGTACCATCAAATCATAACTTTCCCTGAGTTCTTCGATGGTGGGCGGACGTTTGCCCTGATGATACTGGCCAAATGACTGGTTGAGACGTGTAATATTATTCTTGATGGAAAGCTTGGTGAAAACGCCCACGGCTTTTGTATTGTTAAAACGTTCCAGTAACTCATTAATGGCGGGATCCACTCCAGCAACATCGGCGACCGCATCCACAGGATACATCCCCCGGGCCAGCCCGGTTGCAATGATCAAGGTTATGAACGCAGTAAACAATAATTTCAACATTGATTATGAAGGCATGTGTAGTGCTGTGATAATAACGTAAAGAGAGGGCGAATTCAGAAAAATGACATTTGAAAAAAATTATCCATGTAGATGACTGTCCCGGGCGGCACTCAGGACATCAGGTGTGAGTGTCCATCCGCAATTATTTTGGGGGAACAGCACCCTGCCAAAAATCAATTCATCAAATTCACAAAGGATTGATGTGGCCGCGGATTTACGATTGGAGTATTGCCGGGATGCGGACGTGGCCCCCCGTGATGGCCATATCCCCCATGATGCGGATATGGATAATACACCGGATAGGATGGGTAATAGACCTGTTGCGGGCGGTAATACAGGCCTTGTTCGATCACGTTATAACGATTGGCATGTTTTTCATTGGCAATCCGTTTGGCCTCAAGTTCAAGCTCCCTCTGGGCCAGACGCTCCTCGGTGATTTGTCGCCGCCACTCTGTCATGGTTTCCAGCTGGTTGATGATGGAATAGTCTTCCGGATTGGCAATGGTCTCAGCATAAACCGGATATTCCAGTTCCTGTGCTTCAGTAATTGTCTGATCAGCCGGCGGCACATCGCTGAAATGCACTACCCCTTCGGCGTCGGTCCATTGATAGACTGTAGCGGCCGTGGCCGGCACGACCGTCGCCAGTATCAGGATCATGGAAGAAATAATTTTTGCGTTCATACCGGCAGTATAGACAATTTACGGGTAAAAAATTCCGGCAAACCCGTAAAATCAGGCCTTGGCAGGCGCTTCAGGGTAGCACTGGATGCTGTTACCACCGCTCTTCTTGGCTTTTTCCAGCGCCTCCTCCGCCAGACTGATGATTTTGTTGTTGTCGATGTCCTTGTCAACATAGGGTCTGCTGGCCACCACGCCGATGCTGATGGTGATGCTGATTTCCTCACGGGTGTCCCGGTGCAGGAGTTTTTTACCTTCAAGCAGACGCCGCAAACGCTTGGAGAAATTGACGGTCTGCTCCATGTTGGTTTCCGGCAGCAGGCAAACAAACCGGTTATCCCCGTAGCGCGCATAGATATCGGTAATCCGCAGGTTGTCCTTCATGAGATCAGACATGTCCTGCAGGATTTCATCGCCGGTTTCGTGGCCGAAGCGGCTGTTGATAGCCTTGAAGTTATCAATGTCCAGCATCAAACAACACAATTCCTTCCCGTAGCGCCGTGACCGCTCCAGCTCACGGGTAAACAACGTATTGAAATGACGGCGGTTGAAAGCGCGCGTTAACTCATCCGTCGTTGACATGACCTTGAGCTGCTCGCCGGTACTGTCGAGTTTACGTATCATGCTCTTCCTGATCACGTAAATGAAAAATAACGTGGTGAAGTACAGGATTACCGCGACAGCAGCGAGGATGCGTCGATCGACGAGTCCGAAGCCGGCCACGAGCAATCCTGTCACCATGCAAAAGGAAATAATCAGGGTATAAAAACCCGAGAGTTGTGCAAAAGAAACTTCTCCCAGTATCGGATTCAGTTTTTTACGGGGCATGGCATGGGGCCTTAATCATTATAGTTATTCTATTAACCCGGCCGGGTGGCTGGTAATGCAAGCTATAGGTAGATAATAGCAAGGATTTAAACAAGGTCTATGAGCCAACGGCAAATTGATGACAGGTCTGGTATGTTTATCACATTATTAATCCCTGTTTCACAGGACCCTGGATTCCTCTAGACTGCTGATTTATGAGTCAGACGAACATCAGGATTGTTTTCATAGCCGCCATTGTTGCCGTGCTATGGGGCGGCTACGAAATTGCCAAAGCCACCTACACCGCGATGGCCTGGGAGAAGGTGGAAGGGACGATTGTTGACCTGGAACATCGCACATGGTCCTGTGGTAAAGGGGTACGTCAATGTTTTGTCCCGATTATTGGCTACCATGTCAGCGAAGAGTATTACACCGTCCTTGCAGAGAAAAAATTTAACCGCGATGAACCCAAACATCTTGTCGGCAGCAAGGTCGATGTATATTACTCATCACACAATCCTGCCGATGCCACCCTTGGCGGTGAATACGGGCCAATGAACCACGGGATACTCATCTTTCTGATCGGCACAGTGGTGCTGATTATTTTCTGGTTTATGCGTGGACGCAGCCGCGATTAACCCTGTTTTTACATGTACGTTTTTGTACTGATGTTCTAGAATTATTACATGCACTACAGGTCCGATCTGATACTCAAACGCCGGTTCAAGCCGGTATGTATTGCGGCCTTGTTGTTTCTGACCAGCCCGCCTTCTTACGCCTATGGCGGATATCATTATGGCTATCACCATGGTTATTATGGCGGCCATGTCTCTTATGGATATCATGGGCATGATGACACTGCCGGTTATGTGGTCCTGGGGATTCTGGGCGCACTATTGCTGGGTCATATTTTCAGCCAGGATGATGACTACCGTTATCCGCGCCGGACTTCAGAGCCCGTTGTTTATACCCCGCCCCCGGCTCCGGTTGTTGTTCCTGCCCGCCAGCGGGTACCACAGTATAATTATGCTGCAGATGAAGGCTGGAACAAGCTCATCAGCGGCGATGCCGGACATGCGCTCGATATTTTTGCCGTTCAGTCGCAGCAGAATCTGGAATCAGGAATACCCCGCATTGGGTTTGCACTGGCCGCCGCTGCAATAGGTGAACGGGAACGGGCTGTGCGCGCCATGCGTAAAGCCGTCACTACCGATCCGGAAGCCCTGAATCTGGTACAGAATGATGAGGAATTGATGACCACCATCGATTTTCTGAATGATGTGTACAAGGAAGAATTGACCGTGAATCCAGCCAACAGCGATAACACCTTCATGGTGGCTGCGCTGTCCTATATCAGGGAAGATTATTCAACTGCGAATAATTTGCTTTCAGACAACGATCAGAGTTTCAGTGCTATCAAGCTTAAAGAACTTCTTGCCAGACATTACTAATCCATATCAGTCGTGGTGATAAATCCACGCATTATTTTGAAATCCCATTCTGCCCAGTCATAAGGCGCAATGCGTGTATAACCCAATGTATCTGTCACATGTTTCACCTGATCAAAAATCAGTGCCGATTTTGAGTTATCGGCACTGAGCTGTCCTGTTAATCAAAAATGTCCACTGATGGTACGAGGCGATGTAATCCACGGCTCATCCATCGGTGCCATTTCGTGTCTGGGTTTCAGACATAGCCCCATGGCTACAGTATAGGCCAACACCGGATTGTCGAGCTGGTTGTTCCAGACGAGTTCGATGGCCTGAAATATCCGATCTTTTTCACTCTCTGCAGCAGGGGCGCCTGCGACGAGGCCAATCAGATCTTCAAGCACAACACCACGCTGGAAATTACCTGCGGCTTGCATGGCATCTCTGGCGAACAATTCGCATGAATGCCCCAGATAGCTTCTGCTGGTGTAGTCAACACTCTCCGCTCGCGCGTCAGATGCGATTAACAAAAACCCTGCTAGCAATGTGGCTATGACTGTTTTCATGGCTGCTTCTCCTACTGCTGTTAACCTCCTATCGGTTTAAAAACTGCAATTAAAAATAAACTTCATGACATACGACCGCCACGGATGGCGGGAGTGTCGAAATGTATGGAACAATTTTCGACCAGTACATTTTGTACAAGTACCCGATGTATGCTCCCGCACATCCTGTGCTTCGCGGCATAAGGCCATCCATGGCCAAAAAAAAGGCCGCGGGTGTAAACACCTGCGGCCTTTTGGGTACTTTCCCCGGGATTGTGAATGATCAACCGATCATGGTTCTCCCGCTGACACACAGGTGTGCGCAACCGTCACCGCACAGATAGGTGCGGTGCCAGTTAAAGACCTGTTTTGTCATTCGATTCGTTTTCATGGGGCGGCGATATTGTGCCTGTTTGCGTTCAATGTCAAGACTGTGAGCATCTGAGGTGGGGGCAGAAAGGGCAAATACAAGGGCTGTCCTGCCCTGAACAACCCTGTTAATCCAGGGGTTAATGCAGTGATCCGGGTCTTTGAGTTCCGGCGCCAAAACGGGTTTCCGGCCCGGCCTGATGGTGCACCATGCGCCATTCACCATGTTCGATAATGAATATATTGGTGGCTGTTAACTGTCCTTCCGGAAACACCTCATGGCATATTACATAAGCCATATCACCATGAATATGTGCAGTAGCATTTCTGCATTGAATTGTGCTGCCGCCGGAGTTTTGCAGGATGTTCTCCCAACTTGCCAGAACGGCATCGCGACCCAATATCGCGGTACTGCCGGGATGGATCACCGAGAGCCCGTCAACTTCAGCCAGGACCTTCACCAGTGCAGAAAAATCACCCGCAGCAAAGGCCTTATAGAAGGCCTGATTGGCATTTAATAAATCATTCGTCTTCTTGCTGGTGCTTTCCATATTTTTGCCACAGCTCGCGTGCAAGTCCGCGGGCCTCCTGAAGTTCATAATGCTTGAGTCTGGATTCAATCTGATCGCGAAATATCTGTGCCGCCTGCACACCGCTGGCAGCAGCAATGCCGTACCAGGCATAGGCCTGAATATCGTCCTGTTGTGTTCCAAGGCCGGCAAGGAAATAACTTCCGACGATATACTGTTCCGTCACATGTCCGTTCATGGCAAGCTCCATGTACCACTTGAATGCATCCTGATGATCGCGCGGTGTGCCTGCACCCTGCTGATACAGATTAATGAGTGCACTTTGCGATTTTGAATATCCCTGATCAGCGGCCTTACGGTACCAGACGATGGCCTGATCATTGTCCTGTTTCACGCCGCGACCATTCTGGTACATGTTGCCCAGATCGTGCATGGCACTGCTCCAGCCTTTATTCGCCGCCTTGGTATACCATTTGACGGCTTCTTCGTAATTCTGCTTGATGCCGATACCGTCGTGATACATGTAGCCGATATTGGCCTCGGCCTCGGCATGACCCTGTACAGCAGCAAGGCGTATCCATTTCATGGCCTCCCAGTAATCCTTCTGCACACCTTTACCTATGATATACATGTGGGAGATCCGGTTCTGTGCATCGGCAAGCCCCTGTTCAGCAGCTTTGAGATACCATTGCGCAGCCAGCTTGTAGTCCCGATCCACTCCGTATTCACGCTCATACATGAGACCCAGGTAATACTGCGATTGGGCATCACCGGACTCGGCGAGAGGTGAAAATTTTTCCAGTGCTGTCTGATAATCACCGGCAGTGTAGGCCTCCCGTGCCAGTTCGAGCTCGGACTTTTTGTCTTCGCTGCATCCGGCCAGACATATCAGCAACAACAGGATACTGCAGAGCTGGCTACTTTTTATTGGCATAACCAATCAGCACTGCTGCAATGATTACCACCAGAAAGATGACCGCCGCTTCTATCCACATGATCGGGATTATTTTCTGCGAAGATGGACTTCACCTTCATTGCCCATGGTATTTATAAATGTACCTTCCAGTCTGTTCTGGTCTTCTGATAACTGCAGACGATTGGTGGATTTGATCCGCCCAAATTGCAGATCGAAAATAACTCCGCCGTGCTTGTCAATGTATCCAATCAGTGGTGCTTCGACAATGACCTTGCCATCCTTGTAATCGGTAAAGAGCCCGGAGAGATGCTTGCCATCCTGTTCTATCTTGATAACAGCTTCAGTATCTTTACCATCTGCATCAAGACTGATCCAATCACCATCGATTGCCGGCCGGGCCCCGGGCTCAGCCTGCGCTGTATTGTGAGATAAACAAAAAAGCACAATCAGGCTTGCACAAAATTGTAGCAATCTAGTATTTTTCATATGTAATGTCGACTGTACATGGTTCCACATCTGAATTATTCAGTATCGATAGCTTTGACACAAGCCGATATACTTTATTTACCATATCCACAAATATAATAATTAAAATGACCTGTCCTCGACCCATACACTGGATCCTGTCAGTGCCGCTGTTGCTGCTGATGTCATTTGCTCTTGCAAACGAATCGGCCGGGCACGATAGCAATCCAGACCAGATTGAACGGCCTGCAAAAAGCGCCACTGAAGCCGCTGAGCCTGCACCAAAAGTGACGGACGAAACTGTTGAAACCGTCATTCAGCCTGAAATTCCCCAGATCAATCCGGAACCATCAACTGAAAAAACAGAACCTGTACCACCGGCGCCGGAACCGGCAACTATCGATCCTGATGCAACCCTTTACCTGGACGCGGAGGAATACCTGGAGGTACAAAACCAGGAACCTCTGGAAATACTGGACCAAATAGTGCAGCCGGGGGAAAAGCGGGAACTAAGCTGGTCGGCAGGACAATCCTTCTCCGGACGCAGCATAGATCCGCCGGTACTGGTTGTGCGCGGCACCCGGTCCGGACCTTCATTGTGTCTGGTCGCTGCAATACATGGTGACGAACTGAACGGGATCGAAATCGTGAGGCGGGTCATAGCCGGACTTGAGCCGGAGAATGTTTCCGGCACGGTGATTGGCGTGCCTATCGTGAACATCTATGGATTTACCAATGGTTCACGTTACCTGCCGGACCGGCGTGATCTGAACCGTTATTTCCCCGGCAAGAATCACGGCAGCTCCGCATCAAGGATTGCTTACCTGTTTTTCAACCAGATTATCAAGCACTGCAATATGCTGGTGGATTTTCATACCGGTTCATTCAAACGCTCCAATATGCCGCAACTGCGGGCCGATCTGAATGATCCGGCGGTCATGGAATTTACCCGTCACTTCGGCGCTACGGCTGTTTTGCACAAGGCCGGAGTCAGCGGCAACCTGCGGACTGCCGCCACCCGTGCCGGAATTCCAGCCGTCACCTTCGAGTTGGGCCAGCCGGGATTCCTGCAAACCGAAGATGTTGAATTCGGTGTAAAAGCGATCGAAACATTAATCGGCAAACTTGGCCTGCTGAAAAGATATTACTTATGGTTCAAGCCGCAACCGATCTATTACGGATCCCGCTGGATACGTGCAAATCAGGGCGGGATACTGCGCACGGCCACCCGTATCGGTGCTGTCATCAAGGAAAACGAACTGCTGGGGCACATTATTAATCCTCTGACCAATGAGGAAACCGAAATCCTCTCCCCGGTGAACGGACGTGTGCTTGGGATGGCCCTGAACCAGTTCATGCTGCCGGGCTACGCGGCATTTCATATTGGTATAGCTACACGCGATCCAAAATTAACAGCAGGATTCCAGTTACTGCACTCAGCACAACCTGGGGAGACGATTGTTTCTGACGATATGATTGAAGATCCGGCGGAAGATTCATCGGAGGAAAATGAATATCCTGACACAGTCGATGATGAAGAATCAAACTGATCAAGTACCGGGTAGTGCCTCAATTTGAAATTACAAAACCTGATTTTTTCATTTCGAAGCCACGAAATGGCTGAGAAATCCTGTTTTTATTAATTATCAAGTGCCCTCACATTCGTTCGGGATGACAAACCGAGCCTTTACCCGGTACCGGCCTGAAACGTCCGCCGGATTTCACCACTCACCCGCCGGTTTGTGTTTTAATGACTGATAATCACCAACAACCGTCGCACTATGCGGAGTGTCTATGCTGGAACAAGTCGCTATTTTTCTTGCTGCTGCTGTGCTGATAGTACCCCTGGTCAAGAAGTTTGGTCTGGGTAGCATCCTTGGATACCTCATTGCCGGTATGGTCATCGGACCCTGGGGATTGCGCCTCGTCACCAACGTGGATGACATCCTGCATTTCTCGGAACTGGGTGTGGTGTTGCTGCTGTTTATCATTGGTCTCGAACTGCAACCTTCGCGTTTGTGGGTATTGCGCCGCTCGGTGTTTGGTCTGGGGAGCGCCCAGATGGCCATGACCACACTCCTCATAGCTGCATGCGCATGGGCTGCAGGTCAGAACTGGCAGATTGCAGTGATTATCGGGCTGGGCATTGCCATGTCATCTACAGCGTTGATACTGCAAACGCTGGCCGAACGTAACGAACTCACCACACGTCACGGGCGCGAGTCTTTTTCGATACTACTGTTCCAGGATCTGGCGATTATCCCGCTATTGGCATTGTTACCCATGTTCGCCAGCGAATCCGGACTGGTATCAGATACCGGAAGCTGGTCTGAAGCCGGCCGGGCGTTGCTGGCCATTGTTTTATTGATGGGTGTCGGCCGTCCGGTATTACGCGCAGTATTCCGCGTGGTGGTGAGGTTCGGCAATCGGGATATTTTTACTGCTGCGGCCTTGCTTGTGGTCATAGGAACGGCCTTGCTCATGCATGCAGTGGGTCTGTCCATGCCGCTGGGGGCCTTTATTGCCGGGGTCATACTTGCAGATTCTGAATTCCGGCATGAGATTGAAGCCCAGATTGATCCTTTCAAAGGATTGTTACTGGGACTCTTCTTCATCGCCGTAGGAATGTCCGTAAACATCGGTCTGTTCCGTAATATGCCCTTTTTACTGATCAGTCTTGCAGTGATGATGATCATCCTGAAATTTGCAGCTCTGTTCGTGATCAGCCGGCTGGCAAGCGGGAATAATGATACCGCCCGCAATCTTGGAATCGCGATGGCCGCAGGCGGTGAGTTCGCTTTCGTGCTGTTCACACTGGCCGGTAATTACCAAATCATAGACAGCTACACGGCTGATATATTAATGCTGATTGTCACGTTATCAATGATCATCTCTCCCTTCATGTTCTTGCTGAATGACAAGGTCCTGTCACGTCTTGGCGAACATGACTCAGAGCCGGAATATGATCGTATTGATGAGCCCGGCAATCCGGTGATTATTTTCGGTTTCGGTCGTGTGGGCCAGATCATTTCCCGCATTTTGCATATGCGCGATATCAGTTTTACCGCCCTTGAGAACAATCCGACACAGGTTGATTTCGTGCGAAAATTTGGCAGCAAAATATATTATGGCGACGCCACGCGTCTGGAACTGTTACGCGCAGCCAAGGCGGAAAATGCCCGGCTGTTTGTGGTGGCCATCAACAATATTGAAACTTCCATACGCATGGTGGAAATGCTGCGCAAACACTATCCACACATACCGATTTATGCACGTGCCCATAACCGGTTGCATTGTTACAAGCTGATGGACCTCAAAGTGGAAGTATTGTATCGGGACACATTCTTTTCCAGTCTGATACTGGCAAAAGAAATTCTTTGCGGACTGGGTATCCCGCGCACGGAGGCCGAACGTACAGTCAACATGTTCCGCGAACATGATGAAGCCCTGCTCAAACGTCAGCATGCGATTTATAACGATGAAAAAGCGCTGATAGAAAGTGTTGTGAAGTCCCGTGCTGAACTGCAAAGTCTGTTTGAATCTGACGCCACCGAAAAAAACTACGCGGCGACCCAGGCCGTGGCCAGCACTCCCTACGGATAACTGTCTGAATGACTTATGTCAAAAACCTGTTCATTAATGATTCATGGTGGCGCAGGCGAACTGGATCAGGCCGGCAAGAATGACTTGCAGTTGCCATGGTTGCAAGCCATATCAAACATCGTGCAGACTGGCTATAAAATATTAAAACGCGGGGGCACGGCCATGGACACAGTCGAAACCTGTGTCAGCCTGCTGGAAGATCATCCCCTCTTCAACGCCGGTCGCGGCGCGGTGCTCAACGAACATGGCCATATAGAACTGGATGCTGCCATCATGAGCGGGAAAGATCTGCGTGCAGGCGCAGTTGCAGGTATTTCATGCGTCGCCAACCCGGTTAAAATTGCGCGCAAGCTCCTCGAGGAAAACCGGCATGTGCTTCTGACTGCTGATGGCGCGATGAAATTTGCACAACAGCATGGCATCAAATGTGTTCCGGAAAGTTACCTGATTACGGATCGGCGGCTGCAGGAATATAAAAATCTCAAGCGAAAACCTTTCGCAGAAAAACGCAAACACGGGACTGTCGGCGCCGTCGCCATGGACAAACGGGGCAATCTTGCAGCCGCCACTTCTACCGGAGGACTGCTGGGGAAGAAACAGGGACGGATTGGTGATTCTCCGATTATCGGTGCCGGAGTGTATGCAGACAATTCCACCTGTGCAGTTTCAGCCACGGGACATGGTGAAATGTTCCTGCGCACGGTACTGGCCAAGCATATTGCAGATCTGATTCAGATTAAACACATGAACGCCGCCACAGCAGCCCGGCAGGCGATCAACTATCTGAAAAGAAAAGTGAATGGACGGGGCGGTGTAATCGTCATTGACAAGCATGGAAGATGTTCAGCGTATTTTAATACACGCACCATGATTCATGGCTGGATAGAACACGGCGGTGATTTGCACGCCGTAATACGATGAACCCGGGATGCTTGGTTACTGCTGGTTTCTTCTGTCAATAATTGTACGTCTGTCGCTGCCGCTGCGGCGCTCGATGCCATGATATTCATCATGTGATACACGGCGATCACCCAGGGTCCTGCGACCATTATCATACTCACGGACATTACGGCGGTCTTGAATCGTCATAATAACCTCCCCGCTCTTGTCCTGTTAATTATTGAATACTTGTTTTCCTGTTACAACAACGGCAATAGATGGGAACTGAATTACTGGAAAATCTTTTTGAAATTAATGAAATCTGGATTCTTTTTAATGAGAATTGTCCTGAATCAGATATTAATTGCTGCTTTATATGGAATAGCATTGACTTCCGGGTGCTGAAATCAAATAAAATCAAGTAGTGGCTCAGTTTGAAATTTAATCTGTAGGGCACCTCTGTGAGGTGCCGATTTACTACGACAAGTCGCAGACTTGCCTTACAGCAGATTTCAAACTGAGCCACTACCCAAAATCAGTTGCCATTGTTCTCCATCATTTCGGCTTCATCGGCTTCGACCAGATAATACCAGCCAATCGAATTCAGCCGGTAAAATGCCAGTATCTTGTTTCGGCCCTTGTCTGAATAGCGGATATATCCGGAACGTCCTGACTGTATTTTCCGAATCACTTCAGGATTCGGATAAAGTTCAAGATTTTCGATTGAATTGATCAGGGTGCCGGGGCCATAGGAAAGCGGCCTGTCTGAAGAAGCTGCAATAATTTCACCCTGTTCATTGAGCAGAAAGGTTTCTTCAATACTGCCCGTATTTCGTATCGGCATAAGTTCACGGCGCACATAATCCAGAGTCAACTCAACTCCGGCAACTCCCATGAATTTGCCGGACTGATCGAAAAGTTTGCCGGTACACGGTAACAGCATGCCACGACCGCCCACATCAATATAAGGCTGCAGCCAGCAATTGGTGCCCACCCGATCAACCGTGCCGCGATACCAGGGACGTTGTCTTGGATCAAAGGAGGCCGGATAGCCTGTCTTGCCCGGATATTCAGCAAGGACACCATCTTCCAGCGCCACGTACAGCCAGACCAGTGGCAGGCCTTCATTCATGATGATCTGGCGTGCCGTAATATCGTCACCGGGCAGGATTTCCTTGTTGAAACTTTTAAGCATGAGCGGCTTGAAAGTATGTCGTAATGGATTCAGACGGCGCAGAATCGGCTCTACGGTTTTTTCATCCACGCCCGGTGCGAGTTTGAATACATGCCAGTCCACGCTGATCGGAAAACCATACACTTCCGAAAATTCATAATCCGGCGGGCCTTTGCCCGGCTCTGCAATGGTTATGTCAGTGTAATAAGCAGAAGTGTCTTCACTGCCCTGATTCAAAAGGTTGATGGCACCAATGGTGAGTCCCTGCAATATGGCTTCATGCCGCAATAATTCAGAATCTATCTGCTGCGCCTTGGAGGTGACACTGGAAATAAAATTACCGGTAATTTCACTCTCTGCTTTTGACAGCTTTACCTTTTCAATCTGCTGGTAAAGGATCACCGTGAGAAAAATAAAGCTGGCCAGTACTGTATAACCCATGATATTCAATGCGGCGATACGGTGGTTTGAAATCCAGCGCATGATTTTCTGGCGGGTGGACTCCGGCCGGGCATGGATGGCCTCGCCATGCATGAAACGCCGTATGTCATCGGCAAAATCGGCCACCGTATCGTAACGATCATCGGGAAGATACTGGGTGGCCTTCTTGACGATGGCCAGCAATTGCTCCTGGCTGTCTGCCTGCTTGGAATACGCCGGTGGTGTGTCAATAATTCCCTGACGTGCCTTGATCATGATTTCATCCATGTTCTTGCCGGAACGGGCCCGGTGGAATGTTACGAGTTCCAGCAGGATCATCCCCAACGAAAAAAGATCGCTGCGGTGATCGAGTGTGTCATTTTCTCCCTGTGCCTGCTCAGGCGACATATAGGCCGGGGTACCCATCACCTGTCCCAGCATGGTTTTGTCGTGATCTCTGCCTGACTGACCCCGGGAAATCTGCTCGGTTTTGTCTGCAAAGGTCTCACGATTCACCTGATAGGTTTTCGCGATGCCCCAGTCCATCACATAGACTTCATTATACGGGCCCACCATGATATTCAACGGTTTCAAATCGCGATGAATCACACCCTTGCGATGCGCATAATGCAGGGCATCACAGACTTTCAGGAAATGTTCGAGACGTGCATGCAGGGTATGATGTTCGTCAGGCTCACCTTTTTCATCGTACTGCTTCATGGTGTCCTGTATCAGGGCCTTGAGTGTGATGCCATCAATCAGCTTCATGGCATACCCCACGATATTGTCTTTCACCATCAGTCCATAGACGGGAACAATACTCGGATGCTGTAACTGGGCGGTGATCTGGGCCTCCATGTAGAACCGTCCCAGATAACTCGGAATCTCGGCGACATGCGGGTGGATACGCTTGTAAGCCACAGTCCGGCGCAGCTTGTTGTCACGGGCCACCAGGATTTCACCCATGGCGCCGCGATCGATGGGTTCGAGGATGGTGTATTCCTCCTCCTCGTTGTCAACGACGTCTTTTATATTTTCGAGGTTGAAGCGGGTGATATCTTCAACATTATTAATGGCAGTCAGCTCAACCTTGTCTTCGGTCTGTGCGCCCTTGAATTCGGATGTGGTTATACGACGGGAATTCAGAAGATGTGTGAGAAATTCCGCCTCACCATGATTATTATGCCGGCTGAGGTACTCTTCAAATAATTCTTCCAGCTCTTGATCACTGATTGAAGTAATCTTCCGTTTGACAGATTCGCTCAGCATAATTTCTTATTATGGGTTTGGATGACCGGTCAGATTCGTAAGGATAGCAGATCGCCCGGAGTTTATAGAAGCACCTTGTCTGAATTCTGCTTCAGGGCTCTTCCAGGCCGAACATTCTCGGCCGGTGATGACCTGCATAATGTGCTGGCAGGGCTTTAAGCTGCAGTATGTTGTAACATTCACAACATGTTCATTATCATGCATGCCATCATAGGTTTATAAAATGAAAAACCGGTCCTTTGCCATCGTTTCAGTTTTGCTTTTTTCCATATCAATCCATGCGGATGAAAACCGCTGGGATGATCCGCAGATCAGTTATTCCGGTAACCAGGAGATTACCGTTTACCGCAGCCCGGCCTGCGGGTGCTGTCACCGCTGGATAGAACACCTTGAAAAACATGATTTCATTGTGAAGGACATCCAGATAGAAGATGTGACGCCGATCAAATATCAGGCTGGCGTGCCGCCGCAACTCGCGTCATGTCACACGGCCGTGATCGACGGCTATTTCATTGAAGGCCATGTCCCTGCCGATGATATCAAACGCCTGTTACTGTCGCGACCTGATGTGCGCGGCCTGTCCGTACCGGAAATGCCTGTAGGTACACCGGGAATGGAAATGGAAAACCGCAAGGATGATTTCGCTGTAATCCAGCTCAATACCGACGGCAGCACCGGAATTTTCAGCCAGTATAGCGATTACTAATCCATACGCGGGCGGAGATGTCATTTGTTTATGTTGAACCCTTGTAAGTAAACATTATCCTGTATATAAATATTCCTGATCCGGAGTTGAGCCATGAAACGCATGAATCACTATAAATTCAGTATTCTTTGCATCTCCCTGTTGCTGGGCAGTTGCGCAACCTCACCCACCGGTCAGACCCAGCTTAAACTTTTCCCGGACAGTGAAATCGCAAAAATGGGCATCACGGCCTATGACGAAGTCAAAAAAACCACGCCGGTATCCAAAGATAAAAATGCCAACGCCTATGTCATGTGTGTTGCGAATGCGGTAACCAGGGTGGTTCCTGCCAATATCAAATGGGAAGTAAACCTGTTTGATGATGAGGCAGTAAATGCCTTTGCCCTCCCCGGCGGTAAAATCGGTGTTTACACCGGCCTGCTCAAGGTTGCCGGCAATCAGGACCAACTGGCAGCCGTGATTGGACATGAAATTGCACACGTCATTGCTGATCACGGCAACGCCCGTGTTTCTGCCGCTTTTGCCACACAGACCGGTCTGCAACTTGCACAGATTCTTGCCGGAGCAACTACCCAGCAAAAATCACAGTTAATCGGGTTACTGGGCCTCGGTGCACAATACGGTATCCTCATGCCCTATGGGCGCGGCCAGGAAAGTGAAGCTGACATCCTCGGACTGGAATATATGGCGCGAGCCGGTTTCAATCCCAGGGAAAGCATTACCCTCTGGCAAAATATGGGCAAGGCCGGTGGCGGCAAGGAACCACCTGCGATTCTGTCCACACACCCATCAAATGAGCAGCGGATCAGTGATCTGAACCAGGCCCTGCCAGGTGCAACCAAAATTTACAAAAAAGCCCGTAATCAGGGAATCAAGCCTCAATGCGGGCAACCCTGATACCCAACGTATTCCCCAGCGATTGAATAATGGTCGGCCAGTCTGCAACAGCAGGTCTTGTCACGAATTTTTAATATAGCTGTCATATGGTTCGTGATGAATTGCATTAAGGTGCGCGCGTGTCTGTCACAGCACGGGAGAAACTGCTTTGCGCATCCTGATGATATCCGATGTGTACTTCCCCAGAGTCAACGGCGTTTCCACTTCCATCAAAACGTTCCAGCATGAATTGTCATTACTCGGTCATGACGTCACCCTGATTGCCCCGGACTATGGGCCGCATCAGATCAGCAACGACTGGATACACCGCATTCCATCCCGTTATCTGCCAATGGATCCCGAAGACCGGATGATGAAAAGCAAGTCTGTTCTTGCATTGAGTAACACTCTGAAACAGGATCATTATGATATCGTCCACATCCAGACGCCCTTTGTTGCACACCAGGCCGGCATTGAGCTGGCAAAACACCTTGATATTCCGCGTGTGGAAACCTATCACACTCATTTTGAAGAATGTCTTCATCATTATCTTCCTCTGGTGCCGGATTCATGGACAAAATTTGCCGCACGCTGGTTTAACCGGCGGCAATGTAATGATGTGGACGGAGTAATCGTTCCTTCACAACCCATGCTTGAATATCTGGGGAACCAGGGCATACATCGCCCGATGTCTGTAATACCTACAGGCATTGATGAAAATTTTTTTACTCCGGGCGATGGTTTACGCTTTCGCAAGGAGCATGGAATTGATTTGTCCCGTCCGGTACTGGTTCATGTCGGCCGGGTGGCTTACGAAAAAAATATTGATTTCCTGCTGCACATGCTGGTTGAGTTACAAAAATCCATCCCCGGAATACTTCTGATTATCGCCGGTGAAGGCCCGGCGGAACGTCATTTACGCGATCTGACCAGAACACTGCAGATTGAAAACAACGTGTTGTTTGTCGGCTATCTGGACCGGGCCACAAGTCTCCTTGATTGTTACTGTGCCGGCAATGCATTTATTTTTGCATCGAAAATTGAAACCCAGGGCCTGGTATTACTGGAAGCCATGGCCCAGGGCGTGCCGGTTATTTCACTCTCGGCCATGGGCGCCAACGATATTCTGCAGGCAACCAAGGGAGCCTTGATTGCGAGAGACGATGTGACTGATTTCGCCTTAAAGACAGCGCGTGTATTGAATGACACAGGCCTGCACAAGCAACTGTCGCAGGAGGCCAGAGCATATGCACGCACCTGGTCCGCCCATACA
This sequence comes from uncultured Enterobacteriaceae bacterium, assembly GCA_964479045.1. Taxonomy (GTDB): domain Bacteria; phylum Pseudomonadota; class Gammaproteobacteria; order Eutrophobiales; family Eutrophobiaceae; genus 2-02-FULL-47-50. The sequence goes on from CAYZJI010000011.1 coordinate 56,370, forward strand.
TTTGCCACAAAAACAGTATCGTTTTACGAGCAACTTATACATCAGTACCGGCTGAATTGAAACGTTTCGTATCTATCATTTATGCCCGCTAAAAAACGGCTGGTGGTACTGGACTTTGACGGGTTCCTGATCAATTCCTACAACCTGTTGCAAATCACCTTCAAACAGTTTGGCCTGGATATCGGTGATGAAGATCGCTTCCGTCACCGTCGTAAGTTTCTGAAGTACATTGGTGGAGGCAAGGAGTTCATTCGTAATTTTGTCTCCTATACCCTGCCGAAAAAGAAAAAAATCAGGGATGCGCTAACCGAGACCTATCAGAAAGAAGGACGCATCTACCATGAATTTACCGGGATCATCAACCACATGATCGGACAACCGGACATACACATTGGTATCATCAGCCGCAATTTTACCCATCACCCGGGCAGCACCATCAGGAAAGTGCTGCGCAACAGTGACGTTGCAGAGCAGGATCTGGATTTTGTGATCCCCATACCAGTTGGTGTAAAAAAACATGATGTACTGGAGGGAATGCGCTCGACCGGATACCTGCAATCGCTGTTTGCTGCTGACGAAATCGGCGACTACACGGCAGCCGCTGACACAGGGTATAACCGCATACTCATGGCCAGCTATGGTTTTGATAACCGGAAACGTCTCATCACCGAAGGTGAGATTCCGCAGGAAATTATTTACGACCGGCCCAAGGACATGGCACGCATCATTAAACACATCCTCTCCCGGTAATTCCGGCGACCGGCCAATACTGTTTCAACAGATATTGATCCTTTCTTTTTCAAATGAGAATTGTTATCATTTTGTCAATTTCATAACCGATATTTTAGGTAAAAAATGCGCTATATATTATTGTTTGTAATTACTTTTAATTCATTATTTATGATTATGGCGTCCAGTCATGCCAGTACACTGATTTCAGAAGACGACGTGAAAGGAGTATCTCGCGCTGAAGTTGAGACCACGGCTGATCGTGAACGGCTGCAACATGCGGCTGTATTGTTGGCCAATTATGAAATCGAAGCCAAAAAACTGCTGGAGATGGTCAAGGTGCAAAATATTATCGCCGACAAGATCCAGTTGCAGGCCGGCAAGTTACTGGAATTGTCTGAAACCGTAATCGACAGCGCACGCTTCCGTCTGCCGCAATGTGATGACTATCTGGCACAGTCACTAGATCTCAAGAACAAACTGGGTGATATACCCCATGAAACACTGGAGAAGGATTATCATCACGACGGTGCCCTGCCCAAGGCACCGCCCGAGTGTTATCACACCAAGGATTTGTTTGTACATCCGGCCACAGTCATGGTGCTCACTCGTGATGATCCGGCATTGTCCGGAGAAACCAGAACTTCCATCACGGCTGAAATTGCCGAAGTTCTTGCTCATACTGAAGTAGTCAGACAACTTGTAATTTATTAATGGGCTTTGTCCGTTATCTGATCGGTATTGCTTTTCTTCTGATTGCTGCCTGTGGCAGTGATATACCACAACTGGCGCAATTATCCGGTGATGCAGTCATCCTTGCGTTTGGTGACAGTCTGACGCAAGGTACCGGTGCAAAAAAGGACGAGAGTTATCCTGCCATCCTGGAAACGCTCAGTGGACGTAAAGTCATTAATGCCGGTGTTGCCGGCGAAGTATCAACAGATGGACTGCGCAGATTACCCGGTGTGATCGAGAAGCACAGGCCGGATCTGCTCATCCTGTGTCACGGTGGAAATGACATACTGCGCCGTCAGGATATACAGAAAATGGAAGCGAACCTGCGTGCCATGATTCAACTCGCACATGAAAGAGAAATCCCTGTAGTCATGCTGGGGGTACCGCAACCCGGACTATTTCTCTCCTCAGCAGAACAATATCAACGCATTGCCGATGACACCGGCGTAGTATTTATTGAAGATCTGATTCCGGAAGTACTGGGTGACGCCACACTTAAATCAGATACGGTCCATCCCAACAAGGACGGTTATCGCGTGATGGCCAGGAATATTCACGCAGTTTTACAGCAAACCGGTGCGCTGTAGCCGGTTTCCCGGATCATTTCACCTTTTTCAGACGCAACAATTTTCCATTGCTATCATCTGTCAGCAGGTAGAGTGTGCCATCCGGCCCTTGCCGCACATCGCGGATGCGTCCAATCTTGCCATTGATGAGCCGTTCTTCCTTGATCACTTTGCCATTTTGCATGACCAGCCGCACCAGTTGCCCGAACTTCAGTGAGCCTACAAAGAGATTGTTTTTCCATTCCGGAAATTCATCACCGATATAAAATACCATCCCTGAAGGCGCAATGGACGGGACCCAGTAATGCACCGGCTGCGCCATACCCTCTTTCTCCGTGCCTTCTCCAATTTTGGTACCAATAACATAATTCACGCCGTAAGTGATCACCGGCCAGCCATAATTGACACCCGGTTGCATGATATTGAGTTCATCTCCTCCCTGCGGGCCATGTTCATGCGTCCAGACCATGCCGGTCACCGGCTCAAGGGCGATGCCCTGCATGTTGCGATTGCCCAGCGTATAACTTTCAGGCCGGGCATTTTTGATCTGCAGAAAGGGATTGTCCTCCGGAACACTGCCATCATCATTGACGCGTATCAACGAACCGGGATGCTGGCTGAGATCCTGTGCACGTTCTTCCTCACCCCGATCACCCAGGGTAATGAATAATTTTCCGTCCGGCGTAAACAGCAACCTCGACCCAAAATGGCGACCACCCTCATCCACCTTGGGTAGCGCAGTAAATATTTTCTCAACGCTCTTGAGCTCCATCCCCTGCAAACGGCCACGAACGACTTCAGTACCATACCCGCCTTTACCAGCCGCAGCGTAGGAAAGATAAACCCATTGATTATTTTTGAAATCCGGATGGAGTGCAACATCCAGCAGACCGCCCTGTCCTTCAACTGCAACTTCAGGCACACCTGTGACTGGCAATGGATTCAATTTGCCATTTTCAACGATGCGTAATTGCCCGGTGCGTTCCGTCACAAGTATTTTTCCATCAGGCAGAAAGGCCATGCCCCAGGGATGGCTGAGTCCTTCCGTAATAACTTCAGCCCTGAATTGTCCATCTTCGGCCTCAAAGAGGTTATCCGCCCGGACATTAAAAGAAATCAGTATCAGAAAACCAAACAAAACTGACTGGAGGGTTTGTGTCATCATGATTAATATCCTGAATAAATTGGCACTATTTCCGGAGACCGCTACCGCCATTATTAGTTCAAAATGTAACCAGCCGTACTCCCGCGATGTATTGATGCACCAGTAACAATACAGAGAACAGGACTATTCCGATCAATACTGTAATAACATCATTTTTCATCGGCAGTGGATCCGGCTTTATCCAGGGCCCGGTCCTGCGGTTGATCATCACCATTTCAACTATTGCCCATAAACCCAGCGTTGTGAACAAAGCCAGTGACCTCTGTTCACCATTCGCCAACAGGTGGCCGATACTCCACAGTACCAGGCCCGTCAACTGTGGATGCCTCAGTATCCGCTTGATGTTGGTTTTACGTTTGGCCGCCACAAACAAAATAAAAGTAATCAACGCCAGCAGATATGTGACGTGTCTGCCCCAGACCGGGACATGATAAATATCCTCAGGTTGAATTGATCGCCAGCCCAGGACCATCAATACGATCGAAGTAACTATCAATAAGGCAAATATTCCCTTATAGGGACCGGGCCCGAACTTTCTGATCAACCCGTCTCTTGTAGTTACGCATGCTGCCGGAAATAAATGCACCAGACACCAGATCATCAGGCCAGTCATCAACAGGGTCATGTCTAATCCTCTATTGTTGTGATCGCTGTTTCAGCATTTTCAAAATTTCATCCTCACCCAGAGGATGTTTACCTTTGACCTTAAGGCTCTCGTTCCACTCTTTGGCGAAATCCCGCTGCAGCTGAATATTAATCAGTGCCGTGATGACCATCGCCAGAAACGCACCAGAACTTGCCAGCAGCATGTCCTTGTGGGCGTCCCAGATATCACCTTGTGTACCCAGATAAGCCACACCGAGATCTCCGCCAAAAAATTCAGCCGCACCCCACTCGAACAGTTCAAACATGGCCGAAGTCGACATGGTGATATCCATCGGCAGGAAATAGGCCCAGAAGCCTTTTACATTCGCAATCCTGATAAACAGCTCCCTGACAGGATAGGCCAACAGCAATCCATAGGCAAAATGGATCAGACGATCATAATTGTTACGTTCAAATCCCATCAATTCGTTGAGGCTGAAACCGGACAGGGACTGCAACCACTCATCATAGGGAGTTTTTGAGTAGGTATAATGGGCGCCGATTTCATGCAGACATAAAAATATAAAAATCAGAGTATAGGAAATACGGGACAGGGGCACCTTGACACTCGTTGCTGCAACAACAAGAACTGCGACCAGCACCAGTGCATTCTCCAGTGCCCAGTCGGCCCGATCATATGGATTGATGGCAAGGACTATCCACCAAATCAGAAAAAGTATACTGAGGCTTAGCAGATAGCGATTGTGATTAACGATTTTCAATGACTATCTCCGGCTGGAAATAACCCTATTTTTCCATAATTCGTATAAAATACGCTCTTTTTTATTCATTATGGAACCGGGAAAACGGTAGATATCTCATGGCCCAATACGTATACACGATGCAAGGGGTGGGGAAAGTCGTCCCGCCCAAACGCGAAATTCTGAAGGACATCTGGCTCTCATTTTTCCCCGGCGCAAAGATTGGGGTATTAGGTCTTAATGGCGCAGGTAAATCCACCCTGCTCCGGATCATGGCCGGCATTGACAAGGACATTCTTGGAGAAGCCCGGCCTATGCCGGGGATCAAGATTGGGTATCTGGCCCAGGAGCCACAACTGGATCCGGCCAAAGATGTACGTGGCAATGTTGAAGATGGTCTGCGGGAACCGCTGGATGCTTTGGCCGGCCTCGAAAAAGTATTTGCCGCCTACAGTGATGAAAATGCGGATTACGAAGCCTTGGGCAAGGAGCAGGAAAAGTATGAAAAAATCATCGAACATTGGGATGCACATAATCTGGAAAATACTCTGGAAATTGCTGCCGACGCTCTGCGTCTGCCCCCATGGGATGCAAAAATAGAACGCTTGTCCGGTGGAGAAAAACGCCGTGTAGCCCTCTGCCGACTATTACTGTCACGACCGGATATGTTGCTACTGGATGAACCTACCAACCATCTGGATGCAGAATCCGTATTCTGGCTGGAACGGTTTCTGAAAGATTTCAATGGAACCGTAGTAGCAGTCACCCATGATCGTTATTTTCTGGACAACGTCGCAGGCTGGATTCTTGAACTGGACCGCGGCCATGGCATCCCGTTCGAAGGCAACTATTCCCAATGGCTGGGTTACAAGGAAGAGCGCCTGGAACAGGAAGAGCGTGCTGAATCGGCACGGCAGAAAGCCATCAAGCATGAACTCGAATGGGTACGCAGCAATCCGAAGGGCCGCCATGCCAAAAGCAAGGCCCGCCTCGCCCGTTTTGAAGAAATGAATTCACAGGAATACCAGAAACGTAATGAAACCAATGAAATTTATATTCCGCCCGGAGAACGTCTGGGTGATCTGGTCATCGAGTTTGATAACATCAGCAAACGTTTCGGTGATCAGGTGCTGTTTGAAAATCTGTGTTTCAAAATACCCAAAGGTGCGATTGTCGGCATCATCGGCGGTAATGGCGCCGGTAAATCTACCCTGTTCCGTATCATCACGGGTACTGAAAAGGCGGACAACGGTAATCTGCGTCTCGGCGAAACGGTCAAAATTGCCTTTGTTGAGCAAAGCCGTGAAACACTGGATGACAACAAGACCGTCTGGGAAGCAGTCTCCGGCGGCAACGATATCATCATGGTTGGCAACTACGAATTGAGTTCCCGCGCCTATCTCGGCCGGTTTAATTTCAAGGGGACAGATCAGCAGAAACGTGTTGGCGATCTTTCCGGCGGGGAACGTGGCCGGCTGCATCTCGCCAATACACTCAAGCAGGGCGCCAATGTTTTACTGCTGGACGAACCTTCCAATGATCTGGATGTAGAAACCCTGCGTGCGCTGGAAGAAGCAATTCTGGCCTTTCCCGGTTGCGTAATGGTTATTTCACACGATCGCTGGTTTCTGGACCGTATCGCCACCCACATTCTCGCCTTTGAAGGTAACAGCGAAGTGGTATTTTTTGATGGTAATTTCACTGAATACCATGAGGACTTTATCAAACGCAAGGGTGAAGAAGCGCAGCCGCACCGGATGCAATACAAACGTTTGAAAAACTGACATGATATAGGCAGTTAATAAAAACCTGGAGACAAGGCATTGTGGACAAGCTGACTCGAATAAAAGGATTTTTGCCTTATGTCACTATTGTATTCCTGAATGCATTCGTGGATCTGGGCCACAAGATTATTATCCAGAATACCGTCTTCAAAACCTATGACGGGCAGACTCAAATTATCCTCACGGCCATTGTCAATGCACTGATCCTGCTGCCCTTTATCCTGCTGTTTTCACCCTCCGGTTTTCTTGCTGATAAATATCCCAAAAATCTGATTATGCGTATCAGTGCATGGATTGCAGTGATATGTACAGGATTAATTACCCTGTTTTATTATCTGGGCTGGTTCTGGGCAGCATTCAGCATGACCTTTCTGCTGGCTGCTCAAAGCGCAATTTATTCACCAGCCAAATACGGCTATATCAAGGAACTGGTGGGCAAGGAAAAGATTGCTGCTGCCAATGGCGCGGTTCAGGCGGTAACAACCATAGCCATACTCTCCGGAATTTTTATTTATTCCATATTCTTTGAAGGTTTATTACAGGACGTTGATTATCAAAGCACTTCAGACATTCTGAAACTCACCGCGCCCGTAGGCTGGAGTCTTGTTGCCATATCACTCATTGAAGTGGTGCTCGCCTATACACTTCCGGAAAAACAGGCGCTCGATAAATCGATGCAATTTGACAAACAGGCTTACCTGACCGGCAAATATCTCAGGGAAAATATACGGGCTGTTTTCAGTCGCGAAGTGATTTTTTTGTCCATCATCGGGCTCTCAGTATTCTGGGCCATCTCACAAGTAGTACTGGCCGCTTTCCCGGCATTTGCCAAGGAAACCATGGGCATTACCAACACCATCATTATTCAGGGGCTGCTGGCCTGTGCCGGAATCGGCATCATGCTGGGTTCATTAATCGCAGGAAAGGTGTCACGGACCTACATCGAGACCGGACTCGTTCCGGTTGGCTCAACGGGCATTGTCATTACTCTCCTGCTATTACCGATGCTGGATAACACCATCATACTGGCATTGAATTTTATTGCGTGGGGTGTACTCGGCGGCATTCTGATTATTCCGCTGAATGCGCTGATCCAGTTCCATGCCCGCGAGCATGAATCCGGCCGCATACTGGCCGGCAATAATTTTGTACAGAACATCGCCATGCTCAGCTTCCTGGCATTAACCGTGGTGTTCGCCATCTTCGGAATCAGCAGTACCGGCCTGTTCCAGATCATGATGCTGGTCGCACTGGCAGGAACCATCTATACCATTTACAAGCTTCCGCAGTCCCTGGTGCGTTTGATAGTACGTTTTCTGATAGGGCAACGTTACCGGCTGGAAGTGCTGGGTTTTGAGAACATGCCGGAACGCGGTGGTGTGCTCATGTTGGGCAATCACATCAGCTGGATCGACTGGGCCATTGTGCAGATGGCCACTCCGCGCCATATCCATTTCGTGATGATCCGTAATATCTATGAACGCTGGTATCTCAAGTGGTTTCTGGACATTTTCGGTGTTATTCCCATTTCCGCAGGTGCATCCAGGTCCGCACTGGAAAAAGTGACAGAATATCTGAATGCAGGCGAAGTGGTGTGTCTGTTCCCCGAAGGGACAATAAGCCGCACCGGCCATCTTGCTGAATTCCAGCAGGGATTTGAAAAAGCGGCGGAAGGTGCGGATGCGATCATATTGCCGTTTTACATGCGTGGTTTATGGGGCAGCTGGTTTTCGCGCTCCAGTGAAAAACTCAAAACACTGCGGGGCACAGGAAACAAGCGCGACATTATTGTCGCGTTCGGCAAGGCCCTGCCGATCAACAGCAGTGTGGAAGATGTTAAAAAACGCGTATTCGAACTTTCCATTGATTCATGGAACCGCTACACACAAACGCTGCCGCCACTGCACATGGCATGGCTCGAAACGTCCAAACGTACCCCCAACGAACTGGCGGTTGCCGATGCAACAGGTAATGCCATAACCTCCAGTAAATTACTGACGGCCGTTATCTGTTTCTCAAGACTCATGGCCAGACACAGCCCTGAACAGAATATAGGTGTGCTATTGCCCACCAGCAGTGCCGGTATTATTGCCAACCTCGCGGTATTAATCCTCGGCAAAACGGTCATCAATCTGAATTACACTTCCAGCAAGGAAGCGCTGCAGGCTGCAATTCATAATGCGGAAATCAGGAGTATCTATACCTCAACGAAATTCCTGGAAAAACTTGAAAAGAAAGGATTTCAACTGAACGATATCCTTGCCGGCACAACCGTGTACCACATGGAGGATTTGAAAGAAAAAATCACCAAACCCCGTATGCTGTTCACACTGATTCTGGCCAGACTGCTGCCTGTCTGGTTATTACAGAAATGTTATGCAAAATCTGTTGGAATTGAGTCGACGGCCACCATCCTGTTCTCAAGTGGCAGCGAAGGCAAGCCCAAGGGAGTCATGTTAAGCCACCGTAATATCATGGCGAACCTGAAACAGGTTTCCGATGTGTTGAACACAGACAATCAGGACATTGTCATGGCTACCCTGCCCCTGTTTCATGCGTTTGGATTGACCGTTACTACCCTGATGCCGCTGGTAGAAGGTGTGCCGATTATTGCGCACCCGGATCCGACTGATGTAGTCAATATTGGCAAAGCCATAGCCAAATATCGCGCTACGATATTCTGCGGCACATCGACGTTTCTCAGGCTCTTCACCAAAAATATCCGCGTCCATCCACTCATGCTGGAATCATTGCGCATCGTTGTGGCGGGCGCGGAAAAACTGAATCAGGATGTACGTGAAGCCTTCAAACTCAAATTCAACAAGGACATTTATGAAGGCTATGGCGCCACAGAAACAACCCCGGTGGCCGGTGTAAATATACCGGATTGCATCGATGTAAATTACTGGACGGTACAACAGGGAAGCAAATCCGGCACGGTGGGCATGCCCCTGCCCGGCACCAGTTTCAGAATTGTCGATCCGGTCTCCATGAAAGAATTGCCCACTGGTGAAGACGGCCTGATATTGATAGGTGGCACACAAATCATGCTGGGCTATCTGAATGACCCTGAAAAAACTGCACAGGTAATCGCTGAAATAGATGGGCGCCGCTGGTACAAGACCGGTGACAAGGGCCATGTCGATGAAGACGGGTTCCTCACCATCGTGGATCGGTATTCCCGCTTTGCCAAACTCGGTGGCGAAATGATCAGTCTGACCGCAGTTGAGGAATCCGTACGCAGTGCATTGAAAAAACCGGAACTGGAACTTGTGGCGATCAACCTGCCGGATGAGAAAAAAGGTGAAAAGATTATTCTGCTGATTGCCGAGCCGGTTGAAGTGGACGTCATCAGAAACGCCATGCTGGAAGCAAAATGCAATCCGCTGATGATTCCCTCAGAAGTAAAAGCAGTTGAAGCAATACCAAAACTTGGCAGTGGTAAAACCGACTACACCACTGCCAAAAAACTGATTCAGGGCAGTGTCTAACCGGAATTATTTGGTCGTAAAGGTGAACACGCCATCCCAGTCCACTCCGGGAGGATTTTTCCGGTAGAATTTGATTCGTTCCAGATACACATCATAGACATCCCTGTAGTCGTGATTATCCCTGAGATCGCCAAATCTCACTTCAGCCATGTCCCAGTTCTGGGTGCGATAAATGCCCAACGCTTCCTGATACAGTTCCAGTTCATCCAGTTCCTTGCGACTGACATCACCTCGCAACGCAATCGGTTCATAGATCGCCACCGGTCTGTGTTTCCCCTTGACCCTGACCAGATCCAGCTCACGATAGACATAATCTGACAATGCATTTCTGGTATTTTCACCGACAATCAGATTAACCCCGTATTGTTTGGTCAACCCTTCCAGTCGTGAACCCAGATTAACTTCATCACCTATCACGGTATATGCCGTACGGAATTTTGATCCCATATTGCCCACACTCATCTTGCCAGTATTAATCCCAACACCTATTGCCAGTTTGGGCCAGCCACGATCTTCAAAGTCATCCCGCATGGCATACATTTTTTCAATCATGGCCAGACCGGCCTGCAAGGCATGTCTGGCGTGTTCCGGATCTTTCACCGGCGCACCCCAGAATGCCATGATGGCGTCACCCATGTATTTATCAATTGTGCCACGATGCTGATGAATGACGCCGGTAAGCTCTGACAAAAATTCATTCATTAAGGAAGAAAGTTCTTTCGGACTCAGCCCCTCCGAAAGCGTTGTAAAGCCACGCACATCGGAAAATAACACCGTCATTTCACGCTCTTCCGCTTCGCGGGTATAGGAAGCCGGATCATCGCTCATTTCATCCACCAGTTCCGGTGGCACGTATTGTCCGAACAATTCCGTAATCTGGCCCTTGATCCGGCGTTCAAAGAAAAATCCGTAGCTCATATTCAGAAAAAATAAAATCAGCATCATCGTAATAACAGCCGCAATCGGTAATACGATGTTTAATTGCTCCCAAACCAAATAATTAAAACCCACTGACGCCAATATCAATACAGTTGTAACCAGCATAGACCAGATCGGCGTCAACAATGGCAGAAGAAATGTGATAATGAGACCAACAATCAAAAGATGTAAAAATTCGATGGCCTGTACATGCTTTGGCATTTGCTTGATTTTTTTGTCCAGTATTCCGGCTATGAGATTGGCATGAATTTCAACCCCGGCATATTCTTCCTGCACAGGTGTGGAGCGCAAATCAAATAAACCCGGTGAGGATGTGCCCACAAGCACATAGGCATTATCAAGCACTTGTTTATCAGCACTCTTATTCAAGACATCTGTGGCAGAAACATAAGGGAAACTGCCCTGTCTGCCACGGTATGGAACTATCGCCTGGGCATAATCATCCACGGGTACAGGAATCCGGCCAACACGCAACCATTCAAGACTGGCGTAATTACCTGCGACATCACCTCGCAACACAGGAATTATTTTGTCGACATTCATTATCTGACGGACCATTGCAAGAGCGAGTGATTCGTAATACTTTCCCTCAAATTCGTATAACAATGGCACGCGCCGTACAATACCATCTACATCAATATTCGGATTGAAATGGCCTGCTGCTTTCGCATGTGATTGCAAAAGCTCCAGATTGGCGCTGTACCCAACGGCTTTTCTTAATAATGGAGACTGCGCGAAATCTGCCTCTGTAAGTACCGGCTCCGGCAATACACCGATTTTCAGAATATTTTTTTCTTCTGCGGATATATTGAAGTAATAACCCAGAACGACTGGACGGCCATCCATGCTGCGGGCAAACAGGTTGTCGAAATCAAGATTATCCTTCAGTTGGTCAAGCTTTGCCTTGTACTCGGGTACTGCGCTGAGTTCTCCCTCAGCCAGCTGTTCCAGAATTTTCACACCTGAACTGTTATCAGGTTCGGCAAAAACCACATCAAATCCAACCAGGGAAATTTTGTAGTGATCAAACAGTAGATCCAGCATCCTCCCCATTTTGTCCCGGCTCCAGGGCCAACGGCCTTCGGCGGCAAGGCTCTTTTCATCAATATCAACAATGACTATTCTTGGATCCTTGCCTTTCTGGGCACCAACCTTGATACGGGCATCATTGGCATAATTTTCAAGAAATGGAATAAAAGGAAGTTTTATAAAAACTGCTGAATTGGCAAGAAAAATCAGCAGCACCAGAACATTCAGTGTTATCAACACCTTGTTGCGCTTGATGTTTTCCAGTAATTTCATTTGTTACCCGTTCAGCATGAATAACAGGCGATTCATACTGGACTCTCCCCCGTCCGCAACCCCGTCAGGCAACAGGATTAAGGCATGCGCGGACGCGGTATATTCATGCGCTGGATAGACTGCATGTTGCGCATGATATTGTTGATGGTCTCGAGGCGCATTCTGCGTGGTGGTGACGGCGGGCTGTATTGATCCGGGATTTCAGTACCGTATCCCGGTTCATCTATACTGACCTTGCCATATTGATTGGAAACCTCAATTGCTGTTTTGCGTGTAGTGTCTTCCGGCTCCATCAGAATAATGATGGCGCTGGTAGCAGTTGCTTCAGCAACCACGTGGGTCCCGCGTATACCGATGGTGGCCACGGCAGTATTCACCTCCATGGCTTCCGGCTTTTCCCTGGCAATCAGCCCTGTAATAAAACGGAATGTCCCTTTCAGAACACGGACGCTGAGTCCTTTCTCCTCAACCGCACCCTGATCATTGAATTTTTCAATGTTCATTTCGGTATCAGCGCCAAGTGAAAATCGGGTCTGATCATTAAACGTCAGCTGGATCGTGGAGTCGGATTCTGTCCTGATGGTATCTAGTGTGTAAAACACTGAACCTTCTTCCAGCACCCTGGCTGCCTGTTCCGGGAGTTGCGCCCAGGCCTTTCCCTTGACACTCTCGACCTGCCCTGCCTGATCAGCCGCATAAACAGCCTGCCCAAGCACAAGGACCAGGAGAGCGGCGAAACGGGTCAAAAACCTGAGCAACTTCCGGGGCGAAATATCCATAAGTCTTTCTCTATTCAGTGAGTTAGTGCATGATTGGACATATTTTCCAGCATAATAATTCAGCGACGTATCTGTGCAAAGTGGCAAACTGCCGGTAATCAATCATATTCCATGATGTACTTCAGAATACTGCTATGGATGTCAGTCATTTTGTCTGCGGGGTGCATGAATGCCCACACACGCCATGAACAGGCTGACAATATTGTTAATAATACCGGGTTTGTTCATGAGGTTTTCACCACCGGGCAGTTTAATATTACCACTTATCGGAAATTGGGCAGTACCGATGACAACCTGCTGGCTGTCTATATCGAAGGCGATGGGTATGCTTTCTATCGGAAGGGCCGGCAATCATCAGATCCCACCCCCAGGTCTCCGGTTGGTCTGGAACTGGCTGTCAGGGACCTGCACCCTTCCGTACTCTATATTGCCCGTCCCTGTCAGTATCTGCCATCAAATCAGCTGCAGAATTGTGATGCCAGATACTGGTCGACGCACCGCTATTCGGAAGAGGCCGTCACTGCCATCAATGAAATTATAGACAAGGCAGCACCGGGTTATCACCGCATCGGACTCATAGGCTATTCGGGCGGGGGCACCATCGCTACGTTGCTGGCTGCACGCAGGAATGATATTGCATGGCTGGTTACAGTGACGGCCAATCTTGACCATAAACTCTGGACCAGATTGCATGGCGTCACTCCGCTGAGTGGTTCACTGAATGCAGCGGATTATGCCGGGAAAATCGCTGAGTTACCGCAACTGCATCTGGCAGGTGAAAAAGACCGCACAGTACCTTTATCGGTCATACAATCCTATATGAGCAGGGCTGCTGCAGACGAGGTAAGACTGGAGATTATTCCTGGATATGACCATAAATGCTGCTGGGTCAGGGACTGGCCCGGCCTGTTGTGCAAAATCAGCCCTGATTACTGCGCGCACTAATCGTCAGAAATCCATTCTGAGTGTGGCCATGAAGATATCTTCATCAAAATCATCACGGCCGAAACGTTTGTTATATTCCAGATTGCCGCTTAATCCATTGGCCCCGAAGTAACGTACACCGGCACCAAACAGGAAATTATCATTATCATTCGACGGTTGCGGGCCGGTCGCCGCGGTAATTTCGGTCAGGGAAAAGTCATGTTCATAGGTCAGCCGGGTAAATGGTTCAAATTGACCCATGCCATAGGCGGCTTCGCCCCCCACATTAAACTGCCCCAGTTTGCTCCGGAATTCCTGAATCTGGGTGCCGTCACTTTCTGTAAAGGCATCGGTCACGTTGCGTGCATGCAGGAATCCAAAGCGTCCGCTGAACAACCAGTTCTCGTAAGTCGTAAAACCATTCAGGTTCACGGCGCCGAAATAGCGATCCGAATCCGGCGAGCTCGTAACAGTGGCGCCGGTGCCCGGATCGGTACGGAACTGATCGGAATCTATGCTGCTGTAACCGATACTCGCGTCAATACTCAGGTTGTCTGTGAGCAGATAACCGAAATATGGAGCAACTGTAAAGCCGTCCGTTTCCTGGTTACCGCGGTTGAAACCGGTATCGATATCACTGCCTTCATATCCCAATGCAATACCGGCCACTGTATTTTCCCAGGGAGAGATGTCCACTCCGGCCAGAAAGTTGTGGCGGTAACCATCAAACGCCGTGCTCACAAAATCATTTTCAAAATCAGAATACGAATAACTGCCCCATACGCCATAACCCGTCATACTGTCGCCGGCGTTGAGCCCGGACGAATGGCCCTGCCACATGAAACCGGTCGCCGTCTGGCGCGGGCCAATGCCCATGCCTCGCAACACATCTCCGATACGTGCATTCAAATCACTGGTAATGGCCTTGATCTGGGTATTTAACAAAACCGGGGCCGTCAACACGCTGCTGGGAGTTTCCTCGGTAACAACCACGGTATCACCGCTGGAACGTGTAAAAGTACCGCTGGTATTGAAATTACATATGGGCGTGCCGGAAAGGTCGCTGAAGGAAAACGACAATTCCAGTGTTCCATTGGAGAAACTCCCTGAAAAGGTGCCGCCTTGGGGCACATCTGACTGGATATCAACGTTACCACTGACAAGAGCCGCGCCACTGCTATCGAAAATACTGCCATTGAACTGAAATGTTCCGCTGTCACCATCATCCGCATCCCTGAATGTGCCATCGCCGGTTATACTGGTTCCACTTTGCGTAATGGTAAATGTCAAATCTGCATTGACATTTTCTGTGGCTGGCGGGGGTGGTGAACAGGTGCCTGAACCAGTCAATTTACCTGTATAAGTTCCACTGACATCCGGGGGCGTTGCATACGCTGCTGTACTGTAGCTCAGTAGTGACGCACCGGTAAATATAATCAGGGGCAACAGCAGGTAATACTGGAATGCCCTGATCAGGAAAGACAATTTGAAAGATCCGGGTGTACGCAGACCTGACAGACTCTGTACCCGCATGTTTCCCCTCCCCAGAGGTATCACCTGCCTGAATCATTTAACTATAAGTTAACCCATGCAATATGACAACCCTGTTAGCCAGGGTTATGCACACGTCCACGAACCAACGAGAAAACTGTACCCGGTATACATAAAACAGCCGCCATCACAAAACAGGTATGTATTGCCCGCTGCAAATCCGTAAAATTTTCAGGCCGAATCTGTACTTCACCGACTATCCAGGCGATCACGGAGGTCACCAGTACCATGCTGCACAATTGCCCCAGTACTCGCATTGTGGCAATCGACCCGGCGGCACTGCCGTAATGGCGTTTCTCAACGGTACTCATAATCGCGTTGGTATTCGGTGAGGAAAACAGGCTGAAGCCGAGACCAGTAATTACCAGCGCGCTCACCAGATAACGACCATCACTCTGACCATTCAGCAAGGCCAGCATGATCAGACCTGCCCCTGTAAAGAGCATGCCAGCAGAAGCAATCAATCGCGGCTCCAGACGGTCCGAAAGACGACCGGCAAACGGTGAAAAAACAGCCATCGTCAGGGGCTGTATCATCATGAAAAAGCCGGCGGCACCTGCGCTCATGCCTTTCAGGTATTGCAGATACAGACTGATCAGAACCACATTTGCGAATGTGGCCGTATAAAGAATCAGTGAAGCCAGGCAGGAAAAAGTAAAAACGCGGTTGGCAAAAAACAGTCTGACATCAAATATCGGATACTCCGCCTGTTTTGCATAAACGAGAAAAGACCAGACAGCAACCACGCCCAGCCCCAGAAAAACCACGCTCACCACATCGGGCAATTGTGTTACTCCCACGCAGAATAATATAATCGCACAGCTGTAGATCATTGCGCCCTTCGCATCAAACTTGCCTTTCTCTTCTGCACGCCATTCACCCCTGACTTTTAACAGTCCGGTAAAAAGGACCACAAGCGCCAGAGGTATGTGAAATACAAAACCTGCCCTCCAGTTATACATATCAATCAAATATCCACCAATGACCGGCCCGCAGGTCAATCCCAGATAGATTGCAGATACGGTCATCCCGATGGCATGGCCGCGCTGCGCCGGTGGGAATACAGAAGAAACTATCGCGAGTTGAGTGGCATAAAGCATCGCCGCACTTACGCCCTGCAAAAAGCGCATGGCAATCAGCATTTGCCCGTTCACTGAAAATGCGGCCAGTATGGAAGTTATGATGACGCTCAGTGTTCCGAGCATGAAAATACGCTTGCGTCCATACATATCAGCTAGACGCCCGAATATGAGTACGAACATGGCGCTGGCCATGAGAAATGCCATCGGCACCCAGCTCAGCATCACGGCGTGCAAACCCAGATCATTTGCAATGGCAGGCAGGGCCACATTTGCGGCTGACAACATGAGCGGCGTCGTAAACCCGTTCAGCAATACCATAAACAGCGTGGCTTTTTGCAGCGCTGTTGATGGTTCCGGAATGTTCGACATAATCAGATCAGGATTTTTTTGTTTTCAGGCTTTATGATATATCAAAACCTGATAAACACACTGGAGAATGACATTGGCCCAGGCAAGCGCACGACACATACTGGTCGATACCATCGAGCAATGTGAACAATTGAAAAAACAGATTGAGGCCGGTGCTGACTTTGCCGAGATCGCAAAACAATATTCCACATGTCCTTCAGGCCGGCGCGGTGGTGACCTCGGTCAGTTCCGTCCGGGACAGATGGTGAAAGAATTTGACACCGTGGTCTTCAGCGCCGACCTGCATCAGGTTCACGGCCCGGTCAAAACGCAGTTCGGCTATCATCTGCTTGTAATTACCAGCCGCAGCGATTAAGGCATCATGTCCGGATCAAAAACAGGCTGGCCATCCCCAGAAATACGAAAAACCCCATGCTGTCAGTGATGGCGGTAAGCAGAACGCTACTGCCCATCACCGGGTCCCTTCCGGACAGATGCAATATATAAGGTATGCAGGCACCGGCCAGTGCGGCGATCAGCAAATTCACCATCATGGCGGCCAGCATTACCAGAGACAATGTACTGTTGTGATAAATCAGGAACGCAAACAGTGCCACGGTACAGCCCCAGAGCAGTCCATTTACAAGACTCACGGCCAGTTCCTTGCTTATATAGCGGGTAATGCTGCCGCGATTGACCTTGTTCAGGGTGATGCCCCTGACCATCAGTGCAACACTCTGGTTACCGGTGTTGCCCGCCACACTCGCCACGATCGGCATCAAGGCTGCCAACGCAGCAAGCTGCGCTATCGTATCTTCAAATGCACCAATCACGCGTGATGCAACAAACGCGGTAATCAGGTTCAATCCCAGCCATACCCAGCGGTTGCGTGCGCTTTTCCAGACCGGCGTATAGACCTCCTCTTCCTCCGACAGGCCCACGCTTTTCAGTTGTTGCAGCTCACGCTGCTCATCAAGATAATCCATTACCCGATTGACATTAATATTGCCGACAATCTGATTATGGATGTTCAACACTGGTGCTGAAAGCAGGTCGTAACGTTCAAATGCACTTATGACATCGCCAATCGGATCATCCGTAAAAAAAGTCAGCCGATCAGTTTCCATGACCTGCTCGACTTTTATGGAAGGTGGATTAAAAAGAATTTTCTTGAGTTGCAGTACACCACGATAATGTCCTCCCGTATCGGTCACATATAACTGATCAACGATGTCGTGGGATCTGTCCTGGGCCCGCAACATTTCCATGATGTCAGACAGTGTCATGTCGGCACGGACTGTCATCATGTCCATATCCATGAGTGCACCGGCCGTGTCCTTGGGAAATTTCAACGTGGCCTGCAATTGTTGACGTTGCTGCTGATCGAGCCTGTTCATGACATCAACGGCAACTGCATGCGGCAAACTGGGCAGGAATTCCGCCAGTTGTGAAGCATCCATGTGCTTCACTGTCTCGATGAGTTCAACCCCGGGCATTTTCCCCAGCAGGGTATCACGCACATGATCTGCAAGTTCAATCAGTACAGCCCCCCGTTCCTTTTCATCTATCAATCCCCATAACCGTTCCCGCGCCGGGTGCGGCAGGCTTTCCAGCACGTACGCAATATCGGCCGGATGCAGCCGGTTGAGTTTACGAATCAACTCGGCATCCTGCTGGCGTTTTAATAATGTATCCAGTATTTCCTGCTTCGGACTGGTTTGCCGTTTGGACAGGTCCTGTATCATTTCCTGTCGATCAAAGAGGCTGGCAATCTCGGCGGCGGTGGCCTGCAGGGTCTGCTGGTGCTGGAGTTGTTTCTGTGTGATATCCATAGTGTCTGTCCTCATGGAACAGGGATGATCTGAATAGGCTATACTCTAGCCGGATATTATTTACCGGAAATGACTGATAAAAAAGCCTGCCATGAAAACTGTAATCAAACATCTGCTGATGGCGATGGTGATCTCCACTTTAACCATCATGAATGGATGTGTGATCAGAAATACAATTGAAGGGAGTGGTGGTTTTTATACCGGAACCGCCTCCAAATGATACACCTGAAAGATTTACTGGGTCTGGCCGATGTGCTGTTGCTTCCGTTGCGCCGCCAGCGTGACCTGATACTGGCGCTCACGCAAACTGGCACGTTTCTGTTCCGTCAATTCATCATGGCAGCGGGGACAGGAAACTCCGGTTTCATACAAGGGTGATGTCCGGTCCTTGGCGGAAACCGGCATGCGGCATCCATAACATAATTCATATGTGCCCTGGTCAAGTTCATGATTGAGTGCCACACGACCATCAAATACAAAACATTCACCCTGCCACCGGTTCTCCTCCGGGGCGATCTCTTCCAGGTACTTGAGTATACCTCCCTGCAAATGATACACCTCCCGGAACCCCTCACTTAAAAGATAGGCTGTGGCTTTCTCACAGCGGATGCCTCCGGTACAAAACATCGCGATTTTGCGCTCCTTATGCTCCCGCAGATTTTTTTTCACATATTCGGGAAATTCGGTAAAAGAACCGGTATTGGGTGAAACTGCGCCGCTGAAAGTACCCACTTCATATTCGTAGTGATTACGGGTATCGATCAACAGAACATCAGGATCCGAGATCAGCCTGTTCCAGTCATGAGCATTGAGCCTCACTCCTGCCTTGCGGGCGGGATCCAGACCACAGACTCCCATAGTCACGATTTCTTTTTTAAGTTTCACCTTCATGCGATAAAACGGCGCCGCATCGATGCGGGATTCCTTGTGTTCAAGATCAGCCAGACGCGGATCTTCGCGCAAACGTTCCAGCACAGCTTCGATCGCAGCAGACGGTGCAGCAATGGTGCCATTAATACCTTCAGCGGCGAGCAATATGGTGCCTTTCACCCGGTGCTCTCTGCAAAATTGCAGCAACGGGGCACGCATATCAGCATAATCTGCCAATAATACAAATTTATAGAATGTGACTACACGAAACAGTGAGTCATCGTGACTGGGAATGTCAGGGTTCATCAATCAGGGGCTGTATCAGAATATGTTCAGTGAATATCGACCGATTATACTACAGTCCGGACCGGGCCCAATCCTGCCTGCCCGGTGCAGTATCACTCCCTTCAATTAATGCAGCACCGCCGTTACTGCACCGGAATGCGGCGCGTACTGGCGTGCCCGCCATACATTAATCAAACGTGCATAGAGATTATTCTGTGCAGGCAGCAATCCTATCTGCGGATGATTGCAGAGTAATGTCAGGTGCTCAACCACCTTTTCCGCAATCCGTGGGCAATTGCGGAAGGAATACTGGGTCATCAGATAAAACAATCCGGCCTGTAATACATCAAGACCTGGCTGTTCCGGCCCCTGGTCCTGCATTTCATCTTTGTTCAAATCACACATATCACACCTCTGCGTAGGGTTGTTAATACCGTGCATTCAGAAAACTGCGTAAGGTATGCGCATAGCGCGCAAGTATTACCGTATCAAACCTGCAACTCACATTACCTTCGAGTGCGCCGGAGCAGGCCAGGAGATACAGTTCACGAATCAATTGATGGATATCTCTCGTCCGATGACAACACAGATCAGCGGGCGTCAGTCGTTCACTGATAAATAAACGTGCCACTGCATGCGCTTGCCACGGTACGAAATAAATCCCTTTTCTGGTGGTAATCTTCCGATACCGCAACTGATCAGAGTATGACATTCCTAGTTAAATCAATATGATACGCAAAATAACATCCAACTTTTTACTTGTTAATGAGAATTATTATCATTTATGACCAAGTAGATGTCAATGACCTGTATCGACAAACAGCGCGATGTCCACAAATTGGTTTTTAGGCGTCGTTCATGCATCATGAGGGCATGAAAGAGACCGTAGCGGAATTACAAAACCGGCTGGAAACTGCCGGTTATATCGCGGATGCTGAGCTCGTCACGACGTTACTGATGATCGATCTGCTGCAACGGCCATTGCTGATCGAGGGTGAAGCCGGCGTCGGTAAAACCCAGATCGCCAAGGCACTGGCCACCATACATGCCTGTCCGCTGATACGTCTGCAATGTTATGAAGGCCTTGATGCCAATAACGCCGTGTACGAATGGAACTACGCCCACCAACTGCTCACCATCAAGCTTGAAGAAAACCAGACAGGACGATCCGAACGTCTTGAAACGGAAATATTCAGTGAACGCTATCTGCTGGAACGTCCCCTGCTCAAGGCCATACGTCAGACCAATTCATCAGTACTGTTGATTGATGAAGTTGACCGTGCTGATGAAGCGTTTGAGGCATTCCTGCTGGAGCTCCTGTCCGATTTCCAGATCACGATTCCGGAACTGGGCACCATCAAGGCGGTGACCACACCCCGTGTCATTTTGACTTCAAACTGCACCCGGCAACTGAGTGATGCCCTCCGCCGCCGTTGTCTCTATCATTACCTGGAATATCCGGATGCCGTGCGTGAACTGCGTATTATCCGGACATGGTTACCGAACATCAGCCCGTCGTTATCCGAACAGATTGTGACTTTCGTTCAGGGCCTGCGTAATTCGGATCTGAGAAAACGTCCCGGTATTGCAGAAACACTGGACTGGTCGCGGGCATTATCCGGATTGGGAATTATCGATCTGAAAAGCAGCCTGTCCACACTCTGGCAGACCCGCTCCTGCCTGCTGAAAACCCAGGAAGATATGCAAACTGTCAATAAATCCCTTATGGAACGTCTGGCCGGTGTAAAAAATTGAAAGCAGCACCTTACGAACAGGAAATACTGGGATTCATACAACACCTGCGGCATGAAGGATTCATCATCGGCATACAGGAAACCATGGATACCCTCAGGATCATGGATGTTACCGGCACTTCGGATACAGCACACCATCGGAACATCATGCGCCCGCTGCTCTGTCATGAACATACTGAATGGCAGCGTTTTGATGATCTTTACCAGGATTACTGGCATGCCGCCTCGCGGGTAAAAAAGTCTCAAGATACTGCTTCAGGATCAATATCGCGCAAATCACGCGCTCATGCCGGTACACTCACCGGGCTTGCCGGGGTCAGCGAAGAACTTGGACATCTCCAGAATGCTTCAGGTGCGACCGGCGCGGGCGCCGGACGGCAACGGACTCTGGCCAAAGCGGATTTCAGATTTCTCACCGATGCACGTGCTGCGCGACATATTGAGCATGAAGCTGAACGGCTGGCGATGGTCCTGCGACGGAAATTACAGCGACGGCGGGAGATCAGCCGTGGCGGCACCCGCATGGATATGCGTCATACTCTGCGCAATAATCTGAAGTATGGCGGGTTACCTGTACATCCGCTGTATACACAACAAAAGCGGGAGGAACCGCACCTTATCGTTCTGCATGATGTCTCCCATTCCATGACCTGGAACAATCCCCTGCTTTTCCGGTTTGTGCGCGGCCTGATACGAACATTTGAAAAAAGTGCCGCCTATGTCTTTCATACCCGTCTGTTTTGCGTTACTGATCTTTATCGGGAGCGTTCACTTGAAGTCATGCGTCAGCGGCTGGAAGCCAGGAACCATTTATGGCTCGGCGGCACCTGTATTGCGGCATCCCTGCGGGAATTCATGACCATTCATGGCAAAAAAAACCTGCGGCGTGAATCCATCGTTATTATTATCAGCGATGGTTTTGATTCTGATGCGCCTGAACAACTGGCGCAGTCGGTACAGCAACTTAAATCCTGTGTGAAACATATTCTCTGGCTGAATCCCATGCTGGGACGTGCGGGATTTGAGGTGGATGCGGAATTTGCCACGCAGGTGCGGCCCCATATTGACCTGCTGGCGCCGGCCCACAGCCTGGAATCGTTACAGTACGCCGTCAGCCATATTGCCCGGGGACTTGCCGGGCAGGATCAATTTTTATGGAAACCTTGCCGTCCCGGTTTGTCTAATCCGGCGAAACTGTTTTTATAATAGAACCCATTTCAACTCATGGAGAGTGTAATCAGTCTATGAAACGTATCTTTTTATTTCTGGCCACCAACCTTGCTGTCGTTCTGGTAATGAGCATCACCTTCAGACTGCTGGGGTTTGAAGGCATACTTGATGAACAAAAAACCGGGCTCAATCTCAATGCCCTGCTGATATTCTCCGCGCTGTTCGGGATGACCGGTTCCTTTATTTCATTACTGATTTCCAAATGGATGGCCATACGTGCCACCGGTGCACATGTCATAAAAGAACCACAAAATGAGACCGAGCGATGGCTGGTGAGCACTGTGGAACGACAGGCCAGAACCGCCGGCATCGGTATGCCTGAAGTGGCCATTTATCAATCACCTGACATAAATGCGTTTGCCACCGGCGCCAATCGTAACAAGGCACTGGTTGCTGTCAGCACCGGCATACTGCAGCAGATGACCCATGATGAACTTGAGGCTGTGCTCGGGCATGAAGTCAGTCATGTCGCCAATGGCGACATGGTGACCCTGTCCCTGATTCAGGGTGTGGTAAATACGTTTGTTATTTTCTTCTCGCGTGTTATCGGTTTTCTGGTAGACAGGATAGTATTCAAAGTGGAACGCGGTCATGGCCCCGGCTTCTGGATCACTGTCATTATTGCTGAACTGGTGCTGGGTATCCTTGCCAGTATTATCGTCATGTGGTTCTCACGGCAACGAGAATTCCGCGCCGATGCTGGCGGGGCACAACTATCCGGGCGGAATAAAATGATTGCAGCACTGAAACGTCTGCAACAGGCGCATATGCCCAGTCAACTGCCGGACTCAATGGCGGCCTTCGGAATCTCCGGTGGCATCGGTTCGGGCATCAAAAAATTGTTCATGACCCACCCGCCGCTGACGGAGCGTATACAGGCACTGGAAAATGGTGCGGCCGGCATAAAATAATGCCTGCTATTTTTTTTCAGTCATTTTTAAATGTTGGTAAAAATGATCCAGTCTGTCCAGAGCGGTCTGTGGGTCCTTGAGTTTTGCAATATGCAATAATGCCTCACCTTCATGTACCAGCGGGATGGTGGTACTGCCAATGATAATACCCGTGGCTTCCGCCGTGATCGTGGCCAGTGCATTTCCCTGGGTGTCTGCTATACAGCCGAGGTTCTGATCTTTCTTTACGATGGCCCCTGCTGCAACAATACTTCTGATAATGCCGCTGCAAGCAGCGCGCACCCAATGACTTGAGGTAACCACTGCAGGTTGTAAATTTGTCCTGTGTGATCCTGTTTTGGGTAACATGCCCAGTTCCCGCATGACAGCACAAACTCCCTGCAATCCTGTCTGGATGGCAGCCTCATCGAAACGCAATGCTTCACCTCCCTCATAGACAATTACCGGTATATTCATGGCCCGCAGGGCCTCGCGCATGGAACCGTCTGTTAATGTCTTGTTCAGAATTACCGGCACCGGAAAGTTTTCGGCCATGCGCCGGATTTCGGAATCCTTCATGTCCGCACGGATATGCGGAAGATTATTGCGATGGATGGCCGCTGTATGCAAATCAATGCCATGGGTTGCATGGCTCGCGACTTCTTCAATAAAAATGTGGGCCAGACGTGAGGCAAATGAACCTTTTGCAGACCCCGGGAAGGAGCGGTTCAAATCACGGCGATCAGGAAGATAACGTGAATGATGGTTCAATCCATAAACATTTACCACCGGCACAGCGATCAAAATGCCTTTAAGCTGTGTGAGTAATCTGGACTCCAGAAGGCGGCGGATGATTTCAATGCCATTGATTTCATCGCCATGCACTGCTGCAGACACAAACAGGCGTGGCCCCTCAGTTTTTCCGCGTATGACTACAACCGGCATGTTCAAACCTGCATGGTTGTACATATCGGGTACAGGAACATTCACCACCGTGCGGGTTCCGCGCCGGATCAATGTGCCGCCAATCCTGAATTTTTCAGGCGAAGACTTTTTTCGACTTCGCGTCACTGTACGCCTCCTCCAAGGAATGCCTGATACATATATCTGATCTGGTATATACGAAGATCGTTGCCGGAACAGTATACAGCGGGGAACAGACAGAAATTACAGGATTATGGGGATACTGCAAAAAACACGGGCGCAGTTTGCGCCGGTGATGTGGTTAATCAGTTGTCATCCTCGAATTCATCTGTATCAAATCCGTTATACAAATCATCATTGATGATCTTGTACAGTTCGCGCATTTCCTTGTACTTCTCGGTATCACGCCAGGTACGACGACTCTGTGGCCCCTCTTCTTCGAGTAACGCTTCATCATCGTCCAGATCGATTTCCGGTTCGACGAACTCTTCACCTTCTTCTACCAACTCTTCCTCATTTTCGTAAGTGGAATAATCGCGTTCTTTAATCTTGCCCATTTTACACCCTTCCAAACCGAGTCAGCTGTTCTAATTAACAATTAACCAATTGATTAACAAGGATATTTTTATGTGGTTCAGTATATTTGATATTTACCGGCCCAAGGGGCCTGTCAATTTGGATGCAAAATATATACTGTCCGTTAGGACAATCAATAGATTTTTATTGTCCCGGTGGTTTTCAGCTTGCCAGCAGTTTCAGAGCATGGAGATAAATAATGTTGCAATGCCGAGAAAACTGAAAAATCCGGCGATGTCTGTAACCGTTGTAAGAAAGATGGATGATGACTGGGCCGGATCCTGCCCGGAAACCGTCAGCATGATCGGAATGACTGCACCGGACACACCGGCAATAATCATCGAGAGAATCATTGAAAAAAATATGACCATTGTCAGACCGAACGAATCACTCCAGAAATACACACAGACTGCCGTGGTGATGGCCACGGCAATCCCGTTAAGCAGTCCGGCATTGAATTCCTTTAGCGTGACCCGTAGCCACATACGCGGGTAAATCTCCTTCAAGGCAAGGCCACGCAAGGTCACCGCCAGTGCCTGTGCACCGGTGTTCCCGGATTGACCGGCAACGACGGGCAACAACACGGCCAGCGCAGTGTATTTTTCAATAGTCCCTTCAAATATACCCACCACCGCTGCAGCCATGAAGGCCGTTAATAAATTGATCTGCAACCAGGGCAATCGTTTTCTGACGGCAAAGCCAGCCGGAGACAATGCCCGTTCGTCCTTGCTCACACCCACCATGGTCTGCAGGTCCGCACTGTTTTCCTCGAGGGCGGCCTCCAGCAATGTGTGATAACGCACCACACCGACAAAACGGTTTTCAAAATCAATGACCGGCAAATCGGTCACTTTATATTTTTCAAAAATTGAAACCAGTTCTTCGCGACCGGCAGTGGCTTCTACCACAGCCGGTGGCACACTTTCGATCTGCCCCAGCGTAGCGGAATGTTCAGACAGTGCCAGATCTTCTATTTCGATCATTCCCAGCAGGTGATTCTGATTGTCTACCGTATACAGTTTGCGATAGGCCCGGCGCGGTCTGGCCCGCAGGACATTCAATACCTCGCCTACTCTCATGTCCGGCCGGAAATACATGACCCGTGCTTCCATCAACGCACCAGCGGATCCCGCTTCGTAGGACAAGGCACGTTTCAGGTCGCTGGCTGCTTTTGGTTCGACAGCATCCAGTATGCGACTGCGTTTATCTACATCAATGATGGCCAGCAATATGCTGGCGCCACGGTTTGGATCAATATGTTCCAGCAGTTCAGATGAATAATGTACGGGAAGATCTTCCAGCATCCGGGCGGCCAATTGCGGCGAAATGCGTTCCCAGATTTTTACAGTCTTGAGTACCGGTTGCCGGGAGATGATTTCCGCCATTTTTTCGGTAGTAAGCTGTTCGAGCTGGCGCACAGCTTCAGCAGGGTATTTATCAAACAACACCTGGTACAGGCTGTTATCAATATCATGGGTTGTGTCATTCATTTTCATTACCCTTGTTACTTTGGTTATGAGGTGGCCCCAGTAAATCTGCACAGGTTTCCCAGAATAATTCTGCCATCGCCAGTGCGGCGCCGGCATATTTATCGTCCTGACCAGTAGCAACATTACCGCTCAGGTGCTCGTGTAACGCACTGCGCGTCAGGATGCCGATAAAAGCACCATGATGATCAACGACCGGAAAGATTTCACGCGGCTCCTGAGCAATGGATTGATACACACTGGCCAGACTGGAACGCGCAGACACGGAATTCCCGGGAGAATGCATGATTTCCTTCATGGAGAGTTTGCCATCTGATACCAGCAACAACCTCACTTCTACCACCCCGCGGATTTCCTGTTGATCACCTGTAATAAATATCTGGTTACAGTTCAGATCAGCCGAGTTTCTCACGGCCGTAATCACTTCGGACACCGACATGTCCTGATGCACGGAAAATACATTCGGGTTCATGGCCTGACCCACCGTGCCTTCCGGATAACGCAGGACCAGACGCGCCATATTGGAAAAAAACGGGGATGTGGATGAGATTATCTGCTCACGCATTGTTTCGCGCATGCGCCTGAGCAAAATTGATCCACGTTCAATGCCGAGTTGCATGATCAATGGGCTGGATTTGTTCAAT
Source organism: uncultured Enterobacteriaceae bacterium (assembly GCA_964479045.1). Lineage (GTDB taxonomy): Bacteria > Pseudomonadota > Gammaproteobacteria > Eutrophobiales > Eutrophobiaceae > 2-02-FULL-47-50. The sequence goes on from CAYZJI010000011.1 coordinate 83,603, forward strand.
GCCATATTCTTAAGGCATTCAGCCGCAATGGATGGAATCATGAATTTCAGAACTTCAGCGGCAATTATAGTTGGAACCAGTTCCAGATAACGGGCAAGTTCGGCAGGTTCAAATTGTTCCAGTGTGCGGGCTGCATCACGAGGATGTTCCTGCAGAAAATGCAGTGACAGGGAGTTAACGGTCATCGGTTACTTCATTATCAAGCAATACGGAAGCCTGATCAGCAAATATCTTGGCCGGGATAAAGGTCCGGCCGGAACGGGTCTCCAGCATGATGCCTGTTGGCGTCAGTTCCATGATACGACCTTCCATTTCCTGGATCCGGATGCGCTGACCCAGACGATAATTTTTACGCACATAGCGGGCCGCAATAATATTAGAGACGGTTGAGCCCGCACCCAGACCAAATGCCAGCGCGATGGATCCTGAAATCGCCGCCACTATAATCGTGAGTAAATGCTCCACCAGCCGGACATCCAGTCCAATCTGGGACAGGCCCAGGATAATCGCAATGGCGATAATCCCTAGACGCAGCCAGTTACCCAGTTGATCCGGCTGGCGTAATCCGGCAGTGCCGGCGCTTTCCGTAATTTTATCGCGGACGAGATTACCGAGCAGGGTCCCGGCGGCAACCAGAATCAGACCCATACCGACATTAGGCAGATAGGTAAAAAGCCTTCCGACCATCTCGACCAGCAAAGGAAGTTGCAGGCTGGTCAGGGCCGCGCGTATGGACAATAGTATGGTCAACCAGTACACCACCCAGCCGAGGATCGTGGCTATCGGCCAGCGAAGACGCATGTGCAGTGAACCGGCGCCCGCAGCCTGGATCACCCGGTCAATTCCGTCGCCCAGTCGCAATATAATCCATTTGGCTACGGTGGCCAGCAACAGGCCCAGCAACAGCAGTATGATTGCGGCCATCAGGTTAGGCAGATAGGCACCGATGTTTTGAATCAGTTGGTTGAAGCTGTCAATCAGATACCCTTTCAATTCGGAAAAATCATTCATGGATGCATGATGTCCCTGCTGGTTGGGTTAAAAGGCACTGCAATCAAGGCAGAATATCTGATCCACCTTAACCTCTGCAAATACCAAAATAGTGCAGAACAAATAACACAGACGTGTGCAGGTGATTATGATTAAATAGCACTATCTATCAGGTCAAAACCAACCAGCAGCAACGGATGGATTTCAAAAAATACGTTTGTAACGGCTACTATGATGAACTGCTGACGTCCCGGCTGCAGGCGCGCCCATCAGCAGGCAAGCTGATTAATTACCTGCGCCGCATGAGCCGTGACGATATGCAGAAGCGGCGCCAGGCCGCCGAACTCGCCATCAAGACCATGGGTATTACCTTCACGGTCTATTCCGAGGGTGAAAATATCGACCGTGAATGGCCCTATGACATCATCCCGCGGATTATCCCCCTGCAGGAATGGGAGCGGATTGCCAAAGGTCTGAAACAGCGCCTGATGGCCCTGAACCATTTCATACATGATGTCTACAATGATCAACGCATCATCAAGGACAAGATTGTTCCCGCCGATCTGCTGAAAAGCTCGAAGAATTTCCGTGAACAATGCCGGGGCATGCGGCCGGTGTTTGGTGTCTGGGCCCATATCTGCGGCAGCGATCTGGTACGTGACAAGGATGGCACGGTTTATGTCCTTGAAGATAACCTGCGCGTGCCTTCCGGTGTTTCCTATATGCTGGAAAACCGCAAGGTCACCAAGCGCATTTTTCCTGAACTGTTCGAAGCCTATAACATCCTGCCCATGGGTGATTA
>CAYZJI010000012.1:0-76520 GCA_964479045.1 uncultured Enterobacteriaceae bacterium
TGCAAAAGCCTGATAACGATTTTTTGGTTTACCAAACATATAAATAATTTAAGAAATAAATCGAAGTCTATGCTAGCTTAGGAGTTGTTAATGTTTTTATAACAACGCAAAAAAGTTTCTCATAATTATTTTCCAAATGAAACAGCCTCTTAATAATGGTCGATTTCTGCGTGCACTTGCCCGGCAGCCGGTGGATGTGACCCCGGTGTGGATGATGCGGCAGGCGGGGCGGTATTTACCGGAATACCGGGCTACACGCGAACGTGCAGGTGATTTCCTGACCATGTGCAAAACACCGGAACTCGCCTGTGAAGTGACTCTTCAACCCTTGGCGCGTTATCCGCTGGACGCAGCCATTCTGTTCTCCGATATTCTGACGGTGCCGGATGCGATGGGTCTGGGTTTGAATATGGTCGAGAAACGCGGTCCGACGTTTGAACGGCCGGTGCGGTCACGTGCAGAAATTCATAAATTGTCCGTGCCTGATCCGGAAACAGAATTGCGATATGTGATGGATGCCGTGCGATTGATCCGCAAGGAACTCAATGGACGGGTACCGTTGATTGGTTTTGCAGGCAGTCCGTGGACACTGGCGACGTATATGGTCGAAGGTGGCCCAAGCAAGGAATTTGGTCTGGTGAAAGGTTTAATGTATGACGACCCGGAAACCATGCATCATCTGTTGAATGTGCTGGCTGATGCGGTGGCGTTATATCTCAATGCACAGATTGCAGCGGGCGCACAGGCCGTGCAGATATTTGATACCTGGGGCGGGATACTGACGACGCGCACCTATCAGGAATTTTCATTGCATTACATGCAGAAAATCGTTGAGCAGTTGAAACCTGATCCTGATGGCCAGCACGTGCCGGTGATATTGTTTACCAAGGGCGGCGGTGAGTGGGTGGAAGCGATTGCCGCTACGGGCTGTGATGCGATTGGCGTGGACTGGACGCGCAATATCGGTGATGTGCGTGTGATGGTGGGTGACAAGGTGGCGTTGCAGGGGAATCTGGATCCGTGTGTGTTATATGCTTCGCCGGAAGTGATACGGAAAGAGGTCGCCGCGGTGCTCAGTAATTACGGGCATGGCAACGGCCATGTGTTTAATCTCGGTCATGGTATCCATCAGCATATTAATCCGGAACATGTGGCGGTGTTTATCGATGCCGTGCATGAGTTGAGTAAGGAGTATCATACTTAATTCAAATCATCGTCATTCCGGGCATGCGAGATACAACGAGCATGACCCGGAATCCAGATGGAAGAATGTTTTTTACTGGATTCCCGTTTCGGCTTTGGCTCCTGCGTCGCTCTACCTCCTGCATCCATGCAGTCGTGCGCGGGAATGACCGCGTAAGCAGAGGCCGCTTATCCAGCTTTTTGAAGTTTCCTTCTTCTGTATGTGTAAAAGAAACAAACCGCCAGAATAATCAGTGCCATAATCACGACCGGATAATTACCAAAGCGGGAATAGGGTGTGGCGCCGGTAAAGGACTTGATGGTGCCTTCAACTACAAACGGTTCAAACTGTGGGGACTGTGAAACGATTTTACCTTGTTCATCAATGATGGCACTGATGCCGGTATTGGTGGCGCGGAGCAGATAACGGCCGGTTTCCTTGGCGCGCAGGCGCGCCATCTGCAAATGTTGATGCGGAGCCAGTGAATCACCAAACCACGCATCATTGCTCACATTGATCAGGAAACGCGCATCAGGCAGTGCGTCGATTATTTCTTCACCAAAAACATCTTCATAACAAATCGACATGCCTGCCGGAATTCCAGCAACGGTCATCAGTGGTTTTTGTGACCCGGCGCTGAAGCCCGACATGGGGATGCCCAGCACATTCAGTATGGGCCGGATGAACCCGTCCAGTGGCAGGTATTCACCAAAAGGAACGAGATGACGTTTGAGATAGGCACCATGATCCGTGCCGACGACAATAATGCTGTTGTAATATTTTTTTGTGTCTGTATCCATATAGGGAATGCCGGTAACCAGCGCAGTACCATACTGACTGGCGACCCGATCGTATTCCTCAATCAATGGACGTGCCTGATGATAGAACATGGGGATCGCCGTTTCCGGCCAGAGGATGATGTCCTTGCCCATGTGTGGTTCAGACAACGACCAGTAGAGATCCAGCGTGCGTTCCTGGGTTTCCGGCCGCCATTTGAGTTCCTGCGGAATCGCGGCTTGTGCCAGCGCAACGGACAATTCATTTGTGTCCGGTTGGGTCCACTGTATCTTCGCAATCGGCATGGATATTAATGCGAATGCCGCAATCATCACACCGGCAACAAGTCTTTTGATGCGCGGCGCATTGATGACGTATACCAGTAACGCGGCGATCAAACACACCAGCCAGCTCATGCCGTACACTCCGGTGATGGGCGCATAGCTTGCCAGTAGTGTATCGGTCTGGCTGTAACCAAGATTTAACCAGGGGAAGCCGGTGAATATCCACGAACGGCACCATTCCAGTAACGTCCACAAGGCCGGCACGATGAGTAACAGGCGCAGAGAATTATCGATTTGTAATTTGCGGCTGATATAGCCTGCTGCTGCGGGATACAAGGCCAGAAACGCGACCAGCCCATAGGTTATAAACAAGGCGCCAACGAGATTAACGCCACCAAACAAGTTGATGCTGATGTGCAACCAGTTGACGCCAACGCCAAACATACCGAAACCAAACGCGTAACCATACATAAAGGCCTGCCGGGGTGTGGCGGTGTGCCAGAGATAAAACAGTACTGCGGGTGAGAACAGGCCGATGATGGCAATATCAAACGGCGCAAAGGCGAGAGTGAGCGCCGCACCTGCGATGAGACACAGGCATATGGATATATAGGTTGATTTGTGTGGGGGAGTGTCCACTGGTATGTATATAATTGATACGTATTGTTAGAGCTTGCCTTGATTTAATAACTCCTTCCCCCTGGCAGGGGGAAGGTTGGGATGGGGGTTGAGTTTTTGCCGTGAATAAAATTTCACCCCCACCCGTACCCTCCCCCTCAAGGGGGAGGGTATTGAATTTTGAAAATATCTAGCTTTCTTCTGTGTCATCAGGTTCTGCGGGCAGATCCAGTTTGGTCATGCGCATCAGGTTGATCCGGCGTTTGTCTGCGCGCAGCACTTTTACATTAAAGCCTTCGAATTCAGTCAGCTCACCGCGTTTGGGCACATGGCCAAAGGCTTTCAGGATTAAACCACCGATGGTGTCATATTCCTCATCGTTAAGCGAAGTTTTGAAATATTCATTGAATTCATCAATGGGTGTGAGTGCACTGATGGTGTAACGGTTGCGGCCATAGGGCGTGATATGTTCTTCTTCATCCACATCATGTTCGTCTTCAATATCACCGACAATTTCCTCGATGATGTCTTCGATGGTGACCAGGCCGGAGATACCGGAATATTCATCCACCACGATGGCCATGTGATTGCGGCTGGAACGAAAGTCACGCAACAATACATTCAGGCGTTTGCTCTCCGGCACGAATGAAGCCGGGCGCATGAGGTCTTTGATGTTGAATTTGTCTTTCTCATCACCGGCGAAATACCTGAGCAAATCTTTCGCAAGTAATATGCCGAGTATCTGATCCGGATCGTCTCCAATGACAGGGAAGCGGGAATGTCCAGACTCCAGCACGGTGGAGAGAATATCTTTCGGATCAGAATCGCCTTTGATCACGATCATCTGCACTCGCGGTACCATGATGTCACGCACCTGCATGTCAGAGACCTGCAGGGCGCCTTCGATCATCGCCAGTGCATCGTGATCCAGAAGATTGCGGTTTTCGGATTCGCGCAGGATTTCGATCAACGCTTCGCGGTCTTTGGGCTCATGCGAGAAAATCGAAGCGATGCGATCTATCCATGATTGCAATCCGTTTCTAGGTCGGTCTTTACTCATAGATTCGGGTCAATCAATGGTACGGGTTCGGGTAGCCAAGTTCAGCGAGCATTTTTGTTTCCAGATTTTCCATAATCTTTGCTTCATTATTTTTTATATGATCATACCCTAATAGATGCAAGGTGCCATGAATGACCATGTGTGCCCAGTGCGATTCCAGGGGTTTGTGCTGTTCGTTCGCTTCACGTTTTACCACGGGGGCGCAAATAATAATATCCCCGAGCAGATTTTGGCCGTTTCCCATGGATTCGCCCAGTGGAAATGACAGCACATTGGTCGGCTTGTTCTTGTTGCGCCATTTGCGGTTCAATTCCTGTCCTTCTTTTTCATCCACGATACGGATGGTCAGTTCAGCATCTCCTTGATGTTCGTTCAGGGCCGCCTTTACCCAGCGGCGTAACTGCTGGCTGGCGGGCACATCCTTGAGTTTCGAAGCATGTTGTATGGTCACTCTAACGGTCATCAGTGACACCATGATTACCATCCGGTTTTTCATGCTGTTCATAGGCATTGAGAATGCGCGCCACCAGAGGATGACGCACCACATCACGGGACTTGAAGAAGGTAAAGCTGATGCCGTTCACGTCTTTCAGGATATCAATCACATGACGAAGTCCTGAGTCCCTGCCACGCGGCAGATCAATCTGGGTAATGTCGCCGGTGATGACTGCTGTTGAATTAAAACCGATGCGGGTCAGAAACATTTTCATCTGTTCGATGGTGGTGTTCTGGGCTTCATCAAGGATGATAAAGCATTCGTTCAATGTTCGGCCGCGCATGAAGGCAAGAGGTGCAACTTCAATCACATTGCGTTCGATGTATTTGGCTACACGCTCGAACCCGAGCATTTCATACAGTGCGTCATACAATGGCCGCAGATAGGGATCTACTTTCTGCACCAGATCGCCCGGCAGGAATCCAAGTTTTTCTCCTGCTTCCACAGCAGGACGTACCAGCACCAGCCGCCGTGCCTGATCCTGTTCCAGTGCGGCTACGGCACAGGCCACGGCCAGATAGGTTTTGCCGGTACCGGCCGGACCAATTCCGAAACAGATGTCGTGCTTCTGGATGTTGCTGAGATACAGCTTCTGGTTGGGACTGCGGCCGCGGACGATGCCGCGTTTGGTTTTAATTTCGACTTCGCCATTCACTTCGACGCGGGCTTCATCTTCAATGCCCGATTCCTGCAAGTATAAATGCACACGTTCGGGTGAAAGTTTTTCGTGCCCGGTGGAATCATATAATTCGCGGATTACGCGCTGTGTGAGCTGCACGGATTTCATGTCACCGATCACCTGAAAGGAATTGCCGCGATTGTTGATCTCCACGCCCAGTCGGCGTTCAAGTTGGCGCAGGTGTTTATCCAGCGGCCCGCACAGGTTGGCAAGGCGCGTATTGTCTGCCGGTTCCAGAACCAGGTTCGCCGACATGGGCTGGGAAATATCGGTGTTGGCGTTCAACAATCAGGCGCAGGCCGCATGGGCCATGGTGGCAACGGAAGTTGTGTGTTCAGGCAATTCCCCGCGCAGCGAATTGGGCAGGGCTTTGGTAATGCGCAGATCAACAAAATTGCCAATCATGCTCACATCACCTTTGAAATTTACAATGCGGTTGTTCACAGTACGGCCGCAGAATTCCTGCAGATTTTTAACTGAAGGGCCCTCAACCAGGACGGATTGAGTTGTGTTAACCATGCGTTCGCTGATGGTGGCCGCCTGCTGGTTGATGCGGGTTTGCAGGATCTGCAGGCGTTCTTTTTTCACTTCCCCCGGGACATTATCGGCATACTCCGCTGCCGGTGTACCGGGACGTTTGCTGTAAATAAAACTGAAAGACTGATCGAAACCAATATCGGCAATCAGTTTCATGGTGTCTTCAAAATCGCGATCAGTTTCACCGGGGAATCCAACAATGAAATCAGATGAGAGACTGATGTCCGGGCGAATCTTGCGCAGCCTGCGGATCTTGGCCTTGTATTCGAGCACGGTATGACCACGTTTCATGAGTGCGAGTATACGATCCGAACCGCTCTGTACCGGCAGATGCAGATGACTGACCAGTTGAGGCACCTTGCCATACACCTCGATCAGACGATCCGAAAACTCGACGGGATGTGATGTGGTGAAACGGATACGATCGATGCCATCGACAGCTGCGGCATATTCGATCAGCAATGCCAGATCAGCCGTCTCGCCTGTGTGCATTTTGCCTCGGTAGGCGTTGACGTTCTGGCCGAGCAGCGTGATTTCGCGCACGCCTTGTTCAGCGAGCCCCACTATTTCAGTGATCACATCATCCAGCGGCCGGCTGATTTCTTCACCGCGGGTGTAGGGCACAACGCAAAAGGTACAGTATTTGCTGCAGCCTTCCATGATGGAAACAAATGCCGTCGGGCCTTCCGCACGTGGCTCCGGCAGACGATCAAATTTTTCGATTTCAGGAAATGATATATCCACCACCGGCTTACGCACCTTGCGAGTTTCGTCGTAAAGTTCCGGCAGGCGATGCAAAGTTTGCGGGCCAAACACGATGTCAACGAACGGCGCACGTTTGACGATGGCACCACCTTCCTGACTGGCTACACAACCACCGACTCCAATCACCAGGTCCGGGTTATTTTTTTTCAGGTGACGGAAGCGCCCAAGTTCGGAAAAAACCTTCTCCTGCGCCTTCTCCCGGATGGAACAGGTGTTGAGCAGAATCATGTCCGCTTGTGCCGGATCATCGGTTGCTGTCATGCCGTGTGAGGCCGTGAGCACGTCCAGCATTTTGGCTGAGTCGTACTCATTCATCTGGCAGCCATAGGTTTTGATGTACAGCTTTTGAGTCATAAATACAATAATATCAAACAGTTATAAAAATAACACGGCCTGTAAGCGTCAGGGGGTAGACATTATAACCAGTTTGCCGCCCATACACCCCGGGATTGATGGTTTCTCCATGACCCGGGAGATTGCAGGGTTCGAGACCGGTCACCTGATCTGTATGATGATAGTCATATTTACCGGATTGATATGTACACCTGAGACAAAATGAATTTTTTCAGTGAATCTTTGCTGGCCGCATTGAATCTGATCCTGCATCTGGATGCAGAGCTTTATTTTGTTGTCTGGGTGTCACTTAAAATTTCCGTGCTGTCGGTGTTGATCGCGGCTACGCCTGGAATTCCACTGGGCCTGCTCTTTGTGTTCCGGCAATTTCCCGGCAAGCCCTTACTGCAGAGTGTATTAAATACGCTGATGGCATTGCCGACAGTGGTCGTCGGTTTATTAATGTTCGGTTTGCTCGGACGGCAGGGGCCGTTGGGTGATTGGGGTTTGTTGTATACACAAACGGCCATAGTGATAGGGCAGGCCATACTGATTACACCGATCATACTTAATCTGGTAATTGCAGCAGCGAAAACGGCAGACAAGAGGATCTACACTACCAGTCTTGCGCTCGGCGCCAGTCATTGGCAGCAGAACCTGATCTTCATCAGTGAAGTGCGCTTTGCAATACTTGCGGCAATAGTTGCTGCATTTGGCCGCGCCATTGGTGAAGTGGGGGTGGCGATGATGCTGGGTGGCAACATTGAAGGTTATACGCGTACCATGACCACGGCCATTGCGCTGGAAACCAGCAAGGGTGAATTTGAATTTGCGCTTGCACTGGGCCTTTTGTTGTTGGTTGTCGCTTTCACTGTAAATATCTGTCTGGAACGGTTTCAGAAACTCAATCAATGAGCACGGTATACGAAATCGATCAGCTCAAGGTTCAGTATGGTGACAGTACTGTTCTGAATATCGAGCAGTTTGTGATCGGGGAACATGAATCCATCGTGCTGACCGGTGCCAACGGTGCAGGCAAAAGCACCTTGTTGAACGTGCTCGCCTTTATGCTTGTCCCTGCAGGCGGAACGTTGCGATTTTTCGGTATGGAGATACAGACCAGTGAGTTGCAGGGTGTCAGAAGACGCATCGGTTATGTGGAACAGCGTCCTTATCTCTTTAATACCAGTGTGATCGGTAATATTGAAATGGGCTTGAAATTGCGTGGTATGCACAAACAGCAGCGTCATGCACGTGCACAGCAGGTGATTGAACATCTGGGTCTTGTGATGCTTGCAGACAAACGCGCACATGAACTGTCCGGTGGTGAAGCGCAGAAGGTGGCCCTGGCCCGCGCGCTTGTGCTGGAGCCGGCCGTGCTGATCCTGGATGAGCCCTTTACCTACCTTGATAAAGCGGCGGCTGCAGAATTTGAAAAATTACTGATCGAGTTACGTGACAGCCGGCGCTATACGTTGATACTCAGCAGTCATGATCACTTACGCGCGCAGTTGCTGGCCGATCGGGTCTGTCACGTTGTGCGCGGCAAGGTGGTGGAAGGCTCGGTCGCCAACCTGTTTCGCGGTCGTTATTCGAAGTCATCAGGCATTTTTGATACCGGGCGACTTCAAATCACCTTGCCGGATATCCGTGATGATTTTGAACTGGTTGCCATTGAGCCGGAACAGGTGGTGCTGTCGTTGACGGAACTCGATTCCAGCATGCGGAATCGTTATCCGGGCACCATCACCGGATTGCAGGCACGGGATGAACATGTGGAAGTGACCGTCCATGCCGGAGAACGATTCCACGCCCTCATTACTCATACCGCATTACAGGATATGGATATTACGGTGGGCAGTGAGGTATGGGTGAATTTCAAATCATCCGCTGTGCGAATTCTGGGGTAATCGTCAACAAAACAGGGCAGCCAGATCAACAGACGAACGTTTTCCCAGACGATCATAATGATGTTCCAGCCAGATGTCGGCCGCGGCATAGCCTTCCTTGTAAAACAGATTGATGAATGACGGCAGCGTGTTGTAGCGTGTCCGTGAACTGTACTGCGCTGCCAAAGCCTGATCCTGAATGATGTGGATGTTGATGTCATGCATACGGTTTTCAAGTTTCCCGCCCGGCATCCAGTCTTTTTCAATCATCTTCTTGGAAAATGCGATGGCGCGCATTTCACGGAGAAACGCGGAATTGAAACTCAGCGTTGAGGTACGTTCCTGGATTTCTTCTGCCGTCACAGGCGTTTCTTCCACCTCCAGAGGTTGCAGCATGACGATCACGATATCGGTATGTTTGCAATTGAAGATCAGCGGAAACACCGGCGGGTTACCGGTGAAACCACCGTCCCAATAACTTTCACCATCAATTTCCACGGCACGATGGATGGAAGGCAGACAGGCGGACGCCATGAGTGCATCTGCAGTCAGTTCGCGGTTTTCAAAAATCCGGAGTTTGCCGGTGCGGACATGGGTTGCCGCCACGAAAAGTTTGAACGGGCATTCCTTGCGTAAAAGCTCGAAGTCAATCGATTGTGCCACCAGATCGCGTAACGGATTCATGTCCATGGGATTGAGATGATAAGGCGAAAACGTTTTGGTCAGAGACAGATAGGCATCCAGTGCTGATGGCTGTGAACCGTTGAATGGATTCAGCATGGACAAGTAGAACGGCCCGGAAAAAATTTCCGAGAATTCATTGGCAACCTGGTCCCAGAAATTACGCAAAGCTGCGCGCGCCCCATTGCGGCCGCCACTGCAGTAACCGGAGGCAAACACGGCCGCATTGATGGCGCCGGAACTGGCACCGCTGATGCCTTCAAACAACAGGCGTTCATCTTCCAGCAGGCGATCGAGCACCCCCCAGGTAAAGGCACCATGGGAACCACCGCCCTGCAATGCCAGATTGATCGTCTTGGTAGTGTGATTGTTCATGATGAATACTTATACGACTAATGCTGCGCCGCGTCAATTGCTTGAAATACAATATGATAGGAATATCACAGGTGCTTTTTTGTGCACTGATATCGGGCAGACTGCATTTCCCTGAATTTATATTTCAGCCATAGTGCTTCCGCTACAGCCAGGTCTGGTGCGTCAGGTTCTGGTTTATAATCAACGCACTTTTGTACTGGCTTGGCGTAAAAAAATGGATGGCATAAACAAAGAAATCGAGAGCATCAATAAAGTGCTGGATACCGCCAATACATTTGCGGTGAATTACGGTTTCCAGATCGTGGGCGCCATCATCATCCTGGTGCTGGGCTGGTATCTGGCACGCTGGTTCAGCCGCCTGACTACTCGATTGTGTGAACATGCCAGACTTGATGTCACGCTGACCAAATTTTTTTCAGGGCTGGCCAAGACCATTGTCCTGATTTTTGTTGTTATCATCGCGCTGGGTAAACTCGGAATCACCATAACGCCATTGATTGCAGCACTCAGTGCGGTGGTTTTTGGCGGGACTCTGGCATTGCAGGGATTGCTGTCGAATTTTGGTGCCGGCCTGAACATAATACTGAGCCGGCCGTTTGTGGTGGGCGATACCATACGCATACAGGGAATTACTGGAGTGGTAGAGGACATCAAACTGGGATATACCCTGCTTAGTAACGAAGACGGCGAATTGATCACAATTCCGAATAATAAAATCGTGGGCGAGATAATTTTCAATTCATATTCGAATATTGTTGTCGAAGCTGTAATACGCATCAGCTACAACGAAGATCCGCAAAAAGCCGTCAGGCTTGTCCGCAGTATTCTGGAACAACATCCTGAAGTTGCACAGCGGCCAGCACCCTTGATCGGAATCCAGAAATTCAGCGAGACAGCTTATGAAATTGGTCTGCGCTACTGGGTGCCAACCCGGCGATTTTTTGAGATCCAGTACACTGTGAACGGCATGATTAACCAGCAGTTTGCAGGTGAGGGGATACGTTTTGCCCGGCCGCAGATGGATGTACATATCAGCAATAACAGCGCATAATATATTGATATTTGACACATATATTGTTTTGAGGAAATGAGATGGCTTTTACAGACGATGAAGATAAAACAGTAGCAAAGACACTCTGGTCAGAATCTCTCATTGATGCATTGTTGGTCGGCCTGAAAAAGAAAGCAGCGGATCCGAAAATCAAGGAACTCATCAAGGATATAATCGCGAGAGGTTACAAGCAGGATTATATTATTCAGAAAGTGACCAAGGAAATGGGCACCCAGGCAGCAATGCGGGTAAAACAATTGATGTCGGGAAAATAGTTCTCCAAAAAGTATTGCGTGTATTAATAATAATGTAATTAATCGGATTGCGCGCCAGCAAAATCATCCGGTCGATATTTGTGACGCTGAATCAGGGTTCTCTTTGTTTTTCTACTGTATGCGCCTCTTGAAAAATTATCCTCTGTTTTTGTTTCTGATGTTTGTTGCAATGCCTGTTGTTGCCAAAGGCAAGCATGCAGTAGGCTGGATTGAGTATGTAAAAGTTTTTCCGGGTGAACTTGAATTCAAGGCCAAACTCGATACCGGGGCATATAACTCTTCAATTCATGCAGAAAATATTGTTGAATTTGATCGTGATGGAGAGCTATGGGTCAGGTTCGATATTATCAACCGTAAAAATATCAGTGCCACGCTGGAGCTGCCGGTCGTCAAGGAAGTCACCATCAAGCGTCATTTCGGCAAGAAGCAAAAACGCTATGCGGTCATGCTGGGAATCTGTGTGAATAAAACCTACAAGAAAACCCAGGTCAGTCTTGTGGACCGTGAAGGGTTTCTCTATGCGTTGCTCATCGGCCGCAGTTATTTGAAGAAGGATTTTATGATAGACCCCGCTGAACAGTTTACCTCCAAGCCACAATGCCAGGTGGCCACAGATGAATAACCGTCATCTGTATATTCTTGCGGGTCTGCTGTTTGCGACAGGTCTTGGCCTGTTTCTCTACAAGGCCATTTATCTCGGGTTCCCTTTGCTGCCGGGGCAGAAAACGGATGTGTGGGAAGTCGAGATCAAAATGAATTTCAATGCCAGCGAGCGGCCGGTCAAGGCGTTGTTATATATCCCCCGTAACTCCGCGGATTTTTCGATTGTAAACGAGAACTTTATTTCCAAGGGATACGGCATTTCCATCAGCACTCTGGATGGTAACCGTCAGGTAGCATGGTCCATCCGCTCGGCCCGCGGCCAACAGACGCTTTACTATCGTGCCATGATCGAAAAGATGGTGGTAATTGATCGCCCTGCGACCAGCTCCAGAAATATCGAGGTGGTTCCTGCAGACTATGAAGGTGCTGACCTCGAAGCGGCCAATGCCATCCTGCAGGAAGCCCGGCAGAAATCGGCTGATCGCATCACCCTGGTGCTGCAGCTCATGGACATCATCGAAAATTATACGACAAACGATAATGCCGGACTTCTGCTCAAGGAGCATCCAACCCAGCAGAAGAAAATTGAAACCATGATCAAGATACTTTCACTGGACGGTATTCCAGCCCGGCTGGTGCATGGACTGCGAATGGTAGAGCAATACGGCAAGTCTGATCCCATTACCTGGCTCGAAGTCTATGTCGAAGATAAATGGCTGCCCATCGACCCGGTGACCCGCCAGACCGGCCAACTCAGCGATTATCTGGTGTTGTGGAAAGGCACCGACCGGATGGTGAACCTGACGGGTGGTGATAATCTTGACGTGGATATCAATATCCAGAAGTCCGGCCTGGAAAGTATCACTGCAGCAAGCACACGCGAACGGACTATCAGTCCGGATTTTTCCCGCTACTCATTATTGAATCTGCCGCTCGATACCCAGCGCGTGTATAACATCCTGCTGACAGTACCGGTGGGCGTGTTTCTGCTGGTGTTGTTGCGTAATATTATCGGCATCAAGACCTTCGGCACGTTCATGCCGATCCTGATCGCGCTTGCTTTTCGCGAAACACAACTGGTGTCCGGGTTGATTCTCTTCTGTATCCTGATCGCCGCCGGTCTGGCGATAAGGTTTTATCTGGAAAAACTCAAACTGCTGCTGGTGCCACGCCTTGCTTCTGTGCTGATCATCGTCATCATGCTCATGTTGTTCATGAGTATTGTCAGCCACAACATGGGGATCGAAAGTGGTTTGTCCGTGGCCCTGTTCCCGATGGTGATTATCACCATGACCATCGAGCGCATGTCGATTGTCTGGGAAGAACGCGGGGCCAACGAAGCCATCAAGCAAGGCATCGGCAGTCTGATAGTTGCTGCCGCAGCTTTTATGATCATGAGCCTGGATGTGGTGGAACATCTGACCACTGTATTTCCGGAACTGTTGTTCATCCTGTTGTCCATCACTATCCTGCTGGGACGTTACTCCGGGTATCGTCTGCTTGAGCTGCACCGGTTCAAGGCCCTGGTGAGCAAGTAGTCATGCTGTCTCTGGCCGGAAAACTCCATGCTGCCGGTGTTATGGGTATCAACCAGCGTAACTGTGATTACACGCTGGTCTACAATCCACGCAAGTTTTATCCACTTGTGGATGACAAGCTGCGAACCAAGCAACTGGCGCTGGATGCGGGAATTGCCGTACCGGAGTTATACGGTGTGATCGAAATCGAGCACCAGATCCGTGAACTGCCTGAGTTTCTCAGGAAATATTCTGATTTTGCGTTGAAGCCTGCGCAGGGTACCGGGGGTGAAGGTATCGAAATTATCGTTGGCAAGGTCAAGCATCTCTACAAAAAAGCCAATGGCCAGTTTGTGACTGAAGAGCAGCTCCAGCATCATGTGTCGAATATTCTGAATGGCCTGTTCAGCTTGGGCGGTCATGAAGACAAGGCCATTATCGAATACCGCGTCAAGTTTGATCCGGTGTTTGATGCGATCAGCTATCAGGGTGTGCCGGACATCCGCATCATCGTCTTCATGGGTTTCCCGGTTATGGCGATGATCCGTCTGCCCACCCACATGTCCGGTGGCAAGGCCAACCTGCATCAGGGAGCGATTGGTGTTGGTATTGATATTGCCTCTGGCCGGACACTGAATGCTGTCTGGAAGAATGATGTCATCATCGAGCATCCGGACACGCACAATCCTGTTACAGGTTTCGAAATTCCGAGATGGGATGATTTGTTGTTGATTGCGGCAAAATGTTATGAGCTCACCGGGCTTGGCTATCTGGGGGTGGACATCGTGCTCGATCGGATAAAAGGTCCGTTGATTCTGGAGATGAATGCCCGGCCCGGACTCAATATCCAGATTGCCAACCATCGCGGCCTGCTGCACCGGCTGGAATTTATTCGTGCCAATGCCCGCCGTCTGGGCTGTGTTGAGGACCGTGTGGCCTTTTCCAAAAAAATGCTCACCCGTGTACCGTAATAACACCCGGACAGGCATAAATAGTTTGATAGAGTTAACAGTATCCCGTCCACTGTACTGGCAATATCTTCATCCCTGCGTATAGTGTTTTTCAGTGTCCAGCAGAAGTTGTCTGCCGGATTATTGATCTATTTCAGTTCTCGAACTTAAATCATTATAGATATGGCACCGATCGCTCATCGCAATGCTCTGCAGGCAGGCCATACCTTGCACTGGTATCGCATCGAGCGTGTGCTGGGGCAGGGGGCATTCGGTATTACCTATCTGGCACACGATATCAACCTGGATCGTCAGGTGGCGATCAAGGAATACATGCCCTCACAGCTTTCCATGCGCGAGAACAGCCAGTCGGTACAACCCTTGTCGGAAGAACATCGTGAGGGTTTCAAGGCTGGTTTACTGCGTTTTGTCAGTGAAGCGCGGACACTGACCCGTTTTGAACATGCCAACCTGATCCGTGTATTTAATGTATTTGAAGCAAACAACACCGCTTATATGGTTATGAATTACGAAGTGGGCCAAAGCCTGAAGGACCTGATAAAACGAAAACAGAGGTTCACTGAAGAACAGATTATCAGCATTATTCAGCCACTGCTCAGTGGCTTGCAAAATATCCATGACAAAGGGTTTGTACATCGTGACATCAAACCGGGTAATGTGTTCATCCGTTCCAGCGGCAGTCCTGTTCTGATTGATTTCGGATCCGCCCGCCAGACCCTGCAGGACAATCCGCAAACCCTGACCAATTTTGTTTCACCGGGTTATGCCCCGATAGAACAGTACGTCAGCAAGAGTGACAAGCAGGGACCCTGGACCGATATTTATGGTCTCTCTGCGACACTGTATCGGGTGATGGCAGGCGTGGTGCCGCATAATGCTATCGAACGCAGCGAATCCATCATGGGAGACAAGGTGGATCCGCTCATGCCGCTTTCAGTACTTGTTTCCGGGCAGTACAGTGAAAAACTGCTCGAAGCCATTGACCATGGCCTTGCCTTCTGGGCGCATGATCGACCACAAACCGTTGCATTGTGGAGGGAAGACTTCGGTTTTCCCCCTGAGAATACCGGGCCCTATATCCCTAACCAGGAACAGACGGTAATCACCGATCCACTGCAACATATTTCATTGCATATCACCAGTGAAACATCCACTGACATAACGGAGTCTGTCGCCCCCACGACAGCACCGGTGAAACTGCAGACACTGGAAAGTGAGATGGCCACTGCTCCCGTGATAGATACAACAACCGGTAATATTCAGGAGACCACAGCAGTCACCACGGAGATTTCAGACAGAAAGCTCAACACACAACTGAAAGTCACTGCTGCAGCAGTCATAGTGCTCGCCGGATTTCTGTATTTTTTGTTGTTTTACAGGGCCGAGACTGAAACACCGGCATTGATGAGTACCGGTCCTGTTCCTGCTCAACACACAGAAGCTGGATCGGAACCTGTACTGACACAGCAACCTGCGAACGAGATAGAGAAGCTGCTGACAGCCGCGCAGGCAGCCATGACTGATCTGAAACTGACCACGCCTGCAGGAGATAATGCGTATGAGCGCTACCAGCAGGTACTGACGATTGATCCGGAAAATACCGAGGCAAGGCAGGGTATAGAGTCCATATCGGATCGATATGTTGACCTTGCCTATCGCGCCATGGACACAGGTGACCATGACCGCGCGAGCCATTATGTAAACAAGGCCCGGGAGATTTGGCCGGAATCACCACGGATTCGGTCCGCCAGCGACAGACTGGACAGTATGGCTGCCCAGACATCCACCACCGCCAGCGAAACCTCGGCAGAGGATGTGTTTGAGGACATCAAAAAATGGTTTAAAGAGTCTGCAGAAAAAGCCAGTGAAAGTGAAAAGAACAGGAAATCCAACCCTCTGGATGAACAGATTAAACGATCCATGTAAGAGACCCAAAAAACGGGTTTTTAGCCGTTGACAGATTGTCATCAAATTTTAATATTCTGCAACTGTTCTGTCGTATTCCCTCAGTAAACTCCCCTCAAAACCTGCAACCGGCAAATGGAGGCAATTATGAGGAACTGGATGAATTACCTGGCCTGTCATTACGAGTCCATGCGTGAAAAGTATCCCGATGACAGGCTGCTTATACTGTTTGATATTGATGGCACCATCCTCGACATGCGTCATACGATGCATTACCTGCTGAAATCCTATGATCAGAATTTTGGTACACAATATTTCAAACACCTGCAGGTGCCGCTCATAACCTTTCCGGAAGAAGAGTTGACTTCAGGCCTTCGGCCTTTCTGTATCCCCGAGGGTGAAATGGAAAAAATCCTGTGCTGGTATGGTGAAAACCGCTGGTCAATGTGGTCCCTGTTCGAAGCGAACCGGCCATTTCCGGGAGTGATGGAAGTCATCCGCTGGTTCCAGTTACAGAACAATACCTGTGTCGGGCTCAATACCGCACGTTCCGAAGTGCTGCGCGAAGAGACCATGTTGTCATTAAACAGTCTGGGACGTGAATTCCGCGTGACGTTTGATGATCAGCTGATGAAAATGCACCGACCCGGATTACACAAGAACCATGCCGACAGCAAAGTAGGCGCCATACGGGAATTTCAGGCGACAGGTTACCGGGTAATTGCGATGGTCGATAACGAGCCGGAAAATCTTGAACATATCGCTGCAAGTGGTCTGGCGGATGAAATCCTGCTTTTGCATGCCAGCACCCTGTTCAAAAGCCGGGTGGACCACAGGCAAATCAGGGCCGTGGGCGGCAATGTGTACGATCTTACCGAGCTGATTCCGCGCCGTGCCTTGCCACAACACATCCAGTTTGTCTGGAACAATGTCAATAATGACTCCAGCCTGACACATTTCATGAAATCGAATGTCAGGTGGGCGGATGTGACCGGAGTTGCCAACGATACTTCATATACGGACGAGTTCAGTGAGGCAGTCTCTAATCCCCGGGAATTTGTCCGTTATATTTCGCTGTTCAGGACGAACGGCAAGGGCATACGCATCAATTTTGAATCCATACACGAGCAAGCTGATACTATTATTGATCTGCTGGCTCGGCATGACGTTGTCAGCAACCAGCTCTGGTTGTGTGGAAAGATTGATACGCTGCGCCGTGAAACCTATGGTCTGATGTCGGACATATTCCCCGAAGCGATAATTGAATGTCCCGTGGATTTTCTGGCCCCTATTCTGCTGACTACACCTGAGCAGGCAGAACGGATACTGGATACCTATACCGGTTGGGGCATCAATCGTTTTTCCCTGAGCTGGAAAACAGCACAGGTCAAGCGTGTGCTGGGGATACTGGATCGCCTGGGATTTGACATCACTATCCGTGATATCAATAATTTGGAGGACTTTCTGCAGGCGGTATTGCTGTTGCCCACAGCAATAGTGACCAGCTTCAATTTCCCCAGGTGGGAACAAAATCAGGCGCACAGAGACAATGAAATGCAGGTATTGAAACAGGCCTGAACAATCACCCAATCCTTTTACTTCCCGTTAACCTGGAGTGTCGTTCTGATGCCGGAGCCCGAGAGGATCCGGGCATTATTTTTGTTCTGCCGATTCGCGGTATCATAGGCGGTATGTCATCTATATTCAGATTAATAATGTTCATTTCAGGTAACAGGTGAAACACTATGAATGATCAACCAGGAGAAAAAACAAGACGTATGGTCATGGGGGATACGTTCGTGGACAAGGCATTAAACAGCACAGATGAATTTACCCGGCCATTGCAGGACTATATTAATGATCATTGCTGGGGCGCCGTGTGGACGCGTGCAGGACTCGATCTTAAAACTCGCAGTCTGATTACAATTGCCATGCTGACAGCATTAAGAGCACCACAGGAACTTAAAGGCCATGTGCGCGGCGCTATTAATAATGGATGTACAAAAGAAGAGATTCGCGAAACGCTGTTACACACGGCAGCTTATTGTGGAGTGCCTGCAACACAGGAGGCGTTTCGTGCCGCAATTGAAATTATAAATAGTGCCAGATAAATGATACTAAAAGGGCCAGTATTCGGTCGTTGGTCTCTAAGTGAAGTGTAACTGGCTGATAATATTATGGGCAGGCCCGAACCATCGGTTTCATCATTATGCACAGAAGTCCAGTCCTGATTGGACACTTGGTGGTTTGATGGTGGTGACATTCAGATGAAGTCTGGTTAATCATATTTTCCCGCCAGCTTTGTTTGCCGTCCATCAACATTTCCATGGATGTTCGTCCACAGTACATTTTGCCTGGTGCGACCGTTCATGGTTGTAGTACTGTAACCATTCGTCCAGATTGATTTGTAACGCTTCAATGCTGGCATAGACTTTCTTGCTTGCGGAATGTGACCTGATAAAACTCCTGCAGGACGGTCTCGTGGAACCGCCCGTAGATCCCGTTGGTCTGTGGCGAACGGACGCGGGTTTTGGTGTATTCAAGGTGGTTCATGGGCCTTCATTACATCAGTTCAACGGGAACCAACGGTAAAGATTCGAATCCCGGTCTGGCAAACAGATAACCCTGGTATAGATCTATACCCGCATCAGACAGCCAGTGATATTCTTCCCGCTTTTTAATCCCTTCTGCCAAGATTCCTATCCCCAGTTCAGTACAGGTTGTGATGATGCCGCGTACGATAGATTGTCTGGCGGGTCTCTCATGTATGTTCATCACCAGCAAGCGATCAAGCTTGATGTAATCAGGCTGGAACTCGGCCAGCAGATTCAGCCCGGAATAGCCTGCGCCAAAATCATCAATTGAAGTGGTGAATCCGAGTTTCTGATAGGTTTTGATAATATTTGCCAGGTGAGCATGATCCTTTATTTTTTCTATTTCCGTAATCTCGAAAGTAATACGCTCAATGGGAAACTTGTATTCGTCAGCTGCCCGTAAAGTTGTCCGTATACAAAGCTCGGGTTTGTAGATGGCGTTCGGAGTAAAATTAATGTTCAGGTTGCACTTCAGGTCCAGACGGGAAGCCAGATGAATGGCCTTGACCCGGCAATACTGGTCAAATCTGTAAAGGTTTTCTTCATTGACGTGGTTGAAGATACTGGCGGCTGGTTCATTATTAAGTCCACGCACCAGCGCCTCATAAGAAATTATTGTTTTGTTTTTCCTGCTGATAATCGGCTGAAATGCAAAGCTGAAATCAAACCCAAGATTTTCCGCATTGATGCATTGCCGGCAGGTAATATCTTCAAATTCTTTGATTGTCCACTTTTTGTCCATATTGGAATTGCAGGTTAATACTAGGATAATACATGTATGATGATATTAACAAATTATTACATACAACACTGAAGATGGCGAACCGGGTGTTAACAAGGCATGAAAACAGAGGATTCCGCAGATGAAGCAACTCGTATATATAAGCAAGGCCAGTATTCCGTTTACACCGGAAAGCATAAAAGAACTGACAGAATCATCCAATAAAAATAACAGAAGGATCGGGGTTACAGGCTGCATGGTATATGCCTCCGGCTTTTTTCTGCAATTGCTTGAAGGGGACAGCGAAGATGTTGATAACCTTTACCGGAAAATACAAAAGGACAGCAGGCACAAAAACACTAAAATACTGATCGAGAATGAAGTGGAAGAAAACAAACGCCTTTATGACAGATGGTTCATGTCATCTTTTAATCTGGACGCATCTGTTGATTTTCCTGAAGACCTGAAAAAAAGCATTATTGGCATTATCAATGGTAATAATACCACGTCAATTCCCGTGCACAGGATTTTTATGGAATTCCGGAAATATCTTGCCAGTTAAACAGGAAACTATCTCAAAAATTTTTTATCAGGATCAGTCTGGTGGCAAGCCGCACAAAACCGGAAAAGTTATGTGCATAATACTCCCATAACACCAAAGGCCGTCGTTGCGCCCCCGTATTCAGAATCCACAACACGCCTCTCAGCACAGCGGCAGTGCCGGTTTGCGGCCCGGCCGATTTTTCAGGAATATTTTCTCCGGAAAGCGATTCGGACCCGTTTCCTTTGGTCATCATGCAGCCGTGAAATGCTGCAAATTATACGTGTGTTCAGAAATTTATATGGTTTTGCGACAGATTCAAGAGGCGAGAGTCTGTAATGAATTGGTGGCTATGGGTAGACTCGAACTACCGACCTCAGCATTATGAGTGCCGCGCTCTAACCGGCTGAGCTACATAGCCATGATGGCCAAAAAATGGGAAGCGGGATTGTCGTGACTGAGGGCCGGTTTGTCAAGGTTCCGGCAGTATTGAAGAACGTTTCAGCGGGTGCCAAACACCACAATAGTTTTGCCAGCCACGGAAATGAGGTGATCTTCTTCCAGGCTCTTTAACACGCGCCCGACCATCTCCCGGGAACAGCCGACGATTCGGCCCAGTTCCTGGCGGGTGATTTTAATCTGCATACCGTCCGGATGGGTCATGGCATCCGGTTCCTTGCAAAGATCCAGCAGGGTACGGGCAACCCGGCCCTGTACGTCAGTAAAGGCCAGATCACGGACCTTGGAGCTGGTCTTGCGCAGCCGGATGGCAAGCTGTGAAGCAATTGAAAAGAGCAGATCCGGAAATATCGATTGCAGGGATTTGAGCCGTTCATAGCTGATCTTGGCTATTTCACACTTGGACTTGGCGCGGACATACGCTGTGCGCTTGTGGCTGTCATCGAATAGCCCGATTTCACCAAAGAAATCACCGGGATTTAGATAGGCCAGAACGATTTCCCGGCCCCTCGGATCTTCAACCTGGACCGTTACCGAGCCACTGATGATGTAATACAGCTCGGCGCTCGGGTCGCCTTCCTTGATGATCACGCTTTTGGCGGGATACTGTTTCTGGTGGCAATGTTCAAGAAACCTCGAAATCAGCGTGTTTTGATCGCGTGCCATTATCGTCGCCATAAATCTTTTCCCCTGAATGGTAAGCCGGAGCAGTCCCCATGCCACTCCATCCTCCTCAATACTTATGTTACTCTCTTTCCCGATAGTCAACCAGTTGGAGATATTGATGGAAACACAGTTACGCTGGGCCGGTGGCGCGGCATTTATCGGTTTGTCGTCAGGAGGTCACGCTGTTGTAATGGATGGCCCGCCGGAAGGCGGTGGCCGCAACCTGGGTCCAAGGCCGATGGAAATGTTATTGCTGAGTATGGCCGCGTGCAGCGCATATGATGTGGTTTCCATCCTGCAGAAATCCAGAGAAGAGATCAGTGGATGTGATGTGAAAATTACAGCCGAGCGTGCAGACGATCATCCCAAGGTATTTACCCGTATCCATTTGCATTTCACGGTCACAGGCAAGGCGGTGAAGGAAAAAAATGTGGAACGGGCCATCCAGTTGTCCGCCGAGAAATACTGCTCCGCCTCGATCATGCTGGGCAAGACGGCAAATATCACCCACGATTTCGAGATTGTTCAGGCCTGAGAGTTGTTTTTGATCAGCATACCGGCCGGCCCGGTAACGATTTTGTGTATCAGGACCGGCATCCGGTTGGTATCGGTTTTGCGATAGATACGTTTCAGGTGTGTTTTTACAGTGAGCGGGCTCACATGCAGGCTTTCTGCCGCAGTATTAAGGTCAGGATACTCAATCAGTTTGGCTACCAGTTTGGCTTCAGATTTCGTCAATCCATAAAGACTGATCAGGATGTCTGTGATGGAAGTGCCCGTGCTGGCAGGGGTCTTGCCGGTTGCGGCCGGTGAGCGGGCAAGAGCAAGCTCGATAGTGGTTTTCAGATCAGTATCGCGCAGGGGCTTGTTGACGTAACCGGCGGGCGAGACAGCCTTGGCACGTTCCAGCGTGTCGGGCTCGGCGTGGGAAGTGACGAACACCACCGGAATGCCGAAGTGTTTCTGGATGATTTCTGCGGCGCTGATGCCATCCAGTCCCTTGCCCAGAATAATATCCATCAGGACCAGATCCGGCCGTTCTTGCTCAGTGAGGCTGAGTGCCAGATCTCCATCCATGGCAATACCGGCTGTGGCATAACCAAAGTTCTCGATATAGAGCTGCATGACTTTTGCAGTCGTCAGATCATCATCCACTATCAGGATTTTTTTTGTGCTCATATCATGCAGTTCAGATCTTTCGGGGATTGTCAGCGCGCCTGATATAAAACTCGAACAGATTACCGGACCCGGAGTATTTCACCAGTTCATGATCGGTCCGGGCACAATAGGCTTCGAAGTCAACCACAGAATGCGGATCCGTAGCCTGTACATATAATATTTGTCCGGGCTGCATCCGATTGAGGACGACCTTGGTCTTGAGTATCGGCAACGGACAGTTCAATCCCCGGGCATCCAGAGATTCATCTGCCTTGATTGTACTGTCAGCCTGAGCCGTGTTCACATGCGCCGCCTGTTAAGGGAAACAAGATTCTATTATATCCCCGGCACAGAATATCCCGCCAATCGACGATATTAAACCCAAGAAATCATTCCCTCGCCACCACTGTGCAAGTATGGTTTAGTATTCAAGACTGATACCCAGCATCACAGCACGGCCCGGCAGTGGCGCACGATCCTTGATAAAGGAAGTGTGCCGTCGTGCGTCCTCATCGAGCAGGTTACTGGCACGTAAAAACAGTTCCCCGGAACCCGGCAGCTCACTGAAGCGGTATACAGCGCCGGTATTGAGGAGCACATAACCACCGGTTCCGGATTCAAGGCGGGCGAGATCGTCCTGTCCGAAAACATGGATGATATCCAGATCAAATTGCCAGTGACCCGGATCATAAATCAAACCGCCGCCGAGCCGTGCCGGGGAAATTCGCGGCAGATCATCACCGCCATCTCTTTCAGCGCGTACATAATCTCCAAACAACCGGAAATCGAGATTGCTGTTAAATGCATAGAGTGCCTCTGCTTCCGTGCCATAGAACAGGCTGTCTTCCTGCTGTATACCGGTCAGCAAGAGTTCGCCCGGAGCGGTCCCGGTCTCATCCACTTCATCCGCAATGCCATCAGCATTCCGATCAAGTTCATTGAGGAAAATATAATCCTGTATGTAATTCAGGAACAGGTTCAGTTTCCACGTCAGATGCCCGTTTTTCTTGTTGAAGCTGAGATCAATATTGTTTGCCGTTTCGGGTTCCAGCGCCGGATTGCCCATCTCGAATGTGCCAGTGGCGAGGTGTGGTCCGTTGGCAAAGAGTTCTTCTTCAGACGGTATGCGTTCCGATCGCGACAGTGATAACGCAAGAGAATAGCCCGGAATAAAATGCCAGTGCGTCCCGCCGGCCACGCTCCATGCGTTGTGATTGACTTCCGGTTGTCCCGAAGTACGGGTCGGCTCATACTGTTTGTATTCGTAGCGTCCGCCCAGTTCGAAATGCCAGTCACCATGATCGGATTCCTCTAGTATAAACAGGGCAAAGCCTTTGCTTTTAACTGGCTGAATGAACGCTTCGTCACCTGCAGCGGCGAAACTGCGCAGATTGAATTGTGTGCCAAGTGAACCGGACCAGTTTGCAAGGGGAGAGTGTTGAAGTTCCATACGTCCCTCCCACTCGGCATTATCAAACGTTGTTCCCGGCGGCTCACCCGGGCCTTCAAATTCGATATGCTGATAATTATTGTGCGCGGCGCGGATACGTAAATGCTGAAATCCGGGAAGGGGACTATCCAGCATGGCCGCAAAATCAATTCGATCCTGTTCGCTTTCAATGAAAGGCAATTCATCCGGTTCCGCCGGATCGAGCGGGATTTCATGCATGGTTTCCAGACGGCCATAGGAAAATCCGAAAAAACCGCGATCAAAATGATAAGCGGCACCGAGATTCACATCTTCACTGTCATAGGCGCTATTGCGGATTTTGCCGTCAGCTGCATGGTAATCATGCGCGTTGCGGATCGTGGCATCAAAATGCAGGGCCATATCTTCAAGCCCGCCATCGGCGCGCAGAGACACCAGTTTCTCCTGATTAACCGTGTTGTAGCGGCTGTCCAGTTTTGCTTTGAAATTTTCCGGAACATATTCCGGGATGCGTCCGGTGACGAGATTCACCAGACCGCCGGAAGCCCCGCTGCCGTAAAGCAGGGTTGAAGGGCCACGAAAGATTTCAATCTGATCTGCGCCAAAGGATTCAAGGGCCACCGGATGATCGACACTGATGGTGGACATATCCAGCGTCCCGATTCCACCCTGCAGCACCTGCACCCGCGAACCTCCCAGACCGCGAATGATCGGGCGGCTGGCAAACGGTCCGAAACCAGTGCCGGTCACCCCGGGTTGCAGGCTGAGTGTTTCTCCGATGCTGGCAGTTTTGGCTTTCTCCAGTGCTTCATCACGCAACAGACTGATGGGCTGTGCCACATGTTCAAGGCTGTCGAGTCCCGGTGGCCGTGCGGTGACCGTCATCTGCTCCAGTGTTTCCGCCTCTGCAGCACAGGTTGCGGTGTAAATAATGTTCAGCGCCAGAGTGCTGATGAAAAAAAATTTCATAATGATCTCTCCGAATCGAGCCGGCCGTGCGAGAGACCGCACAATGCCGGCTTAAAAAAACAACCGATATCAGTTAAGGAGAGTCAGGGGTGGGGCACGTATACCGTAGTGAACAGCAGGAACAGCC
Source organism: uncultured Enterobacteriaceae bacterium (assembly GCA_964479045.1). Lineage (GTDB taxonomy): Bacteria > Pseudomonadota > Gammaproteobacteria > Eutrophobiales > Eutrophobiaceae > 2-02-FULL-47-50. The sequence goes on from CAYZJI010000012.1 coordinate 24,664, forward strand.
GGATAAACAAACCGTGTGATCGGAACATCGAACAGGAGCTCAGGAAGCGAAACTGCATTTGCGGAAATATTTACTGCAGTTCCATGATGATGGTTCTGCAGTGTACAGACGTCACACCCGCCATCCTGTCCGGCCAGCACATGTTCTGTTGCATGCGCGAGGCCCAGCCACTGGCTCAAAACCAGCAACAGGGCCAGCGAGGTGGCCAAATGTGGGTATCGCAGACGCATATAAGTGTTATATTATAACATTACGTTCAGTTCAAGCGTTTAAGAGAATCTTATGGCACACAATCGAGTATTAATTCCCTTTCAAAAAAGGGGGCATGCCCACAAGCATTGCCGTGATTCAGCTTTGTCAGCTGCAGAACAGACCTGTGATGCGCGTGGTGTGCGTCTCACCAAACTGCGTCGCCGGGTACTGGAATTGATCTGGAGCAGTCATGAACCGGTCAAGGCGTATGACCTGCTGAACAAACTGCGTGATGAACATGCCGGTTCAGCACCGCCGACGGTTTACCGGGCGCTGGATTTTTTGCAGGCCGAGGGAATGGTGCACAAAATCGAGTCACTGAATGCCTATGTCGGTTGCGGTGATCCACACGAAAGCCACAACAGCCAGTTTCTGATTTGTGACAGTTGTGGGGCAGTTGCGGAAATGGACAATGCAGAAGTGACCCAGTTACTCGCCGACAAGGCGCGCCAGTTGGGGTTTCGTATTGATTACCAGATGATTGAAATCAAGGGACTCTGTTCCAACTGTTCGGGCACGGACCGCTGAAGGGACTCTTCCATGCGTCGTGCTCTGTTTACTATGGTGATTGTCAGTGTGTTGTGTCTGGCCGTTGTTCCGGCTCACGCAACCGGTGCACTTGATGTATTTGTCAGTATCTTGCCGCAGAAATATCTGCTTGAAAGGATCGGCGGTGAACAGGTACGGGTGCAGGTCATGGTGAAGCCCGGACTGAATCCCGAAACCTACGAGCCGACGCCCAGACAGATGGCAGCCTTGAGCCGCGCTGATCTGTATTTCCGTATCGCTGTGCCGTTTGAGGAGATCTGGATTGGCAAAATCCATGATCAGAATCCAATGCTGAAAATAATTGAATGCTGTGCTGAATTAACGATCACCGATCCGCCCCCGTATGATCCCGTGACAGGCACGGAAAGTAATATCGGAGTGGATGCCCATGTGTGGACCAGTCCGCACAATGCCAGAGTGCTGGCGCGGATTGTCCTGGAAGCCCTGACGGAAGCTGATCCGGAGCATGCGGAAAATTATCAGGTTAATTTTCACAGGTTGATAATGGATCTGGATGAACTTGATCATTTCATACAGGAGACACTTTCAGAGGTTGATAACCGTTATTTGCTGGTGGCGCACCCGTCCTGGGGACACTTCGCAGCACAGTATGGATTGACCCAGATCGCGATAGAACGGCATGGGACCGAGGCGCGTGCCCGGCAGCTTGCGCACTTGATTGAATTTGCAAAATCAGAGCGTATTCAGTACATCTACTTGCAAAAACAGTTTGATTCTCCTGCTGCCAGAATGCTGGCCGATGCCATCGAGGCGAAACTGATAGAGCTGGATCCGCTGGCGGAAAATTATATTGAAAATCTCCGGCAGGTCGCACTCAGCATCGCGAACGCGGAAAACCAGCCATGACGGCGGCAATTGAAATCAACCAAGTCAATTTTGCCTACGATCGTGAACCGGTGCTGAGTGATATTTACCTCACGGTCACGGCGGAAGAGTTTCTCGGTGTCATTGGTCCGAATGCAGGCGGAAAAAGCACCTTGATCAAATTGATACTGGGTCTGTTAACGCCGGCGGCCGGCAGCATACGGGTGCTGGGTAAAACACCGGCGCAGGCCCGCGCGCAGATAGGTTATGTGCCACAGCATCCCACATTTTCACGCCGCGATTTTCCCATCGATGTACGCGACACTGTGTTGATGGGCCGGTTGGGGAAAGTCTCGCGCCTTGCCGGATATTCGAAGGAAGATCGGATAATCGCGGATAATGCCTTGCGCGCCGTGGAAATCCATGACATCGCCAGACGGCCGATCGGTGAATTGTCCGGCGGACAGTTACAGCGTGTGCTGATTGCGCGTGCGCTGGCCTGTCAGCCGGAAATCCTGATTCTGGATGAGCCTACCGCCAATATTGATATGCGTGCTGAGGAAGATATTTTCGGTTTGCTGAAACACTACAACGACCACATGACCATTATAGTGGTGTCGCATGATATTGGTTTCATCTCCGGTTATGTCGATCGGGTCGCGTGTCTGAACCGCAGTCTGGTCTGCCATGCCACGGATGCGATCAGCGGTAAAACCATTGAGGAGTTGTATGGAGCGCCGGTCAGGATGATCCACCACCATCATAGTCATTGAATCCCATGTTCGAATTTTTTACGGAAATTTTCAGCTATCGCTTTATGCAGCATGCATTGCTGGCCTGTTTGCTGGCGAGTATCGGCTGCGGGATCATGGGCACGTATGTGGTGGTCAAACGGATCGGTTTCATGGCGGGCGGTATTGCCCACTCGGTACTCGCCGGAATGGGTATCGCTTATTTCCTGGGTTCATCACCATTATTCGGCGCCATGTTTGCGGCACTGGTTTCCGGCATCATGATCGGCTGGATCAATCTGCATTGGCGGGAACATGAGGATATCCTGATTGCTGCGTTCTGGTCAGTGGGCATGGCCATAGGTGTGATCTTTATTTCCCGCAGCGAGGGCTATAACATCGATTTGATGAGTTATCTGTTTGGAAACATTCTGCTGGTATCACAGCAGGATTTATGGCTGATGTTATTACTGGATATAGTGATCGCATTGCTGGTAGCCATGTTTTACCGGCAGTTTCTGGCGGCAGCGTTTGATGAGGAGTTTGCGCGCCTGCGTGGCGTGAATGTCGAGTTTTACTACATGCTGCTGTTGTGCATGGTGGCATTGACCGTGGTGCTGCTGATCCAGGTTGTGGGGCTGATTCTGGTGCTGGCCCTGCTGATATTGCCGGCTGCCAGTGCCGCGCAGTTTGTCAGTTCCATCGGCCGTATGATGTTGCTGGCAGTCGTTTTCTGTGCGCTGATCACAACGACCGGACTGATCCTGTCGTATGAGCCGGATCTGCCATCCGGATCCACCATCATCCTGCTTGCCGGAATTTTTTATCTGTTCTCTATTCTCGGGCGCAGAGTCCTGAAGCGGATCTATAACGGCCGCTGAAAAGCTATTTTGCTGAGCGGCGTTTGGCGGAAGCCTGCGCCAGCCGATCAATCAACGGCACGGTATCTTCCCAGCCAATGCACGCATCGGTAATGCTTTGCCCGTAGACCAGCGGTTTGCCTTCAACCACATCCTGGCGTCCGGCCACCAAGTGGCTTTCGATCATGATGCCGAAAATACGCTTTTCACCGCCGGCGATTTGATCAGCAATAACCTTGCCGACTTCCATCTGGTTTTGCGGTACCTTGCGGCTGTTGGCATGACTGAAATCCACCATGATCCGTGGTGGCAGTTTGGCGGCTTCCAGTTCTTTGGCCGCCTGATCAATGCTCGCCGGATCATAGTTCGGTGATTTACCCCCACGCAGGATGATGTGACAATCCGGATTACCTTTTGTTGAAAAAATCGCCGAGTTGCCTTCCTTGCGCAGTGACAGGAAATGATGCGGACGCATGGCCGCGCCGATGGCATCCACCGCGACCTTGATGGTGCCGTCCGTGCCGTTCTTGAAACCGACGGGGCATGAGAGACCGGACGCGAGTTCACGATGTACCTGGCTTTCTGTTGTGCGTGCACCGATTGCGCCCCAGCTGATCAGATCAGCTACATACTGTGGCGTGATTAAATCCAGATATTCAGTTCCGGCAGGCACGCCCATGTCATTCAGATCACGCAACAGGGATCGCGCAATACGCAATCCCTTGTTGATCTGAAAGCTGTTGTCCAGATCCGGATCATTAATCAGACCCTTCCAGCCAACTGTGGTACGGGGCTTTTCAAAATACACACGCATTACAATCAGCAAATCCTTGCGGTATTTATCAATCAATGGTTTCAGGCGTGATGCATATTCCTTTGCCGCCTTGATGTCATGAATAGAGCATGGCCCGGTAATCACGAGCAGACGATCGTCCTTGCCTTCCAGGATCTCGTGTATGGCCTGACGGGTTTCGTACGTGGTTTTAGCAGCCGCTTCTGTCAGCGGAATTTCTTCGCAGATTTCTACAGGCGGCGTGACAGACTTGATGGATTCAATCCGAAGATCATCGGTTTTGTATTGCATAAATTCCAGCGTTCTTTAATTAAATGAAATAATGAATGATACAACTGCCGGGTATCAGCCCGGCGGCCAGGTAAAATGCCGGCCCGCAAGGATGTGCACATGTAAATGAAAAACAGTTTGTCCGGCTTCTTCACCATTATTGATGACCAGACGAAATGCATCACCATAACCTTCGGCTTTGGCAATATGGCTGGCTGTGAGCAGTAAATGGCCCAGAAGATCCTTGTCGGATTCTGTTGCGTCAGCTGCTTTTGAAATTGTCTTTTTCGGAATCACCAGTATATGCAGGGGTGCCTGCGGGTTGATGTCCTTGAATGCCAGACACTGATCGTCTTCATAGACGATATTCGCCGGAATCTGCCGGGCGATGATCTTGCTGAAGATAGTGCCTGTCATGGTAATAAATAGGTTTAACGGGTCAGGCCGGATTATACATTAATAAGGAATGTTCTGATCATGACGGGCCTTGCAGACGGGCGTGCTCGGCCCTGATTTGAGCGACCTTGTCTTCCCATCGTTGTAATGCTTCTTCGTAGTACACATACACACAACGCTCGCAACCACGCCCGCAGCATTCGCCAGGCAACGGTTCTTGCGGCCGGGGCGGCAGTTCAGGTCCGGCAGTGTGTTCAGGTGCAGTCATTGATTATTGTGGGTTCGCAAAAGAAGCCGCTTTTTATCACAAAACGGGATTTCTATCGAGTACCGGGCATACAGGATATTGATCCAGCTGAGGTTTCATAACCTTGACTCCGTACCTCACTAGAGGTCTATACTTTACCTGTAGAGAGTGTAGAGACATTCAAAACACATGGGCATATTCAGAAAATTCATCTCCAGACAGACCTGGCTGCTGATCATTCTGGCCGGCATTCTGCAGGTCCAGGCCGCGCAGGCGGTCGCCTGTGACTTGATGATGACCATGCCGGAAACGGCTGGAGAGAACTGCAACAAACATCTTGCCCAGGCACAGCAGGAAAATACCTCAGATAAAACCTGCTGTGATATGGATCATGATTACATGGCGGATTCCGGTGATTGCAATGACAGCAATCTTGCTGTCAATTCATATCTCTCAGGGAAACTCAATCCGGAAGTTGTGTATTCATTAATATCGTATGTATTGCATGATCAATTCATTGTTACTCAATCCGGCTTAATTTCTGCATCACCGGCCCGTCATTCAGTATACCCGGGCAACCACACTTACCTCACGACACAGCGCCTGCGGATCTAGACGCCTGCTCCATCCGCTTCCGTATGTTACGGAAGCCATGCAGCGACGTTTTTATTTTTTTACCCGTCAGGAGTTGTTTATGAACACCTTGTTTACTGGCTCTCACGCCAGAGCACATCCATTATGGCCGGCCGGCCACAGCATGATTTTGTTGGCGGCCATTACTCACGCTCAGGCTGCACCGCTGGGTTTTGCTGAAGCGTTAACGCTGGCTGAACAGAATGCGCCATCGCTGTCTGCACAACAGGCCGGCATAGAAGCCGCTGAATATTCAGCAGTGCCTGCGGGCGAATTGCCGGACCCAAAACTTTTTGCCGGGATAGAAAATTATCCGGTGTCTGGTCCGGCCAGCGGCAGCCTGACTGAAGATTTCATGACCATGCAGAAAATCGGTTTGATGCAGGAGATTCCAAACGGCGACAAACGGCGCGCCCGTGTCGATGCAGCAGCAGCGGAAATAGATCGCAGCCGGATCATGCAACAAGTGGAACGCCTGAGGGTGCGCCGGGAAACAGCATTGGCCTGGATAGAACGTTACATTGTCGATCGCAAACTTGGATTGTTCAGTGAACTTGAACATGAAAATAAATTACTTGCGGAAGCGGTGACTGCACAGCAGGTCGCCGGCGCGGGTTCGATTACAGATACCCTGCTGGCACGTGAAGAGGAAGCCATGCTGGCCGATGCGCGTGATGAACTGGTGCGGGACCAGTCTGCGGCAACGGCACGGTTGCGGCGCTGGACCGGTGTGGTCGTGGATGAACCCCTGGCCGGTGAGCCGCCGGCCTGGCCCATCTCCCGCGACATCCTTGAACACCGGTTGCATCAACATCCGGAACTGCTCGCCTATGTTCCCATGGCACAGAAAATTGATGCAGAAGTGCGGGAAGCGGTCGCCATGAAAAAACCGGACTGGGCGGTGGAGCTTGCCTATCAGCATCGTGATGATGAATTCGGTGATATGGTGTCCATGCAATTCACTGTTGACCTGCCGATATTTCCCGGCCGGCGGCAGGACCCGCAAATCGCAGCGCGGCGTGCCGAGCGGCTCAGGCTCGATGCTGAACGCGAAAATACCTGGCGTGAGCATCTGGAAATGCTTGAGTCAGAAATCGCTGAATACGAACAACTGGATCGGGCCGTGCAACGGCAAAAAGACTTGTTGTTGCCACTGGCCCAGGAAAAAGTGGACTTGATTATGGCAGCCTATCAAGGTAACCGGTCAGATCTGATGAGTGTGATTGAAGCACGGCGTAAATTGATAGAGGCCCGGTTGAAACTGATTGAGCTCGAAGGTTCGCGTACCGGAACGGCCGCCCGTCTGCATTATGCCTACGGGGAGGATCTGCCATGAGCACTAAAAATATTCAATCGAGCATGCTAATCATGCTGGCGCTGCTGGCCGGTGCAGCTATCGGTTATTTTTATGCTGATTATTTTCCTGAGGATGACAAAATAAAAGCGGAAAAACCCGGGGCCATGTCCGTCACTGAAAGGGAAAGAAAAGTGCTGTACTGGTATGACCCGATGTTTCCGCAACAGCAATTTGATCAACCCGGTAAATCACCGTTCATGGATATGGAACTGGTGCCGAAATATGCAGATGAAGAGAACAGTACGGCATCAGTCAGTATCGATCCGGGCCAGGCACAGAATATCGCCGTGCGTTATGCAACGGTGACACGCGGTTCATATGCGACAACCATTGATGCTATTGGAACCTTTGCTTATAACGAACGGGATGTTGCTATCGTCCAGAGCCGGGCCGTTGGTTTTGTGGAGCAGGTTTATCCGCTTGCTCCGGGTGATGTAATTGAAAGCGGCGCGCCTCTGGCCGATATTCTGGTGCCGGAATGGACAGCTGCACAGATCGAATTTCTGGCGTTGCTGAAGACCGGGGAAACAACACTGATCGAAGCAACCCGCGAACGTCTGAAACTGCTAGGCATGTCGTCCTGGCTGATCAAACAGATTGAAGAGACCGGCAAAACCCGTCCGATCATTTCAGTGACGGCGCCGATTGCCGGTGTGATTCGGGAGCTGGAGATTCGTACGGGCATGGCCGTCACCACTGGTCAGACATTTGCACGCATTAATGGAATTGAATCTGTGTGGCTGGATGTGGCAGTACCAATGACGCAGGGTGCAACGATCAAAACCGGGGATAGTGCAGAAGCCAGAGTAGTCGCTTATCCCGGACAGGTTTTCTCCGGCAAGGTGATCGCAATATTACCTGAGCTCAACGTAGATACCCGTACGCTGAGAGTGCGGCTTGAGTTTGAAAATGAAGACAGTCGCTTCCGGCCCGGCATGTATGCGGAAGTGACGCTGCGCAATGCCGAAGAGCAGATGGCATTGCAGGTGGTCAGCGAGGCGGTGATACGCACCGGCCGTCATGCTCTGGTCATGCGTGTCGATGGTGACGGGCGTTACCAGCCGGTGGAAGTTGAAACGGGCCCCGAAGTTGAAGGAATGACCGTGATCCTGAGCGGACTGGAAGAAGGTCAGCAGGTTGTGGCCTCAGGACAATTCCTGTTTGATTCTGAAGCCAACCTCAGAGGAATCGTGCCGACCGTTCCGGAAAAAACGCATGTGCATGGAGGTGGCGAATGATCAAACGCCTGATACGTTGGTCTATTGCAAACCGTTTTCTGGTGTTGCTCATCACCATTTTCATGACGGCGTGGGGCATCTGGTCAGTGAAGGCCACACCGATCGATGCGCTGCCTGATCTCTCTGATGTACAGGTGATTATACGCACCACCTGGCCGGGGCAGGCCCCGCAGATCATCGAGAACCAGGTGACCTATCCACTCGCAACGACGATGCTATCGGTGCCGGGCGCAAAGACGGTGCGTGGTTATTCCTATTTCGGTGATTCGTTTGTTTATGTTCTGTTTGAAGATGGCACGGATGTGTACTGGGCCCGATCGCGGGTGCTGGAATACCTGAATCAGGTGCAAAGCCAGTTGCCCACTACTGCACGTTCATCATTAGGGCCTGATGCCACTGGCGTTGGCTGGATCTATCAATACGCTTTGATAGATCGCAGTGGTCAGCATGACTTGGCACAACTGCGAGCACTGCAGGACTGGTTCCTCCGCTTCGAACTGAAAAGTCTGCCGGATGTGGCCGAAGTGGCGACCATCGGCGGTATGGTCAAGCAATACCAAATCGTTCTGGATCCGATACGGCTGGCGGCGCAGGGCATCACACACCGTGAAGTGATCGAGGCCGTACGTGCTGCCAATAATGAAACCGGTGGCGCGGTTATGGAACTCGCCGAAGCAGAATTTATGGTGCGCGCTTCCGGTTATCTGAAAACCCTGGATGATTTTCGCAATATTCCACTGAAGGTGTCCATCTCAGGTGTCCCGGTGCGGCTCAGTGATGTGGCCCATGTGCAAATCGGGCCGGAGATGCGGCGCGGTATTGCCGAACTCGATGGCGAAGGTGAATCGGTGGGGGGTGTAGTAGTGTTACGTAGTGGCAAGAATGCGCGCACAACTATCGAAGCCGTACGCAAGCGGCTGGAGGAATTGAAATCCAGTCTGCCGACGGGTGTCGAGATCATTCCGGTCTATGATCGTTCACAATTGATCGATCGGGCCGTAGATAATCTCAAACAGAAACTCATTGAAGAGTTTATGGTGGTAGCGCTGGTCTGTGCAGTGTTTCTCTGGCACCTGCGATCTTCGCTGGTGGCGATTGTGTCTTTGCCGCTGGGTATCCTGCTGGCATTCATTATCATCAAGCAACAGGGCATCAATGCCAACATCATGTCACTGGGTGGTATTGCCATTGCCATTGGCGCGATGGTGGATGCCGCTGTGGTGATGATCGAAAACGCCCATAAAAAAATTGAACATTGGCAACAACTGAATCCGGAAAAAAAACTGGCGGGTGAAGAGCGATGGGAGGTGATTACCCGTTCGGCGCTGGAAGTCGGGCCGGCGCTGTTTTTTTCTTTATTAATAATTACGTTGTCATTCGTCCCGGTATTTACGCTGGAGGCGCAGGAGGGACGGTTGTTCGGACCACTGGCCTTTACCAAGACCTATGCCATGGCCGCAGCTGCAGGAATTTCAGTGACGCTGATTCCGGTGCTCATGGGCTATGCCATCCGTGGCCGGATTCCGGCCGAGACACAAAATCCGCTTAACCGCTTACTGATCCTGATTTACCGGCCCTTGCTGAATCTCGCTTTACGCTTTCCCAAGACGATCCTGCTGTTTGCGGTGCTGGTTTTTGCGACAGCCTGGTGGCCGCTGTCACATCTCGGTGGTGAGTTCATGCCACCCCTGGATGAGGGAGATCTGCTGTATATGCCTTCTGCTTTGCCTGGATTGTCTGCCGCCAAGGCCGGTGAATTACTGCAACAGACGGACCGCATGATCCACACCGTGCCTGAAGTGCAAAGAGTATTCGGCAAGGCGGGTCGGGCGGAAACTGCGACCGATCCGGCGCCGCTGGAAATGTTTGAAACCACCATACAATTCAAACCGAAATCGGAATGGCGGCCGGGTATGACTACAGAGAAACTGATTGAAGAACTGGATCAGGCTGTGCGTGTTCCCGGACTTGCGAATATCTGGATTCCTCCCATCCGTAATCGTATCGATATGCTGGCTACTGGAATCAAGAGCCCCATCGGCGTCAAGATTTCCGGCACACAGCTCAGGGATATTGATGAAGTGGCTATGCAGGTCGAACAGGTTGCAAAAACCATCCCGGGGGTATCGTCGGCACTGGCAGAACGCCTGACCGGGGGTCGTTATATCGACATCAACATCGACCGTATTGCAGCCGGGCGTTATGGTCTCAACATAGAAGATGTGCAGAGCGTGGTGGCCAGTGCCATAGGGGGCGAGAACATTGCTGAGACAGTAGAAGGGCTGGCACGCTTTCCCATTAATGTACGCTACCCACGTGACTGGCGTGACTCTATCGAAGATCTCATCAATCTCCCGATTTATACCTCAATGGGTCAGCAGATCACGTTGGGGACGGTGGCGGAGATCAGGATTACAGACGGCCCGCCCATGTTGAAAAGCGAAAATGCCAGACCTTCCGGCTGGGTATATGTGGATGTGCGCGGCCGCGATCTTGCTTCAGTGGTTAATGATTTACGTACGGCCATCTCACAGAATGTGAAATTGAAATCCGGCATGAGCGTGAGTTATTCAGGTCAATATGAATTTCTTGAGCGCGCGAATGCACGGCTGAAGATGGTAGTGCCTGCCACATTGTTGATCATTTTTATCCTGCTTTATGTCACATTCCGGCGGTTTGATGAAGCTTTTCTGATTATGGCCACATTGCCATTTGCACTGACTGGCGGGATCTGGTTCATTTATCTGCTGGATTTCAATCTCTCCATTGCCACCGGTGTCGGATTTATTGCACTGGCGGGGGTGGCCGCGGAATTCGGCGTGGTGATGCTGATGTATCTCAAACATGCCTGGCAGCAACGCTGCTCTGAAGGCAGGACTATGGACAGTGATTTACTTGAGGCCATACGTGAGGGCGCCGTTTTGCGGGTGCGACCGAAAGCAATGACCGTCGCGGTGATCGTTGCAGGTCTCTTGCCCATCTTCTGGGGCAGTGGTACCGGCAGTGAAGTCATGACGCGGATTGCTGCCCCTATGGTTGGTGGCATGATTACCGCGCCACTGCTGTCATTGTTTGTGGTTCCGGCGGTGTACTACATGTTACGCAGACGAATCAAGTAAACGGATGTTTGTCTTTGTAGACAATACGATATAACGCGGGCAGGACAAACAGTGTGAGCAAGGTGGATGAAATAATGCCGCCGATCACAACCGTTGCCAGCGGGCGTTGCACTTCGCTGCCGACACCGGTATTGAAGGCCATCGGCAAAAATCCCAGCGAAGCCACCAACGCGATCATCAGAATAGGCCGTAGACGCAACAGTGCGCCTTTTATAAGGGCTGCCTCAATACCAATTTCTTCATTGTCAAGAATATCGCGGAAAGCCGACACCATCACCACGCCTGTAAGTACCGCAACGCCGGATAGAGTAATGAAGCCAATGCCAGCAGAGATCGATAAAGGAATATCCCGCAGCCAGAGCGCCGCGATGCCGCCAGTCAGCGCCAGTGGAACTCCACTGAATACGAGCAAGGCATCTTTCGCTGATCCGAACGTCATCAGTAATAACCCGAAGATCATCAATAACGTTAACGGCACCAGCAATTCCAGACGTGCGGCAGCAGATTCCAGTTGTTCAAAAGTGCCGCCATAATCAAGCCAGTATCCCGGCGGAAGTTTGACGTTTTGCGCGATGGCTTGCTGCACTTCCGCGACAAAGCTGCCCAGATCACGATTCCGCACATTCGCAGATACCACTACACGCCGTTTGCCATTTTCGCGGTTAACCTGATTGAGACCCGGCGCAACCGTCAGGTTTGAGACATCTGAGAGAAGTATATAACCGCCATCCGGCAAAGGAACAGGCAAGCGCTCAATGTTTCCGATGTCTGTGCGCATCTGTTCCGGCAGGCGCACGACGAGGCTGAAACGTTGATCGCCTTCAAATATTTGCCCTGTTTCCCTGCCGCCCAATGCTATTTCAATGACCTCCTGTACATCTGCAACATTAAGCCCGTAACGGGAAAGTGTATTACGATCCGGAGTAATGCTGAGCATGGGCAGGCCACTGACCTGTTCAACCTTGACTCCGGATGCCCCTGCTACGGGTTGCATTACTGCCGCAACACGATTGCCGATTTTCAGGAGCGTGTCGAGATCATCACCAAAAATCTTGACGGCAAAATCGGAACGCACACCTGAGATTAATTCGTTGAAGCGCAACTGGATGGGTTGTGAAATTTCAAAGTTATTGCCCGGTACATTACGCACGGCGGTTTCGATTTCATCCAGTAATTGTGCCTTGGTTTTTGAGGGATCAGGCCATTCCGCATGCGGTTTAATCATTACATAACCATCCGAGACATTCGGCGGCATGGGATCTGTTGCTACCTCGGCAGTACCCGTGCGCGCGAATGCGGTGTGGACTTCCGGCAATTTCAGCAGTGCCCGCTCAATTGCTGCCTGCATTTCCAGTGATTGATCCATGCCGGTGCCGGGAATCCGGATGGCCTGAACGGCAACATCGCCTTCATCCAGTTTGGGAACAAACTCGCTGCCCATATGCGATGCCAGCCAGAGTGAGCCGATAACCAGCAGAGTGGCTGCACTTACGGTAAGCCAGCGCATCTTCAAGGCAAATTTCAGCATTGGGGTGTAAATCCATTTTGAAAATTCGATCAACCGGTTTTCTTTTTCACTTATCTTGCCGCGCAAGGTCAGCGCGACAGCAGCAGGAATAAAGGTCAGCGAGAAGATCAGTGCGCCGATTAACGCTACGACCACAGTGAAAGCCATCGGCCAGAACATTTTTCCTTCCACCCCGGTGAGGGCAAAGATAGGAAGATTGACCAGCACTACCACAATCACACTGACTAGGCTGGGTTTGAATACTTCACGGGTGGCAATATAAACCGTATGGAAACGTTCTTCGGCCGTCAGTACACGGCCTAGATGATGTTGTTTCTGCGCCAGCCGCAGGATGCAGTTTTCCACGATAATTACCGCGCCGTCCACGATCAAACCAAAATCCAGTGCTCCCAGACTCATGAGATTGGCGCTTACACGGTTTTCCACCATGCCGGTGATCAGGAACAGCATGGATAACGGGATCACTGCCGCTGTGACCAGTGCGGCGCGCAGGTTGCCCAGCAGAGCAAGCAATACCGCCACAACCAGCACAGCGCCTTCCAGAAGATTTTTCTGCACTGTGGCAATGGTTTTATCGACCAGTACGGTCCGGTCATACACTGCTTCGGCTTTCACGCCCGGCGGCAAGGTAGTGGAAACTTCTTTGAGTTTCTCAGCCACCCGCTGGGACACCGTGCGGCTGTTTTCACCCACCAGCATCACGGCAGTACCTAGCACAGTCTCTTCACCATCGCGTGTGGCTGCGCCAGTGCGTAATTCTTTACCGATAGCAACTTCAGCTACATCGTGTACGCGAAGGGGTACACCATCCCGATTCGCAACAATCACAGACTCAATATCGGGAATACCGGCTAACTGACCAGGAGCGCGAATCAGGTATTGCTCACCGCTTTTTTCAATATAACCGGCCCCGACATTGGCATTATTACGCTCCAACGCATCAATAACGTCATTAAAGGACAAACCCAGAGCGATCAGTTTTGCTGGGTCGGGTGTTACATGATATTGCTTGGCATATCCGCCAATGCTGTTAACCTCGGTGACGCCCGGCACCTGCCGCAACTGCGGCCGGATGATCCAGTCCTGCACGGTGCGCAGGGCCGTGGCGTCATAAGCGCGGCCATCCGGTTGTTTGGCACCGGGTTCGGCAGTCACTGTGTAAAGAAATATTTCACCCAGTCCAGTGGCGATCGGCCCCATGCTGGGTTCGATACCGGGTGGCAACAGGCTTTTCACTTCCTGTATCCGTTCATTCACCAACTGCCGTGTGAAATAAACATCTGTGCCATCCTCAAATACCACCGTGACTTGTGACAGACCGTATCGTGAGAGTGAACGGGTGTATTCCAGATTTGGCAGACCGGCCATGGCTGTTTCAACGGCATAGGTGATCCGTTGTTCAGTTTCCAGTGGCGAATAACCCGGTGCTTCAGTATTGATTTGCACCTGTACATTGGTAATGTCTGGCACTGCATCAATCGGAAGCCGCTGATAATTGTATACTCCAAGTCCTGCAACCAGAGTGGTCAGAAACAGGATTACCCAGCAGCGTTCAATGGAGAAACGGATAATGGCATCAATCATGATGAGTACCCTCAGACTTATTACAAGAATTTGTGGGGCTCAAGAGGTGACTTTGTGCTTCTGCCGCTTCCCTGAGAATTTCGAGGCAACTGCGCATAATCAATATTGCGATTGCAATACCGATTAACAAATCCGGCCACCGGCTGTTCATCAACATGACCAGAGCGCCTGAAATAAATACACCAATATTCGCCAGCACATCGTTTTGAGAGCAGATATAAGCTGCTCGCAAATGAATCTTGTCTTTCCGGAAGCGGGCAAGGAGTTTAAGGCAGGTTATATTTGCGGCCAGTGCTAGGATACTCATCAGCAACATAATCTGGCTTTCTGGCTCGTTACCATAGATAAAACGGCGCAGTACATCAATAATGACACTTGCAGCCAGTAATAAGAGCGACCATCCAAACAATGTGGTTGCACGGCTTTTCCAGTAATCCGGGCGCCCGATAGCATAGAGAGCGACACCGTATAAAGCAGCATCTGAAGCCATATCTAATGAATCGGCCAACAGACCACTGGAGTTTGCCCACAAACCGGCTGTGCCCTCAATCACAAACATCGTCGCATTGATAACGAGTACAATCCACAGTGTGCGGCGTTCCTCTGCGGTATGTAATTCAAATTCGCATTCACAGTTTGACATGTTGTCTCCTCAGTGCTCGTGTTCTGCTTCGTTCTTGCCAAGCTCTGCTTTCAGCAGAAAACTGTTTTGAGTAACGTACATGTCGCCGGGATTGATTCCCTCAAGCACTTCCACCCATGTGCGATCCTGCCGTCCTGCTTTGAGCGGACGGGCTTCAAATTCATCTTCATCAACACGAATGAAAACAACCGGCTCATTGTTAATGGTTTGTATGGCGGAAGGTTTTATCGCTACCGGAACTTCAAATTTTTGTTCGGTGATTTCTGCTTCCACAAACTGACCGGGACGCCAGCGCTGGGACGTGTTATCCATCTGGATGTGAACAATAGCCTGCCGTGTATCTTCGCCTACCAGTGAACCAATGTAGGTCAGTGTGCCTTCATCTATCAGAGAACTGTTGACGCTGCGTACTGTTGCGCTCTGCCCGGTACTGAGTGTATCTATGATCTTTGGACTAACCGATACTGCGGCAATAACTGTGGCGAGGTCAGCAATGGTGAATACATTTTCATCTTCCGTTAAGGCTTCGCCGATGACAGCATGTTTTTCAATCACCACGCCATCCATGGGAGCCCGTACTTCATAACGGTTAAGAGGCAGTTTTGGATCAGTGCCGATCCTGTTTATCGTTGAGATATCAAAACTGAGTGCCTGCAGAGCTTGTTCGGCTGCCCGCACTGCAATTTCCGCCTGGCTGCGCTCATTGCGCGCAGCCAAGTAATCCTGTTCAGCGGAAATTTTTTGTTCCCATAATTCAGCTTCACGAGCGTAAGTGGTATCAGCAAGATTAAGCTGTTGCCGTGCCACCAGATAATCACTCTTGAGTTCAGCGAGTTCGCGGCTTTCCAGCACGATCAATACATCACCCTTTTTGACATTGTCGCCAAGTTCGGTATTCACTTCAGTCACCACGCCTTTCAAACGTGGTACGACATGGGCCTGTCGATCAGGATGAATTCGAACCTCGCCTGACAAAACAGATACAACGCTGATTTGTGCGGGAGTTACTACTTCGATTTGAATGCCCGATGATTTTTGGACAGCAACGGGTATTACAATACGTCCTTCTTCTGATCCTGATGATGCCTTATCATGTTCATGAGCAGGGGTTGTTTCTGCCTCACCTTCAGTGTGTCCGGTGTTGTTTCTGTGATCATCAGCATCGTTGTTAGCCTGTACGGTTTCGATAAAGACAGGTGTCATGCTGTGGTCCGGCCATAGATACAAAATACCGGCGAACACTAACGGAAATAAAATAATTATCGATATTAGCCTGCGTATCATGGTGTATTTCCTCCAACAGGACTGGCGAGTTCGCCCACCGTAGCAACATCGGCATCTAACAAACGTCCGGCATCAGCTGCGGCAGCATGGTAGTTTTCGAGGGCGTTGATGTACTGAATGCGGGCATCAAAGAGGGTGCGTTGTGCATCCAGTACATCCAGATAACTGAATTTACCGGCACGGTAGCCGGCGGTCATTGCTGTAAAAGCGTATTGTGCTGCAGGTAGAACCTCGTCACGAATGATATTGACTTCACTATAGGCTGCCTGTAGTTGCTGGTAGAGATCATGCAGCGCCGTGGTCAAGCGCAGACGTGTGGCGGTCTGATCAGCTGTTGCCGCCAATGCTTGATAACGTGCGGAAGCTATTTCGCCCTGATTGCGATTAAAGATGGGTAGCGGGACTGAAACGGTGGCAATCAATGCCGCATCATCGTCTTCCGCAAAATGCCGGATACCCGCACCAATAGTGATGTCAGGTATTTTGTCTGCTTCAGCCAACTTCTGTTGGGCCTGTCTGAACTGGATTTCGGTATTCCAGCGCATCAGATCCGGGTTGTTTTCCAATGTGGCCATAATGAGATCGAAATCCGGCAGAGGCGGGATATTTTCAATATCCGCTATAATTTCGCTGAATCCCGGTGTGCTTTCACCCCATTGGGCGGAAAGCCGTTTACGGGCGGCTGCTAGCTCAGCCTTGGCATGTGCAACTTCGATACGTGTGCTGGTGGCGGTGACCTGGGCACGGGATTCTTCGATAGGTGATACTTTGCCGGCCTTGATCCGTTCTTTTACGTTATGTACGACTTCTTCGGCAAGCTTCACCAGTTCATCGGCGAGCGCAAGATGTTGTTGAGCGGCGGCCACTGCAACAAATTCCTTGCGGGTTGATGTTATGATGTCGAGACGTTTGGCTTCACGCTCCCAAACTGTTCGATCCCGATCCAGACCGGCGGCGGTGATGCGCCGTGCACGTTTGCCACCAAGCTCGATCAACTGACTTATCTGCAAAGACGTTTCAGCAGACTCAAATCCGGAGCGGTTGCCACCACCGGCAAAATTTTCAATTTCAAGACCCAATTCAGGATTCGGGATCAAGCCCGCCTGCAGCGTCCTTCCCTCGGCTGCAAGAATGTTACATTCCGCAGCAACGATATCCGGATGGTTCTTCAATGCTGATTCTATTGCCAGCATGAGCGTGATTGAGCCGGATGGGTAGTCAGCAGGCCAATCCCTACTGTCCGTACAATTGTAATTGTCAGCATATGAAATGCTGGTTGTTATCAATAAAACAAGCATCAGTATGATGCGCGTTATTACAGGACATATACTCATGTCCGAACTCCTCAAATTGGTTATGAAACCAGATACCCGGTTTCGCCATATAACTTGCGATGATGTGCAGCAAGCACATCAATACCAGGCTATACGGAAAAGATTCGTAGTGATTTGCTTTGCATGATGCGAATAGGCATCACGCAGCAAAATCAGTTCTATGATTGATTGATGGGTTTAGGGGGAAGCGCGGGAAGGCGGCCGTAAAGTAAAAATAACCGGCCGCAGAAAAAGGATAATAACTTCATGCCGGATAACCCGGAGAGCAAGGAGGGCTAACAATAATGAAACAAACAATACCAATGGCAGGAGATCTGGTGTTAATTTGACCTTGGCAATCAGGCTGTGAAACTGCAAATCAATTTCACCCGACTGATCATGTGGCTGATCATGCGCATGCCCACCAAGGACATGCA
Organism: uncultured Enterobacteriaceae bacterium; assembly: GCA_964479045.1. Classification (GTDB taxonomy): domain Bacteria; phylum Pseudomonadota; class Gammaproteobacteria; order Eutrophobiales; family Eutrophobiaceae; genus 2-02-FULL-47-50. Next base: position 42,723 of record CAYZJI010000012.1, read on the forward strand.
CTTGAGGAGCGCCTGTCGCCAGAAAATCATGGTTATGCATATGTAAATGTCCAAACTGCACGGTCAACATCAACAGTGATACCAGCACAAGCACATGCGTGCTGTAGGTGAAGCGGCGTAATAATTTCAACGGATTCATCAGATAAATGTTGGTATCACCGTAAATCTAAGCCTAGACATGTTACTCCACATCTTCGTTATTTCAAATATTCTCGTGGCATCTTCGCTAGCAGTATTTTGTTAGAAACAACATCCGATTGAAAGCATCGCAAAAGCTGGAAGAGAAGCCACATTTATGCAAGGCTTGACTCTATAGTAGAGTACAGGGTCTATACTTTAGACAGAACCATTGGTGGAGCTGGATATGAACAGTATGACCATCGGGCAGGTCGCCCGCAAAACCGGGCTCGGCATTGAGACCATCCGCTTTTATGAACGCAAGGGCCTGGTGCAGGAGCCGCAGCGTAAAGACAGCGGTTATCGTCAGTATCAGCAGCAAGATGTGGATCGCCTGCTGTTTATTCAGCAGGCGAAGACGCTTGGATTTACGCTGTCGGAAATCCATGAGTTACTGTCGTTGAAAGTGAGCCCGCACACATCCAGCCGGGAAATCAAGAAAATTGCCCAGAGCAAACTGGCAGACATCGAAGCAAGGATCAAACTGCTGAAGCGCATGCAGCGCACGCTGAAAAAACTGGTGGAGCAATGTCCGGGCCATGGTCCTGCGGATCATTGTCCGATTCTGGAGGCACTGGGGAAAAAATGACCGGTCAGTCAAAGGCTTGAGAGTCAGGTTGCCAATATTTGGTTGATACTTGATTTGAATCAAATACAGGGATTATGAAAGGAGATAATTTAAATCATGAACTCGCGCTGAATGCGGGAGGTTTATATGGCTGCATTTCTTGGCGATATCGCATTTTTGCTTGGAGTTGTTGTCGCTGTTTCAGGGCTGTTTACTCTGCATAAGGCTTACGCTGATCCACGGCCCGTGTTGTTAAAAGTTGCAGGAATTGCCCTGCTGGTGACCGGCATTGGTACTGCGCTTTGTACAAGTTATTTTTATCTGAAATATCATTTTGCCGGAGATCTTGAACATCCTTATCCGGCTATGATGCATGGTAAGGACGAAAACATGATGATGAAAAAAATGATGGAACAGCGCAATGAAAGTAAACAACCCCCCATGGTCTTGCCTGATCGGGAAGACTCTGTATTAACTCCGAAAACGCCCGATGCCGGTCATGATACTCATCATTGAGTGAATCCAATTATGTATTTGTCGGAGACATCGCATTTTTATTCGCTAGTTGCAGGCAATCGATGCCCTATGAATGGTGATCGAAAAAAGACAACAGATCATTAGCTGACCGGGAACTCATCAACCCGAAGGAGATTTATCATGACCAATTTCTGGAAATTACATGCATTTACGCTGGCTACAACGTTTGGTGTGGCATATGCCCTGTGCGCCATTTTTGATACGTTGTTTCCCCCTTATGGACTCCTTACAGGCCTTGCGTCGGTCAGTCCATGGCCGGTCTATGGAAGTCTCCTGGGATTTCTGTCTGGATTTTCAATGTTTATCGTTGCCGGTTTTGTGCTCGGCGCAGTTTACGGAATCGCATGGGGATTCTGGGGCAAGAAATTGTCATGAGCATAAACATAAACAAATTCATCCAGTAGTCACTCTTTAATATGGAAAATATTGTTTGGCGTTTATCTGTACATGCTTGTTGTATGCAATGTAAATAGTTTTTATATATTGATGTTTATCTGAATCCGAGAGGCAAAATAATATGGAAATAGATCCGGTTTGTGGAATGCAGGTGGACGAAAAACAGTCTGCCGGCAAAGCTGAATATAACAATCAGACTTATTATTTTTGCTCTGCCGATTGCAAGATTAAATTTCAGATGGAACCTGCAAGATTTGTTAAGGATCCATCAAAACAAACAGCTGTGCCTCCTGTGCATAAAGGGGCGATGCATGAACCACCTGTGCACGCCCGCGGCGCGAAGGATCTTGCCAAGGATCCCATCTGCGGCATGATGGTTAACAAAGCTACATCGTTGCGTACTGAACGGGGTGGAAGAACGTATTACTTCTGCAGCACAGGATGCCAGCGCACCTTCGAGTCGCCTGAGCAGGAACTCAAATCAATGAAAACGCGCGTTGCTATTGCGCTGACTGGCGTATTGGCACTGGCCGTTATGCGTGCAGGTGCATTTATTGCCTTAGCGACCGGCGCAACGATTGTCACGTGGGTGCCTATTCCTCAGTTACCTTGGTTCACCTGGGGGATGTGGCTTTTTATCCTCGTTACGCCGGTGCAGTTTATCGGTGGCTGGGGTTTTTATGTCGGCGCATGGAATGCTGTTCGTACGCGCAGTATTAATATGGATTTTCTGATCGCGCTCGGAACTTCTGTTGCCTACTTTTACAGCGTTGCAGTGCTGTTTTTCCCCGAGGGTCTTCCAGTCAAGGTTGAAGAGCGGGATGTGTATTTCGAAGTTTCTGCGGTAATTATTGCGTTCGTTCTGCTTGGTAAATACATGGAAGAGATAATCAAGACACGTTCCTCGGCAGCAGTCAGAAAGTTGCTCGATCTCAAGCCGGCTACGGCCAGTGTGGTGCGAAATGGTGTCGAAATGGAAGTGCCGGCGGAGAGTGTGATGGTAGATGAAATTTGTATCGTACGGCCTGGCCAGAAATTGCCTACTGACGGTGTTGTGCTTGAAGGTACTTCTTCGGTGGACGAATCCATGTTGACGGGTGAATCAATGCCAGTTGGAAAATCACCTGAATCACAGGTTATTGGCGGCACCATCAACCGCAGTGGTATGTTGCGTATACGGGCAACGCGCGTAGGCGCAGATACTGCTCTGGCACAAATCATTCGCATGGTCGAGGAAGCGCAAAGTTCAACTGCGCAAATTCAGCGTATAGCAGATCAGGTCACGGGCTATTTTGTGCCGGCGGTAGTTGCCGTTGCATTACTTGCTTTTTTCGGATGGTGGCTTGCAGGAAACTTCCCGCAAGGGTTGCTTGCATTTATTGCAGTCCTGATTATCGCTTGTCCCTGCGCACTTGGTGTGGCGACTCCGGCAGCCCTTATGGTCGGTGTAGGCAAAGGAGCTGAAGCAGGAATTCTGATTCGTGGTGCAGAGATACTCGAGCGTGCGCAAAAACTTACAACAGTGGTATTCGACAAAACCGGCACGCTTACACGTGGAGAACCTAATATTACGGATGTGATCCCTTTCGCAGGAACGGATGAAAATACCGTGTTGCGTGTTGCAGCTAGCGTAGAAGTCGGATCAGAGCATCCATTGGGTGAAGCGATTGTACGTGGTGCCAGGCACAGGGGCCTGAATCTTGGCAAGGTGGAGAAATTCGAAGCTGTTGCAGGGCATGGCATCAAGGGCAAACTGGATGGTGTATCTGTCCTGCTTGGAAATCGAAGACACCTGAAAAAGGAAGGTGTCGATCCCGCATCTGCTGAAGAAACCATGGTACGTCTCGAATCAGAAGGCAAAACAGCCATGCTGGTAGCATCAAACAATTCTCTCATCGGCATTATCGCAGTTGCCGATACGCTTAAGCCCGAAGCAAAGGAGGCAATAGCGGCACTCAGGTCTGAAGAAATTGAAGTTGTGATGTTGACCGGAGATAACCGGCTTACCGCAAACGCAATTGGCCAAGAACTTGGAATCACACGTGTGATCGCAGAGGTCTTGCCTTCTGATAAAGTTGCTGTGATTCAGGATTTACAGAAGGGCGGCAATGCTGTTGCCATGGTGGGCGATGGGGTTAACGATGCGCCTGCGCTGGCTACAGCACAGATTGGTATCGCCATTGGTTCGGGTTCAGATGTGGCAAAAGAGACTGGCGGTATCATTCTGGTACGTAATGATGTACGTGACGTCGTTACGGCAATCCGGCTTTCGCGCGCTACGATGCGAAAGATCAAGCAGAACCTGTTCTGGGCATTCATCTACAATATTATCGGGATTCCTATAGCTGCTTTAGGTTTTCTCAATCCGATAATCGCCGCAGCAGCGATGGCGCTCAGCTCGCTATCAGTAATAGTAAATTCGGCATTGTTAAAGGGGATGAAACTCGCGTAATCATAAATCCATTGTCAATCTGAAGAGGCAAACTGATTATGTCACATCAACATATGGGTAACAGATATTCGGGCTTTCGTAATCTTATTCCCTGGATTTTTCTAGGGATCATTCTTTTCTTTCTATTAGTGGAACACCGGGCACATTTATATGGAGTACTGCCATATCTTTTGTTATTAGCCTGTCCGCTGATGCATCTGTTTCATGGGCATGGCGGCCATGGCGGGCATGGTCAGCATCATGAGAATGATGATGGAAATATGAAACGCAAACACAGTGGCGGTTGCTGTGGCGGCGGCAGCGATGAGGAAAATTCCAGAACAGGGGAGGAGAAGCCATGACACATGAACCAGCATATGGGTTATGGAGTCTGGTAATTATTAACTCGCTGGTTTTTATTATCTTCGCGTTCAGTTTTGCCAAGCCAAAGACCAATATGGACTGGCGATCTCTCGGAGTTTTTTCCGCTTTTATTGTTGCCTTGTTTACCGAGATGTATGGATTTCCTTTATCGATCTATTTACTTTCCGGATGGCTTGCCAAAAATTATCCGGATGTTGATTTTTTCTCCCACGAAAGCGGCCATCTGTGGCATACCTTGCTGCGTATGGAAGGCGATGCCCATTATGATTTCCTGCATATTCTGAGCAATGTTTTGATTTTAGGCGGTTTCTGGCTGCTTGCCAGTGCCTGGAATGTGCTGTACAACGCGCAACAGACAGCCACACTGGCGACAACAGGCGCATACCGTTATGTGCGTCATCCGCAATATCTTGCCTTTATCATAATAATGCTCGGTTTTCTTTTGCAGTGGCCGACGTTGCCTACGTTAATCATGTTTCCCATACTGGTTTATTTTTATATGCGGCTGGCGAAGCAGGAAGAGGATGCAGCACTTGCCCAGTTTGGAGATGTATATCAGGAATATATGCGGCGAACTCCCGCGTTTATTCCGGCTATAAATGAATTGCTTCTGAAAAGGAATCAGATGTAATAATTAAATGATTTCAGATGAATATATCTGGATTGGCTGGTCATTGGCATTTCTCGTGCCGTGGTTGTTTCTGTATTTTCTGTACCCGGTTCACAGAAAAGCAATGTTGTGGTCCAGTCTGTTTACCATGCTATTTGGCATTTCAGAACCATTGTTTGTTCCGGAATACTGGTCGCCACCCAGTTTGTTTGATTTGGCACTGAGAACAGGTTTTGATATTGAAAGTTTTATTTTTTGTTATGGTATCGGCGGAGTAGGCGCAGTATTGTATAACGTTATAACAGGTTCAGTAATTGAACCAGTGCCTGTATCATATCGCCACTCTGGATTGCACAAATATCATAAGCTTGCACTCGCAGCGCCATTTATAATTTTTCTGCCATTCTATTTTTTGCCCTGGAATCCAATTTATCCGGCATTTGTTGCAATGATTACCGGAGCAATTGCAACAATATTATGCCGCCCTGATCTAAAAACCAAAACGTGGATTGGTGGCTTGCTGTTTCTTGGATACTACTGGATATATATTCTGGGTCTTGATTTTCTGTCTCCAGGGTATATAGAGCGTGTCTGGAATCTGGATGCATTATCCGGTGTGATGATATTTAATATACCTTTGGAGGAGCTGGTATTTGCATTTGCTTTTGGAATGTATTGGGCTGGAGTATATGAACATTTCAATTGGTTCAGAGATTCAAAATAACAATAATATATTGCTGAAATAAATATAAAATGAAACTGACATTTCTGGGTGCCGCGGAAACGGTGACTGGTTCACGTTTCCTGCTGGAAACGGCAAACAACAAACATCTGCTCATAGACTGCGGATTGTTTCAGGGGCTGAAAAAACTGAGGGATCTCAACTGGAAGGCATTCCCGGTCAAGCCCGCCAGTATTGACGCCGTCGTTCTGACGCATGCGCATATTGATCATAGTGGTTACATACCACTGCTGTTTAAAAATGGATTCCGGGGCAAGGTGTATTGCACCCCGGCCACGCTGGATCTGTGCAGAATATTGCTGCCGGATTCCGGGCATCTGCATGAAGAAGAAGCAAAATATGCCAACCGGCATGGTTTCAGCAAACATCATCCCGCATTGCCGTTGTATACGCGTGAAGATGCGGAGCGCTGCCTCAGCAGTTTTGAAACCATTCCGTACAAAATACAATTTAATCCGGTGCCAGGTGTTAATGTGCAATTTATCTCATCAGGCCACATTCTGGGTGCAGCCTGTATACAACTTACAGCAGGTAATAAAACTGTCGTATTTTCCGGAGACGTGGGCCGGCCCGTCGATCCGGTGATGCACCCTCCAGAAATGATTGAACGGGCAGACTATCTGGTGGTTGAATCTACTTATGGTGATCGATTGCATCCAAAGCAGAGTCCAAAACATCTGTTGGAGCGTGCCATCAGTAATACCTTAAAAAAAGGCGGTACCGTGCTGATCCCGAGTTTTGCTGTTGGCCGGGCCCAAACCGTGTTGCATCTGATTACGGAATTGACCGCCGAAGGCAAGATTCCGAGAGTACCGGTCTATCTCGACAGTCCGATGGCAATCGATGCCACAGAAATTTTCTACCGTTATCATCAGGAACACCGGTTGTCTATGAGCGCCTGTAAAGCGATGGCCAAACGGGTCACCTGTACCCATACAGTAGAGGAATCCAAGGCCATCAGTATGCGCAATGGTCCAAAAATTATTATTTCTGCCAGCGGTATGTTGACCGGTGGCCGCATATTGCATCATCTGAAACTGTATCTGCAACATCGTAATAACTGTGTGATATTTGCCGGTTATCAGGCGGCTGGTACGCGCGGTGCAGCCATGCTGGCGGGTGCAGATACGATCAAGATTCATGGCCAGTACATTCCGGTACGCGCCCGGACAGTATTTATCGATGGTTTGTCCGGGCATGCCGATTACAATGAGATGATTGCCTGGCTATCGGGCATTAAAATACCTCCGAAGCAAACCTTTATTGTGCACGGTGAGCCCCAGAGCCAGGATGCTTTCCGGCGGACAGTGCATGATCGACTGGGATGGGAGGTTATAATTCCGGGGTATGGAGATACCTTTGAACTGAACTGAATCGTTCAGAAAATCATGGTGTTGCTGGAATCCAGTGGTTATGAGGAATTAAACGGTCTGTGACCAGTCAAAGTCTTCACGCTTGCATGAGAAATAACGCCCATGACTGTCTATAAAATTTTCTATTTTCCGCTACTCCTGACAATAATCACGTTAATAACAGGCTGCGCTGCCAATCTAACTCCCATTGAAGTTTCAGATCAGTTCTGGTCAGCAGTTAAAAGCAAGGACAACCGCAGCATCAAAAAATATATCGTTGCCGGAACCGGAAACCCTGATGATTCTCTCGCCGATCTTCTGGACATTAAAAATTATACATTAGGGCGCACAGTCATGGATCAGAATCAGGCCTGGGTGGATACCACTGTCGAAATATCGGGGACCGACTCATTCGATGTTCCAATCAAGACAGTGTTATTACAGGAAAATAACCAGTGGAAAGTGGATTATGCGGCAACAGTCGCGCCAATATCCGGCAGCAGCGACATTGCCCGGGTACTGGGCAGTTTGAATGATCTCGGTATACAGTTTGCAGATAAATTAAATCATTCCCTGGGTGAGATGCAAAAGGCGCTGCCGGAAGTACAACGGGAAATTGAGAAGATTGAAGAAACCATGAAACAGAAGTTGCCTGAATTACAGCAGCGCATGGATGAACTGATGCAGCAACTTGAGGAAGCATTAGGTAATCAACATCCGTCCCGACCCGTCCCTCGTTCCAGAGAAATCTGATGGATTTTTCGGACCATCCTTATCCGGATTGACTTTAAGCCGGACTAGGCATTAAATGGAACCATGGTTTATCCGGGGAGGGATAGCTCCATGCGCACACTTTTCATCCTGCTGTTTCTGTCAGCGATTTCATTTAATGTTCATGCAGTTGAACCTGTCGATGAACAGCAACTCATGCTCTATTATGAAATACCAATTGGTGCAGGCGATAAAAAACATGACAAGCACCAGTTTGGCTTGCGTCTGGATAACACCAATCACGAGCCGGGCGCGGATGTGCATATCAATGAACTTTACAGAAAAAACGGTGCTCTTGATTTTCGCATGGGCTATGACGGTGTTGAATCAATCAAGGTGCATGGAGTTGATTACACATCCTACCTGATTGCGAAAGCGGCAGCCGGAGAAGGAGAGGAAGCAGTTGAAGAGCCTGCTGTCGAAGAAGTTCCTGCGGAAGCGGCCCCTGCAGATACAGCGGCACCGGAAGCAGAGGCCGCACCGGCTGAAGCTGAAGCAGCAGATACTGCCCCTGCGGAGACAGCGCAGACACCTGCAGAAGATTCATTAAAAGATGTGCCCGTCGGGGTTTACCTGGGAGTTATCCTCGGTGTTTTGATATTTGCCGGAGCCGGTGGTTAGGATTGAGCCTGTTCTGTTCAGGACCGGCCCACTGTTTTGCCTGACGTAATACTGCAGTTGTCAGGCACTTGCGGTCGGTCAGATTCCCATATTGCTCAACGTCACCATGATGTCATTCATGATGGCGGTGGCGCGGGGATGTTCCGCCTCAAAGTGTTGAATCGATTCCCTGAGATTGTCGATTAACCCCTCGTTTTCATCTTCCGGATTGTCAAGTTTGATTTCCAGTTCACTGATAAGCTGGTTCAGACGTGACCTTGATTCTGAATCATCAGAGGCCAGATGATTTATTTCATCACGCAGGCGTTCAAGAGAGTCTTGTAGTTTCTTTCTGTACATACTGATTAAAGTTTTAGCACATATTTGGTGGGCCCGGTAGGACTTGAACCTACGACCCATGGATTCTCTTGTCCCAGCATTACTGATGGGGGAGGACTATCTCATCACCCTCAACCGGATTGTTAGGGCGCGGGACGCTCGTGCCTGTTATCAAGAACACTGAAGTTCTCAGGTAGTCTCTGCACCTTCCGGAAGTGTACTTCCGGCTTGGCTCAGGATTGCCATCAGTTATACTGATATGGTTTCCCTGAATTCATCCCGTTCATTTCATATCTTTCGATATGAACGCACCTTCTTTGATGAGTCCACTGCTCTAACCAACTGAGCTACAGGCCCAAATATTTTTTAAATTTTATCAGGTTTTAACACCATGGTTACTAAATATTATTATATAATCAGATTATGAAAAATTTCATAATCTATAAAGGAATATTGGATGAAAAAATGTGTAAATTGCCAAAAAGGTCTCCGGGGAAGACAAACCAAATTTTGTTGTCGCAAATGCAAAAACATATACAACAATCTTAATTACCAATCGTATCTTGCACAGCAAAAACGCGGTAAGGATAGAAAGCTGGAGTTGATAAAACTCAAAGGCGGCAAGTGTGCACGATGTGGATACGATAAGAATTTTTCTGCATTGGAGTTTCATCATCCAGCGCCGAATGAAAAGGAATTTCAACTGGATTTGAGGTCGCTTTCCAATCGGAAATGGGACGTAATAATAAATGAAGCAAAGGAGTGCTTGTTACTTTGTTCAAATTGTCATGCTGAACTACATCATCCGGAATGCAGGTTAAGAGCATAACCTGCGTTTCTGACAAACCTTCCTGGACTTAATCCAGGAAGGTTTTCAGTTGCTCGGAACGCGAGGGGTGACGCAGTTTGCGTAACGCTTTGGCTTCAATCTGACGAATACGCTCACGGGTCACATCAAACTGTTTGCCGACTTCTTCCAGAGTGTGATCGGTATTCATGTCGATACCGAAACGCATACGCAGCACTTTGGCTTCACGTGGAGTAAGGCCTTCCAGTGCTTCACGGGTGGTGCGACGCAGACCTTCAATCCCGGCCGAATCACTGGGCGCGAGTATGTTCAGGTCTTCAATGAAATCACCCAGATGTGAATCTTCATCATCACCAATCGGGGTTTCCATTGAGATCGGTTCTTTGGCGATCTTCAAGACCTTGCGGATCTTCTCCTCCGGCATTTCCATTTTTTCTGCCAGTTCTTCCGGTGTCGGTTCGCGGCCCTTTTCCTGCAGGATCTGGCGTGAGATACGATTGAGTTTGTTGATGGTCTCGATCATATGCACTGGTATACGTATGGTGCGGGCCTGATCGGCGATGGAACGCGTAATGGCCTGACGTATCCACCAGGTTGCGTAGGTTGAGAATTTATAACCGCGCCGGTATTCGAACTTGTCTACGGCTTTCATCAGGCCGATGTTTCCCTCCTGGATCAGATCAAGGAACAACAGACCGCGGTTGGTATATTTTTTGGCAATGGAGATCACCAGACGCAGATTGGCTTCCACCATTTCCTTCTTGGCGCGACGTGCTTTGGCTTCGCCGATGGAAATCCGGCGGTTGATTTCCTTGATGTCACTGATACTCAGGTCATCAACAAATTTTGCCGCCAGTGCTTCCTGGATGCGAATGATATCTTCCTGCAGTTCCTTGATGTTTTTTGCATAAGGTTTGCTGCGGGATTTGGCCAGAGTCTTGGTCCATTGCGTATTGATTTCATTCCCTGGGAACAGGGTTATGAATTCCTTGCGCGGCATTTTGCCCAGCTTGACACAAAGATTCATGATGTCGCGCTCGGCGCCACGAATCACCTCTATCAAGTGCCGCACGTTATTGGTCAGAATGTCAATAAACTTGGGGGCCAGCCGCAAACTCAGAAAAGTCTGGCAGAGTTCATTCTGCAGTTCCCGGGATTTTTTATGTGCGCGGCCATTGCGCTTGATGGCCCGTACCAGCTTGGTGTTGATTTTTTCAATGGCTTCGATGTGCGCACGAACTTCCTCCGGATCGAGCATGGCTTCCGGTTCTTCTTCACTCTCGCCGGATTCGTTTTCTTCGTCATCATCATTATCATTACCAGCACTTGTGGCCAGACGTGGCTCACCATCAGCATCTACCGGCATATGGCCGCTGTCCGGATATTCCTCGGTGTCATTGAAACCCAGAATGATGTCACTGAGCTTGATTTCTTCTCTGGCAATCGAATGATAGTTTTGCAGCAGGGTATCGATGGTGCCCGGATAACAGGCGAGCGCTTCCAGTACCTGGTTGATGCCTTCCTCAATGCGCTTGGCAATCTTGATTTCGCCTTCACGGGTGAGCAGATCAACCGTGCCCATCTCGCGCATATACATGCGTACCGGATCAGTAGTGCGGCCAAATTCGCTTTCGACACTGGCCAGTGCTGCTGCCGCTTCAGCCGCTGCTTCTTCATCCGGACCTTCAGTGCTGTCGGTCATGATGATTTCAAGATCGGGCGGGGATTCATACACAGTGATCCCCATGTCATTAATCATGTTAATGATGTCTTCGATCTGCTCTGGATCGACAATATCGTCCGGCAGATGGTCATTGACCTCGTGATAGGTCAGGAAGCCCTGCTCCTTACCTTTGGCGATCAGTACCTTCAGTTGCGACTGGTCGTCTTCTTGCTCAATCTGCTCAATATTATTTTCCATAGAGATTTACGAGTTGGCTCAGGAATTGCAATGTGTTAATGTAGTGTAAGTAGTTGATTAATTTGGTAAAAAGTTACTGGCATAAACGTTCAAGTTTAGCACAGGAATTGCTGCACCGCCAGTTAGATTGCTTATAAAGCAGGAATGTTCAGGTGTCGGACAGTTTGCGAAGGTCGCTTGGGGTACTGAGGTTGTTAAGCAGCGAATCACGTTGTTTCTTCCGGTGGTCTCTTTCAATCTTTGAAATATAGTCCATAAATTGCTGTTTGATGGCCTTTTCTTCAAGGCCCGCTTCATCCGACAGCAACGGGTCTTCCATGGCGGCCAGTTCCCGCAGGCGCTGTTCAAAACGGGTTTCCCGCCAGTGTTCCAGTATGCCGGCGCAGGTCACTCCGGGATGTTGCTGGATGTAGTCCAGCAGTTCCCTGAGAAAATCCACGCCTTTTTCTACTATTCCGGCCAGCCGTTCAACAATCTGCTCGTCACGGCCCAGGTCCGGATGGTGCAGCAACAGACGTATGGCCTTGCTGACATGCGGAATGTGGATAGTATTACCCGGAGCTTTTTGCGGGTTGCGGGTTACTGCGGCGGCTCTTGTGGCGATTGGTGTGCCCGTGATTAAACCTTTCAATGATTCAAGCGGTATCCGGCTCAGAGCTGCGAGGTCACTCATTATCAATTCACGCAGCGCGCCCGCCGGGAGTCTGGACAAATAGGGCAGGGCCTTTTCCGCCAGTCTAGCCTGACCTTCACGGCTGTTCATGTCTGTATTTTCTTTAAGATGATTTAACAGATAATCAGACAAGGGCATGTGGTTCACCGTATCATTGAATTGCTCCGGGCCATGCTTGCGTATGAATGTGTCCGGATCTTCACTCTCCGGCATGAACATGAAATACACCTGGCGGCCTTCGCGTAACAACGGTAAAGAAATTTCCAGTGCGCGCCATGCAGCTTTCTGGCCGGCGGTATCGCCGTCAAAACAGAACACGAGCTGCGGGCAGATTTTGAATAATCGATCCAGATGATCCGGCGTCACCGCCGTGCCCAGTGTGGCAACGGCATTGGCTACGCCATGCTGCGCCAGTGCCAGGACATCCATGTATCCTTCGACCACAAACACACGTTCCAGATCGCGCAACTTGCGTTTGGCCTGATACAGGCCATAGAGCTCGCGGCCTTTATGAAAAATCGGTGTTTCCGGCGAGTTCAGATATTTCGGTGTCCCATCACCCAGGACACGGCCGCCAATGCCGATGGCGCGGCCGCGCTGATCGCGGATGGGATAGATGATGCGATCACGGAAACGGTCGTAATAACCACCATTTTCTTTTTTGATGATCATGCCGATTTTGTCGAGCCGCAACAGTGCGGCATTGGACTGGCCCATGCTGGTGATCAATCCATCCCAGCCGGAGGGTGCAAAACCCAGTTCGAATTCCGCCGCAAGTTGCCCCGACAGTCCGCGGTTTTTCAGATACTCGACAGCCCGCGGCGCTTCCGGATGTTCGCGCAGTTGCCGGGCATAATGTTTGATGACCATCTCCATCAACTCATAGAGCTCAGTCAATCCGCTTTCTTTGGGACTGACACCCCCTTCGCGCGGCACCTCCAGACCCACGCGGCTCGCGAGATCTTCAATAGCGTCGACAAAATCCTTGCCGGTGTAATCCATTAAAAAGGAAATGGCCGTGCCGTTCGCACCACAGCCGAAGCAATGGTAGAACTGTTTTTCCTGGCTGACGGTGAACGACGGTGTTTTTTCCTCATGGAACGGACAGCGGGCCTGATGATTACGGCCGGCCTTGCGCAACGGCACATAGCTGTCGATGACATCGACAATGTCGATGCGGGTCAGGAGATCATCAATAAATTGCTGGGGAATGCGGCCGGCCATGGTGCCGACAGTATAACTTTGTGAAGGATGAATTGTGATTGGTGATTGATGATTAGTGACTGGTGATTAGTGATTGGTGATTAGTTTATCAATATCAAAGGGTTAGTCAGTAGCGAGAATAACTGCTAATCACTATTCACCAGACACCAATCACTTCAGTGATTCTTTTACCAGACCGGAAATCTTGCTCATATCCGCACGGCCCTGCAGTTTGGGTTTGAGGATGGCCATGACCTTACCCATGTCCTGCATGCCCGATGCCCCGGATTCCTGTATGGCTTGTTGTATGAGTTGTTTGATTTCGTCTTGAGACAACTGTTGAGGCAGATATGACTGCACGGTTTCCAGTTCGCGGGTTTCCTTGGCAACGAGATCATCACGGCCGGCCTCTTTGAACTGCGTGATGGAATCCCGATGTTGCTTGGCCATTTTATCCAGCACGGCCAGCACCTGCGTATCGTCGATATCAACACCGCCATCCACTTCTTTTTGTTTAATGGCGGCCATGATGAAACGCAGGGTGGACAGACGCTCCTTGTCCTGATTGCGCATGGCCGTTTTTACGTCATCAGCGATACGTTCTTTGATCGCGGCCATGACGATTGAAAAGGTGAATTAATAACGGCGGGCGGCGCGGCGGCTGCTGACCGTCTTGAACGATTTCTTCTGGTGGCGTTTGACGGCAGCAGCGGCTTTACGCTTTCTTACCTGGGTCGGTTTCTCGTAGAATTCACGCTTGTGAACTTCGGCGAGGATCCCGGCCTTTTCGCAGGCCCGCTTGAAGCGGCGCAATGCGATATCAAACGGCTCGTTCTCTCTGACTTTAACGGATGGCATATCTCTCGAATTCCTTACAATACGGCCACCGGGGTGGCGAAAAAGCGGTAATTCTAGTGTCTGTTGTGATAAATGCAATGTTTTCCTTACTGTAACTGGCTGGATTAGATAATAAATCATGCGTGTACTGGGTATAGAAACGTCCTGTGACGAGACCGGAATTGCCGTCTATGACAGCGAACAGGGTCTACTGGCGCACGCCCTGCACAGTCAGGTGGATATGCATGCGGTCTATGGTGGTGTGGTGCCGGAACTGGCCTCCCGCGACCATGTGCGGCGTATTATCCCGTTGATCCGCAAGGTATTGGAGCAGGCCGGACTAAAATCTGAAGATATTGATGGCGTGGCTTACACGGCTGGACCCGGCCTGATCGGCGCCTTGCTGGTGGGGGTGGCCGTGGGTCGGAGTCTGGCCTATGGGTGGGGGGTGCCGGCGGTGGCCGTACACCACATGGAAGCCCATCTGCTCGCACCCATGCTGGAACCTGATATCCCGGAGTTTCCGTTCCTAGCACTGCTGGTTTCCGGCGGGCATACCCAACTGGTACAGGTCAACCGTCCGGGAGATTATCAGTTGCTGGGCGAGTCGCTGGATGATGCGGCTGGCGAGGCTTTTGATAAAACGGCCAAATTGTTGGGGCTGGGGTATCCCGGCGGACCGGCGCTCTCGGCTCTGGCGGCGAAAGGCAAGCCCGGCCGTTATGATTTCCCCCGGCCGATGACTGACCGGCCTGGACTCGATTTCAGTTTCAGCGGGCTCAAGACCCATGCCGTGAACACCATACGCAATGAGGGTGATGATCCAGAGACACAGGCGGATATCGCGCGCGCTTTTGTCGAAGCGGTGGTCGACACCCTTTTTATTAAATGCCGGCGAGCTATAGAGGAAACAGGCATAAACAGGTTGGTAGCTGCAGGCGGAGTAAGCGCTAACATTCAACTGCGGGAAAAGCTGAAAAACCTGGCTCGTCAGAAGAGCGGCAAAGTCTATTTCCCCCGACCGGAATTCTGCACTGACAACGGCGCCATGATTGCCTACGCGGGCTATCTCAGGCTGCAACGGGGAGAAACTGAACCGCTCTCATTTGTGGCCTATCCACGCTGGCCGATGATGGAAGCTGCAGCCGCCTAGGCTTTATCCGTTCCGATCTTGTCTTCCTTGCCGGCGAGCAGATTCCGTATATTGCTGCGGTGACGCCAGAACAGCAGAAACACCATGATGGTAATAGCGCTGATGTAGGGGATAGACGGTTGCAGCCAGGCCGTAATAAACGGAATGGAAGCTGCGGCCAGCAGGGCCGAAAGTGAGGAATAACGAAACAACGCGGCGGTCGTAAGCCAGGTCAGTACAAAAGCCAATCCCAGTCCCCAATACATTCCAAACAGCACACCAATCAAGGTGGCCACACCCTTGCCACCACGAAAACCAAAGAACACCGGATATAAATGGCCGCTGAATGCAGCAAGCGCGGTCAATGCAGTTACCCAGTCCGGGGTTTGCATGTAATACGCGATGATTACCGGGACAAACCCTTTGATGACATCGCCGGCCAGGGTCACGATGGCGGCTTTCTTGCCATGCAGACGCAGAACATTGGTGGCGCCGGGATTGTTCGATCCCTGTGTGCGTGGATCGGCGAGACCCATCAATTTGCACACGACCACGGCGGACGAAATGGAACCGCAGAGATAACCCAGAACAATCAGACCGGCATTCAGCAACATGGTTGTATTGGAATCTGCACGGAAGGTCCCGTCAAGATGAAAATTGTCCGTTGTCAGCCACGGACGGTCAGTGTACAACTACGCCGAGCGGGGAATCCAAATACAGGTATAAACAGGACAATGGATATTATTTATCTCAAAGATCTGCGCATTGATACGGTAATCGGCATTTATGATTGGGAGCGCCGCACGCGGCAGACGGTCATTTTTGATATCGAAATGGCCGCGGACATCCGCAAGGCTGCGGCCAGCGATGCAATCGAAGATACTCTGAACTATAAAGCCGTGGCCAAACGGATCATTGCTTTTGTTGAAGCCAGTGAATTTCAACTGGTGGAAACCCTGGCGGAACGTGTCGCTGATATTTTGTTGAAAGAGTTCAAAGTACCCTGGGTACGCCTCAGTCTGAACAAACAGGGCGCTGTGCGGGGCGTGCGTGATGTCGGTGTGATTATCGAACGGGGATACCGCAGCTGAAATGACGCGGGTGTATGTCGGCATCGGCAGTAATATCGATCGCGAAATGAATATCCGCGGCGGTCTTGCTGCACTGGAACAGCACTTCGGCAATCTGACAGTGTCCGGTGTATATGAAAGTGAGGCGTACGGGTTTAAAGGGGACAACTTCTATAACCTGGTTGCCGGCTTCGAGACTGAACTGACCCTGGATCAGGTTGCCGAAACGTTGCGCAGGATCGAGTATTCTTTTGGCCGCAAGCGTGAGCATGAACGCTTTCTCTCACGCACACTGGATATTGATTTGTTGTTATACGGAGATCTGGCAAGACATGATCAAAATTATGATTTGCCGCGGCAGGACATCAGGATTTATGCTTTTGTCCTGTGCCCGCTGGCGGAAATCGCAGGGGATGAGAAGCATCCTGAACTGGCTACCAGTTATGGCAAGTTGTGGGAACAGTTCGACAAGCAGAAGCAACCATTATGGCGCGCAATACTCTGAACCAATTCCCGTGTAGGACTCCATCGCTTAACCTGCTAAAGTAACTTTTATGACCTGTCCGGAGATTGCCAATGTGCTTTAGAAACATAGTGATTGTCATGCTGCTGCTGTTGACCGGTTGTGCCGGTGTTGCTATCAGGAACAACACTGACAAGCTTAACAGCACGCTCAAGGAATATGGCGCAGACATGCGCTGGGGCCGCATGAACTACGCCTACAACTATCATGTGAACCGTGAGGGTACCCGGCCCGTGGTTGATCTTGAGGCACTGGAACAATTCAACGTGACGGGTTTCCGCCCCGTCGATCCCGTGCTGAATGATGAAGCGACTGAAGCGGTCGTACCGGTGGAGATTGATTACTATGACAGGGAGTATGGTACCGTACGTAAAATCAAGACTACCCAGAACTGGTATTTTGATCCGGAAGCAAAAAACTGGCTGACGGAATCCGCATTTCCGGAATTCAAATAAAATCCCTGTTTCAGGAGAAGAGCGTTCGCCCCCCATCAATCACCAGAATCTGCCCGGTCATGTAATTTGCTTCGATCAGGTAACGGGCTGCTTTGGCAATATCATCAGGCTGGCCTGCCCGTTTGAGAACTGTGCTGGCGAGTATGGCATTCCTTTCATCTGCACTCAGGCGCTCAGGCCAGAGTATAGCGCCTGGTGAAATGGCATTTACCCTGATCTGTGGCCCCAGTTCCTTGGCCAGAGATTGAGTCAGCATAATGAGCCCGGCCTTGCTGACACTGTATAACATATGTTCACGTAACGGACGTTTTGCGTGGATGTCGGCGAGATTGATGATGCAGCCCTGCTCTCTGGCAAGATGTGGCGCAGCGGCCCTTGAGAGAAACAGGGGCGCTCGCAAGTTCACATTCATCATCTCGTCCCACTGGGCCGCATCGACTGCCCCGACAGGTGTGGGATAAAAAACTGAGGCATTATTAATCAGCACATCCATCCGGTTATTGAACTGCATCGCAACATCAACAATTGATTGGCAGTCTGTTTGATTCAAATCTGCCTGCAGCAGATGGGCGGAACCAGGACGTTCGGCATTGAGTTCAGCTGCAAGCTGCGCGGCATCAGGTCTGGAAGTATTAAAATGGATGATTACATCCATGCCCATGGCATGGACTTCTTTCACAATGGCCGCGCCGATCCGTTTTGCGGCGCCGGTAATTAATGCTGTCCTCTTGCTCATATTTGATTTACAGGTGTATAAAACCCGGATGGTTCTGTCTGCTGAAAGTACCGGTAATGTCGACTTGCCTGGGCCCGAATCCTTTGCATTGGAACATAGCCGGCGATTATGTCACAGGATAGCTGCAGCAATCGCAGAAAATGAGGGTGCCATCAGTTTTGTCCGGTACATGCAAATGGCGTTGTATGAACCGGGACTGGGATATTACAGCAGCGGCAGCCGGAAATTCGGGCCTGTTGGCGATTTTGTCACTGCCCCCGAAATTTCACCGGTATTTGCCCTCTGTCTTGCCCGTCAGTGTGTACCTGTACTTGAATCCTTGAACCGTCCGGTTATCTTGGAGCCCGGCCCGGGAACCGGCGCCATGGCAGCCACATTATTGCAGGCACTTGAATACATGGATTGCCTGCCGGAGAAATATTTCATGCTGGAACTGAGTGCTGATTTGCGGCAACGCCAGCAGGATCAACTGTCAAGAAGGGTTCCCCATCTGTTGCACAGAATAGTTTGGCTGGACCAACTGCCGGGAGAGCCGTTTGAAGGAATTATTATCGGAAATGAAGTGGTCGATGCTATTCCGGTGCACAGGCTTGTGGTCGAGCATGGCCGCCTGTGTGAGTTATGTGTGGGCTGGAAGGACGATCAGTTTATATGGAAGGTAAAACCAACGGAGACCGCAATACAGGCACGGATTGATCAGCACCTTGCAGGCATGAATTTGCCAGAAGGATATCAGACAGAAATCAATCTTCAGGTCGAAGCCTGGCTGTGTTCAGTGACGGTGCAGTTGCAACGTGGACTGGTGCTTCTGGTGGATTACGGGTATCCACGTAGTGAGTATTATCATCCACAGCGCAGACAGGGGACACTCTTGTGTCATTACCGGCACCATGTACATGCCGATCCTTTCCTGTATCCCGGGCTGCAGGACATTACGGCTTCAGTCGATTTTACCTTGCTTGCGGAAGCGGCAACAGCGGCCGGTTTACAGGTCAGTGGCTACACCACCCAGGCCCATTTTCTGATCAATACCGGTCTCGACAAGGTCCTTCATGAAAACCGCCTGATGGCCGCCATCGATCCTGCCGAAGCTGGCCGTCAGATCAGGATTCTGACCTTGCCCGGTGAAATGGGGGAACGATTCAAGGTGATGGCGTTGACGAAAAACCTGGATTCTCCACTGGCGGCATTTCAGGTGTTTGATCAGAGAGGGCGTCTCTAGCCACACTATGCACAATATCATCCGGTTTCTGGCCAGTATGCAGATTGCTGTTTTGCTTGTTACCGTTGGCGGGTGTGCTCAACAAACTCCACGCAGTAACACGCCGAAACAGACCGGATTCAACATCAAGTCGCTGGCCAAGTCAGATATTGATGATGTGCTCGATATTCATGTCCGTGAGATGCGCGCTCACCTGCGCGAACTGATGATCAAGCTCTATAAACGCAATCCCCGTGAACTGAAAAAATCCAGGTATCAGGACATCAAGAAAAACGTCAATCGGGTTTTCCATCAGGTCCACAACTGGAAATTTGATGAACTGGATAACAAACGCAGCATCCAGGCCATTCATCTTGCCTTTGATGAACATTATGAGGGCGATCGTGTGTTTGCGTTTATCGTCGGGCTGGCATCGATGGTGATGTCAGCCTATGAATATAAATCCGAGTTTTACATGCTGGATACCATCGATCCGCAAAAACTGTACAATAGTGCCCGCAACATTGAAATTGCAGTATGGAAGCTGGAGCATGATCTGGATTCCCGGGGAGAATTGTTTTTGTACAGTAATTCACTTCCGGGAGAGCCGTTGAACCTCAGTTATGAACGTTTGTTTGGAAAGATGATCGCAACCCAGGACACTATTGCCATGATCATCGCTGATCGAACCAACCGCGGAATCAAGAAAGTAATACAGCAAATGGCCACGGCCGTATTTTTGCCGATATAAAAAAGAAAGAACTTTGGACTATTTACATCTTCTTATACTGGGCCTGCTCCAGGGACTGACTGAATTCCTTCCCATATCCAGTTCCGGACATTTGATTCTGTTGCCGCAACTGGCAGGCTGGAACGATCAAGGCATCGCCTACGATATCTTTGCCCACCTGGGCAGTCTCACGGCCGTGATCATCTATTTCTACAGTGATTTGTCCCGACTGGTTCCTGCCTGGGTCCGATCCTTGCACGGCGGGCGCATGACACAGGATGCGCGTATTGGCTGGTACCTGATACTGGCCACCATCCCGATCGCCGTCGCCGGCCTGCTTTTCTACAATATTATTTCCACACAATTCCGTAACCCGTTGATCATTGCCGGCGCCACTGTATTTTTTGGTTTATTGCTTCTCTTTGCTGATCTGAAAGGCAAACGTAACCGGGATCACACCAGCGTGACGTTGCGAGATGCGTTGTGGATCGGTCTGGCCCAGGCATTTGCCCTGATTCCGGGAACTTCACGTTCCGGTGTAACGATGACAGCCGGATTGCTGTTAGGGCTTAAACGGCAGGAAGCCGCGCGGTTTTCTTTTTTGCTGGCATTGCCGACGATTTTTCTCGCCGGGGCTCATCAGGTGTTGAAATTCATCCAGAACGGTTCCGAAGCAGACATGATCGGGCTTGCGATCATTTTTACTGCCTCGGCCGTGAGTTCATGGGCGGCAATAAAGTTTTTCATTGCCCTGATAGAACGGACTGGCATGCTGCCCTATGTGATTTACCGGCTACTGCTCGGAACATTTCTGGTCATTACCTTTACCTGAAGTCCTGGTCTTCAGCAATGCAGTTGCCGGGCCAGATCGCACATGTCCACGGCCTGCAATGTGTTGTCTGGATGAGCAATATTATCCTTTCTGAAGTCCCGGCCAAATTCGTCAGGCCGCTCGATAAAAGCAGTGGCAAGACCGCAGGCGCGTGCGCCATCCAGATCATCCTGATGTGCAGCTACCATCATGACTTCTGCGGGCGTAACCGAGAACATTTCCGCTGCCCCCAGATAGATGGCCGGATCGGGTTTGTAGGTTTTGAACATTTCTGCGGAGAGGATACAGTCCCAGGGCAAACCGGCATGCCTGGCCAGATGAGTGAGCAGGGCAGTATTTCCATTCGATAATGCGCACACGATATATTTTGATTTCAGGCGCGTCATTCCGCTGATACTGTCCGGCCATGGTTGCAGGCGCTGCCAGACATGATTCAAATCCTGTTTTTGTTTTTCGGTCAGGTGGGTGATTCCGTATTGTGCAAGCAGGCGGTCAAGAATTTCGCGATGGATCCGGTCAATGGTTTTCCAGCCTGTAATCCCGCGTACTACCTGTTGCATGGCGGGTTGATAACCGGAACGCCAGTCTCGTGCGAATTGGGCCGCATCAATATCACAGTTTACGCGATGGATCTCCCTCACGACTGAGCTGTGCCAATCGACAACGGTACCGAATACATCAAAGGCCAGTATCTTGATTGTCTGCAACGCTTCCATGGTATCAGGACGCTCCTTTTGATCAGGCCAGATCTAGACCTTGATAAGGGTCCAGAGTCCGATGGCGATAAAACCCGCGCCGGCAATCATATTCAGATATTTCGCGCTGATATAATTTGATATGAATCCGCCGGCCAGTACACCGATACCTGCGGCAATCACCAGTGCCAGTGAAGCGCCGGCAAATATCACCAGTTTGTTCACATCCTTGTCAGAAGCAAACAGAAGCGTGGCCAACTGGGTTTTGTCACCTATCTCGGCAATAAAAACAGTTGTGAATACAGTCAGAAAAATCTTGAGATCCATATAACCTCGCATGCAAGTGGCTCGAGGACAGATTATAACCCTTGGGGAGGCGGCTACATTATGGATTATTTCAGCCTGTAATGTGTTTTGAGAAAGTCCGATATGACAGCGGATGACTCCGGTGCGCAGATGAGATAGCCCTGTATTTCATTACTGCCGTGGTTTTGCAGGAAATCAAATTGTTCCGCTTTTTCCACACCTTCTGCGACCACCCTGAACTTCAGCTGATTAGCCAGTGCCAGGATGGCCCGTACGATGGCGGCATCATTCGAATCCTGCGGAATATCCTGAACAAATGACTTGTCAATTTTTACCCGGTGCAGTGGCAGCAGTTTGAGATAGGCCAGACTGGAATAGCCGGTACCGAAATCATCCACAGCCAGATTGATACCCATGCGATGCAATTCCTGCAACACCTGGATGGAGAGATTGACATCATCCATCACGGCAGACTCCGTAATCTCCAGCTCCAGATATTCAGGTTTTAGCCGGGTTTCATTCAGGATTTTATTGACCACACCGGAAAAGTTTTTTTGCCGCAATTGACGTGCAGAGATGTTTACCGCCATGCGGAGCGCTCTATATCCTGTTTTTTGCCATTCCAGACATTGTTCGCAGGCGCGGCGTAAAACCCAGACCCCGATAGGTTCGATCAACCCTGTCTCCTCGGCTATGGAAATGAAACGGTCCGGGTGTATCAGTCCATATCGTGGGTGCTGCCAGCGCAGTAGCGCTTCGACAGCAACTATACTGTTGCTCTGTAAATCCAGTTGCGGCTGGTAATGGAGAACAAATTCGTCACGATCAAGAGCATGGCGCAGATCATTTTCAATCAGCAACCGTTCATGCATACGGGCATCAATTGCACTGTCAAAAAACTGATAGCAGTTGCGTCCATGATCCTTTGCCTGATAGAGAGCAGCATCTGCATGTTTGAGCAGCGCATCTGCATCATCGCCATCTTTCGGGAACAGACTGATCCCGATACTGGTGGTGATATGCAGTTCATGTCCCAGGACATTGAATGGGCCTGTTATGGCATGGATCGCGCGTGATGCCGTTTGTGCGGCATCACGGCCAGTGCCTATACGCGGCAAGAGGATGACAAACTCGTCACCTCCCAGTCTTGCTACAGTGTCCTCTTCACGCAGTAATGCCTGGAAACGTGATGCCACCTGACGCAACAATTCATCGCCAACCGCATGGCCCAGGGTATCGTTGATTTCCTTGAAGCGATCCAGATCAATGAACAGCACAGCCAGTGCCTTGCTGGTACGTCGGCAGGAGTGCAGGGCCTGCTCCAGCCGATCCAGAAACAGCGCACGGTTCGG
Source organism: uncultured Enterobacteriaceae bacterium (assembly GCA_964479045.1). Lineage (GTDB taxonomy): Bacteria > Pseudomonadota > Gammaproteobacteria > Eutrophobiales > Eutrophobiaceae > 2-02-FULL-47-50. Next base: position 66,104 of record CAYZJI010000012.1, read on the forward strand.
AAGAACGGTGAGTGTATCGTGAAAGGCAAGGTAACGGATGCGGGCCTCATTATTCTGGCGTTCCGTGATGTCGCGTACAAAAGCACTGAAATGCCATGCATTACCGATACGCAGGGGGCTGATAGTCAATTCAATCGGGATCACATCACCATTACGGTGCAGGGCTTTTACCTCAATACGTTTATTCAACAATGGCCCTTCACCCGTTGCGAGAAAATGGGCCATGCCTTTGAGATGTGCAGCCCGATATTCCTGCGGAACGATCAACTCGGCGAGTGGCTGTCCCATGGCTTCATCATGTGACCAGCCGAGTATATGTTCGGCCTGGATGTTCCATTCAGTGATCGTCCCTGCAGCATCTATTCCGATGACACCATCCAGTGCATTATCCACAATCATCCGGGTTCGTGCTTCACTTTCACGCAATGCAGCTTCGGTTTTTTTGCGCTCACTGACATTCACTATCGTACCAAGTACGGCCGGCTTGCCGTCATATTCTGTCAATGTTCCCCTGAATTCTGCCGGTAATTTTCCAGCGGTTCCCTTTTTCATCAGGAACAGTTCGTATACAGCCGCTGGTTTTTCTCCCGCAATGCGTTGCGTGAAACGTTCGAGGACCATTTCCTGTGATTCAGGAGCAACCACCTCACTGAGGTGTTTATTGACCAGTTCTCCCTGCGCATAACCCAGCATATTATGCATAGCCCGGTTGGCAAACTTGCATACATAATCCTGAACAATAATAATCCCCGCCTCCAGCTGTTCCACCAGCAGCCGGTATTTGCGTGTAGTTTTGTTCATGGCCTGTTCCGCCCGGCGGCGTTCATCTGCTTCCATTGCAACACTCACATTGGCAGCGAGATGTCTGGCGAAATCCTCTTCCAGATCATTCCAGTACCGGTATCTGCCGGTCTGCTCATGGCATAACACACCGACAACCTGTCCATGGCTCCAGATCGGGACATCCATCATGGAGTAAATATTCATGGGCTCCAGCCAGTTGGATTTCATCTCACAGGTACGGGGGTCTTTGCGCGCATCATCCGCGAGTATGACTTCCTGCCGGTTAATGGCAATGAGATAAGGGGAGGTGCTGTCCAGTGTCAATATCATGCCGCGTTGGTGCTCACGTATCGATGCAACAAACTGATCCAGACACTCAATCGTATTCCCGTACATGGTCCAGATACTGGAACGTTCAATATTGAGTGCCTGACAGCCTGCTTCTGTGATGGCCTTGAAATGTTCCTCGATCGTGTTGAATTTCTGTTGTGACAGGTTGAGCAGTATTTCCTTGTAACGGAGAGCCTGCTGGGACTTTTCCAGTTGTTTATGTTCGACGCGTTTGCGCAGGTTGCTGTCTATGGCGGAGGCAATCCCCGCTATTGTCAGTACTGAAAAACCACCGGCCGTGGTTAATATGGCCAAGGTATGCTGACTGAGTCCGCTGACCGCAGCAAGACAAACACTTTCCGGGGCAAAGGAGGCTGCCGCCATGCCGGTGTAATGCATGCCGGCAATGGCACACCCCATGATGATCGCACTGCCCAGCTTTTTCCAGAAGGTGTGCGTTATGTTGTTGTCACGCACACGCATGGCGAGTTCCAGCGCTGCCCAGGACGTGACGATTGCGATCGCCACAGACAATGAAAACAGCAGCGGGTCATATTGAACAGGTGGTGACATCCGCATTGCTGCCATGCCGGTATAGTGCATGGAAGATATTCCGATCCCCATCAGTACTGCTGCTCCGTAAATCACATTCGGTGACGTATTGAAACTGCGCAGAAAATACAGGGCAATGCCAGAAGCGATGATCGCTGGAAGTATCGAGAGTAGTGTAAGGCCGGTATCGAAGCCAATCGGTATCGGAAGGTGATAGGCCAGCATCCCGATGAAATGCATAGACCAGATTCCAAGTCCCATGGAGGTCGCGCCGCCCAGTAGCCAGTAACGGGCGGCAAAGGGTTCTGCTTGTGCGATTTTTGCGCCCAGAGACAGAGTTGTCCAGGACGCAAATATGGCCATAAGTATGGAGAGGCTGACCAGAAAAAAATTATAGCTGGCAGCCATAGTCAGGCAGTGTCGGTTTTGTCTGGATCTGCTGCATGTTGAACCGCGTCACCCATGCGGGCCATACTCAAAAAAAACATCTCAGTGTGAGCCTCTGGTTACAATTATTATTATAGTTATTCAGGCTGCTGTTGTCGTTTAATGGTAACAGATGTTGGTCTGCCGGATATGCCTATATTCTGGATGTAACACGGATCAAAAACAGTGCATGGTGCACCCGGTATGGCATTGCAGGATTACCGGTTTTCCACGACGTCCCTGATGGCCTGCAGTTTTTGCAGGTGCACAGCTTCAGCCATTTTTTTTCCTTCATAGCCCTGTGCCACGAGAAGCTGGATATCAATTTTCTGTGTCGCTGCCAGGGCACTGCGGAAATACCCGGCCTGGGGATAGTCCCGATCCTCAAATCCGCTGCGACCGCGCGCATCCGCTTCGCAAGCCAGCAGAAATTGTTCAAACCGTTCCGGTCGTCGGAACGCATCCAGCTCTTCAAGTTTTTTCAAAAGGGTTTCGGGACGCAGTTCCTGTACACGGTGACAATCCAGATGATAGCGTGCCGTAATGATCGCAAGTTCCCGATAGGCAGTGGGAATGCGATAGCGTTGGCAGAGCGATTCCACAAGTTTTACTCCGCGTGCTTCATGGCCATGATGTTTGGGCCATTCATTTCGGGGTGTGGTGCCTTTACCCAGATCGTGCAACAGTGCTGCAAACCGGATCTGTGGATCATTACTGAGGCGCGCCGCCTGGTTCAGAACCATCAGGGTATGCAGACCGGTATCGATCTCTGGATGATGTTCTGCTGGCTGGGGTACACCAAACAGGCGTTCAAGTTCCGGAAAAATAACGCCGAGGGCATCACACGCGCGCAAAGCCAGTATGAAACGGCCCGGATATTTTTCACCGAGGGCCCGTTCAGTTTCAGCCCAGACCCGTTCAGGAACCAGAGTATCAAGTTCGCCGGAGGCGGTAATTCCCCGCATGAGTTTAAGGGTTTCATCGGCAATCCTGAAACCAAAACGTGACGCAAAGCGGGCCACGCGGATCACACGCAACGGATCTTCAGAGAACGCAGTAGAGACATGACGCAGGATGCCCTGTTCCAGATCATGTATGCCGTTAAAGGGATCGACAATATGGCCGTGTTCGTCTTCTGCAATGGCGTTGATGGTCAGATCACGCCGCCGCAGATCCTCTTCCAGCGTAATCTCTGGTGATGTATAAAATGTAAAGCCTTTGTAGCCTTTGCCGGACTTTCGTTCCGTGCGCGCGAGCGCATACTCCTCATGCGTTTCCGGATGCAAAAAGACCGGGAAATCCCTGCCGACGGGTTTGTAGCCCAATGCGATCATTTGTTCCGGTGCGGCGCCGATAACAACCCAGTCACGGTCGATAACCGGACGTTTCATTAATTTATCGCGGACCGCGCCGCCCACCAGATAGAATTTCATGCGTCAGTAAGTTGTTTCATGCCCTGTATCACCATCTCCGGGCATGCAAGGTCAGGCAGAATGATGTCGATGAGTATAGCTGCGAAACTGGTAATAACGGGCCCGTTGAGATCGGTGCGCGAGGTATTGTGGTACCACCGCTTCAATTGCAGCCGGTATGATGCCGAGATCTGAAAGGCCGTTATGTTCTGAAATACTATCGCGTTTTGCAGAGAGATAATTATCGGTTGAAAAAGGTTTGCCCGGAACAAAATCAAACACTGCGGCCTGGATTCTGGAGAGAATATCATTCAACGGAATAATGATGCGTTTGGTGCCGGCGCATGCCGCTGTATATTCCACCAGTTGTTGCAGGGTGTAGCTTTTCGGGCCACAGAGGTCGTAACGGCGCCCATAGCTTTCGGGATCATGCAGACATTTTGTGAAAGCCTCAGCGACATCACCTACATGCACCGGAGCAAAACGTGATTTTGCGCAGGCCAGCGGGAAAAACAGCGGGGTCAATTTCAGTAATTTCGCGAAGCGATTGAAGAAACTGTCCTCCCGGCCAAAGATCACGGAAGGCCGGAAACTGGTCACTTTCAGATCAGGTACGGCATGCACAAGGTTTTCAGCTTCACCCTTGGTTTTCAGGTAATGACTGAGGCCATTGACTGCATCCGCATTCAGTGCGCTCATATGCAGCAGGCGGGTAATGTGATTCTCCCGGCAGGCCTCAATCACCTTCCGGGTGAGTTCGACATGGGCATGACGAAAACCGGCACCCTTTCTGCCGCGTTCATTCAGGATACCAACAAGATTAATCACTGCATCACATCCGGCAAACTGTCGCTTCAGTTGCTGTACATCGTGCACATCGGCTTCCACCAGGTCCAGTCCAGGCAGCAGGATCAGGTTGTCCTTGTGCTGCTCACGATTGTGGGTCAACACACGCAAACGCAAACCATCCTGTGCCAGCCGGTTGGCCAGTGTCCGGCCCACAAAACCGGTGCCGCCGAGTATGCAGATTCTTCTGATTAACATGAGTTAATTGTAGGAAACGGTCTGCCCGCCGCAACTCAGTCCTGCAATCGTGGCATCCGCAGGTGCAGTTACAGTAGCCATGCGTTGTTGCAGCGGCATGACCTCACGCCGCAGTCGCCAGTCATAGATGCTTGCGAAAAACATCACACGCCGGACGTAGGTGCGGGTTTCATCAAAGGGAATCTTTTCGACCCATACATCCGGTTCCGCACAGCCATTGCGTGGCAGCCACGACTTCACACGTCCCGGACCGGCGTTGTAGGCCGCGGTGGCGAGAATCATGTTGCCATCGAAACTGTCCAGCATCATCTTGAGATAAGCGCTGCCGATAGGGACATTTTTTTCGGCTTCCAGCAGGTGCGCCACCTGGAAATTTTTCAAGCCCATGCGTTTTGCAGTTTCCTTGCCGGTCTGTGGCATGACCTGCATAAGTCCCAGCGCACCGGCCGGTGATTTGGCGTCTTCAATGAAAGCGCTTTCAGAGCGTACCAGAGCATAGACCCAGCCCGGATCGAGGTTCTTGCGGCTGGCATTGTCACTGATGAGATTTTCATAGGGCAGCGGGAAACGCACTTCCAGATCATCATAGGAATGCGCAGAACCGAGGCTGACGATTGCCACGTCGTGCCAGTTCCAGTCTGCAGCCAGACGCGCAGCAATTTCCTTCTGGAAGCTGGTCATTTGCATCAGGGCATGGTTCCATTCTTTTCGTGCCTGTTGCCGTTCACCGATGACACGCAGTTCATTGGCACGCTGGATGCCGGGCATGCTGCGGATTTTGGCTTTTTCATCCGGCAAATCGGGCAGCGGTTTGTGTTCCATGCTGTAACCAATACCCAGCTGATCCGCAGCGAGAAAACCGTAATAGTCACGTTTATTGGCGATAGAGGTATAAATGCGAGCAGCTTTATCAGGGTCCCCAGTCTGTTCCAGTGCGCGCGCGTGCCAGTAGAACCAGCGATACTTCAGGTCTTCATGCGCTGGCACCCCCTCAGTCCATTTTCTTAACTTTTCCCAGTCAAGATTGTCCAGCGCAGTGATCAGGCGCCAGTGAAACAGTTCATCATTAATATGAAAGGGTTCAACGCGGTCCAATAATTCTTCGGCACGCGGATGCCCGGTTTTGGCGGCTTTAATGGCGAGCAGGCGATCGATTTCGCCGCGTTCCCCCGGTGTAAACTGATAATTTGTTTGCAGGCCGTCCCAGCGTTCAATCGCTTTGTTGAGATTCTGGGTGGCCAGACGCTGCACGCCATGTCTGAGAATCTGGCGGGCAATTTCGGTATCTTCAAAATGAGGATCCCGCGTCGAGCTGTCCGGGTTGTTATGCACAGCGATCCATTTATCAGCCCATTCACGATAATAACCATCCAGCTGCTTGCTTAAGTGCGAGGCAAGTCCAGTATTGTTTTTGCCCATCGCGAGCTCCAGCCGTTGCCAGATCAGTTCATTGGTCATCAGTTCACTCTGGGCAAGAATCTTGAACGGCGCATCGCAGTCAGGCGGCAGAGAAGAGCCTGAGAGCCAGACGGAACGGATGTCTTCGAGCAGCAGCGTACGATTGCCGGTATTGATGCGCGCAATCAGCTGATTGCATTGCAGGACAGTATCATCCTGTGGTACGTAATTATCAAAATATGCTTCCCACTGATTGGTACGGGCCAAATGTTTCAACCAACCGGTACGTAATTCATTGGCCAGTGGAAAATCATTGTAGTCTTTGAGAAATTCTATAACTTCTGCATTATCTGCCGTCTTGATTCGAGGCTGCAGGTAGTTGTAGATCAGATAGGGATATAAAGGATAGCCCCGTACCTCTTCGCTTAAAACGGTAAACGCTTTCAGATCCCCCTTGCGCAGGGCTTTTTTTGCATCCTGATATTGTTCGCGTTGCAGTTCCAGTGAATCGGCATAAACAGCACCCGAAAACTGAAAAAGAAAAAAGGCTGATAAAAACGCCGGTCGGAAGCAGCGTTTCACGCAGACTGCAGATACTGACGAAATGAAACGGTAGATAGCCGTTACGGCCGGGCCGCCTCCTGTGGAAATGTTTATTGTATGATGACCCTGATAACTGTCCGGGTCATAAAGTGGTTATACTCATCAAAACATCACTTTAGCAAAATGTCCCGGTCATGATAAGTATATCTGCTCCTGTCCTGCTTACCTATCTCTTGCTGGGAGCGATAGCTGGCGTGATAGGCGGATTATTGGGTCTGGGCGGGGGAATAGTGATAGTGCCCGCCCTCCTGTTTCTGTTTATCTATCAGGGAGTGACCGCCGATATACTCATGCAGACAGCTGTTGCCACTTCACTGGCTACCATCGTCATCACTTCGGTTTCAGCCACCTGGGCCCATCACCGCCATCGTGCGGTGTTATGGCCGGTGGTGATGGCGATGGGGCCCGGGATTATTCTGGGCGCTGTGCTTGGCGCACTCAGTGCACACCTGTTACAGAGCAATACCCTGCGGGTCATTTTCGGTATTTTTGAGATATTGGTGGCCATCCAGATCGGCAGCGGCCTCAAACCGGCTGGACAGCGGGTTTTACCCGGCAGGGCAGGAATGGGCATGAGTGGTCTTGCGATAGGTACGGTTTCAAGCCTGCTCGGAATCGGCGGCGGTACACTGACTGTGCCATTCCTGTTGTGGTGTAACGTGCATCTGCGTAATGCGGTCGCCACCTCTTCCGCATGCGGGTTGCCCATTGCTGCCGCCGGTGCCGTAGCCATGATGATTACCGGTTTCAATCATCCGGGCCTGCCTGCCGGCAGTACCGGGTATGTCTACTGGGTGGCGGCCCTTCCCATCATGATTGCCAGCATCGTATTTGCACCACTCGGCGCCTGGTTGACACATACCGTGCCGGTTGCGGTACTGAGGAAAATTTTCGCGGTGATACTGGCGCTGGTTGGAATCAAAATGTTGCTGTAATCCGGCATTATGACCATCGCGACATTCACGCTGCAGTTTTTTGATACGACATTGGAGCAGAAGGTTGTCAGTGACGCCCGTAATAATACCGAACAGGAAATTATTCACCCCATCCGTTGCCGTGCCTGTGGTCACATCATCACCACACCTGCAGACAGGATCAGTGTGAACCAGCAGCATGAACATACCTGCCGCAATCCGGCCGGATTTGAATTTACCTTTGGATGTTTCCGGAACGCGCCTGGATGTCAGGCACTCGGTCCTGCGACATACGATCATACCTGGTTCAGTGGCTACAGTTGGCAGCTGGTGTTTTGCAATACCTGCAGTACACACCTCGGCTGGTTGTTCCGTAACAGCGAAACGTTTTTTGCGTTGATCATCAACCGTTTAAAATATCAATAATCATCTTCCGCATAAGCTCTATGATCTTTCAGGAAACCTTGGTTGTTAAAACTTCCGGCCGCGGTACGATGGACATCACAGGAAGACTTAACGATCTGTTGAAACGTTCCGGCCTGCAGCAGGGCATTTGTAATGTATTCATTCAGCATACCAGTGCCTCATTGATCCTTTGTGAAAACGCCGATCCGGTGGTAAGGCAGGATCTGGAACGGTTCTTACAACGCGTTGCTCCAGACGGTGATGCGGCGTGGCAGCACGATTTGGAAGGTGCCGATGACATGCCCGCCCATCTACGTAGCATTTTGACCGGCAGCAGTCTAACCTTACCTGTCAGTGGGGGCCGTTTTGCGCTGGGCACATGGCAAGGTGTTTATTTATATGAACACCGCTTTGCAGGATTTGAAAGGCATGTGTTCATGACTCTGTGGGGGGAGTGAGCAAGCCTGCCGTTTGTATCAAATAATCAGGTGTAACATTCAAAGCAGGCAGTCTGGTGAATAATAATTCATACGGGGCACTGGAACTGTTTTATCCGTATCGCGATTTTCGCGATGCCGCACGGGCTATTCTTGAATTGTTGCACCAGCGTTATGGTTTTGGTTTATGGATGGTCACTAAAACGGACGACGAAGACTGGACCGTACTCGTTGCCGATGATCATCACTATAACATCAAGGCCGGCGCCGTGTTTCGCTGGTCAGACAGTTTCTGTTATCGCATGACCCGCGGTCTCGGCCCCAACATCGCACCACACTCAAAAGACATCCCTGTCTACGCCGAAGCGCCTATTGGTCAGTTACTCCCCATTGCCGCCTATATCGGTTTGCCCCTGACCAATGCGGATGGCAGTCTGTATGGCACCTTGTGTGCTATTGATCCCGAACCACAACCGGACGCGATCAATACACTAAAGGAGAGGGACTTTCTGTTCCTGCAGGCGCGGCTATTGTCCACCATGATCAACATGGAGCATCTGGAAAAGAGCATTTTCGTAGAATTACGCCGGGAACAGAGAAAATCACAAATTGATGAACTTACCGGCATCTATAACCGTCGTGGTTGGGAAAATCATCTGTCAATCGAGGAAGAACGCTGCCAGCGTTACAACAGCCCGGCCTCCATTGTGATCATTGATCTGGATGATCTCAAGGACATCAATGACAGTAAAGGTCATGCCGAGGGTGATGTCCTTATCCAGCATACCGCAGAATGTCTCCGCACTGTGGTGCGTCCATTTGATATCGTGGCAAGACTCGGTGGAGATGAATTTGCCTTGCTGATCGTGGAAGCACGCGATGACCTCACGCAAGAACTTGTTAACCGTGTCCGCACGCATTTACGCAATGAATGCATATCAGCGTCCATCGGTTGGGCTGTACGCAGTACGGGCCAAGTCAACACTGACGTGGCACAACTGAAGGCTGGCGCCTATATCAAAAATACCCTTAACGATGTGATGCAACGTGCGGATGAAAACATGTATGAGGATAAAAGCAGCCATAAGCGTAAACGCAAGAAACGCAGAAAATCAGCCTGATTATTTTTTATATTGATTATCCCGCAGGCTTGAGGCACGTTGATTCCTGACGCCCGCTTCTTCCATCAGTTTATTTTTGTCCCATGCCGGTGTTGTCTCTGGCCAGCCCTGGAGATGTTTCAAAACCAGATCGGTGAGTGCGGATACATGCGTAGCTGCATCATTCAATGCCGGAATGTAACTGAATTTTTCTCCCCCGTTTTCAAGAAACAGGGTGCGGTATTGAATATTGATCTCTTCGAGGGTTTCCAGACAATCTGCAGGAAACCCCGGACAGATTACATCCACGGATTTAATGCCTTTTTTCGCGAGATCCTTCAGCATGTGATCGGTATAGGGTTTGAGCCATTCGCGGGGGCCGAAGCGCGACTGGAACGACACTTGCCATTGATCCTCATTCAGTTGCAAAACCTCAGCTATCAGACGCGCGGTTTTGTGGCACTCGCAATGATAGGGATCGCCAGCCAGAAAATAATGTTTCGGTATGCCATGAAACGAGAACAGTAATTTTTCCGAACGGCCATGTTGCTGCCAGTGTGCACGGATACTCTCCGCCAGTGCCTTGATATAACCCGGATCATCATGATAGTGATTGATCATTCTGAGTTCCGGCAGCCAGCGCCATCTTTTTAAAGTGCCAGCTACCGCATCGAAGGTAGAGGCTGTAGTTGTTGCTGAATACTGCGGATAGAGCGGCAATACCAGTACGCGCTGTGCGCCTGCAGCCTGTAATTTTTCCAGCCCGGACTGGATCGATGGATTTCCATAACGCATCGCGAGTTCAACCTTGATCCGCTCCGGCAGACGCGTGTCCAGGTCATGTTGTATGCCTTCGGTAATTTTGCGGGAAATGGAAAGCAGGGGAGAACCCTGTTCCGTCCACACTTTCTGATAGGCATGGGCCGACCGTTTGGGCCTTGTGCGCAGGATAATGCCATGCAGGATCAACCACCAGATCGGTTTCGGCACTTCAATCACGCGCGGATCGGACA
>CAYZJI010000013.1:0-71942 GCA_964479045.1 uncultured Enterobacteriaceae bacterium
TGTTAGGCATGCCGCCAGCGTTCAATCTGAGCCAGGATCAAACTCTTCAGTTTAAGTTTGATAGCAGCTTAAGGCTGCAAATCTTGACTCGATAGTCGCAAATTGACGTTTAGCTGTGTTTGCTTCCATCGAAAATTTCTGGTGAAACCAGTCATCGACGCAAGCGCCCACACAAATTTCTTAATCAGGAATTTTTAAAGAACGGAATGGAGGGATACCCCCATCGAGAACGCGGCATTATACACTTCGAAAGGGGTTGGTCAACTGAACTTTACAATTATTTTACAACACTATAACTCACTGAAAAATCAGGCCTAATCAGCATATGATCAAACCGGGCGGGCCATCGCTATCGATCACTTCAGGTGGATGCGCGCCGCCTTGCGTTTGCCCACCTGAATGACCGCCACCGTACCGGGCGCAAGCTTCAGGTCAACATCATCCAGCCGTTCACCATTAATACGGACAGCCCCCTGGCTAATCATGCGACGTGCCTCTGAGGTGCTGGCGGTCAGTGTAGACTCCTTTAAAACTGCGGAGATACTCATGCTGGCCCCGGCGGTAAGAATCTCGCGCTCTTCAATGTCTTTGGGCAATTCACCCTTCTGGAACCGAGCGATAAAGTCATCCCGGGCTCTGGTGGCTGCTGTGGAACTATGAAAACGGGCTATGATTTCCATGGCCAACTCGATTTTGCTGTCCCTTGGATTGGCGCCATTCTTGACGCCGGCCTTAAGCGCATTGATCTCCTGCACGGGCCGGAAACTCAGCAGTTCGTAATAGCGCCACATCTTTTCGTCATCGAGACTCATAATCTTGCCGAACATCTCACCTGGAGCCTCAGTAATGCCGATATAGTTGTCCAATGATTTTGACATTTTTTCTGACCCTGACCGGTAACCCTCGAGTATCGGCATCATCAGCACGACCTGAGGTGGCTGGCCGTAAGCCTCTTGCAGCTGGCGCCCCACCAGTAGATTGAATTTCTGATCCGTACCGCCCAGTTCGACATCGGTTTTGAGGGCTACGGAGTCATAACCCTGTACCAATGGATAGAGAAATTCATGGACTGCGATAGGCTGGTTGCCGGTATAGCGCTTGTGAAAATCATCCCGTTCCAGCATGCGGGCCACAGTGTGCTTGGCTGCCAGTTTGATGAGGCCTGCCGCATCCATCTTGCACATCCAGCTGGAATTGAATTCGATACGGGTTTTGTCTGGGTCCAGAATTTTGAAGATTTGCTCTTTGTACGTTTCCGCATTGGACTTCACCTCTGCTTCAGTCAGCGGTGGCCGGGTAGCACTCTTGCCACTGGGGTCACCAATCATGCCGGTGAAATCACCAATCAGGAATATTACCTCATGCCCCAAATCCTGAAACTGGCGCATTTTATTAATAAGGACGGTATGCCCCAGATGCAGGTCCGGTGCTGTTGGATCAAAGCCGGCCTTGATACGGAGAGGCCTTGCAAGCTGCAGTTTCTGCTTTAATTCAGACTCCAGCAGAACTTCATCGGCACCACGCAAGATGTGTTCCAGCGCTACAGTAATTGTGGTCATGCGAATAGTATTTGGCTTCAGAATTTAGATTAATTCCAGATTATGTAGCTGCCGTAAAACCAAGGGCTCAAGACAGTATTTGACGATACTATAGTCACAGGCTATCGTATTGCAAATTTTCGAGAGTTCACCGTGACTTACGAAGTCTACATAACAAAAGACTATAAGCCTGTGATTCGTGAGGTTCATGACTCTTCGCTGTTGGGGAATCGTGGACGTAGCCGGATACTTGCGCTCGCACTTTGTGTTACCACCGGCCTGATCCTCGGTATGCGTTCACATGATGGAAGTTATTCTTACCAATCTCTCGAATCCGAACTTTACTCTACCACGCTACCCACACTCGATGATTATTCTACTGTTACTCTTCATGAACAAACACCTGTAGCTGAATCTCAATATACGATCGTTGATCAGAATACTGTCTACCTGCCCCAATCAAACATAATCCAGGACGATAGTGACACACTGGTCGATCAGAACATGGTTGAACAGGTTATCCCTTCAAGCTGGGATTCCCTGGAAGTAAAATCCGGCGACAGTCTCTCACTGATTTTTGATCGTCTGCATATCAGTCCACAGATTTTGCATGACATAATGTCACTTGGACGTGATGTCGAAATTCTCAAACGCCTCACACCCAGTCATGAAATGCGCTTTCAGCTGGAAGACGGCAAATTGACCGGGTTGCAGTATGACATTAACCTCACCGATACATTACATATCACCAAAGTCGATACAGGATATTCCGCAGAAACCGTCACCAAAGAACTTGAAACACGGCTGACCAGTACCTCTGGGATCATTTCGCATTCCCTGTTTCTCACCGCACAACGCGCTGGACTGTCTGACAATTTGACCATGCAACTGGTGGATCTGTTTGGCTGGGACATTGATTTTGCTCTGGATATACACGAAGGCGATCGTTTTTATGTGTTGTATGAAGAAAAATTCAAGGATGGTGTAAAAGTACAGGACGGCGCCATTCTTGCAGCCGAATTCGTAAATCAGGACAAATCTTTCCGCGCTGTACGCTATACCCATAGCGATGGATACACTGACTATTACAACGAAGACGGTTACAGCATGCGCAAGGCCTTCTTGCGTACTCCCGTCAATTTTACACGCATCAGCTCCGGCTTTTCACTTGGACGCCGTCACCCCGTTCTCAATACCATCCGTGCCCATCGTGGCGTGGATTATGCCGCGCCCACCGGCACACCCATCAAGGCAACCGGGGACGGAATTGTGGCCCTCGCAGGTTACAAAGGTGGTTACGGCAAGGTGGTCATCCTGAGACATGGAGAAAAATACAGTACTCTGTATGGCCATATGTCGAAATTTGCCAAAGGCATCAGTTCCGGCCAACGCGTCAAACAGGGTCAGACCATAGGTTATGTCGGTATGACAGGACTCGCCACCGGCCCACATTTGCATTATGAATTCCGCATCAATGATATACACCACAATCCACTTACTGTAGAACTGCCAAAAGCCATGGGCATCTCCAAGGAAATCATGAATGACTTTAAACAGGCAACTGCGCCCGTGCTGGTTCAACTGGATAATGTGATTGCCGGGAAAGCCTTCCAGACAGCGGCACAGGGTAATCAGCTGCTACGCTGAATACATTATCGAGCCGGCAACACGGTTATTCAGATTCAATCGTGTATTACATCGGCCTGATTTCCGGCACCAGCATGGATGCAATTGATGCTGCGCTTGTGAACTTTTCTGGAACAAAATTCAATGTTATACATTACTCTCAACTCCCCATTTCACCATCCATTCAACATGAACTGTTCTCTGTAAACAGCGAGAGCAATATTGCGAGTATTACACGTCTGGATATCATACTTGGCAGACTTTTTGCCGAAGCTGTGCAGAATATCCTTAAAAAAACAAACACTAGGCCCGAAGATATTCAGGCGATTGGTTGTCATGGCCAAACTGTATTGCATCGCCCTGAAGCCCCCTGTCCAACCAGCCTGCAGATTGGCGACCCGAATCTGATCGCTCATTTGACAGGTATCAATGTTGTAGCTGATTTCAGGCGCATGGACATGGCAGCCGGTGGACAAGGAGCACCACTGGCGCCGATATTCCATACCTATGCCTTCCGGCAACATTCATCACCCTGCGTTGTACTGAATATCGGCGGTATGTCAAATATAACCTGTCTTCCGTCTGAAAATGACAAAACGAGCAGTGTGACTGGATTTGATACGGGCCCGGGCAACGTTCTGCTGGATGGCTGGATAGGCAGCCATTTACAGCTGGATATGGACAAAGACGGGAAATGGGCCGCTTCCGGTAAATCTCAACCGGAATTACTGAAACATCTGATGGATGACGATTATTTTAAGCTTGCGCCCCCAAAGAGTACCGGCAGGGATTATTTCAATCTGGACTGGCTCATGAACAAACTTGAATCATTCAAACATAAACTGAAACCTGAGGATGTTCAGGCCACGCTGGTTGAACTGACAGCAACGTCGATTGCAACAGCCATTGAAAAATATGCAGCTAAAACGAATTTGTTGATCGTATGTGGGGGCGGTGCGCACAATCCGGTGCTAATGGATGGATTAAGCAAACGGCTGCCAATGCACACGATTAAATCCTCGCAGGAATTTGGCGTAAGTCCGGATGCGGTCGAAGCAATAACATTTGCATGGCTTGCAAAATGCAGGATAGAGGGCATTGCCACAAGCCAGCCATCCGTTACTGGCGCGACTGCGTCACAAATACTGGGCGCAGTGTATATGGCGGCAAAAGGAGGTTGAATTAGCGCGGGCTTACGGCCCGAATCTGTTGCAGCGTGTAACGACTTAACATCGGCACCATATTTCTGCTGGTGTACTGATCCTGTAAAGCCTGGGGCAAAGTATCGAAGTTTCCGATGTGTCCACGACACTTTGCAGTGCCACAGGCACATTCAAATGCGGTTGGTTCACTGAACATGATCGTGCCATAGTCAAACGACAATTCCTCGCCCACAGGAATATTATGAATCGCTTTCAGCACCAGACCGTCATTCTCGAAATACAAGGCACAGTTGGGGTCACAGCTGTGGTTGACATAATCATCAGCGTTCCCGCTCGGACTGATAAAAAACTCAGGCGCAATTTGCAGGAAATGTGTGAAATCGGTGATTTCACTGATATGCGTTTTGCGGCCGGTAAAATTCATTACGAACTCACCTGCCTTGTAGACACGGTTGGTGATCACACCACGGCCACGGCCAGGACTGTCAATAATTGAATAGGCATCACTCATAGCAAGTTGCCTGCAACAATAGGCAAATAAAACCTGAAGGATATATTCGTTAAACCGAGAATGAAGAACCACAACCACAGGTCGTGGTGGCATTCGGATTGCGAATGACAAACTGGGCGCCTTCCAGACCTTCGGTATAATCGATTTCCGCGCCAGTCAGATACTGGAAGCTCATTGGATCAATCAGCAATTTGACCCCATCATTTTCCACAACAGTGTCACCGTCCGTGATATTTTCATCAAAAGTGAATCCATACTGAAAGCCGGAACACCCCCCCCCGGTGATAAAAACACGCAACATGAGGGAGGGATTGCCTTCATCGCTGATCAACTCACGTACCTTTGCCGCCGCAGAGGATGTAAATATCAAGGGACTCTCAATCAGATTTTCAGCAGTATTCATTAGTGTCTTTTACCCGTAAAAAAATCAATCCGCTTCCAGTGGTTTGTCCTGGCTCAACGGAAACGGAACGTCATCGCCGGCAGGGAAATGTACGAGCTTGCCGTTCACCTCGGCACCTATCGCCATTTCAATCAAATTATAGTATACATTACCTGTGACCCTGGCCTTGGCCTGCAGTTCAACATGTTCACTGCCATGCACGTCACCGATTACCACGCCGTTTATAACCACATACGGGACATTGACTTCGCCTTCCACCGTCCCCTGCTCACTCAGTGACAGCAGGGAGCGGCCGTCATTTTCAGCATACACATTGCCTTTTATGGTGCCATCCACATGTAATCCTCCTGTGAATTTCACGTCGCCGGTTACTTCGGTATGCTGACCAATCAAAGTATCGATCCGGGAGGTTTTTTGCTTGCGTTTTTTACCCCACATTTTTCGCCTCCGTCACTAGCCCAGCACTTCTGACCAGTCAAAAATTCTTTTAATCTTGGACAAATTCATATCTTTCGGTTGCAGCCTGATCACGACCCGGTGCGGGCTGAATCCTCCAGGCAACATCATATTACCCTCAATTCGTTTAAAATTCTTGAAGTTAAAAGACATATCCACGACCGGATTTATACCCAATTCCGCCATCGTCAACGACCTGGCCACGCCATCCTGCAGTCCTTCAAGGACAATCTCAACCGTGCCTTCGGCAACCTTATCACTTTTCCCGACATGGGTTAATATCAATTTAAAGCGATAGTTGTCGTTCTGTGGCAACCGCTCCACCCGCATGCCTTGTATACTCAGGCCCTGGGTTGATCCGGTGGACGCCATTATAGCCTGATAAAAATCCAGTTCACCGCGCAGATTATAAATTTCATTCTGCAACTGTTTCATTTCCTCATGAAATTCAGCCGCAGCCTGACTGTCGATCTGCGTAGTCCGCTCCAGCATGACAACCTGTTCACGCAACTGGCGGTTTTCTTCCATCAGGTTGCGGTTCTCGGTCCATAACCGTTTACTCTCCTGCCCCAAACTGATGCGTGATTTAATCAATGCCCAGTGACTTTCATCCAACAACAACCAGAAGCTGGTAGAAATAAGCAATGTCAGCGCAATAGCTCCCGCAACAATCTGATAGGGTCTATGATGCTTGATAATCAGGTGAGCCATCGAAGGTTTTCAGACTGTCACGTTTCTAATCCTTGAATCAGATGACGGTTCACGGCGCCAATGCCGCAAAATCAAGCCCTGCCGTTTCCGGAAAACCTATCATCAGATTCATGTTCTGTATTGCCTGTCCGGCCGCCCCTTTGACCAGATTATCTATCACCGACAAAATCACCGCTGTATCACCTGTGGCCGGTTTATGTAGAGCAATACGGCACATATTATTGCCGCGCACAGTACGGGTATCAGGGTGCGCGCCTTCCGGCATGACATCGACGAACGGTTCAGCCCTATAACGTTTTGTATACAACCCCTGCAAATCAAAAGTTGGATCTTTCAGTCTGACATAGACTGTGGCGTGAATCCCCCGGATCATCGGGACAAGATGAGGAACGAATGTCAATCCTACCGGAGCTTTTGCAATATTGCCCAGCACCTGCGAAATTTCCGGATAATGACGATGTCCACTGGCCCCGTATGCCTTGAATGATTCACTGGCCTCACTGTAAAGATGAGTGATGCTCGCCTTACGCCCTGCTCCGCTGACACCGGATTTGGCATCCGCAATTATGGACCCGGGGTCAATACAACCCGCTTCAAGCACTGGTAATAGTGCAAGAATAATAGACGTCGGATAGCACCCGGGATTGGCAACGAGTGACGTTTTCTGGATAGACTCCCGGTTAAGTTCAGGTAAACCATAAACCGCTTGCTGCAGCAATTCCGGGGCGACATGTGTTTCACCATACCATTTAGACCAGGCAGTCGCATCACGCAACCGGAAGTCCGCAGAGAGATCGATGATTTTGATTCCCTTCGCCAGCAATGATCCGGCTTCCTTCATCGCCGTACCATTCGGCGTAGCGAAAAAAACCACATCACAACCCTGCAAAGGTGCTCTGCCAGGATCCGTAAAATCCAGATCGATGTATCCACGTAAGTGAGGAAACAGATCGGCTACCGCTTTTCCCTGTTCCGTGCGCGAAGTAACGGCTTCAATCTGTGCTTGCGGATGCCTGACCAGGAGGCGCAATAATTCGGAACCGGTATAACCCGTTGCGCCAATAATTCCAACTTTAATCATGATAGAGCCATAATCAGGGGTGTTTGTGGACTTGGCATGATACTCGATAACCACAGCGAGAGAGTATGAGTTCTATATGAACATCCTGATGCGCCACTCCCCGGCTTTGGCTCTTGCATCGCCATAGCTCCTGAGTCCGCAGCCTACAGTACATCCTGTTCAACTCACCGCTTATGTGTTTCCGACACAAGCGGTATACACTATATTCATACAGATAAAATAAAAGCGGCCGAAGCCGCTTTCAATGAAAAGAATTTTATAGTTGTTATTATTAAGGTGAAATCCCGGCCAGTGGCAGGGATTTCGGTTTTGAGATTACCCAGCACTGCCGGGTGTGTCAAGGAAATTATCCCATAAAACCATTGTGCAACGCACACAAAAATGCCTGAAAAAATAATTACTTGCCAAAACTTTTCAGGCCGGGCTGCATGGAACAATAGCCACTAAAAACTCTCTCATGATGCATTCCTGATAAACTGAGTAGATCCATGGATACAGTTCAAATCATTGCCCTCACCATGGGGGTCGCCTGGGCCAGTGGCATAAACCTGTATGCAGCTGTTTTCATGCTCGGCTATCTCGGCTCCACCGGTCATATCATTCTGCCCCCGGGTCTCGAAGTAGTAACTGATCCGCTGGTGATGTTCGCTGCCGGAACCATGTATTGCCTGCAATTTTTTGCTGACAAGACCCCTGGGGTCGACAGCCTATGGGATACCATGCACACGTTTATCCGCATACCGGCGGGAGCAGTGCTGGCCATGGGAGCGGTCGGGGATACCAGTGCGGCAGTTGAACTGGCAGCGTTTCTGGTAGGTGGTGCACTGGCAGCCGGAACCCATGTCACCAAAACTGGCACACGGCTATTGATCAATACCAGTCCAGAGCCCTTCAGTAATTGGGCAGCCTCAGTTACGGAAGATGTGGCCGTCGTTGCCGGGTTGTGGACAGCCCTGTATCACCCGTGGATATTTCTGCTGTTGATCATCTTGATCATATTGGTCATGATTTGGGCTATCCCGAGACTTTGGCAAGGCATCCAGCGGGCATTCATTTACATACGTGAAGTATTCAAGGGTCAATACCAACCATCAGTGAAAACAGTGCGTGTGCCGCAGGATAACCCTGAACAGGAAAATCATAACCACGACACACCGGAAAGGTCATGACCCGGAAAGATCGTCTGTCAGGACTCTTTATTCTCGTGGTTGCTCTCGCCGTGGGTTGGCTGTGGCTGTCTTCAGGTGGCCTCAGTCATGCTCCCGATACAACCTTCAGAATAATTGACGGACGCCAGATCAGTACACAGGATTTAAAAGGTAAACCGGTTCTTGTCACGTTCTGGGCAACCACCTGCCCCGGTTGTATCAAGGAAATGCCCCACCTGATCGAGCTCTACGAAGAATTCTCTCACAGGGGTTTTGAAATTATTGGCGTGGCCATGGCCTACGATCCCCCGAATCAGGTGCTGGAACTGGTCAAGCGCCGTCAGGTGCCCTATCCCATCGCACTGGATATCGACGGCACAATTGCAAAAGTGTTTGATAATGTGCTGTTGACGCCCACCTCATTTCTGATAAGCCCCGATGGCAGGATCATACAACACAAAATTGGTGAGATGGACATGCTGGAATTGCGTAATACAATTTCCGCAATACTGGTGCAATATAGCGCCGGTGAACCGCGTCTGCTGGCCAACCACTGAACACGGATCAGGGTCATGCTGTGGGCGAAAGCTTTGCATATTATTTTCATGGTGACCTGGTTTGCAGGATTGTTCTATCTGCCAAGACTGTTTGTCTATCATGCCATGAGCGATGATCAGACGAGCATGGATCGTTTTAAAATTATGGAGCGGAAACTATATTATGGAATTACAACGCCGGGGATGATCTTCACTCTGGTGTTTGGTTTCTGGACTTTGCTCGCCAATGGCTGGGCTGTTTACGCGGGAACCTTATGGCTGCATGCAAAACTGTTGTGTGTATTACTGCTTGTTGTTTACCATATTTACTGTGGCAAGCTCTTGCTGGATTTCAAACATGACCGTAATCACCATTCACATGTGTGGTATCGGTGGTTCAACGAAATTCCGGTAATATTTCTGATCATCATTGTGATTCTGGCCGTTGTGCGGCCAATCTGATAAATCAGATCTCGATCATTTCAAAATCTTCTTTTCTGGCGCCGCATTCCGGGCATACCCAGTTGGGCGGCACATCCTCCCAGCGCGTGCCAGCCGCAATTCCATCTTCCGGCCAGCCCTGTGCCTCATCGTATACAAAACCGCAAATCACACACATGTACTGTTTCATTCGGCGTTTCCTTCATGGATATTTATTATTTTAACTGCACTGCATTGTAGAATATTGCCCCATGCAGATGAACACTGGAAACAAACCTGTAGTACTGGTGCTGGCAGGGCACGACCCGAGCGGGGGCGCCGGCATACAGGCCGATATCGAGAGTGTCGCAGTAAACGGAGGACATGCCGTTACTGTCATTACCAGTCTCACGGCACAGAACACATCTGAATTCAGACGCAGCATCCCTGTCCAGCCGGCAGACTTCAGGGAACAAATTAAACTATTGCGACAGGATTTGCCTGTAGGCGCCTGCAAAATCGGATTAATCGCCAGTGAAGATATCCTGATGGAAATAGATACTGTGCTGGCCGAGCTTGGGGATATACCCGTCGTACTCGATCCGGTAATAAACGCTGGTACAGGTGATGAAATCATGTCTACTCACCTGCGGACATTACTCTGCGCAAAACTACTGCCTAAAGCGACCATCATAACGCCAAACGGCATGGAAGCCCGTATGTTGAGCGGCCAGATTGATCTGGATCTGGCTGGTCACGCTTTATTGCGACAAGGTTGTCATGCCGTATTGATTACAGGCACAGATGAAAATACCGATCAGGTTATCAATACACTCTATCTGAATCATGAAGCGCCCTTACGTTACCGTTGGGAACGCCTACCCGGTGTTTATCATGGTTCTGGCTGCACCTTATCCTCTGCACTGGCCACAAAACTGGCATTGGGTGAATCCCTGCATCAGGCTGTGACCGCAGCACAGGAATTCACATGGCAAGCACTTAAATCCGGGACTACTCTGGGCAAAGGGCAATTACATCCCAACCGCTTTTATTCGAAATAAGATTGTGTCCGTATGATTGCCATGCCCCATCGCGGTCTGTATGTGATCACCGATAGTGAACAAGTGGATTTTACGAGTTTACTTGCCAAAACGGAGATTGCACTGATGTCAGGCGCCGTCATGTTGCAATACCGGAATAAAAACAGGAATGATCCGGACAAATTCCGTCAGGCCAGCACATTGCAATCGCTGTGCAAGCAATATCATGTGCCGTTCATCATCAATGATGATGTCGAACTTGCCCGGGAACTGGATGCAGACGGGGTCCACCTTGGCAAGGAAGATATATCCTGCAAAAAAGCAAGAATTATGCTGGGGCCGGACAAGATCATCGGGCTGTCCTGTTACAATCTCCTTGAAACGGCGATTGACGCAATCAGCCAAGGAGCAACCTATGTGGCTTTTGGAGCATTCTTTCCGACAAGCACCAAGACCGGTACTGTCAAAACCGGGCTTCTACTCTTACACGAAGCGAAGAAGCGGCTGAACCTGCCCATAGTTGCCATCGGTGGGATAACACCCGAAAATGGCAGGGCTCTGGTTGAGGCCGGCGCAGATTATCTGGCCGTCATCAGCGGAATTTATGGTGTTGCCGATACGGCGCAGGCCGTACACAGCTATATCAGTCTCTTTAAAACCCATTAATTATAAAGACCCATGACCGATACACTTTTCTCACTGGCAAAACACTACATACCGGGCGGTGTCAATTCACCCGTGCGCGCTTTCAAGTCCGTAGGCGGCACGCCTGTATTCTTCAAAAGCGGCAAAGGTGCCTGTCTTTACGATACTGCGGGCAAGGAATATATCGATTATGTCGGCTCATGGGGTCCTCTGATACTGGGACATGCGCATCCTGACGTTGTAAAACAGGTGCAGGAAACAGCCGCTAATGGCCTGAGTTTCGGCGCCCCTACGGAAATTGAAACCCGCATGGCAGAAATGATCTGCACATTAATGCCCAATATCCAGAAAGTCCGCATGGTCAGTTCAGGTACCGAAGCCGCCATGAGCGCCATCCGTCTCGCACGCGGGTTTACCAGCCGTGACAAGATCATCAAATTCGAAGGTTGTTATCATGGCCATGCCGATTCATTGCTGGTGAAAGCCGGCTCGGGTGCATTAACTCTCGGAGTGCCAACCTCTCCCGGCGTACCGGCTGATCTAGCCCAACATACAATTACACTTTCCTACAATCGCCCTGAACAGGTAGAACAGGTTTTCAAAGCCCTTGGCGAAAAAATTGCGGCTATTATTGTTGAACCCGTTGCCGGCAATATGAACTGTGTGCCCGGCACACAGGAATTTCTTGAGGGCTTGCGTAAAGCCTGTGATCAATATCAGTCGCTCCTGATCTTCGATGAGGTCATGTCCGGTTTCCGTGTTGCACTGGGCGGAGCACAGGCAATCTACCACATCAAGCCCGACCTTACTGTGCTGGGCAAAGTCATCGGAGGTGGTATGCCGGTCGGCGCCTTCGGTGGACGCGCAGAGATAATGTCTCACCTTGCGCCGGACGGACCGGTTTATCAGGCCGGCACATTATCCGGCAACCCTGTTGCCATGGCCGCCGGGCTCACTACCCTGCAGATTGTGTCTCAACCTGGATTTTTTGAAACACTCACCAGGAAAACAAAACAACTGGTAGAGGGATTGCAGGTGGCGGCTGGCAATGCTTCTGTTCCTTTCACCACCAATATGTCCGGCGGCATGTTTGGTTTATTCTTCAGTCTGGAGAAAAATATTACTACCTTTGATCAGGTTATGGCCTGTAACAAGGAACGTTTCAATAAATTTTTTCATGGCATGCTGAAACGTGGAATATATCTTGCCCCTTCTGCGTATGAAGCCGGCTTTGTGTCAAGCGCACACACGGAGCATGACATCAGTACTACTGTAGCTGTTGCCAGTGAAGTTATGAAAACGCTTTGATCAAAACATACCCCCCGAAATAGCAGTGATAATGGCTGATATTTGGAATTTTCACAAAACAGAGCTGGCAGTTTTTTGCCTGATGCTTCAGGCGGCAACCACACAGTTTCTACCCTGAGCTTTGGCTTTATAAAGGGCTTGATCTGCTGATTTAATCAATTCCTCGGCCAGACTGTCGCGTTCAGGGATAACACTCGCAGCGCCGATGCTGACAGTCACGATTCCAAAAACTGATTTCTCGTGAGCGATCGACAGCGACAGTATGTCTTCTCTTATTTTATTCGCCATCTTCAATGCAACGTCCTGCACGGTGTCCGGCAACAAAACGATGAATTCCTCGCCTCCATAACGTGCTGCCATATCGGCTGGTCGTTTCATATGATTTCTTATTTTCTGGGTGATTGCTTTCAGACACTCATCTCCCTGTTGGTGTCCATAGTGATCATTATATTTTTTAAAATAATCTGTATCGATCATGAGACAACTTATTTCGGTCTGCCCTCTCTGTGCCCTCCGCCATTCTTTTTCCAGGTGCATGTTAAAATGTCTGCGATTCGCAATGCCCGTCAGTTCATCTGTCAACGAAGCGTTGGTCAACTGATATTGCAGTCTCTTCAGATTTTCATAGCTTGATTCAAGATCACGGTTGTATTTCTGTAATATATCCATGAGATCTGCGCGGTCGAAGCGCAGAGCGATGGCCTTGTAGATGCGGTTATAGTTCCAGACATAAACAACAGAAATTATAATGCAGCCAGCAGCAACGAATATAGCCAGCAGGATCTGCAGCCTCTCGCCTTCCAGCATGAGAGTAAGCAGTTGCGGCAGTACGACTGTGCTTACAAACACAAAATAGGCCGGTTTCGAGGTAGAAAAAGTAATCATCGAGACTGCAATCGCGATAATGACCAGCATGAAGGTAATCGCTTCATATTCTATCGTTAACTGAGGATGGCAATATCCGAGAAATGCCCCCCAAGTCAGCCCCTGGATGCCGACACCCAATACAAATGCTCTGGATTTGGCTGCCGGATCGGCAAAGAAATTATAATAAGGAGCACCCTGCAGTACGTGCGCCAGCCTGAATGTTGTCACCATGAATATGATGACCAACCCGATTATCAATTCAGAAGTGGTAACACGGCCATACAACAATATGAATATCATTATCATGGCCACATAGTTCATGACAACGGAGCGAACGCCTCCGCGAAACAGCAGCCGCACCTGTTCGGAATAAACCCGTTGTCTCGGTATTTTCAGAATTTCATCCATGTTTTATACCGGGGTTGAACAAAAACTGTGTTTATTATTACTGATTGAATTCAAACAACCTGATGTGTCTCAGGCTATGACTGATTCTCTGCTTTATCCTGCTATCCTGCCCTGAATAATAGGAATGGAGGTTAATATTTTCAACAAACTTTACAGAAAAGTTATTTTTTCAGTGTATTCATAGCATTTTCCAGTAATGCCAGCCGTTTTTCCAGATTCTCGATGGTTTGCACAAGTTGCTGCAAAATTATCTCCTGACCAGGCATGTGATTTTTCTCACCCTGTCCCTCGAGCCGCCTTCCGTCCAGATGCGCCATTAACTGCTCTCCGAACCGATGTGGTTCAGGAAGGAATTCAGCTGGTTTTCTGGAGGCTGCCTGCGGCGTAGACGTCGTCACAAAATCAAGAATCCCCTCCGGCGTCATGGCATTCTCAATATAAGCATTAATGCTGTGAATAACATTGTCTTCAGGCATGATAAAACGTAATCCGAATGCAACATCACGTTCTCCTGCCCCTGGAATCAATACAAAATAGTACATCAGACACTTCACAGATATTTTTGAGTGGGCATTGCTGACTGTTATTTCAAAATCAATATCAACAACAGGTGCATTGTTTTTTCTTATAAACATTCCGGTAGGATGTATACGCTGGAATGTCTCACGATCACAGCGAATCTGCACACCATCAGCAGAGATATCATATATCTCCGCATTAAGTGCAACACCATTATGACAGACCGTAACCGGAGACTTGGTCACAACCCGAGGATAGGTTCTTCTCTCTTCAAAATGACTGTAAGGTTCCTGATATTGCATAATTGCCTGCATGGTTATATCAACTGGTATATATAAATTATATTGAGAGAAGTACGCCAATTTATGCTAACCATTTCACCAAATCTGGCTGTATGAAGGCTTTACTGCAGGAGTTTGTGACGGATTCCCGGTTTGACCGGATTCAACCCGCCAGCAAACAGCAGGCTGTTTGCCTGCTTACTGTCCGGTTTGAGAACGTTATTTGCTAATCAAAACTTCGGTGGATTTGATCACTGCAGTTACGCTATTGCCTTTCTTCAGCTTCATCTGTTCGGCCGAAGCCCGGGTAATGGCTGAGACGATTTCGAGCCCTCCTGCAGAAATCACCACTTCAGCCATGACATTCCCCAGTTTGACGGACTTAATCTTGCCTTTGAATTGATTACGTGCTGATAACATGGTTTATACCTCGTTTATCAGAAAAACTGCACTGAACCGTTTACTGTAACGGTAATTTTTGATGTGCCTGCATCCACCGCTGGTGCTGGCGCTGCATCCATGGCCGCAGATTTCAGCATGGCACGCTCGTACATGACAGGAGGAAAATAACTACCGGTATTGATATTGATATTTACAATGCGATGGTTTTTATTGTCCATGTGTTTACTCACAATATCCACCCTCCCTTTGAACGCCACCATGGCTTCTTCAATTAGTTCATTTTCATATTTCTTGCGTGTCGCATCGGTCGGACTGAAATTCATCTGGCGTACCTGCAGCTTCTCCTGCAGCTTGCCTGCGAGTTCACTCAAGCCTTCAATGTTCCCGCTTTTCAGTTCCAGTTCCTGACTGGCACGCCAGCCAATAATGGTCTGCTTGTCATTATAAACCGGCCAGGTCTGGTAACTTCGGGTCCGGCTCTCTACATAGTTATGTTGTTTGACGATACCCAAAGCCCATTCCATATCCTTGTTAATGCTTGCTGCAACTGAGGCAGGGTCTTTGCCATCATGCTCAGTAACCACTATGACGATCATCTGATCGTTGGGAATTTCCCGCTCTGCCTCGGCCTGCAGATTGACCACATTGAACAACGGGTCGTCGTCATGGGCGGATGCCGGCATTGCCAGAACAACCAGCAGAACTGTAAACAGGTGACATGTAATTTTATGATTCATGGAATTTTCCTTTAAATAGAAAACGATACCCCTGTAAACGAAAAACCCGCGTAGGCGGGTTTAATGTTGCAAAAATTTTTTCAACTTTCTACCGGCTTCCACGACCCGTCCGGCTGGCGGCAGGCCGTGCCATTGATTTCTTCATATTCCCCATTCACATAAATCGTCTGGGTAAAATCCCGGCAGGGTGTGCCATCTGCAGCAGTATACGTTCGTGTAGGTGTTATTTCGCCTGAGTTGCCGGTGTCCGGGTTCGACCAGCCTGTACTCTGACCGGTCTTCTGGGTTTCAAGTGCGCTTTGTGTAGTTGCATAATGCTGCTCTTGTTCCTGACAAGACAATGCTTTGCCGACTTTATTACCCAAGAAACCACCGGCCAGTACACCGACGCCAATCATGGCTGCATTCCCGCTGCCACTACCGAACTGGGAACCCACCAGGCCGCCCAGTGCAGCGCCTGCCAGTGTTCCAAGGATTTCGCCCCCGCTGGTTTCATCCTGCTGGCATTCAGCCCGTAGTGGCTGCGACACTATCAGCGAACCCAGAGTCACAAGGAATAATAATTGCCTGATCATGGTTGCCATCCTCATTCCAGAATGATTTTGATGAAAAACAGTATAGCCGGTTGTATTGGTATTTATCGCAACCTAAATCAGTTTTGCCGGAGAAATCACAATTCCGTCCTCGTCCGCATAAACATAATGACCGGGGGTAAACGTTACGCCGGCGAAAGCCACCGGCACATCCCGATCACCCGCACCTTTCTTGACACTCTTGCGCGGGTTGGTGCCTATAGCCTTGAGACCAATATCAATGGTCATGATCACGGCTGAATCACGGATGCATCCGGATACGATAATCCCCGCCCAGCCGTTATCCTTACCAAGTTGCGCCAGCATGTCTCCTACGAGTGCACAACGCACGGATTCACCGCCATCCACCACCAGCACCTTGCCTGTACCCTCTTCTTCAAGGGCACTACGGACCAAAGAATTATCTTCATGGACCTTGACCGTCACGATCTGCCCATGAAATTTCAACTTGCCGCCGTAGTCATTGAACATCGGCAAAGCGACCTGCAGTTTGTCGCCATGCTCATCATATAAATCTGCGGTTGCAAAATTCATATTATCTTCCTTTGCGTTTCGTCAATTCAGAATAATATTCAGGCCGCCGGTCGCGCAGGACATCATTGCGGGCGGTAATGCTCTTGTCGCGCGCGAGTTTTGGATCAATATCCATAATATACAATTCATCCGCCTGGGATACAGCACGGTGTAATAAAGTACCGCCTGGCGCAACAATCTGGCTGCTGCCGGTAAAACGCAGGTTGCCATGAGGACGTTTATCATAGCCATAGCGATTGGTCGTAATAGCATAGACCTTGTTTTCCAGACAGCGGGTAAGCATGGTCTGTTGACAATAGCCCAGGACCAGATTCGATGGATGGCAGATAATATCAGCCCCCTGCAATGCAAGGACACGTGTTACCTCAGGGAAGGCCCAGTCAAAACACACCATCATGCCTATCTGTACATCCCGGAGCCGGTTGATCTGCAATGGAATATCACCATCGTCAAACCAGCGGGTTTCTTCATTAAACAAGTGTAACTTGCGGTAAGTGTGTTCGACACCTTTCGGGCCGATCAACAAGGCACTGTTGAAATATTTGTCCCGAGATTTTTCAGTGAAGCCGGTGACGATATGAAATTTCTGCTTCTTGCACAGAGTCTTCAGTGCATCCACTGTGACTGAGTGTTTCGGGTCTTCGGCCAGTGTTTTCACTTCTGCACGATCTCGGAAGTAATAACCGGTAAACGCCAGCTCCGGCAATACAATCAACCCAGCCTTCACCCCGCTGAGCCTGTTCACTACCTTGTTCAGATTATGCCGGACCTTGCCGAAGATGGGCCGGTATTGGAAGTAACCTATTTTCAAATTTGCACCTCGTATCTCGTGAAGCGTATCTCGTAATTAGTTGGTATTTTACTTTTTACTCTTCACGCTTCACGAATAACGCTTCACATTTTTTCAGTGTTTATGCTTCTTCGGACGTTTCCATTTTTTGACGGTCTTCTGTTCCGGCCGGCTGATGGCCAGAACTCCGCTCTCCACATCCTTGCTGATGGTGGTGCCCGCCGCAATCGTGGCACCGGCCCCAATACGCACCGGTGCAATCAACTGCGTATCGGAACCGATAAATACATCATCCTCAATAATCGTTTTATGTTTATTGGCGCCATCATAGTTGCAGGTGATCGTGCCGGCGCCGACATTCACATCACTGCCGATTTCAGTATCACCGATGTAACTCAGATGATTGACCTTGGAACCCTTGCCTATTGTGGATTTTTTGACTTCCACAAAATTACCTATATGCACGTTATTATCCAGTTCCGTCCCGGGCCGTATACGGGCAAACGGGCCAATGCGGCAACCTTTGCCGATTATGGCATTTTCAATAATACAATTGGGCCTGATTTCCACATCATCACTGATAATTGAATCCTTGATACAGGCATTTGTACCAATACTGACATTACTACCGATCTTCAGGCGACCTTCCAGCAAAACATTGATATCGATCGTCACATCCTGCCCAACTTCGATGTCACCGCGCAGATCAAAACGCGATGGGTCCATGATAGTCACGCCACGGCGCATTAACTGGTGCGCCTGGATCAGTTGATAATAGCGTTCGATTTCGGCGAGCTGGGCCCGATCATTAATACCACGGATTTCAACAGCGGAATCCGGATTGATCGTGCTGACGGTAATACCTTCATTCACTGCCATCTCAATGATGTCGGTGAGATAGAATTCTTTCTGGGCATTCTTGTTTTTCAGTGCTTTGGCCCAGCGTTTCAAGGGTTCAGCCGCCACCACCATCATGCCGGTATTGATTTCGCAGATGTTGCGCTCATCATCGCTCACATCCTTGTCCTCGACGATACGCACGACATCACCGATATTATTGCGCACGATACGCCCATAACCTGCAGGTTGATCAATGTAGGACGTCAGCAGGCTGAACCCGGATTCTGTTGCGGCGTGGGTCAGCTTGTTCAGGGTATCAGCAGTAATCATGGGAATGTCGCCATACAGAATCATGACCCGATCCTTGTCTGGAATATGGGACAGCACCTGCTGGACAGCATGTCCCGTTCCCAACTGCTCCTTTTGTAATATCCATTCCACAGTCAAATCCGCATGGGTTTTTTTGACTTGTTCGCCTCCATGCCCGTAAACCACGAGTATTTGCCGATGCTTGAGCAGACTGGCGGAATTATGGACATGTTCCAGCAGGGTCTTGCCGGCCAGCCGGTGCAGGACTTTCGGCAGGCGGGAATACATGCGCTTGCCCTGTCCGGCAGCAAGAATGACGATGGAGAGACTCATGATAATTATGGTAACTGATAACTTATGCCGACATAAGCAATATCAAGAGTGTACCTGTGAAACTTATCCCGTGAATCGTTTCTCGCTTCATACTTCACGCTTCACGATATACGGGAGGAAATCGAAACCGTCAGCTTCTTCCGGTGCGTTTCCGCAAACGTTGAATGGTTTGCAGCTGAGCCACTGTTTCGGCGAGGGCGGCCTGAGCGGCAGCATAATCGATCTTGGCATCACGATCATGGAAGGTTTTTTCTGCATCTTCCTTGGCTTTAAGAATGGCGGCCTCATCCAGATCTTCTGCACGCAGCGCGGTATCGGACAGTATGGTGACAACTTTGGGCTGGACTTCCAGCATGCCACCGGATACGTAAAACCCCTCTTCGCTGCCGCCCGTTTTCTTGACCCGGACTTCACCCGCAGCGAGACGGGTCACCAGTGGCGTATGGCCTGGTGCAATACCCACTTCGCCCATGGCGGCGGGCGCAAAAACCATCTCCGCTTCACCGGAAAAGATTTCCTTTTCGGCGCTGACGATATCGACCTGAATTGTGCTTGCCATGATATGTGCTATCGCTCCGGGTTAGATCGTCTTGGCCTTTTCAACCGCATCATCAATGGTGCCCACCATATAAAAGGCCTGCTCCGGCAGTGCATCATGTTTGCCTTCGACAATTTCCCGGAAACCGCGGATGGTTTCCTTGAGCGGCACATATTTGCCCGGGCTGCCGGTGAACACTTCGGCCACGAAATACGGCTGGGAGAGGAAGCGCTGGATTTTACGGGCACGGGCCACGACCAGTTTGTCTTCTTCTGACAGTTCATCCATGCCCAGAATGGCAATGATGTCGCGTAGTTCCTTGTAACGCTGCAGGGTATTCTGCACAGCACGCGCGGTTTCATAATGTTCCTGACCCACGACCAGAGGGTCAAGCTGACGGCTGGTGGAATCCAGCGGGTCCACCGCAGGATAAATACCGAGCTCCGCAATCTGACGGGACAACACTACGGTTGCGTCCAAATGAGCAAAGGTGGTGGCCGGTGACGGATCTGTCAGGTCGTCCGCCGGGACGTATACGGCCTGGATGGACGTAATGGAACCGGTCTTGGTGGAGGTAATGCGCTCCTGCAACTTGCCCATTTCTTCAGCCAGCGTCGGCTGATAACCCACAGCAGACGGCATACGGCCGAGCAGTGCGGACACTTCTGTACCCGCCAGTGTGAAACGGTAGATGTTGTCGACAAAGAACAATACATCACGACCTTCATCACGGAATTTTTCCGCAAGCGTCAGGCCGGTCAAACCCACGCGCAAACGGTTACCCGGCGGTTCATTCATCTGACCATAAACGAGTGACACCTTGTCGAGCACGTTGGAATCTTTCATTTCATGATAGAAATCGTTCCCTTCGCGGGTACGCTCACCCACACCGGCAAATACTGAATAACCGCTGTGCTCAATAGCAATGTTACGGATGAGTTCCATCATGTTCACGGTCTTGCCCACGCCGGCACCGCCGAACAGGCCGACCTTGCCGCCCTTGGCGAACGGACAAATCAAATCAATTACCTTGATGCCCGTTTCCAGCAACTCGGTGGTCGGGCTGAGTTCGGTAAATTTCGGTGCTTCACGGTGTATGGACATTCTTTCAGTAGTATCGACCGGACCTTTTTCATCGATGGTTTCACCAAGCACGTTCATGATGCGGCCGAGCGTTTTCACACCCACAGGCACGGAAATCGGTGCGCCGGTATTGTCCACGACCAGTCCGCGTTGCAGTCCATCGGTGGAACCGAGCGCAATGGTGCGTACGACACCGTCACCCAACTGCTGTTGCACTTCCAGTGTGGTCTTGATGCCTTCGCCCTTGACGATCAGCGCGTCATAAATCTTGGGTATCGCGTTACCGGGAAACTCTACGTCTACCACGGCGCCGATGATTTGTACGATTTGTCCAGAACTCATTGTTTGGTTCCTCTTACAATATTTACTGATAAGTATTTAACGTAGTTGATTCTTTAAACCGCTGCTGCACCGGCAACAATTTCCGACAGTTCCTGCGTAATTGCTGCCTGACGCGCCTTGTTGTACACCAGTTGCAGTTCGCTAATCAGTTTGCCGGCGTTGTCCGAAGCACTCTTCATGGCCACCATACGGGCCGCCTGTTCACAGGCAATGTTTTCAACCACGCCTTGATACACCAATGATTCGATATACCGTGTCAATAATTGATCCAGCACATCCTTGGAATCGGGTTCATAAATGTAATCCCAGTGATATTTGTAGTCCTTGTCTTCGCCCTTTTCGACCGGGATCAGCTTTTCTACCCGCGGGCTCTGCGTCATGGAATTAACAAAACGGTTGGCAACCATATACAGCTCATCAATTTTGCCTTCCTGATAGGCTTTCAGCATGATCATGATGGTGCCTATCAATTCATTGACGCCGGGTTGATCACCGAGATGGGTGGCCTGGCCAACGATGCGGCCACCGACACGGTTGAAAAAACCGGAGGCCTTGGAACCGATTACACAGATGTCAATTTCCTTGCCTTCCTTTTCCCAGCCTTTGATCTGCCGCAATACTTCCCGGAACAGATTGGAATTCAGGCCACCACACAAGCCACGGTCTGTCGAAACAATAATGACACCAACACGTTTCACTTCCTTGCGTGGCACCAGATACGGATGCTTGTATTCCGGGTTGGCATAACCCAGATGCATAATCACATTGCGTATCCTGTCAGCATAGGGACGGGCCGCACGCATGCGTTCCTGGGCCTTGCGCATCTTGCTGGCCGCCACCATCTCCATGGCCTTGGTGATCTTCTGCGTGTTTTTTACGCTGGCGATCTTGGTCCGGATTTCTTTTGAGCCTGCCATTTAATCTAATGTCTCTTAAGCTTAATTTATTCTGTTATTCACCCGCCGCTCCTGCGCGTCCTGCGCTCGCGGCATTCGTGCATCCTGCACATCATTACCACGTGTGGTTCTTCTTGAACTCTTCGATGCTGCTTTTCAGACTGGCAGCAATCTCGTCGTTGTAATCACCGGCGCTGTTGATCTTCTTCATGAGATCGGCTTTCTGACTGTTCAT
This sequence comes from uncultured Enterobacteriaceae bacterium, assembly GCA_964479045.1. Lineage (GTDB taxonomy): Bacteria > Pseudomonadota > Gammaproteobacteria > Eutrophobiales > Eutrophobiaceae > 2-02-FULL-47-50. The sequence goes on from CAYZJI010000013.1 coordinate 22,294, forward strand.
GAAGCTGTGCAGCGCACCTTCGAATGCGCCGATCTTGTCGAGTGATATATCATCCAGATAACCATGTTCAGCGGCATAGAGACTGACTGACATTTCCGCCACGGACAACGGTGAATACTGTTTCTGTTTCATCAGTTCCATCACGCGCTGACCACGCTGCAACTGCTTACGGGTCGCTTCGTCGAGATCGGATGCAAATTGGGCAAACGCGGCCAATTCACGATATTGGGCCAACGCCAGACGTACGCCGCCACCGAGTTTCTTCACAATCTTGGTCTGGGCAGCACCACCGACACGGGACACAGACAGACCGGCGTTGATGGCGGGACGGAAGCCGGAGTTAAACAGACTGGATTCCAGATAAATCTGCCCATCGGTAATGGAAATCACGTTGGTCGGTACGAATGCAGACACGTCACCGGCCTGGGTTTCAATAATTGGCAATGCCGTCAGTGAACCGGTCTTGCCTTTTACCTTGCCGCCGGTGAGTTTCTCGACATATTCGGCATTGATACGTGCGGCACGTTCCAGCAGACGTGAATGCAGATAGAACACGTCACCCGGATAGGCTTCACGACCCGGCGGACGGCGCAGCAACAGGGACACCTGACGATAAGCCCAGGCCTGTTTGGTTAAATCATCATAAATAATCAGCGCATCTTCACCGATATCACGGAAATATTCGCCCATGGTGCACCCGGTATAAGGCGCCAGATACTGCATTGCGGCGGAATCAGAAGCACTGGCCGCGACAACAATTGTGTGTTCCATGGCACCATGTTCTTCCAGTTTGCGGATGACCACATTGATGGAAGACGCTTTCTGACCAATGGCGACATAAATACACTTAATACCGGTACCTTTCTGGTTGATGATGGTATCAACAGCTACAGCAGTCTTGCCGGTCTGGCGGTCACCGATGATCAACTCACGCTGGCCGCGTCCGACAGGCACCATCGCGTCGATAGATTTCAGTCCGGTCTGCACCGGCTGGGATACGGATTGGCGCTGGATAACACCCGGTGCGATTTTTTCGATGGGTGAACTCAGTTTGGTCTCGACCGGGCCTTTACCGTCGATCGGATTACCTAGTGCATCGACCACACGGCCGAGCAGCTTTTCACCAATCGGCACCTCAAGGATACGTTTGGTGCATTTAACAGTGTCACCTTCAGAAATGTGCAGATAGGACCCCATGATCACCGCACCGACAGAATCACGTTCCAGGTTCAGTGCGAGACCGTAGGTGTTGCCCGGGAATTCGATCATTTCGCCCTGCATGACATCAGACAGGCCGTGGATCCGGGCGATACCGTCCGTCAGGCTGACTACCGTGCCTTCGGTTCGGGCTTCGGTATCCAGATTGAGATTCTGAATTTTCTTCTTTATCAGATCGCTGATTTCAGTTGCACTGATAGACATGGTCATTCCTCATTAAATTATCTGTTCAATTCTTTATAAAACTATTCTGCGAAATTATGGCCGAGCTGTTTCAGCCGTCCACGCAGGGAAGCATCAATCACGGAATCTCCGGCGCGTATCACAGCACCACCTATCAGTGACTGGTCCACATGCGTGGTGATCTCGATTTTCCTGCCCAGGCGTTTGGCCATAACCTGTTTGATCTTTTCCTGTTGCTCCGCTTCCAATGGATAAGCGGATATCACTTCCACAGCCGCAACACCTTCAGCCTGTGCTTTCTGCTCATCAAACAAACGGCTGATCTGTGGCACCAGAGCAAAACGTCCGGCGTCTACCAGAATATGCACGAAATTCTTCCCCTGCTGATCCAGATGACTGCCGCAGATATCGAGAATAATCTGTTTCAGTTGTTCACGATCCAGTTTGGGGTTCTTGATCAGCGCCTGCATCCCGGCATCCGCAGCTACGGTGCCCAGCACATGTAGCATGGCTGACCACTGGTTCAGTTTGTTGCCGGACTGGGCCTGCTCAAACACGGCCCGGGCATAGGGTCTTGCGATAGTTATGGTTTCCTGCATGTCAGGTTCCGGTATTAGAGACTCGCACTGATTTTGCTCAGCACATCGTTATGAGCCTTGCGATCCACTTCACGCATCAGGATCTGCTCGGCACCCATGAGCGCCAGGTCAGCTACCTGTTTGCGGAGAGATTCGCGGGCCATTTCCTTTTCCTGCTCAATCTCGCTACGGGCGCCTTCCTTGATGCGATCCCCTTCGATTCGCGCGGCAGCCTTGGCTTCCTCCACCATCTCATCCCGGCGTTTTTCCGCCTGTGAAATAATATTAGCGGCCTGCTTTTTACCTTCCGCCACGAGTTCCTGATATTTGTGCCCGGCCTCTTCCAGTTTTTTGTCGCCTTTCTCTGCATTGGCCAGACCATCAGCAATGCGTTTTTCACGTGCTTCGATCATGCCGAGCAGCAACGGCCAGACAAATTTCATGCAGAACCAGACAAATACGATAAACGCTATCGTTTGCCCCCAGAATGTTGCATTGAAATTCATAGTGCTTCCCTCAAAGTATTAGGTTAGAGCCTTATTGGGCCGCTGCCTTGAGTGCTTCCACGTAGGGATTGGCAAATGTAAACCACATGCCGAAACCGATGCCGATCATGGTCACGGCGTCGATCAGGCCGGCCACCAGGAACATTTTTACCTGAAGCATCGGTGCCAGTTCTGGCTGGCGGGCTGCGCCTTCCAGAAATTTGCCACCCAGCAGACCGAAGCCGATAGCCGTACCAAAAGCACCCATACCCAGTACCAGAAGTACACCTAACGCGGTATAAGCCAGAATTGTTTCCATGTTTTCCTCCAAATGATGGTTATAACGTACAGAATTAAAAATAAACCCGGTAATGCATTAATGATGTTCCGTGGCCATGCTGAGATAGACAATCGTTAGCATCATGAAAATAAAAGCCTGCAGAACAATAATCAGAATATGAAACACCGCCCAGATAAAGTGGGCCGGCAACTGCCAGTAACCGAGCATCGCAATCAGGATGAAGATCAGTTCACCCGCATACAGATTGCCGAACAAGCGGAGTGCTAATGAAACCGGTTTCGCCAGCAGCGATACACCTTCCAGCAGTAAATTAAACGGAATCATCCATTTACCAAATGGCTGCAGCGTCAGTTCACCAACGAAGCCACCAATACCTTTGGTTTTAATGCTGTAAAAGACAATCAGGATAAAAATTGAAAACGATAATGCAAAGGTCGCATTGGGATCAGTGGTAGGCACGACTTTGAAATAGATATGCGGATCACCGGATATTAACGCGGCAGCCTGTGGCAACCAGTCAACTGGCACCAGATCCATCAGGTTCATTAAAAAGACCCAGCAGAAAACCGTGAGCGCGAGTGGTGCAACAACATTACTCTTGGCGTGGAAAGATTCCTTAACACTTTTGTCGACGAGTTCCACGACCATCTCGAGGAAATTCGCCCACTTACCCGGTGTGGCGGTGGTGGCATTTTTGGCCACCCGGTAAAAACAGAAGCACATGATTGCCCCAAGCACAATCGACCAACCCAGTGTATCCACATGAAACGCCCAAAAGCCCATGTCTTTGGCTTCAACAGCGCTATGCGCAAAGGTCCAGGTGGCCTGCTCCAGCACTTCGCCGTCAGCACGCACATATCCTGCGGGCAATTCGCCCCAGGTCATGTTTTGAATATGATGTTGGATGTAACTGGTGGGGGTCAGACCTTCAGATGCCATGACGACGTTTTCTCACCAATGTTGTTATGTTCAAAATATTATTAATTATTGTTAAATACTGAGTTTTGCCAGCCCTGCCAGATTGATCAGGATCATCATGACGTAGACCATAAACAACGCCCCCACCTGCAACGGTTTGACCAGAAGAAAACACGCTGCAAACACAATCCCCGTCAACACCAGTTTCACCGCTTCACCAACATATAAACGACCCACGATAGCCGCTGGTGATGTCTGCACGGAATCCCGGAATACCAGCCGGAAAAACCAGGCATTTGGTATGATGTAGGCAAAACCTCCTATCAGTGCTGACCAGGCTGCGACCCTGCCCATGAAGAGGTAAAACAACACTGCTGTGATTGTAGCCACAGCAATTTGTACTCCCAGCAGTCTGTAGGCGGCCGCTTTATAGGCAGATAAGTCCGATTGCACAGTCAATGGCCGGCCATCAATATACAAAAAACAGGGGATTACAATAACCTCATGCTCTCCCTGAATACCGGCTTCTAATGGCCGGTTACAAACCTCCCAGCACAAGAGACGCAAGTATAAAGACCTGTTTAATCGGAATCAATCGCTGCAATGCACAAATAGCGGCCCTGATGTATTAATATAACGACATCAGGGTTTACACTGGCTCTAAATTTGCCATGCTTAATATATAACCATGGCGGGTGAATTCGCAGACTTGCGGATTGGACTGTGGTCTGTAGCCACAGATATCACCAGATATAACAATAATAATACTGATGCTCAGCCAACGTTTTTGGTTATTTATCGTTCTCTTCCCTGCACATCTTGTTTCATTGCAGGCAGGTGAAATTGTCGTACCTGATGTGGAAATGCGCGAACTGTTGCGTCTTGAAGTTGAAGAACTGATTACAGTCAATGTTGCCTCAAAACGTACGGAGAATCTTGCGGAAGCCCCGGGGATTATCACCGTCATTACTGCTGAAGAAATCAGACGCTACGGTTACCGGAATCTGCGGGACATTCTGAACCGTCAGGCCCACATGCAGGTGATCGGATCCAACCTGTTCCCGCATAATCGTGTCAGTGTCAGGGGGGTAGCATTCTCGCATACGGACAACGTGGTATTACCCCTGCTTAACGGCCGGCCTGTACGTGAAGCCACCAGCACCAGCACCAACCATGATTTTTATGCTGCTTTCCCGGTGGAGTCGATAGAACAAATCGAGATCATTCGCGGGCCGGGCTCGGTGCTGTATGGTACCAATGCTTTTGCCGGTGCCATCAACATTGTCACCAAAAAAGCACCGACCACGCCAGCCGGATCAGCGGCATTAAGCTATGGGTCCTTTGATAGTAAAAAAGCTGCTATTGATGGTGGCGGGGAATGGGGGGAATTTGAGTTTTATGGAGCGTTCAATGGAATGGATATTAATGGTGACGATTTCAAAGGAATCACCGATGAACTGGGCAATATCGGTACCTATAAAACCGGGATCTCCGGGGGACAGGCTGTCCTGAACAGTCAATACAAAGGGTTTACCCTAAATGCCCTGCTATCTGATACTGACCGGGACCATGCCAGAAGTACTTTCGTATTACCCAGCACGGAAATGGAACTGGAACGTCAATTCATTGATTTGGGTTACAAACATAATCTGACCAGCAATTGGGATGTTTCCGCAAATGTCAGCTACCATCACTACCGAGATAAATTTGAACTCGGTGACAACATAGGCGATCAACTGGGCGACGCTGTAGATTATCTGGCCGAGATCACTACCCAGGCCAGACTCACTGATAAACTGGGGCTTCTTGCGGGTGGTACATATAACCTGCAGGATGGGACCATCAAAACCGGTGACCTTGACTATAACAGTGTGCACCTCAGTGCCTATATGCAGGCAGATTACTGGATATCTGACTGGCTAAAACTTATTGGTGGCTTCCAGTACAACAAACCTGACGAGATCTCCGGTGATTTTTCTCCACGACTTGCCGCCATAGCACAAATTAATGAACAGTGGGGGATAAAACTGCTTTATGGTCATGCCTTCCGCCAGGCCTCACCGGTAGAGCGTTTTATCGTGGCACCGGGTGTCGTGGGCGATCCTTCGCTTAAACCGGAAACCATCGAGACATTCGATGCGCAACTGTTTTACAACACTAACCGGGTTTCCTTTGCTGTAACCTTCTTCCACAGTGAACAGGATGATCTCATTTCCCGCACCGGCACATTGCCGCAACAAATCGTCAATTCAGGAGAAGTGACTTATCATGGGTTTGAACTGGAAGGCAATGTGAATCTTGGACATGGTTTCAATTTCACAGGCAACCTCAGTTACCAGACCAATGAAAAGGATGATGGCACTGAAGATGTCACCTACAGCCCGGACTGGATGGCTAAAACCGGCCTTTTTTATGACTCCGGACATGGCTATTCCCTGGGACTTTTCAACAATTATTTCTCGGCATCAACTCTGCAAAACAGGGACATCAATCCTCTAGTCGCAATCGTTAATCCGGAGGCCGACAGTTACAACCTGCTGACCGCCAATTTCAGTCTGAATCTAGGCGATTTCTTGAATAACCGTTCTCTGTCACCAATCACATTCTCTCTCTATGGAGATAACCTGCTAGATGAAGATGTCTTCTTCCCCAGCATCAACCGGCGCGCCGTGAATACTCTGCCCCATCATCAAGGCCGTGGAGTTTACGGTACAGTCAGGTTTGATTTTTGATATTTTTCAGATACGTCATGAACAGGCCCTGGATATTATTTGCCCACAGATGTTTTGTTGTCTTTTTCATGACAATTTCATTGATCACCTCCATTCCTGCTGTTGCGCTGGAGCGGGATTTCCCCGAAGCCAAAATCAAGGTGGCCTATCTTTTCAATTTCCTGCGTTTTATTGATTGGCCTGAAGATTATGAAAGTGATGTGCACATATGTGTTGTCGGTGACAAAAAAGAATATCACGCAGCGCTTGATGCACTCGGTACACAAACCCTGAATGATCAGGTAATCATCATCAAAAAATTCACAGCGCTTGAAAATATTCATGAATTGACCAAATGCCGGATTATTTTTGTTACCACCAATGCCAGCCACCGGCAAAAAATTGTATTGAATTCTGTAAAAGGGACCAGTGCATTAACGGTGGGTGAGAGTGAAGGCTTCGCAGAACAGGGGGGCATGATTAACTTTATCCAGATTAACCATACCATTCGTTTTGAAATCAACCTGCACTCAGTCAACCAGGCAAATCTTCGGATAACCTCCAGAATCCTGCGTATTGCAGAACGCGTGATAGAACAATACTGAAACGGAACATATCCATGCTGAACAAGGTAACCATCAAACAGAAGCTCATGATTATCATCATGATGATCAGCACGATCTCTCTGTTACTGGCCGCTACCCTGTTTACCCTGTTTCAGGTAAGTGAAATACGCCAGCGCATGGTCGAGGAACTTGCAACACTGGCAAATGTGATCGGCAGCAATACACAGACATCCCTGGCATTTAATGATCCGGTGGATGCCTACCAGATCCTCTCCGATCTGAAGGACAACAAGACCATCACCCATGCCCAGATTTTCAATGTTAACGGTGCGCTGTTCGCCTCCTATACCAACCGGCAGCTGAAAAGGGTGACCTATCCGTTCCCGATGGTACGACAGGAGGATTATCATGAGTTCAAGGACAATCAACTCATTATGTTCCGTTCTATTGAGGACAGAAACGGTAAATTGGGCAGCATTTATCTGGAAGCCAACCTGGACCAGTTGACGGCACAAATACACCAGAATCTGCAGATGACTGTTTCCATTATCTTTATTGTATTGCTGATCACCTATCTTTTGACATCAAGATTACAGCGGCTGATCTCCGCCCCCATTCTGGACCTCTCACGGGCCACAAATATCATCAAAGAATCACAGGACTACAACGTTCGTGTCGAACGTAACGATTACATCGAGATTAAATATCTCTGTGATAATTTCAACTCCATGCTGGATCAGATACAGGATCGTGAAAAAAGTCTACGCCAGTTGGCAAGTTATGACTCATTGACAAAACTTCCTAACCGGAAATATTTCCTGGATCTGTTGAGCAAGGCGATCAGCCGGGCCAAACGCAAATCGCACCGGCATGCCGTGCTGTTTATGGACCTGGATCGCTTCAAGCATATTAATGACTCGCTCGGGCACAGCGCCGGTGATGAACTGCTTTCGCTGGTGGCCAAACGTTTGGCATTTATCCTCCGCAGCGAAGATACTGTTGCCCGGCTTGGCGGTGATGAATACACCATCCTGCTGCAGGAAATACAGGATGAACATCAGGCGGCTGAAATTGCCGGCAGGATACTGGATGTCATGAATGAACCGTTTTATATCCAGGGCCACAGCGTCGTCATTTCTCCCAGTATCGGGATTGTTATCTATCCCGATCATGGAACGACCTATGAAGTCCTGATCAAAAACGCTGATACCGCAATGTATCAGGCCAAGCATGCCGGCGGCAATAATTACCGCTTCTTCTGTGAAGACATGAACATTATGGCGGAAAAACGTCAACGGCTGGAAGAAGCACTGCGCTACGCTTTTATAAATAATGAAATCATACTGAACTTCCAGCCGCAGGTTTGCCTGTCCAGCGGACGTATCCTTGGCATGGAAGCACTGTGCCGCTGGCAGAAAAACCGGCATGAGATTATTTTGCCGGGTGAGTTCATCCCGATTGCAGAAGAGACCGGCCTCATCATACCTCTTTCAGATATTGTGATGAAAAGCGCGATCAATAATGCAAAACACTGGTATGAACAGGGTCTGCGTGACTTCAAGGTAGCCATCAACATCAGTGCACGCCAGTTCAGACAAACTGACCTGTTCAAATCAATCGAAAAATCTCTCGATGAAATACCCCTGCCCACGGAACACATCGAAATCGAAATCACCGAAGCTGCGGTTATGGATCATATTGATCAATCCATCAACACACTGAAAAAAATCAAGGACCGGGGTATTACCATCGCAATAGATGATTTTGGCACCGGGTATTCGTCCCTGAGTTACCTGAAAAAATTCCCGATTGATAAACTCAAGATCGATCGCTCCTTCATCCATGACATGGATGCCACAATGATCAACAGAAATATCGTCAGATCAATCATAGAGCTTGGACATAATCTAAAACTCAGTATTGTCGCTGAAGGAGTAGAAACCCTTAATCAGGTCAGGATACTATCTGAGCTGCAATGCGACATCATGCAGGGATTTTATTTCAGCAAACCTGTGTCTGCCGAGGAAATCGAAATTATGATAAAAACGATGACAAACCTTTATGAAGGGAAATCTACTGGCACTGTATAACAACAGATTAGCCTGGCAGCGCGCTGAAAAATCATGACCACACCTACGCTTCGTGAAAATAACAATACAACTGTGATGACCGGGTTTCTCTCTGGCCGGTTTGCAGATCGGGGCATCGCATTTACATTTTTCAACGTTATATTACTTGTTATTTACCTGCTATGGACACTGTATCACTGGGGTGGTGACGAATATGTTGCCTTGATATCCGGTCTGGCGGCCATCTGGTTTGGATTTGTACTGATTTATCTTGTCTGGCGGGTTTCATTACTGGCGACACTGGACAGACGCACAAGAACTGGCTGGCGGCTGTTTACACTGGGTTTCTGTGCAGACTGGCTCGGAAATGTTATCTGGGCATATTACGATATTGTTCTGAACACCGAACCCTGGCCTTCACTTGCCGATATCGGCTACCTCGCTTTCTATCCACTGATCCTGGCCGGGCTCTTGTACTTTCGAAGTGAATTACCCAACAAAACCGAGCGTCATCAATTCTGGCTGGATGCTCTTATTGTGGTTACTGGTATTGGAACCCTAATCTGGTATTTTTTGCTGCAGAAAATTGCATCAGTTGAATACAATAATTTACTTGAACTGGTATTGTCAGAAGCCTACCCGGTCGGTGATATTTTGCTGTTATTTGGCGTCACGACATTGATATTGAAACCGCCTCACCGGTATTCCTCTGCCGGACTGAGCTGGCTTATGGCCGGTTTCATATGCATGTTTTTTGCCGATGTTGTTTTTTCCTATCAGAACCTGCAGGGCACTTATCAGAGTGGTGGTTTCACAGATGCGCTCTACGTTTTTTATTACTTGCTACTGATTATCGGGGCCCAGATCGAGTTCAGGATGAACTCATGCCCTGTCACGGAGACAACTTTACCTGCGAAAAAAATACATCACCTGAGTATCCTGCCTTACTTCGCTGTTGCTGTTGCTTATCTGCTTTTACTCTATATATCACGACAGCACCTGGATGAGCCGCTCGGAGGCCTGATCGTCGCGGCAATTATCCTGACTGCACTTGTGGTCACAAGACAATTTTTATCGGTGCGGGCAATCCACGAAGCTGAGGACCGCTTTGCCTCCATGGTTCGCCATTCGTCTGATGTCATCACCATGCTCGATGACAATTACATCATTCGTTATATCAGTCCGTCTGCCATACATGTATTTGGTCATATGCCGGAACGTCTTAACAACACTGCTTTTATAAATCTGGTTCATCCAGATGATCGTGCCCGTTTACAAAGTTTGTTTCTGGAATCAATGGCCCAGACAGATGTTACAACAGCCGTGGTGTGGCGCCTCTATCAGACGGACGGCAGTTGGAGATATATTGAGTCAGTCGTTACCAATTTTACCGATAAACCCTCGGTAAGTGGTTTCATATTGAACAGCCGGAATGTCACCGAACGCAAACGGCTCGAGAGTCAGCTGAAACAACTGGCCTATCAGGATCCGCTGACTTCCCTCGCAAACCGTACTCTTTTCTGTGATCGTCTCGAGCACGCATTGGCACGTGCCGGCCGCAACAAGTCCAGGATCGCCGTGCTCTTTATCGATCTGGATAATTTCAAACTGCTTAATGACAATCTCGGTCATGTCGAAGGCGATCATCTGTTGAAGGTTACTGGAGAAAGACTGCTGGATTGCACACGTGCCGCAGATACCGTTGCCCGATTGGGCGGTGACGAGTTTGCTATATTGGTCGAAGACATCCTGAGTATTGATCCGGTTATACAGCTCGCTGAACGTATTGTTGCCCGCTTGCAGATGCCGGTCTATGTTGATGACAAGGATGTCATGATCACTGCAAGCATAGGCATTGCACAATCGGATGGCTGCGATAATGCTGATGTCGATACCGTGTTGCGTAATGCAGATCTGGCGATGTACGCCATAAAAAAACGTGGCAAATGCGGTTACATGATTTTCAAACCGGACTTGCCAACATCATGAACCTGTACCTTGCACGGGTAAATACGAACCATATCCTCAGAAGACTGCATATCATCATAGTCATCCCGGCCTGTATATTTGCTGCTTACACTCCAGTCATCATTGCGGATACACAGGATGAGCCCGAACCACTCGCAGCTGAAAATTTCAGTGCAACCTTCTGGCTGACAACGGATTATGTCTATCGTGGTATATCCAGTAGCGATGAGGGCCCGGCTGTACAGGCCAGCCTGGACTGGAGTTATTCCGGCTTTTACCTTGGCGTGTGGGGCTCCAATACCCGATATTCGGATGCCGGCATTGAAATTGATTATTACGGCGGTTACAACCTTGAATGGCAGGGCCTGACTCTGGATATCGGCGCACTTTATTATGATTATCCGGGTGAGAACAAATACCGCAGTGACGGTCTGGATCCGGGAAATGGAGAAACGGCGGATTACTGGGAAACCAGTTTCAGTGTAAAGCACGCCTTCGAAGAGATTTTTTTATCAACCGCTGGTGTTACCTATTTTTATTCACCGGATTTTTTTGGTGAGGATGGTGCCGGCCATGCTATAGAAGGCAATCTGGGTTTAAGTCTGCCGTTCGAATCCGGTCTGGGAATTGTCCTCGGCTACCAGGACGTCGCTGGAGACGAATTATCCGGTGGCTATGACTATATCTGGTGGCAAATCGGAATCTACCATGAATGGGCCGGGCTTAATTTTGATCTCTCCTACCATGATGTTGACGATGAGAGTGAAGCCTGTGGTGGTGATCTGTGTGATGAACGGCTGGTACTCACCCTGTCTCGCACATTCTAGAGTTGTGTCGTATTTTATTTGATTCTCTTCAGTATTCCGTCCAGTTCATCGAGCGAGTTGTACTGGATTTCCAGTGTCCCCCTGCCCTTGCCGGACTGCTTGATGGTCACTTTCGCGCCCAGTTTTCCGGACAGATCGTCCTGCAGACGGCGGATATTCGGATCCGGTTTCTTGCTGGATGATTTTTTTGTATGGCCGGATTTTTGTGTGTTGCTGACCAGCCGTTCCGTTTCACGTACAGACAAGCCGTTACTGACCACACGCCGGGCAATTTCCGGCTGCTGTTCTCGTGGTAAAGATACAATGGCACGGGCATGGCCCATTTCCAGACTGCCGTTCTGCACCAGCTTCTGTACCTCAGGATGCAATTCCAGTAACCGTAACAGGTTGGTCACGGCAGATCGTGAGCGGCCAACGGATTCCGCAATGGCCTCATGCGTCATTTTGAATTCTCGCAGCAACCGGGACAGGGTCTGCGCTTCTTCCAGCGGATTCAGATCCTCACGCTGGATATTTTCAATGAGTGCAATACAGGCTGCGGCCTGATCGGGGACATCCCGGATCACCGCCGGGATTTCGTGCAGGCCGGCCATTTGTGTGGCCCGCCAGCGCCGCTCACCGGCGATTAATTCAAACTTGTCAGTACCTTTGATGGGCCGCACCAGTATTGGCTGCACCACCCCTTGCTGACGGATGGAATCTGCCAGTTCCTGCAAGGCTTCCGGCTTCATGGTTTTGCGCGGTTGGTAACGGCTTTGCTTGATGAGGTCGACGGGTAAATTACGGAGTTTGTCGCCGGCAACTGTTTCAATTGAGGTTGCTGTAGCAGTGCCCAGTAGCGCATCGAGACCTTTTCCCAGCCCGCGTTTTACCATCGATCAATGCTCCACTGCAGCACCGGGTTTTTCCCGGCGCAACATTTCACCGGCCAGCGCAAGATAGGCGAGAGCACCGCTCGAAGCCTTGTCATATTTGATCACCGGCAATCCATGACTTGGCGCTTCTGCAAGACGCACATTGCGCGGGATGATGGTGCGATACACTTTCTCGCCGAAATGTTCCAGCAACTGTGCCGAGACCTGCGTGGCCAGATTATTGCGTGGGTCATACATGGTACGCAGCAATCCTTCAATTTTCAGTTCTGGATTCAGATATTTTTTAATCTTTTCAATGCTGCCGATCAGGGCGGTCAATCCTTCTAGTGCATAATATTCACACTGCATCGGGATGATGACAGCGGTTGCGGCCACGAGTGCATTCACAGTCAGCATGTTCAACGCAGGCGGACAATCAATAAAAATAAAATCGTAATTGTCCCGGATTTCGTCCAGCGCCTTGCGCAAGCGTACTTCCCGTGCCAGTTCATCGAGAAGAGCAACTTCAGCACCTGTCAAATCACCGTTACTCGGCAACAGATCATAGCCACTGTCTGGGGCCGGAATAATCACATCGCCAATCGACTTGTCACCCATCAGCACATCATAGGCAGAACTCTCGAGTGTCATCTTGTTGATCCCGCTGCCCATGGTGGCATTACCCTGCGGATCGATATCCACCAGCAATACCCGCCGTTTGGCCGCGGCCAGTGATGCCGCCAGATTGACGCTGGTGGTGGTCTTTCCCACCCCGCCTTTCTGGTTGGCGATTGCAATGATCTTGGTCATGGATGTCGATAGCCGGTTAGTCACTGACTGATTAATCGTTGGCCTATTATTGCATAGTCAATTCATGCCGGGTAAAGCACTGATTTCGACCAGTTGACGCCCTTCCCGGATGCCGGGCACCGTCAGGGGATGGGTTTGCACCCGCAGGGTGTCGTGATCCAATACTGCCAGTTCATCCGCAATATCATCGCCTTTCATGGCCAGCAGCTTGCCATCAGGAGCCAGCAGGTGCCGGGTTTGTTTGTAAATAACTTCCAGACTGGCAAACGCACGGGTGATGATGGTCGAAAACAGTGGCTCGGCACGGTACAGTTCTGCCCGCTTGCAGACGGTTACCACATTTTTTAATTTGAGCTCAATGACCGCCTGGTTCACAAAACGTATTTTTTTGTGATTGCTGTCCAGTAATGTCCAGGACCGTTCCGGTTCCGCGAGCGCCAGGATCAGACCCGGAAGCCCTGCCCCTGTCCCCACATCCAGACACTGTTTTCCATGCAGGTAAGGCAATACCGACAGGCTGTCCAGAACATGATGGGTGATCATCTTTTCCGGTTCGCGGATCGCCGTCAGGTTATAAGCGGCATTCCATTGTTGCAGAAGGTCAAGATAACGCAGGTAGCTTGCAACCGGTTGCTGCTCCGGCGGCAACAGCATCTGGCTCAGACCATCCTGAAGCAGGCGGGAAATATCTGTGGGATGGTTCAAGCCGTTTTCTGGTAAACGGCGGAATGTTTCTTGAGATAGATGCGCAGCAGTGAAAGCGCCGCGGGCGTGACCCCCGGAATGCGCGAAGCCTGCCCCAGACTGTATGGACGAATCTGTGAGAACTTCTGGATCATCTCGGCGGACAGTCCGCGGACTTGTGCATAATCCAGCCCTTCCGGCAACACGGTATCTTCATGGCTCCGGTTGCGTTCGATCTCTTCCGCCTGCCGATCAATATAACCGCTGTATTTGGCCTGAATCTCAACCTGTTCTTTCACATCCGCTGCAATATGCGCATGATCAATACCCAACAGATCCAGCAACCGGGTATACGTCACCTGTGGCCGGTGCAGTAACTGCATGAGGGTATATTCATGGCCCATGGCCTTGCCGAGTTGTTCAACGGCAAGGGTTTCCGGTATCGCATCAGGTTGCACCCAAGTGTTCTCCAGACGCTGCTGTTCCCGGGCAATCGCTTCACGCCGTTGTGCAAACTGCTGCCAGCGTTCATCGTCCACCAGTCCCAGCCGCCGGCCGGTTTCGGTGAGGCGCAGATCGGCATTGTCTTCACGCAATAACAAACGGTATTCGGCGCGGCTGGTGAACATGCGATAGGGTTCATTGGTGCCACGCGTGATCAGATCATCGATCAAGACCCCGATATAGGCTTCATCACGGCGCGGACTCCAGTACGATTCGCCTTTGACCCTCAATGCTGCATTCAGTCCGGCAATAAGTCCCTGTGCCGCGGCTTCTTCATAACCGGTGGTGCCGTTGATTTGTCCCGCGAAGAACAGGCCCCTGATAAATTTTGTTTCGAGCCACGGTTGCAGATCGCGTGGATCAAAATAATCATATTCAATCGCATACCCCGGACGGGTGATGTGTGCATTCTCAAAGCCCTTGATGGAACGCACCAGATCATACTGCACATCGAACGGCAGGCTGGTGGAGATGCCGTTCGGATAGACCTCGTGCGTGTTCAGTCCTTCCGGTTCAATAAAAATCTGGTGTGACGTTTTGTCGGCAAAACGCACGACCTTGTCCTCGACCGAAGGACAATAGCGCGGACCAGTGCCTTCAATTTTGCCACTGTACATCGGCGAACGGTGTATGGCGCCACGGATAATCTCATGCGTGCGCTCATTGGTATGCGTGATATGGCAGGACACCTGGTGCGGATGTTCAGCCGCATTGCCGATAAATGAAAATACCGGCACCGGCGTATCACCCGGCTGTTCCTGTAAACCTGTGTAACCGATGGACTTGCCATCAATACGCGGCGGTGTGCCGGTTTTGAGCCGTCCCACCCGGAATGGTAGTTCGCGTAATCGTTTGGCCAACGCATTGGCTGGTGGATCGCCGGCACGGCCACCGCTGTAATTACTGTCGCCGATATGGATGAAACCACCAAGAAATGTGCCTACAGTCAACACTACGCTTTGCGCATAAAACCTGACACCCATCTGGGTGATCACGCCTTTGATGGTTTCACCTTCAACGATCAGATCATCAACGGCCTGTTGAAAGATAGAGAGATTGGGCTGCTGTTCAAGCGCAGGCCTGACAACCGATTTATACAGGGCACGATCAATCTGTGCGCGGGTGGCGCGTACCGCTGGCCCTTTGCTGGCGTTCAGTATCCTGAACTGGATACCGCTGCGATCCGCCGCACGGCCCATCAATCCACCCAACGCATCGATTTCCTTGACGAGATGCCCTTTGCCAATTCCGCCAATGGCCGGATTGCAAGACATCTGTCCGAGCGTATCCACGCTGTGAGTAAGTAACAAAGTCTTTACGCCCTGACGGGCGGACGCGAGCGCGGCTTCGGTTCCGGCATGCCCGCCACCGACAATGATCACATCGAATTGTTTTGGGTACGTCGTCATATTGGATAATTATACTCTGTGACCGGGGATTCGGGGCTCGTGACTCGCAGCTCGTAAAACAAAACCATCAATACATTTACGAGCGACGAGTCCCGAGCCACTAGCCACACTCCTTCAACGCCTCGATTATGTAATCAGGCAACGACTGGGCCGCCGAGTGGATGTCCGCGTTGTAATACCGGGTCGGGAAGGTTTTCTTGCGCGCCGCCGTTTCACGGAATCCTTTGAGCTTTTGCCCTTTCCGCGCCATGGTTGCCGACCACCAACCGGATGGATACGTGCATTGCGGGAAGTGCATGGTCTTCACATCATCCGCGCCTGCCTGCCGCATGGCCTTATGGATATGGGTGATGATGTCCACATTAAATAATGGTGACTCACTTTGCGCCACCAGCAGACCACCATCACGCAACACGCGCAGGCAATCGCCATAAAACTCCGGTGAAAACAATCGCGCGGCCTGCCCGACGGGATCCGTGGTATCCAGAATAATCACATCCACCTGATCACCTTTGGTGTCATGCATCCACTGGATGGCATCCTGAAACAGGAATTCGGCACGCGGATCGTTGTTGGCCTCACACAATTCCGGGAAAAATTTTTCGGATACGCGGGTCACGCGCTCATCCAGTTCTACCTGCAAAGCACGTTCTACCTGCTTGTGCTTGAGGACTTCTTTGAGGGTACCGCAATCACCACCCCCAACGACAACCACCTGTTTCGGATTGGTGTGGGTAAACAACACCGGGTGGGTCATCATCTCGTGGTAGATAAAATTATCACGGCTGGTGAGCATGACCAGACCATCCAGCGTCATCAACCGGCCGAAGGTTTCGGTCTCGTAAATCTCGATACGCTGCCAGGCTGATTGCTCGTCATGCAATTTGCGCTTGATGCCAAGCGAAACACCATAGCCATTGGCCTTTTCGGTGAACCAGGATTCATCCGTGGTCATGTGTTGAATTCCCCCAAAATCGTTGTCAGGCAAGGCGCGGCATGATAACGGAAAACTCTGAAATAAACGAGAAAATCACCTGATTCCGGAGATAATGGTTACTGGCCGTTGATGGCCGGTTCTACATCTGCACCAGCCCGAGATTATGCTTGTGGTCATTCTTGAGCTTCACATAATGGGCGGCAGAATATTCCAGCGATTCCAGCTCCTGCTCCGTCAGCTTCCGCACCTGTTTAACCGGACTCCCTACATAAAGGTATCCGCCCTCGAGTTTCTTGCCCGGAGGTACGAGGCTGCCCGCTCCCAGTATCAGTTTGTCCCCCAGTACTGCGCCGTCCATGATGGTGGAGGACATCCCGATCAGACACAGGTTGCCGACCGTACAGGCATGCAGGATCACACGGTGGCCGACCGTCACGTCATCACCGACATTCAATGCATACCCGCCCGGCGTGTATTTCCCGTCATGGGTCACATGCAAAACGCACGCATCCTGGATGTTCGTGCGTTTGCCGATTCTGATGGAATTCACATCGCCGCGTGCCACCACAAACGGCCATAACGAAGAATCGTCATCGATGCTCACATCCCCAATCACAATCGCGCCATCATCCACATAGGCCGAGGCCGCAATTACGGGTGTATTTCCGGAAAATGTCCTGATTGCCATAATTCTTTTTAATTTTAATGGAACATTTGTACAGGTCAGTGTGTCGTATTAGTTAAATACGGCTGCATAACCAGAATAATCGAGCCGCCATGATTAAAACTATTACAAGCTCACTACACTTTAATGACATGAAAACAGATGCGGCAAAATACTAGACCGCTTCCAATAAACCAGACGATTTACAGCTATCCTCCTCCTCGCATTGTCCTGATATTAATCCCGCTTCACGGCGGGATTTTATTTTGGGTAGCGCTAAATTCCTATTTACCCCAGCCGCCACTGGCGTTGACCATGTAATCCACACCCGCTTTTACCTGTTCGTCGGTAAGATCGGCAAAGCCGCCGCGGGGCGGCATACCACGCAGACCATTAATGGCGTGGGCATAAACGGTCTCACGTCCCTGTGCGATACGCTTGGCCCAGAGCGCCTTGTTGCCGAATTTGGGTGCTGCATTCATCCCGGCCTTGTGGCAAATCGCACAATACGTATTGTAAATCTGGCCACCGTCCACCGGTGCGCTGCCGGCTGGAGTTTCTGCAGCAGGTGCCGCAACCGCTGGCGTTTCGGCCGGTGCCGGTGCTTCTGCAGGCACTGCCGGTACAGCCTCTGCAACCGGTTCGGCTGGTACTGACGGGGCGGGTTCCACTGCGGGGGCCGCCGGTTCAGGCGTGACCACAGGCGCAGGTTCAACCGCGACGGGTTCTGCCGGTGCCGGAGTTTCAGCAGGCGCAACGGGCGGCGTTGCTTCCGGCTGGGGAATTGCAGGGACTGGCTCTACCGGCGCCGGAGTGGCCTCTGGTGCGGGCGCCGTCTGTGCCTGTTGTGCATCATCATTGCCGCAAGCGCTCAGTAGCAATGAAACAAGCAACAACAGACTGGAAAACAGATTCTTATTCAGCATGGTAAAGTCTCCGCGGACATTTTTTGATTCATTAAACTTTATTCATCATCCCGTGTCCGGGACAGATGTCAAATTCACTGACACGTCATGAACGTAGATTCTGCATCACATCGGATTTCTCGCTACGCCTGAAATGACAGGTTAGTATAGAAACATGTCTTTGGACACCAAAAAACTCACTGAATTCTGTTACCGGCACTGGGACCAATCGGCACTGCCGGAATTGATCGACTACATCCGCATTCCCAACAAATCGCCCCTGTTTGATCCGGACTGGGAACAGCATGGCCATATGGAAAAGGTGGTACAGCAATTTGCGCGCTGGTGCCAGACGCGCAATATCCCCGGTATGCAGTTTGAAATCGTGCGTCTGCCCGGCCGCACGCCACTGTTGTTCATGGATATTCCCGGCAATGTGGATAAAACCCTATTGCTCTATGGACATCTCGACAAACAGCCCGAAATGACCGGCTGGCGCGAAGGGCTGGATCCCTGGCAGCCGGTACTGGAAGGCGAAAAACTCTATGGACGTGGCGGTGCCGATGACGGGTATGCCACGTTTGCGTCATTGATTGCGATCATGGGCCTGAAAGATCAAAACATTCCACATGCACGCTGTGTAGTCATCATTGAAGCCTGCGAAGAGAGCGGCAGTCATGATTTGCCGTTTTACATCGATGCGCTTGCTGATCGCATTGGCAAACCGGAACTGGTGATTTGTCTGGATTCCGGTTGCGGTAATTACGACCAGCTGTGGAACACCACATCACTGCGCGGCCTGGTGGGCGGCACGCTCACGGTTGAAATTCTGGA
The DNA here is from genome assembly GCA_964479045.1 of uncultured Enterobacteriaceae bacterium. Classification (GTDB taxonomy): domain Bacteria; phylum Pseudomonadota; class Gammaproteobacteria; order Eutrophobiales; family Eutrophobiaceae; genus 2-02-FULL-47-50. The sequence continues at coordinate 41,719 of CAYZJI010000013.1, forward strand.
AGAAGGCGTGCATTCCGGCGATGCAAGTGGTGTCGTGCCTTCGAGTTTCCGCATCCTGCGGCAATTACTGGATCGCATTGATGATCATCAGACCGGCCGGGTGGCAGCCGATGTATTCAACGTACCCATACCTGCCAGCCGTCGATCACAGGCCCAACTCGCCGCGATGGTGCTGGGCCATACGGTGTACACCAAATTTCCGTTTGTCCCCGGGGCCCGGCCCGTGCAGGACAATCCAGCGGAACTGATATTAAACCGCACCTGGCGGCCGGCACTTTCGATTACCGGCGCAGACGGACTGCCGCCCATCGCCAATGCCGGCAATGTGTTACGGGCGAGCACGACGGTAAAAATATCCCTGCGCATACCGCCAACTGCTGATCCCAAGGCCGCAGCGGCAAAACTTAAAACTTTGCTGGAGAGTGATCCGCCGTACGGCGCCCGGGTAACCTTCAAGGGTGACTGGGGCTCCGGCGGCTGGCATGCCCCGGAACTGCGACCTTGGCTGGAGCAGGCCATTGATCAAGCATCACTCAATTATTTTGGCAAGGGTGCCATGCACATGGGCGAGGGCGGCACCATACCGTTCATGGGCATGCTGGGTGAAAAGTTTCCGGATGCACAGTTTCTGATCACAGGTGTGCTGGGTCCGCACTCCAATGCTCATGGGCCCAATGAATTTCTGCATATCCCCACAGCGAAAAAGCTGACCTGCTGCGTAGCGGAAGTGATTGCCAATCATTACCTACAGGCATGAAACCACGGAGTACACAGACAACACGGCGGAAACAATTTATTTTAATCAACTCGTTCATATTCTCCGTGTACTCCGTGTTCTCCGTGGTTAATAATAAACCTGTATGAAAACCGCCCCGCTTAAAGACGCCCTCGAAAAAAAGAGCTGGTCCATCGCTGAATCCCGGCGTCTTTATCAGATCCCGGCCTGGTCTGAGGGTTATTTTGATATCAACCATCAGGGCCATCTCGTTGCACAGCCCGGTAAAAATGAAAATCACGCGATTGATCTCTATCAACTGGCCTGCCGCCTGAAAGAACAGGGGCAAACTCCACCGGTATTGCTGCGGTTTACCGATATCCTCCAGCATCGTGTTGATGCCTTGTGCAATGCCTTTGCACAGGCCCGGCAGGAATTGAATTATCAATCCGGTTATACCGCGGTCTACCCCATCAAGGTGAACCAGCAACGCAAGGTCGTGGAAGACATTATCCGTCACGGGGGGAACCGCATCGGCCTCGAAGCCGGCAGCAAACCGGAACTGCTCACCATCATTGCGCTGTCCGCGCCCGGCAATACCGTCATCTGCAACGGCTACAAGGATCAGGAATATCTCCGTATCGCGCTCATCGGCCAGCAACTGGGGTTGCGTGTTTTTATCGTGGTCGAAAAAATTTCCGAACTGAAAGTTGTCATCAAAATTGCCAGCGAGATGGGTATCCGGCCACGGCTCGGGATGCGCGTGCGTCTTGCCTCAGTCGCAGAAGGAAAATGGCAGAATACCGGCGGCGAAAAATCCAAGTTCGGTCTGCACAGTGCACAGGTTATTGCGGCCATTGAGCAATTATCTGAAGCAAATATGCTCGACTGCCTGCAGTTGCTGCATTTTCATATCGGTTCCCAGATCAGCAGCATCCAGCAATTCCAGCGTGGCCTGCGTGAAGGCACCCGCTTCTATCAGGAACTCTGCAGGATGAACGCACCTATTAAATGTGTGGATGTCGGCGGTGGTTTGGGTATTGATTATGAGGGAACACAATCGCGCAATTACTGTTCCGTGAACTACACCATGCAGGATTACGCCACGACGGTTGTCAGTGCCTTTGCGGACGTTTGCGCTGAACACGGCTTGCCACACCCGGAAATCATTACCGAGGCCGGCCGCGCTATGACGGCACATCATGCCCTGCTGATCACCAATGTAATCGGTGTAGAGCAGGTACCGGGGCTGGTCAAACCGGCACCGGCCAGAGCCGATGAGCCAGCGGTGATCAAGGCACTCTGGAAAATTCTGCAAGGCATCAATAAAAAACGCGCAGCTCTTTCCTATCAGGATGCGGCAGATCAATTTACGGAGGCCAAAGGCATGTTCGTGCAAGGACTGCTCAATCTGCAACAACGTGCGCGTGTGGAAGAATTGTTCTTCGCCATCTGTCGCAAGGTGCAGGGATTGTTAAAAGAAGACCAGCAGGAATTGCTGAATGAACTCAATGAAAAGCTTGCTGATAAATATTTCTGCAACTTCTCACTGTTCCAGTCCATGCCGGACAGTTGGGCCATTGATCAGATCTTTCCTATTGTGCCGCTGCATCGTCTTGATGAGCGCCCGACCCAGCGCGCCATGATTGAAGATCTCACCTGCGATTCAGACGGCATGGTCAAACAATATGTGGATGGCACCGGCATCACTGCCAGCATGGCCATCCACCCGCCGTTTGATCATGAGCCCTATCTGATAGGAATCTTTCTGCTGGGTGCCTATCAGGAAATTCTGGGCGACATGCATAATCTGTTTGGCGACACCGCTTCTGTGAATGTGGAATTGCTGCCTGACGGAAATTATCAGATTACTGAAATTCATCAGGGAGATTCCGTGGCGGACCTGCTTGATTATGTCAACATCAGCGGCAAGACACTGGAATACTGCTACAAACAAAAGATTAATGAATCCGGTCTGGATAAATTTTTACAGACACAATATCTGAATGAACTGACGCAGGGACTGAGCGGGTATACCTATCTTGAAGACTAAAAATGTAGCTCGTGAAGCGTTATTCGTGAAGTGCAATACGAGATACGCTTCACATTAACAATTTCCAAATATTTACTTTCACACTGACTATCGTAATTTCGGAGGGATGCAATGAAAGTCGGAGTCATCGGTCTTGGTGCCATGGGTGCCAACATGGCGCTTAATTTTCACTATACAGAGTTTCTGCACCGGGTCTGGAACCGCTCATCTGAAAAAGCCCGGGCTATTGCTGAGAAAACCGGTGTTATCATCTCGGCCAACCCAACTGAACTGGCCCGCGATTGTGATCTGATTGTCACCTGTGTTTCGCGTGATACAGATGTACTGGACATGATCAATGCCATCGTTTCCGGAATACGTCCGGACAGTGTGGTTGCTGATACGTCAACTGTGAGTGCTGATACAGCGCGCACGGCTGCCGCCATTCTGAAAAACAAGGGTGCGCATTTTCTGGATTGCCCGGTGTCGGGTGGTGTAGAAGGTGCGAGGAACGGCACGCTGGCCGTCATGGCCGGTGGCGATGAAAAGATTCTTGAGCGGGTAAAACCCTATTTGTCCGCCATCGCCGCTCATATTGCGTATATAGGACCGACCGGCAGTGGCCAGGCTTGCAAGGCCGTCAATCAACTCATGGCCGCAGGCATCAACCAGGCCGTAACCGAGGCCCTGGTGTTTGGTCAGACAATGGGGCTCGATATGGACAAGGTAGTGGACATCGTGGCCACGGGGGCGGCCAGCAACTGGTTTCTGGATCATCGTGGCAAGAACATGCTGGCCGGAAAATTCGTGCCAGGTTTCAAGCTCGGTCTGCATCACAAGGACCTGACCATCTGCAAGGCCATGCTGCAAAATGTCTCGGACGTATCGTTACCGATGCTGGAAATGACGCTCATTCACTATCAGCGTCTGATGGAGCAGGGTCATGGGGATGAGGACATCTCCGCACTGTTTCGTCTCAAACAGGAACAATTCAAAAAACCCGGTTAACCGGGTATCCGGCATAAATCTGCACCGATGACCGGGGAACCCGATTAAGGTCCGACTGGTCTATGAATTGACGTTGAGGGAATAATGTGCAGAATATCTGCCCTCTAACCCGGCCGGATGGCGATAAGAACAAGAATTAACGCCATATTCCGGCTTCTGGCAGCAAGCATCCAAACATTAAAACAACGATATATGTTGGATCGAGAGTATTAAATTGTGACTGAAAACAGAGAACAACAAGCAGTCAACGCACCAGTTATCGAAATCAAATCACTGGTCAAACATTTCGGCCCGATTCAGGCCGTGCGTGGTATTTCGTTTGCCCTGAATAAAGGTGAAGTACTGGGTTTTCTCGGCCCGAATGGTGCGGGCAAATCCACGACCATGAAGATGATCACCGGTTTTCTGGAACCCACCGGCGGCACAGCTTCGGTCTGCGGCCATGACATTACTGAAAGCCCAATCGAAGCGAAAAAGAAAATCGGATACCTTCCGGAGGGTGCACCGCTCTATGGTGAAATGACTGTCACCGCTTTTCTCAATTTTATTGCCGACGTGCGCGGTATGACCGGAAAGGCACGTGAGGACCGGATTGAAGAAGTGATCCGCAAGATACATCTGGAATCCGTGCGTAACCAGACACTGGAAACCCTGTCCAAAGGGTACAAGCGCCGTGTCGGCATGGCCCATGCGATATTGCACGATCCAGAAGTGTTAATCATGGATGAACCGACCGATGGTCTCGATCCAAACCAGAAACATGAAGTCCGCACCTTGATTAAAGAGATGGCCAGCGAGAAAGCCATCATCATCTCCACCCATATTCTGGAAGAAGTCGATGCTGTGTGTACGCGCGCCATCATCATCGCTTCCGGCCAGTTGCTGTTTGACGGGACACCCAAAGAACTGCTGGCCAAATCACCCAACGGCAAACTGGATGATGTTTTCCGCGAAATCACGCTGGGTCAATACACTGAATCTGCCGTGGTGAAAAAATCATGAACAACATCAAATCCATTTTCAAACGCGAGTTCGCCGGTTATTTCGCCACACCGGTCGCATATGTCTTTATCGTGATCTTCCTGTTCCTGATGGGCGTGTTCACCTTCTATCTGGGCGCCTTCTACGAACGCAATCAGGCGGACCTTGAACCCTTCTTCCGTTTTCATCCGTGGCTGTACCTGTTTTTGATCCCGGCCATCGCCATGCGCTTGTGGTCAGAAGAACGCAAAACCGGCACGATTGAATTATTAATGACGTTGCCCATCCCTACTTGGCAGGCAGTGGTGGCAAAATTTCTGGCCGCATGGTGTTTTACTGCTGTGGCGATCGTGCTGACCTTCCCGATGTGGATCACCGTCAATTATCTGGGCGCACCGGATAATACCGTCATCCTGGCGAGTTATATCGGCAGTCTGCTGATGGCCGGGGGATTTCTGGCGATCGGTTCCTGTATTTCCGGCTTGACCAAAAATCAGGTGATCGCCTTCGTAGTCAGCGTGGTGATTTGCTTCCTGTTTCTGTTAAGCGGGTTCCCGTTGGTACTGGACTTCTTCCGCGGCTGGGCGCCGCAAGCTGTAGTGAATGCCGTCGCATCCTTCAGCTTCCTGACCCATTTTGAATCTATTAAAAAAGGTGTGATTGATATACGCGATCTGATTTATTTCATTGCCCTGATTGCTTTCTGGCTCTATGTGAACGTCGTTGTCATTGAAAACAAGAAGGCCAGCTAGACCATGAAAATGAATACCAAAAATATTATTTCCGGTACTGGTCTTATTCTGGCCACCTGTCTGTTTGTGGCACTGATTATTATTGTGAATGCCACGTTTACAAACTGGCGCCTCGATTTGACCGAGAATAAATTATTTACCCTCTCGGATGGCACCATCAATATCATCAACCAGCTGGATGAACCGGTGCGGCTGGATTTTTATTTTTCACAAAAAGCCATGACCGGCCTGCCGGCACTGACCAACTATGCTGTGCGCGTGCGCGACATGCTGCTGGAGTACGAAACCCACTCGGACGGCAAGATTATTCTGAACATTATTGATCCTGAGTCCTTCTCGGAAGAGGAAGATCAGGCGGTGGCCAAAGGTCTGCAGGGAATTGCCGTGACCAATGCCGGTGATCGCGCCTACTTCGGGCTCGTGGGCACCAATTCCACGGATGATGAAAAAATCATCCCGTTCTTCCATGCCGAAAAAGAATCGGCGCTGGAGTATGACATTACCAAGCTGATCTACAACCTCGCCAATCCGGAACAGCGTGTGATTGGCGTGATGACTTCATTGCCCATGTTTGGCGACAAGGACGATCCGAATATCGAGCCGTGGGCCATTATCAGCGCCATGAAAGAATTTTTTGAAGTCCGTGAAATCAAGTTCAATGTGTCCGCAATTGATCCGGAAATTGATGTGCTGATGGTCGTCCATCCCAAGAACCTGAAATTGCGCACGCAGTATGCAATCGATCAGTATGTATTAAAGGGTGGCAAGGCCATGGTGTTCGTTGATCCTCTGGCGGAAGCCGACCGTACGCCGCCTGATCCCCAGAATCCCGGTGCCATGCCGGACTTTGATTCCGAACTGCCGCACCTGCTGGATCAGTGGGGCGTGGAACTGCTCAAGGAAAAAGTGGCCGGCGATATCAATGCCGCCATGCATGTGCAAACCCGCGGTGAGCGTGGACCACGTGAGATTGCCTATTTACCGTGGCTCAGGCTGGCCAAGGACAGTTTCAACCAGGATGACTTTGCGACCAGCCAGTTGAGTGTGTTGCACTTTGGCACGTCCGGCATACTCGCGAAAAATCCGGAAGCTGCCATCACCATGACACCTCTGGTGGAAACCACACTCCAATCCATGCAGCTGGAACGTGATTTCCTCGTGATCCAGCGCGACCCCAGCATCATCCTGGACAATTTCAAATCCAGCGAGCAAAAACAGATTGTTGCTGTGAGACTGCAGGGCAAGGCAAAAACGGCATTCCCGGACGGCCTCGCTGTGGCCGAGGAGATGGAGGCCAAATCAGCAGCTGAAACAGAAAACAAACCTGCCCCGGAATCTGAGCCGTCTGTCGCTGATACTTCGGGACAAATACGTGAGGGCGATATCAATGTCATCGTCGTAGCCGACACAGATGTTCTCTCTGATTTGTTCTGGATCCGCACACAATCCTACTTTGGTGTTGATTTGCCACAACCGATTGCAGATAACGGCAACTTCATTATCAATTCTCTGGACAATCTTTCCGGCAGCAATGATTTGATTACTTTGCGCAGCCGCGGAGAATTCACCCGTCCGTTTGAACGCGTAGAAGCCATCCGTCGCGATGCTGAACTGCAGTTCCGTGCCCGTGAACAGGAGCTCCAGGCCAAGCTGCAGGAGACAGAAGAAAAAATCAAACAGATGCAGCAGGAACAGGGTAATGACACCAACCTGATTCTGACACCCGAACAAAGCGCCGAGATGGAAAAATTTCGCGATGTCCGACTGGAGACCCGCAAGGAACTGCGCTCCGTGCAGCATGAACTGAAAAAGAACATTGAAAATCTCGGTACCAGGTTACGAATCATCAACATTGGCCTGATTCCACTCATCATCATGCTCATCGCCATAGCCACAGGCATCTATCGCGTTAACCGTCAAAGACAATAACGGGTATTACCGGTATGAAGAACAGAAAACTATTCATACTTGCGATGATCACGCTGGTGGTCATCATTGCTGCAGGCATCACCGCCAAAATGCGTGCACCACAAACCAGGGTCGAAAAGGAACTTCTCTTTCCTGCGCTCGCAGAACAAATCAATGCAGTGAACGCAGTAACGATCCAGAGCCACAAGAACACCGTGACTCTGAAACAGCACAATGGGCAGTGGGTGCTGGAAAGTGCAGATAATTATCCGGCGCTCTTCAACAAGATCCGCGCCACCGTGCTGAGCCTTTCCGAACTGCGCATTGCTGAAGAAAAAACCAGCAATCCCGAACTTTACAAACGCCTTGCGGTTGAAGGTCCGGAACATGAAGGCCGATCACTGCTGATCACAGTCAAGGACAAGGCAGATCAAACACTCGCCAGCCTGATCGTTGGCGATCCACGCCAGTCCTCCGGCAGCAAACCGGGAATGTATGTCCGCAGACCGGACGGTCAGCAGGCCCTGCTGGCTGAAGGCAGTCTGCAAATTTCGGCCAATCAGGTGGACTGGTTTGAACGCAGCCTGTTCAACATTCCACCGGAAGCCGTGCAGTCAGTCAAAATCAGTTATCCGGATGGCAAGGAGATCGAAATATATAAAGACACCAAAGAAGAACCGGACTTCAAAACCCGCGGCATGAACATCGAAAATGAATCAGCCGCCAAAATCATATTGAAGCGCATGAGCACCGGGCTGGAAGAAATGAGTGTTGATGGTGTGCTGTCCGCGCAGAACTTCACTTTTCCGGAAAACACGATTATCACCACCGTTCAGTCATTTGATGGTCTGCAAGTCACAGTGAAACTCGCAAAAGTGGAAGATAAGGCCTATGCATATTTTACTTTTGCAGCAAACCCTTTGAGTCCAGAGGAACAATTACCTGACACTGAAACATCGGCAGATACAGAAAGTACCGATACTGCTGCACCGGCCGGGGCCACAACGGCTGAAAACCAGCAACCCTCTCCTGAAGAAATTGTACGCATGACCAACGAGGCGGTGGGTGCCTGGGTCTATCAGATCCCGGATTTCAAATACGAGGCCATGACCAAAAATCCGGAAGATTTGAAAAACCCGTTTCAGACCATCAGCGAGCAATAACGATTACTTGTAAGTTTGGTTGCTTTCAAATATTTACTTATAAATTTATATACTCTACAACGTTTAGTTATTATCCATAATCCTCTCTGATTTGATTTCTTCAATTATCTGTTTTGCAATAGGCAAAGCTTCTTCTCTGGTCATCCCCGGTTTAATCTTTTCATCGTAGAGTATTCTGAGTAATAACAGATCATATTCCGTTGGATCAGTGATCCATTTAACCTCTTCTAGTCTTTCTGCCCTCGGTCCGAGATTAGCATTAAGGTTTCTGGATAAATTTAATAATCCCAAAGACCTCAGAATACATTCTGTGGTGAGAGCACGCATAACTTCTTCAGAATGGAACAAGTATATTCTGCATTCTGCGGTCAACTCATTATCATGAACTTTATGCTCTGGGAGTTTTGCCTTAAAACGGTCAAGCCAGCCCTCAACATGAAATCTCGATCCTTTTGTATTCTCAAAAAGATATCTATGCTCATGCGTTGTTGCGAACAAAATAACATCAACTAACACATTGTCACCATCAAGATTTTCATAACCAAATTCTGTTATATGTTCTAATATATCTTCTGGACCAGCGTCATACGTTAATACTACGAAGTTTTTGTTAGGCTTAAAATATCTGGCGATATAATGTTTATTAATGGTTTCATCATTACAGCTCTGACATATAACCTCATCGTGTTTCTCACCAAATAAGGTAATTGCCAAAGTACCTACTATTGGTGTAATTGAAGAATTTTGATTCCAATCTTCATCAGTTATACTCCAATTGGGTTCCTTAATTTCATTTACAGATTTCGGGAAATAAACATTGAGATTCGGTATAAACTCTATCTGTTCTAAGACTTTGTGTATTTGGGCATTGATAACAGGATGGTCATTCCCTCTTAAATAAACATTCTTCTGCCATTTCTCCAACCTGTCGCCATTTTTGAAGGTTTCTAATTTTTTAAAATATTGATAAACCTGTTTAACCTGCTCCCTCTTTACTTCATCTCGAATATGCTTTTCAAAATCAACATCTGTAAGATTTCGTACATCTACCTGGTCTGTTCCCAGCCACGACCAGAGTCTGTACACCCAAGGTTTGGGGGCCACTGCCACCCTGACAAAATCCTCTGCAATCACCTCCGGCGGGGAATCAATGGTGACTTCAGGTCGGACAGCCTCAGATGCGTAAACAAGCGGAGTAAATAAAATTACAACTAACAGTGTTATGATTAATGTTGTGCGCATGATGAATTACACTCAATGGAACAGCGAACGGAAAAACACTGAATGATTGTGAATACAGCCACGATTGAATCCACTATCCATTGTGCTCAGTCTGGAATTGCTCATATGAACTGCTTTCGCCATTTGTATCCTTTATCCTTGCGAAGAATGATACGAATCTATTTCGATTAAACGCCTGCTATGGTGGGCTGTCAAGCTGCAAACCCGGCTCCTCATAGACGCAGTCTACTGATATACTTTCCCGGCATTGAATCGCATGGGAAACATCAGGTGGCTGCCCAAAAAAAACCGGAATTACTGACCTTTCAGGACCTGGTGTTCAGGTTACAGACCTATTGGAGTCAACAGGGTTGTGTCATTCAACAACCCTACGATATGGAAATGGGTGCCGGCACGTTTCATCCTTCCACATTCCTGCGTGCGATCGGACCCGAACCATGGTATGCCGCCTATGTACAACCCTCCCGGCGCCCAACGGATGGCCGTTACGGGGACAACCCTAACCGGCTGCAGCACTATTATCAGTTTCAGGTCATCCTCAAACCTTCGCCCGATGACATTCAGGATCGCTATCTGCAATCACTGGTGGCACTGGGCATTGATCCGCTGGTACACGATATACGCTTTGTGGAAGACAACTGGGAATCCCCCACGCTCGGCGCCTGGGGTCGGGGTTGGGAGGTGTGGTTGAACGGCATGGAAGTCAGTCAGTTCACCTATTTCCAGCAAGTGGGCGGCCTTGATTGCAAACCGGTTGCGGGCGAAATCACTTATGGACTTGAGCGTCTGGCGATGTACCTGCAGAAAGTTGATAGCGTTTATGATCTCGTCTGGAGTAAAACGCCTGCAGGAATTGTGACTTACGGTGACATTTATCATCAGAACGAAGTCGAGCAATCAAAATATAATTTTGAACACGCTGATACCGGGAGTCTGTTCGGCTGGTTTGATAATTGCGAAAAACAGTGTCAGGACCTGCTGGAACAAGATCTGCCTCTGCCCGCCTATGAACAGATGCTGAAATGTTCACACAGTTTTAATCTATTGGATGCGCGGCGTGCCATTTCCGTGACTGAACGTCAACGCTACATCCTGCGTGTACGTACACTCGCCCGTGCCGTTGCCGAAACCTGGCTCAAAAAACGTGAAGCGCTGGGCTTCCCATTGTGCAAAGAGAATAAATCAGCATGAGTAATGAAACCCGCGATTTGCTGATTGAGATCGGCACAGAAGAACTGCCGCCGAAAGCACTCGCAATTTTGGCTGAGGATTTTGCTCTCAGAATGAATAGCCAGCTTCATGGCGTCCATAATCTTTATGAACCCGGTGAAACAGAGCCTGAATACTACTACTCACCAAGAAGACTGGCTGTGTTATATAAAAATATCAGGGTCAAGCAACCAGATGAACCGAGAGAAGAGACAGGCCCCTCATTAGCTGTTGCCTATGATGCCAGTGGTAAACCTACAAAAGCGGCTGAAGGTTTTGCCCGTAAAAATGGCGTTAGAGTAGACCAGTTGGAACAAAAAGACGGCAAGTTGTTTTGCAGATACACACGCCCTGGTAAAACAACTGCAAAAATTATCCCCTCTGTCATTATTGAAGCTCTCGACAAGCTGCCTGTTCCCAAACGCATGCGCTGGGGATCAGGCGAAGCTGAATTTGTACGGCCCGTGCATTGGGTGGTGGTGCTGTTCGGAAACGAGGTTATTGAGTGTGAAATACTCGGCGTGAAATCCGGGCGTTTTACTCGGGGACATCGTTATCACCATCCAGAGCCCGTTGAAATTAAATCCGCAGGCGACTATGTAGAATTACTAGAAACTGCAAAAGTCTGGCTGGATGGATCAGGCAGCAAACTCAAAGAAAAAATCACCTCTTTCGCAGACAAACTTGCAGCTGAAGTATATGGAATAGCATTAAATAACGATCCCGATGGTCCCTTTGTCGCTGAAATAGCCGCCTTGGTGGAATGGCCAGAGGCGATACGTGGTACGTTCGATCCGAAATTCCTGACCTTGCCTGAAGAAATCCTGATTTCCACGCTCGAAGGCCAGCAGCGCTATTTTCCGGTGCAGGACAAGCAATCCGGAAAACTGCTGCCTTACTTCATCACCATTGCCAATATTGAAAGCAAAAATGAAGATGAAGTACGTCATGGGAATGAACGCGTTATTGTTCCACGTCTTACTGATGCCATGTTCTTCTGGGATGCCGATCGTAAAATCAAGCTGGTTGACAGGCATTCCTGTCTGGATGGCATCGTGTTTCAGAAAAAACTCGGCACCCTCGGCGACAAGATGCGCCGTGTCTCTGAACTGGCGGCAAAAATTGCCGAATGTATCGGTGGCGATCCGGCTCTGACAAAACGTGCTGCGGAACTCGCCAAGTGCGATCTGGCAACGAACATCGTCGGTGAGTTCCCGGAATTACAGGGCATCATGGGCAAATACCTGGCCCAACATGATGGTGAACCGGATGAAGTCGCAAAAGCAATCGAAGAACATTATCAACCGCGCTTCGCCGGTGATGTATTACCACAAACCGGAACCGGTCAGGCTCTGGCGATCGCCGACAAACTGGACACTATCGTTGGTATATTTGGTATCGGACAGGCGCCGACCGGCGACAAGGATCCTTTTGCGTTGCGGCGGGCGGCATTGGGCATCATCAGAATAATCACCGAGAATTCCCTGCCACTGTCGCTGTTTGATATCGTGAATGCCGGATATGAAGCGTTCCCGCCTGGATTGATCAGTGATACGCGCTCTGATCTCGAAAATTTCATTTTTGAACGGGCCCGTAATTACTTTATCGATCAGGGTTACACAGCCAATGAAGTTGAGGCGGTATTGAGCCTGCGCCCGGCTCGTCTTGATGATGTGCCCCTGCAATTACGTGCCGTACAATCCTACGCCACTCTCCCGGAGGCACCCAGTCTTAGTGCTGCCAACAAGCGCATAGGAAATATTCTCAAAGGCCTTGATGACGAACTGTCTGGCTTTGACAGCCACCTGCTGGTTGAACCCGCGGAAAAACAGCTTGCCAGCGAATACCTGAAGATAGAGCCGGTAATCGAATCTTTATATGACCAGCGTGATTTTACCGCCATGCTGCAAAAACTTGCCGTCCTCAAGGAGCCGGTGGATACATTCTTTGACAAAGTCATGGTGATGACGGACGATCAGAAATTGAAGCAGAATCGTATTGCGCTGTTGAACCGGTTACACAAAATGATGAACCGTATCGCGGATTTATCGAGACTGGCGGCATGAAACTGATCATTCTGGATCGTGACGGAGTCATTAATCAGGACTCCAAGCACTACATCAAGTCTGCACCTGAGTGGGAGGCGATTCCGGGCAGTCTGCAGGCCATCGCACGTCTGAGCCAGAACGGGTACCGGGTGATTGTCATCAGTAACCAGGCCGGGCTGGCGAAAAAGAAACTGGACATCATCGACCTCTACGAAATCCACCGCAAAATGCTGGATCATCTCACTCAATATGGTGGAAATATTGATGCCATTTTTTTCTGCCCGCATGACCCGAAAGAAAACTGCACTTGCCGCAAACCCAAAACAGGTTTGTTCAATGAAATCAGCAAACGTTTGCATTTGTTGTCACTCACCGATGTTCCGGTAGTAGGTGATAAATTAAGTGATGTGCAGGCAGCTGTAGCCGCCGGTGCACGGCCGATTCTGGTGCGTACGGGTTATGGGCAGGAAACACTGGATACCCACAAAAAAAAGCTGCCCAAAAATCTGGCCGTCTTCGATACGCTGGCTGATTTTGTTGAGTCAATCGTTCCTGCCAACTACATTAATCTTCCCAATCCCGGCAAATCCTGGATGACATGATCTGCGCATGCTGTTGCTGAGAGCACTCCTGTTCTATGCGGGTCTGGCTGTTTCCACTGTTATTGCTGCTCCAGTCTGTTTGCTGATCTATCCCCTGCCGTTCGAACTGCGTTATTACATTGTCACGCGATGGACCGTATTTAACCTCTGGTGGCTGAAAATCACCTGCAATCTGCGGTATGCCGTGAATGGATCAGAAAATATTCCGTCAGGTCCAGCCATCATCATGTGCAAGCACCAGTCCGCCTGGGAAACACTTGCCCTGCAGATCATTTTTCCGGCACAGGCCTGGGTGCTGAAACGTGAATTACTGTGGATTCCGATCTATGGCTGGGGACTTGCCAGCATGCAACCGATTGCCATCGATCGTGGTTCAGTCATCAAGGCTTTTCGCCAGATTGTGGATCAGGGCTGTCAACGTCTAGCGGATGGAATCTGGGTGGTGATTTATCCGGAAGGCACGCGCACGGCCACTGGCGAACGCAGAAAATATTTGCCCGGCGGTGGCTTGCTCGCAGAAAAATCAGGCTGCCCGGTAATACCAGTCGCCCATAATTCCGGTCATTACTGGCCACGCAACAGCTTTATCAAAAAACCCGGGACCATACTGATGAGTATCGGCCCGCTGATTGAAAGCAAGGGTAAAAATGCTGCCGATATTACCCGCGAAGCGGAAACATGGATTGAAGCTGAAGTCGAACGGCTGGCGCAGATCAGCGCTGGCGGACGAGTTTAAACAGGATTAACATTTCTCACTGGGTCCTGCAGGCAACCCAAGGAGAAAACCATGTTGCTGACTACGCTGGAGTATGTACCGGGAAAAACCATCACCAAGCATCTGGGCCTGGTTCAGGGCAGTACGGTGCGATCAAAACATGTCGGTCGCGACCTCATGGCCGGCCTGAAAAACATATTTGGTGGCGAACTCAAAGGCTACACTGAACTCCTGATCGAGGCCCGCGATGAAGCCCTGACCCGCATGCAGCAACAGGCCCAAGCGATTGGCGCCAATGCAGTGCTGAACATCCGCTTTTCCACTTCCAATATCACACAGGGTGCATCGGAATTGTTCGCCTACGGTACTGCCGTGATTATTGAATGACTATGTTTGATCTGATTATTTTTGTTGTTCTGCTGCTGCTTGGATATTTCTTTGGTCAGTGGATAGAACAAAATCATTATCGCTCCATACGCAAGCGCGAAAATGAATTACGCAATCTGCCATTAATCGCCAGCAAGAAAATCCCGGATGAATTTATCCCCTGCACTACCCGGCTGGTTGCAGGTAATGTTGTTATTTCCGTGGATTTTTTCAAAAAGTTTGTGGCTGGATTGCGCAGCCTGTTTGGCGGTCGTATTACCACTTACGAAAGTCTGATCGATCGGGCCCGTCGAGAAGCGCTGTTACGAATGCGCGAGCAAGCGAAACAACTGGGCGCACAGTATGTATTCAATGTAAAAATGGAGTCATCCACCATAAACAAGGGCCAACGTGATGCCGTCGCCTGCGTGGAAGTCCTGGCGTATGGCACGGCAATTATTGTGATGAGTGATCAGTACTGAGTATTGAGTACATACTACTCATCACTCATTACTCGTCACTTTTCCATCATCATGGATTATTCGAACCCTGAAATCCCGGAAGGCATCAATACCACCCGGGAGCATCCCCTCAATGAGTTTTTTGTGTTACTGGGCGGGATTGTCGCAATTATCACTGTCACCATTTCGATATTGAGTCTTGCCGCAGAAAAACTGGCTGTCCATATTCCCTTTGCCATGGAACAGGAACTGGTTGCCGGTGGTGAGTTTCCTGATGATGAAAAGAACATCTTCATCAGAAACTACCTGCAACAACTGGTCGCCAGGCTGGGCCCGCATATGCAATTACCTGAAGGTATGCATATCTCCGTACATTACGAAGACAGTGATATCGAAAATGCCTATGCCACACTGGGTGGTCACATCTATATCTATCGCGGATTGATGCAATTATTGCCCAGCGAAAATGCACTCGCCATGGTGGTTGCACATGAGATGGCGCATATCAAACACCGTCACCCTATCATTGCCATGGGTCGTGGTGTGGTGATAGGCCTTTTCCTGGCGAGCCTTGTTGGTGCAAGCGGTGATCATTTTACCGGACAGGTTATCAACAATACAGGCATGATTACCCTGTTGACCTTCAACCGCGATCAGGAGCGGGAAGCAGACGAAACTGCACTGCAGGCTGTTGCAGGTCTTTACGGACATGTTGCCGGAGCTGAAGAGTTGTTCAAAACATTGCGTGATCTGGAAAACAAACACCCTTTACATCCACCACAATTTCTGAGCACCCATCCTCTGAATGAAGATCGGATTGATGCAATCGATCAACTCGCAGAAGTAAATGGCTGGAATATCACCGGTGAAACCACTCCTGTTCCTCTGGATATAATGCAGTCTGAAACTGTACCTGATTAACGGTCAGTCGCAGACCTCTCTGCGGCGGCAATCGTATTCGCCACCAGCATGGTAATGGTCATGGGACCAACACCGCCGGGCACCGGGGTAATATAGCCCGCTACTTCTTTTACTTTTTCAAAATCCACATCACCGACGAGATGACCATCTTCAGTGCGGTTGATGCCGACATCTATGACCGCAGCACCGGGTTTTATCATGTCCGCCGTGATCATTTTAGGTTTGCCTGTCGCCACTACCAGTATGTCCGCCATGGAAGTAAAGTATTTCAGATCGCGGGTTTTGGATGTGCAGATTGTAACGGTCGCATTTTTTTGTAATAACAGCATGGCCATAGGCTTGCCAACAATATTGCTACGGCCAACGATCACTGCATTGCGGCCTTCAATCGGAATATTGGTGTGCTCCAGCAGACATTGCACACCGTAAGGCGTACAGGGTGGAAATACACTATTACCCACCACCAGCGCACCCATATTGTATAAGTGAAAACCATCTACATCCTTACCAATGGAAATGGTCTCCAGCACCTCGTCCTTGTCGATATGTGGCGGCAAGGGCAACTGCACCAGGATGCCGTGGATGTCGTCATTTACGTTCAGGTTCTGGATGCAACCCAATAATTTCTCTTCCGTAATATCACCAGGAAACTCATGCACCTCGGAGTGCAGACCCATATCCCGACAGGCCTTGATCTTGTTGCGTACATAAACCTTGGAAGCCGGATTATCGCCCACAATGATGACCGCCAGACCGGGCAATACCCCCCTGGCCTTGAGTGCTTCGGCACGTAATTTCCATTCATCACGCACCTCCTGTGCGATCCGGTTCCCGTCGATAATCGTTGCCGTCATTTATTCAAGCTCCTGTTTAATATTCTTCGATTAACCATTATATTACCTGCTTTTAGTGAAGGCATCTCAGGCAATATGGGCTTCAAATCACATTCTGCTTTTCCCACGACCCGCATGCGGCGCATGCGCAGCCATGATTTCAGCCGCCGCCTGATGCGCGAACATCGTTTGCATACGGACGACCTGATCTATCCGGTATTTATTGTCGAAGGCAGAAAAAAGCGGGAAACCATTCCTTCCATGCCCGGCATCACCCGCATGAGCCTCGACCTGCTGCTGAAAGAAACGGAAACCCTCTTCAAACTCGGCATCCCCGCCATTGCCCTGTTCCCGGTGATCGCCGCCAACAAAAAATCAAACAATGCCACTGAGGCGTTTAATCCGGAAGGTCTCATCCAGCGTGCCGTGCAGGCGTTGAAAACGAAACTGCCAGAACTCGGCATCATCACCGATATTGCACTCGATCCGTATACCAAACATGGGCAAGATGGATTAATCGACACCAACGGTTATGTCATCAATGATCAAACCATCGAAGTACTCATCAAGCAGGCCCTGTCACACGCAGATGCCGGTGCGGATATCGTTGCGCCTTCCGACATGATGGATGGCCGCATCGGCGCGATCCGCAATGCATTGGAATATGCCGGACATGTAAACACAAAAATTCTGGCTTACTCTGCCAAGTATGCTTCGAGTTTCTATGGGCCGTTCCGGGACGCGGTTGGCTCCGCCAAAAATCTCGGCAAGGGCAACAAATATACGTATCAGATGGACCCGGCCAACAGTGATGAAGCCCTGCGTGAAGTCGCACTCGATATTGCCGAAGGTGCGGACATGGTCATGGTCAAACCGGGACTGCCGTATCTCGACATCGTGCACAGAGTCAAAACTGAATTCAAAGTACCAACTTTTGTTTATCACGTCAGCGGCGAATATGCGATGTTAAAGGCCGCTGCAAAAAACGGTTGGCTCGATGAAAAAGCCACTGTGCTGGAATCGTTATTATCCTGCAAACGTGCCGGCGCTGATGCCGTACTCACTTACTATGCCAAGGAAGTGGCCGCCTGGCTGAAAGCCTGATATCGCTGTTAATTTCCTGTATTGATTAGCTGAGGAGCTTCATGTCTTTCCTTAAATTCAAAAAATCCAGACGGATTCGCAAGATTTCATTTATTGAAAAAGCCATACGTCATTATGTACGTGATATTTATGCCAAGGATCTATTGTTACAACTGGAGATCGATGCGCGCAACGAAAGCATCGCCTATATCAAACAGCACATGAGCAACAGCATGATCTTCACAAGCTGGCATGAACTGCACGATCATGCACTGGAACACGTCAAAGTGGATGGTTTATATATGGAGTTCGGTGTCAAGAAAGGTGAAACCATCCGCGAACTCGCGCGTATGACCGGCAAGCCCTTTCACGGGTTTGATTCATTTGAAGGCCTGCCGGAAGACTGGGCCGGCATGGCGATACGCAAAGGCCGTTTCAGCCAGAAAGGCAAACTGCCAAAAGTGCCGGAGAATGTCATTCTGCATCCTGGCTGGTTCAATGAATCCATTCCGGTATTCAAACAAAAATACCATGAACCGATTGCTTACATACACATCGACTGTGATCTGTATTCATCCACCAAAACCATCTTCACCGAACTGGCTGATCGCTTTGTGCCTGGAACAATTATCGTCTTTGATGAATATTTCAACTATCCCAACTGGCAACAGCATGAACACAAGGCCTTCATGGAGTTCGTCGCCCGCCATGGCTTCACGTATGAATACCTTGGCTTCATCTCCTATGACAGTTTTGTATCAGTAAAACTGACCGGCAAGAACTAGTATCAGGCGTGAACCATACATCACTGCATATTGCGGTGGGAGTCATCACCGTACTGATTTTTCTGGGCTCCGGTATTTACATGAAAATGCATTTCCCCGATCTGTATGCCTCGAATGAAATTATTCGTTACCAGTACCGGGCAAATCATGTTTATATTTTGATGAGCGGTTTGATCAATCTCATGGCCGGATTGAATGTACAACCCAACTATACCGGCTGGCGAATTTTGATCGCTCGTGGTTCCACTACGTTGCTACTGATCGCGCCGCTGATACTCACAGCAGCGTTTCTGCTAGAACCCATACAGGGCGCTCCTGAAAAGCCCGTTACCTTCTTAGGTGTGCTTTTTCTTCTTGCAGGCGTGTTGCTGGCTTATATACCTGCCGTCCGATTTCGCCAGCACATTGGATAGCAAAAATCGATTAATGTCGATAAATTATTGTTGCAAGCCCCAATCCTTGCCACGTTTCTCGGCCATATCGGCCTGTAATATTTCCACCCAGTAACCGTCCGGGTCCTTGACGAAGGCGATGCCCTGCATTTTTCCGGCATCGACTTTTTTCACAAACTCGATTCCCAGTTTTTCCAGCCGTTCGCAGGTTTTGTAAACATCCGGCACAGTAAACCCAAGATGACCGAATCCTTTCGGTTCGGCATTGCCATTATGATAGGCAAACTTTTCATCCGATTCCGTGCCCCAGTTGTGAGTGAGTTCGAGCATGGCGCGTTGCGTAAAAGCATATGTCGCGCGTTTGCCGCGCTCGCCTGGCACATTCTTTCTTTCAGAGTCTGGCACCATGCCAAGAAAGAACAGCGTGAATTTCATTTCCGGAAAATCAAAGCGACGGATCAGTGTCATGCCCAGCACACGCGTATAGAAATCCAGCGAATGCGCCGGGTCTTTCACGCGGATCATGGTGTGGCCGAACGTATACTGTTGGGTTTCGGCATCCGGGTTTTCACACAAGCCGGGGGCTTCATCAAAGTGCCGCGCCATAACTCCTCCTGCTGTCTTTATAAGAAGGAGGATAGCTTACCCTGTGAATGCAGAATTACAATCCCAGTTCCTTGATCTTGCGGGTCAGTGTATTCCGGCCCCAGCCCAGCAGTTTGGCGGCATCCTGACGGCGGCCGCCGGTCTGTTTCAACGCAGACAGGATCATGATCCGTTCGAACTTGGGTACCACTTCATTCAGAATTTCACTGGAGCCTTGCAGCAGTGTCGCTTCCGTCCATTTACGCAACAGTGTTTCCCAGTCGGCAGCGGCATCACGAGACCCTTCCGTCTTTTTCAGTTCCGGCGGCAGATCATCAATGTGGATATCCCGGCCGGATGCCATGACGGTCACCCAGCGGCAAAAATTCTCCAGTTGCCGCACATTGCCCGGCCAGTCGAGACGGCCAAGGAATTGTTGTGCTTCCGGTAACAACGTCTTGCGTTCCACATTCAGTTCACGCGCTGCACGCCTCAGAAAATGTTCGGCCAGCGGCAGTATATCTTCGCGGCGATCACGCAAGGGCGGCACATGCACCCGAATCACATTCAGACGATGCAGCAGATCTTCACGGAAGGCGCCGTCTTCAACACGTTTTTCCAGGTTCTGATGCGTCGCGGCAATCACACGCACATCCACTTTTACCGGAACATGACCACCTACCCGGTAGAATTCTCCATCCGCCAGTACACGCAATAAACGGGTTTGCAATTCGGCCGGCATGTCCCCGATTTCATCGAGGAACAGGGTGCCATGATTGGCCTGTTCAAAACGGCCGATACGTTGACTGGCGGCGCCGGTGAATGCGCCTTTCTCATGGCCAAACAATTCAGATTCCAGCAGATCACGCGGAATGGCGGCTGTGTTCAATGCAATAAAAGGGGCGCTGGCCCTGGGGCTGTGTCGATGCAAGGCATGCGCCACCAGTTCCTTGCCGGTACCGGATTCACCGGTGATCAGGACCGTCAGATTGGAAGAAGACAAGCGTCCAATAGCGCGGAATACTTCCTGCATGGCCGGTGCTGAACCAATAATATTATCGGCCTGTGCGCCCTGGGATTCAGCCGGCGTCGACAATGCCTGGGTTTTTTCATGAATGGCGCGCTTGACCAGACTGACCACCTCATCCACATCAAACGGTTTGGGCAGGTATTCAAAAGCGCCCTCGCGGAACGCGGAAACTGCACGGTCGAGATCGGAATAAGCCGTCATAATAATTACCGGCACCGCTGGCGAATGCAATTTGATCTTTTCCAGCAGGGAGATGCCATCCATACCGGGCATGCGTACATCCGAAATGATTACATCCGGGCTGTCCTGCTTCAGCCGTTCCAGCACATGCATGGGATCAGAGAAACTGCTGATATCAACAGCTTCTTTGGATAAGGCCTTTTCCAGTACCCAGCGTATGGATTTGTCATCATCAACAATCCAGACCTTTTTCCGGTCACTCATGAGATTGCTCGGTGGGTAAGGTGATGCTGAATATGGTTTTGTCATCGGTTCGTTCATATTCTATTAATCCGCCATGAGAGTTAATAAGTGATTGGGCTATGGACAACCCCAGACCCGTCCCTTCGGCACGGCCGGTAATCATCGGGTAAAAAATTCCATTTTCGATCTCGGCGGGCACGCCGGGACCGTCATCAATAATATCGATACGCACCGCCAGGCGATGTACGCGTTTGTGCAGCGTCACGCGCCGCAAAATGCGCGAACGGATCCATATGTGGCCGTTATCACCTGTTGCCTGCACCGCGTTACGCATCACATTCAGTACCGCCTGTATGATCTGGCCGCGATCCACCTTGATGGGAGGGATACTCGGATCATAATCACGCGTGATGGAAACCGTTTTCCTGTGTTCGGCTTCGACCAGATTGCAGACATATTCCAGCAACTCATGAATATTCAGCGCTTCCACATGACGCTTCTGTTCAGAAGTCAGCATGCGATCAATAAAATCACGAAGGCGGTCCGCTTCCTGAATGATGATCCGTGTATATTCCACCAGACCACGATCACCATTGTTCAGTTCACGCTCCAGCAATTGTGCTGCACCCCGTATACCGCCTAGCGGATTTTTAATTTCATGGGCCATGCCGCGCAGTGATTCACGGGCGGCATCGTGCAGCCGGGTCAGGTTCTCCTCACGCATCACCCGGTGTAATGAATCCGAGTCGACCAACTCCACAATAATTTCTGTACAGCGTTCGCCCTGCAGTATGGGCGTTACCTTGCAATCGACGGTCACTGTTCGCGGTCCCGGCAAGGACAATTCAATACTGCGCTCGGTATATGGATGACCTGTTGTCAGGGTGCGAGTAATCATTTCGGCCAGGGTAGGCGGATTGGGCAATATTTCTTCCGGCGTCTGTCCTATCACCCGGCGATTACTGACCGACAGCAGCCCTTCAGCCGCACTGTTAATGCAGGACAGGTGCAGGTTGGTGTCGAACAACATCACCGCGGTGGAGAGATTGTCAAACATCTGCAGGGCCGTTTTCGCACTGATGGTCATGATCGATACATTATTGCACTATATTGGTGCAGGACATATTACTCTCTGCCCTGCCTGTATTCAGACAAAGCATTAAATTGTTTAAAATCAATTGGTTAAAATTGTGCTCAAATATGACGCAAATGCTCTGAGTAATTAACGAGCAAGAAGCATTCCATAGGCACGCAATTATCCGCTATGCGTGCGTAGAGACAGGAACAACTTTACAGCCTTAGGGCTTAGGGGTGGGTTTGGGCGTCGGCTTAGGCTTGGGTGGTTTGCCTACGGTTGAGGGTTTATGCAGCTTGGAATTTCTCTGCAATGTAAATGTTACCGGGCTGGAGCTCATCACTTCCTTCCCTTCATTATCCTTGATGACTGCAACGAGCGTATGTATTCCACGCTCAACATCGCTGAGGCTGATCTGGCCAGCAGCCCCTTCCGCCACAGAATTACCATCCAGCATCAACACCAATGTGTGGCCTCTTTGCAAACCAGGCTCCAGTACGACTGTAACCGCTACACTTCCTGTATTGTCCTGAAACACTGAGTTGTTTTCAGGGCTGGTGATACTCAATTGAGTATAAGGCAAAGGCTTGTCTGTCTCTGGCGGCGTGTAGACAAATTCCGGGGCATCAGACTCTATGGTCTGGATATCATATACTTCTATCTTTTCGGCATTTTCCGAAGGTTTATCGGTATAAATCACGTTGCCATTTTCATCAACAGTACGATAAACCTCTTCCGCCGTGGCGCCAGAAGCCAGAAGTACAATCGCTGTAATTAGCCATGTTCGCATCATTTGAGCATAGTGAAACTGATATGGAGTTACAACATTTGATTGTCTCTGTGCCCATGGAGTTCACACCCTTGGCTTGGTTCTAGGAAATAAAAAAGCCCCCTTGCGGGGGCTTTTGTGATGCACTTGTCAGTCTTGATCAGAGACTGTAATACATATCAAACTCGACCGGATGCGTGGTCATGCGGAAGCGGGTCACTTCCTGCATCTTCAACGCAATATAAGCGTCGATCATGTCGTCGCTGAACACACCGCCTGCGGTAAGGAAAGCGCGGTCTTTGTCGAGTGCCGCCAGCGCCTGATCCAGTGAGGAACAGACGGTGGGGATTTTCTTTTCTTCTTCCGGCTCCAGATCGTACAAATCCTTCTCGGCCGGTGCGCCCGGGTCAATCTTGTTCATGATGCCATCCAGACCCGCCATCATCATCGCGGCAAAAGTGAAATACGGGTTGCCGTTGGAATCCGGGAACCGCACTTCGATACGGCGTGCTTTCGGGCTGGAAACCCAGGGAATACGGCAGGATGCAGACCGGTTGCGGGCGGAATAGGCCAGCAGGGTCGGCGCTTCAAAGCCCGGTACCAGGCGTTTGTAGCTGTTGGTGCCCGAGTTGGTAAACGCATTGATCGCATGGGCATGTTTGAAGACACCACCGATATACCACAGTGCTTCCTGGGACAGACCACCGTATTTATCACCGGCAAACAGGTTCTTGCCCCCCTTGGCCAGCGACTGGTGTACGTGCATACCATTACCGTTATCACCCACCAGCGGTTTGGGCATGAAGGTGGCGGATTTGCCATAGGCATGGGCCACGTTCAGTACCACATACTTCAGGATCAACAGTTCATCTGCCTTGCGCACCAGCGTGTTGAATTTGGTGCCGATCTCCGCCTGGCCTGCGGTGGCCACCTCGTGATGATGTACCTCAACCGCAACGCCCATTTCCTCCAGTGTGGTACACATGGCAGAACGGATGTTCTGCTGGGCATCCACCGGCGGCACCGGGAAATAACCACCCTTCACACCCGGACGATGGCCGAAGTTTGGTTCATCCCCCATCAGGCCGGTATTCCAGGAACCCTCACCGGAATCGATTTCATAAAAAGCGCTGTTGATAGTATCGTCCCAGCGAACCTCATCAAAAATGAAGAACTCAGGCTCCGGACCAAAATAAGCGGTGTCAGCAATACCCGTGGATTTCAGATAGGCTTCGGCGCGCTTGCCGAGGGAACGAGGATCACGATCGTAGCCTTGCATGGTGGAAGGTTCGAGCACATCACAACGGATATTGAGTGTGGTCTCGTCGAAAAACGGATCCAGCACCACAGTATCTGTATCCGGCATTAACACCATGTCGGATTCGTTGATCCCCTTCCAGCCGGCGATGGAGGAGCCATCAAACATCTTGCCGTTTTCAAAAAAATCATCATCAACAGCAGAAACGGGGATGGTCACATGCTGTTCTTTCCCGCGTGTGTCACAAAAGCGTAAATCTGCGTACTTCACCTCACCCTCTTTAATGAGTTTCAATACTTTATCTTTAGACATTTTTTTATCTCCTCGTCTATTCAAGTCATATCTGTCATTAGGGAAACCGAATACCGGCGTGGGTAGATTCTGCAGATGAAATGAATGACACCTGACACTGTGACCACGGGTAGACTGTGTAACTGAAATTCAGACCAAAACATGTGCATTTAACATGCCATTAAAGCTGCACGCAAATCCTATTATGAATTAAGGATTTAATGATTAATTAAAGCATCAGTATGCACTATATTTGTGCATTATTAATCTTATGAGCACCATTTATGTGCGCTAATTAGTTGCTATGTATCATGATGTGGCGATCAGAAATGATTTCGACAGTTAAACCCGTCAGTTTGGCTTCTGCCAGCTGCCGTCGAACTTCTTCAGGCGTAAATGCAGCACACAGCGAATTTCTGAAATCATCCTTCAGTATTTTTGGCTCTGAATGGCAGTATGTGTTCACTAACAGGTTTACTTCCTCTTGGTTATCCGGACGTTTCAGATCCATGAAGAATAGTCTCGCATTCGGCTCCTGGTATCGTTGAACATACCGCCACAAGACTAGGGGATCATGCAGATGATGCAGCAGGCTGTTGCTGATAATCGTGCGGTAGGTCTTTTCAGGCGGAATGAACCCAGGAATCCTGCCCTGCAGCAATTGAATTCGATGTTCGAGGCCTGCCGCATTAACCAACCGTCGACCTTCTGCCAGCATGGCCACAGCACCATCCACCCCATCAATACGGCATTCCGGAAACGCCCGCGCGAAACGGATACTCACATCGGCCGGGCCACACCCCAGATCCAGCACCTTGCCGGTGATGTTAAAAACCGGGAACACCTCCTGAAATTTTTTAATGAATTGACTGTGTGGTTCGGTGAAATCCGCATGGGCATAGGCTGCTGCCTGTGCGGGTGTATCCATTAATTCCGGCTCGGGAATTCGCTGCATTATCTTTCAGGCCGGGAGGATGACCTCGCCTGCCATCAGATCTGTGACGGTTTCGCGCCGCCGTATTTCAAACATCCGGTCTTTATCAATCATGATTTCACAGGCGCGCGGACGCGTGTTGTAGGTGGAACTCATGGAGAACCCGTACGCGCCTGCGGAAACTATCGCAAGCAACTCCCCTTCCTGGAGAGCGAGCTTGCGATCACGCCCGAGAAAATCGCTGGATTCACACACGGGGCCGACGATGTCGTAGTTGTCTGGTTGCGCTGATGACTTCTGTATCACAGGCAGGATGTCATGCCAGGCGTCATACAAGGACGGCCGCAGCAGATCATTCATGGCCGCATCCACAATGGCAAAATTTTTATGAGGTGTTTTTTTCACATATTCCACCCGGGTCAGGAGGACACCCGCATTTCCGACGATACTCCGTCCCGGCTCGATAATGATTTCTGCAGAACGTCCCGCAAACACCCGGCGCACCGCGTTGGCGTAATCAGCCGCTGTGGGAGGTGTTTCGTCCTGATAATGAATACCCAGACCACCACCGATATCGACATGTCTGAAAGTAATGCCGGTTTGCTCAATGGCAGTGACAAGCTGCAGCAACCGCTCCAGTGCGTTTACAAAAGGCGACAGTGAAGTAATCTGCGAGCCGATGTGGCAATCAATTCCAACGATGTCCAGAGACGGCAGGGCCAGTGCCTGCTGATAAGCGGCAACGGCTTCTGCAAATGGAATACCGAATTTGTTTTCCTTGAGTCCGGTTGCGATGTAGGGATGAGTGTTCACATCCACGTCCGGGTTCACGCGCAACGAAACCGGTGCGCGCCGCTGTATGCCGGCAGCAACTTCAGCAAGCCGCTGCAATTCTGCAACAGATTCGACATTGAAACAGCGTATCCCGGCTCGCAGTGCCTGTTCCATTTCATCACGCCGTTTGCCCACGCCGGAAAAGACGACACGGGCAGGATCACCGCCGGCACGTATGACCCGCTCCAACTCACCGCCGGATACGATGTCGAAACCCGAGCCCAGACGGGCAAGTACGTTCAATACGGCGAGACTGGAATTGGCCTTGACCGCGTAACAGACCAGATGCGGATGTCCGGAAAAGGCCTGATCGAAAGCCCGCCACTGCTGTTCGATAGCGGCGCGAGAATAGACATAACAAGGCGTACCATAGCGCACAGCTACATCCGCCAATAAAACACCTTCGGCGCCAAGCTGGCCGTTCTGGTAGGAAAAAACAGACATGACAGGATTGGTCAGTTATCGTTCTGTTGTTCAGAAGACTGGCCGTCTTCCGGATGGTAGAGATCGCCTTTCTGTCCGCAGGATGTTGCAGAAATCAGCACGACAGACATCACCAGCAACAGCCTGATCCAGCGCACGGGGCGGGTCGTCATGATTATCTCCAGGGTGATGGTTGCATTTGGATGACGAATCATATCACTCTGAAAAACGACTTGAAATTGTTTAGAGACTCTTGCGAGGATCGCACCCTCAAACCACTATCAAACCGGATTGTTCATGGCCGAATCTGCTGATGCAGTGATTATCGAACCCGCAAGCACGCACAGGGCCAGTGTGATCTGGCTGCACGGGTTGGGCGCGAATGGCCATGATTTCGAACCGATTGTGCCAGAACTGCGTCTGCCACTGGATTCCGGTATACGTTTTATCTTCCCGCATGCGCCGGTACGAGCCGTTACCATCAATGGCGGCATGCGCATGCGCGCCTGGTATGACATCCGTAATGTCGACTTGCGGCGTAATGAGGATGCGGAATCTATTGAAGATTCCAGACGCATGATTGATGCATTTATTGATGCAGAAATTACGGCAGGAATACCTTCGCAAAAAATCATACTGGCCGGATTTTCGCAGGGTGGCGCCATCACACTGTATGCCGGTTTGCGCTGTCCGCACAAACTGGGTGGTTTACTGGTACTGTCGAGCTACCTGCCGTTACCAGAGAAACTTGCCGCCGGGAAGAGCGTTGCGAATATGGGTACGCCTGTCCTGATGTGTCACGGCGAATATGATCCGGTGATTCCGGTCAGCGCGGGCCTCGATTCCTGTCAATTTCTCAAGAAGGCCGGATATAACGTCGATTGGCGTGATTACAGAATGGAACACTCGGTATGCATGGAGGAAGTCCGGGATATCAGCCGGTGGCTGCAACAGACACTGATCTGATTTCATCCACCCTGTTTGTGACGATGCCCCCGGTGGGGTTTATGGCCGCCATGCGATTTTTTGCCATGACCTCCATGCCGCCGGGGTTTTTCGATATTGAGCTTTACCGGCGGCTGCAATGTAACCAGTAATTCCGGATCTACCCGATGCACTGCTATTTTATAGCCCAGATAATCCTGGATTTCCGGCAACACATAAACAAACTCCTCACAGGCAAAACTGACAGCATCACCACTGGCCCCCGCACGTGCCGTACGACCAATGCGGTGCACATAGTCTTCTGCGTTATGTGGTAAATCATAATTAATCACGTGGCTTACTTCCGGTATATGCAGACCGCGTGCGGCGAGATCAGTAGCCACCAGGATGGGCAATTTGCCTTCGGAAAATTCCTGGAACAGGCGCTGCCGTTTTTTCTGCGGCACGTCTCCAGAGAGGATTGAGGCATGATAGCCATTGCCTTCCAGATAACCCCAGACCTGCTCCGCGACCCGCTTGGTGTTCACAAAGACGATAGTACGTTTGGGATCAATGCGTCTCAGCAACCCAATCAATAATGGAATTTTTTCTTCGTTGGCAATGTGATAAACGACCTGGGTAATCCGGTCCGTTGTGACCTGCTCCGGATTGATGCGTATGAATTTCGGATTGTTCATGTGCTCATAGGCCAGCTCCGTCACCCGCAACGACAATGTCGCGGAAAACAGCATGGACAGACGTTCTTCCGGCCTGCGCATGCGCCGGAACATGTAACGCACGTCCTTGATAAAACCCAGATCAAACATGCGATCGGCCTCATCAAGGACAACGACTTCCACCGATTTAAGCTTGAATACACCCTGTTTGAGATAATCGATCAGACGGCCGGGTGTACCAATCAGGATGTCCACACCATCCACAAGCTCCTGGCGCTGCTTGTCGTAATCAACGCCACCATACACTAGACCCAGCCGGAAACCGGTGTGTTTGTTGAGTACGATTGCATCTTTATGAATCTGGATGGCCAGTTCACGTGTTGGGGAAATCACCAAAGCACGGGGTTGCCCGGCACCGCCATCCGTCACCGGATGTGCCAGCAGTTTTTGCAAAATTGCCAGCAAAAAGGTTGCGGTCTTGCCGGTGCCGGTCTGGGCCTGTCCGGCAATATCATGCCCGGCCAGAATTACCGGCAATGCTTCAGCCTGTATTGGAGTACAGTTAGTGAAGCCGGCCTCATCCAGTGCCTGTAACAATCGCTGATCGAGCGGAAAATTTCTGAAGCTGGTGCTGGTAGTGTGCGGCGCACTCATGCGGAAAATCTGTAGATAAAACAATCTGAAATCATTCTGGCTTGCATTCCGGTGATAAATTGGTTGAAACTATTATTATCCATATAACGCAGGGACTACAAAAAAACAATGAGCGAACATATCGTGCATGTCACCGACTCCACCTTCGAAGATGAAGTGCTGAAATCCGCAACGCCGGTGATGGTGGATTACTGGGCAGAATGGTGCGGCCCCTGCCGGGCTATTGCGCCGGTACTCGAAGAAATCGCGAAAGAGTATAGCGGTAAAATGATCGTAGCGAAAATGGATGTTGATCAGAATCAGGCCACACCCCAGAAATACGGTGTGCGCGGCATCCCCACGCTCATGATTTTCAGGAACGGAAACGTTATCGGCACCAAGGTCGGGGCCGCGTCCAAGTCACAATTATCCGCCTTTATTGACAGTTCCATCTAAATCCACTGGACGAACCTGATAACCCGTGCTAATTTAAATTTAAATACTAAGTACAACTCGTCTTAAAAGAATTAAAAATCCCCCGTTTGGCCCGTTTTTTCACGCTAGTTTTTTATAACGCGGGTTTCCTTAATTCTGCTCAACCTTGTTTAATTTGCAATGACATATACCGGAGTCCATGAACCTTACTGAACTCAAGCAGCAGCCTGCCTCTGAACTGATCACCCTTTCTGAAAACCTCGGCCTTGACGGGCTGGCCCGCTCCCGCAAACAGGACGTCATTTTTGAAATCCTGAAGGCCCAGGCCAAGAAAGGCGAAGACATCTACGGTGACGGCGTACTCGAAATTCTGCAGGATGGATTCGGTTTTCTGCGTTCCGCCGACAGTTCCTATCTGGCCGGCCCGGACGATATTTATGTCTCGCCCAGCCAGATCCGGCGTTTCAATTTACGCACCGGCGACAACATATCCGGCAAGATAAGGCCGCCCAAAGACGGTGAACGCTATTTTGCCCTCCTCAAAGTCAACGAAATCAATTTTGAAGTCCCCGAAAAAGCCAAGCATAAAATCCTCTTTGAAAATCTTACTCCGCTCTTCGCCCACCAGCGGCTGAAGCTGGAACTGGGCAACGGCAGCACCGAGGATCTGACGCCCCGTGTGATTGATTTGTTTGCACCCATCGGGAAAGGGCAACG
>CAYZJI010000014.1:0-65049 GCA_964479045.1 uncultured Enterobacteriaceae bacterium
ACAAGGTGACGATCATCCCGCGCGGCCGCGCGCTGGGTGTGACCATGTATCTGCCGGAAGAAGATCGCTACAGTCAGAGCAAGGAGCAACTGGAGAGCATGATCTCATCGATGTTTGGTGGCCGTATCGCGGAACAACAGATCTTCGGCAAGGATCATGTCACGACCGGTGCAAGCAATGATATCGAACGTGCCACACAGATCGCGCGCAACATGGTGACGCGCTGGGGATTGTCCGACAAGCTCGGGCCACTGACCTACAGTGAAGAACAGGATGAGGTGTTCCTTGGTCATTCCGTGACCAAGCACAAGGCCATTTCGGATGAAACCGCGCACATGATCGATGAAGAAATCAAGAGCATCATTGATCGTAATTACAAGCGTGCAGAGAAACTGCTCAAGGACAATATCGACAAGCTGCATATCATGGCGGAAGCCCTGATGAAATATGAAACCATCGACAGCGGGCAGATTGATGAAATCATGCAGGGCCGTGTCCCCGGACCGCCGGCCGGCTGGGATGATGACAGCGATTCCGGCAAAGGTGTAAAAGTTACGGGTGGTGATGTCAGCAAGGATGACAAGGCTCCACGCGCGGAACCGCCAGCCAGACCGGCATGAAAACATGTGAAGTGTTATTCGTGAAACGTATTTCGCTTCACGCTTCACACTTCACACTTCACGGCTAATGTCAGCGGAACGCAAATACTTCGGCACTGACGGCATACGCGGCCGTGTGGGTGAGCCCCCCATCACACCGGATTTTGTGATGAAACTCGGCTGGGCAGCTGGCCGGGTACTGGCCAACGGGCGCCGTGGTGAAATTATTATTGGCAAGGATACCCGTATTTCCGGTTACATGTTTGAGTCTGCGCTGGAAGCGGGATTATCAGCAGCCGGCATGGATGTGTGTCTGTTAGGTCCCATGCCGACACCCGGCATTGCCTATCTCACCCGCAGTTCCCGGGCACTGGCTGGAATTGTCATCAGTGCTTCCCATAATCCCCATCAGGACAACGGTATCAAGTTTTTTGCCAGTGACGGAACCAAGCTGCCGGACGAAGTTGAACTGGCCATCGAAGTTGAGCTGGAGCAGCCCTTACACACTGTTGAGTCGGGACTGCTCGGCAAGGCGCGGCGCATGATGGATGCACCCGGCCGTTATATTGAATTCTGTAAATCTGCAGTGAGCCGTGAGTGTAATTTTCGCGGATTAAAAATAGTGCTGGATTGCGCGCACGGCGCCACTTATCAACTTGCGCCCAAGGTGTTTTCAGAACTGGGTGCCACAGTAATTTCCATAGGGGTGCATCCGGATGGCCTGAATATCAATGAAAAATCCGGCGCCACAAATACCGCCAGCCTGCAAGCGGCCGTGCTCAACCAGAATGCCAATCTCGGTATTGCCTTCGACGGTGATGGCGATCGGGTCATGATGGTGGACCATACCGGAATAGTGCTCGATGGTGACGATATTCTTTATATTATTGCCAGCGCCAATCCCGGTGGTCTGAATGGTGCCGTTGTTGGGACAGTGATGAGCAATCTGGGGCTGGAACAGGCTATCCATAATCTGGGACTGGGTTTTGTGCGTGCGAGTGTCGGTGATCGTTATGTTCTGGAAAAACTGAACAAGGATAACCTCATTCTCGGTGGTGAAACGTCAGGTCATATTATCAACCTGCGTAAAACCACCACCGGTGACGGGATTATCTCCGCACTGCAGGTGCTCGAAACCATGGTAACCACCGGCAAATCCCTGCATGATTTGAAAGCCGGCTGGATCAAGTTTCCACAGAAAATGATCAATGTGAAAATGCACTGCCGTGTGGATCCGTTTACATTGAATGGCGTCCCGGCGGCCATTCGGACGGCGGAGACTGAACTGGGCAGTAATGGCCGTATATTGATTCGTACCTCAGGCACTGAACCGCTGATTCGTGTGATGGTGGAAGGACGGGAAGAAAATCAGGTCAATGCACTGGCCGCTCAACTTGCTGCCGAGATTGAACAGGCCCTGCAAAGTATCTGAAGGAGAGGATACGCATCACGCGTATCCATTTTGTTCAGATGTCGCGTAACAATTCATTTATACCCACCTTGCTGCGGGTTTTTTCATCGACCTGTTTCACAATGACGGCACAATACAGACTGTATTTGCCGTCTTTGGAGGGAAGGTTGCCGGATACCACTACCGAACCGGGCGGGATATAACCATAACTGATTTCCCCGGTCTCACGGTTGAAGATACGGGTGCTCTGGCCGATATAGACTCCCATGGAAATCACTGATCCCTCTCCTACAATCACGCCTTCCACGACTTCAGAACGGGCACCGATAAAACAGTTGTCTTCAATGATCGTCGGACTGGCCTGTAACGGTTCCAGCACGCCGCCGATGCCTACGCCACCGGAGAGATGGACATTCTTGCCGATCTGGGCGCAGGAACCCACTGTGGCCCAGGTGTCGACCATGGTGCCGGAATCCACATACGCGCCAATGTTCACGAAACTCGGCATCAACACCACACCTGGGGCGATATAGCTGCCACGCCGTGCGTTGGCCGGTGGCACCACGCGCACACCGAATTTTTCAAAATCGGTCTTGCCACGACCGGCAAACTTGGCGGGCACCTTGTCGAAATAGGTTGTGAAGCCCCCATCCATGACCTTGTTAGGTTCGAGCAGGAATGACAACAATACCGCTTTTTTGATCCATTGATGTACCATCCATTTGCCGTCTTTTTTCTCGGCCACACGCAGCTTACCCAGATCCAGATCAGACAAGACCTGCTGTACGGCATCTTTCAGTTCCCAGCTTGCCGTGGCCAGCGTAAGGTCCTTTCTTTTTTCATAGCCTGCGTTGATGATCGCTTCGTATTTGCTCATGTTGTTGTCCTGTTATAGGTTTTCGATACAACGGCGAATTCTGTTCGCCGCCTCGATACATTCCGGCAGGCTGGCGACCAGTGCCAGCCGCAGACGTTTTGCACCCGGATTTATATCATTAGCTGCGCGGGAAAGGAAACTTCCCGGTAATACGGTGACATTCTGTTGCACATATAGCCGTTGCGTGAAGTCCATGTCAGAGACCGGCACTTCAGGCCACAGATAAAAGCCTGCCTTCGGGCGTGTGACATGCAACACTGGCTGGAGTATCTCCAGCATCGCATCAAATTTCTGCCGGTACAGTTTCCGGTTTTCGATCACATGTTTTTCATCAGCCCAGGCGAGCGTGCTCGCGGCCTGGGTAAAGGGCGGCATGGCGCAGCCATGATAGGTGCGGTAACGCAGGAATGCGTCGATCAGTCTTGCATCACCAGCCACGAATCCGGAACGCAGACCCGGCACATTGGAACGCTTGGACAGGCTGTGAAACACCATGCAGCGCCGGTAATCGGTACGGTCGATCTGTGCGGCAGCCTGTAATAATCCGGTTGGCGGGTTGGCTTCGTCCAGATAAATTTCCGAGTAACATTCATCGGAAGCAATGATGAAGTCGTATTGATCGGCCAACGCAATTAATCGCGAAAGCGCAGACTGATCCAGAACAGCACCAGTGGGATTACCCGGTGTACAGATGTAGACCAGCTGGCACTGTTGCCAGATTTTTTCAGGCACAGCTGTGAAGTCAGGTATGAAATGATTCTCTTCCACACAATTCAGGTACACCGGCCGTGCGCCTGCCAGTAATGCCGCACCTTCGTAAATCTGATAGAACGGATTGGGTGAAACAACCACCGGATCCGGTTTGCGTGAATCAATCACACATTGCGCAAAGGCGAACAGGGCCTCGCGCGTGCCATTGACCGGAAGGATATGTTGATCCGCTTTAATACTGCCTGCTGGTAACTGAAAGCGCCGGGTGAGCCACGAAGCCATCGCTCCTCGCAATTCATCACTGCCACGTGTCTTGGGATAGACCGCACTGCTTTCCACATGCGCCCGGATCGCATCCAGTATAAAATCCGGCGTCTTGTGCTTCGGTTCTCCGATAGACAGATCGATATGGGATTTGTCCCCCGGCGCTGCAAGGCTGCGCTTGAGATCAGCCAGCTGTTCAAACGGGTAAGGTTGTAGATGTTCGAGTCCGGGATTCATGCTGTGTAATTCATTCAATTCAAGGGCGCAGTATATAGCAACTGGCAAAATGACCACTAAAGTACAACAGACACTGTTACCGGTATTGACATGCCTGCTGGCGGCAACGTTGTGGGGTGTGATGTGGTATCCCATGCGCCTGCTGGAGGAATGGGGCCTGTCCGGGATGTGGGCGACGTTGATCATTTATCTTATCGCAACAGTGGTGATGTTACCGGTGTTCTGGCCGCAACGGCGCGTAATTCACCAACGGCCATATCTATTGCTGATGATTGCTGTTGCGTCAGGCTGGGCCAATCTGGGTTTCATTCTCGCCGTACTCGAAGGCAACATTGTCAGGGTGCTGTTGCTCTTCTATCTCATGCCGGTATGGTCAGTGCTGCTGGGCTGGTGGATTTTGGGAGAATCGCCCTCACGAACTGGCTGGTTCTCGGTCATCCTCGCCATGTCCGGTGCAGTCATCATGTTATGGCGGCCGGACGGCATGTTATTCGTATTATCGGCAACTGACATCCTTGCCATTTCTGCCGGTTTTTCGTTTGCATTGCTGAATGTCTGTGTACGCCGTGCAGGCGGCATTTCATTGCCAGTGAAGATAGTGCCGAGTTGCTTCGGAGTCGTGGTCCTGTGTCTGTTTGGAATCGTATTTCTGGATACACCCGCACCGGTCTGGACCACTTCCAGTCTCATACTTTCCATATTACTGGGTAGTATCGGGGTAGTGGTGATGTCTTATTCTGCACAATATGGCGTGACTCACATGCCGGTGCATCGTTCTTCGGTGCTGTTTTTGTTTGAAATCGTAGCCGGCGCGGTTTCAGCAGCCTTGCTTACGGATGAAGTGACCACCCGGGCGGAGTGGCTGGGCGGTTGTCTGGTGGTGACCGCGGCCTGGGTTACTGCAGTAGAAGTGTTGGGCACCTCGAAGAAGACGGCAAGTTAATGTATGCTGTGCCGCCTTGAAAAATCAGAGCACAGGTCAGACTGAGTGAGTAAGTCAATATTAATCCTTCCCGGTGACGGCATTGGTCCCGAAATTGTCGCAGAAGCGGAAAAGGTTTTGCGCGTGCTGGTTGATAAACATGCTCTTGCTGTGGAAACAGTTCATGGGCTGATCGGTGGTGCGGCAGTGGATGCGAAGGGTATGCCGTTGCCAGACGAAACATTACAACGTGCAAAGGCCTCTGATGCCGTTTTGTTGGGCGCGGTTGGCGGTTCAAAGTGGGAAGCGATCGATCGGCCGTTGCGGCCGGAGCGTGGTTTGCTCGCAATTCGTGCGGGGTTGGATGCCTATGCCAATCTGCGCCCTGCGCTGCTGTATAAAGAACTGGCGAATGCATCCACATTAAAACCGGAAGTTGTGTCTGGTCTAGATATCATGATTGTACGTGAACTCACCGGCGACATTTATTTTGGGCAGCCGCGTGGCATCAGAACGCGAGAGGACGGGCAGCGCGAAGGATTTAATACCATGATCTACAACGAGTCTGAGATCAAACGCATCGCGCGGGTTGCTTTTGATGTTGCCCGCAAGCGCAATCGCAAAGTGTGTTCCGTGGACAAAGCCAATGTGCTGGAAGCCACTGAGCTGTGGCGTGAAGTCGTGACAGAAGTCGCTAAAGATTATCCGGATATAAGTTTACAGCATATGTATGTTGATAATGCCGCCATGCAACTGGTGCGTAATCCACGGCAGTTTGACGTCATTGTCACCACCAATATTTTCGGTGACATACTGTCTGATCTCGCTTCCATGCTGACCGGTTCCATCGGCATGTTGCCCTCAGCCTCGATCAATGAGACGGGCAGAGGTATTTATGAACCCATACATGGTTCTGCGCCGGACATCGCGGGGCAGGGTAAAGCCAACCCGCTGGCGACCATATTGTCTCTGGCCATGTTATTGCGTTATTCATTGAACGAAACGGCATTGGCAGATCGTGTGGAAGCCGCGGTACAAAAGGTCCTGGCTGAAGGATACCGCACGGCGGATATCCATACTGATGGTATGCGTCTGGTCAGTACCCGGGAAATGGGTGATGCCGTAGTAAAAGCAATGATGAGTAATGAGAAATGAGTGAAAAGCAGAAAGTGAAATGAGAAAAGGTGAAAAGTAAATGAGCAAGAAATTCAATGTTGCAGTGGCTGGTGCAACCGGCGCTGTGGGTGAAACCATGTTGTCCATACTGGCGCAGCGTAACTTTCCGGTGGACAAAGTGTATGCACTGGCGAGTAGCCGCTCTGTAGGCAAGCGTGTAGCGTTTGGCAAGAAAGAACTGGTGGTGGAAGATCTCGCCACCTTCGATTTCACCGGTGTGCAGGTGGGTTTATTTTCACCCGGCGCTTCCGTATCGGAAATTTATGCGCCCAAGGCTGCTGCTGCCGGTTGTGTAGTCGTCGATAATACGTCGCGTTTTCGTTATGAAAAAGACATTCCGCTGGTTGTGCCGGAAGTAAACCCACATGCCATCGCGCAATATAAAAATCGCGGCATCATCGCCAATCCAAACTGCTCCACGATACAGATGGTGGTGGCGTTAAAGCCGATCCACGATGCCGCAGGCATTGAACGTATCAACGTCTGCACCTATCAGGCGGTGTCTGGCACTGGTATGAAAGCCATTGATGAACTGGCCAAACAAACGGCGGCGCTGCTGAATGGCAAACCGGTGGAAGCGAAAGTCTATCCCAAACAAATTGCCTTCAATGCGATCCCGCATATCGATGTGTTTCTGGAGAATGGTTACACCAAGGAAGAAATGAAGATGGTCTGGGAAACCCGCAAGATCATGGGCGATGACAGCATCCAGGTAAACCCGACCACCGTGCGTATCCCGGTGTTTTACGGTCACTCCGAAGCCGTACACATTGAAACCCGCGAAAAAATTACCGCTGATCAAGCAAGAAAATTGCTGGAAAAAGCACCCGGCATAAAAGTGATTGATGAGCGGGCTCCCGGAGGGTATCCGACGGCAGTGACCGAAGCCTCCGGTAATGACCCGGTTTTTGTAGGTCGGATCCGGGAGGATATCTCCCATCCCCGGGGTCTGAACCTCTGGGTGGTGTCCGATAACGTCAGGAAAGGGGCCGCATTAAATAGTGTTCAAATCGCT
This sequence comes from uncultured Enterobacteriaceae bacterium, assembly GCA_964479045.1. GTDB lineage: Bacteria > Pseudomonadota > Gammaproteobacteria > Eutrophobiales > Eutrophobiaceae > 2-02-FULL-47-50. The sequence goes on from CAYZJI010000014.1 coordinate 7,213, forward strand.
GAAATTTTGGTAAAAGACTACTTATAAACTATAGTTAAAGAGATATTGTAAAGAACATTCGCAGGTTTGGTCGCTAGTTAGGCGACCCGGCTTGGGGCTCCTTCGGGTCGGCTCAGTTTCATAAGTGTTTGCAAAACCAGGCTACGCCGAATGGTTCTGGTGCGATATTGTTCAGCTAACCTACTGAAATAACTAACTATTTTGAGTGGAATATGAATAAGAACCTGCTGCTCGTTACTCTGGCTATGTCTCTGCTGGCAATACACCCTGCAGCACAGGCACTGGCAGTGTCCGAGATCATGCTGAATTCTTCACTCAATCAACCCTTGGATGCCAGGGTAGATATCCTATCTGCCAAACCGGATGAGCTGGACAGCCTGAATGTGTCACTGGTCAGGTTGTCGGGTTCCTCAGCAAGATGGCCCGGTGTAAAAGCAGAACTGGTGCGAGTGGAGAATGGCAAGAGTTATCTGAAGATTACCAGCAAGGAAAACGTTCGTGAGCCAGTGCTTACTTTTCTTTTGGAGCTTGATTGGTCCACTGGAAAAATTAAACGTGAATACTCCTTACTGATTAATCCACAACTCTAAAAAGATCAATTTTCGGGCTGGGGATTTTAAGGAATGAGTACGAGATTGCCGCTGTTATTGATGCTCGCAGTACTTCCGGGGCTGGTGCATGCTCTGGGGCTGGGCAAACTCCAACTTGATTCCGCCCTGAATGAGCCATTTGAAGCCCGCATCGAACTGGTTTCTGCGACAGTTGAAGAGCTCGACAGCCTGAATGTGCGTCTGGCCGATGAAGCTGCTTTCAGTCGTGCGGACATTCCACGCCCTCACTTTCTGACCACGCTCAATTTTGTACTGAAACAGACCGACTCCGGTCCGGACTATATACGGATTTATACTGATGATCCGATTCGTGAACCTTTCCTCAATTTTCTCTTAGAGATCAGTTGGGCCAAGGGACGGCTGTACCGTGAATATACCGTGTTGCTGGATCCCCCGATTTATGCAGACAGCAAAACCCAGCAGCGACTGGCACAAGCAACATCCCCTGCAGAAGAAGCAGAGACAACTGGCACTATTTCCGGTGTAGAAGATAACAAGGTTGTCTATAACCCTGAATACACACAACCACGAACGGCACCTTCCGCCTACTCAGCGGCCCCTGCAGTAACACAACCGATTAATTACAGCGGTGGAGATTACGGGCCAACCATCAGTGGCGACACACTCTGGTCAATTGCCAGCGCCATGCGTCCGGACAGTTCCATCAGTGTGCAGCAGATGATGTTCGCATTGCTCAGGGCCAACCCGGAAGCATTTATCAACGGCAATATTAATGGCCTGAAACGTGGTCATGTATTGAAGATGCCGGATCAAACGGACGTCCAGTCCATGAACAAGGATCAGGCCTTCGCGGAAGCAAAATCACAGAACAATCTCTGGGAAGAAGCACGCCAGTCTATGGCAGCAGCAGTGACACCAAGGCCAGAAAGTACTGTACCTGTTGAACCTGAAGTACCACCGGAGCCTGTCTCTGAGCCGGTTGCGACAGAGCCAGAACCGGAAGTACAACCTGAACCTGTGGCGGAGGCACCCGTAGAAACTACCGAACCTGTGGTTACAGAGCCTGAGGGTGAACCTGAATTGCGTCTGGTTGCACCTGCAGAAGAAGGTGAGGCAGAGGGGGCGGCTGGTCCCAGCGGTGAACAGCTTGCCAATGAACTGGCCCTGGCCAATGAATCACTGGAAGCCCTGACCCAGGAAAATCTGGAACTGAAGGACAAGCTCTCTGAAACAGAAGCAATCATTGATGATCTGAACCGTCTTATTGCACTTAAAGAGACCGAACTGGCGGCCTTGCAGCAGAAGATTAAGGAACAGGAAGCCGCCGCCGCAGAGGCCGCTGTACCAGCGGCTGAGGGTCCAACTGCGGAAGAAACCGCTGCTGAACCCGTAGTAGAGCAACCTGCCCCTACTGCAGATGAACAGGTTCCTGCTGAAACCCCTGCACAAGAGGCGCCACCGACTGTGGCAGAAGAGCCCGCTGCAGAAGAACAGATTCCTGCTGAAACTGAACCTGCAACCACTGAAGAACAGAAACCTGCTGCGGAAGCAGCAGAACCTGCAGTTGAGGCACCAGCTCCAGCAACTTCTGCGTTCCCGCCGGCCATCAGTGGTTTCGTGCAGTTACTGCGTAATAACGCTACCTATGCCGGCGCAGGCTTGGGTGTACTGGTTCTGATAGGACTGATCGCCGTGATGCTCAAGCGCCGTCAGAGTGCGAGCGCCATGGTAATTCCACAGAGCGCGTTCCCTGATTTTGCCGATGAGTCACCTTCCTCTGAAGATGCAACCGATATCAACCCGGCGCTGGCAGAATCGGATTCAGAAGCTCCCACGCTGTTACCGGGCGCAGAAGATGAAACAGTCACCCCTGAATTTGGTGGTGGTGACGATGCTACCCAGATTATGCCATCACCTGCGCAGCCAGATCCTGATGCATTCCAGATCCCGGCTGCTGAGCAGGAAGAAGATCCGCTACATGATGTCAATATCTTCCTCGCCTACGAACAGTTCGATCAGGCCGAGCAATTTGTGAAGAAGATGATTGAGAAAGATCCCAACAACCTTGAATTTCACAGCAAGTTGCTGGAAGTCTACTACGCGGCCAACAACAAGAAGGGTTATGAAAATGCCGCCCGCGTATTGCACGACAAGGTCAATGGCAAGGGGGATTACTGGAACATGGCAGTGGCCATGTGGCAGGAAATATCACCGAATCGAGAGCTGTTTGCGAAGCCTGCCTCAGGAGAAGAGGAGGAGGCAGGACCGCACACTGAGGGCGGTGGCATAGTCAATATTGCAGGTGATGGCGCTGCCGGTGCAGGCGGTCTGGATTTTGATCTGGATACCACCTCGGGCAGTGGTGAAGTGCTGAATATGACTGCGAATGATCAGGAAGCAGATGTTCTGGATGTTACGGCGGCAGTGGATATGGAGGATGCTGGCGTACTTGATGCCACGGTCGCAGCAGCCGGGGCACAGGGTGGCATGGCCGCCGATGAAGAAGCCCTCGATATATCACTGGATATGTCTTTGCCTGCTGAGCAGGAGACCGCTCAGGTTCCTGCGAAAGCCGCTGATGATAATTCACTCGATTTCTCACTGGATCTGGATACCGGCACAGGAGTTTCATCATCTGCAGACGATGCACTGGAACTGTCACTGGATACAGGCCCGGAACCTGCCGCAGATGATAATGCACTGGATATTTCCCTGGATATGTCAACAGACAGCGGCAGCGTTGCAGATCAAGGACTGGAAATCTCACTTGGTGCTGAACAGGAAGCGCCAGCTGCAGAAGAAAATAATCTGCTCGATTTTTCATTCGAGTTGGATAAGCCCGATGTCGCGACAGATAAAGCCGAAGATGACTCGCTGGATGTATCGCAGGGGGCAGGAACCGCAGAGGCTGATAGCGGACTGGAAATTTCTCTCGACACTGGGGAACCAGCACAATCTGCTCCGGACGGCTCACTGGAGTTTTCACTTGATATTCCACAGGATTCAGGATCAGCTGCTGTACAGGATGCAGGACTCGATATTTCGCTGGATGTCAGTCAGGACAGCAGCGCCCCGGCGCCGTCCCAGGACAGCTCCATGGATTTTTCTCTGGATCTGGATACATCCACCAGCGCAGGCATACAACAGGATGAGAATGTATTGGATATTTCCCTGGAACAGTCACCAGTTGCAGCCGCTTCAACACCTGATGCTCTGAATCTGTCATTGAATATCAGTGATGATGCGAAGGGCGAGGTTAAAACCGGCAAGGCGGATTTACTGGATGTGACTTCAGCGATCAGCCTGGATGATGATTTTGAACCTGAATCCATTACAGCGGGCAGCAGCAGTGAATTGCTGGATGTGACCAAAGCGAGAAATTTCGAACCGGACAATGATCAGGATCTGCTTGATGTAACATCGGCGGCGGCGACCAGGGCCGGCATGGATGGATTGGATGTACTGGATGTCAACAAGCCCGGGCCGGACAGCAGCCAAAACGTAACAGAACAGAGCGCCACAAGTCTGGATTTCGAACTGTCCCCGGACTCCGGCGCTACGGACAGTGCTGCGGATGCCGGTTTTGCCGGTATTGATATTACCACCGGTCAGGATGCTTCCGGTGATGCTCTTGAGCTCTCACTTGTGATAGATGAAAAAGACAATGAGGCACCGGAAATCGACATGGACAGTACCATGCAGATTCCGAATCGGGCCGCCTTGCACAAGCATGTTGAAGAGCCTGCAAGTCCACCAGCGGATGAATTCAGCTTGGTGATCGATGAGGAAGATGAAGAAGGGGCGGACCAGACCATCATGGTTCCGCGCAGCAAAACAACAGCCGAGCAAAGTGCGGATGATGAAATTGCCACCCAGTTGGATCTGGCCAAGGCCTATCTGGAGTTGGGAGAAACCGGTAATGCCAAAACAATACTGGATGAAGTCATGGCCATCGGCAACGCCCAACAGAAACAGCAGGCCCAGGAACTCCTGAGCCAGATCTAGTTTTGCCATACACCTTTTCCCCGGCCGGTTCCGTCCGTTTTATTTCCTGACAGAGTTCTTCGTGGTGACATGAAAATTGCACTCGGCCTTGAATACTGCGGTACTCAGTATTCAGGCTGGCAGCGGCAAAAACATACTCACTCCATACAGGCCTGTGTCGAGGGCGCCCTCTCCAGCGTGGCAGATGAAACAATACAGGTGCACTGTGCCGGGCGCACTGATGCCGGCGTGCATGCGCTGCATCAGGTGATACATTTTGAAACGAAAGCAGAACGGGACATGCGCGGCTGGGTCATGGGATCGAATGTGCATTTGCCGTCAGACATTAGTGTGTTGTGGGCCCAGCCGGCCAGTGAAGATTTTCACGCACGCTATTCCGCATTGAGCCGTACTTATCGTTATCTTATCTTGAACCGGCCGCTGGCCCGTCCGGGTCTGAATCAATACCGCGTGACCTGGGAATACCGCCTGCTCGATCTTGATCGGATGCAACGGGCGGCACAGTGCCTGATTGGTGAACATGATTTCAGTTCATTCCGCGCCGTTGAATGTCAGTCGAACAGCCCGATGCGTAATGTCATGCGTCTGGAGATTTGCCGGAATCAGGATCAGGTCACCATTGAAATTGAAGCCAATGCTTTTTTGCATCACATGGTGAGGAATATTGCCGGTGTGCTGATGGATATCGGTGCAGGCAAGGCCCCGGTGACATGGACTACCGAGTTGCTCGAACTGCGCGACCGCAAACTGGGTGGGGTGACGGCGGCACCGCACGGGCTATATCTGGTGCAGGTGAATTACCCTGAACGTTATTCCATTCCGGGGCCGCCAGTGAGCAAATGACGTCATCTTATCTGATAAGATCCAGCCTTGATTCTCCACAGCCAGGGCCCTGACATACGGCATGACTACACCACGAGTGCGCATCAAAATCTGCGGGATTACCCGACCGGAAGATGCACTGGCGGCCGCCAGACACGGCGCTGATGCGCTTGGCCTGGTGTTTTATCCGGGAAGTCCGCGTGCTGTCAGTATAGAAACCGCACGCGGGATCACAGACTGTCTGCCGCCATTTATCTGCAAGGTCGGGTTGTTTGTGAATGCGGCCGAAAATGAGGTCCAGGCTGTGCTGGACAATGTCAATCTGGATCTTCTGCAATTCCACGGCACCGAAACGCCGGAAGCCTGCAGACGCTATGGAAAGCCCTTTATCAAGGCCATCAGAATGCAGGATAATGTCGACCCTGCTGCAGTAGCCGGCCGGTATGCAGATGCTTCCGGGGTATTGCTGGACAGTTACGTGGAAGGCATGGAAGGGGGTACCGGTCAACCCTTTGATTGGTCGCGTATTCCCTCGAAATTCAGCCATCCGTTGATATTGGCCGGGGGGCTGAACGCAAGCAATGTCGCACGGGCAATCCAACAAGTGCGGCCCTACGCAGTGGATGTGAGTGGCGGGGTAGAGTTGACGAAAGGTATCAAGGATGAAATGAAAATAGCAGAATTTATACGAGAGGTCAGACATGCAGAAATCGAGTCAGGCAGCCGCGAGTAAAGCGGCTCCGGAAGAGCTCAAAACCTTGCCCGATGCTCGCGGTCACTTTGGTAAATATGGTGGACGCTTCGTTGCTGAAACCCTGATGGGGCCGCTGGAAGAATTGACCAGGGCCTATGAACATTATCTGAAAGATCCCGAATTTCTGGCCGAGCTGGATGATGAGTTGAAACATTATGTCGGACGGCCATCACCGTTGTATTACGCCAGACGCTGGACCGAACAACTGGGCGGTGCCCGTATCTATCTGAAACGTGAGGATCTGAATCACACCGGTGCGCACAAGGTGAACAATACCGTTGGTCAGGCACTGTTGGCGAAACGCATGGGTAAAACCCGCATCATCGCCGAGACCGGTGCCGGTCAACATGGCGTGGCCAGTGCCACAGTGGCGGCGCGTCTTGGACTTGAATGTGTTGTGTATATGGGCTCCGAAGATATCAAGCGCCAGGCCATCAATGTTTTTCGCATGAAGTTGCTTGGCGCAACCGTGGTGCCGGTCGAAGCCGGATCCAAAACCCTGAAAGACGCGCTGAATGAAGCGATGCGTGACTGGGTCACCAATGTGGATAACACGTTTTACATTATTGGTACCGTGGCCGGTCCGCATCCCTATCCGGCGATGGTGCGTGATTTTCAGTCGGTGATTGGTCGTGAGGCACGTGAACAATGTCTGGAAATGAATGGCCGCCTGCCGGACGCGCTGGTGGCCTGTGTGGGTGGCGGTTCCAATGCGATCGGTCTGTTCTATCCTTTCATTAATGACAAGAGTGTAGAGATGTATGGCGTAGAAGCAGGAGGTGACGGCATTGAAACCGGGCGCCATGCGGCATCGCTAAGTGCGGGCAAACCCGGGGTATTACACGGGAACCGGACTTACCTGATTGAAGATCAGCACGGGCAGATTATTGAAACCCATTCCATTTCCGCCGGGCTGGATTATCCCGGGGTTGGGCCGGAACATGCATGGTTAAAAGATATCGGCCGCGCCCATTATGTTCCAATCAATGACAAGGAAGCTCTGGCGGCATTTCACACATTGACGCGCGTAGAAGGCATCATGCCTGCGCTGGAATCCAGCCATGCCCTTGCCTATGCTGCCAAGCTCGCTCCGCAAATGAAAAAAGATCAAATCATTATTGTGAATCTCTCGGGACGTGGCGATAAAGATATACATACTGTGGCCACTCTGGAAGGTATCAAGCTTTGAGGTACAGTTATGAATAACCGGGAAAGACTGATTGAACTGATGGTTGATCACAAACTGGATCGCCGGCAGATTGCCGAACTGGTCCGGGTAAAACGGGAGGTGGTGGATCACTGGCTGACTTCAGGCGAATCCAAGAGCCACGAAGAGATCCCGGACATGGCGATAGAGTTACTGGAGTTGAAACTCAAACTTGCTGGCACACCGGCTGAATAAACCAGCAACTTATTTTGACCGGATGTGATAACGCTGTTGTGGCCATTCATATAATTTTCAGGTTGATCCCTTGAATATTTGCGCAGACGGGTAATGGAAAAAACTTCATGAATCGAATTACTGAGTGCTTTGAAAAATTACAGCAGAAAGGTGGCAAGGCACTGGTGCCGTTCATTACTGCAGGCGATCCTGAGCCGCAAACGACCGTGCCGTTGTTACATGCACTGGTCAAGGGTGGCGCAGATTTGATTGAACTGGGGATTCCTTTTTCTGATCCAATGGCGGACGGCCCGGTGATCCAGCGCTCAAGTGAACGGGCTCTAAAACATGGCACCAGTCTTGATGATGTACTGGAGATGGTCACTGCTTTCCGCAAGGACAATCGGCACACACCGGTCATATTAATGGGGTATCTCAACCCTGTTGAGATCATGGGTTATGCAAGGTTTGCAGAAAAAGCACAGCAGGCCGGGGTCGATGGCATACTGCTGGTCGACCTGCCGCCGGAAGAAGCCGATGACTTGCAGATTGAATTAAAACGTCATGATATTAACCAGGTATTTTTGCTGTCACCCACAACCAGTGATGAACGGGTTGCGCGCATTTGTGCGAAGGCCGGAGGATTTATTTATTATGTTTCACTCAAGGGTGTAACCGGCAGTAACCGCCTCAATACCGATGAAGTGGCACGCAAGATCGCACAGATCCGCAAACATACCCGTCTGCCGGTTGGCGTTGGTTTTGGTATCAAGGATGCCGAAACCGCACGCACTGTGGCTGGATTCTGTGATGCCGTCATCGTTGGTAGTGCGCTTGTTGATCGCATCGCCCAACTGGGGATGCAAAAGGAAAAGTTGCTGCAGGACGTCACAGCCTATCTGGCTGAACTTCGTACAGCCATCGACAAAGCGGCATGATTTTTTCAGGTTTATTCAAAAAATAATTTATGAGTTGGTTCAGAAAACTCATCCCGAGCCGGATCCAGACCACCACAGCCACACGCCGTAGTGTGCCGGAAGGTGTCTGGAGTAAATGTGAAAAGTGTAATGCAGTGCTTTATCGTGCCGAGCTCGAGCGTAATCTCGAAGTTTGCCCAAAATGTTCACATCATATGCGCATCCGTGCCCGCGTACGACTGGAACAATTTCTGGACCCGGAACCGCGGCTTGAGATTGGTGCGGAAATCACTCCGGTTGACAGGCTCAAGTTTCGTGATACCAAAAAATACAAGGATCGGCTGGGTCAGGCACAAAAACAAACCGGTGAGCAGGATGCCCTGATTGTCATGATGGGGCAGGTGAAAGGCGTGCAAATGGTTGCCTGTGCCTTTGAATTCGAATTCCTTGGCGGCTCGATGGGTTCCGTTGTGGGCGAACGCTTTGTCCGCGCCGTGGAAACAGCATTGCAATACCGTATTCCGCTGGTCTGTTTTTCCGCAAGCGGTGGGGCCAGGATGCAAGAGGCCATTCTTTCGCTGATGCAGATGGCAAAAACCAGCGCCGCGTTGAGACAACTGCGAGACCGGAACATTCCTTATATCTCCGTGATGACCGACCCTACCATGGGCGGCGTGTCGGCCAGTCTCGCAACATTAGGCGATATTATTATTGCTGAACCGGGAGCCCTGATAGGGTTTGCCGGACCGCGGGTTATCGAACAGACCGTGCGTGAAACCTTGCCGGAAGGTTTCCAGCGCAGCGAATTCCTGCTTGAACATGGCGGGATAGATATGATTACTGATCGCCGGGAATTGCGTGATCGGATATCTGGCTTGTTGGCCATGCTCACCGGACTACCGGCACCGGTACAGTAATTATTTAAACGCGATGACACCGGAATTGAAACATGTCGCCTAACCCGGATACCGCAGCAGTCGCCGGCAGCATGCGTTTTAATACGCTGCAAGAATGGTTGAGCTGGCAGGAAGACCTGCATTTCACCTCGATCGAACTTGGGCTGGATCGCTGCATGACTGTGGCAGAACGTATGGGACTGTTGCATCCCTCTTATGGTGTGATCAGTGTAGCGGGCACCAATGGCAAGGGGTCCAGCGTCAACATGCTGCGTGGAATACTGACGCATGCCGGATACAAGACCGGCAGTTACACTTCGCCGCATCTGATCCGGTATAACGAAAGGATCTGCCTGAACGGTCAGGAAGTCAGTGATGAATTATTATGTGCTTCGTTTGAACGAATCGATCGTGCGCGCGGTGATGTATCACTCACCTATTTTGAATTCGGAACACTGGCCGCTTTTGATATTTTCCAGCGTGCCGGAGTGGATATCGCCGTGCTGGAAGTCGGACTGGGCGGGCGACTGGATGCGGTGAATTGTCTTGATGCCGATGTGGCGCTCATCACCACCATCGATCTGGATCATGAAAACTGGCTGGGACCGGATCGAGAATCCATCGGTCGTGAGAAGGCCGGGATTATGCGCGGGGACAAACCTGCTGTGTGCTCCGATCTGCAGCCGCCAAAGTCATTATTTGATCACGTGACAAAACTCGGTACCCGTTTTTATGTGCCGGGACGTGATTTTGAACATCATGTGACAGGCAAGACCTGGTCCTGGCGCTCAGCACGTATGCAATATGACAATCTGCCGCAACCTTCGCTGTATAATCCTGAACAGATGGCCAATGCCGCAGGCGTGCTCATGGCGTTATCATTATTTTCTGAACGTTTCCCGGTGGACGTTGCTGCCATACGTAAAGGTTTGCAGGAATTTAACCTCGCGGGACGTTTTCAGGTCGTTCCAGACAAGGCACAGATGATTCTGGATGTGGCACATAATCCCCAGTCTGCGGCACTACTGGTGCACAATCTGAAAGCATTGCCGGTGCAGGGTGAAACGCATGTCGTGATTGGCATGTTGAAAGACAAGAACCATCATGCGATATTTCAGGAAATTGGTCAGGTGGCTGATCACTGGCATATTGTCAGTCTGCGCGATCATCCGCGCGGCACGGACCAGGATACGCTGGCCACTGAACTTGCGGCCATGCACCTGAAAGGCAGAATCAATACCTACGAAACTGTCGCCGATGCATTGAATCATGTGCGTGAACGCGTACATCCCAGTGATCGTATTGTGATTACCGGATCATTCATTACTGTGGGCGCAGCTATCAAACATCTCAAACTTCAACATTGATTACGACATGGAACAAGGGCTTAAAGAACGGCTGACCGGCGCGGCAGTACTCGTCATTCTTGCAGTGATCTTCATTCCCATGCTGCTGGATGATACCGAGGAAGGCGACATCGTTATCTCGGAAACCAACATACCTCCCAAACCGGAAACCATGCCCGGTCCGCCGGATACAGAAGCTCCGATACCGGAAACGGGGTTCACTTCGAAGGTGGTGCCGCTCGAGGAGGAAACTCCTGCGGCGAGTCCTGAACCAGAAGTTACATCACCACCTGAAATGGCGGCACCGGAACAACCGGAAATGATTACAGAACCGGCAGACAGTATTGTGGCACCTCCTCCTGCGGTGAAACCCGCGCCTGAACCAGAAACAGAGCCGGAAACGGGCAGTAGCCCGGATATGCCATCACAGTCGACCGCTGCTGTCCTGCAGAGTGAGGATGCGACAAACCATGTGGGATTATCGGCATGGGTCGTACAGCTTGGGGTTTATTCCAGTGCAAGTACGGCAGAAGAAGAAAACCAGAAACTGCGTAAGGCAGGGTTCCGCTCATTTGTCGAACCTTTGGAAAAGGGAGGGCAGCGTTTGTACCGTGTGCGTGTAGGCCCCGAACTCAAGCGCTCAGATGCGCAGGCGATAAATGACAAGTTGAAAAGCACTCTGCAAATGCAGGGTATAGTCGTACAGTACCCGTGAGCACGCATCCCCACGCCCTGCCCGGTTGAATGCAGACAGCTGATATTGTCATTCTGGTAGTATTGGCCCTGCCGGCCCTGGTGGGTGTGATCTACGGTTTTCTCAACATCGCTTTTTCCCTGCTGGCCTGGGCCATAGCACTGGGAATCGCAGGCAAATTTACGCCCCAGTTTGCAGCATTGCTGGAAACTTCGGTGCAAACCCCCATATTACGCATCATGCTGGCATTTGCAGGATTATTTATCATCAGTCTGGTAATCCTCACCGGGATCGGCTTTCTTGTAGTAAAATTGTTGGGTCGGACCGGACTTACAGCCACGGATCGCATTCTTGGCCTTTTTTTCGGGATGGGGCTGGGTATGCTGATTGTTCTGGTGGTGGTATTTCTGGCCGGGTTTACAGCAGTACCGGGCGAAAGTTGGTGGAACCGTTCATTGTTATTGCAACCGTTTGAACGGGTTTCAGTCTGGGCGGAAAAGTTTCTACCTGAATCTATCGCCAAATATCATGGTTATGAAGTGCAGACATCACCCACCGGACCGGTAACACCTGAAAGCGAGACTGATGCGTAAAGAACCATGTGCGGGATTATAGGCATAGTCGGCAAAAGCCATGTCAATCAGGCGATTTATGATGGCCTGACGGTACTCCAGCACCGCGGACAGGATGCCGCTGGTATGGTGACCTGTGATCACGGCCGTCTTTACCTGCGCAAGGACAACGGCATGGTGCGCGATGTATTTCATACCCGTCACATGCTGAATCTCAAGGGCAATATCGGCATCGGTCATGTACGTTATCCCACGGCCGGTTGCTCTTCATCTGCGGAAGCCCAACCGTTTTATGTAAATTCTCCCTACGGCATTACCCTGGCGCACAACGGTAATCTTACCAATGGTGATGAAGTCAAACAGGATCTGTTTATAGAAGATCTGCGTCATTTAAATACCGACTCTGATTCCGAAGTGTTGCTCAATGTACTCGCCCGCGAGCTGGAGCGCGTGGGCAAGGTCCGACTTGAGGTGGGAGACGTTTTCGATGCGGTTGCCCGCCTGCACAAACGTTGCCGTGGTGGTTATGCCGCGGTGGCCATGATTACCGGTTTTGGCATCCTCGGCTTCCGTGATCCGCATGGGATACGTCCGATTGTCTTTGGTGAACGTGATACCGATGCCGGCAAGGAATACATCATTGCCTCAGAAAGCGTCGCAATTGATGCACTTGATTTCAAATTGATTCGCGATATTGAACCAGGCGAAGCTGTATTTATTACCAATGACGGACAGTTGTATACACGCCAGTGCGCCGAAAACCCGCGTTATGCACCCTGCATTTTTGAATATGTTTATCTTGCGCGTCCTGATTCAAAAATAGATAACATCTCGGTCTATAAGGCCCGTTTGCGTATGGGCGAGGCACTGGCGAGAAAAATTCTCAAACTACGCCCGAAACATGATATTGATGTCGTCATTCCCATCCCGGACACCGGTCGCACCGCAGCCATCCCGCTGGCATTTCTGCTGAATGTTAAATATCGCGAAGGATTTATTAAAAACCGGTATATCCCGCGCACGTTTATCATGCCGGGACAGGCCATACGCAAGAAGTCCGTACGTCAAAAACTTAACGCTATTGACCTGGAATTCAAGAACAAGAATGTCCTGCTGGTGGACGATTCCATCGTACGGGGAAACACCTCGGGTGAGATTATCCAGATGGCCCGTGACGCCGGGGCAAAAAAAGTCTATTTTGCTTCAGCAGCGCCGCCGGTATGCTACCCGAATGTCTATGGGATCGATATGCCATCGGTCAATGAATTGATTGCGCACAACAAGACGGAAGAAGAGGTGGCAAAACTGATAGGTGCGGATTGGCTGATTTACCAGGATCTCGAACAGCTGGTGGCGGCGGTGCGTAAAGGCAATCCCAAGATCAAGGAGTTTGATCTTTCATGTTTCGATGGAAAATATGTGACCGGCGACATCAACGCCGATTATCTCAATCATATTGATCAAATGCGGAATGATGACGCCAAATCGAAACGTGGCGCCAGCGAAGAAAACCTGATCGATCTCTCCAATACTATTTAATTCAATGTTACTGCCTTGGTGTTATGGGTCGCAGTAACTGGCTGTGAGCGCAGGATCATCTCCAGAATGCTGATAGCTTCGCGCATGCCGTTCTCGAATACATTGGCCAGCTCGGCATCAATGATTGAGGAGTTGAGTATTTTCTCATAGCTGTTACGTGGCAGTTCTCCGTAGGCTTTTTTGTAAAGGGCAACATACATGGAGAGCAGCCTCACGCCATGACTGAGTTCCGGCTTGCCGCACATATCAATCAGGGACTGCAGTTCGGTCTCACTGCTACGGATATCTTGATAATCAAACTGTCTGTTCTTCATGAGTGTTAACCTGTGTAAGTCTGTTGACATATTTCACCTCGCAAGCTTCGTGCCCGATTAAAAAAACCATATAAAACAATAAGATATGATATCAATTGCGTGACAGCACGCATGGGAATGTCCCTTGCAAGCGACGGTTTTCACATCCCGAAATTTTTTCGGCCGCTAACGGCTCTGCATCCAACAGACTCCTGAGAATCGATTGTGATACCTCTCACAAATTATTGAAATATGTGTGTGATTTTACTCGCAGTACTCCGGTTTGCACGTTGCGGCCCGGTATTGGATTGCGTATTTATGTATCAAAGGCATACACAGCATGCCGTTGAAACATTTAGTTGAGGCAATACGCACGATCATGAATGACAAGAGACCAGAAAACATAGTCGCGATGACAGACTACAAAGCGCCTGTGGGTAATATGAATACATTATCACTCGAAATATTGAATGAATGCCGCGACTTGATGGCAGATCGACTCTCGCAGTCAGTAAACGTTGTGCTGAATACAGCCGACGATCTGTTGTTTGATTTGCTGCAGAAGAGCGGCTCCACAGAACATCATTTTTATTTCAACGCCATGCGCGAAGTGCGGCTGAAACGGACTGCTATTGAAACCGGCTTCAAGGACAGTTTTATCAATCTTTTTAACAAGAGCATCAAACCTGTGCGGGATGACGGGCGCATCAGCACAGGTGATGAAAATACTCAGGAAATTGACATAGAGGAGTCGATTGCATTGAGTGCCACAGTGGGCAAAATCAGGCACGATTGTCACCAGGCCCTGTATATGCTCGATCAGCGTATGAGTGAATTGCTGGCGAGTATCAAATCAGAAAAACGCCAGAATCCCGTCCGGCCGGAAATGGTCTGTACTGCATTCCAGGAAGCGTGTCAGCAGATTGATTCCGGGATCGAAATCAAACTGATTCTGTTCAAATTGTTTGAAAAGAATGTCCTGACCGGGCTGCACTCTGCGTATTTGGACATGGATAAATTATTGACGGAAAAGAAGACCGGTTCAGCGAATAGTGGTTATGTATCGGTTGAAAAGGAAGTTATTACATCGTCTCAGACAGAGCGGAATGCGGGCATCATCAAGGACAAGAATTACTTTATTAATGCCAACCGTACCATCAGGAACGAGATACGCAGCCACCTTGGCAAGTCAGTATTGCCCGAGTTCATCACGGATTTTCTTTATTATCACTGGAGCAAACTTTTGCTCAAGATTCATATCAAGGAAGGCACGGATTCCAAGGCCTGGCTACATGCCATGGATGTGGTTGATGATCTGGTCAATCTGCTCGGTAGTGAAACTTCAGATCGAGAACGGCTTAATCTTGAAGGCCTCATGCCTAATCTGCTGCAACGTTTGAAGTTTGGTATGAACGTTATTCCGGTGACCCCTGCTGTACGTGAGGAATTTCTTTCCCAACTGAAGTCATTTCACAAATGCTTGCTGGACAAGGCCGATCCCGGTAAAACCATTGAAGAAAAGGTTTTGAGCGAAGACATTACCATCCCGTCATTCCGTAGTAACAGTATCAAAACTCCGTTTTCGGATGAGCTGCTCATAGATAACAAGCGTAACACCAAACCTGATTTTGATATCGAGTAATATAATCGGTTGATATTGTTCTGTCTGCCAGCTGCAGTCAGGCAGCGGGCAGTTTGGATTTTTCCGCAGACTTGTCCGGTAAGGCCGGACGAAAATAGGGCACTACAACTGAAACCTCCCCCGATTGATGCCGGGTTTTGATGCTTCGCCAGTATTCCGCGGTGAGCAAATCGCCATGGACCTGCAGGAATAGTCCACGCAGTTCCTCATTCATGGAAAGGAACTTGATGAATTCCTGCGGGAAAATGTCATGCTCGCCCACGTAGTACCAGGTGTCGGATCGCATTTCGTCGATGTAATCATCAGCTTCCGGTATATCGCGGAAGTTACAGTCTGTCACCAGCGAGACTTCATCGTAATCATAAAAGATCACCCGCCGGTGCCGGGTCACGCCGAAGTTTTTCAACAATAAATCACCCGGAAAAATATTGGTCTGGGCGAGGTCCTTGATGGCCTGGCCGTAATCCAGAATGGCGAGCTCTGCTTCATTACGCGAAACACTGTTGATGTAAAGGTTCAGCGGTTTTACGCGGCGTTCGATATAGACGCGTGAGAACAGCAGGTTACCATCGACGGTACTCACTGAATTCGAAGCACCAGTTAATAGTTCATCCAGCAGTTCTTGCGAGAAACGGGTGATAGGAAGCTCGAGATTCTGGAATTCCTGGGTGTCGATGAGCCGTCCGGCGCGGTCATGTTTGGACACCATCCTGTATTTTTCAATAACTTCAGCGTGACTGATGGTTTTTGGAAATCCGAATTTGTCTCGCATGACCTTGAACACCAGATCATACGAAGGCAGGGTGAAGACGATCATCACCAACCCTTTGTCACCTTCGGTATGCACGAATTTATCATCCGTCTGGGTCAGATGCCGGGTGAATACCCGATAGCGTTCCGTTTTGCCCTGCCGCAGACGCCCCAGTACGGTATAAAGTTCATCAATCGGTTTTCTGGGCAAAATCGAATGGATAAAATGCACAGTGCCGACGACCGAATTCGGATCGGCGAAATAATAGGAACGGGTGTAGCTGAACACGATGCTGACTTCTTCCTCGGACATCAGTACGGCATCCACATCAATACCATCATCGGTATTCTTGAAGGCGATCACGATGGGACAGATCCCGTCCTGCAGGATGATGCGTCCAATCATGTAGGCGCGCGCAGACTGATAGAAAAAGGTGTCAATAAATTCAAAGCGCAGAATCCGGTCTTCGTTCATGCCCGTTTGCGAATTCATGAACCGGTCGACTTCATTCGCAATGCGCGCAGCATTCAGGGTCACATCAGAATAGGGCACCCGGAAATAAAAGTCTTCAAGGATGGTTTCAAAAATCCGCTCCACCGAACCCCAGTAGGGATAACGGCGCAGGCTGAGCGATTTGGTCATCTCAATGTCTTCTTCAAGACTGGAGTTGACGAACTCGAGTTGTGGATCAATTCCTACGGTGTCAAAAATCCGGCGGGTACCGGAATTGAAAAAAGTGCGGATAAATCCGGCGTCCGGTACTTTGGCCAGGCGATCGCCGAAATAACTGCGAATGTCATTCCACAAGGCATGATCATTAACGCGGTCACCCATGATCCGGCGTAATAACTGGACCACCCGGCGCACGGATTTTTCATAGAGATTGATGCGTTCGGCGATGTCGTCCTGATGGCCTTTCCAGTCACGCTGTTCAAAACGGGTGCGTGCGCGCCGCGTAATTTTGTGGAATTCGTTGTTATAACGGACAAAGCCGTCGTAGATGATCTGCGAACATTCTGCGATCAGGGCTTTGTCCGTTTTTTTTGACATTTATAAATTCCTGATCAGCGCGTCGCCAAACTCGCTGCACTTTACCTCTTTTGACCCTTCCATTTGCCGCGCGAAATCATAAGTAACAGTTTTTTCACCCACAGTGCGATCCATGCTGGTGATGATCAAATCTGCGGCTTCCGTCCAGCCCATGTAACGCAGCATCATCTCACCAGATAACAATACCGAACCCGGATTGACCTTGTCCTGATTGGCATATTTTGGAGCTGTGCCATGTGTAGCTTCGAAGATTGCATGGCCGGTGTCGTAATTAATGTTGCCGCCCGGCGCAATACCGATACCACCCACCTGCGCGGCCAGCGCATCGGAGAGGTAATCACCATTCAGGTTCATGGTGGCGATCACATCATATTCGGAAGGATGCAGCAAAAACTGTTGCAGGGCATTGTCGGCAATCGCATCTTTGATCAGAACCTTGCCGGATTTGAGTGCGGCCTGTTGTTCGGTGTTGGCAGCATCATTACCTTTTTCTGCACGGGTACGTTCCCACTGGTCCCAGGTATACGTTCGATCGGCAAACTCGGTTTCAGCGAGCCGGTAACCCCAGTTGCGGAACGCGCCTTCAGTATATTTCATGATGTTGCCTTTGTGCACAAAGGTGACACTCTTCCGTTTAAACGCAATCGCATATTTCAGTGCCGCGCGCACCAGCCGTTCACTGCCTTCTTTTGAGACCGGTTTGATGCCGATGCCGGATGTTTCCGGAAAACGAATCTTCTGATAAAGGTTCGGGAAGTTTTCCTTGAACAGTTCGAGGAAGCGTTTATTGTCCTTGCTGCCGGATTCAAATTCGATGCCGGCATAAATGTCTTCTGTATTTTCGCGGAAGATCACCATGTCGATCTGGTCCGGACGTTTGACCGGTGACGGCACACCTTTGAACCAACGTACCGGTCGTAAACATACATAGAGATCAAGAATCTGGCGGAGCGCCACATTCAGGGAACGGATGCCGCCGCCGATGGGGGTGGTCAATGGCCCTTTGATCGAAACCAGATATTCCCGGCAGGCGGCCAGCGTTTCTTCCGGCAACCAACTGCCAGTAGCGATATTGGCTTTTTCACCAGCATATACTTCCATCCAGTGAATTTTGCGTTTGCCGCCATAGGCTTTGTTGACTGCGGCATCCAGCACGCGTACCGAGGCACGCCAGACATCCGGACCAATGCCATCACCTTCAATAAACGGGATGATGGGGTTATCGGGTACATTGAGTACGCCGTTTTTGATAGTGATTTTTTTGCCGTCTTTGGGCGGGGTAATTGCTGCCAAGGGGAAACTCCTTAATGTATTGCCTGATTCTGAGCCTGAATTTTACCAGTGTTTGTAGAGCATTTCTGTGAAATGCCATCAAACCATGGCAAGTTAAAGACTTGCCCTACAGCTTATTGAGGTTTACGGTTGACACATGGGATCGATTTATCTATCTTTTCCGCCATGCGCCGATTTGAGTTCAGCTTGCGGGCGCTTAAAAAATACTGCTAAAGAGAGCCAACCTGCTTTAGCCAATGCTGATGCGGGTTTTTTTGTGTCTCCCGTATCGGTGGCCACCGGCTGACTCTGTGCAGAGTTTATGAATCTATGTGGAGACCATAAATATATGTCGAAATTAGATCCCGGCCGTTACGGGCCCAATACCCGTGCCGTCCGTGCGGGGCAGGTGCGCAGTCCGGAGGGTGAGCATAGCGAGGTCATTACGCCGACCTCGAGTTTTGTATTCAAGAATGCTGCTGAAGCTGCCGCCCGTTTCAAGGGTGATGTGCCCGGGAATATTTATTCCCGGTTTACCAATCCTACCGTCCGCACCTTCGAGGAACGCCTTGCAGCATTGGAGGGTGGTGAGCGTTGTATTGCCACATCCTCCGGTATGAGCGCGATCCTGAGCACCTGCATGGCGTTGCTGAAAAGCGGCGATCATATTGTTTCTTCGCGCAGTATTTTCGGTACCACGGTCATGCTGTTCAGCAATATTCTGGGCAAGTTTGGGGTGCAGACCACATTTGTAGATTTCACCGATTATGCTGCGTGGGAAGCGGCCATCCGCCCGGAAACCAGATTGCTGTTTCTGGAAACACCGTCCAATCCCTTGACTGAAATTGCCGATATCCGGCGGCTGGCCGACATTGCCCACAAGCATGGCTGCCTGCTTGTCGTAGACAACTGTTTCTGCACGCCTGTCCTGCAGCAGCCGTTCAGTCTGGGCGCAGACATCGTGATTCATTCCGCCACCAAATACTTGGACGGGCAGGGACGGTGTGTTGGCGGAGCGGTTATTGGTAGTAATCAACACATGAATGAAGTCTTCGGATTCCTGCGCACCGCCGGACCCAGCCTGAGCCCGTTCAATGCCTGGGTATTTCTCAAAGGTCTGGAGACGCTGGGCATTCGCATGAAGGCGCACTGCGAAAATGCCCTGCAGGTTGCAAAGTGGCTGGAAGCGCGGCCACAGGTGGAAAAAGTGTATTACCCGGGTCTCAAGTCGCACCCGCAGCATACGCTTGCCGGCAAACAGCAATCCGGTTACGGCGGGATTGTAAGTTTCGTGGTGCGGGGCGGCAAAGAGGCGGCCTGGCGGCTTATCGATAAGATGCGATTGTTCTCCATTACGGCCAATCTGGGTGACACCAAGAGCACGATTACCCATCCGGCGTCCACAACACACCACCGTTTGAGTGAGGAACAACGCCGGGAAGCGGGGATCAGCGAAGGGCTGATCCGTTTGTCAGTCGGTCTGGAAGATGTGGCCGATCTGACCTCTGATCTGGAGGCCGGTTTGTAAAGATCTGGGGCGTGTCAATACCGGCATTTTCTGGTATTTTACGGAGAGCGGTATCTGCCATTCATTAAATATTAGATCGCACAGGCGCCCGCCCAACCGGGCCAGCGATTTTAGTGGGGGCTGTAGTACCTGAGCAGGAACCCATCTCATACATCCGGATGTGCAAGGATGAGTCACGTCTGTGGCGTATGCGATGGGTTCCGAAAGATCCAGAACAGACGCCGGTGCAGCTGGCGTTTTTAGTCTCTGGAGACTGATAACTATAGTGGTTATTAAGGACAGATTTTCTAAATTTATTAATCCGATACAGATGATACTTGACTGGAGGTTTTACCATGCCCGGACGTAATTTTCTTTTTATCCCCGGCCCGACCACAATTCCGCGCCGCATTCAGAATGCCATGCACCTCGAGCAGGAGGACATGCGTGCACTGGACCTGCCGGAATTCACCAAGCCGCTCTATGAAGACATGAAGAAGGTCTTCAAAACCAAGACCGGCCGTGTATTTATCTTTCCGGCCTCCGGAACCGGTGGCTGGGAGTCTGCGGTCGCCAATACGCTCAATCCGGGTGACAAGGTGCTGATGTCCGGTTTTGGTCATTTCTCCAATCTGTGGATCGATCTCTGTCAGCGCTGGGGCCTTAATGTGCAGGCGCTGGAAGTGGAATGGGGTGAAGGTGTTCCGGTGGAAAAATATGCTGAAATCCTCGCCGCCGACAAGAAACACGAAATCAAGGCCGTATTTGCCACCCAGAACGAAACCGCCACGGGTGTGGCTTCCGACATTGCCGGGGTGCGCAAGGCGCTGGATGCCGCGAAGCATCCGGCCCTGTTGTTTGTGGATGGTGTGAGCTCGGTTGCTTCCATTGATTTCCGCATGGATGAATGGGGCGTCGATCTGTGCGTGTCCGGTTCGCAGAAAGGGTTCATGCTGCCGACCGGTCTTGGTATTGTCTGCGCCAGCCAGAAAGCGCTCGATATGCGCAAGAATTCCAAACTGCCAAAAACGTTTTTTGACTGGGAAGATCAGATCCGCACCAACGATCTCGGTTATTTCCCGTATACCCCGCCGATGCTGTTGCTGCGCGGACTGCGTGAATCACTGAACATGATCTTCGAAGAAGGTCTGGAAAATGTATTTGCCCGTCATCATCGCATGGCCACCGCCGTGCGCAAGGCGGTAGCGGCCTGGGGATTGCGTCCGATTGCGAAAGAGCCGAAGTGGTATTCCGATACCGTGACCGCAGTGGCCACGCCGGACGGGTTTGATGGCAATGAAGTGGTTCGTCATGCCTACAAGTATTACAACCTGGCCCTGTCCATCAGTCTGGCCAAGATTGCCGGCAAGGCGTTCCGTATCGGGCATCTGGGTGATATGAATGAGCTCATGATCCTGACCCCGATCAGCGGTGCCGAAATGGCGATGAAGGATCTGGGTTATCCCATCGAGCTCGGCAGTGGTGTGGCGGCGGCACAGGAGTACCTGCGTTCGACCAAAAAGAACCGCCTGGAAAAATAAGGGCAAACCTGAATTTATTACAATAATGATTACGGCATGTTGCAAAACGTTACGAGCAGGCCCGGCTACGCGAAGCCGCGCAGCGAGACGCGAGACATATCAGATAGATAGGCGAGCGTTGAGCGAGCACGCGACAAAGTAGACGGGACGCACAGTAGTTTTGCAACTTGCCGTAAACTTGCTGAGGAGAAGTTTATGAGTTTCACCCAATACGAACAGGCACGACCACGCCTGCAACGCAGTGAACTGGCGGTTCCCGGCTCTAACCCTAATATGTTCGAAAAAGCGGCCAAGAGTGAAGCTGACTATGTGTTTCTTGATGTTGAGGATGCTGTAGTCCCAGACGATAAACCGCAGGCCCGCAAAAATATCATTCAGGCCTTGAATGATATTGATTGGGGCAACAAAACCATATCAGTGCGTATCAACGGTCTGGATACGCATTATATGTATCGTGACGTAGTTG
This sequence comes from uncultured Enterobacteriaceae bacterium, assembly GCA_964479045.1. Lineage (GTDB taxonomy): Bacteria > Pseudomonadota > Gammaproteobacteria > Eutrophobiales > Eutrophobiaceae > 2-02-FULL-47-50. Next base: position 29,233 of record CAYZJI010000014.1, read on the forward strand.
ATATCCTGGAACAGGCCGGAAACAAGCTTGACACCATCCTGATCCCCAAGGTCGGTACCGCACAGGATGTGTACGCCATTGATATGCTGGTTACCCAGATTGAAACGGCCATGGGGTTAAAGAAAAAAATCGGCCTTGAATGTCTGATAGAAACAGCGCTGGGTGGCGCCAATGTCTTTACGATTGCTCAGGCCAGCCCTCGTCTTGAAGCCTTGCATTTTGGCGTAGCCGATTATGCTGCCAGTCTGCGTTCACGCACGACGGTTATTGGTGGTCTGAACCCTGATTATGTCTGTAAGGGTGTAGAAATTGATCAGTGGCATGCCGCCCAGGTCCAGATGTTGACGGCCTGTCGTGCTTTCGGATTGCGTGCTATTGATGGTCCCTTCGGAGATTTTAGTGACCCTGATGCCTTCCGTGAAGCGGCAAGACGCGTTGCTGCACTCGGCTATGAAGGGAAGTGGGCGATCCACCCTTCACAAATTGCGTTGGCTAACGAAGTGATGTCGCCGCCAGAAAAAGAAGTGACCCGCGCGCGTCGCGTGCTGGAAGCACTGGCTGAAGCTGCGAAAGCTGGCAAGGGTGCAGCGCAACTGGATGGCAAGATGATCGATATTGCGTCAGAACGTATGGCACGTAACGTCATCGCGCAGGCGGACCAGATTGCATCCAAGAAAAAGTGAAGCGGGACTCGTGAAGCGTATCTCGTAATTTTCGCTTCACGCTTCACGAATAACGCTTCACATTCCGGTTAAAAAAACAAAAGATAATTTTGAAAAATTGAGGTCGGAGGAAAAACATCATGGATATCCATGAATATCAGGCAAAAGAAATCCTGTCGGGATACGGTATACCGATCGCGGCAGGCGGGCTGGCTTACAGCCCTGAACAGGCGGTGTATCGCACCACTGAAATTGGTGGTGAAGTCTGGGTCGTGAAGGCCCAGATTCATTCCGGTGCGCGTGGCAAGGCCGGCGGCATCAAGGTCTGTAAAACAGAAGATGAAGTCTGGGAAGCTGCTGATGATCTGCTGGGCAAGAAACTGATTACTCACCAGACCGGCCCGCAGGGCAAGGTCTGTAACCGCCTTTATATTGAAGCCGGTTGTAACATCGCCCGCGAAATCTACGTTGCATTTGTGCTGGATCGCGCCAAAGAGCGCGTCACGGTGATCGCCTCTTCCGAGGGCGGTATGGAAATCGAAGAGCTGGCCGTGAAGAAACCGCAATCGATCATCCGTGTTTCCGTGGAACCGGCCGTCGGCATGCAGGCCTTCCAGGCGCGTGAAATCGCGTTTGCCCTGAAACTCGACAAGGCGCAGATCAATCAGGCGGTAACAACCCTGCTGGGATGCTATCGCGCAATGCGCGACCTGGATGCGAACATGGTGGAAATCAATCCGCTGGTCGTCACCAAGGAAGGCAACCTGCTCGCACTCGATGCCAAGATGGGCTTCGATGATAACGCCCTGTTCCGGCATCCGAACATTTCCGAACTGCGTGACAAATCGCAGGAAGATATCCGCGAAATGCGTGCAGCGGATCGTGGCCTGAGTTATGTCGGCTTGGATGGCAACATCGGTTGCATCATCAACGGCGCCGGTCTGGCCATGGCCACCATGGACATGATCAAACATGCTGGTGGCGAGCCTGCCAACTTCCTCGACATCGGTGGCGGTGCTTCTCCGGAACGTACCATGAAAGCATTTAATCTGGTGCTGTCCGATGCCAATGTTGAAACCATACTCGTCAATATCTTCGCCGGGATCAACCGCTGCGACTGGATTGCCGAAGGTGTGGTCCAGGCGGTGAAAAAAATCGACCTCAAGGTTCCTCTGGTCGTGCGTCTGTCCGGCACCAATGTGGAAGCCGGTCGCAAGATTATTGCGGACAGTGGTTTGCCGATCATATCGGCTAACACGCTGAAAGAAGCTGCTGATAAAGCAGTGGCGGCGTGGAAACAGGCGACCGGGAAATAAGGGGAGAGATGCAATGGCAATTTTACTCGACAAAAATTCAAAAGTGATTGTGCAGGGTTTTACCGGTCAGATTGGAACCTTCCATGCGACCGAGATGATCGAATACGGCACGAATGTCGTGGGCGGTGTAACACCGGGTAAAGGTGGCACCAAACATCTTGATCGTCCGGTATTCAACACCATGAAAGAAGCGGTGGCCGCGACCGGCGCCAACGCCAGCATCGTATTTATTCCGCCTCCCTTTGCCGCGGACGGCATCATGGAAGCCGCTGACGCCGGCATCAAATTCTGCGTAGCGATTACCGATGGTATTCCGTCACAGGACATGATCCGCGTGAAGCGTTACATGCGCCGCTACAAGAAAGAAGATCGCATGGTGCTGACCGGCCCGAACTGTGCCGGTTCCATCAGTCCGGGCAAGTGCATGATGGGTATCATGCCGGGTCATATTTATATGGAAGGTCCAGTCGGTGTGGTTGGCCGCTCCGGTACGCTCGGTTATGAGGCGGCTTCCCAGATGAAAGAACTGGGCATTGGTATCTCCACCAGTATCGGTATCGGCGGTGATCCGATCAATGGCAGTTCGTTCAAGGATCATCTGGAACTGTTCGAACAGGATCCGGAAACCAAGGTCATTGTCATGATCGGTGAAATCGGCGGACCGCAGGAAGCGGAAGCGGCGAAGTTCGCCAAGGAAAACATGAAGAAACCGGTCGTTGGGTACATCGCTGGTCTGACTGCGCCCAAAGGCCGCCGTATGGGCCATGCCGGCGCGATCATTTCAGCCACCGGAGAGAGTGCTTCGGAAAAGGTTGAAATTTTGAAGGAGTGTGGTGTTCATGTTGTTCCGAACCCGGCTTCCTTTGGTCCGATCGTGAAAGATATATTGGCGAAAGTGAAATAGATGTGAAGCGGGATACGTGAAACGTGAAGCGTAAAGGTTAAAAAATCTTTTTGCGTTTCACGCTTCACGAGATACGTTTCACGATCATGTGCACATAATAAATAATTCTGTTACAGGAGTCGATTGTGGCAAAACCGAAAGTTGTGATTACCCGTAAATGGCCGGAAGCGGCGGAAGCCAAAGCGAAAGAACTGTTTGATGTCGTGCTCAACACGGATGATCATCCGATGAGCGTAGCCGAACTGCAGGATGCCCTGAAAAAGGCTGATGCCGTTTGCCCGACGGTATCCGATAAAATTTCCGCGGAAGTGCTGAGTGCCGAACCGCTGAAGTGCAAGATACTGGGCAATTTTGGTGTTGGCTTCAATCATATTGATCTGGATGCCGCCAAAGCCAGAAATCTGGTGGTCACCAATACGCCGGAAGTGTTGACCGATTGTACGGCGGACATCGCCATGACATTAATGCTCATGGTCGCACGCCGCGCCGGTGAAGGCGAACGTCATGTGCGTACCAAAGCCTGGACCGGTTGGCGTCCGACTCACATGATTGGCACCAAGGTCACCGGGAAAACTCTTGGCTTGATCGGATTCGGCCGTATTGCACAGGCCATGGCCCGCAAGGCGCATTTCGGTTTTGGCATGAAGATCATTTTTTCGGATCCCTATCCACCCTCACTGGAAATCCAGAACAGTGTCGGTGCCGTCCAGTGTGCAACACCGGAAGATGTGCTGAAACAGGCAGATTTCGTGTCCCTGCATTGTCCGGGCGGCAAGGAAACCTATCATCTGCTGAATGCAGAACGTATTGGCATGATGAAAAAGTCCGCATTCCTGATAAACACGGCACGTGGTGATGTGGTTGATCCCGCCGCTTTGATCAAGGCGCTCAAGAACAACACCATTGCCGGTGCCGGTCTGGATGTGTTTGAAGGTGAGCCCAAGGTACAGGAAGAATTCCTTACCATGGACAACGTCGTTCTGTTCCCGCACCTCGGCAGTGCTACCATGGAAACCCGTGTAGCCATGGGTCTCAGGGCAATCGAAAATGTAAAAGCATATTTTGATGGCAAACCGCCACGTGACCGGGTCGTGTGACGCGTAAAACAAAAAAACAGCCGGGGGTTTCCCGGAAAAACACGGCGGCAATTGTAGAACAGGTGGATGCCGCTGCCGCTCGTTATACGGGTAATGTGGTCGATCTGTTGCATGATCAACTGATGTCGGTTATCTGGTTACGTAAACCGGAAATTGCTGCTGTGTTTGCCGGGAAAGCACCCATCCCGCAGAATAACCGTGATGTCCTGCTGAATCTGTTGCAGGCGTGGGGCATCTGGTTCCAGTTGCTCAACATCGTGGAAGAAAACACCGGCATGCGCCGTCGCCGTCATATTGAAAAGGCGGCCGGACTGGAGCAATTGCCGGGTACATTTGCCAATGTTCTGCATCAGGCCAGGGCGGCCGGTATCAGCGCCAGAGCCATACAGGCATTGCTTTATAATGCCCACATCCGCCCTACGATTACCGCGCACCCCACGGAAGCCAAGCGTGTTACTGTCCTCGAAATCCACCGGCGTATTTATGTCTTGTTGTACCGGTTGGAAGCAGAACGCTGGACATTACGTGAACGCACAAAATTTATTGAAGCCCTGCGCAATGAAATCGATCTGTTATGGCTGACTGGCGAATTGCGCCTTGAGAAACCTTCGGTCGCACAGGAAGTAGCATGGGGGCTGCACTTCTTCGAACAAACATTGTATGACCGCATTCCGGAAACGCTGGATCGCCTCGAATGGGCACTGTCCCGGCAATATCCGAAACATGAATTCAACATTCCGCCGTTTTTCCAGTTCGGATCCTGGATTGGCGGCGATCGTGATGGCAACCCGTTTGTCACCAATGATGTCACGCGGGAAACCCTGTTCAGCAACCGGCGCATGGTCTTGCAGTATTACCAGCGCAAACTGGTTGATGTCACCAAAAAAATCAGTGTGACCCGGAATGCCGTAAGCCTGTCTTCCGAGTTTGAAGCGGCATTAAACCGGATGATTGCGGGCACCGGCCAGACTGAAAAGCTTTCTTCACGGAACCCCGGTGAAGTCTTCCGCCAGTTTTCCACCTGCATGTTGCAGAAAATGGAAGGCACGATTGCGCGCGACAAAAGCAAAATGCTGCCGCTGGCCAGTTATGCCGATGCCGATGAATTTATCTCCGATCTGAAAACCCTGCATGATGGTTTGCAAAATTCCGGATGTGCCAACATCGCCCATGCGATGGTATTACCCTTGCTGCGTGCCGCAGAAGCTTACCGTTTCCGTACGGTGCGGCTCGATGTACGTGAAAATACAACAGTAACCACGCATACTTTGCATGTCATTTGGCGTGAGATTACCGGCAAAGACAACCCGCCACCGCGTGATTCCGCGGCATGGAAGGAATGGTTACTGGCACAACTCGCTGCTCCGCAAGGCAAATTGCCGCAATTCAAAAAACTCGATGAGATGGCGGCTTCCACATTCGGGCTGTTCAAACTGATCCGTGAAATGATAGATGAACTGGATCGTGAAGCCTTCGGTCATTTCATCTTGAGCATGACCCAATCGGTGAATGACATACTTGGCATTTATCTGCTGGCGAAATATGCAGGTCTGTTTTCAGATGCGCGTGCCACACAATCCTGCCGTATTCCGATCGTGCCGTTGTTTGAAACCATAGATGATTTGCAACGCGCACCGGCTATGATGAAAGAATTGTTGAACACGCCGGTCATTCGCCGTTCGGTGAAAGAACAGGGCGGCACGCAGGAAGTGATGATCGGTTATTCCGATTCCAACAAGGACGGCGGTTATTTCACCGCGAACTGGGAATTGAACAAGGCCCAGGCCGGACTCACACGCACCGGACAGCAATGCGGAATCCCGATTGTATTTTTCCATGGCCGTGGCGGTTCCGTCAGTCGTGGTGGCGCGCCCACCGGACACGCCATCGCCGCACAACCGGCCGGTTCCATCCATGGCCAGATGCGCATCACCGAACAGGGTGAAGTCGTGTCCTCCAAGTATGCCAACGAAGGTACGGCGCAATACCAGATGGAGTTGCTTACGGCGAGTATTTTTGAACACACCATCAAATCACTGAATGAAGCGGAACTGAAACCGGAGCCGGAAATGGACGCCGCCATGGAAGAACTTTCTGCACTGGCATTTGCACATTATCGCCAGCTCGCTGAAACCGAAGGTCTGGTGGATTATTACAATGCCGCAAGTCCGGTAGAAGAACTTGCCAAAATGAATATTGGTTCGCGTCCGGCCCGGCGGTTCGGCGCGAAGACATTAAAGGATTTGCGCGCGATTCCCTGGGTGTTTGCGTGGACGCAGAACCGCATGCTGGTACCGGGCTGGTATGGCGTGGGCACTGCACTGGAACGTTATCTCAAGACCCATCGTAATCGGGGCAAACGGACGCTGAAGCATCTTTACCTGCATTCGCGCCTGTTCCGTCTGATCATTGATGAAGTGGAAAAAACACTGGCGCTCACAGATATGGATGTTGCCAAACAATATGCGAACCTGGTGCCGGATGCAAAATTGCGTAAAAGGATTTTTGGCATGGTGCAGAGTGAATATGCACGCACACGCAGAATGGTACTGACTATCAGTGGCGAGAAAAAACTATTGGCACGTTTCAAACAATTCAGCGGCAAACTCGAACGCCGCAATGCCATCCTGCATCAGGCGGGTCTCGAGCAGGTCAAACTCGTCAAACGTTTCCGCAAAGGATCAGCCGGCAACAAACAATTCGATGATTTAATTCCTCTGTTACTCTCCATCAACTGCGTCAGCGCAGGTCTTGGCTGGACGGGTTAAGCACTAATAGCCAGTTTTATTTGCACCATCCTTATGCTGCATTGCACTATAAAGATGCTTTTCAGGCTGTCCTTATGTAACCAATTCGACTCCGAAATATTTATATCTTATTGTTTTAATTAATATAAGTATAAAAAATCCACATCATGGCACCGCTCTTGCAAACCTGACTTGCAAGGCGAACTTCAAGTAATTAATAAACTTGCCCGACCTGGTAGAGGAGACCTGTGGGCTGCGCCCCAAATCCATGTTTCAGATGGAGGGCAAAGACGATGTTCAGAGTGTTCGGGTTGTTTATGCTGGTCGGTTGCGCCATGAATGTGATGGCGCAGGATGCAACTACTCACGACGCCATGATCATGACCATGCCGGGAAAGCTGGTCAGCGTGGGCACGCACCGTTTACACATTAACTGTACCGGTAGCGGTACTCCTACAGTGGTGATTGATTCCGGTCTGGGTGGATTTTCGCTGGAGTGGGACAACGTGCAGAAATCACTTTCCGAATCCATGCAGATCTGCACGTATGATCGCGCCGGTTATGGCTGGAGCGATCCCGGCCCGGAGCCGCGCAACACGCAAACCATCGCCACTGAATTACACACCTTGCTGGTGAATGCCGAAATCCCCGGCCCGTATATTCTGGTCGGCCATTCTTTCGGTGGCTACAATATCCGCTATTACGCCAGCCTGTATCCGCAAACGGTACTGGGCATGGTGTTGATTGATGCCTCTCATCCTGAACAGTTTGAACGCTTGCCCCAGGTGGAAGTGAAACCCTCTGAAGTGAAACGCAAGAACAGTTGGACAGTCGCACTTGCACGGCCGGTGTTGCCGGATAATTACCCGGCACAGGCCAGACAACTGGCGTTCTTGCTGATGTCGAGTTACAAGGCGGCACAAACCCAGGCGGAGGAATGGGAACAGTTTCGTGCCAGCGCACAGCAAGTGATCCATGAAGATCATTTACCGGATGTCGCGTTAACAGTAGTCACGCGCGGCAAACGGGTGTGGCCGCAGAATGATTTCGGTAATCGATCAGAGCAAGTGTGGGCAGAGCTGCAGGGTGAACTGAGTCATTTGACCAGTCACGCCGATCAGATCATTGCCAGCAAAAGCGGGCATCTGGTGCATCTCGATGAACCGCAGCTGGTGATTTCCGCAATCATGAAAACAGCGCAATCGGCGCAGGTAATCGAAGAAGTACGCCTTGCCAGGTTGCAACTGCAGAAAAAATCTCCGTTGGAACGGCAGATGCTGCTGGTTAGTAATCATTATCCGGCGCGTACCAGCCAGTATTATGGGTACCTGCTGAACGGTACCCAGCACATGGCAACGGCTTTCCGTCCGATGACGGTTTCGTGGGCGTATTAACTGCTTTTCTGATTTCAATTTATCCCGATTGATTTACCCCCGGGCTGGCGTAACGCGCCAGCCCTTGCCTGAATATTTCTTCCCCGCCGGATAAAACCGGTTATTCCTGCGGTCATAGGGATTACAATTCATTTTCGATAAAAATTTCTGATGCTGCTGATGCCCAGACTGTTATTGATTTTGTTCCTGTCCGTGCTGGCCATGCCTGTACTGGCAGAGACGCACCGTTATGTGATGGAAGATTCTGAACTACGCGTTTATCCGGTGGATATCGCCATGACCCGGCGCGCCCAGCATGCCGCTCTATATACACTGGCGGATACCATGATTTATGGCGTAGCGGAGGAACGGATGGCGTTTGCAAAAGCGGCCTTGTATGAAATGGCGGGATTATTTGAGGAGGAAGCTCTGCGATCCGCACCTTCCGGACGGGAAGGGTTTAATTACGCACACTGGCGCAATCAGACGCTGGATTTTGCAACAGAACTCTATCAGGCTGCCAATTCAATCGAGATCACCACGCCACTGGATGTAGTGATCGTCGATACGGGTGAGATGCATATCATCATCAACAGCAAGTTGTATATTTTGACAAGTCCGCAAATCACCAAACCTCATGCACTCGACGAGCGCATCATCAATCATGTTTGCAGCGCCCGTTACTGCGATCCGGAATTGCTGGCCATCACGGAGAACAAATTCAAACGGACGATCGTGATCGAAGCCATCTGGGATGTAACGGAAGACAACACGCCGGAATACCAGACCATTGATGGCTTGCATTTTTTGTTTACGGATATGGAAAACCGATCCAAAAAACAGATTGCTGCGCTCAAGGTGATCAAGGAAGTGAAATTTATCGCCGAAACCCTGAAAGATGCCAAAAGCAAGGGTGTGCCGCTGGAGTTGGCATCGCTCACCATAAAACCGTTTCAGGGCAGTTACGATTACCGCATATCCCTGAACACGTTTGGTGATACGGTATATCTCAAATTACCGGAACTGCATCAGGTCAATCACTGGCAGGAAACCTTCATGCCGTGGATCAAGGCCCAGGTGGAAAATGAGGAATATGAACAGTATCTGGATGGTGATGAGGTGCTCGCCCGGAAACTGAAATGACAAGCCCTGCGTAACAAACAGGAATGTTGTGAGTCTCATAACCATGAAAACCGGTTTCCTGATTATCTCTGTTATTATGCTCTTTGTATTACCAGTCGCGTATGCCGCCACTATATTCGAATCCGGTCCGCAACGCGTGAATGTGCTGGAGCTTTATACCTCAGAGGGATGCAGCAGTTGTCCGCCAGCCGATCGATGGCTTAGTGAATTAAAAGAGGACAAAAGGCTCTGGAAAGAAATTATCCCGGTGGGGTTTCATGTCGATTACTGGAACTATATCGGTTGGTCAGATCGCTTTTCCTCAGAAAGTTACAGTGATCGCCAACGCCGTTATGCGCGCAGCAAGGGACTTTCTACCGTTTATACTCCCGGCTTTCTGCTGAATGGCAGGGAATGGCGATCATTCTTCGGTTTGCGGCGATTGAATCTTGATACGGATACTCTGCCGGGAAATCTGACGGCTAAAGTGGCTGACAACAACCTGAAGGTAACCTACCATCCTTCCGTAACGATCACCAATCCGGTATTAAATATCGCTATGCTGGGGTTTGATCTCATCACTGAAGTCAAAGCCGGTGAGAACCGCGGTGAACAGCTTAAACATGACTTTACGGTGTTGGGTTATAAAACGGTTAATATGTCTGCAGAAGGTGATACTTTTACTTTGTTGACGCAACTTCCGGATCTTGTAACACCAGCGCATCGAACCGGCGTTGCCATCTGGATTCATGAACAGGGCGATCAGACACCACTACAAGCTACCGGCGGATGGTTACAGAAATAAACTGCAGGAATAATCAAAACCGGACTCATCACGGGCTGGTTCTATTATTCCTTGCCGGGCTTTCTCTGCCGGTGCAGTCGCAACCACAATTACAATTCCCGCTTGCCTGCACGCCAGAACAGGATTGCTGGGTGGTCAATTATATGGATGTCGATCCCGCTTCCGGTTCTATTGCCGATTTTACCTGTGCCGCCCGGAGTTATGATGAACACGATGGTACGGATTTCGCCATTCGTGACTGGAAAACAATGAAAGAGGGCGTTGATGTTCTTGCGGCCGCAGAAGGGCGGGTGCTGCGTTTGCGTGATGGTGTGGCTGACCAACAGTTGTCTGATGCTGAACGTCGCAAGGTGTTGAAACAGGATCGCGGATGCGGCAATGGCGTGTTAATCGAGCACGGTGCAGGTTGGCAAACCATGTATTGCCATCTGAAACAGGACAGCATTGTGGTGGCGAAGGGTGAAACAGTCAAAGCCGGACAGAAAATCGGTGAAGTCGGGCAGTCCGGTAATGCAGAATTTCCACATGTGCATCTCGAAGTCGTTCATGAGGGACAGTCGATTGATCCTTACACGGGTCAGGGCGCTCAGGAAGGTTGCGGCGGGATGAAACAATCCTTATGGGCTGACGACACTGCACCTGTCTATGAACCGGTTACGATTTATGCAGCGGGATTCAAGGATAGCGTTCCGGATTTTGAATTGATCAAACAGGATGCCGGTACTCCGGAGGAATTGTCTGCAGACATCCCCGCACTCACATTCTGGGTGGCGTTATATGGAGTTACAAAAGGCGATCAGATTCATCTGGAGATACTCGATCCGCAGGGAGCCGTATTTGCAGAACAGGCCATCGTTCAGGAAAAAACCCGCGCCCGGCAATTTTATTACACTGGCAAGAAAGCCAAAGGCCTCGCAACCGGTAATTACACCGGCACGGTAAAGATCATGCGCAAATCATCCGATGGCAAGACCGTTACACGAGAATTGGTGCGGAAGCTGGCTGTGAAATAATAGAAGCGGTCTCAAAATTCATTTGCCGTCATACCGGTGAAAACCGGTATCCAGTAAATAATTATGCCCCATCCTACCTTCCCCTGAAGGGGAAGGGGATACCGGCCGCTACGGACTTCCTGTCCTCTCGCGGCATTTCCCACATCCTGTGGGTCGCTTCCGCCGGAATGACCGGTAAGCAACAAATAACACTGTTTCTGGCAATTTTACTATTTTTGAGACCGGCCCTGGTTGACATTCGGACATATATGTCCGAATATAAAATTATGCGAGGGAACGAGTTTATTAAAAGGATATTGGCGTTGGCAAAGCAACGTGGTGTTGCAGCACGCGTTGATTCTAAACGTGGCAAGGGCAGTCATGTATCGCTCTATTTTGCTGACCGGGTAACTGTCGTGCGTAATCCAAAAGATGAACTCAAAACCGGGACGTATCACGCCATGCTTAAACAACTGGGCCTGCGTGAAAAGGATATATAAACAGGAGACTTTAATGCACCAATTTGAATATGCCGTGAAATTGACCTCTGCGAAAGAAGGGGGATACGTGGTGACGTGCCGGGATTTGCCGGAAGTCATCACTCAAGGCGAAGATATTCACGATGCACTGGCCGAGGCCAGTGACGCCATGGCAGAGGCGTTTGCCATGCGTATTGAAGATGAACTGGAATTTCCTGTGCCATCAGCACCAAAACGCGGAGAGTATAAAGTCTCCCCGCCCGCGGAAATGGTGGCCAAGGCCGCGTTGTATGTTGCCATACAGGAAGCCGGGTTAAGTAAATCGGAACTCGCCAGAAAACTGGATGTGAATGAGAAAGAAATCCGCCGCATGCTTGACCCCCATCACAGCACGAGATTGCCGAGTCTGGACAAGGCTATCCGGGCGTTGGGGAAAAAACTGACAGTGAGTCTGGAAGAAGCGGCGTGAAGTCAGGATTCAAGCCTTGACACCGCTCTTGTTTCATAAAGTTCTTTGTTGATATTAATCTGATCTGTCTCGGATTATTCCGCATTCACATCTCGGGTTCTTTCATTTTTCCAAGATGCTCATGGAAATATCCATGCAATAAACTATATCTGAAAGCCAGCTTTGTATTTTGAGTCTTTTGGTGGTTGATTAATTGTTGGTGCACATAATGATAAGCTTCATGGTATATATTTGCATCAATGCCATTCATCATATTATTTTTAAAATAATCCCCCAAGTAATTCAATATTATTCGCCCATCAAAATCATTACTAAGTAGCTTCAAACAAGCTTCAGCAACAGTTGATTCAAATTTGCATATGAGATTATTATCTTCGCAATTTTGATTAGCATAAGAAGTTAAATAATCAACAACTTCATTTTGAATTAAAATTCGTGGATATTCTGCAAGAATTGACTCTGCTTCATAAGCGTCAGCTACTACTTTCCCATATATTTCATTATTATTGATTTCTGTGCCTATGCCTATCGATATGCCAATACGGATTGGTTTTTTACCTGCAAGGCTGATAAGAAAAAGTCCGCCGCAAGCGGCTAAAGCAGCATATAGTCCTCTCATGGGGGAGTAATCACCTTTTGGCATAAGTGGTATGTAGATTACCAAGCCATCAGAAAAATTTTGAAACTTAATCTGAGTTTTATTTAACTTTTCAAGTTCGGGCTTGTCTTTGAAAGGACTTTCATTTTTGGTTATTTCAAATGTATCAAAGAACATTTTACAATGAGATTGTAAATCTTTAACTGCAACCACGGTTTCTTTTATAGTATCAATAAAAATTCTGTATTCAGGACAATCTTTATTTTCTGGGAGTGAATTTAAATTTTTAAGTTTATCTCTTTGACCAAGCAGGTCTACAAAAGCCACAAAATAATAGCCAAACAATAAGTTCTTATCGGGGTTTTCATCCATTAGTGTTTCCCACAATAAATTTTGAGAAAACTGAATATATAAATAAGCCCGGACTTACCGGGCTTATTGTTACTAATGTAAAGCATGAAAAAATCAGAACAATCCGGTGATATTGCCGTGTTCGTCGATATCGATCTTTTCGGCCGATGGAACTTTCGGTAAACCCGGCATGGTCATCATGTCACCGCAGATGGCAACGATGAAGCCGGCACCGTTTGAAATTCTCACCTCACGTACATTAAGTGTGTGTCCGCTCGGTGCGCCCTTGATATTGGGATCGGCACTGAAGGACATTTGCGTTTTGGCCATGCAGACCGGGAATTTGCCGTAGTCCTTGTTCCATTCATCCAGTTGTTTCTTCACGGCATCCGCAAACGTTACATTGCCAGCACCATAAATCTTGGTAGCGATGGCGGTGATCTTTTCCTGCAGCGTCATGTTGTCGTCATACACAAAAGTGTGTTTCTTTTTGGAACTGTCGATGACTTTCACAACGGCCCTGGCCAGATCTTCCGCGCCCTTGCCGCCTTCGGCCCAGTGTTTGGCGACGACGAAGGTGCCGCCGAGAGATTCGATCTTGTCCTTGAGCAGTTTGATTTCGGCTTCGGTATCGAAAGTGAAGTGATTCACGGATACCACACAGGGCAAACCATAATGATCGCGAATATTGGTCAGATGTTTTTCAATATTCACCAGACCCTTGCTGAGCGCTTCCAGGTTTTCCTTGTTCAGATCTTCTTTTTTTACACCGCCGTGGAATTTTAATGCACGGATGGTGGCGACCAGCACGACTGCGGCAGGATTCAATCCAGCCATGCGGCATTTGATGTCGATGAATTTTTCCGCACCGAGGTCCGCGCCGAAACCGGCTTCGGTCACGCAGTAATCCGCAAGTTTTAAAGCAGTCTTGGTGGCCGTAACACTGTTACAACCATGCGCAATATTGGCAAACGGGCCGCCATGCACGAAGGCAGGGTTGTTTTCCAGCGTTTGTACGAGGTTTGGTTTGATGGCATCTTTCAACACGGTTGCCATGGCTCCCTGCGCTTTCAGATCGCGGGCGTAAACCGGTTTTTTATCGCCCTGGGTATATCCAATGATAATCCGGCCCAGACGATCTTTCAGATCCATCAACGAAGTGGCGAGACAAAGAATCGCCATGATTTCGGAAGCCACGACGATGTCGTAGCCATCTTCGCGCAGGAAGCCGTTGGCGGTGCCGCCGATGCCGATCACGATCTTGCGCAGGGCCCGGTCATTCATATCCACCACGCGCTTCCATTGGATCAGGCGCGGATCGATGCGCAGTTCATTGCCGTGATTGATATGGTTGTCGATCATGGCGGAAAGCAGATTATGGGCCGCGCCGATGGCATGAAAATCACCGGTGAAATGCAGGTTGATGTCTTCCATCGGGACGATCTGGGCATAACCACCACCCGCCGCGCCGCCTTTCACACCAAACACCGGGCCGAGGGATGGTTCGCGCAGACAGATAATGGCTTTCTTGCCGATTTTGTTAAGTGCGTCGCCCAGACCCACTGTCGTGGTGGTTTTACCTTCACCGGCGGGCGTCGGGCTGATGGCCGTCACCAGGATCAGTTTTCCGTCCGGCTTGTTTTTAATTTCATTGAGGAAATCCAGGGACAGCTTGGCCTTGGTGTGGCCATAGGGTTCCAGATATTTGGCATCAATACCGAGCTTGGTCTTGGCCAGCTCGATAATGGGTTTCATGGTCGCTTTTTGTGCGATTTCGATATCAGACAGCATGCCGGTGTCTCCTTCAGATGTTGACCGGTGTAAGAGCCTCGTGAGGGGAGGTAAGAATTTCTAACCGGTATTTATTATATATTTTGTTACCGCTGTGGCCGGGCTGTGACCGCCACCATGCCGGTATTTTAGCCTGATATATCCCGGGACTCTATTCTGAATTGCATCAATCCGGCTCGACCACACGTGGCATGTTGCGACGCTGCAGGGTCATGGAACCGGCAATAATGACCAGCAGGGCGCCAATCAACGTATAGATGTCAGGCTGTTCCGCCCAGATTATCCAGCCAAAAATGGCGGCAAATACGACAGTGCTGTAGGTATAGGGACCGATCTGGGCAGCCGGTGCCAGACTGTAGCTATAGGTTAGCAGCAATTGTGCGCAGGTCGCGGCAGCACCGGCACCCGCCATAATCAGTAAGGTCTGTAGAGTAGGTGTCTGCCAGATCCAGTACAGGGGCATGGCAGAAATCAGGGTTGAAGTCAGGCTGAAATAAAACACAATGCGCAGGGTCGGCTCTGTGCTGGACAGATCACGGATGGTGACCATGGCTACGGCTGCAAATATTGCTGACAGCAGACCAATCCATGCAGCCGCCTTGAAGATATGTATGCCTGGTTTGAGGATGAAACACAAACCGATAAACCCTATGAAAATCGCTGCAATCAGCTTGGCTGAAGGCCGTTCACCCAGCCACAGCAGCGCAATAATGGCGATGAAAATCGGTGAGGAATAATTGAGCAGCACTGCCTCGGCCAGTTGCAGGTGGGCGATGGCGTAGAAAAACATGTACATGGCGGTGAGCCCGGACAAACTGCGTACCACATGCGCACCCAACCGCCGGGTTTTGAGTTGGGTAATGCCTCTCGGATACAACCATGGCAGCAGGAACAGCAGTCCGAAACTGTTGCGCAGAAATACCGCGATTTCGAACGGCAATTCGGCAGTGGCATGGCGCACGCCCGTACCCATGATGGCAAACATGAGCGATGCCAGCAGGGCGCAATACGCGCCGCGCAAATGTTGTTTATCCATATAAACGGACGGGTCTTGACGTACAAAAGGATGCGGATCATACAGGATTTTCAGGCGTTCCGGCGGGCCTGTTTTTCGAGGTAGTGAACCGCTGTAAATTCTGATAGCATCCCGGCCAATTCATTATGAAACCGCCACGCACACCATTGATGTTAATGGGCGATCCGGCAGGATCGGTGCGGACGGCTCCCTCCACGTTACAACCCAGTCCCGGAACCAGGCGATGACGCATTTTGTGTTTATTACCGGCGGTGTAGTGTCTTCATTGGGCAAGGGCATTGCCTCCGCATCACTGGCGGCCATCCTCGAGGCCCGCGGACTGAAAGTCACGCTCATCAAGCTTGACCCGTATATCAATGTCGACCCCGGCACCATGAGCCCGTTTCAGCATGGTGAAGTGTATGTCACCGAAGACGGGGCCGAAACCGATCTGGACCTCGGCCATTATGAACGCTTCGTTCGTACCACCATGGGCAAGAGTAACAATTACACCACAGGGCGGATTTATCTGAATGTGATCCAGCGCGAACGGCGTGGAGATTATCTGGGAGGGACGGTGCAGGTCATCCCGCATATCACCGATGAAATCAAACGCTGTATCTTCGAAGGTGCGGGCGATGCCCAGATTGCCATGGTGGAAATCGGCGGCACGGTCGGTGATATTGAATCACAGCCGTTTCTGGAAGCCATCCGCCAGTTGCGTGTGGAACTTGGCCCGGAACGTACACTGTTCATGCATCTGACCCTGGTACCGTTTATCGCCGCTGTGGGTGAAATCAAGACCAAACCCACCCAGCATTCCGTCAAGGAACTACGTTCGATTGGTATTCAGCCCGATATTCTGATGTGCCGCACGGAATCGCCGCTGCCGGAGAACGAGCGCAAGAAAATGGCCCTGTTCACCAACGTGCCGGAGAGCGCCATTATTTCCGCAGTGGATGTGGACAATCTCTACAAGATCCCGCGCCTCCTGCACGAACAGGGACTGGATGAAATTGTCACCCGCAAGTTTGGACTGAATGTGCCACCGGCCGATTTGCATGAATGGGACAAGGTGGTGAATGCGATTGAGCATCCGCAGCGTGAAGTGAATATCTGTATGGTGGGCAAATACATTGATCTTGCCGATTCCTACAAATCACTGACTGAAGCACTCAAGCATGCCGGTATACACACGCAGACACGGGTGAACATCACCTATATCGATTCAGAGAATCTGGAAAAGATCGGCACCGACGCACTGGATCAAATGGACGCCATCCTGGTACCAGGAGGCTTTGGCAAACGCGGCATCGAAGGCAAGATCAGGGCAGTGCAATATGCACGGCAGAATGACATTCCCTATCTCGGTATTTGTCTGGGCATGCAGGTTGCGGTGATTGAATATGCACGCCACAAGGCAGGGCTTGAGGGTGCCAACAGTACTGAATTTGATCCGGAGGCCAAAGATCCGGTCATTGCCCTGATTACGGAGTGGCAGGAATCTGACGGCCATCTGGAACATCGTAACCGTGATTCTGATCTGGGAGGCACCATGCGCCTCGGTGGTCAGCAATGCCGGCTGCTTGAAGGTTCCATGGTCAGGGAATTGTATGGACAGGAAGAAATTACCGAACGTCATCGCCATCGTTATGAATTCAACAATCGCTACAAAGATCGACTGACATCGGCCGGACTACGTATTGCCGGAACCTCCATTGACGACAAGCTGGTTGAGATCATCGAAATTCCGGATCATCCGTGGTTTATTGCCTGTCAGTTCCATCCGGAATTTACCTCCAATCCGCGTGACGGTCACCCGTTGTTCTCGGGATTTATCCGCGCCGCCAACAAATATCGTGCTGCACGTCAGCCACAGCTGAAAAATGCAGCTATGTAATTTTACCGTTGGAGACGGTGCACCTTTCTTTTTGATTGCCGGGCCATGTGTGGTGGAGAGCGAAGCCATGGCGATGGACACGGCTGGCAAGTTGAAAGAAATCACCCAACAACTCGGGATTCCGTTTATTTATAAATCGTCTTATGACAAAGCCAACCGGACTTCACATGAAAGTTATCGTGGCCCCGGCATAGAACAGGGCCTGGCAATACTCGAGAAGGTGAAAAAAACGCTTGGTGTGCCGTTATTGACTGATGTGCATGAAGATACGCCGTTAAATGAGGTCTCTGCAGTGGTGGATGTATTGCAGACACCGGCCTTTCTCTGCCGGCAAACCAATTTCATCCAGAATGTTGCGCGTCAGGGCAAGCCGGTGAACATCAAGAAAGGTCAGTTTCTTGCGCCATGGGATATGCTGAATGTGGTGGAGAAGGCCAAGGCTACCGGTAATCAGCAGATCATGGTGTGTGAACGCGGCGTGAGCTTCGGTTACAATTATCTGGTCAGTGACATGCGCGCGCTGGTCGTGATGCGTGATACAGGTTGCCCGGTAGTTTTTGATGCCACACATTCCGTGCAGATGCCGGGAGGTCTTGGTGGCAAGTCCGGAGGCCAGCGTGAATTTGTTCCGGCACTGGCCCGCGCGGCGGTGGCGGTGGGTATCGCAGGTTTGTTTATGGAAACCCATCCTGATCCGGATCGGGCCATGAGTGATGGTCCGAATTCCTGGCCGCTGGATAAGATGAGCGATTTGTTGAATACACTTAAACAAATCGACGCAGTTGCCAAAAAATCATAATTAAAAATACAAGCTGAGGTAAATGATAAGTGTCAGCAATAGTTAATGTGATTGCCCGTGAGGTGATCGATTCACGCGGTAATCCGACGATTGAAGCCGAGGTTTATACTGAAAAAGGTGCGATGGGGTCCGCTATGGTGCCATCCGGCGCCTCCACCGGGCAGCGCGAAGCTTTGGAACTGCGTGACGGCGATCCCAAACGCTACAAGGGCAAGGGGGTGTTGAATGCCGTCAACAACATCATGCACAAAATCAATCCCGTGATAGAAGGCAAGGATGTTACCGATCAGGCTGGCGTCGATCGGCTGATGATTGAACTGGATGGAACTCCAAACAAAGCGCATCTGGGCGCCAATGCCATACTGGCGGTGTCCATGGCCACTGCGCGGGCAGCGGCGAATGAAGAAGGTGTACCGCTCTATCAATATCTCGGTGGTGAAGGCATGTTCCAGATGCCGGTGCCCATGATGAACATCATCAATGGTGGCGCCAACGCCGACAACAGCGTGGATATGCAGGAGTTCATGATTTTGCCGGTGGGTGCGGCCAGTTTGCGCGAAGCGGTGCGTTATGGGGCGGAAGTGTTTCACTCATTGAAGTCGGTACTCAGCAATAAAGGACTGGGCACGACCGTTGGTGATGAAGGCGGATTTGCTCCGAATCTTTCATCTAATGAATCAGCGATACAAGTAATCCTCGAAGCGATAGAAAAATCCGGTTATCGTCCGGGCGAGGATATTCTGCTCGGTCTGGATGTCGCGAGTTCAGAGTTTTACAAAAACGAACGTTACAATCTTGAGTCAGAAAACAAGAGTCTGTCGTCAGCAGAATTTCTTGATTACATCACCCCCTGGTTCAGCAAATACCCCATTATTACGATGGAAGACGGCATGGCTGAAGATGACTGGGTCGGCTGGAAATTGCTGACAGACCGGCTTGGCAAAAAAGTGCAGCTTGTGGGTGATGATCTGTTTGTCACCAACACCGAGATCCTGCAGGAAGGCATCGATAAAGGCATCGGCAATTCCATCCTGATCAAGGTCAACCAGATCGGCTCTCTCACAGAAACACTCGCCGCAATTGATATGGCCAAACGGGCTGGTTATACCGCAGTAATATCACATCGCTCCGGGGAAACTGAAGATACGACTATTGCTGATCTGGCCGTGGCCACGTCAGCCGGCCAGATCAAAACCGGTTCCATGTCGCGTTCCGATCGCGTTGCCAAGTACAACCGCCTGATCAAGATTGAAGATCAACTCGGCAAGCGCGCACAGTATCCTGGACGGAAAGCCTTTTATAATCTGGGTAAATGAAGGCGCTCTCATTCATTTTGATATCCCTGCTGCTGGTGTTGCAGTACCGGCTCTGGATCGGTCACGGCAGTCTTACCGACGTGCATCATCTGGAGCAGGCCAGTGCCGCCCAGATTCTGGAGAACGATGAGCTGCGCGAACGCAACCAGACACTGGCTGCAGAAGTGCATGATCTAAAACATGGTCTGGAAGCCATCGAGGAACGCGCCCGCAGTGAAATGGGGATGATCCGGAATGATGAAACGTTCTACCATGTCATTCATGAACCGGAACAGAACAGTCCGGCTGCCGCAGCAACACAGGAATAAAAAACCATGGCTGCAGAAGTACGTTACTGGGCGGTCATTCCCGCCGCCGGTGTCGGTGCACGGATGGGTGTGGACGTACCCAAACAATACCTGCAAATTCATGCCAAACCGGTTATCGAATATTCGCTGGATGTGTTTTGCCGGCATCCCCGAATCTCCGGGGTGATGGTCGCACTTTCTGCTCAGGATATGCACTGGAAAACGCTGACAGTTTCCGGAAATAAAAAGATCACGACAACAGCTGGTGGCGCAGAACGCTGTCATTCGGTTTTAAACTGTCTGCAGTTGTTATCACGACAGGCGCAGGCGGAAGACTGGGTACTGGTGCATGATGCCGCCCGTCCTTGTCTGCAAACAGAAGATATTGATCGATTGATTGCACAACTATCAAACCACGCCTGTGGTGGTCTGCTGGCCGTGCCGGTACGTGACACCATGAAACGCGCAGAGACGGATAATACAGTGAGTGCAACCGTCAATCGCGAAGGTTTATGGCATGCGTTAACACCGCAGATGTTTCGTCTTGGCGCTTTGACTGCCGCCTTGCAACAGGCCATAGACAATGGTCATCAGGTGACGGACGAAGCCCAGGCGATGGAACTGACCGGCGCCAAACCCTTGCTGGTGGAAGGAAGAATCGAGAATATCAAGATTACCCGGCCGGGGGATCTGAAACTCGCGGAAATGTATCTGTCTCAATAACGGGGGAACTGCCATGAGAATCGGACATGGTTATGATGCACACACGTTTGCCACTGCTCGCCCGTTGATACTGGGTGGAGTTACCGTGCCCTATGAATTGGGACTTGCAGCCCATTCTGATGGTGACGCGGTCATCCATGCCCTGTGTGATGCGCTGCTGGGGGCGGCGGCACTTGGCGATATCGGCAAGCATTTCCCGGATACCGCGAAAGAATTCAAGAACATCGACAGCCGTATTCTGTTGCGCAAGGTCCAGTCGCTGCTCGTGGAGAAAAAACTGAAACTCATCAATGCGGATATCACCATTCAGGCCCAGGCCCCCAAACTTGCCGCCTATATTCCAGCCATGCGTGAGAATCTCGCCGCTGATCTGCATACCGCTGTTGACAATATCAACATAAAAGCCACGACTACCGAAGGCATGGGCTTTATTGGCCGCAAGGAGGGCATTGCAGTGCATGCCGTCGCCCTTTTGGGGTAGATGTCCTGCCATTCTTTGTCGATCCGCGCATTCCCTGTTACCGTCTGGCAGAAGCCCAGTGTGCACTGGAAAAAATTACCGGACCACGCATGAAGATGCACAGGTTTTCTATAAAAGCTTTTCTCAACACATTACGTAAATGCAAATTGTATGATTACGAGCAACATTGCTGGATGGATTTTGAGGGTAATATTACCGGCCGGGTCAGGTTCCCGGCTCAGCAGGGCCATCACCTTGGCAAAGCGGCCTGAAGTATCACCTACACTGCTGATGATTGCTGATAATCAAGATAGGTCATCAGTGCATCACGGGTCTGCTGATAGGCTGTTCTGAGTTCAGTGATATCAGCAGCCGTGAGGTTATGCATCCCGGTTTTTGATTTTTTATGGAGCAAGCCGGAGATATTTGCCAGCCGTACTGCGCCTATGCTCCGGGAGCTGCCATCCAGTGCGTGGACGAGATTGCTGAGAGCATGGCTGTCCTGCTGTTTCCAGGAGAGTTCCAGGCTGTCTATATGCCGTGCTGCAGTATCAAGATAGCCATTCACCAGTTCTGGTATGAATTTGCTGTCTCTCGCCATTCCGGACATCTCATCCAGTCTGTGAACATCAAGCAGTGGCACATGTTGCGGGTTGTTTAGGCTGACGAGCTTGAGGGGAGGTTTATGCGTCTCCGGCAATTCTGTACCGGCGTGATTCATGAGTCTGTAAATCGTATTCAGTAATCTGTCCGGATCAACCGGCTTGGTCATATAGGCATCGAGTCCTGCGTTTTCGCAGGCCTGCAGTGCTTCCCGTGTGGCATTGGCCGTCAGCATCATGATGGGTATCTGTTTTTTTTCAGGATGGGTAAACCTGAATAATCTGGCCGCTTCAAGACCGTTCATGACCGGCATGTGCATGTCGAGGATAACAAGATCAAACTCAGTGTTTTCGAGGGTTTCCAGAACCT
Source organism: uncultured Enterobacteriaceae bacterium (assembly GCA_964479045.1). GTDB lineage: Bacteria > Pseudomonadota > Gammaproteobacteria > Eutrophobiales > Eutrophobiaceae > 2-02-FULL-47-50. The sequence continues at coordinate 51,411 of CAYZJI010000014.1, forward strand.
GTTCACCGTTATTCACTACGGTAACCTGATGATTGGCAAACTCCAGGATATTACGTATGACTTTCTGGTTGGTTGGATTGTCTTCACCAACCAGTATCCTGAGGCTTCGTGTAGAAACTGGGTAATCAGAGGGTGTATCCTGAATCCCGGAATAAAAGGTGGAGACTGGTTCAGTACGGCCACCTGTTATGAGAGCATGCAACGTCCGCATGAATATAATACGATCAGGGGTGTGCTCCAGCACGCTGCCATATCCGGATTCAAGCAATTCCTGTCTGAAGGCCGCAGATAAAGATCCTTCATGAACATGAAGAAACCTGCAGGATTTTGTATTCAGATTGTCCCTGACTTCATGGATGAATTGCACGGGATTATGCCCGGATCCAGTCCCGAACGTTATGATGAGTGTGAGTTCATGACGCCCATCTTCAATATTTGTATAATTACGTATGATATCCAGTGCATCATCCACAGAATCAAAAGCTGTGTTCCATGAGCGCAGATGATGCTGAATTGTTCTGCAGGGTTGAGCATCTCGATTGGCGAGAACAACGCGGCAGCGGGATAACTGTTCGAGAACAATATGTTCTTCCATCAATATGGACTGATGTCCAAGTTGCAGCTCAACCCAGAAGGTACTGCCCTGGTTACGCCGACTGACGCAACCGATATTTCCACCCATGGCTTCAACGAGTTGTTTGGCAATGGCCATGCCCAGCCCACTACCACCAAAGCGCCGGGTTGACGACTCATCCGCCTGAGAAAATTTTTCGAAAATTTTTCCGATGTCTGATTCATTAATCCCTATGCCGGTATCAGAAACTTCAAAACGCACCCGACAGGAATGGGCCGCAGCGTTTTTAAGCGTAAGATTGATATCGATCTTGCCTGTGTCTGTGAATTTGATGGCGTTACCGATCAGATTGATCAGTATCTGCCGCAAATGCTGGGCATCACCATGTGCGAGGAACGGAATATCAGGGGTGATATATGTATTAAGGCTGAGCCCTTTCCGATCGGCCTCAGAGCCGAACAGGTTGGCGGTGGTATTGACCAGCGAATAAAGATCAAAATCTACGGACTTGATAATGACTTTTCCTGCTTCAATTTTGGAGATATCAAGAATATCGTTGATCAACGTCAGCAATACCTGTGCCGATGCATGTATGGTAGAGACGAAATCCTTCTGATCTTCCTGCAGACGGGTCCTCGAAAGTAACGCACTCATACCGATCACCCCATTCAGCGGCGTGCGTATTTCATGGCTCATGTTGGCAAGAAAATTACTCTTGGCTTCATTGGCTGCCTTGGCTTCTGCGACTGCTTTGTGCAATTTTGATATCAGGGAAGATACATACAGCGACAGCACAATAATGGCCAGAATAATGCCTGTGCCGAGGGCCCTTTGCTGCTGCCAGTAATCACTGAACGTCATGACTATCATAAACCCGATGATGCTTAATGCCGCACTGGTATATAAATAAGTGTTGCCATATCGGAAACCATGACCGAAAGTCATGAACAGATAAGCACCAAACAGTGGCGAGCCAATCTGGCCGGAGTAGAGCAGGACGTAGGAGGTAAAGAATGTGTCCGTGAAAATTCCGCAAACCCGCCGCAATGGATGTTGACGTGGATCCATGATGATCCAGATAAACAGCATGAAAGTGATGGTTATAAAAGCATAGGTAGCCATGAATACTTGCGGCAGAACAGTATGGGCCCTGTCCATCCAGCCAATATAACCCAACCAGATAAAAGCCAGCGCCCATTTCACCAGCATCTGTTCGTGTTCAGAGTCTTCCCGGTGTCTGAGGCGTTCGATAACAGTATGCGTTTTTTGTAATAGTTGATTAATCATCATATGCGACCCGGCAGATAACCTTAGATGTGGTTCAGGTTCTGTTCTTGCAGGAAATTCATTAATGCTGTCCGGGTTTCACCACAGGCAGTTTCGACTTCCTGTAAATCAATTTTTTCAGATATTGTTCTGGATTCCAGTACCATACGCTGAAGTTTAGCAGCGGCTGCGGCCAACCGCTCGGCACCCAGACTGCGGGAACTCCCATCCAGGGTATGGGCCAGACGGGCAATCTCTGCGCGTTGGCCATAGACGACATTCTCTTTCATCTGCTGCAGGAGTTTTTCTACATTACCAAGATAGCCCCGAATCAGGGCGATCATAAACGCATCATTTTTTGCCATGTTCGAGAGTTCTTTTAATACCTGTTTATCCAGCAAAGGAACTCCAGGCGTGCGCTTGTTGCTGACAATTTTGAGTGGTGGTTTTAGTAAACGCGCTTTGGCACTGCATTCGTGACGGGTCATCTCCATAATAATCCCCATCAACCTTTCCGGTTCTACCGGCTTGGTCACGTAAATATCAATCCCTGCGTCTTCGCAGACCCGCTGGCAGGCGGGAGTGTTATCAGCTGTCAGCAGCATAACAGGAACATGCTTTTTATGTGGAGATGTGAAACGGAACAGTTTGAATACCTCAATGCCATTTATGATCGGCATATTCATGTCCAGTATGATCAAGTCAAAATCATGTTCTTCAAGCGCGTCCAGTGCTTTTTCACCATCGTCCACCAGTGTCACACGGTGTTCTGCAGTTTCAAGTATTTTCCGTATTACCAGTTGATAACCTGGGTCATCTTCCGCTACGAGTATGTTCAATCCCTGCATGGTAACGACTCCATTTCTTTTCGTGTTTATTAATTCCGTTCCGTCGTATTTCAGTATAGATGAAGTTCAGATATATTTGAGTAATACATAAACAGCACCGGTGCCGCCGTCACGCTGTGGTGCCGAAATGAAAGCCTGCACGGCGGGTTGCTGGCGCAACCAGTGATTGAGATGATTTTTGATCACCGGCTTGCTGTTTTTGGAGCTACGTCCCTTGCCGTGAATGATGCGTATACAGGAGTAATCATTCATACGGCAATATTCAAGAAAGCGGGTGCTGGCCGCAGTCGCTTCAGTCACCGTCATGCCGTGCAGATCGAGTTCGGCATCAATATTGAATTGCCCGCGCCGCAGTTTTTCCATGGTGCGAGCCTGCATGCCGGCACGTTTGAAACTCAGACGGTCACCAGCTTCCAGTATTGAGTTGACCGGGGAGGGCGTAACTTCAGGCGCAGAAATGCTGCGCAGAGAGACAGTACGATTATTGTGTTTGAGACGAGGTTTGTTTCGCACATGATCAGCCTGATCATGTGTGATCAGGGCTACATCTCCTATGCTGCTGCGGAACAGACTGCGGTCTGCGTCCGAGATATCCTTTCTTTTTCCCATATTGAGGATCCAATGGTGTTATACCTGAAAAGTGTATAACACGTTGCAGCGAATGTCAGGTGTCAATCCACAGGGAACCTGAAAAAAGAATCATGCCGGAGGTGATTGTGTCAGGGCTCCAAGGTGTTGCAATCTGGATACACGGAGCAGCAGCAGGATGATCAATATTCCACCCAACAACAATGGCTCGCGGACATCGGCCTTGACCAGCCAGAGGAAGTGCAGGATACCCAGCACGCCGATCACATAAATCAGGCTGTGCAGCTTTTTCCAGCGTTTGCCCAGACGTTTCATCATGGCATTCGTCGACGTGACAGCCAATGGAATCATCAGCACAAAGGCGGCGGTGCCGATGGTGATATAGGGCCGCTTCAACACATCCCGCCAGATTTCGCCCCAGTCAAAAAACTGATCCAGAATCAGGTAACTCAGAAAATGCAGGCAGGCATAGTAGAACGCATACAACCCGAGCATGCGGCGATAGCGGATAATGTCGTTATAGCCCGTCAATTTGCGTAATGGGGTGATGGTCAGCGTGATGAGAAGAAAGTAAAGCGTCCAATCGCCGGTGAAAAGCCGGATCGCTTCGATAGGATTGCTGCCAAGATTGTCGGTGACAGCATTGAAGATCAAAACTGCAGTCGGCACGAGGCATGACGCGTGCAGAATGATTTTTTTCTGCGAGACAGACATCACAATATAAATTCCGGGTAATTTGTCATTTCGAGCGTTAGCGAGAAATCTGCCGTTAATCAAATGTACTACTATGGGATTTCTCCCTCCGGTCGAAATGACAATTCAAGGTTCATTGAAGCATACTTAGTAATATTTTTGTAAATCCATGCCGGCGTAGAGCGTAGCCACCTGATCGGCATAGCCATTGAACATCAGGGTTTCCCGTTTCAGGAATTCACCGATGCGGCGTTCGCGGCGTTGACTCCAGCGTGGATGGCTCACGTCCGGATTCACATTCGAATAAAAACCGTATTCATTTGGTGCGGAGATGTTCCACGTGGTTGGTGGTTCCTTTTCAGTAAATGCAATCTTGACGATGGACTTGATGCTCTTGTATCCGTACTTCCACGGCACGATTAAACGCAAAGGCGCGCCATTCTGGTTGGGCAGTTCTTTCCCATAAAGACCTGTAACCATCAGTGTGAGCGGATGCATGGCTTCGTCAATGCGCAGACCTTCCACATACGGCCAGTTCAGTACGGCACGTTTCTGCCCCGGCATTTCAGAGGGCCGGAGCACAGTTGTAAACGCGACATATTTTGCATTTGAATTCGGTTCAAAACGTTTGAGCATGTCACCGAGCGGAATACCAATCCACGGGATGACCATGGACCAGGCCTCGACACAGCGCAGGCGATAGATGCGCTCTTCAAGCTGGTGAGGTGCAACAAAATCGTCCAGATCATAAACACCGGGTTTGGCGCACTCGCCTTCAATGACGATGTTCCATGGTCGTGGTTTGAAATCACCTGAATAACGCGCCGGGTCTTCCTTGTCAGTACCGAATTCATAAAAATTGTTATAGTTCGTCACATCCTCGTAGGGCGTCAGTTCCTCATCCGTGGAATAGGGGCTGTTTTTGGCCGCATCCAGCGGCTTCAGACCGGGTGTCGTGGATGGAGTGTCCTTGCCCAGGACAAGACCGGGGAAATTTGCGAGTGTCGCACCGGCGATGGTAGTACCAATCATTCCGCGCATGAATTTGCGCCGTTCCCGGTAAATGGGTTCCGGAGTGATTTCCGAGGGTTTGATATCAGCAGGTTTTTTGATCAGCATGTGAATCATCCGGATTGTTAATACCCTATTGACGCACTACATCGTGGTTTGTTTCAACCTTGAAACGGTTACATCCCTGTAAAAGCCTGAAATTGTGCTACCCAAGCCACGCCCGCGCATTCAGGAATAACTGCATCCACGGGCTGTCTTCCGGCCGCCAGCGGGGATCAAACCATGAGTATTGTTTTTTCAGGGACACCCGTTCCGGGTGCGGCATCATGATGGTGAAACGGCCATCGGCGGTCGTGTAACCGGTGTGTCCGCCGGCGGAGCCGTTCGGATTGAGCGGATAGGTTTCAGTGGCCTTGCCGTAATGATCGATATAACGCAGGCAGGCTTGTGCAGATTGTTGTGCGGCACCGGATTTGAATCGGGTCAGGCCTTCGCCGTGCGCGACCACGATCGGAATTTTCGACCCCGTCATGTTATTGAGCAATATGGACGGGGATTGCAGTACTTCCACCATCACCAGCCGTGCTTCAAATTGTTCGGACTTGTTACGAATAAAATCCGGCCAGTGCGCCGCGCCGGGGATCAGATCGCGTAAATGCGAAAACATCTGACAGCCGTTGCACACACCGAGGCCGAAGGTATCGGTGCGGGTGAAGAACGCTTCAAATTCTTCGCGGGCCCGCGCTTGGTAAAGAATCGAACGGGCCCAGCCGCCGCCGGCACCGAGTACATCACCGTAGGAAAATCCGCCGCAACCGGCAATGCCCTTGAATTGTTTCAATGAAATATCGCCGCGAATGATGTCGTTCATATGCACATCCACGCAATCAAACCCGGCGCGGGTAAATGCCGCCGCCATTTCAATGTGACCGTTCACACCCTGTTCCCGCAGGATCGCCATCAAGGGTTTTGCGCCGGTGTTGATATTGGGTACTGAAGGCGTGAATGTGGCCTGTACCGACAGACCGGGATCATTTTTATCCAGCAGACGGTCAAACTCCTGTTGCGCACACTCCGGATTATCACGCAACAACTGCATGCGGTAACTGGTTTCCGACCAGTGCCGGTGCAATATCAGCACTTCAGCGTTATAAACCGATTTATTCTGATGCCATATGTTGATCGTTTTGTTGCTATTCAGTGTGCCGATGATATGCACGTGTTGATCCAGTCCGGTTTCGCTCAACGTGGATTTCACAGTATCAACGTCAGCTTTGCGAATCAGTATCACTGCGCCGAGTTCTTCATTAAAGAGTTGGGCATGAACATCCGCGTGGGCATCCGGCAAGCTGATATCAATCCCGGTGCGTGAGGCAAACGCCATTTCACAGAGCGTAACAAACGCGCCGCCATCGGAACGATCATGATAGGCGAGCAACACGCCGGTATCATTGAGCAGTTGTATAGCGCGGAAAAAGATCCTCAGATCGTCCGGTTGTTCCAGATCCGGAGACCCGCTGCCGATCTGGTTATATACCTGCGTTAGCGCAGAACCGCCCATGCGATTCCTGCCACGGCCCAGATCGATGAGCAGTAAAACCGTATCGTCGATATCGGTACGTAATTGGGGTGTGAGACTCTGGCGGATATCCGCGACCGGCGCAAAGGCCGATACGATCAATGACAACGGCGCGGTTACCTGTTTCTGCTGTGGGCCATCGTTCCAGACGGTATTCATGGACAATGAATCTTTCCCGACCGGGATGCAGATGCCAAGTTGCTGGCAGAGCTGACTCACGGCCTGTACCGTGGCATACAAACGTGCATCTTCATCTTTCACACCGCAGGCTGCCATCCAGTTGGCAGAGAGTGTGACATCACTCAATTGCAGGATACGCGCAGCGGCAATATTGGTAATCGCTTCGCCCACCGCCATGCGGCCGGACGCGGGGGCATTGATCAAGGCCAGCGGTGTGCGTTCACCCATGGCCATGGCTTCGCCGGTATAGGCATCAATGGCACTCGCAGTCACGGCACAATCCGCAACCGGTGTTTGCCATGGTCCCACCATCTGATCACGGGCGACCAGACCGGAAACGGTGCGATCGCCAATGGTGATCAGAAAATGTTTATCGGCAACGGTGGGCAAATGCAGGATGCGGTTGATACTTTCTGCAAGATCAAGTTGGTCCATCGCAAAAGCGTTTTGTTTTTGGGCGGCAGATACCGCACTCCGTTGCATGCGCGGCAATTTGCCGAGCAATACGGACATCGGCATGTCGATTGGTTTGTTTTTAAATAATGAATCCTGCAGGATCAACTGGCCGTCAGCCGTCGCCGTACCTACCACGGCAAACGGCGCGCGTTCGCGTGCACAGAATTTTGCAAATTGTTCCAGTGCTTCGGGTTTGATGGCCAGTACATAACGTTCCTGCGCTTCATTGCACCAGATTTCCATCGGTGCCATACCGGGTTCTGCACTCGGTATGGCACGCAGATCAAACACCGCACCACGTGCACTGGCGCTCACCAGTTCCGGCAGCGCATTGGAGAGGCCTCCCGCACCCACATCATGGATCGACAATACCGGATTGTGTTCACCCAATCCCCAGCATTGATCGATCACTTCCTGACAGCGGCGCTGCATTTCGGCGTTATCACGCTGCACGGAGGCGAAGTCGAGCGTGGCATCGCTCTGACCCGACGCCATTGAAGACGCCGCACCGCCACCGAGACCAATCAACATGGCCGGGCCACCGAGCACAATCAGTTTTGCGCCCGCCGGAATGTCTTGTTTGTCCACATGTGGTGCGCGGATCATGCCGTAACCACCGGCGATCATGATCGGTTTGTGATAACCGCGCATGATACCCGCGCTGTCAGCCTGTTCGTAACTGCGAAAGTAACCGCACAAGGCCGGGCGGCCGAATTCATTATTGAAGGCGGCGCCGCCAATCGGCCCCTGCACCATGATATCCAGCGCGGACACGATCCGCTCCGGTTTGCCATGGTTGTTTTCCCACGGTTGTTCAAAACCGGGGATCTGCAGATTCGATACGGAAAATCCGGTCAATCCTGCTTTGGGTTTGGCGCCACGGCCGGTGGCGGCTTCATCGCGGATTTCACCGCCGGAACCGGTCGCCGCACCGGGATAAGGTGAAATCGCCGTAGGATGATTATGCGTTTCCACTTTCATCAGGATATGCACGTCTTCCGTATGGGCCGCGTAATGATGCGTTTCCGGATCGGGAAAAAACCGGCGGGCGTTGTAACCGGCAATCACAGCGGCATTATCGCTGTAGGCCGAGAGCACACGGTTTGGATGCTGTTTGTGGGTTTCGCGGATCATGCCGAACAGCGACTCGGCCATGCGCTGGCCATCCAGTGTCCATTCCGCATTAAAAATTTTATGCCGGCAGTGTTCCGAGTTGGCCTGTGCAAACATCATCAGTTCCACATCGGTAGGGTTGCGCTTGAGTTTCCGGAAATTCTCCAGAAGGTAATCCATCTCGGCATCTGCCAGTGCCAGCCCCATGTTCTGGTTGGCTTGCACGAGTGCATCCCGGCCCTGTTTCAGAATATCAATGTGATTCAGCGATGCAGGCGGCATTTCCGCAAACAGCATTTCCGCCTGTGCCGGATCGGTAAATACCGTTTCCGTCATCCGATCGTGGATCAGGGCGCCGATGTTCTGCAAGTCCGTAGGGCTGGGCTTAAAGCCGGTCGCGCTCTCAAAATACCAGGCAGTGCCGCGTTCAATGCGGATGACTTTATCGAGGCCACAATTCCGCGCGATGTCCGTGGCTTTGCTGGACCACGGTGATATCGTGCCGGGGCGGGGTGTAACCAGCAGCAAATGTGCGTCGGCCGGAGCCTCCGGCGCAGTATCGCCGTAATTCAACAAGGTATGGAGTTGCGCTGTTTCAGCAGCCGTGAGGGCTGCCCGAAGCTGCATGAAATGCATGAATTGTGTATGCAGTGAACGGACGTGTGGCACAGCCGCCTGCACGCGGGCCAGATGCTTGTCTCTGCGGAAACCGGAGAGGGCGGAGGGACCGCGGAGTGTCAGGATCATTGGGAATTCAGTATGTAAGTAATAGGATACGATTCTGTTTTTATTTTAACACCCCTTAGATAGAAGCATGAAATTACATTAACGCAAATAGGCAAATAAAAGGTATACAGAACATAGCCCGATTACGGTCAAGGTTAATGACATACCCAAAACCCGATAACGAAAGTCTTCTTTAATTTGGCCAATTCCAAATGCATGAGAAATTCTCCCAACCATTAAAGCAAGACACATACCATGAATAAAAACCAAACTGGCTCCATGGGTTTCCGAGAGAAATATCAGGAACAGTGTGTATGGGACGTACTCAGCAAAATTCGAATGAACTCTTATGGCACGCAACATCTGTTGATCTCCCGAGTCACCGATGGGTATGCGCAAGCGTCGGCGTAATCGTAATGTACGGACGCTTAAAGCGATAAAGAATAATCCAAACAGGGCAGCATAAAGTAAAGTTACTTGCATAGATAATATCTCATCATCTCAACACGTCATATTATTCCCGGAGTAGTGAAAAATACTATTCGTATTTGTGTGTATTATATTATTCCAGCAAAGTACCACAATATTATGAAAGACCCATTAACGGCAGCAGAGATATCAATAATAAAAGAGCCATTGTAATGTTGAAGACGCGCGCATAACACGGTTCCTGCAGCCAGTGTTTCAATGCCGCACCGAAGACGGTCCAGCAGGAGACGCAGGGCAGGTTGATCAAGGCGAACAGTCCGGACAACCCCAACACCAGCATCCATCCAGTAGTTGCTGGAATATAAATGCTGAATGCGCTGATGGCCATGGCCCAGGCCTTCGGATTCACCCACTGAAACAATACCGCGCCGAGGAAACTTAACGGTTTGCCTTTCGCTTTGTTCTCATCATCTTCAGAGACGGCCCCGGCGTTCGCAATCCGCCATGCGAGATAAAGCAGATAAATCGCGCCGATCCATTTCATGATGTCATAGCTGAGCGGATAACGGCCGAAGACTTCACCGAGTCCGAACCCGACAGCAAGAACCAGAATCAAAAACCCGATGCAGATCCCCAGCATGTGCGGAATAGAAGCTCTGAAGCCGAAGTTCATACCCGATGCTAGCAGCATGAGATTGTTCGGGCCCGGTGTAATCGATGAAACAAAGGCAAACAGGATGAATGCCAGAACGGATTCAAGAGGCATGCGGATAATTAAACCTTTTGTTGTGTTAGAAGTGGTCTCAAAAATCACTGCCCCCTCCCCTCGCGGGAGGGGTTTAGGGGGAGGGAAGCTATTTTTAAGATGGGCTCTGGTTATTATTTGATTTCCGTTACCTTGATGAGGATCGAGCGCGATTCGCTGCCACTGCTGGAGGACGATGAAAGTATCTTGCGGCCGTCGTGGGTGGATTGCTGATTGATGCCGCCGAGTTCGATCCATTCACCGAGTTGGCCGGTAGCGGTCGTTTCCACATTCTGCACATCGAACACAGGGGCCTTGCCCGGGGATACGCGTGTGAGATGTGGTGCGACCAGCAAGGTAACCTGATCGCCGCTCAGGCGCGGCAATACATAAAAACCGGAACTGGCATCCATATATTCAGTGGAATCATTAACAACGACACCATCCGGTGTGACATAGGTGGTGCGTCCCTGAACGGGAATGGATTGTCCGGAACTGATAAAGGCCGGGTAGCCTTCGGTGGCCTGCACGGTATAGGTGCTGCTGTCATCCGAATCAAGCGTGCTGTCCTGTATACGATACCGGACCACGCTGTCATCGTCTCCGCCAGAGATAACCAGTCCGTCGCGGCGAGACGGGTTATTAATGTCCACATCCACATTGCCGCTGTCATAACGTCCCGATACGGATTGTTCGCGTTGCTGGAACGATCCGCCGATATCCTGCTTGACGCTGATCAACAAGCGGCGGGGAGCGTGATCGAGACTGTTCAGAACATTTTTAATGTCGGCAATATTTTCCGGTGTGCTTTTAATAATAAGCTGGTTGTTCATGCCGGTGAGGGTGCCACCGGGGGTCACGAGTGGTTTGAGTACAGGTACGACATCATCGACCAGCCGGTGATTCAACGGGATGATTTCCAGCACCATCTCTTCTGCAAAAGCAGGCTGGAATACCAACAATAGAAGAATCAATATTCGCTTCACAGACTCATACGCCTCAGATTGGGATCGGGCGTGGCCACATCCCACATGCTGTCAAACTCTTTCAGGTAATACCGGGACTGGCGACGATCGTTGAAATTTGCCGTAGCTTCATACCGATCCCAGTTCAGGCAATGTAAAAAGGCAACCCCATCCGTCACCATCAGGGCCTCGCTGTAATGCTTGTGTTGTTCAGCGGCCTTGCGTATTTCGATGAAGCTGCTCAGGTGTCCGGCGAGATCAGTAATCCGGTGACCATTTTTGACGATGGTGTCCGGATCGAAAACGATAATCCGGACTTTGGGTTTACGGGCCTTGGTGACCAGCCGTTTTATGGCCTCAATGAACTCTGATGTGTCGAATATCGATGGATCGAGCAGACGGCTGATGATGTCTATGGAACGCCGGGACTGTGCTGCCATGCAGGCTGCCATCTCACGGTTTTCTTCCCGGCTTTGCAGTTGTATCAGTTCGTCGCTGATACCCAGTTTGTAATCATCAAAATTGCCCATGGCCAGTCAACCCAGTTCTTGTATAGTCAAGCATAGTCTACATAAACATACTTCAATCGAAACTGAAAATTTCCTGATTGTGAAGATCACACAATAACTTCATAAACCGGCCGGAATATCCGGAGGCTTGCAGGCGGTCTACAGGAATGCTGCTGTCGCCCGTGATCAACCTGACGGCTGACAAATCCTTTTTCCCGAGATTATATGCTGTGCCATTCACAAAAAGAGTTACCTTGTTCGCATTATTAATGTAGGCACACCGGCAACTGCCAGTCCGTCGCAATACCGTTGCTTTTTTAAACCGGCTGTTAAATTTCTTTAAAGTGATCGGGCGGGAGTCGTTTTCCACACTATCATGATGCTGGCCGGTAATGAACCGGCCAAACCACTCGTCTGTCATGGATTCATTCCCGAAAGCATCCAGCATCAGTTTGCGTATCCGGGCCAGGGCCTTTGCCGTGATTTCTCCGGAGTGGTCCTGAAAGGCAAGATCAGGATCGCTGTAACGCTGCTCATGGCAGGTGCCTGCGATCGTGGCTTCGGCAAAATGTGTGATCAATTCACTCTGTGCAGGCGCAAGGAATCCAATGGACAGGGTCAGACAGGGATCAAGTGCCACACCATGATGGGCCACGCCGGGTGGCAGATAGAGCATGTCCCCCGGTTCCAGTATCCACTCTTTTTGTGGTTTGAATTTTTTCAGGATGCGCAAATCCAGATCCGGAATGAAATCCGCCGTGCTGTAATCTGAAGTGTTGATTTGCCAGCGGCGTTGTCCCATACCCTGCAGTAAAAATACATCATAACTGTCGAGATGCGGACCGACACTGCCATGTTTGGGCGCGTAACTGATCATCACATCATCAATGCGCCAGTTGGGAACAAAGCGGAAATGATCCAGTAGCGCAGAAATTTCGGGAGCAAAATGATCAACCCGTTGTACCAGCAGGGTCCAGTGTCTGGACGGAAGTTTTCTGAAATCCTTTCTGGTCAATGGCCCATGTTTGACCTGCCAGGGATATGCCCCGTGTTTTTCAATGACCAGCCGGGATTCCACCCCTTCTTCGCAGGCATGTCCCGCCAATTCCTCCGGCGTGATGGGACATTGATAACCCGGTAGCGCCTGCCGGATTAATAATGGTTTTTTTTGCCAGTAGTTTTTGAGGAAATGTTTGGGAGTGATGCGACCGAGTATATTCTTGGAAGAGTTTGGCATTATATGTGACCAGTGAAGCGTATCTCGTGAAGCGTAACCAATTACGAGATACGTTTCACGAATCCCGCTTCACGTTGGTTCAAATCTTCTTCGCCAGTTTCACCGCATCACCGACATAACTGGCAGGCGTCATGATCAACAGACGTTTCTTTTCTTTTGCCGGAATGTCCAGTTTCTGGATAAACATGTGCAGCGTGTGTTGATCAATGTCTTTGCCGCGCGTCAGCGCCTTGAGCTTCTCATAGGGCTGTTCTATGCCATAACGGCGCATCACCGTCTGCACTGGCTCGGCCAGGACCTCCCATGCATAGTCCAGATCCTGATGAATCATGGCTTTGTCGGCTTCCAGTTTGCTGATGCCCTTGAGACAGGATTTGTATGCCAGCAGAGAATGTGCGAGTGCCGTGCCAATATTACGGATACTGGTGGAGTCAGTCAGATCACGTTGCCAGCGTGACACCGGCAGCTTTTCTGCAAGATGTGCCAGCAACGCATTGGCGATACCCAGATTGCCTTCTGCATTTTCAAAATCAATCGGGTTGACCTTGTGCGGCATGGTGGACGATCCGACTTCACCTTTCACAGTACGCTGCCGGAAGTAACCGAGTGAAATGTAACCCCACACATCGCGGCAGAAATCGATCAGGATGGTATTGGCGCGGATCAGCGCCTGGAAATATTCCGCCATGTAATCATGCGGCTCGATCTGGGTGGTATAGG
>CAYZJI010000015.1:0-39889 GCA_964479045.1 uncultured Enterobacteriaceae bacterium
ACGGGATAAACGCTGAAAGCATCTAAGCGTGAAGCCCACCTCAAGATGAGATCTCCCTGGAGCTTCGAGCTCCCTGAAGGGCCCTCGTAGACTACGAGGTTGATAGGCTGGATGTGAAAGCGCAGTAATGTGCGGAGCTAACCAGTACTAATTGCCCGTGAGACTTGACCATATATCACTCAAGCAGTTTGATAATGGTCTGACGCAATGTGAAATACCATTACGATTTACAGCTTTCCGATTTCAGGGTTGATTGAAGATAATTCAATTGATCCATAACCGTCTTGCCTGACAGCAATAGCAAGCGTGAACCACCCGATCCCATTTCGAACTCGGAAGTGAAACCGTTTAGCGCCGATGATAGTGTGGGGCTCTCCCCATGTGAAAGTAGGTCACTGTCAGGCTTCTATTCCCAAAGCCCCTGATGAAAATCAGGGGCTTTTTTATTATGCCGGTAATTGCTCCTCGGCAACTGTTCCCGACATTGCCCTACCTCCTGCATCCATGCAGTCGTGCATTTACGGCATATACTATATTCTTGTAGATAACCCTTCGTAAAAAATCATCAAGGTTTTTCTTTTTCACTCTGTAAGCCGTTATCATGCGACTCATGCCTGAACAGCTTCTTGATATCTTTAACGCACGCAGTGGCATCGTTTGTTGTGTCGGTGCCGGTGGAAAAAAGACCACCATGTTCAGGCTGGCTGCTGAACATCCCGGGCGGGTTGGTATAACTGCTACTGCGCATATCGAGTTTTTTCCGAGGACATTAGCCGCTATAAAGTACATAGCTCCGGAAGCGAATTTGCTGGAGCAAATCAAGACCGACAAAGCATCCAGAGTCATCGCTTTTGCACAACCTTCCGAGCGACGCGGGCGCCGGGCCGGCATCAGCCTGCCGCTGATACATCAATTCAAAACACAGGGAAGATTTGATTTATTACTGGTTAAGGCCGATGGCGCGCGCAGCCGCTGGCTCAAGGCCCCTGCTGCACATGAACCACCTGTGCCTGAGTGTGCCGATACGGTAATCGCGGTGATATCTGCCAAAGCGATCGGCAAGCGCCTGACAGATAAAATTGCTCATCGTTTGGACAGAATTACTGCTGTTACCGGCTTGCAGAAAAATGAAAAAATAAAACCACACCATATTGTGCGCTTGTTCACCTCCGCAGAGGGAGCACTCAAAAACACCGGCACTGCCAAAGTGATTCCATTAATCAATATGGTGGATGATCATGAACGTGAAAACCTGGCACGTGAGACAGCAATGCAAGCATTAACTGAAACAGACAGATTTGAATATATTGTTCTGGCATCCATGCAGAATAGAAAACCTATTATCGATATTATGTATCCATAAGTGTAAGTAAATATTCAGTAGGCATCTTTTAATTTTCGGATTCTCGTAAATACTTCAACATCACTGGAACCAGTCATATTCAAATGTTTGCGAATATGAACATCTGTGGGCCGCAGAAATGGATTGGTGAGTTTTTCTTTTTTGAGTATGGTGGGGATTGTCGGTAATTGCTGGTTACGTAATTTTTCGATCTCACGGTAGCGTTTGAGCAGTTCCTGATTGTCCGGATCAACCGTAAGCGCAAAGCGGGCATTGTTCAGTGTGTATTCATGCGCACAATAGAGTTCGGTTTCCTCCGGCCATTGCATGATTTTCTGTAGCGAATTCCACATCTGTTCTGCAGTACCTTCAAATAACCGCCCACAACCCATGGCAAACAAGGTGTCGCCTACAAAAGCGGTTTTCTCACTTTCAAAGTGATAGATAATATGCCCCGAGGTATGTCCGGGCGTATCGTAAATCCGGGCCGTAAAGTTCCCGAGCTGAATCCGGTCACCTTCTTGCAGATGAATGTCTATACCTGGAATTCGGCTGGCTTCAGCATGTGGCCCGGCAATCCTGCAACCCGTGACTTGTTTCAGTTCCAGGTTGCCGCCCGCATGATCCCAGTGGTGATGAGTGTTGAAAATGTGGGTGAGTTTCCAGTTTCTGTCTGCGAGCGCCTTCAGGATTGCCGTGACATCCGGCGTGTCGACTGTGGCAGTCGCACCCGAAACAGGATCATGCAGCAGAAATCCGTAATTATCTTCAAGACAGGGAAACATGTGGATCTGCAGCTTGTGGAGCGTCTCAGACATATCCGGAAGTGTATATGAAATTGCTGGCCCTATGCAGCGCCCGGCGATAATCTGCTAGGATCGGCTCGGCATGGCCAGAAAAAGACAAAAACGATATGCCTGGGCGGCACTGCGTGATCAGGAGCTGCTGAACCAGCGGTTTTGTGATTTAAAGCTTGATCTCGGCACCAATCCGATTCTGCGCCAGATCGAGCAGCTCTATGCGGAACTGGAATTACACGGGATCAGTTTTCGTCCGCATTGCTGGTTTTCCGAAGAATGGTTTTCGCCGGATGGCGTACCCGGTATAGCAATACCTTTTTATCTCGCTCATCCGCGTCTGGCCCGGCTGGAATTCCGGCAGATGCATGATGTGGAAGGTGGGACCGCCCGCCGTTGTATGCAATTGCTAAGGCATGAAGCCGGGCATGCTATCAATACAGCTTACCGGCTGCACCGCCGTAATGTGTGGAAACGCACCTTTGGTTCTTTCTCGAAAACCTATCCGCTTTGTTACACGCCCGATCCGGAAAGCAAACGTTATGTATTGCATCTCGATTGGTGGTATGCACAGAGCCATCCGGCTGAAGATTTCGCCGAGACATTTTCTGTCTGGCTCGGTAATGAAGATGACTGGCGCAAGGAATACCGTGACTGGCCGGCTATGCGGAAACTCGAAACCATGAGTGACCTCATGAATTCGATCAGCCGCAAAACCCCGGTTGTACGATCCCGTGAACAGGTCGAACCGGTCTCCACCAACCGCAAAACCCTGCGTGAGTATTATCGTAACAAGCGTAATTTTTATGGCATGGATGGGCCGTTGGATGACCATGATGAGCTATTGCGGCTGTTTACACCACGTGCCACCAGCCGCCGTTCCGCTGCTGGATTTTTGCTGGGGGCTCAATCTGAACTGGTTCCGCTTTGTGCCCGCAGCCTGAACAAGCCTGTTTATGTCATCAGCCAGATTTATCGTGATCTGATCATGCGCTGTCGCCGGTTGAAATTGGGCGTGGCCCGGCCCGAGCAACATCTGAAAATTGAAGTGGCTATACTCATCAGTAACATGGTGACCAGTGATTTACGCCGGCTCTGCCAGAGGGTGCCGGTATGAAACGGTTACGCGTGATGGTGCTGATGCACCAGGATCTGGTGCCGCCAGAGACCCTCAAGGGATATACCGAGAAGGAAATCCAGGAATGGAAAACCGAATATGATGTTGTGACCTCGCTGCACAGACAGGGACATGAGGTCAAAACTCTGGGAGTACACGATGATCTTGCGGCCTTGCGTGAACCCATCGATAGCTGGAAACCGGACATTACCTTCAATCTTCTGGAAGAGTTTCACGGCCAGTCCCTGTTTGATTACCACGTGGTCAGTTATCTAGAGCTGCGGCGCCAGCATTATACCGGCTGCAATCCGCGTGGACTGATGCTGGCCCATGACAAGGCGTTGAGCAAGAAGCTGCTTTATTTTCATCGCATCAGTGTTCCCGGATTCATGGTCATCCCCATCGGCAAAAACCCGGTAATTCCGTCCCGCCTCAAGTTCCCCCTGTTTGTAAAATCACTGGTTGAGGATGGTTCCTACGGAATTGCACAGGCGTCTGTTGTTCATAACGAAGAAAAGTTCAGGGAAAGAGTCCAGTACCTGCATGAACAACTCGACACGCCGGTTATTGCGGAGGAATATATTGAAGGTCGCGAGTTTTATGTTTCCGTGATCGGTAACACACGGTTGCAGACCCTGCCGGTGATCGAACTCAAATTCGGGTCCATGCCGGAGGATATTCCTCGAATTGCGACCTCAAAAGTGAAATGGGACCTGGATTATCAGGAGAAATATAAAATCACGGCTGCAGTGCCCAAAGATCTCACCGAAGAACTGGAATTACGTATCTCCAGAGTATGCAAACGTATTTACCGCATACTCGGACTCAGTGGTTATGCACGTATCGATCTGCGTGTCACCGATGACGGGCGGATATTCGTGCTGGAAGCCAATCCCAATCCCGATATCGGTCATGGCAGTGAGATTTGCATGGCTGCTGAAGCGGCAGGAATTGATTATGATCGCTTGATCCAGCGGGTCATCAATCATGGCCTGAAATATACCCCGGAGTTGAGACTGGTATAATTTAAGAATATTGTTATTGATATTACCTGTTCAGAAGAGTTTCAGATTATCACCATGCCGGCATACGATTATTTCTGTGAAGCCAACGGAAAAACCATCGAGGTGGTGCATACCATCCATGTGACCCTGAATACCTGGGGTGAGCTTTGTTATGTCGCACAGATTCCATTGGGCGATACGGATCCCCTGGCACCTGTCAGAAAAGTGATATCTGCACCTGCCATATCCATACCTGCCGGTAATTCAACTCTCAAGGAAAAGGGGTTTACCAAACTGGTGAAACGTGATCATGGCGTGTATGAGAATGTGACCGCGCTGGATGGTGAAAAACGTTACATGAAAGCCGGTGATCCGGCATCGATACCGGATCTGAAGCGCAAGATCGAGGATTGATCGATACCGGTGCCGGTTATTCCCATTCGAGTTCCACAAAGGCTTTTGACACGTTGGTGCGGTGCTGCTGATCAAACAGCAGCCAGTGGTCTTTTTCGGATATCCCAATCGTGTCAATAGCTTCTTCCATGAAGAGTCCATCAGCAACCGCCTGACGGGTTTCATTTAACAGGATATCGAGGTAGCGTTGCTGGTCGTCCAGCACCACCGGCCAGGCTTCTCCGGCCGGGCCGTGGCCCGGAATAATAACAGTGGCGGGTATTTTTTTAAGATTTTCCATGACGGCAAGCCAGCCCTTGAGGCTGCCATCAATAACGGGAATGCGTTCACGAAAAACCAGATCTCCGGTCCACAAGGTTTGTGTGCTTTGATCCAGTACGCTCAGATCAGTATGGGTATGCGAACGGGGATGTGCCGTCAGTAACAGTGTTTTACCGCCGAGATCCAGTGTAAGTGTCGATTGCACGATCTCTCCGGGAGCAATCACAGACTCCGTATCGGGTGATGGTCCCAGATCAGACGCAAATTGAGCGAGAAAGAACTCGCGATTGGCTTCAACAGCATCTTTCAACTGTTCGTGGCCGATAAACCGGGTGTGGGGGGATACAAACGCCAGATTGCCGAGCAGATGATCAAAATGTACATGCGTGTTGATCACATAACAGACAGGTTTATCTGTCACGGTTTTGATTGCGGCCAGTAATTGATGACCTGCACTGACCGATCCACCAGTATCCACAACAGCAACACAGGTTTCCCCGGTTATAAAACCGATATTGGCAATGTCGTCATGACCTTTTGCATTCACGGCGACAT
Organism: uncultured Enterobacteriaceae bacterium; assembly: GCA_964479045.1. GTDB lineage: Bacteria > Pseudomonadota > Gammaproteobacteria > Eutrophobiales > Eutrophobiaceae > 2-02-FULL-47-50. Next base: position 5,491 of record CAYZJI010000015.1, read on the forward strand.
GCTGGCCGAAATGCACATAATTGCCCTGCGACACTTCAGTGAGATTGAATGGTCCGGCCACAGTTGCCTGATGGACAGGCAGAAGTGCCAGCAGGCAGATAACTAGTTTAATGGCGCGTGGTTGAGGGATGTTCTTCAAGTTATTACTCCGTGGACTGTTCATTTATCTGTAAATTAGACGGAATCTTAACCATAGTGTTCAGGTACTGGCCAGTTCTCTTTCCAGGCTGTGTTCATTAAATAATTGAATTCAAAAGGACTGTGAATTCCAAATCATATCAGTTAGTTACAGTGAGCCTGCCAGAGCAGGGTAACAACCCCGGGTATTTCACCTTGCCTGTCGGCGGTCATTGGTCTAACTTATCAAATGAAGGGTCATGAATAACTATTCAAGTCTCCAATCCAGAACCGGTTCCCGTCCACTGGGTGGCCATCCAGGGACAACCGGTTTTTTATTTTTTCTCCCGCACTTTGGTGCAAACACTGTTTCCTTAAACCCAAGGGGGATCAATTATGTTTGAATATGATCAGCATATTGTTAACGCGCTGTTATCCGAGAGCAACGATTTCAAGCGGTTGTATGAGAAGCATGACATGCTGAACCACCGCGTTGATGAAATCACAGCGGGCACTGTACCGATGGATGATTTTTCACTCGAGAAACTGAAAAAAGAAAAGTTGTTACTTAAAGATCGCATGGCCAGTATGATCGAGGACTACCGTCGGGACCACGTCTGACCGATCCCTGTCTGATGATGTCAATAAACCCCGCAATGCGGGGTTTATTATTTTTGTTACCCGGAAACCATGAATGGCAGCGCTGTTCACATCGCCATTTTTACGCCAATCAGCAGGAGCATGGCCGCAAGCGCCGGCCGGACAATTTTTTCCGGCAGACGTGTGGCAACATGACTGCCGAGATAAATTCCTGGTAATGAACCTACCAGTAATGATGCCAGCATCCAGTAGTTAATGGTGCCGAGATGCATGTGCCCGAGTCCGGCCACAGCGGTCAAGGGAACGGCGTGGGCGAGGTCCGTGCCGACAATTTTGATCGCTGGCAGACGTGGATATAAAAAGAACAGTATGGCCGCACCAAGCGCCCCGGCACCGACAGATGACAAGGTGACCAGTACACCCAGTATTACACCGGCGATGACAGTCATGGGGGTCTGCCATTGCTTGTGCAGGGCGCGTATGGCATCAAAGCGTTCGTTTTGCCCGAGTTCATGCAGGCGGTTCTTGAAGATCAATGCGAACGACGTCAGTATCAATGCAATACTGAGCGATGAGGTTATCAGCTCATCATAATTAATACCGGCTTTCTCCAGATATTTCAGGATATAGATGGCCATAACGGAGGCTGGCAGGCTGCCGGCTGCGAGCAGGCCCACAATATGCCACTCGATCGAGCCCTTTTTATTGTGTACAAGGATGCCGCCGCTTTTGGTGATCGCGGCGTAGAGTAGATCAGTGCCCACCGCGATGGCCGGTTTGACACCAAAACCCAGCACCAGAATGGGGGTCATCAGCGAACCGCCACCAACCCCGGTCATGCCGACAATAAACCCGACAATGAATCCTGCAATGGAATAACTGAAATCCATGGTTTAACCTTGATTATGCTTAAATAGAATAAAAAGCTGTTTGTTTTTCCAGCTTGTAATATAAAAGTGCTGTTTTATACTTAATAATGCCTGTCTAGAATAAATATATATCCAAATTGCATAAAGACCCGATACGATGAAATTGCAGCAACTGCGCTATGTCTGGGAAGTCGCCCAACATAATCTGAACGTCTCCGTGACGGCCGAGAGTCTTTACACCTCACAACCGGGTATCAGCAAACAGATTCGCCTGCTGGAAGATGAGCTGGGTGTGCCGATATTCCAGCGGTCCGGCAAACACCTGACGGAAATTACGCCTGCCGGAAAAGAGATTATTGAGGTTGCCGGCGAAATCATGGCCCGCGTTGCCAACATCCGCAACATCGCCCAGGAACATAAAGACAAGGAGCGCGGCGAGTTGTCCATCGCCACCACGCACACACAGGCGCGTTATGTGTTGCCAGCCGTCATCCATAAATTCATGCAGCGCTATCCGGATGTGTCCCTGCACATGCATCAGGGCACGCCTGTACAAATCTCCGAACTGGCCTCCAAGGGCGTCGTGGATTTTGCCATTGCCACGGAGGCGCTCGAGTTGTTTGACAATCTGGTAATGATGCCGTGTTACCGCTGGAACCGCAGCGTGATCGTTCGTCATGATCATCCACTGGCTACAGTGAAGACACTCACACTGAAAGCGCTGGCGGAATATCCGATCGTGACCTATGTGTTCGGGTTTACCGGGCGCTCCCAGCTTGATCAGGCATTTAATACCGCGGGCTTGTCACCCAAAGTGATATTCACCGCCACCGATGCCGATGTGATCAAAACCTACGTACGACTGGGACTGGGTGTGGGAATTGTGGCGTCGATGGCCTACGACAGGAAAATTGATAATGAGCTCAAGGCCATCGATGCCAGTCATTTGTTCAAACCGAGCATCACCAAGATCGGGTTCCGGCGTGGTACTTACCTGCGCAGTTATATGTATGATTTTATCGAGGAGTTCGCTCCCCATCTCACGAAAGAGGTTGTGCAGGAAGCGGTGAGCACGACAGGCAAGGATGATCTGGATTTGTTGTTCCGCGATCTGAAATTACCGGAACATTAAGATTACAGGAGTCTGATAGAGAGTATGTGGTTTACGGGCTGGAGTATTTCCCGTATTCCAGATACCCAGTACTATTTTTTAATATTCCCGATATGCAGACCACATTCTTTCTTGGTGGCATCTTCCCACCACCAGCGGCCCTCCCGTTCATGCTGATTGGGCAGTACTGCCCTGGTACAAGGTTCGCAGCCTATACTGATATACCCATGGTTATGCAGTTCATTGTACGGTATTTCATTCTGGCGGATGTATTGCCATACTTGCGCCGAAGTCCAGAAGGAGAGTGGATTGAATTTGATCAGCGGATGTTCCGATGTGGAAAATACCCTGTCTTTCTCAATAACCGGTACATCCGCACGTGTCCCTGGACTCTGGTCCTTGCGCTGACCGGTAATCCACGCATCCAGCGTGGTAAGCTTGCGGCGCAAAGGCGCTACCTTGCGAATACCGCAGCACTCCTGATGTCCGTCCTGGTAAAAACTGTAGAGCCCTTTTTCACGCACAAATTTTTCCAGGGTGGCATGATCCGGCGAAAGGACATCAATACTGATCTTGTAATGATTGCGCACCTGCTCAAGATAACGGTAGGTTTCCGGATGCAGACGGCCGGTGTCCAGTGAAAAAACCTTTACCTGTGGATTGATCTTCACGGCCATGTCAATCAGGATGACATCCTCAGCGCCGCTGAAGGATATGGCGCTGTTTGAAAAATTATCCAGCGCCAACCGGATAATTTCATCCGGGGATTTGGCCATGTATTCGCGGGCCAGTTGTTCGGAGTTGAATTCTGCGGGTGCCATGTTGTTTCCGGTTATATTCCAGACATGCAGAAAATCAGATTTGCAGAATCAGTTGGTATGTTGCTCCAATACTGAAGGATGGACAAACGTGCCATGTGAAGACATGTCCGTTAACTGCAGATAATTATCGCCGAGATTTTCAATGACCAGATGCATTCTGGAGACATCACGCAAAGTGGAATCGATCTTCACGGTGCTGGAAGTATCGCGGCCGACAATATTCCGTCCTTTGCCCAGTGAGTGGCGATTGCCGGCCTGATCAATAAATTCAACCCCGTTTTTGTTGGACAATATGCATTTATGCTTGGACAGACGAATATCGATCTCCCGTCCGACTGGAAGTTTTATGGAAATTACTTCTCCTTTGGGCATGCGCTCGAATTCGTCCGCCTTGCCTTCCTTGAACGGTTCGAACAGAGTGTTTTCAAGTATCAGAGTGCCACTCAGCTTGTCAACGCCCGACTCATCACTGTCATCGCTGTGCTTGGCACTGCCGTTGATCTGTGACTGTTTCTCAGAATAAAGATACTTGATGATTTCCTGACGCGATGAAAGATACTGCATGTATTTGACCAGAGCGATTCGACGGAAGGGGTTCAGGTCATCGCCGCCTTCGTTGAGGGCGCCAATGATACTGCGCCAGTTGTGATCCTGGGAAAAAATGCTGGGATCAAGTTCCCGCAATGCCTGATTGATACTGTTGGGGTTTTCTATCGAACGGGACAGTATGTTAACAAACTTTTTTTCAATATCCTTTATGGTTACCGCTTCGCTTTTAAGTTTCTTGGCAGGCAGCTTGACCATTTCAGTGATCTTTTTCGATGGCACCGAGGTCCTGCCGGTAAGAGAAAACTCAAAATCCGGAATGGAGCAAAAGCGTAGAGTCTGGTCCCCTACGGTCAATTCAACAGGCTTGGAGAAAAATTTGTTTAGCATGGAAGTCTCTACTTGATCCTTAAGTATGCTGATGACTATATAGTTCAGGAAAGTGCTGCTGCAAAGCCGGATACCTTTAACCTTGATAGAGTTCTCAATAATCTGGCTGACAGTGCCCATAGTTGGTACTGACCGCTGGGATATTTAAACATAATTCGCCTGCAGGCGACAGATCCGGCGGGCATATAATTACCGTAATACCCATTGGGCCGCAGCCATGCGGATCAGGTCATCCCAGAGCGTTTCCGGGGTCTGCGCAAAAACGCTTTCGGGTTCAGCATGCCAGAGACGCCAGTCGCCCCTGACCAGCTCTGATTCAAGTTGTCCGGGCGCCCAGCCAGCATAGCCGCTGTATATCCGGATATCAGTGGGTTTGAGTTTGTCCAGTGGGAGTTGATTGAATTGATCAAAGGTCTCTATAAGGTAAATTTCCGGCGTCACCGGCGAGGCTGCGGCTAGTGGTTCTGCAGATTTAACCAGTATTGAAACACTGGTGTTCCTGACTGGGCCGCCGATATAGAGGTGATCCAGCATGGGCAGAGCCTGCCATAGTCGTGGCATGATCTCAGGACCGGGAAGCTTGGTGCGCCGGTTCAAAACCAGGCCACTACTGCCGGATTCATCATAATTGGTGATGAGGATGACAGTTCTCTCAAAATTCGGCTCCTGAAGATTCTCACCTGCTATCAGTAAAACTCCACGTTTGAGAGACGGTGTAAGATAGGGACTTTCCTTGCCGGCTGCTTCGGGAGCAGGGATTGTGATACATGACCAGAACAACAGGATTAATGCCCGCACACAAACACATCGCCGGTCATGCGTAAAGAATATGGATGGAAATGTCAGCATTTGAAATCGGTCTGGCCAGTCATGAGGATCTCATGCCTGCGTTCCTGCGGGCACGCACCAAGCCGTTTGACATTATTATAGTAGTTTTTCAGATCATGATTTACTGAGCGCAGCAATAATCTGAATCCGGGCAACAGCCGGCGATAGGTCGACACAGCAACCAGTTTTGCATTATTCAGACCGGCAGCAAACCAGGCGTCGTACCTGATATCATTGTTCCAGCCGGCTTTGAGTGCTGCATAATCACTTTGCATGAGCGTGAATAACATCTGTTTATGTTCAAGCTTGTACTGGTCCGCCATGGAAGAACGGTACAGTTCTTCCAGTTTTGCCCGATAATTTAAAACCAGAGCGGTAAACTCATCTTCATGGGCAAGAATTTCACTGAATGCTTCCGATACTGACTCCGGTTGTGTTTGTGTGAGCCACCGCTCCGTGCCCGTTTCCGCGATGCTGTCGGCAAAAGCTTCATTGAAATCCGTATCATTCGGGATAAAAAGCAACTGGTGTGCAAGTTCATGAAAGATGACTCTGGCGAGATAAAAATCATCATGCCGGAGCATGGTGTTGAGTACTGGATCATTGAACCATCCCAGCGTTGAATAGGCGGCGACGCCACCCACAAACACATCATATCCACTGGCGCGCAATTCATCTGCATGCTTACGTGCCAGTATTTCAGAGAAATAGCCACGGTAACCGAGGCAACCCACGATCAGGTAACACCATTGTTGTGGCTGCAGGGACAGTTCCGGTGTAGCAAACACATTCCAGACGACATAGTTTCGGCCCAGATCAGCATAGTCCTGGTAGCTTCCGTTATCCGGGAGCAGTAACTGGCGGGCGGCAAACCTGCGTAATTCAGAGGCCAGCAGCAATTTTTCCCTGAGGGCGGCCGGTAAATGATCGTCCTGTAAGAGTTTTTCTATGGGGGTGCTTTTCTGCAGGACTTCCGCCTGTCCCTGAATGGATTGCAGGTAATAACCCAGCGTCGAACAGCCACTGAGCACAGGCATCAGGCAGAAGAGAATAATAATGACTTGCAAATATTTATACATGAGGAATATATGCACATTAGATGATGATTATGCTATAAGAAAGTTCTGGAACAGAACCGGAAACGCCGGGTAATTTACTCACAGATGCATGCCGGTTACCTCGGGCTTAAGAAAGGCTTATGTACTCCACACTTGTAGATAGCAAAACCCTGAAACAGTATTTACACGATCCGTCCTGGGTTATTGTCGATTGTCGTTATGATCTGGCCGACCAATCCATGGGCAGGAATGCCTGGAAAACCGGCCACATTCCCGGTGCTGTCTATGCAGATTTGCACGACGATCTGAGCGGCCCACCATTGACGGATCACGGCCGCCATCCATTGCCTTCGGTGGAGCAGTTGAATGCGGTATTCAGTAAACTGGGGATAGCTCATGAATCGCAGGTCGTGGCCTATGATCAGGTGTCAGGATCATTTGCAGCCCGACTATGGTGGTTGTTACGCTACATGGGACACACTGCTGTCGCGGTCCTGGATGGGGGCTGGCCGGCCTGGCAGTCCTCCGGAGTACCAATTCATAGTGGCGAAGAATCACGCAGCCCGTCCATATTCAAAGGGACGCCCAGAACAGAATGGCTGGTGACGGTGGACCGGGTGCCTGAGTCGAGGCGGCTGGTGGATTCACGTGACCCGGCGCGGTATCGGGGGGAGACCGAGCCACTGGACAAGGCGGCCGGACATATTCCGGGAGCCATCAATCGATTCTGGAAAGACAATCTCGCAGCGGACGGGCATTTCAAGCCAGCATCCCGACTCGCCACTGAAATCACCGGGATGCTGGGGGCTGTCCCGCCGCAGGAAGCGGTCTTCTATTGTGGCTCCGGAGTTACGGCCTGCCATAATTTGCTGGCCGTGGCGCATGCCGGGTTACTACCCTCGAAACTGTATGCCGGATCATGGAGTGACTGGTGTTCGGTGCCGGAACGCCCGGTGGCAACCGGCGCAGAACCCGGGAGTTTTTAGCCCATATGAATTCAGACTGCAGGTGATACATGATATTCTTGAAGTTCTGAACCTTCAGAATAAACCCAGATGAACAGGCTATATCTTCACATCTTTCATATCTGTCTTTTCCTGCTGGCGGCGACGCCATTGCGGGCTGAAAACGGAACTGCTTTAACACCCGCTGAAGAGCCGTTAGTAACTGCGCCAGAGACACTGGCGGTACCAGATTTACAACCTGAAAGCGTAATCAGTGAAGAACCTGTTGCTTTACCGGTACAGGATGAACCGGCAGCAGCTGGTGTTGATATCACGGTAGATCAACCGACAACCCCTGAAACCGGGACGACCCTGACGGAAACGATCGTCCCCGATGCAGAGACGGTTGCTTTGCCTGAAACGGATTCGATGACCGCTGATGCTTCCGGGATTGATGCCGGCCGCCCGGTCAGCAAGGATGTGATTCTCGTCCTGGATAACTCCGGCAGTATGAAAAAAAATGATCCACTGTTTCTGGGCAAGCAGGCGGCAGTGAAATTTATAGAAGGACTTGATGAGTCCACCCGTGCTGCAGTGATTATTTTTGATCAAAAGATCCAGATGGCAGTGCCTTTGACCGATATTAATGACGCCAATCGTCCGCAGGTCCTGCAGAGTCTCGATCAGGTTGATTACAAAGGCCAGTGGACGGAAAGTCCGGCTGCGATCGAAAGGGCCATTTACGAGCTCAAGACCAACGGCAGAGAGGATGCACACAAATTTATTGTGTTCATGACAGATGGTGTAGTGGATACCGGTGACCCGGCCAAGGATCTGGAACAGGCCAAATGGCTGAAAGGTGAACTGGCGGAAGATGCGGCCAACTCCGGGATCAAAATTTTCGGCATTGCCTATACAGAAAATGCAGATTTTCATCTGATCCAGTCTATTGCCCAGATAACCAATGGCGAGTATTACCGTGCATTGCAGGCGGAAGATCTGCAGAGTGTATTTGAACAGGTGATTACCAAAGTGAATACACCACCGGAACCGGAAGTGGTTACGCCACCCATGCCGGTTGAAGCATCCGTTCCGCCAGTCACGGTTGCTCCGCCCCCGCCGCCCCCACCGGTGATTATCGAGGTACCGGTCCAGCCAGAGGCAAAAGGCATGACGCGGGAAACGATCATGACGCTGGTGATCCTGTCTGTTCTTATACTCGCTGTTATCGCGCTGGTGGTAATGTTATGGATTGGCAGCAGGAAGAAAGTCATTGCAGAGGACTATGCCCAGGAAGCTTTCCTGCACGATATCAATAATTATACCGGTCAATCTTCATACAAACTCGGTAACAAACCCACCATGCTGGGTCGTGTCGCGGGTACAGATACGGATCATCTTAACTATATCGTCATTCCACAAACCACAATTGGTCGCCGCCATGCTTTGATTGAGTACAAGGATTTTGCCTACTGGATTATCGATCAGGGCAGTATCAATGGTACGTTTGTGAATGATCAGATGATTACCAGTGAAACCCGTCTCAAACATGGTGACAAGGTCAGACTGCATAAATATGAATTTGAGTTCATCATGCCCGAAATGGTGGATGCCGGGGCGACCCAGATTTCCAAGACGGTGCTCGCCGCAAATCCGGCCATGATGGCAGGTGAAGATGCCACTGTCGCTCGAGGGGGTACTGGCGAAGAATTGCCTGAACCTGTTTTTGATCTGACCGCAGGTATGAATGATCACGAGTCTGATCCGGATGAAGAAGCAACACTGGTTCCAGGCAAGACCGGTTCTGCCAGAGATACAGATGAACCGAAAGATGAGACTCTTATGATGGATGAAGACAACGAGGGGCTGGAAGATCCGGATGAAGATGCCACCATCCGGCCTGACATGGATGATGACAAGACTGCAATCTGAACGCCGGCTGTTTCCCGGATAGTGACAGCAAGCAGTAACAGTACACCTGTATCGACACGGCATCCGCTGGTCTTGGGCTCAATCTCCGGGAGGGCCTTTCCCTCAATGTATAAGGATAATCAATCTGCAGAGAGATGGATGATCGAATCACCCGCCACCTGTCCGTCCATCTTTCCATGCAATCCCGTGATGACTTGCTGAACATACTCGCCGATGGCGAATATCACTCCGGCGTGGAACTGGGCAGGCAGTTGAAAATATCGCGCGCGGCAGTGTGGAAGCGGCTGCGCCATTTGCAGGATTGTGGTCTGGCACTGCAAACCCGGAAAGGCAAGGGCTATCGCATTCCCCATATCCTGGAATTACTCAATCGGGATTCGATACAGCACCACCTGCAACCGCAGATGCGCAGGAAGATCAACCGGTTGACCTTGCATAATGTGATTGCTTCCACCAATCAGCATTTACTGGATCAGTTACCAAACAGCCTGCACAGACACATTACACTGGCGGAGTATCAGACGGCAGGACGTGGGCGGCGTGGCCGCCACTGGCATTCTCCCTATGCTGCCGGCATCTGCCTGTCTATCGGCTGGCAGTTTGATCCTGTTCCTGATCCGGCCGCGTTGCTCTCTCTGGGGGCCGGGGTGGCTGTGATGCGGGCGCTGGAACAGATCGGTATATCCGGGGCTGGACTGAAATGGCCAAATGATGTTCTCTGGCGGGCGCGAAAACTCGGGGGAATACTGGTGGAAATGAGAATGGAGAGTGCCGGCCCCTGTCATGCCGTGATAGGCGTCGGGCTTAATTATTCATTCCCCCCGGATCAGAAAAGCATGCCAGAGGTTATGGACTACCCCTGGATCGATATCGCCGGTATCCGCGATAATCCGCCATCCCGTAATCATCTTGCAGCACTACTGATCACTCAGCTTGTGAACGTCCTGGAGGAGATTCAGGACAATCATGGAAGCTCGATTATCGAAACCTGGAAAAAATATGATTGCTTCAATGGCAGGCAGGCTGAGTTGCTGTTGCCACAAAAGAAAATCAGGGGCCGTGTACTTGGTATTGACCCGCAGGGGGCATTGCTGATGTCAGTCAACGGCAAAACCGAGCGATTCAATTCCGGTGAAATCAGCCTGAGGTCAACATCATGAAACTGCTGATGGATGTTGGTAACAGCCGGATCAAATGGGCCTTGATGCATGGTGAAAATCTTTCTGAACATGCTGCAACGCTGTATACGCACGAATCAGTCAGCGAACAACTCAATCAAATCAGTACAGTAATAACAAAACCGGAACAGGTCTGGGTGGCGAATGTTGCCGGCAATGAAATCGACAGGCAAATCGCGATATGGTGTGATACACAATGGCAATGTGCGCCGGCGTTTGCCCGTGTTGAACGCGACTGTGCAGGTGTTACCAATGCTTATCGTGATATCTCCCGCCTGGGTGTGGATCGCTGGCTGGCATTGATCGGGGCAAGGACACATACTAAAAAAGCGGTGTTGATCGCGGATTGTGGCTCGGCATTCACCCTGGATGCCATGGATACGGATGGTCGTCATTTCGGCGGGTTGATCATTCCGGGAATACTGCTGATGCGCAACGCTCTTTACAAAACCACACCTGCCATACCTGTTTCAAACCTTCGGCCCGGGTCCGGTCTGGCAGATAATACGGATGAAGCCGTGGCGAATGGTTGTGCTCTGGCGATAGCCTCGACCATTGAACGCATCCGGCATGATCTGCAAAGCAAGGGCTTTAATGATATGAAATGTATTTTAAGCGGTGGCGATGCAGAACAGATTGCAATGTTGATGAATATTGAATTTGAGATACGCCCGCATCTGGTGCTGGAGGGTCTGGCAGTTTATGCCGGTCAGCACGGATGAAATGGTTTTTTGTCGCACTGCTGACGATGAACATTATTTACTTCGGCTTGGAGTTTGAGTACCAGACGCGGATTGATGCCGGTAAGCAATACGATGCATTGACAGTGCCGCCCGGAGTCAAACCACTCGTATTATTGCGCGAACTGCCGGCCCCGCCACCGCCCCGTGGTTCCGCTGGCACAGATCAACAGGACATGGCCATGCAGGACGGTGAACCGGACGAAGATGAATTGTCGCCGCTGGAAGGAGAGAGCGCGACAACCGACATCAGGATTAATGAAGAATTTATGGATGAACTGGTGACTGACCTGCGTGAGATTGGCATGCCTGAGGTGGTCAACGGCAATGGCCCGGAGAGTGAAATGTGTTTTTCGTATGGCCCATTTACCGGCAGTGAACAGATGACGGAACTGGTTGCCTGGTTTGATGAACATCAGGCCCCTGCACAACAGCGTGTGGAAGCAGAGCAGGACAACCAGTTGTTCTGGATTTATCTCAAGCCCGGCTCGCGCGATCGGGCCATACAGGCGATAAAAGATCTGAAGAGCAAGGGCGTGACCGATTACCGGCTCATCGAAACCGGCGATCTGCGCAATGCCATATCGCTGGGTTTGTTTTCCACCCAGGCTTCAGTGAATCGCCGCCTTAATGAACTGAAGGACAAAGGTTATCAACCGGTGGTCATTCCCTACCGGGATGCCAAGGCGGTGTACTGGCTGGATGTGAAGTTGATCGATCAGCAGGAGGTTCTGAATGCCATGTTTACCGGCATACCGGCACGATACAACTCGTTGCCGGTGACATGTGGTGAAATTGCCATACCCTAGCTTAATCCCTACAATACTGCGCCAGCCCTGTAGAGAGATGATTACGCCGGAAAAACGCCCCGATAGTTAAATGGTATAACGGTTGATTTGTAATCATCAATTGGGGGTTCGATTCCCTCTCGGGGCACCATTGCCGCAGCACAGAACCGGCGCAGGACATGTAACAGGGTTGAATAAACAGAGGATGGGCGGTTAAATAATAATGATGAACTACACTCGCAGATGGGTGGTTATGCTGTTGACAGTGATCTTTTTCACTGCAGCATCCTCCCCACTTCTGGCGGAAATGGAAATCAGCCAAATCCAGGGTCTCATGAATGAAGGTAAACTCGATCAGGCCCTGAAAGAGACCGACACTCTGTTGCTCAAGGACAAATCCAACGTTCAGGCATTGTTCCTGAAGGGCCTGATCCTGACCCGTATGAATCAATTGCCCAAAGCCGAGGAAATTTTTCTGCAGTTGACCCAGAACAGTCCGGAATTGCCCGAGCCCTATAACAATCTGGCTGTGATCTACGCTTCCCGCGGGGAATACGACAAGGCGCGTGAAGCCCTCCTGAAAGCGATCAATACGCATCCGACTTACGCTACTGCGCATGAAAACATTGGTGATATTTATGCCAAGATGGCGAGTCAGGCCTACAATCAGGCGCTGGAGCTCGACAGTGGTAATGTTGCCGCTCGGGAAAAACTGTCGATGGTCAATGAATTATTCTCTGTGCCAGCCGCCAGCACGGCACAGTTGGCGGCCGCAACACCGGTGCCGGCACCTGTTGTTCCTGCAACTCCTGAGCCTGAACCTGTCGTGACCAGAACCACAGCGCCTGCTCCGTCACCAGCGCCTGCAGTTCCAGCAACAAAACCTGAATCGAAACCTGAACCGGCCCCCGCTCCGGTCGCTGTTGCCCCCACTCCGGCACCAACGCCTGCACCGGTTGCTGCGGCACCATCACCGGCAACCGCGCCAAGCCCCGTTACGACACCTGCACCGGAAGATGATACGCTGGTGACTGAAGCCATAACCAACAGTGTCAATGGCTGGGCCAGGGCCTGGTCCGATCAGGATCCCGATACCTATATCAACTGGTATGCAAAGGATTACACTCCGGGCCCGGATATTTCCCGCCCGGATTGGGAAGCACAGCGACGTGCCCGCCTTGTTTCACCACGTTCCATCAAGGTTGGCATATCCGGTTTGAGAGTTATACGGCATGGTGATGAACATGCACAGGCTTCATTTGTACAGGATTACCAGTCTGATACCTATCATGACACGGTCAACAAAACCCTCCTGTTCCGGCTGCTCAACGGCCGCTGGCTGATTGTTCAGGAAAAGAGTGATTCATGATCGGTACGGGGTGAGGAAAGATGAATAAACTCTCCACCAGAAAAATTCTCCTGTCAGTTGTCTTGTTACCCGTTTTTGTCAGTGCCCAGGAACTGGTGACGACGACAGCGCCGGCGCATGCGATAGAACATCACCATGAAAAATTGCTGATTGATGCCTTGCAGAACATCAGTAATAACGACATTGATGCGGCCCTGCAGGATCTGGAGCATCTGACCAGAGTGGAACCCGGATTCAAACTGGCGCAACTGATTTATGCGGATTTACTGTTGGCGCGCACCCGGCCGATTACGGATTTCGGAAATTTTTCGGCCATGTCGAATACCTATATCGCTTCCCTGAAAGAAGAAGCCCGCGCCCGCTGGCAGCATCATCTGGCACCGCCGGGAACGGACAAGATTCCGGACTTCATGGTGCAATTGAGTGACGATCAGCAACATATCATCGCTGTTGATATGAGTGTTTCGCGTCTGTATCTGTTCCAGAACCGCAAGGGTGTCCCGCATCTGGTTGATGATTTTTATATCTCGATCGGCAAGAACGGTTTTGGCAAGTTTGAAGAGGGCGATCAGAAAACACCGGTCGGGGTGTATTTCGTGAATGGCTATCTGGATCCGGAGGAACTCCCTGATTTTTATGGCACCGGTGCGTTTCCCATCGATTATCCCAATGCCTGGGACCGGCGCTTTAATCGTACCGGATACGGGATCTGGCTGCACGGTACGCCTTTCCATACCTACAGCCGGCCGCCGCGTGACAGTAATGGCTGTGTCACCATGAGTAACCAGGATTTACAGTCACTGAAGTCTTTTGTCACCGTGGGTAAAACGCCGGTAATTCTGGCAGAACAGATCAACTGGGTGAGTCAGAGTGAATGGCAGAAACGCCAGCGCAATTACGGGCACTTCATTGAGCAATGGCGCAAGGACTGGGAAAGCAAGGATGTGGAACGTTACCTGCGCCATTATGCCCGCGACTATTCCGGTCTGGGCAAGGACTATGCCGGTTGGGTTGATTACAAGCGCAGGGTCACGTCCTCCAAGAATTATATTCAGGTCGAGCTGTCAGAAACCAGCATGTTTCTCTATCCGGGTGAAGCCAATCTGCTGGTGGTGACTTTTGATCAGGATTACCGCAGCGACAACGTGCACCGCAAGTTCACCAAGCGGCAATACTGGCGCAAGGGTGATGATGGTGTGTGGAAGATTGTCTATGAGGGTTCGGTCTGATTTGGTTGTCCGCAAGCATGTCAGTTCTGACCGAACGGCTTACAGATCATTGGTTTGTGTAACGGCAGACCCCGCCGGCAGATGCTTGCCGAGCCACTTCACCAGATCCAGCCAGATATCGCTGATTTCCTTGTTCTTGGGCATGATACCGGCATAGGGCAGTTCCACGGTCACCACCGGGATCTGTTTTTCGACACCGGCGTAGCGGCCCAGTGATCCGGGATAAGTGCCAAGCAGGCTGAGATACAGGCGGCCGAGCTTGTGGGGTGCATCCGGCGGACCATCGTAATCCACCACACCATGCGGAGCATGGATGGACACAATCACGTCCGGCTGGAAGCGTTCGATTTCTTCGGTCAGCCAGCGGGTTTCCGGTTCACTGATGGCACTTTGCCCGGGAAACCGGCGCGGGTCACGGCCGGTCTGATCTTCCCAGTAACTCAGTGCCTCTTCGTCCCAGTTCGGGGTCGGGAAGTTGCGGTTCAGATCCACGCCGTTGGCATTCATGCGTTGGGACTCTTTCTGCAGCAGGCCGTCAGGATTGACCAGCGGTGCAATACGCCAGTGAAACAGGCCGGAATGGTGCTCATCCAGCGTTTTCATCCATTTGAATACGATACTGACGGATGAATATTCATCTCCGTGGATGCCGCCGATCAGCAATACCTTGCCCAGCGGTTTGCGGCGATCCAGCAGGGGTGGATATTCCTTGATCAGGATGGGTGCATTGTTGACTGAGCGGCCTTCGCTGACTTTGAGATCCTTGTCCACACATTCCTTGTAACCCACACTGGCGAGCTTGCTGGAAATCCTGCGGCATTCCTGCTGCATGAGATCAGTCGCCGCCTGCAGGCACGCAGGCAGCAACAGTAGAGCAATGATTGATAGTTTCCCCAGATGCATTTGTTAATAAAAATGATAATGCAGAAATATTCCGGCGAATACCGCCGCACCAAACAGATTATTGTTCAGGAAAGCCCTGAAGCACTGCTCCGGTATTCTATCTTTGATCAGGTATTGTTGATAGAGCGCTGACATGGCGGCGAGGGCAAGCCCTGTGTAATACATCCAGCCGAGCTCCTGACGCCCGCCCGCCAGTGCCAGTGCGAGCAATACAAGCATCTGGATCAGACCGATAATGGCCCGGTCTGCGTCTTCAAACAGGATGGCGGTGGATTTCACACCCATGCGGATATCATCCTCACGGTCCACCATGGCATATTCCGTATCATAAGCCACCGCCCACAACACCGTGGCCATGAACAGGATCCAACCGCTGAGCGACACGTTGCCGGTCTGCGCTGCAAAGGCCATGGGCACGGCCCAGCCAAAAGCCATCCCCAGAAAGAGTTGTGGCAAATAGGTATAGCGTTTGGTAAAGGGATAAAGCACGGCAAGCGCTGCGCCGATGAATGACAATTTTATGGTCAGCGGATCCAGTGTCAGTACCAGAAGTAACGCGAGCAAGAGCAGGGCGCCGGCCAGCGCAATGGCTTCCTTCACAGATACCTTGCCGGTGACCAGTGGACGTTCCCGGGTTCTTGCTACAAATCCATCAATATGGCGATCGGCAATATCATTAATCACACACCCGGCCGAGCGCATGGCCACTACTCCGGTCATAAAGACAAACAGTATGTAAATGTCCGGTATTCCCTCTGCGGCAAACCAGAGTGCCCACAGGGCTGGCCATAACAACAGAAAAATACCGATTGGCCGGTGCAGCCGTGTGAGCAGGGCATATTGCTGCAAACGGTCGTGCACCACAGGCCAGTACCTCTGAAACCAGGACCTGAGTTGTAACCAAAGCGCGCGGCTGACGCTGGCGCTGTATTGATATCCCTGTATGCAATACTGGCAAAAAGTACGATAGTAAACCCGAAGCCGGGTCAGCAGGATGGGCCAGTAGTATTGCACACTGGCCCGGCAATAATGGTAAAAGCGAATGAACAGGTTTTGTGCCCTGATGCAGAGAAAACGTGCAGTGTGGCCTGCGTTCTGCAAGAGACGGACAGCCTGCCGTCTGATTCTTTCCAGTTGTGCCTTATCCATAAGTACTCAACGCTTCAATCACGTCCGGAAAAAATACTTCCACCACCAGCAACGGTTTGTACCGTATGTAAAACAGTGAGCGGCGTGCCCACAATGGGCCCGTGGTGTGTGATGTGTGAGCCGTTGCCAGTTGAAACAGATCATCATCGGCGTCAAGCGAACCGATATCAATCGTGCTGCGTCTGGCCCGGCCTGCGGAAAACAGATAATCTCCCAGCGATCGCTGACCCCAGTGATAGAGCTGCTGTTCACGTCCGGAGAGGGTATGGGCCGGGATGATACTGCGGCCATACACCCAGGGTTTGCTCGCACAGCGCAAATTGATCTCGCGCACCAGCGCATAGCGTTGCTCAGGCAGGCGCAGAATCCGGCGTTCATCAGGCAAGGGTGTTTGCCAACCCTGATCGAGCAACTGCAGGTTGAATGATCCTGCACAGTAACCCTGCAGGTATTGCGTGAGCGAGCCGGTATTGAATAACACAACACGCACGTTTTGTGGAATCCGGTGTTTGTTGATCTGCCCGGCCGGGCGCCAGCGAATACCCAAGTCAGTTACACCTTGCCATAGTCCATATCACGGCCCAGCCAGCGTGCAGTCAGGGCCGGAATGATTTGCGGGTAACTGCGCATGAGCAGGGCTGCTGCCCGATGCACCTCCGGCAGCAAACCGGCATCGCGGATCAGATCAGCAATGCGTAGACCGGGAAGACCCGTTTGCCGCGTGCCCAGCATTTCGCCCGGCCCGCGTAACTCCAGATCCTTTTTGGCGATGGCGAATCCGTCATTGGTGGTGCGCATGGTATCCAGTCTGATTTTTGCCATTTCACTCAACGGCGGTTGATAAAGCAGTACACAATCACTGCGTAGTTTACCACGACCGATGCGACCGCGAAGTTGGTGCAACTGAAAGAGGCCCATACGCTCGGCGTTATCAATAATCATCAGGCTGGCATTTGGCACATCCACTCCGACTTCAATGACGGTCGTGGCGGTCAACAGTTGAATTTTACCCGCACGGAAATCGCGCATAACAGCTTCTTTCTCCGCCGGTTTCAGACGGCCATGGATCAGGCCAACGCTGACCTGTGGCAGTTTTTCGGCAAGGGTCTGGCTGGCAGCTATGGCCGCTTCACACTGGATGATTTCCGATTCCTCCACCAGCGGACACACCCAGTAGACCTGCCGTCCTTCGGCACAGGCCTGTGCGATGCGATCGATGACCTCATCCCGGCGCACAGCAGACATCACGACGGTATTAACCGGCTGTCGTCCCGGGGGCAGTCCATCAATGATGGAGATGTCCAGATCAGCATAGATTGTCATCGCCAGTGTGCGCGGAATGGGTGTGGCGGTCATGATGAGCTGATGTGGTACCGTGCCCGCGGCTTTCCCTTTCTCCAGCAGGGCGAGGCGTTGATGTACGCCAAAGCGGTGCTGTTCATCAACAATGACCAGCCGCAGACCGGGGAAGGACACATCCTCCTGAAACAGGGCATGGGTGCCGATCACCACACATGGTTTGCCTGTATTCAAAAATTCCGCCTGCCGCCGCCGTTCCGCTCTGGTGAGCTTGCCGGTGAGCAACATCACCGGGACTTTGAGTGGTGCGAGCCAATGGGTCAATGTTTGTGCATGTTGTTCTGCAAGCAGTTCCGTGGGTGCCATGATCGCGGCCTGATATCCGGATTCCACCGCGGCCAATGCCGCAAGTGCGGCAATGACGGTTTTGCCCGAACCCACATCACCTTGCAACAAACGTAACATTGGTACAGGTTGTTGCAGATCGTGCAGGATTTCGCCGGCAGTGCGTTTTTGCGCAGGGGTCAGTTGAAAGGTTAATGCATGTAAAAATTCTTTGCGTATTTCGCCGTGTGAAATAAACGGTGTCGCCACCTGATCGCGTAACTGTGCGCGCAATTGTTGCAGACTGAGGTATTGTGCCAGCAGCTCTTCGAACGCGAGACGCTGTTGTGCAGGGTGTGTGCCATCGATTAATTGTTGTGTGATCGCATCCGGCGGTGGCCGGTGCACATAGTTGATCGCCGCTGTGAGTTCCGGCTGCTGGAATTCCTCTAGCAGTTCCGGCGGCAATAATTCCTGTAACTGCTCCGGATGTTGCTGCATGATGCGCAGGGCCTGTGCCGTCAGTTTGCGCAGTACGGCCTGTGACAAACCTTCTGCCGCCGGATACACCGGCGTCAGGGTCTCATCCACCGCAAGCTCGTGATCAGGCGCATGGATCTGGTATTCCGGATGCACCATCTCCAGTGTTTCCGCTCCGAAACGTGCCTGTCCATAACAACGCAGTTTCAGTCCACGCTGCATGCGGTCCTGCTGGGATTTGTTGAAATGAAAAAAACGCAAGGTCAGTGCGCCGGTGCCGTCGCTGATGCGGCAGAGCAGGGAGCGCCGGCGGCCGAATCGCACCTGCGCAAGGTCGATCGTGCCTTCAACCTGCACATACGTGCCGGGACGGATCGCGCCGATGGGGCTGAGCCGCGTGCGATCCATGTAACGGAGCGGCATCAGAAACAACAAATCGCGAACAGTTTCCACGTCGAGCCGCTTTAGTTTGTCCGCAACCCTTTCACCGGCACCGTGCAGGACGGTGACCGGGGCATCCAGTGACAGGTGGTTTTTTAAAGCGGGCAACGCAGAATCAGTTCCGTATTAATTATCCAGCACCATAATCGCATCCATCTCAACCTGGGCACCCTTGGGCAGTGATGCAACACCCACGGCGGCACGTGCCGGATACGGTTCACTGAAATACGTGGCCATGACTTCATTGACCAGTGGAAAGTGAGTGAGGTCAGTCAGAAAAATATTGAGCTTGGCAACATTGGCAAGACTGCCACCGGATGCGGCAGCAACGGCTTTCAGATTTTCGAACACCTGAGTGATTTGCGCGCGCATGTCACCTTGTACCAGTTCCATTTTTCCGGGTACCAGCGGGATTTGCCCGGACAGGTACACGGTATTGCCACATTTTACAGCCTGAGAGTAGGTACCAATGGCCTGCGGCGCCTTATCAGTTTTGATGATTTGTCTAGTCATGCGTGACCCCGTTATCTTTTTGATGAGCGTTTTTGTGAAATTGTCCGGTTTATTTGCAATGCGGGTGTGATAGGGTGAACCCATACTGTTGGGTCATTATATCAATATTGACTTGAACAATTGACTGGCAGGCGCACAATTAAAGGCCACCCTAATCCGGGACTCCCATGAAAATTTCCAGCCTCGAACCTTTGACATCACCAAAGACCAATCCTGTGCAGGATTTACGCAAAACCGGCGTTCACCCTGATTACTGGTATCCATTGGCCCGCAGCCAAGACATCAAGCCGGGCAAGGTCATCGGGCGGCGATTTGCCGGAGAACCCATTGCACTGGTGCGGACAAAATCCGGGCGTATTTTTGCGCTCGAAGACCGCTGTGCGCACCGGCAGGTGCCCTTGCATGCCGGCATAGTCAATGGCGAAGAGATCCAGTGTGGATATCATGGCTGGCGGTTTGATTGTGCCGGCAGTTGCGTGAATGTGCCGTATGTCGGTAACAGCAAGGTTGTGCCGCGTGGTGTGCGGGCCTATCCCTGCCGTGAAGCGTATGGCCTCATCTTTATTTTTCCGGGGGATCCGGACAAGGCACTGGAAATACCTTTTCCGGAGATCAGCACCTGGGGTGATTCACGTTATAAAACCCGTTTTCTGGATGATCAGGTGCAGTGTCATTATTCCTTTCTGCATGAAAATCTGATGGACATGAATCATCAGTTTCTGCATCGGCGCATCATGTCCAGAATCAAAACGACTTATCTGGGTTTGCGGGAAGGTGATGACTGGGTGGAAGTAGATTACACATTTTCACGAGAAGGTTCGCAACCACTCGGCGAAAAATTTATTCTGGGCCAGCGATCCGGCGATCCATCAGAACAGACGAAAGACCTGATGACTATCCGGCTGCAGTATCCCTATCAGATACTCAAATTCTGGACGGAGGGCGGGCCGCATCCGGCGCTGGATTTATGGATCACTTATGTGCCGGTGGATGACAAGCAACGGATCAACCACACCTTTGGTCTGATTAATGTACGCAAACCTTCGGTCCCCGGCCTGATCCACCTGTTATGGCCATTTATAGTGTATTTCACCGAGGGTATCTTCAAAGAAGATCGCTGGATTGTAGAACTCGAGCAAAAAGCATTTGATCAACAGGGAGAAGATCGTAATCAGGAAATATTTCACGTCGTGAAAAAGGTCCGGCAATTATTATTATGTCAGGGTATACCGATTCCGGCATATCAGGAGTAAAAGCGATCTTGTAATTCAGCGACGGCTGATCTGCGAGACATGTTTGATATTGCGTATGCGGCGCATGACATGCGCGAGATGCTGGCGATCGCGCACTTCAATAACAAATTCGAGGGTCGTATACCGGTCATCCTTGTCCTTGATGTCCACATTCAGAATGTTCGCTTCCTGATCAGAGATTGCCGAGGCCACCGTGGCCAGCACGCCGCGCTGGTTGGTGGCATTCATACGGATATGCGTCGGAAATTCAC
The DNA here is from genome assembly GCA_964479045.1 of uncultured Enterobacteriaceae bacterium. Taxonomy (GTDB): domain Bacteria; phylum Pseudomonadota; class Gammaproteobacteria; order Eutrophobiales; family Eutrophobiaceae; genus 2-02-FULL-47-50. The sequence goes on from CAYZJI010000015.1 coordinate 26,624, forward strand.
GATCGATATTTTTTTCCCATTCGACATTAATCCATTTCTCCGGCTGGTTGCGGTACTCCGCAATGTTCTTGCAGGACTGGGTATGGATCACAATGCCGCGCCCGGCGGATGCAAAGCCGATGATCGGATCGCCGGGGATTGGATAGCAGCATTTCGGAAAACTCACCACCATGCCTTCCGTGCCTTTAATCACAAACGCAGCGGACTCGCCATTATTTTTCCCGGTCTCTTCGGGCTTGCGATCACTCAGTGTGAGTTTGCGTGCAATTAAAGGGGCCGGCCGGTTACCGAGTCCGATCTCCTGCAGTAATTCTTCTTCATTATTAAGTTTGTATTCCTTCAGCACATTCTGGATCTGTTCGGCCTTCAACTGGTTGTATGGTGTACTCAGCAATTCCAGTTGCCGGTTTAGCAGGCGTTTGCCCAGTGTAATGGCTTCGCTGTGCTGCAGGTTTTTCAGGTAATGGCGGATCGCCGCCCGCGCTCTTGCCGTGACAACAAAATTCAGCCAGGCCGGATTCGGCTGGGCACCGGGAGATTTGATAATTTCAACCGTCTGACCAGACGCAAGTTGCGAGCTCAACGGTGCCAGCCGGCGGTTGATGCGCACGCCACTGCAGGAATTACCGAGATCGGAATGGATGGCGTAGGCAAAATCCACGGCTGTGGCGCCACGCGGCAGTTCAATGATCTTGCCTTTGGGCGTGAATGCATAGACCGCATCCGGAAACAGATCGACTTTTACATTTTCCAGAAATTCCTGCGGATTACCCGCGGTCTGCTGCATTTCAATGATGCTTTGCAGCCACTCGCGTGCGCGCTTGTGCGCACCGCTGCGATCACCGCCTCCACCGGATTTGTACAGCCAGTGGGCGGCAATCCCGGATTCAGCAACATCGTTCATATCGTGCGTGCGGATCTGCACTTCGATGGGCACGCCATACGGTCCGAACAGGATGGTGTGCAGGGACTGATAACCATTAGCTTTGGGAATGGCGATGTAATCCTTGAACTTGCCCGGTACCGGTTTGTAAAGATTATGCACGGTGCCGACCACGCGATAACAGGTATTCACGGAATCGACGATGATACGGAAAGCATACACATCATAAACTTCATTAAATGAGAGACCATTCATCCGCATTTTCTGATAAATGCCGTAAAGGTGTTTTTCACGGCCGATGATCTGTGCGGGAATTTTTTCCTGCCGTAACCGGCGGCGCAGTGCATTGCGTATCTTGTCGATGATTTCCTTGCGATGGCCGCGCGCTTTTCGGACCTGCTCACTCAGAATCCGGTGCCGCATCGGGTACAGCGCGGAGAATCCAAGTTCTTCAAGTTCCAGTCGCATGTTGTTAAGGCCCAGGCGCTGTGCGATGGGCACATAGATTTCCAGGGTTTCACGTGCGATGCGCCGGCGCTTGTCCGGACGCAACACATCCAGTGTGCGCATGTTATGCAGGCGGTCGGCGAGCTTTACCAGGATCACGCGAATGTCATTGCTCATGGCCATGAGCATCTTGCGGAAATTATGCGCCTGCGCTTCCTCGACGCTGTCGAAGGTGATCTGGGTCAGTTTGCTGACGCCATCCACCAGTTCCGCCACGCTCTTGCCGAATTCGCGGCTGAGTTCCTGTTTAACGGTCGGTGTATCTTCAATCACGTCATGCAGCAGGGCAGCGATGAGGGTTTCATGATCCATGTGCATGCCGGCGAGAATGTGGGCCACTTCCAGCGGATGATAAATGTAGGGTTCACCACTGACACGCTGCTGACCGGCATGAGCTTGTGCGCCAAACTCATAGGCGCGCTCTATTTCCTCCACTTCGCCGGCAGGGAGATAAGCGCTGACCTGTTTGATGAGTTCGTTAAGCTGAATCATGGCCATAGTATAGGCAAACTATCCGTTTGCACCACAGGCTGTAACAGCAGGATTAAAGGCTGGAAACAAAACTGCCCGCGTGTGGCGGGCAGTCAGGTAATGGAATGACAAATATCAGTGTTCAGGGCTGTTCAGGTTATTCCGGAACCGGGAAGCTCAATTCGGCTTCTTCGTTGTACTCATCCACCGGGCTGTTCTTCCTGCCGATTTCGTCAATATTATTCTGCGTAATCAGGCCTTCAGCAATTTCACGCAGGGCCAGCACGGTCGGTTTGTCCTTGTCTTCCTTGACCAAGGGTTCAGAGCCAAGGCCTATCTGCCGGGCGCGCTTTGCGGCCAGGATGACCAGGTCATAACGGTTATCTACATGTTCCAGGCAATCTTCAACGGTCAGTCGGGCCATGGGGAATCCTCAAATATCAGATGTGTTGCAAGGCCGCATAGTCTACTGAATCTTCCTGCCCTCTGTCATCAGGGATTCGGCAAATTTCCTCAGATCCGGGCCCGAATAACGTTCACCCCGGCGCCGGGCTTCAATAATCCTGCGGAGTTCAGTGAGAGCGGTATCCATATTTTCGTTGATGACCAGATGGTCAAATTCGCCAAAATGGGAGAGTTCGGTCAGGGCATCCCGCATGCGGCGGCGTATGGTGGCATCATCGTCCTGACCACGGCTGCGCAGGCGTTGCTCCAGCGCACTGATGGCGGGCGGCAGTATGAAAATGCTTAACACCTGCTCAGGCAGCATCGCCCGCACATCGCGTGCGCCCTGCCAGTCAATTTCCAGAATAATGTCGTTGCCAGCCGCCAGTTGTTCCCCCACCCAGCGTTTGGGGGTGCCATAGCGGTAATCAAACACCTCTTCATGTTCGAGGAAGGCATTTTCCCTGACCAGGTCTGCAAACTGCCGGTCATTAATAAAATGATAATCAACGCCATCCACTTCCCCGGGTCGCGGCGCACGGGTCGTGCAGGAGACCGAGACCTTGAGCTTGGGCACAGTCTCGCACAGCTTGCGCACCAGAGTGGTTTTGCCCGCACCCGAGGGCGCAGCGATGATGAATAGTGTTCCCGTCATTATTCAATATTCTGGATCTGTTCGCGCATCTGTTCGATCAATACTTTTAATTCGACCGAGGCTGTCGTGCAATCATAATGTGCGGATTTTGAACCCAGCGTGTTCGCTTCGCGATTGAGTTCCTGCATCAGAAAATCCAGCCGCCTTCCGACCGGCTCATTGCTGTCAAGCACTCGCAACACTTCGCGAATGTGCGTTTCCAGCCGATCCATTTCTTCAGCCACATCATATTTCTGTGCAAGCAATAATACTTCCTGTTCCAGCCGTTCGCGATCCAGTTCCACCTGCAGTTCCTGTGCCCGCAGCAACAGTTTCTCGCGCAGGCCGGAAAGAATATCCGGTATCCGTTTTTTGATGTCTGCCACGATGGCTGCTGCTGTCTTGCAGCGCTCCACAATAATGGTCTTGAGTTTTTCGCCTTCACGCTGCCGGTTCTCCAGCACGACATCCAGGCTTTTATCCAGTTGTTTGAGCAGGGGTCCGCCGATCACTTCTGGATCAGGTGTTTCGCGATTGATCACGCCCGGCCAACGCAACACATCAAGAGCGCTGATGGCCGCAGGCTTGCGCATTTCACTCTGGACTTTATCTGCTGTGTTAAGCAACGCCTTGATCAGTTCATGATTGACGGGCAGGGAATTGTCCCCGGCAACGACAGGTTCATAACGGAGCGTGCAATCCACCTTGCCCCGATTGATCCGTTTTGAAATCTGCTCGCGGATGGTATTTTCCAGCATACGCAGTTCTTCCGGCAGGCGTACACTGATTTCAAGATAGCGATGATTGACGGTGCGGATTTCCCACAGGATACGACCGATGCTGGTGTTGTCCTCTGTTCGTCCGAAGGCAGTCATGCTGGCAATCATGTTATTCCCCTTCTCATTATTATTAATAGGGACATCCCTGCCATAGCGCATACTAACTCCAGCCGTGTTTCTGTTAAATACGTTTCAATCGGGTTTGTGGGTATAATCCCCAATTTTGAAGGGGGACCAACATGCGGCCAAGCGGGCGGGCAGCTGATCAGCTGCGCGAAGTCAGATTCACACGGCATTACACCTGTCATGCCGAGGGTTCAGTACTGGTGGAATTCGGCCTGACCCGGGTCATTTGCACGGCCAGTATCGACGAGGGCGTACCCTCATTTCTTAAAGGCAAGGGGCAGGGCTGGTTAACAGCGGAATATGGGATGTTGCCGCGATCCACCGGCAGCCGCATGCGCCGCGAAGCATCCCAGAACAAACAGGGTGGCCGCACCATGGAAATCCAGCGTTTGATCGGGCGGGCATTACGATCCGTGGTGGATATGAAGCTGCTGGGTGAACGCACTGTCGTGCTCGACTGCGATGTGATCCAGGCCGATGGTGGTACCCGCACCGCATCCATCACCGGGGCTTATGTCGCGCTGGTTGATGCCATCGCTACGTTACAGAAGCGCGGTTCTCTCGCTGTCAATCCTGTACAGGCGGCGGTCGCTTCCGTGTCGGTCGGTATTCATGATGGCATCCCGGTACTGGATCTGGATTATGCCGAAGACTCCACGGCTGAAACCGACATGAATGTGGTCATGAATGACAATGGCGAGTTCATTGAGGTGCAGGGCACGGCGGAAGGTCATCCCTTCAGTATGGATGAACTGAACAGCATGCTGGGCCTTGCGCGCCTCGGCATCAATCAATTATTCAATCATCAGCACAAGGCGCTGACACAGTAGAGTATAGGATTTTATAAATCCGTCATTCCGGGCGGCGAGCACACGCACGACTGCATGGACGCAGGAGGTAGAACCGCGTCGGGAACAGCGGTCGAGCCGACCCGGAATCCAGTTAAAAGATTTTTTATGAGGCTGGATATTATGGATTTGCCGTGATTTCGTTATATTTCCTGCATCTACAAAGCAGATAAAAGAAAATTGCATAATCCATGAATAATGAAAAAAAAATCATCCTCGCCAGCAACAACACAGGCAAGGTGCGCGAGATCAATGCCATGCTCGCGGGTAGTGGTCTGCACATCATTTCACAAAATGAGTTTTCCGTTCCCGAAGTTGAAGAAACCGGACTTGCTTTTATCGAAAATGCCATTATCAAGGCGCGCAATGCGGCTCACCACTCCGGGTTGTCTGCTATTGCGGATGATTCCGGCATTGAAATTCTGGCACTACATGGCAAGCCCGGCATTTATTCCGCGCGTTATGCCGGAAAAGATGCGAGCGACGAAGACAATCTTTACAAGCTGATCGACGAAGTCAAAAAACTGCCTGAAGACAAACGACAGGCACGGTTTGTGTGTGTGATGGTGTTACTGCGTTACGCCGATGATCCATTGCCGATTATTGCTGAAGGGATCTGGAACGGAATTGCGATTACCGAACCGCGCGGTGCTAACGGTTTTGGTTATGACCCGATGTTTTATGTCCCCACGCACAACTGCACTTCAGCGGAACTCCCGCCGGAAATCAAAAACACTCTCAGCCATCGCGGTCAGGCGCTGAAAAAACTGGTTCAGCAATTGAGCTCAACTACGCTGTAGCGGCAACCTCAAATGTATGTTTGCTTAACGGCAAACTGCGGATGCGTTGTCCGGTGAGTGTGAACAAGGCATTACACACCGCCGGTGCAATCGGCGGGGTGCCCGGTTCACCGATGCCGCCCATGGGCTGTCCGCTGTTAATAATCTCCACCTGCACCAGCGGCATTTTGTCCGAAGATAAAATCGGATAGGTGTGGAAATTGGTTTGCACGACTCGGCCTTTTTCGAGCGTGATTTCTTCCGCAAGGGCCGCGGACAAACCAAACGCAATGCCGCTTTCCATTTGCATAGTGACGATGCGCGGGTTGACCGCAAAACCGCAGTCCACCGCACACCACACCTGATGCACTTTCACTTCGCCTTCCACAACAGACACTTCCACCACCTGTGCCACGATGCTGGCGAACGATTCCTGCAAGGCCACGCCCATGGCATGCATGTTTCCATCAGTGGCTTTCCACGGTTTGCCTTTCCAGTTTGCCATTTTCACGGCGGTATCCAGAACATTCTTGTAACGGGGTTGTGCCTCCAGTAACTTGCGGCGGAATTCCACTGGATCGGCCTTTGCTGCATGCGCCATTTCATCCATGAAAGATTCCTTGAAAAAGGAGTTGAGTGAACTGCCCACCGAACGCCAGTAACCGAGAGGCACCGGCGCAACGGATACCGGCACGATCGTCATACGTTTGTTGGGAATACCATACGGCTGGTGAAACGCGCCTTCGACAATGGAATCATCAATTTCCTTGTTTTGCAGAAACTCGGGATTCAAACGGCCCATCGGTCCTTCCCCGGCATTGGTAATATGCAATGCAACCGGATTACCTGACTCATCAAAACCTGCACGATAGCGGGCGGCTGTCAGAGGCCGGTAATGATCATGTTGCGTATCTTCCTCGCGCGTCCAGATGACCTTGATCGGTTTGCCTTTATGTTTGTTGGCGAGCGTCACGGCCTGCATCACATAATCCAGTACAAAACGCCGTCCGAAACCACCACCGAGGAACGGTGTACGCACATCAATTTTTTCAACGGGTAAACCTATGATCTGTGCCGCCACCATGGCGACAAAATCTGCCCCCTGGTTCGGTGCCCATACAATACAGCCGTCGGGATTAACGACAGCCGTGCAGTTCATCGGTTCCAGTGTGGCATGCGCAAGAAACGGCACATGGTAATCTGCTGTGATGGTCTTCGTTGCGCTGGCGAGTGCCGCGCTGACATCACCGACATCTTCAGCGGTAACACCACTGGCATCAAGTTGCGAATTCAGTTTTTCCAGATGAGCGTTGCTGGAGAAACCGGCATTGCTGCCTTCATCAAACTCAACCGGCAGTTTTTCCAATGCGGATTTCGCATGCCAGAAATTATCGGCAATCACGGCCACACCATTCGGAATTTCTTCCACGGCCATGACACCCGGCATGCCCTTCACAGCGGACGGGTCGAAGGACTTGACCGAACCACCGAATACCGGACATTGCTTCACCGCCGCGATCAACATGCCATCCACTTTCACATCTATACCAAATTCCGCCGTGCCGGTGGCTTTGGCGTGACTGTCGGTACGTTTCACCGGTTTTCCGATCAAACGGAATTGCGCCGGATCTTTTAATGTCACTTCCGCCGGTGGTTCGAGTTGCGCGGCAAGCGCTGCAAGTTCGCCATAACCGGCTTTTTTACCGGATGCTTTATGTATAACAAAACCAGGCGTGGTGCTGCATTCACTGGCTGGCACCTTCCATTCATTGGCGGCAGCGGTGATCAGCATCGCCCGCGCTGTCGCGCCGGTTTTGCGCATGGTGTCGTAAGACGCGCGTACACTCATGCTGCCACCGGTAAAACGGATGGTGTTGCCGAACAGAATGCGATAATCCGGTCCATGCGGTGCCTGCATGACTTCGATCATCGACATCTCGACATCCAGTTCTTCCGCAACGATCGCGGGAATGGAGGTGTACGTGCCTTGGCCCATTTCGATAAATGGATTCTGGAACACGACCGTGCCATCTTCGCGGATGCCGATGAAGGCGTTGATCACACCATTATTACTGGCATTGGCATGGGCGAACCGTCCGATCGGTAATGCTGTGCCGAGGATAAATACACCGGCGCCCGCAGCGCTCAGGCCGAGGAATTTCCGCCGTGACATGGAGACATTAATAATAGTGCTCATGACGCACCTCCCTGCAATTCAGCGGCCTTTTTCACCGCGGCAAAAATCTGCAGATAAGTCCCGCAGCGGCAGTAATTAATCATACTCGCGCGAATTTCTTCTTCCGTCGGATTCGGATTTTCTTTGAGTAGTGCAACTGCAGCCATGATCTGCCCTGATTGGCAATAGCCACATTGCGGTACATCGGAGTCCACCCACGCCTGTTGTACCGGATGCAGCTTGCCGTTTTGCGCCAGACCTTCAATGGTGGTGATGGCCTTGTCTTTGGCAGCGCTGACCGGTGTGACACAGGAGCGTGTGACCTGACCATCAATGTGTATGGAACAGGCGCCGCAGATGCCCATGCCGCAACCAAACTTGGTGCCGGTGTAGCCGATGACATCGCGTATGGCCCACAACAGGGGCATGCTGTCCTCGACATCCACCTCATGTGCTTTACCGTTGATCATTAATCTGGTCATGATCCGCTCCCGTATTTTAATGAATTGAGTTTTTCGAAATCGTCCGGCGTGTCTATGTCCAGCTCTGCTTCCGGCATGGAAACCGTGATGACCAGATCCGGTTGTTGCATCAGCAGTTGTTTTGCGCCCTTGTCGCCGGAGAGCGTCATTAATGCCGGAAAATAACGTGCCGGGAAAATTGCCGGCACTCCCGCGGTGTCACGATAACTGCCCGCGACGATCTGTCCCGGATTTTCCAGCCATGTATTTAATAATAGTGCGATTGAATCCTGATTCAACAGCGGTTGATCACACAGCAAGATCAATGCCGCTGCACAGGAAGAGGGCAATGCACCAAGACCGGACTTGATGGATGATGACATGCCTTGCTGCCAGTCTGTATTTTCAACAATCCTGACGATCCCCTCGCGCAATGTGGGCCTGATCACATGCACATCAGCTCCCAGCACCACAATGACACGTTCTTGAAAAACAGGGCGAACCAGATCCACAGTCTGTTGCAACAGTGTTTTATCACGTAATCTGCATAACTGTTTCGGCGCGCCAAACCGGGAAGAATTTCCGGCAGCGAGAATAATGGCATAAATATTTTCTGAGGTTGCCGGATTCATTCGGATTAATTGGGTGTGCCGCGATCATGCAGCGGCAAATCCACCTGATATAGCCTGGCACCGTCACGTTGATGCAACACTGCCTGTATCTCGGCCATGATCGACAGTGCAATTTCATCCGGTGTCTCGGCGCCAATGTCCAGACCCACCGGACCGAATACACGCCCTTTAATCTGATCGGCCAGAGCGCCGATGCTGTCCAGTAACCGTTGCCGGCGTTTGGCCGGGCCGAGCAATCCAATATAGGGCACCGGACTGTTCGCGATTACTTGCAGATAACGTTCATCATATTCAATACTGTGAGTCATCAGGACCAGGGCAGCCAATTGATCCAGCGCCACCTTGCGGCTGAGTTCTGCCGGTGTGACATGGAACAGTTGGTCCGTTTCCGGAAACCGTTCCGGTTTGATATTGGCCGGGCGGTGATCCACTACAGTGATGTGCCAGCCGAGTTGCCGGGCCATGTGCGTTACCGGCACCACGTCCGGGCCTGCGCCGATTATTAACAGTCGAGGCGCAGGTTTGATCACATCATAAAAAACCTGGGCAGGATATCCGTTTATCTTATGTTCTGTGATTTGTGGTTTGTTCTGTAACAGTACCTGTTGTGCCTGAGTAATAAAAATTTCATGAGGCGAAGTGATGGAATACTGATCCTGATCGTTTTTCGTGGCTTCCAGAAACGTGCTCTGGCCGATGGGAAAATCCGGATGGGCAGAGGCATAAATCGTTGCAAACACACCGGTCTTGCCGGCATGGATTGCCTCCACCAACAAGTCCAGCGGATGAAAATGATTGTCCGGTTTCAATAACTGCAGAAACACACGCACCGCACCGTTACAGCCCAGACCCAGTCCCCACACGGCATCTTCCGGTGCACGCATGTCATAGAACACCACCTTGGCCTGCCCATCCTTAAATACACTCGCGGCCTGTTCACGCAGGTCCGCTTCAAAACAGCCACCCGCGAGCAGACCGTCAAATTCACCGTCAGGCCGAATTAACATACGAGCCCCGGCTTTCTGATACGTCGAGCCCATGGTCTCGATAATCGTCGCCAGCACGACGTTGGCTGAATCCTGTTTTAAAAGCGGATAAGTCTGGAGAATTGCGCGGGTCAGGTTGGTCATTCAATAATCCTGGGCGTAGAGACAAATTCAGTGTCCCTATAAGGCGTGCGCAAGTCAACTGTCCGTAAAAAGGTCTCTCTGATCTCATCCCTGAGAAGAGAGAGATAGTAAAACTGCACCTGGCACGATACAGCTCCACTTAGGGGAAGCGTATACTCTCCCGCCAAGATGACACCCTTATTAACGTTTAATGACACAATTCCACTGGCGCTGTACGTGCACCTGCCGTGGTGCGTGCGCAAATGCCCGTATTGTGATTTCAATTCGCATGAGGCCGGTCATAACGCATTGAAAGAAAAGGCCTATACACAGGCATTGATTCGCGACTTGGACACCGAACTCCCGCGCATCTGGGGCCGCAAGGTCAGCAGTATTTTTATCGGGGGCGGTACGCCCAGTCTGTTTTCTGCGACGGTGCTGGAACAATTGATGGCCGATTTGCGCGCACGTCTGAATTTTTATCCGGACATTGAAATTACACTGGAAGCGAATCCCGGCACGGCCGAAGCAGAAAAATTCCATGCCTTTCGTGAACTCGGCATCAATCGCTTGTCGATTGGCGTGCAGAGTTTTGCGGATGAAAAACTAAAACGGCTGGGCCGTATACATGATGCCGCCGAAGCGCATGCCGCCATACGCATGGCACAAGCCGCCGGATTTAACGAAATCAATATTGATCTGATGTTCGGTTTGCCGGATCAAACTATTGAGCAGGCGTTGTCCGATTTACAAACCGCAATCGCGCACAAACCTCAGCACATTTCCTGGTATCAGCTCACACTGGAACCCAACACCGTATTTTACTCAAAACCACCCGTACTGCCTGAAGATGATTTAATCTGGGACATGCAACAACAGGGACAGGCATTACTGGCACAACACGGTTATGAACAGTATGAGATTTCTGCCTATGCAAAACCCGGGCATCGCTGTGCGCATAATCTGAATTACTGGCAGTTCGGTGATTACGTGGGCATCGGCGCCGGTGCCCACGGAAAAATAACCGATGTTACGGCAGGTGCCATTACACGCACTGCGCGACACCGTATACCGGAACGTTATATGGAACTCGCCGGTACGGAAGCGGCCACGGCCGAACGCAAAACCCTGGCGCAGGAAGACATCACGCTCGAATTCATGATGAATGTATTACGCCTGAAGGACGGAGTGTCTCCATCCATTTTTATGCAACGCACTGGCCTGCCGATCAATACAGTGCAGAATCAATTACAAGAGGCGGAAGCACGTGGTCTGATTGAATGGAATATCAGTTCGCTCAAACCTACGGAGCAGGGTCAGCGTTATCTGAATGATTTACTGCAGTTGTTTATGCCGGAAGAGGAAATAACCTGAATACTTCAAGTCGTCATTCCGGGGGCCGAGAACAGCGAGGCAACCCGGAATCTAGATAGAAAAAAAGTTCACCCCCATCCTACCTTCCCCCATCAAGGGGGAAGGGGATACCGGGTCTCGGGTAAGGAAGAACCCTCGCCCGGAATGACGAATTAAAGTAGTTTGTCATTCCGGAAAGTGCGTAGCACTTATCCGGAATCCAGATATTAATGATAGTTTTCCTAATGCGCCCGATGACTCGCAAACGCCAGCTTGTCCAGATAACCGAGCAACAGGGCGGAAAACACAAAGGTCATGTGTATGATCACATACCACATGAGCTTCTCATTATCGATCTGTTGCAGATCCATGAACGCGCGCAACAGGTGGATAGAAGAAATCGCTACGATGGAGGCTGCCACCTTAATCTTCAATGAACCGGCATCAAGCTTGCCCATCCAGCCGAGTTTTTCATTGGCGCCTTCCACATCAATTTTTGAAACAAAATTCTCATAACCGCTCAGCATCACCATGATGATCAGACTGCCCACCAGCGCGATGTCCACCAATGCCAGTACGGTGAGCACCAGTTGCGCTTCCGCCAGTTCCAGGATCTGCGGAAAGAGATGATAGAGCTCCTGAAAGAACTTGATGCCCAGTGCAATCAGGGCCAGTGACAGGCCAAAATAAATCGGCGCCAGCAACCAGCGCATGGAAAAGAGTAACTGTTCAAATTTTTGTTCGATCATCATAGATGTCTCGTGATTGGAATGAATAATTATTGGCGTACGATTTTAACAGTATTACAACGTGGTATGGCAAGTATTCAAATAAAAAACGGCAGACCAGTTTCCTGATCCGCCGTTCCGGCAGTGACATCTAATGTCCGGCCGCTTACGCCGCCTTGACGTTTTGCTTCGCAAGCCACTGTTCCAGTTGCTCGGCGCCACCGATGTGTTCACCATTAATGAACACCTGAGGGAAGGAGCGGGCACTGGCGACAGCACGCAGGGTGCGGTCGGTGTAATCGCGGTTAAGTTCGAGTTCCTCGAAATCAATACCGGCATCATGCAACAAACCCTTGGCGCGGGCACAGAAACTGCAACCCTTGCGGGTGAAGATGCTGACATCCAGCGGCTTTACGGCCTTCGGTGCGATATAGTCCAGCATGGTATCGGCATCGGAGACTTCAAACGGATCGCCCGGCTTCTGCGGCTCGATGAACATCTTCACCACGACGCCATCTTTCACCAGCATGGAATAACGCCAGGAACGCTTGCCGAAACCAAGGTCGTTTTTGTCGACCAATAATCCCATGCCTTCGGTGAATTCACCATTACCATCCGGCAGGAAGGTAATGCGATCGGCATTCTGTGTCAGTTTCCATTCGTTCATCACAAACGCATCGTTGACAGACATGCAGATGATTTCATCCACACTGTGTTTTCTGAACACCGGTGCCAGCTGGTTATAACGCGGCACATGGGCAGAGGAACAGGTCGGGGTAAACGCGCCCGGCAGAGAGAACACAATCACGGTCTTGCCGCTGAAAATGTCCTTGCTGGTCACATCGACCCACTCATGGTCCTTCCGCGTACGGAAGGTGACTTCAGGCACGCGCTGGCCTTCTTTACTTTTAAACATAAAAAAACGCTCCTTTATTTAAGGTTGATAAAATAACTGAAAACTTTTATGGTTTGCCGTCATTCCGGGGACCGAGTTCAGCGAGGTAACCCGGAATCCAGTTAAGAGAATTGTTTACTGGATTCCGGCTTTCGCCGGAATGACGAAAAAATATTCAGGGAATTTGGACCGCCAATTTCATACTTCAGCGGTTCAGTAAACTCCGCAGCATCCACGCATTTTTTTCGTGGATTTGCATGCGCTGGGTCAGCAGATCAGCAGACGGTTCATCATTGGCGGCATCCACAATCTTGAAGATTTCGCGCGCCGTGCGTACGACGGTTTCCTGACCCAGTACCAGCTGATGAATCATTTCCTCAGCATTCGGCACCCCGGTTTCTTCCTTGATGTCGGTCAGCCCGGCAAAGGCCTTATACGAGC
>CAYZJI010000016.1:0-36599 GCA_964479045.1 uncultured Enterobacteriaceae bacterium
TACAACTCGGACGCACAGCGATCAATCCTCCGGGCGATGCCCGTCAGGATTTATGGATTATTCAGGAAATTGCCAATCGCCTCGGTCTGAACTGGAATTATTCCGGGCCGGCGGAAGTCTTTGCTGAAATCCGCAAGGCCGTACCCAGTATGGCAGGCATGACCTGGGAAAGACTCGAGAAAGAAGAGTCATTGACTTATCCATTGCTCAAGGAAGGTGATCCGGGGACGCCCGTGATCTTCAAAGATGGTATTTTCCCCACCGAAGACGGCAGGGGCCGCTTTGTGGCAGCGGATTATATTGCGGCTGCAGAATTACCCGATCATGATTATCCTTATATATTTGTCACCGGCCGTCAGCTCGAACACTGGCACACCGGCACCATGACCCGTCACTCCAGAGTACTGGATGCCATTGAACCCGGGCCCTGCGTTATGATTAATCCGTATGATCTGAAATCCTTCGGACTTAAATCCGGGGACATACTGGTGATACAGTCACGGCGCGGAAAAATTGCCGCAACCACACGGGCTGACCAGTACATGCAGAAAGGCGTGGTGATGATGCCATTCAGCTTCAATGAGGCGGCCGCCAATCTCATTACCAATGAGGCTCTGGATCCTTACGGCAAGATACCGGAATTCAAATTCTGTGCAGTGAAGCTCAGTCCGGGCAAACGTACTGATGATGTTATTCAGCGGAAAAAAGCACGCGAAGAAGTAAACTGATATTTACTCTGCGTATTTGGCTTCAACCAGGGTCAACACTTCCTCAATGACAGGCCCTTTGCTTGTGTCTTTCACATTCGGAATGACTGTCTTGATTTGATATAACGATCCCGGGATTTCGTCCGAAAAAAGAAATTCATATGTCTTGTCGGCGAACTCCTCAAAATCAACACGGTGCGGATCTTTCAGGTAAGGCGAAAAGTAGAGTTTTTCACCTTTTAATTTTTTTCCGTTGAATTCGATATCGACCGGTTCCACCTTGGCACTTTCCCGCAAGGCAATTTTTATCATTTTCTGGAAATGCCGCCAGTGCCCCTCTGTCAAACGGTTCATTTCATAGACATCCCCCTGCATGAATATACCCAGAACCGGGTTGCCGGTAATGTTAGTCACATTATCAGGGCTGACAGTCTGTTTTCTGGCTGCAGTAAAAAAGTCGAGAACGGCATTTTTTGTACCATCTTCATTAATTTTGATGATGTCCAGATAAACCGCATCTGTGAAACCATCTTCATATGAGCCGCTCTTGTTAAATTCATAGTAGAGGCGCACCGGTCGATCTATATTCTTGAGGTGATCGTTTCGCCACATTATATTTTCTGCGGCTGTGTATTCAAAACCTTCCGGGACTACCTCGACTTCACCCATACGTCCAATTCTGGCATCAAGCTCTTCCTGGGTAAGCTCACGTTTTCCGGTATCTTCTTTAGCTGATTCTGCAAATGCCTGGCCATTGAATGTCAAGGTTAAAAAGAGGGTTACATATGCTGTTTTTAACATGAGAATATTTGGATTATTTTTTATTAAAAGTTATTCTTTGATAAGTGGAACACCATATTCCACCAGGATTTGGTCAATCTCTGCCTTGTTTTCCTTGATGAGATCATTCACCTTCTGCTTCCATTCTTTTTCACCATACCGCACAGCCATGGCTATACGATATTTGAATTTCATTTCAGGATTTTTTGGATCATCGGAAAGTGGTAACAGTACCAGCTCAGCCTTGTCTTTATACTGCTTGGCAAAATAGCCTGCGGTTGGCCCCCATACTATCGTGGCATCGAACTTGCCTGCTATCAGTTCATCTATCATTCTCTGGCCAGGATGCCACTTGGGGTCACCCGGCTGACCTTGATACGGCACCATATTACCCATCAGTCCCTGATGAAAAACCCAGAGCTGGGCCGGCCCGGTGTCAGCCAGTCCAAATTTGAGATTCGGCATTTTTTCTTCGACAAATTTACCCAGCATTTGTGGATCGGTCACTTCATCCAGTCCGCGTCCTTTGACATAAACAAGTGTGTATGTTGTTGTGTAATAAGGTTCTGTAGTCGCCGCCAGTTCGAACTTGTCCGGAGCGGACATCACCAGATCGCATTTAAATTCTCCATTTTCTTCCTTGGTCAGCGTGTTACGTATAAATCCTAATCGTTGCGGAAACCAGGTATATTCAAGCTCCACGCCCATTTTATTGGCAAACAATTCCGCAATCTTGTTTTCGAAACCTTTTTCTTCCTGATTGGAAAACGGGAGCATATAGGGATCTGCACAGACCTTGAGCACCGGTTTCTGGACAGAATCTTCAGCGTAAACAAGAGATGACATGGGTATTGTTGCCAATACCCATGTACAAATATGGATTACCAGTCTTTTACGGGCGAGAAACCTGAATGATGTCATTTTACCCAGCCTTCACTTTTTTCAGTTTGCCGATGATGCGGGCAAACGGCGTGCCGGTATATTTTTCCTGAGCCAGCTTGGTGGCGGCTTCAAGATTAACCGGTTTTCCGACTACAATCAGACCCATCATGCCAAAACCGATATGTGGCTGGCACACATAAGCATAAACACCTTCCTTGTCCAGGGTCAGCTTAATAGATTCGCCCAGACCACCTGCCCAAGGTGTGGCACCATCCGGAATCAATCCTTCAATCGATACCGAATTGTGTGATGTCATGTTGGTAAAACCAACTGTATCACCAGGGGCGATATAAATAATATCAGGGTTAAACACCCGTGCTTCCGCATTAATCGTATGATCAGCGGCAAATGCCATGCCTGATGTTAATAATACTGCGGCAGCTATAAATGCTGTGAAAATGCTTCTGGTTTTCATTTTTACCTTCTCCAAAATCCTGAGTCTGGCAGTGCTAGCTCAGTTGTCAAAATTATTAAAGAAAATCAACAATCTAAGAATTGCGGCTATAAATCAACGATGCGCCACAAAACAAATCAGGGAAAATATCATACATAATTGTACTAACAGCATAAACCTGTGTATTACCTCACAACACTTTACCTCGCTTTTATGACTCCCATGCCAGAGTTAAAGTTCTGAGTGGCGCACAAATACTGAAAATATTCCCTGTTGTCTAATATAAAAACCCCCGGCGTCTTGCGACACCGGGGGTTGCTTGTATAACAAACTAAGTTGTTATTGAGCCTGCCGGTTACGGCAGTGAAAACACCATCAACACACCACTGTTACGGGCGGAGTTGAGCAGGGCTCTGTAACCACCGACCGCACCCAGGGCTGCGGTATCCGGAGCAGCAGCGAGGCCCGGGATAGCGACTACTGCGCCAGCCCAGCCACCGATACCAGCCAGAATACCAACATACTGCTTGCCTTTATGGGCCCAGCTGTTGAAGTTGCCGATAATGCCTGACGGGGCCTTGAACTTCCACAACAGCTTGCCAGTCTTGGCATCGACAGCCTTGGCATACGCATCCAGTGTGCCGTAATACACGACATCACCAGCGGTTGCCAGAACGCCTGACCATACTGACCACTGTTCCGGAATTGACCACACGATCTTGCCCTTGTCTGCATCCCAGGCAATCATGTTACCCATGTTGTCTTTGGATGCATTGTTGTTCGGGCAATCCGGGCATACTGCACCAGCAGGATACATGGTCAGGTTCGCGTTAACGTAAGCCTGGCCAGCGGTATACTGATTACCACCCGCGGCGTAGCTGACCGGTTCATAGGTCATACACACGTGGTTGGTCGGCACATAGAACAGGCCAGTCTTCGGGCTGTAAGCCGCAGGCTGCTGATCTTTGGTACCCAGAGCGGCCGGGCAGATGTCCTTGGAGACAACGTCTTCACCGTTGTGGTGAGTGCTGTACTGATCAAGGGTCTGCGGATAACCGGTCTTCATGTCTACATGAGAGGACCAGTTCACAGCCGGGTCATACTTCTCGGCGACGAGCAGTTCACCGGTCTTGCGGTTCATGGTGTAGCCATAACCGTTACGATCGAAGTGAACCAGAGCCGGGGTCATTTTACCTTTGACGTTCATGTCAGCGAGGATCATCTCGTTAACACCGTCATAATCCCACTCATCGTGCGGGGTCATCTGATATACCCAACGGGCAACACCGGTATCGATGTCACGGGCGAACATGGTCATGGACCACTTGTTATCGCCAGGACGCGGAACCGGGTTCCAGGTACCGGGGTTACCGTTACCGTAGTACACCAGGTTCTCTTCGAAGTCCACCGGCCACCAGCCCCAAACAGAGCCGCCACCTATTTTCCACTGATCGCTCAGCTTCTTGCAGGTGCTCGGACCACGGGCAGGTGCTTTCCAGTCGGTATCAGCACACCAGGATTTCAAGGAAGAATCCTTGCCAACCGGTTTGCCGAGTGACGTGGTTTTGTCGTCGAACAGGATGTCGCTGTCCGGGCCCATGCTGAATGCACGCCAGGCCAGCTTGCCATCTTTCGCATTGAAAGCAGCGAACCAGCAACGCACACCGAATTCAGCGCCTGAACAACCGGTCATGACTTTGTCTTTGATCGGGTGCGGAGCATTGGTGTTGGTGTCGCCAGCAGCCGGACCATAACCAATGTCACGGCCGTTTTCTGCTTTCCACTTTACAGCACCGGTCTTGGCATCCAGCGCAACCAGAGTGGTATCTGCCTGTTGCAGATAGATCTGGCCCATGCTGTAACCGAGACCACGGTTCACGATATCGCAGCACATCACAGGCACAGTTTCGGCCTCGTTCTGTTGCGGTTCGAAGAACCAAGTGATGTTCAGCGTATCAAGGTTGATTGCGAAAACATCGTTCGGGAATGATGAATGGATATAAAGATGATCTGATTCCAGACCAGTGGCACTGGTCGGCAGAACCAGAGGGCCACCTTCATGACCCTGCAGACGTCCGGTTGAGAACGTCCAGGCTGCTACTACACTGCCGGCATTCTGGTTGTTGATTTGCTTCAACTCAGTATAGCGCCAGTTCCAGTAGTTACCGCCCGGATAAGCCCAGTAGTTCGGATTCTCCGTCAGTTTGCGAACTTCATCGTTCGCAAATGTCGGTGCCGTTACCACGAGGGCCAGAGCGGCTACCAGCCATTTACTTAATGATAATTTACTCATGACCTCCTCCTCTATTTTAGTTGATCATGTGCTTGATCTCTTTTTACTTGTGGAAACCCGTTACGGCCTCGAGATCAAAAAGCCACAACAGATTTGAAACAGAATCTTTAAATTTCAGTTCAGAATTGGAAACTGCATGAGCCATCGCGAAGGCATGATTACTCGAATGCAAGTGCAAGAGAAAAGTACGGCGTGTAATTACTTTTGACATTTATTATTCTTTTACAGCCTCGGTTGTCATTCCTAGTCAGTGTTCACCACAAATTCTCTGGATTAACATCCGGTTAATCCATGGAATATGCCACAACCCGCACCGGGATTATATCCTTATTCAAATTCACTTCAAACAAATTTATCGCCTTGAATGAAGTAGAAATTTTACACTCATGTACAGGTCATTTAACTGTCAAAAACGCATGTATCACATGTGTAAAATTCAAGGGGGAATTCTAGGCAATTTAATTTGAACAAGCAAGAAACCTCGCTTGATTCCAATAGCCGATACAGAATAGTTATATTTAATTTTTATTTAATTAAATCAGTAAGTTATATAAACAATGTAATATTGATTATAAATACAAATACGCACTATTTTGCAGCAGGGAACATGTATTTTTTATAACATCAGATTATTTGAATTTTAACTGGAGAAATGAATTTAAAAATTAAGATATGTACAGGACATCAACATTAATTTTCGACTGTCTTGATACACAAACATAAATGCACATAATCCCGATTTAAAGAGTGGAACATTTTAACTATAGATATATCATAATAATATGATGCTTTAACCTGTCTGAATGCAGCTTTTGGAGGCTACCATGAGTCCAGGATATGTCCGTAACTTTATAATTTTATTGGAATTATTTTTGTTTTCTGTGATGACTGCACCCGCCCGAGCTGAGGTTGCACCCTCTGATTTTCGTGAGCAATTATCGGACAAGGTGTGGGTGGAAAAATTAAAGCCGGCCAACTTCAAGGACCAGGAAATTATAGAGGGCAGTGCACAAAACATACTTGAACTGAAAGCACCCTACACGGCAGAAGATTCGACAGTTGTTCCGATCTCAGTACACACCAAAATTCCACAAACTGATAACAGTTACATCAAGAAAATTCATATTTATGTAGATAAAAACCCGCTGCCACTGGTGGGCGTATTCGAATTCACACCCCATAGTGGGCGCGCCGATCTTGCCATGCGCATCCGGGTGGATGATTTCAGTTTCGTCCGTGCAATTGCTGAAATGAACACCGGCGAATTCTACATGGCAAAAACTTTCGTGCGTGCCAAAGGCGCCTGTTCTGCACCGCCTCCAGCCAGCATGGAGGAGTCCGTGAAACTGCTCGGAACCATGAAAATGGACACCATCGGTGAAATTGAAATGGGCAAGCCCAACCTGATGCAGTTAAAAATCAGACACCCGAATATAACCGGTATGGCACCTTTGAAAATCGGGTCACGCGTTATGCCGCCGCCGCATTTCGTTAAACATTTTGAAGTGGATTACAACGGCCAACTGATTCTCAAAGCGGACCTGACCTTTTCAGTCAGTATGGATCCGGCATTCCGGTTTTATTTTGTGCCTGACACGGCCGGCAAGATGACTGTAAAAGGTGTTGATACCAAGGAAAACAACTTCAGTGCCACACATGAGATAGCCGCAAAAACATAATTCCCTGTTATGGGCACGGAAATTAAAAAAGGTGATTTTGAAAATCACCCTTTTTTTATCTCAGTATTATTGATTATCGTGCTTCTTTGTCGGGCACATTTGATTCAATGTGTTTTACAACAGGACAATTGGCAGCCGCATCCGTCTTGACCTGTTTCAACTGCTCGCGCAATTTTGGACCTTCCTCACTGTCGCGGACCAGACCACCACGTTTGCCAGGCATCTTGTTATAGCGTTCGAAGAATGTAGCCTGTTCAAAATCCTCGAATTTCATATTGGCTGCAATATGATCATGCCGGCAGGTGCACGTGTAGAGATTTTCTTCTGTTTCACCTCCGAGTTCCGACATGCAATCCAGTACATACCGCACGGATTCGATGGTCGGATAATCATTTGCTGCCATGGTCTGTAAGGGCATAGCCACAAACATCGCCAGTAAAAGGTGCTTTTTCATTTATATTCTCCAGCTCGTTATAATTTCAGGTTGAATATTTCAGGTACGCTAGCAAAAAAACAGATGTATATCCATATCAATACTTCTCATATAGCGCAGGTTAGTATTCTTAGATTCCTCTGTTTGTGAAAGTTGCATGCCTTGCAAGCAGCGGTTGCAATAACTGCATGACACGTTCACAAGTGCCACGGTTGCGCTTGATCAGATCACGGGCCTTTGCACCGGCAGCCTGTCTGGCGGCGGGGTCACGGAATAACTCGAGAACACGGCTGGTAATTTGCTGGCTATTTTCAACTTGCCAGGCGGCACCTGAACCGACAAGCATGAGCGTAATTTCTGCAAAATTATGAACATGATGGCCGGTAATCACTGGTATACCCAGACTGGCCGGCTCCAGCATATTATGTCCACCCACCGGTACCAGACTGCCGCCGACAAATGCAACATCTGCCAGACAGTAAAATGTCGGGAGCACGCCAAGTGCATCCACAATAAATACCTGTACATCACTTTCGATTTCCCGTGACTGGCTTCTGAGGACGGCCTTCAGCCCTGAACGTCTGGCAAGATCATACACCTCTGCTGCCCGCTCTGGATGCCGTGGCGCAATAACCAGCAGGCTATCCGGAGATTCTTTCAATATATCCTGATGTGCAGACAGCAGGACAGTTTCTTCACCAGCATGGGTGCTTGCTGCTATCCAGATTGAACGTGGGCCGGTTTTTTCGCGACTGTATACCGGATCAGAAACTCTGATTTCATCAGCCAGATCGATATCAAATTTAAGACTGCCCGAAACACTGACTCTGGAATGGTCCATTCCCAGTTTCAAGAACCGCTCTGCATCCTCGCGTGTTTGCGCAACAAGCAAAACAATATTTACCAACGCTGATGAAATTAAAGTGCCCGCTTTCACATAACCAGCAAAAGATTTTTCAGAAAGTCTTACATTTACCATAATGACCGGAACAGAACGGGCACCACATTCATGAAACAAATTGGGCCATATTTCGGTTTCCATCACGACAAGCAGTGCTGGATTCAGTCGCTGCAGAAAACGCCTGACAGATCCGGGAAGGTCATAAGGAACATAGACATGCCTGACGCCGGATCCGAACAATCGTTTTACTGCATCTGCGCCTGTAGGCGTCATGGTACTGATAACGATGTAATATCCCGGCCAGGAACGCATGATTTGTTCCACCAATGGGCGTGTGGCATGTACCTCACCGACAGATACTGCATGGATCCAGAGCACTGGCCGCGCATCATCAACGGCGGCAATATAACCAAATCTCTGTTGTATCCGGTCACGATACCCGGAATGCGAAAACGATTTGAACAAAAGACGCAGTACGACAAAAGGTACGGTGAGATACAACACTGCTGAATATAACCACCGCAGCAGGGATGATGTGAACTTGATCTCCGGTGAAGTCATCTCATCAATGATTCAGCCATTGAAGGTATCGGGTAATGCCCTCTTCCAGGGTTCTGAAGGGTTGCTGGTAACCGGCCTTGCGCAAAGCTGAAATGTCAGCTTCCGTGAAACTCTGGTAACTGCCGATCAACTGTTGCGGGAAATCAATATATTCAATGTTGCCGCGTCCATGCCATTGAATCACGGCACGGGCCATATCATTGAAGCTGCGGCTCTGGCCGGTGCCGGTGTTGTATATACCTGATTTGTTCTGCTGTTGCATAAACCAGAGATTGACTGCCACCACATCATCCACATGAATAAAGTCACGGCGTTGTTCACCATCCGCATAACCATCACTGCCACGGAAGAGACGTAACCGGCCGGTCTTCTGTATCTGTTGATTGAAGTGGTAAACCACACTCGCCATCGCCTCCTTGTGCTGTTCGCGCGGCCCGAATACATTGAAATATCTGAGGCCCACAACCTGACTCTGTACTGTTCGCGACAGCACCACACGCCTCACATAATTATCAAACAGAAACTTGGAATATCCATATACATTAATTGGCGCTTCATGCCCGCCTGACTCCGCTGATTCACGGTTGACGCCGTATACCGAGGCACTCGATGCATAAATAAACGGGATTTGATTATCGAGACAGTAATGCAGGAGCAGTTTGGAGTATTCGTAATTGTTGTCCAGCATGTAACGGCCATCCCATTCCGTGGTCACCGAGCAGGCACCTTGATGAAAAACTGCATCGATTTTCTGTTCAAACGTGCGGTTGTCCTGCACGGCTGACCTGAATTCCTCCATGTCCTGGTAATCCATAATTCGGGCAGCACTGATATTTCTGAATTTCCTGCCGTCCGTCAGATCATCCACCACCAGAATATCATCACGGCCGGCGGCATTAAGACCATGAATCAGGTTACTGCCAATAAATCCTGCGCCACCCGTGACAATGATCATTTCTTTTTACCTTTACGAGTGTTCGCAGTCTCGAGTATTCGTGTGGTGGAACAGTTCCCGAGTAAAGGAATGATGCGCACGCTGCCCCCGTTACGGGTCACGGCTTTTGCTCCCGCGATCTGTTCCGGCATGTAGTCCCCGCCTTTGACAAGAATATCCGGCAGCACTGCATTGATAAGACGTTCCGGCGTGTCTTCAGAAAACGGGACAACATAATCCACGGACTTCAGTGCTGCAAGCACGGCCATACGCTGTTGCAAGGGATTGACAGGACGTCCCGAGCCCTTGAGGCGTTGCACGGAATCATCATCATTGACAGCGACAATCAGATAATCCCCCAATGCCCGCGCCTGTTCCAGATAATGAACATGACCAGCATGCAAAATATCAAAGCAGCCATTCGTCATCACGATGGTTTCACCACGGGCCCGGATCGCGTGTACAACTTTCAGTAATTCAGTCTCCGTGAGCACAGGCGGACTGTCCAGATGAGTGCCGGTGTGCACAGCGTTCAGTTCTTCAACAGTCACACTCGCGGCGCCAAGTTTGGCCACCACCAGACCGGCGGCACGGTTTGCAAGTTGTGCTGCCTGGACATATCCATAACCGGCAGTGAGTGCCGCCGCCAGCGAGGCAATCACGGTATCGCCGGCTCCGGTTACATCAAACACCTCTCGCGCCTCGGCATGCAAATGCACGGTATCTTGTTCACGCTGAATCAGGGTCATGCCCTGTTCGCCTCGTGTCACCAGCAGGGATTCAAGTCCAAGCTGCTTGCAAAGATTACGTCCTTTCTCGACCAGTTCGTGTTCATCCTTGCAACGGCCGACGATACTTTCAAATTCTTTCAGATTGGGCGTCAGCAAATTTGCACCATGGTACCGGTTGAAATCACTGCCTTTGGGATCCACCAGCACCTTTTTACCCAACGTGCGACAAGTGGAAATATATTCACTGACCCTGGCCAGGCTGCCTTTGGCATAATCGGAAAGAACCACGACATCTGCCAATCTGACCAGCCGGTTAAAATCCGGCTGCAGACGATCAGCCTCTGCAAGATCGGAACGGGCTTCATAATCCAGCCGGATTAACTGCTGGTGCTGGCTCAACACACGCAGCTTGGTGATGGTGGGGAACCCAGGCTGCCGGACAAACACACATTCCACACCATGGCCGCTTAACGAATTCACCAGTGTATCTGATGCCGGATCGTCTCCGGTCAATCCAAGCAATGTCACATTCATGCCCAGGCTGGCAATGTTCAGAGCCACGTTAGCCGCACCGCCCGGACGCTCTTCGGTATGCCGGATTAACACCACAGGGACCGGGGCTTCAGGAGATATGCGCGTGGTTTCACCATGCAGATAGCGATCGAGGATCAGATCCCCTATCACCAGAATCTTTTTATGCGCATCGGGTTTAAACGTGAGTTTCATACGACAGATTTAATTAACCCTGTAACTGGCTGTAATATATACAGGGAATGAATCTTATCATATTTAGCCTGTCTCATATTCGACTATGCACAGACCCGGATTGATATTGCTGCTCATGGCTGTACTTGGCTCTGCCGCCATCCCGGTGCAGGCAGACGGGAACCCGCCGCCACTCTTCAAAGCCACCTACAAACTTCATAGCGGCGGGATTGAAATTGCCACCATGGAAAGGGAAATGAGCAGGATTGCCGATAATCATTATGCCTATTTATCCATTACCCAAACTGTCGGGCTCGTCGCCCTGCTGCACAAGGACCATATTGTCGAACGATCAGAATGGACAACCAGCAACGGAATTCCACGCCCGCTCTACTACACCTACAGCCGGACCCGAGGCAAAAAAAACCGCAATGTCGAAATCAGGTTTGACTGGGAAAACCGTCGCACCCTGCACAAGGTGCGTGACCGGGATCTCGAGTTGCCATTACCCGAAGGAACACTGGATAAACTGCTTTACCAGTATGCCATCATGCTGAATGCCGCCGGCAACCGGTTTCCGGTCACCTATCACATAGCCGATGGCGGCAAAATGAAGCAGTATGATTTCAGCCGGCTTGGTGATGAAAAAGTCAAAACAGCACTGGGGGAACTGCAAACATTAAAGTTGCAGAGCAATCCGTCCGTGAAGGACAAGCAAATTACGATCTGGTGTGCCCCGGATCAGAATTACCTGCCGGTAAAGGTTGAGCACAAGGAAGATGGCACTGTAACCACCGCGGTACTGCAAACAATAGAATGGCAGTAATCCGGTTTTGTCATTTGTTGACCATTTTCAGCAGTTCATCTGGCGGCATGTAGCCGGAAAGTTCCTCTCCATCCTGGGTGTAAATCGCAGGCGTGCCACGAACCCCGAACCGCTGGCCCAATTCATATTCACTGGCCACCGGGTTGGGACATTGCTTTGAAGTAAATTCCCTGCCGTTTTTTGCATCGGTGAGCGCCTGCCGGCGATCATCCGCACACCATACTGCCTCCATTTTGTCGAAGGCGGGTGAGCCGATACCGCCACGCGGATAAGCCAGATACCGCACACCAAGTCCGTTTTCATTTAATACCTCAACATCGCGGTGTAATCTCCGGCAATAACCGCAGTCAATATCGGTAAATACATAAATAATATTGCGCGGCTGTTCCGGGCTGAACTCAATAAACTGTTCCTGCGACAACCCGGCAAAGATCTGCTTGCGTGCTTCCGCGCGTTCATTTTCACTCACATTTTCACGCGCGTTCATGTCCAGGAGATCACCCTTGAAAATATAACGGCCGTCACCGGACATATAAATCACATTGGGTCCGAGCACTACTTCGTACATATTTTCAAAAGGCGTGCTTCTGATCCGGGTCACCGGTTCATCCGGCACAAATTTTTGCAGGGTGGCGCGAATATTCTGCTCCACTTCTTCAGGGCTGGCGTCTGCATGTACATAACCAGCAGCCAGACAGCACACAAACAGGACCAACTTACGGCACATATTCATCAATCAGCTCCGGCATCAGAAACAGACGAGCACCTTAACAGGTATGAGCACAGCATGTTATCAGACAAGACAAGAGATTGTCTGTTCCCGCAAGAGCGGATTATCTATAATGGCCGGCATCATAATAAGCCTGGAATCCACAAATGCCACGCTCTGCCACCATACTCGCCGCAGAAGGAAAGCTGGATTTCAACTATGTCGTTAATCAGCTGGTGCAGGACAAAATCCTGTCAGAACAGCAAAAAGCCCAGTTGCACAAACTGATCGGCAAGCCGGATATCACGATTAATCCCCTGATTCTGATCGCGGACCAGAACCTGCGCAGTAATACCGAGTCAGCTTACCCTCTTACGCTCGAACGCCTCACCCAATGGCTGGCGGAAAAAACCGGTTATCCCTATATGCGGATAGACCCTCTTAAAATCGACGTTAACACCGTCACCGGCGTGGTTTCACAGGCCTATGCCACCAACCTGAATATCCTGCCGGTAGGCATGACCGCTGAGGAACTGACGGTGGCCACCTGTGAACCCTTCATTACCTCGTGGGAGCCGGAATTGTCCCGCATAGCCAACCTCAAGATCACGCGGGTCATTGCCAATCCGAAAGATATCGAACGGTATCTGGTTGAATTTTATGGGATCAGCCGTTCCATCTTTGGAGCTGTGAGAAATAAAGCTAATGAGACCATCTCCAAAATCCAGAATTTCGAGCAACTGGTGGAAGTCGGGAAGATGGGCGAGCCCGATGCCAATGACCGGCATATCGTCAGCATTGTCGACTGGCTGTTGCAATACGCATTTGAACAACGCGCCAGCGATATTCATCTTGAGCCACGCCGTGACAAGGGCAAAATCCGCTTCCGTATTGATGGCGTGCTGCAACCCGTGCATGAATTTCCGATGGTGATCATGGGAGCGATTGCCAGCCGTCTGAAATCACTGGGTCGCATGGATGTCACCGACAAACGCCGCCCGCAAGACGGCCGCATTAAAACCAAAACTCCAACCGGCAAGGAGGTGGAAATGCGTCTCTCCACCATGCCGACGGCGTTTGGCGAAAAACTCGTGATCCGCATTTTCAATCCGGACATGTTGATGAAAAGTTTTTCCGAACTGGGCTTCACCAAGCATGATCAGAAATGCTGGGAGGCCATGACGGATCATCCCCATGGGGTGATTCTGGTGACCGGCCCCACTGGCTCAGGGAAAACCACCACGCTCTACTCCGCGCTCAAATATCTGTCCCGTCCTGAACTGAATATCTGCACCATCGAAGACCCGATAGAAATGGTCGATCCTGAATTCAACCAGATGCAGGTACAAACCAATATTGGCGTGACTTTCGCTACCGGGGTCAGAACATTATTGCGGCAGGATCCGGACATTATAATGGTAGGCGAGATCCGTGATCACGAAACGGCGGAAATTGCCATACAGGCGGCGCTCACCGGGCATCTGGTCTTGTCCAGCCTGCATACCAACGATGCCCCGTCTTCCATTACCCGTCTGATCGATATCGGGGCACAACCTTTTCTGATTGGCGCAACATTGCTGGGCGTGATGGCACAACGTCTGTTACGCACACTGTGTCCCCATTGTAAAAAACCGGGGACGATTGATCGCACGGCCTGGGACAAACTGGTGGCGCCGGCCAAATCAAAGCTGCCGGAGAAAACATTTGTCCCGGCGGGTTGTGACGAATGCCGGCATACCGGTTATAGAGGACGTGTGGCGATTTATGAAGCGCTGACGGTGGATAAATCACTGCGTCAGTTGATTACCGGCAAAGCCGATCTGGAGCAGATCAGAACAGCCGCCATCAAACAAGGCATGCGTCAGTTACGCATCAGCGGGGCTCAGAAAATTGCTGAGGGCGTCACTACACTGGAAGAAGTTTATGCCACGGTACCGCCGGATGAGGCCAGTGGATAAATTCACTTTAGTACTTTGATCCTGCTTAACACTCCTTGTTATAGAGTTCTTGCATCGTCTGGATTCGCTTCTGCAGTTCTTCATCGCTGACATACTGGCGTTTACCTGACTCATCCACCCGGTAATATTGAGCTCCACCCTCCTTCATATCCTGCAGTTTGTTCTCCAGTTCCATGCATTTTTCCCTGAGTTCCGCCTGCCTATTTTCCTGCTCAAGTTTTTCTTCCTCCTTTTGCTGACGTTCCTCTTCATAGACCTTGAGCAATCGCTCGCGCTCAGCATTGATCTCTTCCGGTGATTTTCCGGATGAATCAGCCGGGGATGCCGACGATTTTATTTTCATCTCTTCAGCATCGGCGGCCGGCGGCTTTTCTCCATAATGTGTACGGCCGTTCTCATCCACCCATTTGTAAACTTCTCCATTTGTGGATGGGACGAAAGTCGCCCACAATAATACTATTGTCCATATCATGTTCCTTTTCATGTATCAGTCTCCATTTTTGTCTGATAATTAATGAACAGATCTGTAAAACGGGGTTTCTCGCTGCTCCCTCGCTACGCTCTGGACAAGGCTCGAAATGACAGACCCTGAATTCCACTCACGCCCTGGGATGATGCGCCGCATGCAGACTCTTGAGACGCTCCCGTGCTACATGAGTATAGATTTGCGTCGTGGAAATATCACTGTGCCCCAGCAGCATCTGCACGACACGCAGATCAGCACCATGATTCAGCAGGTGTGTGGCAAACGCATGCCTTAACACGTGGGGTGACAGCGGCTTGTTGATGCCCGCAATCACGGCATAGCGTTTGATTAAATGCCAGAACGCCTGCCGGGTCATGGCATCCCCGCGCCGGTTCGGGAATACGGCATCCGGGGTTTTATTACCGATGAGATTGGGACGGCTGTTTTTGAAATAGCGCTGCAACCAGTCGAGGGATTCAATTCCCAGTGGCACCAGCCGTTCCTTGCCGCCTTTCCCGGTAACGCGCACCAGACCTTGCCGTTGATTGACTTGCGTAAGCGTCAGACCGACCAGTTCGGAAACGCGCAGCCCGGTGGCATACAACACTTCCAGCATGGCGCGATCACGCAATCCCAGATCGCTTTCCACATCCGGAGCGGCGAGCAAGGCTTCGACTTCCGCTTCCGTTAATGACTTGGGCAACGGCCGGCCAATGCGCGGCGCTTCAATGCGGGTACTGGGATCATGCTGCATATAACCTTCCCGCACCTGATCGCCATAAAAGCGGCGCAGACTGGAAAGACGTCGGGCCAGTGTACGTGCAGAAACGTTTTTGAAACTGCCGAGATAGGCACGCAGATCAGCATCCTGTGCCTGATGCAAGGAAATGCCCTTTTTATGCAACCGGGTGGCAAAATCCTGCAGGTCACTGCGATACGCGGCCAGCGTATTTTCACTGACGCCACGTTCCATCCACAACCGGTCAAGGAATCCGGCCAATGCCGTTTCCATGTCAGAGGGCAATTCAGGACGTTTATCCATATCCGCAAGAGTATACAACCCGTCCCTGATTTTGAGAGGCACAAATAACAAGGCCCGCATCTGCGGGCCTTTTCAGATTATTCCGTAATGTTGATTTTTTCCTTGATGCGGGCGGATTTGCCGGCACGATCACGCATGTAGTAGAGCTTGGCGCGACGTACATCACCACGGCGTTTGATCTTGATTTCCGCCACAGTCGGACTGTGGGTCTGGAACACGCGTTCCACGCCTTCACCATACGATATCTTGCGCACGGTAAAAGAAGAATTCAGGCCACGGCTCTTTTTGGCAATCACAACGCCTTCAAAGGCCTGTAAACGCACACGGTCACCTTCCTTGACTTTCACATCAACGATGACGGTGTCACCGGGGCGGAAATCCGGCACTGCCGGTTTCATCATTTCCTTTTCAAGTTGTTCAATAATGTTCGCCATGTCTGCTGCTCCAGAAGTAAATAGTCGTATTCAGTTGTCTTTTAATTTGCTGCCTTGTTCATAGCTCTGCCTGAATTCCTCAAGCAAGGCCGACTGCTCTGCATCCAGTTCCAGTGTTTCCAGTAAATCCGGACGGCGTAACCAGGTGCGCCCCAATGCCTGCTGCAACCGCCAGCGGCGGATCTTCGCATGGTCACCACCCATCAGGATGTCCGGTACCCGCTGTCCGGAAACCTCTTCCGGTCGCGTATAATGCGGATAATCCAGCAGTCCGTTAATAAATGAATCTTCCCGCGCTGAATCTTCGTGCCCCAATGCTCCGGGTAACGTCCGTGTGATGGCATCGATCAACACCATCGCGGCCAGTTCACCGCCGCTTAACACATAATCCCCGATGGACCATTCCTCATCCACGTGGCTTTCAATAATCCGTTCATCAATCCCTTCATACCGGCCACACAGCAGAATCAGGTTCTCTTCTGCTGCCAGTTGCATCACCCCCGCCTGATCCAGGCGTTTGCCCTGGGGCGACAGATAAATCACTTTTGTATCATTTGGCAACGCGTTCCGTGCTGCTTCGATGGTCTTTGCCAACGGCGGCACCATCATTACCATGCCGGGACCGCCCCCGTAAGGCCGGTCATCCACTGTGCGGCGGTTATCTTCCGTAAAATCCCTCGGGTTCCAGGTTTTTACATCAATAAGGCCTGCATCCAGTGCCCGGGCCGTAATACCGAAATCCATCACCGCATCGAGCATTTCCGGAAACAGCGTAATCACCGCAAATTGCTTCATGATTGCGTTGCACTCCATTCCGGATCCCAGTCCACATGGATAATGCCTTGTTCCATGTCGACCTCACTGATATACCTGTCACGGACCCAGGGAATCAAATGCTTCTCCCCACCCTGTACCACCAGCACTTCATTGGCGCCGGTATCCAGAAACTCTTTCACTGTACCGAGTACAGTGCCTTGCCGGTTAATGACCTGCTTACCCAGCAAATCATGCTGGTAATATTCATCTGCCAGTAACGCATGCAACTGTGAACGCTCAATCAGAATTTCCATGCTTTTGAGCTGTTCTGCTTCACCCCGACTGCTAATCCCTTCCAGCAGGGCAACCAGCCCCTTGCCATGTTTTTTGCCGTCCCTGACTTTAAACACCTGCTCCCGGTTTCCCTGCTGCAACTGCCAGGGCGAGTATCTCAATATATTTTCAGGGGGCCGTGTGTAAGAAACAATCTTCAGCCATCCCTTGATACCGTAAGGTCCGGCGATTCTGCCTACAGGAATACGGGATTTCTGATCCTGCATATCGGGCCGATTCAACCGGGATGACCGTTACGCTTTACGGTCAACGGCCGTCCTCGCAGCGCCTTATGCAGCTGCGGAAAAATCCTTCAGCAGTTTGGCAACGCGTTCAGACGGCTGGGCCCCATTGGAAACCCAGTAATCCACGCGCGCTTTATCAATATTCAACTTCTGTTCGCCACCGGTTGCGACCGGATTGTAAAAGCCCAGACGCTCGATGGAACGCCCGTCGCGCTTGTTGCGGCTGTCCGTTACCACAATGTAGTAAAAAGGCCGTTTCTTGGCGCCTGACCGTGATAATCGAATTGTGACCATTCAGTTCGTGACCTCGTAGACTCGAATCATTAAAATCCAGCGGCAATATGGCCGCCCGAAAAAGGCGCATATTGTACGGGAAAACCCTGAAAAAGAAAGATAATTACCCGCATTGGGGGAATATTGGACCACACCACACTCGCTGCCCGCAAAGCCTCTACACGGGCCTCATTAAAGCAGATCCGGGCCATCCTTTCAGGGCCGGAACGTGAGGCAGCCTCCGCCGCTATCACCCGCCGGGTGCTGGAACTGCAGGAGGTGATGGATGCCAGGGCGATATTCATATTTATTTCCTATGGAAATGAAGTACATACGCATGATTTACTGAAGCATTTTCTGGCCCAGGGAAAGGTACTGGCCGTCCCCAAAATCCTGCCCTCCAAAACCATGGTCGCCATACCATTCACACGCTGGGAAGAGCTCGTGCCCGGAGAGCTGGGCATCCTCAGTCCGGCCGGAGATCGTCCTTATGCCGGATCATTTGATGTGGTCATCACGCCGGGCCTGGGCTTTACCGCTACCGGGCAGCGTATCGGTTATGGACGCGGATATTATGACCGCTGGTTTGCCTCACATCCGGGGCCGCAGAAGATTGCCATTGGTTTTGAATGCCAGATGGTGCCTGAACTTCCCGTAGATGAATCTGATGTGCTGGTGGACATGATCGTGACGGAACAACGACTAATCAAACCCGGAACAAACCTTCAGCGGGACTGACATTACCTCATGCTTGAGACTATACTCAAACGATTATGGCGAAAACCACAGTTAAAACCACGATTTTACTGATCCAGACACTGGACTGGCTTATGTTTGTTCTGATTGTAGGTGGCGGTATCTATGCCTATTTTCATGCTGACAATCAATTTCTGGTTGCAGTCCTCACACTGTTTGGACTGGCCATCGTGAATCAGGTAGGCCAATGGACGGTCACTAAAGTTGCGGAGTTACGGCAGAAACTTGACTAGTCCTGTCATTCAGGCCATCAATCAACGTCTGTAATATTCCAGTTCAAGAGTGATTTCCCCCTTATCCAGTGCTTTGCTTTTCGTGGACTCTTCACGCACCGACTTTACCAGCCCTATTCCCGGTGCATACCAGTTGGTCTCCTCAATACGCACAATGGTTTTACCCACGTAATTACCTGCATTGACAAAACCATCGCCCTTGAAATGTACCCGCATACAATCTGTAAACTTTCCGGCGGGCACATTAATTGTGTCGTTCATGGATTCAATCCGCACCGTTACCGGAACTCTTGCCGTAATATGAAATTCCGTTTTCTGCGGCGGCCCGGTTTTAATCAGGGCCTTGGATGTTATCACCTCTTCCCATTCAGCCCCCTCTTCCAGGGGATAACGGAATAGATAGCGGCCACTGTCGTTAAACTCTGTGTCAAGATCCACAGTCTTTTCCCGGCGTACGAGTTTCAGACCGGTATCATCCTCCTGGAAATAATTATAGGAACCATCCAGCAGCCGGCGTACATAATAAATTTGATCATGATCTTTCTGCGGAGGCAGATTTTCGGCGGCATACACGCCCTTAAACGTTCCGTCCATGGTGTGGTATACCATGCTGTAGCGCCAGTAACGGCCCTCATCGAAAGGGAAATAGTCGTCGGCAGATTTCCCGCAACCGTAGGTAAGCGTCAATGTGCCCAATACAACCAGGCTTCTGAAAAATATAACCATAGAGGGTATAGGATTATTTCGGCTAACTGTGCTGTACTGATAGCGTTATAATGTCAGGACTGTCGTCAACCGCTGTATAGAACAAGAATAATATTGGCTTATGTCTTTACTGAAATCTGCCCTGACTTCACTACACAACACGCTCTTTTACCTGTTCTGTTTTGCCCCCGCTGCACTAACTTACGCAAATGACGGGACAAATACAAATCAGGATTCCGACTGGCCCTACTATGGACGTGATTACACCAATCAACGCTACAGCCCGCTGGATCAAATCAATACCGGTAACATTCAAAATCTGAAACTCGTCTGGCGTTATCACACCGGCAAAGTCGGCACCTTTCAGGCTTCACCGATCATCGTAAATGGTGTGATGTATATCAGCACGCCCTTTAATGACGTGATCGCGCTGGATGCCGCATCCGGCAAGGCCCTCTGGCACTATCGGCACAAACTCGAGAGTGAAGATTTCTGTTGTGGGCCGGCCAATCGTGGCGTGGCTGTTGGACACGGCAAAGTGTATATCGCCACGATTGATGCCCGCCTGATTGCACTTGACCAGGACAACGGCAAAGTGCTCTGGGACATTCCCATCACTGATCCCCATGCCGGCAAAGCTGAATTACTCGAACCGCTGCTGGGCGTGAAAGAACTTGATGGCGCCGTACAAACCGGACAAACCGGTTATACCGCCAATCTCGCCCCGCAGATTTATGACGGTAAACTATTTGTCGGGATCAGTGGTGCGGGTTATGGATTGCACATGGAATTTGAAGAAGATGGCGATCACATCCTTTCGGTTGGGGGACTATCAGGTGGCGGTCATGGTTTGCGTGGATTCATCGTCGCCTATGATGCAGAAACAGGAAAAGAACACTGGCGCTGGTACACCGTGCCGGAATCCGGCTGGGAAGGTGCCTGGCGCGAAACAACACCGGATGGCGAACTCCTGCATCGGGACATTGCCGATGAACAGGCCGATTTTGAAAAATATGCAGATACCTGGCGTTATGGCGGCGGTTCGATTTACACCACGCCTGCTGTTGATCCGGATCTGGGACTGATTTATTTCGGCACCGGCAATCCTTCACCGCAGATGGATGACACTACCCGTCCCGGCGATAATCTCCACACGGTCAGTCTTATCGCACTCGATGCCAATACGGGTGAAATAAAATGGCATTATCAACAAGTGCCGCATGATCGCTGGGGTTACGATATCGCCAGCCCGCCCGTGTTATTTGATTTCAAAAAAGACGGCAAAATCATCAAGGCCGTCGGACAGGCCAGCAAACTTGGCTGGTTTTATATTCATGATCGCATGACCGGAGAATTACTGCTGCGGTCCGATGCTTTTATCCAGCAGGAAAATCTGTTCGCCAAACCTACGGAAGATGGTGTGCGCATCGTGCCCGGTACATTGGGCGCCAGTTCATGGTCACCCGTGGCCTATCATCCGGAACTGGATGCGGTGTTTATCTCGGGCATATATCAGCCTTCATTGTTTTTCTCACGCAAGCTGGATCCGGAACCGGGCAAGCCGTGGCAAAGTTATACTTTTTTCCGGCAAGCCGATGAAGATGACTGGGGCAATTTCACCGCAATTTCAACCACCACCGGAAAAATTCTCTGGCAGCAGAACATTGATGACCCGATGGTCGGCGGCAGCATCGCCACTGCAGGTAATCTGGTTTTTACCGGGGAAGGCAATGGCTTTTTCAATGCCTTCAATGCTGCAACCGGTGAACGCCTGTGGCAATACAAATCAGAATTCGGCGTGAATGCCCCGCCGGTGTCCTATGCCATCAACGGCAAACAATATATTGCCGTTGCCGCGGGTGGAAACTCCCTGTTCGGTTACCCGGTGGGTGATGAGGTGATGGTGTTCAGTCTGGAATCAGAATAGCAATCTGTTTCAGATTTCATGTAATCGCATTCAGTAGATTTTTGACATTATGACCACTGTAATTCAGAAAAATATGCAAAACTGGATGTAAAGCTCCCATATATGACTGCCTGGCAAAATTTTCAGAACCCGCTCAATATGGGAGTCAAATAAAAATGATATTGAAAACAGCTCACTGCTCTTTTGCATCCCTGCAATCGCGGTATTCGTGCATCCCTGCACTTCAAAGGAGCCGGCTGGATATCAGAAACAAGATCCGTTACAGTTACCTAGTCATTTGATAATAAGGAGATTTTCAAGATGTCCATCCAAATCCCCTATATATGCTTATGGAGCTTTTGGCTCCCTAACACCTGGTTAGGTATGCACTATGCAAAAGACAGTTAGACGGAACCGATAAAAGGAGAATCCAAAATGCTTGATTTCATCCCCGATGCGAAGCATTTGTCTGAAATCTTCTCGCAAGCGATAGCTCCCACCTTCTTCCTTGGTGCAATTGCTGGATATCTATCGCTCATGGCTTCGAGGCTATCGAATATTATGCAGCGCGTACAAACTATTAACGCGATACCTGAAGGTGACCCAGCGCGCGCGCATCTCAAAGATGATCTTGAGCGTTTGAGGCGCCGTGCGCATTTTCTTAATAGTGGCATCCTTGCGGCATTATACAGTGGCCTTTGTGCTACAGTGCTTCTTGGCATTTTATTTTTAGCCGCGTTTTTCAGATTCCACCACGCCTATGGTGCTCCATTTTTATTCGTAGTTGCCACTATATTTCTCGGATTTTCATTATATCGTTTCTCACAAGAGGCGCGTATCAGTCTCGCCGAAGCCGATGAACACTTATAAACACTCGGCCACGTCAGTGCAGATAGGTGCACACCTAACAAGTCGCTCAAGGTCGTTCCTCACTTCGCTCGTCATTGGACAGTTACTGAAAATTAGGGACAAACTTTTCTCTATTCTGAAAGCTTCGATAAATCCATATCCTGCGGCAGCATTTTCTTCAGTTCATCCCGCGGATAATCGGGATAGGCTTCCAGAAAACGTTTGGTGGCGTTGATGGCGCCTTCCTCGTCACCATCAAACCACAATTGATTGATGATCTCGAACCATTGTTGCGGCGGTAATTGTTTGCGTTCGGCTGTAGTGGCGAGTTCATCCAGTTCTCCTGTCACGGGCGCAGTCATGGGCTGCGGTGCCGGTTCTGGTGCTGACAAAGCGGCTGCGCCCGCTGCTGATTCTGCTGGCATTGCTGAATAATCCGCTTCTGCCGAAGGCGCATCACGGCGTAATTCACTCTCTTCCATGCGTTCCTTTTTAAGTCTTGCCGCTGAATCATCAGCACTGTATTCCCGTGACTGCTGCACCTGCGTTTCAACACTTCTGGATTTGGCGGACTCAATGGCAGCATCCTCAGAAGGTCCATCTTTCAGCAAGAATTCTTCCGCAGCGGGCGCTGCGAGTTCCGGTTCCGGCTGCGGAACCGATTGATAAACACGAAACACGAGACCGAAACTGATCACGACAATTGCCGCCAGCGATAACGGTACATACCATTGATGTCCACCCGAGGGTTTGGAGGTAACGGCTTTGGTGGCCGCAGCCAGAATCGCAGCGTCCAGATGCGCAGGCGGCTCTTCCTGCACCCCGGCATGATAGCGCCGTGAAAGTGGCGAGCCACTTTTCAGATAATCGTCCAGCACCTGTTTGTCTTTTTCGTCACTCATGATTCAGACTCTTGCGTAAACGGTTCACGGCATAGCGCAACCGGCTTTTTGCGGTTTCAACATTCACGCCGGTCACCTCGGCAATTTCTGCAACACTCAGTCCGCTCTCTTCACGCAGTAAAAATGCTTCACGTTGTTCTTCCGGTAACTGGTGAATCAATTTCCGCAATTGCTGTGCCTGCTCCTGAGCTTCAAGCTGCTGTTCCGGTTGCTGCGCCGGATTGTCCGCAATATTTTCCAGTTCCTGTTCATCGACGTTCTGGCCGGATCGGGATGCAGCATGCTTGCGGTAATGATCGACAAAATGATTATGCGCCATCTGGTAAAGCCAGGTGGTGAATTTGGCCTTCACTTCATAACGTTCGCGTGCCGCAATGACTTTCATCCACACCCCCTGATACAGGTCTTCCGCAATGCCGGAATCGCGACACAAGCGCAGAAAATAGCGGTAAAGCCCGCCCCGATGCCGGGTATAGAGTTCCTCAAATGCCCGGGCATCCCCGTCCCGGTAGTGCAGCATCAGTGTTTCATCAGTCAGATCACCCATGCCGAAAGTGTAACCGCATCACAGCCGGCATGGATATAAGCTATTAACGCCCGATCTATGCGGTCGGGTTTCCACAGGCACAAAAAAAGGGCCATAGGCCCTTTTTTTTGATAAAAGTCAGTAAAGCATTACCCGCCGTTGACGGCCTTCATGCTGAGACGCACACGGCCCTGTTTGTCGATTTCCAGGACCTTGACGCGGACCATATCGCCTTCGGAAAGCTTGTCGCTGACATTCTCAACACGCTCTTCGGAAATCTGGGAAATATGCACCAGACCGTCCTTGCCCGGCAGGATGTTCACGAATGCGCCGAAATCCATCAACTTGGCGACACGGCCTTCATAAATCTTGCCGACTTCGATTTCAGCAGTGATTTGCTCGATACGCTTGCGTGCAGCTTCACCGGCGGTCTTGTCGACAGCGGCAATTTTCACGGTGCCGTCATCATCGATATCGATGGTGGTGCCGGTTTCTTCCGTAATGGCGCGTATGACTGCACCGCCCTTGCCGATCACATCACGGATCTTGTCCGGATGGATCTTGATGGTGGTGATGCGCGGCGCGTATTCAGACATCTCGCCACGCGGCGCGGAAATCACGGCATTCATTTTTTCAAGAATGTGCAAACGGCCTTCGCGGGCCTGGGCCAGCGCCACTTCCATAATCTCTTTGGTGATACCATCAATCTTGATGTCCATCTGCAATGCAGTAACACCGTTGGCGGTGCCGGCCACCTTGAAATCCATATCACCGAGGTGATCTTCATCCCCCATGATGTCGGACAACACCACAAACTTGTCGCCTTCCTTGATGAGACCCATGGCAATGCCCGCCACCGGCGCGCCGATGGCCACACCGGCATCCATCAGGGACAGACTGGTGCCGCAAACGCTGGCCATGGAACTGGAGCCGTTGGATTCGGTAATTTCAGAAACGACACGAATGGTATAGGGATAGGTTTCCAGATTCGGCATCACACCGACGATGCCACGCTTGGCCAGACGGCCATGGCCGATCTCGCGGCGTTTCGGACTGCCGACACGGCCGGTTTCACCGACGCAGAACGGCGGGAAATTATAGTGCAGCATGAACGGTTCACGGCGTTCGCCTTCGATGGCATCAATGATCTGTGCATCGCGTTCAGTTCCCAGCGCGGTAACCACCAGTGCCTGCGTCTCGCCGCGCGTAAACAAGGCGGAGCCGTGAGTACGGGGCAGCACACCGACTTCGACACTGATCGGACGGATGGATTTGAAATCGCGTCCATCAATACGGCTTTCACCGGAAATAATGCTGCTGCGGACGATATGGCTTTCCAGATCTTCGATTGCAGCCTTGATATGGGTTTCACCCCACTTCGGTGCTGAGCTATCTTTTGTTTCCGTCATGGCCTGCACCACATCCTTGCGAATTTCGCTGATACGTTCCTTGCGGCTGAGTTTGTCCTTGATGGAATAGGCTTCGCGCAGTAAATCGGTACAACGTGATGCCACTTCATTCTTGAGGGATTCGTCTTTTGCTGCCGGCTGCCAGTCCCATTTTGTCGCCGCCTGCTTGGCAAAGGCATCAATGGCATCAATCGCCACCTGGAACTGGGTGTGACCAAACATCACGGCGCCCAGCATGACTTCTTCTGACAATACCTTGGCTTCCGATTCAACCATCAACACTGACGTGCGGTTACCGGCCACCACGAGATCCAGTTGTGAATCCTTGAGCTGTGAGAACGACGGATTCAGAATGTACTGGCCGTTTTTATAACCCACACGGGCTGCGGCCATCGGGCCATTAAATGGCACACCGGATACGGCCACTGCGGCCGAGGCACCGAGCATGGAGGGAATATCCGGATCGATGTCCGGATCCAGGGACATGACAGTGGCAATGATTTGAACTTCGTTGATGAAACCTTCGGGGAACAGCGGGCGCAGCGGGCGATCAATCAGGCGGGAGGTCAGGGTTTCTTTTTCACTGGGACGACCTTCCCGTTTAAAGAAGCCGCCGGGGATTTTTCCTGCGGCATAGGTGCGTTCCTGATAATCGACGGTCAGCGGAAAAAAGTCGCGGTCCGGATCGGCCTCTTTGGCAGCCACGCAGGTCACCAGAACTACGGTGTCCCCCATGGAAACCATCACGGCACCACTGGCCTGACGGGCAATCTTGCCGGTTTCCAGAACGACCTTATGGTCACCGAATTGAAATTCTTTGCGTACGATAGTCATGGTTCAATACCTTGTTATTGACGTGCAGACATGAGAGCAAACCGCGACAGCATTTCAGAATGAACTGAACACTGGAGTCCGCAATACATGGCGGGGTATGTCTCGAGTGAAAAACTGGAAATCGTGGTTTACTTACGCAGACCCAGGCGGCCGATCAGATCACGGTAGCGGTTCAGGTCCTTGGTTTTCAGGTAATCCAGAAGCTTGCGGCGCTGGTTGACCATCCGGAGCAGCCCCTGGCGGGAGTGATGGTCCTTTTCATGGGTCTTGAAATGTTCAGAAAGATCGGTGATACGCGCTGTCAGCAGCGCCACCTGTACTTCGGCGGAACCGGTGTCCTCTTTCCCGACCTGATAATCTTTAACTATTTCAGCCTTTTGCTGATTACTTAATGCCATAAAATACGTGCTCCTGATATGCCGCTGTCTTTTAAAGTGGCGCGTATTGTACCCGCGCACCCTGCCACGGACAAGAATTTAGGACATCTATTTTCATGCAGATCCGTTGCCTGCCAGCACCAGACGGCGCGGCGAAATCCGGCCATCATCCAGCACCTCGCCTACACCCAGAAAGCGTTTCTGCTTGTCATACATCCGCACCAGCCCTTCAGTAGGTGCATGGGGCACGATGACCGCCTGCCCCTGGCCCAGGTAAAACGCCAGACTGGGGCTGACTTCGATCTCCGCCACATGATGCAAGGCATAATCCATGGGCAGCAGGTGTTGATCCAGCGCTTCGAGTCCGGTTTCAGCCAGTTTCTGCAGATCCGGCAGGGTAATCATCTGTTCCGCACGGAATGGCCCGGCAGCAAGACGCCGCAGTGTCTTCACATGCGCGCCACAACCGATGCGTTTACCGATGTCCTCCGCCAGAGTACGGATATAGGTGCCTTTGGAGCAACGCACCCGGATTTCAAACTCATTACTGGTCAGTGACAATAACTCCAGTTCATGGATGGTCACGGCGCGTGGAGCCCGTTCCACCTCGATGCCCTGATAGGCCAGTTCATACAAACGCTGGCCCTGGTGTTTCAACGCCGAATGCATCGGTGGGACCTGGGTAATCACACCCTTGAACTCCTCCAGTATTGAAGTCATTGCGTCCTTAGTCAGGGGCGGGACCTGGATCGTATGCAACACATTGCCTTCCGCATCACCGGTACTGGTCTGCACCCCCAGCGTACAGAGGGCCACATATTCCTTGTCTGCATCAAGCAGATAACCGGAAAATTTGGTTGCTTCACCGAGGCAAAGAGGTAACAGGCCTGTCGCCTGACGATCCAGACTGCCGGTGTGCCCGGCCTTGCGCGCCTGAAAAAGATGTTTGACCTGCTGCAACGCCTGGTTTGACGTTATACCGGCCGGCTTGTCCAGCAATAGTATCCCGTGGACGTTGCGTCCTTTGTTTTTAGAACGTCTTGCCATAAACGGTCAGTGCGAGTTGCCGTTTTTCTCTGCCGGATCCGCTGGCACATGCAGTGAATCGATTAGCGAGGTGAGGCGATTGGCCCGATCCAGCGTGTGATCGTATTCGAAATGGATCTTCGGCACGGAGCGCATGGTCAGGACATGGGCAAGAGCATGACGGAAAGGCCCGGCATGTTCATTGAGTTTATCGGATACCTGCCGGGTGCTGGCTGAATTGCCGATGCAGGTAAACAGGATTTTCGCGTTTTTGAGGTCCGGGCTGATATCGATGTTGGATATGGTCACCATGCCCAGTGTTTCATCGCGGATTTCCCTCTGCACCAGCACGGCAATTTCACGCTGGATCTGATCCGCCACGCGCTTGCTGCGGCTGAATTCTCTCGGCATATTAAAAACCTGTTAAACAGAACGACTGACTTTCACGCGTTCAAAGACTTCGATCTGATCACCCGGCTGTACGTTGTTATAGTTTTTGACGCCGATACCGCATTCCGTGCCTGATTTGACTTCGCTCACATCATCCTTGAAGCGGCGCAGAGACTCGAGCTCACCCTCAAAAATCACGACGTTGTCGCGCAACACACGAATGGGATTACTGCGTCTCACCACGCCCGTCGTGACAATACAGCCGGCGATGTCGCCGAACTTGGGCGAACGGAACACTTCCTTGACCTCGGCAATACCGATGATACTTTCCCGGATTTCCGGCTCGAGCATGCCGCTGATGGCTTTCTTGATGTCATCCACCAGATCATAAATCACACTGTAATACCGCAGATCGATACCTTCCTCATCCACGAGCTTGCGGGCTGACGCATCAGCACGCACATTAAAACCGACTACGACGGCTTTTGAAGCCATGGCCAGATTGATATCGGATTCAGTAATGCCACCGACACCGCTGGCAACCACATTCACAGTGACCTCAGGATTGGACAAACCGGTCAAGGCCTGAACGATGGCTTCGGAAGAACCCTGCACATCCGCTTTGACCACCACATTCAGTACAACCGCCTGGCCTTCACCCATCTGTGACAGCACGTTCTCCAGCTTGGTCGCCTGCTGCTGCGCGAGTTTGGTTTCTCGGTATTTGCCCTGACGGAACAGTGCAATTTCGCGGGCTTTCTTTTCATCCGGCACCACCACCATTTCATCACCGGCGTTGGGCGTACCTGAAAGCCCCAGGATTTCCACCGGCGTTGACGGACCGGCCGACTGCAATTCCCTGCCATTTTCATCGAGCATGGCACGTACACGGCCAAATTCATAACCACTCAGCACGACATCGCCTTTCTTCAATTCACCATTCTGCACCAGTACAGTCGCCACCGGGCCACGGCCCTTGTCGAGGCGTGATTCAATCACCGCACCGCTGGCCGGCCCGGTCATCATGGCCTTGAGTTCGAGTACTTCCGCTTGCAACAGGATGCGCTCCAGAAGGTTATCGATACCTTCGCCGGTTTTGGCAGACACTTTTACAAATTGCGTATCACCACCCCAGTCTTCCGGAATGATTTCAAACTTGGCGAGTTCATGCTTGATACGATCCGGATCAGCAGTGGGCTTGTCGATCTTGTTAATCGCAATTATCACCGGGGCCTTGGCTGCTTTCGCGTGCTGAACCGCTTCTTCGGTCTGCGGCATTACACCGTCATCAGCCGCGACAACGATCACGACGATGTCCGTCACCTTGGCGCCGCGTGCACGCATGGCCGTGAATGCCGCATGACCCGGTGTATCCAGAAATGTAATCCGGCCCTTGTCGGTCACAACGCTGTAAGCACCGATGTGCTGGGTGATACCGCCGGCTTCACCGGCTGCTACCTGGGTGCGGCGTATATAATCGAGAAGAGACGTTTTGCCATGATCGACATGACCCATAATGGTGACCACCGGTGCGCGATGCACAGCGTCACCTTCATGCTGTGCCGACTGCATGACTTCCTCTTCCAGTGCATTCTCTTTCAGCAGCTTCGGCACATGCCCCATTTCTTCAACTACGATGGAGGCTGTTTCCTGATCAATCATCTGGTTGATGGTGGCCATACTGCCCAGTCCCATCAGCAGTTTGATCACTTCATTAGCTTTCACCGACATGCGCTGTGCCAGTTCACCTACGGTAATACTCTCCGGAATGTGTACCTCTCTAACGATGGGTGCAGTCGGTTTTTCAAACCCATGTTGGGGAGCAAGCGGTTTCAGCACCGGTTTGGACTTCTGGCGTTTCTTGCGGCGTCCGGATTTCTCGGAGGCCACATGTAATTCCTGCCAGCCATGTTTACCGTGCTTGTCATCTGCCCCGCCTTTTTTGAAGCCATGTGATTTTTCTTCCTTGACGGGTTTGACTGGTTCACGCGCCACAACCACTGGCTCAGGTGCGGGAGTCACAACTGCGGATTCAATCACTTCCGGCCCTGCCGGGGCCGCTTCTGTTACAACCGGAGAGGGGTGCTTCTTCGCTTCATGCTCCAGCGCTGCAACAGCAGCTTTGGCAGCCTGTTCCTGCGCTTCACGTTCAGCTTCAACACGGGCTGCCTCTGCGGCATGGGATTCTTCTATAACACTGCGTTTGACGTAAGTACGTTTCTTGCGTACTTCAACCGCCACCGTCTTGGAGCGGTTC
The DNA here is from genome assembly GCA_964479045.1 of uncultured Enterobacteriaceae bacterium. Classification (GTDB taxonomy): domain Bacteria; phylum Pseudomonadota; class Gammaproteobacteria; order Eutrophobiales; family Eutrophobiaceae; genus 2-02-FULL-47-50. Next base: position 30,273 of record CAYZJI010000016.1, read on the forward strand.
TTGCCACGTCCTGCCGAGGCCAGTGGCACCTTGATCTCGCTGACCGTCTTGCGCTTCAGGGTGATCTTGCGGGGTTCTGCAGAATCATTTTTCCCATGCTTGCGGCGCAGGTAACTCAGCAGTTCCGTTTTTTCCTCATCGGTGATCATGTCACCGGCAGATTTGCCCGTGAACCCTGCCTCATCAAGCTGCACCAGCAGCCGTTCGACGGAGATTCCGACAGTGTCCGCAAATTGGCTGACGGTTACCTCAGGCATCAGCGGTGTCTCCTGTCTTCTGTTCAGCACCTTCAAACCACGGAATGCGTGCCGTCATGATTAATTTGCCGGCCAGTTCTTCATCCATACTTTCGATTTGCATCAGATCATCAATTGATTGCTCGGCCAGGTCTTCCATGGTCACGATCCCGTGACGGGCCAGTTCATAGGCCAGTTCCTCGTCCATGCCTTCCATATTCAGCAAATCATCGGCCGGCTTGGTGTCGACCAGCTTTTCTTCACTGACGATGGCGCGAGTGACCATGACATCGCGTGCACGTTCGCGTAATTGCGTGATCAACTCCGCATCGAATTCTTCAATCTTCAGCATTTCGTTTTCAGGAACATACGCGACTTCTTCGATGCTGGAGAACCCTTCCTGCACCAGGATGATGGCGACTTCTTCATCCACATCCAGCTGCTCCATAAACATTTTCTGCAGGGATTGTGTTTCCGCTTCGTTTTTCTGATCGGCCTGCTCGACTGACATTACATTCAGTTCCCACTGTGTCAGTTCGCTGGCGAGACGCACGTTCTGTCCGCCACGACCAATGGCCTGCGACAGATTGGCTTCATCCACAGCGACATCCATACTGTGTGCTTCTTCATCCACCAGAATAGACGCGACTTCGGCCGGTGCCATGGCGTTGATCACAAACTGGGCCGGATTTTCATCCCAGAGAATAATGTCCACGCGTTCACCAGCCAGTTCGTTGGACACGGCCTGCACACGCGATCCGCGCATGCCGACACAGGCACCAATCGGATCGATGCGTGGATCATTGGCTTTCACGGCAATTTTTGCACGGGCGCCCGGATCACGCGCACCATTGATAATGGTGATCATGCCCTCGTTAATTTCAGGCACTTCGAGCTTGAACAATTCAATCAGCAATTCCGGGGCAGTACGGCTCAGAAACAGTTGCGGACCACGCGCTTCGGAACGGACTTCATACAGATAGGCGCGCAGGCGATCGCCCGGGCGCACGGCTTCACGCGGGATCATATATTCACGCGGAACAAAAGCCTCGGCATTATTGCCAAGATCCAGAATCACACCACTGCGTTCCACCCGCTTGACCACACCGCCGACCATCTGGCCAACCCGGTCCTTGTAGGCATCAATAATCTGCGCGCGTTCGGCTTCACGCACTTTCTGCACAATGACCTGCTTGGCGGTCTGGGCGGCAATGCGTCCGAATTCAACGGACTGCATCGGCTCTTCAATGAACCCGCCGGCCTGAATGTCCGGATTTTTTTCGCGGGCTACAGACAAACGCACCTGCCGGGTGGGAAACTCCAGTGGTTCGGTGCTGTCTTCGAGTACTTCCCAGCGGCGAAACGTTTCATAATCGCCGGTTTTGCGATCCACGGCGACACGGGCTTCGATGTCCTCACGATTACGTTTCTTGGTGGCACTGGCCAATGCCGCCTCGATGGCCTCAAAGATGATCTCCTTGCTAACTCCCTTTTCATTGGAGACGACATCCACCACCATTAAAATTTCTTTATTCATCGGATTTACCTGACTCCACTTGATACAAAAATTCTGTTATTCCGCCAGACGGGCACGTTCAATGTTGTCCGCCTGTATTTCAAAAATCTCGCCATCCATCTCAATACTGATTCCGTTTTCATTTACACTTTTAATCATGCCGGTGATCTTGCGCCGGCCCTGCACTTTCTGGTGCAACTGGACTTTGACCGGGTGCCCGGTGAAACGCCGGAAGTGTTCCAGTGTAAACAACGGCCGGTCAAACCCCGGTGATGACACTTCCAGTTGATACGATCCATTGATTGGATCATGCACATCCAGCAAACCAGATGCCTGATCACTCACCCGTGCACAATCTTCAAGACCGATACCGTGCTCACTATCGATATAGATCCGTAATACAGAATGTCTGCCCTGTGATAGATGTTCAACGCCCAGCAACTCATAACCCAGTGCCTGTATGGCGGGTTCCAGTAATTCCAGAAGTGCGGGATTCTGCCTGTACATCTGCCTAAAACAAAAAGTGGGCACAAGGCCCACTTCTTATTAATTCACCGTTCGTTAATCACTCAGTAGTATAGCCAGCCTTCCGGCAATCCGCCACTTGATGAAAATAAATCTCAACAAAAGGCATATAAAGTATAAAGGCCCCGAAAGGAGCCTTTATGACACAAAAATGGTAGCGGGGGTAGGATTTGAACCTACGACCTTCGGGTTATGAGCCCGACGAGCTGCCAGACTGCTCCACCCCGCAATAAATTCAACAGTACGGGAAGTTTTTTTGATCTAAAATAGCCAGCTTGTGAGCACACCCCGCACGGGAGTGCGCAGTCTACAGGGCTATACTTCCATTTTCAATGATAACATCCTGATTCATGGATTTATTTTGCATGGGCTGCAAGCCGCACCGGGACTCGTTTTGCCCCCCAGGCACCGGGGCGATCTTCGAAAACTCCATGACATGTGGCGCCGCATCCCGGACATACCCCCCCGGGTCCCAGATACCACTCATTAATAATGTACCAGTCACGCACGATCAGGGGGGCTTCGCACTGGTGACAGTAGGTCGTCCCTCCCCGCACATCATGGACATTGCCGGTATAGGCATAATAAATGCCCTTTTCCATCGCAATCTGGCGCGCCCGGCTCAGGGTGGTTGCCGGTGTATTTGATTTATCGAGCATTTTCCAGTCCGGATGAAACGCCGTGAAATGAATGGGGACATCCGGCCCCAGATGTTCCATCACCCATTCCGTCATCGCATGCAATTCGGCATCGGAATCGTTCTCCCCCGGAATAATCAGATTGGTGATTTCAAACCACACATTCGTCTCATGTTTGAGATACACCAGCGTATCCAGCACCGCCTGCAAATGACCGCCGGTTACATATTTATAGAACCGTTCGGTAAATGCCTTTAGATCAACATTTGCGGCATCCATGTACCGGTAGAATTCAGTACGTGGCTCCGGACAAACATATCCAGCCGTCACCGCCACCGCCTTGATACCCACCTCATGACAGGCCTGGGCGACATCTATTGCATACTCATGAAAGATCACCGGATCGTTATAGGTAAACGCCACACTGCGGCAACCAAGCTCAAGAGCGGCTTGCGCCAGCAATTCCGGAGATGCGGCATCGGCGAGCGTGTCCACTTCGCGCGACTTGCTGATGTCCCAGTTCTGGCAGAATTTGCAGGCCAGATTGCATCCCGCCGTACCGAATGAAAGGATCGGCGTGCCGGGCAAAAAGTGATTCAGCGGTTTCTTTTCGATTGGATCGATGCAGAAGCCGCTGGAACGTCCATAGGTGGTCAGCACGATCTGATCATTCTCACGCGCCCGGACAAAACACAGCCCGCGCTGGCCCTCATTGAGCTTGCAGGCGCGCGGGCACATATCACACTGCACCCGGCCATCATCTAGCATGTGCCAGTAGCGCGTGGGGACAATGGAATTTGCGAGCATCGGTTTCTGGTGTATGTGTGAAGATTCTCTATACTCTATAAGTATAGAAAAAATTCTGTGTCATGATTCAATGCCATGCCCGTTTCTGACTTGATTACCATACGTCCACCGGCGGTTGCCGGCTATTTTTATCCCGGAACTGCAACTGAATTACGCAGCATGGTCAGGCAATTAATGACCCATGCTCACGGTGTCGACAGTCCTGCACCACAAGCCTTGATCGCGCCCCATGCCGGTTATGTATACTCCGGCCCGACAGCCGCCATTGCCTACAAAACCCTGGAAAAACTCAAATCAGAAATCAAACGTGTTGTTCTGCTCGGCCCGGCGCACCGGGTGTATATCAAGGGGCTGGCGCTCAGCACGGCCTCATATTTTGCAACACCGCTCGGACAAATCACAATCGATGCTGAAGCAACAGATCAGATTAAAAATATGCCGCAAGTGACTGTTTCAGATGCTGCCCATGAACGTGAACACAGTCTCGAAGTGCATCTCCCCTTCCTGCAATATCTGCTTGAAGACTTCACGTTGTTGCCCCTGGTGGTTGGTGAAACCCAGCCACAGGAGGTGGCGGATATTCTCGATATGTTCTGGGGTGATGAACAAACCCTGATCGTGATCAGTTCTGACCTCAGTCATTATCATGATTATGAAACCGCACGTAAAATCGACGCGGCAACAACACACTACATAGAACATCTGGAACTGGAAAAAATCGGCCCGGAACGTGCCTGCGGCTGCAAACCGGTGCGCGGCATGCTGCAACTTGCCCGTAACCGCAAACTCTCCATCAAAACGCTGGATGTACGCAACTCCGGTGACACCGCGGGCACGAAAGATCGCGTTGTGGGTTACGGCGCCTGGTCGATTATCTAGCGCCGTCATACTGGCGGATGCCAGTATCCAGTCATAAAATCCTTTTCCAAAGGAAAATTCATTAAACGAAAATGCTCACCTCTGAACACAAGCAGCTTCTCCTGCAAACTGCTCGATCCAGCATCGCGCATGGACTGGAACACCATAAAGCGCCAAACATCACCCCGCATCAGTATCCGGAGCCATTACATACAGTACTCGCTACCTTTGTAACTCTTAAAACCCAGGGCCGGTTACGCGGCTGCATCGGGACCACACAAGCCATCGCCCCACTGGTGGTAAGCGTAAACAACAACGCGTATTCGTCTGCTTTCCGTGACCCACGCTTCAAACCATTAAATCCGGAAGAATTTGGCCAGATACATATCAGCATTTCCATCCTTACACCCAGCATGCCTGTTGCCTTCAGTTGTGAATATGACCTCTTTGCCCAACTACGACCGGGTATAGACGGGCTGATTATTGAAAAGGAAAACCACCGGGCAACGTTTCTGCCTTCGGTGTGGGAACAATTACCCAAACCGGAAGATTTTTTACAACAGTTGAAACTCAAGGCAGGAATGCGGCCCGATCACACACCGGAACGCGCCTGGATTTATCAGTCGATTGCTATTGAAGAATAAGGCTCAGGGATTTGGAAATGATGCCGCATAGCGATTAATCCACTCTTGCGCGGCTTCTTCTGTTGTAAGCGTGCGGCCTTCGTTTAATTCAATTTCTTTTTTGTAATGCTCGATCTGGCAGATCTGTTCAATGATCCGGACCCGAAATGCATCCTTCGGATCGGGAAACTCCACACCAATAATATATTTATCTCCTGACTTCTGACACCATACCACCTGTGCTTCAGTGGCCTCGAAAGCGGGTTCCAGATAGGTAATCCTCAACGAGATAAAACTACCCAACTCAATGGGTTTATCAGAATAAAATGACAGCCCGCCATAACTGACATTTTGTGTAGTCTGCATTTCATAATCATTCTCCGGCTCGTGCCGGACCTCAATGGGTATATCCAAAGGATGACGGATGAACTGACGCATAAGTATTTATATTATAGTGGTACATCCCTGATTATTTTCTAACTATTATGAGGTTCAAGTAGTCCGACCCCTTGATTTCATTCTGGTCATTAACTGTTGGCTGGCGCTTGTCAGGGCCACGTTGCCGGCAGAGCATACGTTACTTTTTTCCCTTCGATAATGACATAACCTCGCTGTACAAGGTCATCGTATACGGCTTTTATGACATTGGCGGGCAATTCTTTCCCGCATTTCGCATGTAATGTACTCATTAGCGTTTTGGTTGTGCTGGGTCTTGCCGTTTTTCTTTTAATCAGGTCGGCGATGGCCTTGTCTATTAATTGGACCTCGGGCAATCCTGATGATCCCGTTCTGTGTTTATGTTTCGGCGCTACCGCTTTGGGTTTTGACGCGCTGGACGGAGACGGTGCGAAACAAGGCATCATTTCAATAGAGGCTGAACGTTCAACGGAAATATTTCTGGTCTTTAAATGCTTAATCAACTGATCAAAACCGGTGTCTTTTGAAATGATATGAAAAAGCCCTGCCGGGTCACCCGTTGCCAGCTCACCCAGATAATATGCAATATGAAAATCCAGAGCATTCGCTCCGGATGATTCAAGGGTTATATATTTGGCCTGTTTGCCCAGCTCATGCATGGCCAGGACAAGCTCAGTGGGCAAGCGGGTGTTTTTGGGGCCCAGAAA
>CAYZJI010000017.1:0-34972 GCA_964479045.1 uncultured Enterobacteriaceae bacterium
GCACAACACAATATCGTTTCCGATATCGAGATTATTCCCATACAAAAAATCAATGAAGCCTACGAGCGGATGCTGAAGAGTGATGTGAAATACCGGTTTGTGATTGACATGAGTTCACTGAAATAATCGCAATTGGAACACTCTTCTGTTACAACGCCTTTCCACTCCGTAGTATTTCAAGGATTTTTTCTGCGGGCTGGGGTTTACTGAACCGGTAGCCCTGCATTTCATCGCACTTGAGCAACGTCAGATACTTGGCCTGTTCTTCGGTTTCCACGCCCTCGCCAACCACTTTGAGATTGAGTGAATGTGCAAGAGAAATAATTGTGCTGACTATAGTCATGCTATGTGATTCATCCGTCATGGTACTTACGAAGGAACGATCAATCTTTAAAGCATCGATAGGTAACTTCGCGATATAACTCAGGGATGAATAACCGGTACCGAAATCATCGATGGCCACTCCAAGACCGGCCATGCGCAACGCCTGCAACTTGCTGATAGTTCCTTCAATGTCTGTCATGATCAGACTTTCGGTAATTTCAATGTCCAGAGTAATGGGCCGCCCGCTCTTGCGTATGGCTTTTTCAACCTGTTCAGTAAATTTTTTCTGGCGCAACTGTACGGCCGAGACGTTGACTGCAATACGCGGCGGTAAGGCTTTCAGCTCATTTTGCCAGTGCCGGTAATCTGAGGCTGCCTTGTCAATTGCCCATAATCCGACATCTAGGATCAACCCGGTCTCTTCCAGTATCGGGATAAATTCAACAGGCGGCACCAATCCGGTATCAGGGTCGTTCCAGCGAATCAGGGCTTCAAGTCCAACAATAGTGTGAGTAACAGCGTGTATTTTGGGTTGGTAATGCAGTACAAACTGGTTTTCTTTAAGTGCATTGCGTAATTTGTTTTGTATACGTAGTGTCTCGCCTATGCGTGATGTCATCTCCGGCTGGAAAAACAGATACTGCTCGCCTGAGACGTTCGCTTTTTTCAGTGCTGCCTCTGCATTCCGGTAAAGTGTTTCTGCATCTTCACCATCCGTTGGATATACGGCCACACCCCCATAGTAATTAAGTTGTACTTCCTGATTCTTAATGAAGAAGGGCTGATTAAGCGCCGGAAATAATGTGGTTTCAAACCAGTAGGCAAAGCTGGTGGCATCACGAACATCGTGTAATATTTTTACAAAATTATCGTTTGAGATTCTGCCCAGATTTACCGGATCGGTAGACAACCCGCGTAAACGCCGGGCCGTTTCCTGGAGAATACTGTCCCCGGCTTCGGAGCCGTAAACATTGTTAATGTCCCGGAACTTGCGGAGATTGCATACCAGTAGCCCGACTTTTCGTTTGTTCTGTTTTGCCCGCTGTAATACAGAGTTTAAATGCTCATAAAAAAGTTTTTGATTGGCCAGCCCTGTCAGCTGATCATAAGATGCTATATATTCCAGTTTTTCTTCTTTCTCAATGTTCTGATAGGCGTAGGAAATATCCCCGGCAATCTCGACCAGCAGTTTGACTTCTTCCTCATCAAAAAAATTCTGTTCGGCAGCATACAGATTCAAAACTCCGAATACTTCACCGGAACTGGATAATGGCAGTGATATCGATGAACGATAACCGCGCTTTAATGCCTCTTCCCGCCACTGTTTCATATTTGAATCAGTGGCAATATCGTTGCAAACCATCGGATGGTTTCCGCGCACTGCCCGCGCTGTTGGCCCGCGTCCATAGGGGGTCTCCGGATTTAATGAAATATTAACTCGTTCAACATACCCATCGTTATTACCGTAATGTGCCAACGGCGTAACGGTGTTTGCTGCTCTGTCAACAAGACCAATCCATGCCAACCGGAATTGACCTTCCTCTATCGTTACGCGGCACGCCTCCTCAAATAACAGTTGTTTCTGCTGAATCCGTACTATCAAGGTATTAATGCTGCTGAGCACTTTATAAACCCGATTGAGACGCAGAATTTTTTCCTGGGCTTCTTTATAGGCACTCAGATCGGTCATGCCGCCAACCATGCGCATGGCATGCCCTTTCTCATCACGCACTATAAAACCACGATCCAGCACAAACGCATAACTGCCATCATTACGCTGAAAACGGTATTCATCTGACCAGGTATCCTCAGTCCCTTCAATTGCATCATGAATGCTTTTTGTTACTCGCTCCTTGTCTTCCGGATGTATGCGCTTTACCCAAGATATACTGCCGGGTTCGATTTCATTTTTCGCATAGCCGAATTGGGCTGTCATACCTTCGTTCCACCAGACTGTATCTGCCTTGAGATCCCAATCCCAGATGGTGTCGGAAGTGGCACGGGCAACATGCCTGAAACGTAATTCACTTTCGCGCACAGCAATTTCAGCAAGTTTAATTTCCGTAATATCTATACATGTGCCGATATAACCTGCAAACACACCATCAGCCCCATATCTTGGGATTCCGGTATCCAGCAACCAGTGATATTCATTGTCTCTATGGCGCAGACGTTTTTCGGTCCTGTAGGCTCTGTGACTACGTGCAGCATCACTATAAATTTCCAGAAATGACTCACGATCATCCGGATGTATGCCATCGAGCCAGCCATTACCCTGCTCCTGTTCAAACGTTTTGCCAGTGAAATCAAACCAGCCCTGGTTAAAATAAATACACTGGCCTGCAGCATCCGTCATCCAGATCAACGCCGGCGCAGAATCCGCCAATAATCTAAAACGTTCTTCACTTTCACGCAGGGCTTCCTGTGCACGTTTCTGCATGGTTATATCCTGAATGATTCCAAAAATATTGATTAATTCATGTTGTGGATTATAAACTGCCTCACCTTGAGCGATTACATCGCGGGTCTGGCCATCCGGTAATACAACACGGTAATCCATGTTTAATTCAGCCTTGGCGCCAATCAGTATGGCTTCCATTTCCTGCTTTACTGATTCAAGATCATCCGGATGGATCCGCTCAAGGAAAGTATTAATGGGGCATTTGTCTTGCGTATATCCAAGCCCGAATATGCGGAATAACTCATCCGAGCCAGTAACGTAACTCTCATGCGGGTTCCATTCCCAGTTGCCCAGTTGCGCAATGGACTGGGCTTTGGTCATGTTCCGCTGATTTTTAATGAGTTCCTGTTCGGCTTGTTTACGCTCGCTGATATCACGCGCCAGCGCCATATTGTAGGCCAGTCCCTGATACTCAAAATAATTCGCGCTGACCTCTACTGGAATTATTTTTCCGGTCTTGTGCCGGTGATGGGTTTCCAGGGTCAGTGAGCCTTTTTCGCACAGTTGAATCCAGTGAGCCTGCCATTGTTCAAAAGTGTAATCCGTATCAATATCCATCACACTCATTTTCAACAATTCATCACGGCTGTATCCAGTTTCCTGGCAGGCCTGCTCGTTAACATTTATAAACCGGGCATGTTCATTGATGAGATAAACTGAATCCTGCACATGGTTGAGCGCAAAGTCCATCAAGGCCAGCCTGTGCTCACTGATTTTACGTTCAGTGATGTCCTGTACCGTACCTTTTATTGCAATTATATTTCCCTGTTCATCATAAATTCCCTTGAATGTGGAAAAATAATATCCGGTACTTCCATCCGGACGGAGAAACCATTGCTCGAATTCACCCTGCTCTTTGCTTGCTATTGCCCGGTTCAGAACTTCCTGATCACGTTCCCGGTCTTCAGGCCATGGAGACAATTCCATAATTGAATTGATATTGGGGATGAAGGTTGCAGGGTTTTGCCTGAATATTTTATAAACCTCATCTGACCATTTGCAGTCACCGGTTTTGATATCCCAGTACCAGTAGCCGATTTGCGCCATATGCTGGGCTTCCCTGAGTTTACTCTCGCTTTCGCGCAATTCGGCTTCAGCCTCCTTGTGCCGGGTAATATTCTGATTAACGCCATATGTTTTAACGGTACGCCCCTGATCGTCCTTGATGATAAATATCCGCACCGCCATAACACCGGTATTTCCCCTGGCATCAATAAAGCGGTGTTCAAGTTCATGTGTATAGTCCAGACTGGTGGATTCAACCGCCATGCGAATTTCTTTTTCAACCACCTTGATATCATCTGGATGGATAAACTTCCGTGCAAACTCCCCGGATGACATGGTGTATCCGCCTGTTTCTGCTGCACTGGTTTGCAACAGTTCGTAGAAATAATCATTAAATATGAATTGGTCAGATGCAACGTCATATTCCCAGTGTCCTGCGCGGGCGATTCGCAAGGCATTGGACAACTGGGCTTCGCTGGTGCGCAATGCCTCGGTATAACGTTTGAGTTTTTCTTCGGCTTGTTTGCGTGCGGAGATGTCGACCCCTACTCCGACCAGTGAAGTTATGCCACTAATCACTGTTCGTAACCCGGTAAAATAATACGGTATACGCTCGCCTGATTTTGTGATGAAATCAGCTTCAGCATCGGAGACGCCTTTTTCAAATACTTCTTTTATCCGGCTGGCAATATATTCCTTGTCCGGTTCGGCGAAAAAATCCAACGGACTCATTTCCCTGATTTGCACCCCGGTGTACCCAAGCACATGCTCGAAATTGTCATTCCAGCGTAAAAATTTCAGCTTGTCGTCATAGCAATAGACAACGCCGGGCAGACTGTTAAGCAACGCATCAGAAAAGCCCCGCTCATGTTGTAATGCCTCTTCTGCTGTTTTATGCTCGGTTATATCGCGGGCAGTGATAACAACGCCGGTGATGCATCCGTCAGTTTCACGGAAAGGATAATAGTAAAGATGCATGTAACGCCGGCCCATGACCGGATATTCCAGCCAGGCCTCTGCATCCACAACTTCTCCCCTGAGAGCACGTGATGTATAACCTTCCAGAATATTGTTGTATTCCTGATTTTTGAAAATATCACGCGCAGTACGGCCAATAATCTGGTCATGGGGCAGGTTGAAATATCTGCAGCATTGTTCATTGGCTGCCAGGTAATGCCCGTCAATACTTTTGAAGACCATCAGATCATTGATGGTTGCAAGCATCTGTGAGTAGCGATTCAGTTCTTTTGCAGCGATTGCCCGTTCTATGATCTGTCCTGTCTTCAGGGCAATAACATTAATGAGATTACACTCTTCTTTCAAAAACGGAGTTTCATCCGTTTTGGATATTTTTTTCAGATAACAGATTTCCACCCTTCCGACAGATCGGTTATTAACCATAATATCCTTGGCTAAACACCATTTAGTCTTGCGAAATTTTTTTGTGCAAAAGAATTTACCGTCTAGTTCTATTCTGGCGGCTGCAAATTCAGGATAGCGCAAGGCGGAAGGAATAATATTGACAATCTGCAGAACCAGTTCGTCCAAAGGCGCATCAGTCATATTGAGCAGACTGGTTACCTGGTTGATACAATCAAGCTCTTTTATCCGTTCATTAAGGTCATGTGACACTTTCTGTAATTCGATTTCATTTTTTTTGCGATCGGTAACGTCACGGAAATTGACAACGATTGAGCGTAAAAAAGGGTCGTGAAGCAGGTTTTTTGCCATGCCTTCCATCCACAACCATCGTCCATCACTGTGCCGGTAACGGGTCAAGTCATTTATTATTGCTCCCGGTTTTTTTATCAGCCGGGTAAAAACTTTCTTCAGGCGTGGCAAATCATCAGGATGTATATTTTCAAAGATACTATGCCCGACCCGTTCACTGTCAACGTAACCAAGCACTTTACTAATCGAGGGTGATGAATAGGTGATGATGCCCTTTTCATCAATTAAAGAAATAACGTCACTGCTGTTTTCGATCAATAACCGAAAACGTTCCTGGTTCCATGCTGCCGTCGAGGAGCTCTTCTTTCTGGCCAAAATCAATTCCCGGATTCATTATTCATTTCTATTCCGTTATGGAAATTTCCTGTTATGAATAATAAAAAATCAACAGGAAACTGCCGTATTGATATCTATGTATTTAATTTATATACAAAATTATCAATATACATAAGCATAACCCAATATTGCATGAATACAATCAACCCAGGCAACGGCAAAGAGCATGTTGTTAGTAACCAGTAGCGAATTGCGCTGCAGCAAAAAGTCATCCATTCCATCCGGCGGGAACGGTTAACTGTAACGATAACCTTGTAATTCATCACGTTTCAGCAGTTTGGATAGTCTTCTGTTTCAACATCTTCCGCCATGACTTTGAAGCCCGGAGAATGTGCAAACGTGTTAATGATTACTGGCTGAACGCGTCCTGTGATATTGGCTATAATGACTAAAACCCCTTTGCCCACAAAGATCTACACCATGAAAAAAATACTCACAATTATTGCTGGTCTGGTAGTGTTACTGCTTGTTGCAGTTGTGGTGGTGCTCGCCACTCTTGATGTCAATCAATACAAAGGAGAAATCATCAAGCTTGTACAGGACAAAACCGGCAGAAAATTCGATGTGGCTGGTGAATTAAAACTCGGCATATCCCTCATCCCCACTATCAAGGTTGAGCAGGTGACGCTCGGCAATGCTGAATGGGGTTCTACACCGGAAATGGTCAAAATCAAGTCATTTGAAATGCAGGTGGGACTTTTACCATTGCTTTCTGGCGATATAAAAGTCAGTCAACTGGTGCTGGATACCGCAGAGATCATGCTGGAAACAAACAAGGATGGTACGGGCAACTGGATGTTTGCAAAAGAAGATAAATCAGATGACAAATCCGCACCCTCTTCTGGCGCAACCAAAATTAATGTCAGCCAGATTAATATCAAAAGCTCTACCTTGAGCTACAAGGATGGCAAAACCGGAAAGCTGACTCAGGCAAAAATTGACGAATTTGTTCTTGAAGGCGGCGCGTTCACCACCGCACTCGATGTAGTACTGAAAGCCGTCTATAACGAGGTGCCGATTAATATTGAGGGTTCACTCGGTTCGCTGGCCAGTTTTATAGATAATGAATCATTCCCGCTTGATATTAAAGCCGGCATCGGAGATGCCACCGCTTCGATAAAAGGCAACGTTGAAGAACCTAAAACCATGAAGGGCCTTGATCTCGAGCTGAATTTCAAGGCAGCTTCTCTCGCACCATTTGCAACAATTCTCGATCGCAAACTGCCGGAAACAGGCGCAGTATCTCTCACAGGTCATATCACTGAGTCTGAAGGCGTCTACACACTCACCGCAGTGAATGCAGAAGCACTCGCTTCAAAGCTGAAACTGGATGGCACGCTGGCAGCTGCGGAACCGCTGAAAGAGTTTGATCTGAACATTAATTTTGACACTACTTCCCTGACCAATTTTAATTCACTGAAAGAATATACCGGACGTGAATTTCCGGAGAGTGGCCCGGTGAGTCTGCAAGGTCATATCAGCGAGAAGGATGGTTTTTACTTGTTGGATGCCGTGAATGCGGCTTTGGGTAAAGATCTGATCTCCTTGAATGGAAAAGTGTCCAGTGCCAGCCCCGCTCAGGAATTTGAACTTGATATCAAGGCCAATACAGAGAACCTCTCTAAATTTGATGCACTTGCCGGTCAGAAACTCCCGGCTGTCGGGCCGTTACAATTGGCCGGACAAGTCAGCGGCAAGGACGGCATCTACCTGTTCAAGGCAGTAACGGCGCAATTACCAAAATCAAAATTGACCGTAGATGGCAAACTTACGGATGTAAAAAAAACCGATGGCTCCAATCTGAACATCAATTTTCAGTCTGAGTCACTTGCGGACCTGAATGGTTTGACCGGCAGCCAATTGCCACCGCTGGCACCTGTTTCCCTGATTGCCAATGTCTCAGACAGCAAGGGCTCATATCATTTAAAAGACATGAAATTCAATGCCGGCAAAACTGATCTTACTGGCAACATGACCATCAATATGAAAGGCGAACGCCCGGCCGTTGCAGCGACTTTAAATTCAAATTTAATCGATCTCACGCCTTTTGCCGGTGAAAAACCTGAAGATAAAAAAGCGAAAAAGGACAAGGTATTTTCCAAAGACCCCCTGCCCCTTGAAGGCCTGAAAACAGTGGATGCCAATCTGGATGTGACCGCGAAACAGGTCAAGACAGCGGACATGGAACTCGAAAATGTAAAATTGGTGATGACATTGACCAATGGCAAACTTGCCCTGAAGCCGCTTAATGCGACGACCAGCGGCAGCAATCTTGCTTTACAGATGGACCTTGACGCAAGCAATCCGAAATCGGCAAATGTTAAAACCAGAATTGACATCAAGAATTTTCAGCCCTCCTCACTGCCCAAATACAAAGATAAATTTACTGGCGGCAAAACCGATGTCGCAATTGATGTGAGTGGCGCTGGCAACAGTGTCGCAAACATCATGGCCGGCTTAAATGGCAAATTCCTGGCACAAATGGGTGCTGGCACTTTTAAAAGTTCAGCTACCAGCGCGGCAACTGCAGACGCTTTTTCAAGTCTGAAAAGTGCAATTTACGGTGGTAAAGACAGTGGTAGTGATACTCAAATTAACTGCGGTGTAATCAATCTGAACATCAAAGACGGGATTGCAACTGCGGACAAGGGAATTGCCATAAACACCTCAAAAATGAATATTATCGGTTCCGGTGTGATCAATCTCAAAACTGAAGAACTGGATATCGCCATTGATCCGCAGGCACGTGAAGGGGTTGGTATCAGCGCTGGTCAACTGGCAGAACTGGTCAAGATTGGAGGAACATTGGCTGAACCCAAAGCTGTGCCCAGTACGGAAGCAGCATTAAAAACCGCTGCGTCAGCAGGTGCGGCATTGGCTACCGGCGGACTGTCTATTCTGGCACAAGGTATGTTTGATAAATCCACGGCTGATGAAGATCCCTGTGCGACCGCACTCGGCAAGAAATCCACCACCAAACCGGCAGAAAAAACAACAACGACTACAACCACCAAAACAGAAGAAGCACCCAAGTCCACATCTGACAAGGCCGTGGATGCAGTCAAGGATACTGGCAGTGCAATTAAGGAAGGTTTTAAGGGATTATTTGACTGAAAACGTCTATTTCAGATCAGGTGCTTGGCGCGTAACTCGTCCTTGATGTAAGCGTAGTAAATCGGGGCGGCTATCAATCCTGGGATGCCGAATGCGGCTTCCATCACCAGCATGGCAATCAGCATTTCCCACGCACGCGCACGAATATGGCTGCCAATGATCCGTGCATTCAGAAAATATTCAAGCTTGTGAATGATAATCAGATAGGCCAATGAAACCAGAGCAATAATCAATGACTGGCTCAAACTGACAATGAAGATAACCGTATTTGAAATGAGATTACCCAGTATTGGCAACAGCCCGACCATGAATGTGATCAGGATCAGTGTTTTCGTAAATGGCAGACTGATATCGAATGCCGGTAATACTACGGCCAGATAAAGTGCGGTGAAAACCGTATTGATTGCAGAAATCCAGAACTGGGCAAATACCACCCTGCGGAACGCAATACCAAGCCGCCGCCCACGTTGGGCAAACGCAACTGTCAACGGACCGAGTTGCCGGCCGGATATGGCAGTTTCCAGAGATAATAATGCTCCGATCACCATGCCGATCAGAATGTGCGCCAGTGCACGAATCAATTCTGCGCCGGCCACCTGAAACATATGGGTGTTATTGCGCAGCCATTCGACCACCGCGGTACGCAAGGCATCTGTGTCTTCTGGCAAATATTGCAATACCCAGGCCGGCAGGCTGTCACGGGAGTCTTCAACAATCTCGGCCATGCGCTGTATCAGTCCGGGAACGCTTTCACCGCTGCCTTGCAGAAATGTAGCGATGCCAAATCCAGCCACAATAATCAGTGCTATAACAGCTATGGCTATCAGGGTCACTGCCAGCAGCGGGGAGCCCTCACGCCCCAGTGTAGAGGCACGTAATGTTGGAACCAGCACACTGACCAGTGCATATACCAGCAATCCTGCCAGCAAGGCCGGCAACAGACCCAGATAAAGTAATAACAGCAGAATGACTGTAAACAGTGCCCAGGTAATCAGATCATAGCGGGAGATCGTAATGTCATTCATATCCGGCCGGATTATATCCTGAAAACCTGAACCAGTGTGACCATTGCAGGATATTCCATGACTTGCCACACAGAGCAACTCTGGTTACATTGCAGACATCACATACGTGACGGGAGAATCCAGTGGCATTGTTAACAAAATTGATGCGCAAAAAAGTCGCGGCCCATGAAGATTTTGCAGATAGCGGGCTGCACAAGTGCCTCGGACCGATGGATCTCACCATGCTGGGTATTGGCGCTATTATCGGCACCGGTATTTTCGTGCTGACCGGGATTGCTGCTGCCACCCAATCTGGCCCTGCAGTCGTATTGTCATTTATCGTGGCGGGTATCGCCTGTATTTTCGCCGCCCTTTCCTACGCTGAACTGGCCGCCAGCGTGGGGGGATGTGGCAGTGCATATGGCTATAGTTATGCTGCTTTTGGAGAATTGTTTGCCTGGTGCATCGGCTGGACCCTGTTGCTCGAATACGGTGTAGCAGTAGCCGCTGTGGCCAATGGGTGGTCAGGTTATTTCCATAATGCACTGACAGCCATGGGTCTTGAATTGCCTGCCGCACTGATTCATGCGCCCAGTCAGGGTGGCATGATCAATCTGCCTGCTGCATTGATTATCCTGATATTGATGGTGTTGCTGGCCATAGGCATAAAACAAAGCGCCCGGTTCAATGTAATCATGGTGTTTGTCAAATTGACGACCATTGCGATATTCATCGGTATTGCAGCGTTTAATGTATCTCCCGAAAACTGGTCACCGTTCATGCCGTTTGGCTGGCTGCAACACACACCGGATGGAAAACCGGTCGGGGTTCTGGCCGGTGCTGCAATTGTGTTTTTTGCCTATATTGGTTTTGATGCTGTATCAACCGCTGCTGAAGAAGCCCGTAATCCGCAAAAAGATCTTCCCACCGGCATTATTGTTTCACTCATTTTCTGTACCATCATTTATATTATTGTGTCCGGCCTTTTGACTGGCATTGTGCCCTATACCGAACTCAATGTATCGTCTCCCGTCGCTCATGCGTTGCAACTGCTGGGGTTCAACTGGGCCTCAGGACTGGTTGCTGCCGGTGTCATCGCCGGACTCACCACCGTCATGCTGGTACTCTATTATGGTCTGACCCGTATCATTTTTGCGATGTCCCGCGACGGATTGCTGCCCGATTATTTTTCGGCAGTGAATGAACGCACCAAAACACCCGTGCGTGTTATTGTGATTTGCGGCGTGTTGATGTCAGCCATTGCCGGATTTATTCCACTGGGTGATCTGGCAGAGCTGGTCAACATCGGTACACTCTCGGCATTTGTCATGGTATGTCTGGGTGCAATTGTGCTGCGCTTGCTCCATCCGGACATGAAGCGCCCGTTCCGAACACCCTTCAGTCCACTGTTCCCCATACTGGGCATGTTATCTTGCGGTATGCTGATGGCATCATTGCCAACCGTAACATGGACACGTTTTGTGATCTGGCTGACGATTGGTCTTGCAATTTACTTCAGTTATTCCCTGCACCGCAGTAAATTAAGCACAACCTCAGTATAAATACGGTTATCACTTCCTATGAACGAGCAGAAAGACCCCAGTATTTTCCAGATTGCCCACAGCATACTGGCTTCATTTTTTGGTGTGCAGAACAAGGAAAATTATGAGCGGGACAATGCCTACATCGAAAAGAAAGGCCTGAAACCCTATATCCTGATGGGTGTTGCCTTTGTCGTCCTTTTCCATATCGTGCTGTTCGTGCTGGTCAAGATCGTCGTCGCGGTCACGCACTGAACAAACGTTCTGCTGCCTTCAGGCAAAAACCAGGCCGGAAGGATTATTATTTTTCCCGGTCGAGGAACTGCTTCAGCACATCAAGTGTTGAGACGATGCCCTCAACATAATCACCCACCATAATCAACACGTGGTGGACCTTTTTATCAATCATCAGACGAGCGGCACCGATGATGCTGTCCTCAGGACTGATTTTGATAATTTTTCTGGAACAGATATCGCCTGCTTTCAGTTCCTTGAAATGAGGGCCGGATGCCTTGGCCGACAGCAGATCATTTTCAGTGATGATGCCCACCACTTTTTTGTCGGCATCCAATACCACCACACTGGAAATTTTATTCCATGGCGTGTTGGCGAGAATATCCACAACCGAAGCATCTTCCCTGACCGAAACCACCGGCCGGCATAAATGACTGACTTGAGTATTCATAAATGATTAACCCTGTTCCGGAAGATCAACACTAGTATAGAAGATTATACAGAGGTGGTGCCCAGGGCCGGGGTCGAACCGGCATGCCGATTAAGGCGAGGGATTTTAAGTCCCTTGTGTCTACCAATTTCACCACCCGGGCATTAATACTTGAATTACGATAACAGACAAAGACTGTCATAGGAAATGGAGGCTGGGGTCGGAATTGAACCGGCGTACACGGCTTTGCAGGCCGCTGCATAACCACTCTGCCACCCAGCCCTAAAAGCGAAAACCCCGGAATTATAACGGGGTTTCTTGTATTTGGGCCATTTGCTAGATACTTAAACAAATGAGCCCGGGATTATAAAGGAATATGCCCTCTTTTCAATCAATCAGTCCTGCAGAAAGTTTTATGTTACTTAATATTAATCCCTGTTTACCAGATCGATTCACCGGTTTCCGGGTTATACATTTCGTGATGAATCTTGTGCCGGTTGGCGATCAACTGATCAATCGTCGGCTCATCTTTCATGGCGCGCTGGATGGCGAGCTTCATACCTTCATACTGATTGGCATAAAGCTCCTTGCGGTTCAGGTCTTCCAGATCGGCAGCATCGGGCGTAATCCAGACCATCGCGATAATGCATAACTCATTGGCCTGATCTTTCGGGATGGTGCCATCAATCACGGAATCAATCACGGCATCGGCCACCGCAGATTGCACCGGCCCGCCAAACAGATTGACATAGGCTTCGGATTTCATCGTAACTTTCGGCACCATCATGGTCGCCGGTTTGACCAGTTGATTACAGGCGCGGATGGCAAACATGCGGGTATGACCTTCGGTCTGGCCCATCATGGTGGCAAAGGCATGACCGACCGGACCACTGACGTGGCCGATCACAATTTCCGGCATCGCATCGGTCGGTTGTCCGGATTTGGAAAAGATAGTGGCCTCACCAGCCCTGAATAGAATTTTTTCTGCCATGAGAATTACCCGTCTGTATGAATTATTAATGTGAGAGAAAAATTGGAGCGGGAAACGAGTCTCGAACTCGCGACCTCAACCTTGGCAAGGTTGCGCTCTACCAACTGAGCTATTCCCGCGTTTATTGAATTTCGTACCTGGCGTCCATGCCGGAAATTATCAACTTTTATAACCACCAGCCACAACATCCGTGTTGTGTCGCTCAACGGGAAAAAGACACGTTAAGTGTCATTTTCTTTCTCCGTCTCGCCTGAGCTATTCCCGCTTTTTGAACCTTCAGGGAGCGCTTATTGTAGCGGTGAAGCTGTCCCTGTCAATAAATCTGGTTGTCATATCAGGAATCTATGTTTTTCCGGTCGGTCAGGTCGGGCCAGGCCAGCGCCAGGTATTGAACCATAGACCAGAGCGTGAGTATGGCCGCGATGTACAAGGCAATCATGCCCAGCCGGTAGATCGGCAAGCCCAATAATGGTTCACGGTATATCAGCAATATCAACGCAATCATCTGCAATACGGTCTTGAATTTTCCGATAAACGACACAGCCACTTTACCCCGTGAACCCAGTTCGGCCATCCATTCCCGCAAGGCTGAAACAGTGATTTCCCGGCCGATGATAACCGCTGCCGGTAATGCCAGCCATATGGTGGGATGCTCCTCGACCAGCAATACCAGCACCACGGCCACCATCAGTTTGTCTGCAACCGGATCCAGGAAAGCGCCCAGTCTGGAAATTTGTCCCAATTTACGGGCCAGATAACCGTCCAGCAGATCGGTGATGGCGGCCAGTGTGAATACCGCCGTTGCCAATTCGTTACTCCATTTGAACGGCAGGTAAAATACCAGAATAAATACCGGTATCAGCAGTATACGAACCAGCGTCAGGCTGTTAGGGATGTTCATCAGTTAATGAAAGTTATCATAGATCTTCTGGGCGAGATTCTTATTGATCCCGGGCACTCTGGCAAGGTCATCCACTCCGGCGCGGGTAATTCCCTGCAAACCGCCGAAATGTTTAATCAGGTTCTGTCGCCGTTTACTGCCCACTCCCTCTATAGATTCCAGTGAAGATTGCTTACGGACATTTTTGCGGCGCTGGCGGTGACCCGTGATGGCAAAACGATGTGCTTCATCACGGATCATCTGGATCAAATGCAGTGCGGGCGAATCCGGGGCAAGCTGGAGTGTTCTGGACTCCAGCGCCAGTATGAGTTGCTCCATGCCGGCTTTACGGGCCGGGCCTTTGGCCACACCGACTATCGGAATTTCATTCAACTGCAGTTCTTCCAGAATCTTCTGTGCCACATTGACTTGCCCTTTACCACCATCAATCAGGATCAAATCCGGTAATTTACCCTCTTCCTGCTTGACGCGCGTATAGCGGCGCAGCAATACCTGCTCCATCGCTGCATAATCATCACCGGGTATGACATCAGTGATATTGAAACGCCGGTAATCAGACGATACCGGGCCTTCGGCATTAAATACCACACAGGAAGCAACCGTCGCTTCACCCTGTGTGTGACTGATATCAAAACATTCGATACGTTCCACTGGTTCGGTAATATGCAGCACCTGTTGCAGTTCACGCAGTCTGCCTTGCTGGCTGGACTGGCTTGCCTGCTGCTGTTTCAGAGTAATCGCCGCATTCTCCAGTGCCATACGTAACCATTTGGCACGCTCGCCGCGCAGGTTATGCTTGATCATGACTTTGCTTCCGGCCTGAGCGGTCAGGACCTGTTCCAGTAATCCCTGTTCCTCCGGCGCATGACTTAAAATGATTTCACGTGGAATACGGCGGGTAATGTGTTCATCCAGATAAAATTGCGGCACAAAGGCGCTGACAATGCCTGCTTCAGTAGCGCCCGGGGCATGCCTGGGAAACCAGGCCTTGCTGCCCAGATTCAGTCCGCCACGAATAAAAACGACCTGTACACAGGCCATACCTTCCGCAATCACACAGGCGATAATATCGAAATCCCCTCCCTCGCCACTCATATATTGATGTTCCTGTACCTTGCGCAGGTTACTAATCTGATCGCGGTATTGCGCCGCCCGCTCATATTCCAGCCGATCGGCTGCCCGCTGCATGGGATCCATCAGGGCCTTGATGACTTCTTCATTGCGGCCTTCAAGAAACATCACAGCATGCTGCACATCACGCTGGTAATCTTCCGCACTTATTAAATCTACGCACGGCGCCGTACAACGTTTAATCTGGTATTGCAGACAGGGCCGGCTGCGGTTCCTGAAGAAACTGTCCTTGCAGGATCGAATCTGGAACAGCTTCTGGATGAGATGGATGGAATGCTTGGCCGCACCGGCGCCCGGATATGGCCCGAAATAACGGCCTTTCCCCTTGCGCGCCCCCCGGTAATAACTCAAACGTGGATAAGTCTGATCGGAAGATAAATAGATATAGGGGTAACTTTTATCATCCCGAAACCAGACGTTATAGCGCGGGCGGTACTGCTTGATGAGATTGTTCTCCAGAATCAAGGCTTCCGTTTCGGTATGGGTAACGGTTACCTCGATACCGGCAACGGCCTGCACCATCACCCGGGTCTTGGGAGATTGCTGGTTACTGCGGGTGAAATAGCTGGCCACGCGCTTTTTCAGGTTACGCGCTTTACCCACATAAATAACATTCCCATGGGCATCCAGCATCCGGTAGACCCCGGGCTTCCCGGTCAGGGATTTAATATAAGATTTTGGATTAAATTCAGACACACAATATTAAATATCAATCAGATAGATCCATTATTTCACGTATTCTGCAGAATATTTCCTGAAACATTTTAGGGGTCAGCCGGCCTGTCTGGGTGTTATAACGGCTGCAATGGTAAGAATCCAGCAGTCGCCGTTGTTCCGGTAATCTATGTTCCTGACCATGCCCGAACGGGTAATCTTTTTGTTTGAGATTAAACGCCTTGAGTACCGCCTGATGGGCAATCCGGCCCAGCGCAAGTATAACGGCACCAGTATCCAACTCATTCAATTCGGTCTGCAGGTAGCGGTTACAGGTATTGATTTCATCGGGCAATGGTTTGTTGGCCGGTGGCCAGCATTTGACTGCATTGGTGATCCGGCACTGTTTTAATTTCAGTCTGTCCCCGGCGTGTTCCGATACCGGATGACTGGCAAACCCGAAGGCATGCAGGGTTTCATAAAGCAGAATCCCGGCATAATCACCGGTGAACGGCCGACCGGTCGCATTGGCACCATGCAGACCAGGTGCCAGCCCGACTATAAGCAGACTTGGGCTGGCTGAACCGAAGGGCGCGACCGGTCGGGCATGATAATCCGGGTACTCATGACGGATTTTTTTCAGTGCACTGGACAGGCGTGGGCACAAGCTGCATCCGGGGTCAAAATGACTCATGAAAAATTATAACTTTTGGTTATATGGCGATTTTTGACTAAAAATCGTACGTTAATTTTAACTAGAATATACTTTTAATAAATAATATAAATATATGATTAATATATTAATATTATTAACAAATTACCATGTGAGCGATTCGGGGACTACGGTCTGGTTCCTATTATGCCGGTAATTGGCGCTGGCCGGGTAAACATGCCGGCGCATACGGTTGAACTGCCCGATGGGTTGGTGTTCCGGCAGCGCATGCCAGGGCGCGAAGGACAGATTTTCACAAAACGTCATCTGCTCAGGTGTATCGAAAAGCTGACCGGGTATCCTGATCTTGGCTACCGGAATAAAGGGTGAATCAGCCTCCTTCCATTCCACTGTTGGATCCTCTATGGACATGTTCAGATCCGGTTTCTGCAATTGCACCATGAAGTCAAAACAGGCCTCCCCTGCTTCCAGTTCCTGTTGCAGATGTTCGCGCAGGAAGTCCGGGTTGTTTTCATCCACATCCGAGATGGCTTTTTGGCCGCTGCAGGGTTTCGCACTGAACTTGATATTATGCGGCCCGAGTTTATAGGCCGTAATGCTGTAATACTGTGGTGAGAGCAAACTGGGTGGTGGTGGGGTCAGGGTCTTTTGTGCCAGCGACAATTCCCGTAATCGCCAGGTAGCCGGATTCCAGCCGGGGAACACAAATCCCAGTAAGGCCGCCGGTTCTGCCACCAGCGCATTGTAGTCACGGATGTTCTCCACAAAGAACACCGGACTGTTGGTCATCAGGAAATCCTGGGTGGGGATATTATTCGCGGCGATTTGCAGGGGCATTCCCGGCGGATCGAGCAGTTTAATGGCCATGCCGCGCGCATCGCTTTTCTGATCCTTGCTCACGGACATATCGAAATGTCCGTTCGAAAACCGGATCCAGGCCTTGTACTGGCGACCTGGAACACTGAACACACCATGGCGCAGGGAAAATTCCACAAATGGATTTACTTCGAATGAGGCCCGCACACATCCATGTGCCTTGGCGTGGGCACCGCGTGAAACATAAGCGGTTTTGTAATCTTCCAGCAGCTTTTCAAAATTGCTCACGGCAATTTCGGCCTGCTGCGCTTCGTCCGGTTGTATAACCTCTTCCACCGTTGCCGTGTTGTTATTCTCCGAACAGGCCGTCAGCACTATCAGCAAGAAAAAAACCAGACCACGCATCAGAGTGTTTTCATATATTCCACCAAGGCCCATATTTCATCTTCTGTGAGTGGTGGCAAACCATCATATCCCGTACCGTATTCATGACCGGCGTTGCTATTACCGGGCAGACTGGTATCAAACAGAAATGCTCCGGGTTCCGGGCGATTCACATACCCGACATTCACCGGATCGAATTCCCACGATCCGATGTAGAACGTTTTATCACGTTTATTGGCTGGAAGTAATAATTGATAGAGATTTGGCACCGAACCATTATGCAGATAAGGTGCACCGGTCCAGATTCCGTTCAGGGGCCGGGCCTTATAGGCCAGTAATGCCTGCTCAGACGTTTCCATGCCATGCGGCATAATTTCACCATCCAGATTTTTGGGTGGGTGCAAAACATCCGGGTGTCCCAGTTTTTTCGCATCGCGTTGGGCGAGGAGTACCTGCAGGGGATTGTTCTTCAACACTCCGACCATGACATTATTTACAATAAACAATGCCGGCGCTTCCGCCGCCAGAGCTTCACCTTTCTTGTAGAACCGTGGTTTACCCGCCAGTATCCCGCTTTTGCCCCTGTGATCGAGCGCGTTGCGGGCCATCACCGGATCAGTGCCGATTTTATCGAGACTGCTCATGCGTACTTCAATACGACGTTTGGGATCGGTGCGATTGATATCCTGGTGACAGCTCAAACAATATTTTTCGTACAGTGCCCGGCCCGAGTCCGCCTTCGGTTGATTGATCGCAGGAAGTTGATCCGGCCAGAGTGGTGATTGCAGTTTGGCCACTGTCATCTCCAGTTTGCGCAAATTGCGTGCCTTGATGGAGGAGTTATAACCCCCATCAAAAAGGAACATCCATTTTTGCGGGGTCATATCCACCTGACCAAACACACCGATAACTTCGCCCACGTTACGGGCCAGCGCCCCGGCATTGGAGTTGGCCTGCGAACCGTTCCACTCTACATAATCATGTTGTGGAGTGTCCCACATATAGGGATAACTGGTCGGCGCATTCGGCGGATTGAAGTTCTCCGGTACGCCAGTGAGCGCTAATCCCTTGTTCAGGATTGCGCCGAAGGCATCAAGCCGTGAATAACCATAGGCAACTTCAGTATGGTTACGGCGGTTATAGTCTTTTAATGTATTACGCTCCTGCTCCACGCGGTTTCTGAGTGTAATGACTTTATCGTTATTCGCGCTGCTCCCCAATAACCGTTGCTGAAATCGATCAAATGCAGATTGATCAGACAAGGTATAGTCCAGCGCTTCCAGCAATTCCTGACGGAATTTTGGAAAGTCAGCCAATGCCTGGCCGCCATCAATACGGATAAATTTACCGTTATGTTTAATCTGCTGGGTGTGACAGGCGGCGCAGGTAAAGCCCAGTTGTCTGTCATGTCCGGTAAACCCTATGGGCAGGCCATCCGGATTGTCCCGTGACGGCGGTACCGGTATATAGCCATAACGCAGCATGTTTTGCGGACTGCGGAATAATTCTGCACTGCCGCTTTTTTCCAGATTTATAAAAATATCATACGGGATGAAACGCGAGCCCTGATCGGTAAAATAAAAATAATTACGATCATGCTCGGTCCAGTTCTGTTCGAGATAGATGATTTTGGCCGGGTCCAGTGCATCCGGATCCTGCAAGACGCTTTCTTCTGCCCCGGGGTTGGCAACCGGTGCAATGACCAAAACAAGACAGATCAGATAATTCCTCATGAGCATTAATTCACAGCTTAGTCTCTGGACAACAATTCATTCAGGAGGTTGTCCTGAAAATTGATGTTCGAGGTCAGGCTATTGTGCTTCTCACAAAGAATGACAGCATGGTCCAGCGGAAAAAACACAAATTTATGCCGTGGAATGCTGGGGTCGAGAACATCACGTCCAAGTAAAGATGCCTTGGTGACGGAACCATCACCCGGTTCCAGTAACAATGCATCATAATCCACGCCGGGAACCGGTTTGGAAATTTCACCCGGGTACATGCGGATAACAGAATCGCCATTAACTTCTTCTACCAGTATACGGGCCGGTGTCAGATCACAGGCACCTCCGAATACCACCAGTTTTGGATGTTGTTCCGGTAACGGCACAGTCAATGACCACACAAAGCGGCGCGCACGTTCCAGGCGTTTTTCAAAATACGCTTCCAGTGTGGCCAGATATTCTTCTGCCGCCTGGGGATTGGTAAAACGGCCATGGATACGTTGCCTGACCAGCGGATCAAAAATGGACCATTGAAACCGCCGCCAGATATTTACATCAAACAGATCCCGATCCAGCATCTTGCCTTCTGCCGAGATGAGCCAGTTATTAATCGAATGCGGGAAAAGCTGAAACAGGCTAGGCATAGTCGCCATGGTTTCAGTATGCACTTTTTCCGTACCGCCGATTTTTATCCCGCCGATAAACAGATTGAGTATCTTGACCGAGCCCAGATTGGGCGTGCCCAGTAAAATGACACGGCGTACACGCTGACCACCATACATGTTGACCGGGAATTCATTGCCATTCAGCACATCCTCACGTCCATAACGGATGTAATAACGCGTGATCAATCCCCCCATACTGTGGGCAACGATGTCTACTTTTAAATCAGGATCGCCATAATCCAGCCGGATTTGGTCGATAAACTCAGCAAGTTGCCGGGCTGTAACGACGTTGTCCTGCCGCCAGTCATAATAAAAAACGTAGTAATGTTTCCGGCTGCGATCAATTTTTTCACCCAGTTGTGTGAGCTGATATTCACCAACATCATGCAGTGTTTTAATAATCTTGCCGTAAAAATCCTTGCCAATTGCACCATCAGCCACTTCATAGGCCTCAAGATTGCTTTGTAAGGGTTCCAGCGTTTGCGGATCGATTTCCAGTGCCAGATCAGAATAATCACTGGTCAGTATGCGGGAGAAAGATCCTATCCAGTAATCTTCGCCGGTGGACTTGTCCCTGAGTTTGCTGCCCATGACCCCGTGAATAAATACCACTGGCGGCTGATCAGTGACCGTCTGGCTCTGCATATACAACCGGTTCAGATCAGGGGCAAGTTTTCTCTGGCTGTACTGCATACCCGCATAAAATACAGTTGTGAGCACCAGCAACATAAACAGAAGCCGGTAAAAAAGCAGGCGTTTACGCAGTGATAAAGGCATGGCCGTGTGAATTACCTCTCAGCTTTACACAGTGCTATTACAACACAGTAAAGGGCCAGAATGATGTTAGTAACGGTAAATACTACTGAACATTCAGGTTCTTATACTTCTCCAGCGGTTCCATGCCAGATTCATTTTGCGAGATATCGTCGGCGTCGCTGAACGGGATCATATGGTTTGTGATCAGCCGGGATATTATGGGATTTAATGAATGATAATGGGATAAAAGCCTAGAAACAACAATAGAACAAATACTTACAAACAAAAAAAGCCGCCGAAAAATTACCAGCGCGCGACCGATTATGGATTGTGATCAGGGCGCGAAAACAGGCAAATTCTCAAATTGGATCGCATGGATTGTGATCCACCGTAATTACCGGATACCAGCCAATAATAAGGAAGTATAAGGCTTTCGTCCGGTCACCGCTGCCCTTCGAGAGAGATGTTACGGTGCTTTCGGAGTTGTGATGCGTGCTTGATTCGGATATTGAGAATGCCAATTCTCGCAACAGGGCCTCGGTCGGCCAGACTTCCATTGTAGTTGCTGATATAGTGCGTAGACGGAGGAATCTTTCATCACGGAGCGGTGCTGGATACCCTCAGCAATGGCCAGGAAGGCCGATGTTCGAAAGGTCAGGGACTATGAGCTCCGCTGTCCAGAGAGGACGCTTCTCTACCAACTTTTCGAGGAACGCTATCCTCAGTTTCTCGAGCTGTTAATCACCCAGGGCCGGTCGCTGCCGGCATACGTGCAGCACGAATTCGACAATTTCCTCAAGTGCGACATCCTGGAGCACGGCTTCCCCTACGGGACCGGTGCCAAGATTGCCACAGCGTGCGCCTGGTGGCATTTAGATGCATACTACGCAGCTTCTGTCTCAGCTGCGGCGCTCGCCGGATGGTTGAAAGCGCCGTGCTGCTGGTCGACGAAGTCCTGCCCCACCTTACCCATGCGCCAGTGGGTGCTGAGCTTTCCCTTCCCTCAGGTTCCTGTTCGCGAGCCGACCTGAGATCAAGACCCGGTTGCTCGGTCTCGTCTACCGGGCTATCGAGACCCATCTCATTCAGCAGGCCGGGCATACCCGCACAGCCAAGACCAAGGCTGCAACCCTGATCCAGTGATTTGGCAGCGCCCTGAATCTGAATATCCATTTCCACATGCTGTTTCTGGACAGAGCGTATGTCATTGACGGCGAGCAGTTGGTGTTTCGTCGTCTCCGGGCGCCGCGCCCCCAAGCATTGGAACAAGTTGATCCACACGATCAGCCAGCGCATGGACGCCTACCTAGAGCGGGACATCAAGAACAGCAACCTTCAGCTCGAGGTGCCTGAGGAATCCGCTATCAACGATCTCCTCGGCCATTCGGTCACCTACCGCGTCGCCGTCAGCCCCCAAGCCGGGTTCTAGGCGTTTACATTGCAAACCGTACCCGCTCGGGAAGAGTACAGCAACAACAGCAACTTGACCAAGACCGCCGGGTTCTACCTACATGCCGGCGTCGCTGCCAAGGCCCACCAGCGGCGCAAACTCGAACGCATGTTCCGGTATATCGCCCGCCCGGCCGTGGCTACCGATTGCTTGGCCCTATCCCCCCAGGGCAACGTTCAGTATACACTGAAATCCCCATACCGCGACGGTACTACCCATATCATCCTCGAACCGCTGGACTTCATCGCTCACCTGGCCGCCCTGGTCCCTAAGCAGCGTGTGAACTTCACCCGATTCCACGGGGTCTTTGCCCCCAACTGCGCACTGCGCCAACAGGTGACCCCGGCAGGCCGGGGCAAGCGAAAACTCACCGACGCCAGGACCCGACACAGCGTCGCGCCGCCATTACCTAGGCTCAACACCTCAAACGGGTATTCAAGATCAACATCGAGACCTGTGACCAATGCGGCGGTACGGCCAAGGTGATTGCCTGCATAGAGGACCCGGCGGTCGTGAAACGGATCTTGGATCACCTCAAGCAGCGGGCCGATCCCAACATAACACCCACGCACCCCGCCCGAACGCCACCGGCGGCGGCTCAGCGAGAGAGATTTTGATGCTCAGTAGCCAAGGGAGATGACGCTCGGATTGCACCACACAGCCACGCTCGGGTCCCAGCCGGGTGTCCAGGTAGACAAATCCCTCGCTGACTGCTGCTGGTCGGTGACGGGCACACCGTTCGGGCACGATTTCGTCCCACACACACCTCCAGCCTGCCGCCAACGCCCACCTCGCAAGAGACTTTTGCCCTTGCAACATGTCATTTAAAATTCCTATCCATTTAAAATTCCTATCCGTTGCATGACATGGCACTTTGCGATTCGTAATTCATCCACGCGTCAACAGCGACCGTGACCCGCTTGCGGATTGCTCTTTCCTGTAATTGATCGCCTCTCACACCCGTATAATACCTGATGTCTGAAAAGCAGAAGAATTTGATATTTTCTTAATATCCTGAAAGCTTTAACCGCTTGCTTACCCATAGTAGCCTCGTGCCATCATTTTTTTTGCCGGCATTAACTACCCGATATTCGGCACTGTAACAGGTTATCTCATAGCCGTGTATGGGGCTTTTATTACTAAAACAAACTGAAAATTCTCATGTGCACGATGAGACTGGAGGGTAGTGTTATGAATCTCAGGCGATCAATTTTTCGTAAGAGCAGTTACAGCCTGACTGTTATGATGACATGTACCATCACCAGCATGGGTGTGTCCGCAACCAAATACCCGTCACCCGAACACCGTAACCTCGGTGACAAGATCAAGATATGCGATTAGGGCAGCTTCGTCGTCGGTGTGCTGAAGTCAACCAACTTTCCGCATTCCACCACGCAACCCGGTACTGTCCATTATAATGATCGGCGAGATGTACTTATCATTCCAGATCCCGACCAAATACCGTGATTATCCGCTGATCCTGGTCAGTGACGACGGGCATATCGGTGCGGCCTTGGAATCCACCCCGGACGGTCGAGAAGGCTGGGGACACTATGCACCGTCTCACAATATCCCGACTTTCGTTGTCGACCAGTCCGACCACGAGCGTTCAAGTTTCGATGCCAGGGTCATCCATGAGTGTGTAGGCAAACTGCCTGATAACGACCCCACTAACGACGAAGAAGGAAAAAGAATGATTCCGGCTTTTCTAATGGCGGGCGTTGATACCTGGACATTCTGTTACGGCCACCTCGTCAATCCGCTCACCGGTCAGCCGACGGGTCCCCGGGCCCGGCCAGTCCTTATGTCGATGAACTGGTGCCGCACGACTGGAACCTGGTGGACCCATCGTCGACCTCGGTGCATGAACCGGGCGTGGGACCGCAGTTCCCAATCTACTCCTAGAGCGAGGCCATCGTTCCGCCGCTGCCTCGCCCGAACCCCTAGTGGACAGCACCATCGTCGGCCTGGAAGGGTTCTACAAACTCGACTACTACCGGCAACTGAACCCCAATGGCGAGTAGACACTGCCCCAAGGTATTTGTAAAACCTGTGATCCGCAGGTGATCGCCGGCGGTGGTGGACTCAGCCCCGGTCATACCTGAACTTCAAGCAACATCGCGGAACTGGTCGATGGACTTGGCAAAAACTACGGTGAGGTGGTCGTCGCGACCCATTCACAATCCGGACCAATCGGACATCACGTAGTGCGTTTCCTCAAGCAGAGGGGAACACTGCACTACCTGAAAGGCCTGATCACGGTGGAAGGCACCTCGGTCACCCTGGTCGGCGCCGGGCTTGAAGCAACAGATTTTAACAATGTGCCCTACATGGTACTGAAAGGCGACTACACGGGAACTAGAGCCGTATCCTAGGGCATCGCCGATGCCATTAACGCCCGCCGCAAGGCTGGCTTGGGCACGGCCGCGGTGGAATACATCAAGCTCGACAAGAAACCCAATCCAGTCAATGCATGACCCGCACCGTTTAATCGTCCGGTCATGCCTGGCATCACCCATATGATGATGCTTGACTCGGACGAGGGTTTTGGCCACGACAGCAACGACGTCATGGATGTCATCCTCGGCTGGAGCAACTTGCACATTTCCAAGATGCCGCGTCAGGTGAAATGCCCAAGTAAACCGCACAAGGACAAGAAGAAAAAGGACAAGGACGATGATTGCTGTCGATAATCGTGCTGACACCCGTGCATCCGGATATGGTATGCGGCAGTGTTGATGACGTGACCTGATCTGGGTCTGCTCGGGTCAACTTTGTTATGGGCAAACCAGAGCAAGGTCTTTGCCCGAAAGGTTCAGGCCAGGGACGGCCTCCCACCCGCAGGACATTGTTACTCACGGTGGCCCGTCGCGGTTTTTTTACAGGATTAATGCGCCGCTTTTTCCATGATACTCCCGGGCGCCTCCCGTTGCGTGGCATGATTACAGAGCGTCATTCTCTTCAGAAAAAATCATTATTTTCTTTTCTGATATATTACTGGAATGTATTATTCCGTAAGCTGAAAGACTCCTAAATCCTTAATGATGCTCTCTGGCCATATCGTAGATATAGCCAGTCGCTTCCTGAGACTGCCCATGTCTTATCCAGACATTTTTAGATCCGAAGAATTGGTCGATATTAGCTTCGTTCTATATCGAAATCGTCTGCCAAACGCAATCAATCAAAGATTCTGATTTGGATAAGGACGGTTTATTGCATTGCCGCATGCTGTCCGCAAACGAGGGTATTTGTTTTGTCAAATTAAATAATTATAATGTATTGTTTACCAAGGTTCTTCTGGCAAAGATTACTTTGTCAATAATTAATTATAATTCAAAGCAGTTTCCAGCAATGACGGTAAGTTTTATCCATGCATATCATATAACTAAGGAATTCATATTAACGCTATTTTCTCAAAAGGTATTGAGATATCAGATAATACTTAACATACAGAAGTTTGGTATTAATCAGTCGAAAATTTGCAGATGGTAAATTGCATAACTATTAGTTAGATTATCAGGCATGAAGTATCGATATGCAGATACCTATAAAATTATCTAAATCCTCCAAGCATTCACTTCGTCAGCAAATCATCATGCAGATTCGTGAATTAATTCTTGAAAAAAAACTTCATGTTGGCATTAAAATGCCATCATCTCGGGAGCTAAGCAATCAGCTCAAAGTTTCTCGTAATACAGTGATTTCAGCATATAACGAACTTATAGAGCAGTCGTATCTTATTACTCATCCCGCCGGCGGCACATATGTGACATCTGTTTTGCCAGAACGTTTTCAAAAAGCAATATATATATCCCAATTTCAACCTGATTGTACTACTAGTAAACATATTTCACATTATCCAGCAGTCTATCCCGGGATATATCAATCTGAGCCGGGTTTTTGTCGTTATAATTTTACACTTGAACAAACTGATTTTGGTCTATTCCCTGTTAAAATCTGGCGAAAAATTGTCAATAATAAACTTAGCAGGATAAGACATGCTATTAGCCATTATGGACATCCATTCGGTATTATCGAGCTAAGAGAGGCGATATATAATAATATACTGCCATCCAGGGGCATCGCAGTAAGCCCTGATCAGGTTATAATTACAGCCGGCACACAGCAAGGTTTGAGTATAGTTTCTCATCTACTTATCAGGGAAGGTACGAATGTAATCGTCGAAGAACCCACTTACGCGGGAGCTTTGAATCTGTTTCAAAGTTACAGTGCAAATATTATTCCTCTGGAAGTAGATGATAAAGGAATGAATATAGACTTAATTCCAGATGTGAGTGTACAGCTTGCATATGTAACGCCAACACATCAATCCCCCTTGGGGGTTACTCTTTCCTATCATAGGCGTAAAAAGTTTATAGAATGGTCAAAAAAAACGGGCAGTTATATAGTTGAATTGGATCTGGATGGTGAATTCTGGTATGAGGGGTCGCCATTACCGGCACTTTTCGGGATGAGCAGTTCCAACAACGTATTTTACCTTGGTTCTTTCTCAAAACTTTTGGGGCCAGGACTAAGATTAGGATATATGGTTATACCTGAACACCTTATTGACGATATTAAAGCGATTAAAGCTTTATTAGACAGCGGTCATCCTTGGCTTGATCAGGCTGTAATGGCTGATTTTATATTGTCAGGAAGTTATTCCTGGCATTTGAGAAAAATACGACAAAAATTTTTAAACCGCAGAGATTGTATGATAGATGCTTTAAAGAACTGTTTCGGCGATATTGAACTTTCAGGAACAGAAGCTGGTTCACATCTGGTATGGAGGGTTCCGGATAAAATGAGGCCTGCGAATAAACTCGTTAAAATATTTGCAAAAAATCAAGTTGCTATATCAACACTCGAACAATTTCAGACAATTTCATGCGACAAGGTTTCCAGATTATCAGAATTGGTTTTTCTCGGTTATTCCGCCGTGCCTGAAGACCTGATTGAAGAGGGAATAAGTGAGATGGCCAAGCTGGTATCATAAAGCATATCAATGTTTATATTCTTTTTAAGTATATTTTCTGCCATTGGTAATTTATTAACCAATATAATCAATATTTATTTGTATCTACAAATCTTACATGTATTAAATTGTATAATCTAATTTTTTATTTACTTGAATCAAGATACAAATTTATCCAGCACATTTTTTGTAATTCTTGATACATTATTATTGTAGTTATTATGTGATAAACTTCCGCACCACGCGATTGAACCTGTTGAAAATACTGCGCCGTTTCCCGGTGTTTCAAAATATACAAGTTGTGCGCGCACAAACTTGCTTTCCATTGCGCTTGTAGAAGGATTACTTGTTAGCACTTCCTCTGTAACAATTTGATAGAGATCTGAGTGTCCGCCTGATGTAGCCAGAACAATTGTATTTGGCGGAGTACCCAGTTGTGAATCTGTATGATCCAGTTCGAGTCCTGCTGCGCCACCACCGACAAGACCAAAATCTCCGATATTTTCGTTTCTGACGCCTTCAAATATAAAAGCTACTCTTTCATCATCAAAGATATCCTTCTCGAGTTTATATGAAGATGAAATGTCAAAGCCTTGTGCGATAAAACCTACACCTACCAGTTTTTGTGGTGGGCGTCCTAATCTGCGCCAAAGACCTCCGTATTCTCCAGAGAAACAATGATAATACTCACCTGGTTCAGAAGCCCATGTTCTGGTCCCATCTTCTGCCCTTCTTAGCTCAATAGCGCCAGGATAGACATCACTAAAGGCAATACGCCAATAAAAGCCATTACCACCCAGGTATATTAGTCTGCCACCTCTGTGCGTATAACTATAAAGTGAATCCCACATTTTTGTAGAATAATATTCGGGATGTGTTCCGGTTAAAATAACCTTATAGTTCTTTAATAAGGGTAATCCTTCTCTGTGCAAATCTTCGTCTGTTATAACATCATAGGAATAATTCTGATTTTCCAGCCAGTCGGTAATATGGGTGTCTGCATTAAATTGCCATACTGAAGAGCCATGTCCACCGAGACATCCGGTATGCATTGGCCGCATATTTAACAAAGGTCTCAAACGTGATGAGAAAAAAACACCGCTTCCATCAGAATGCGTATCATAACATGAAAGCCCAAGTTCTCTGTGCTCATGCAAGGTCAGATCATTTTCATTCAATATCGTTAGTCTGCCACTTACCAGTTGCACTAATGGCCCATTGAACGCCATATGCTCGTTCCCATAAGCCATATAACTTGCAGTTGGTATCAACAAAGCAATTTTTGCTGTTGGCTTGTCTGTATCTGGCCTTACGAAAAATACGATATAATCAGCATCAGTCTTACTTTTGATTTCCGCTGCATAAATTCCACTTCTGGTTGTTTTCGGTATATTCCAGGTGAAACCTGCCTCCCAGCCAGCATCATATAAATCATCATCATGAAAATGTATCGCCCCATATTGTGACAATGAATATTTCCAGCACATTTCACTTCCATTCCAGTTGTAACCAGTAACTCCTCTGGCGGGAAGATTAACTGTATATCCATGCATATTATTTGATGACAAATCCGTAACACTGTTACTCATAATATCTTTTGAAAAATCCCACGCTGCAAGCAGCTCGAACTGCTTTTCATCAGGACACGGATCATGCATTAATCGCTCCAGATCATTTTCTTTTAGCGCTTTACCGGCAATTCTCAAACGGTCTATTTTTCCATTGTAGAATTTTTTATCCTGGTTTTTTACCGAGTTTATGGATTCTCTATCTGTGGCAATAAACAATTCTGTATCCTTATCACAATCCCATAATATTTTTTTACTACCTGAATTCATATTCCCGCGTGATTCATCATCAACCATGAATTCTTCCAATAATGGTTTTTGAAATATCTTGATATTGCAGTCCTTATCTATAATTACACCTATGAAGTACCATTTTTTATTTCTTAAAGATCTTTCGGTTGATATTTTTACCTCGTTACCATTTTGTCCAAAGCTCGAAAATCCGATCGTTCCATCACGGTTAATATATGCCCGAAACCCACTTGATGAGTCCGATGTGGTTCTGTCTACTATAGTTTGTTCAGTTTCTCCAATTTTTGTAGGATAAATCATTGCCCCCAGTGACATCTCACTTATGCCTATAAAGGCTTTTGATTCTGGAATTATTATATATGAACCGGATTTAATTCTTTGAAATAATCCTTTTTTATGACCATTGCACCCTGCATCGATGACAACTGACTTGAACCCAGGCCCTTCTGGATTGGCATCGCCGTGAATTATTCTGTGTATTTTAACTTCATAGTCTTCATTATTTTCAGAACTGACCATAAATTTTATTGATTGCCCTGGCATGACAGACAATTTATCAGAGTAACCTGTGATTTGTTTCATAATATGTTCTGATGTTTATTTTTCTTATTCAGTCAGATTTAATTCTTTTAATTTATTTGCATGTCTTTGTATTCTTAATTGAAAAACATACCTCTCGGCATCTTCAATTGAGGTGAAAATCTTGTCTTTGTGTGTTTTTACAGGCTGTCCGCGTTTTCCAGTCAATTCTCCCAACATCCATTTTTTATATGGTTCCAGAATAACCAGGACATACCTTCCGGTGACCGGTTCACCTCGCATGATATTAAGCGCTCGCTGTAAACTCTGACTGTGCTTGCCTATAGGTCTCAGGTTAAATTCATTTAAAAGGTCTGCTTTTAGTCTGGTGGATTTTGTCATAGTCAGAATGCGGCCATTTTTGTAGATGATATATTTGCTAAATTACAAACATGTATTGATCATTTGTATATTCTGTTTACCAATGCGGATTTTATGCAACAGATTTGTTATGCAAAGCATCACTTATGTTATAAATGTTCTAAATTCCAGTCCGCCATGCTTTAGCATAAGAATGTCCAGTTCTGGCGTAAATGAATGCAATTCTGATACACTTGTAGATCTTGCAAGATCCAATCCTTCACACAGGGCACGGTTACATTGAGCAAGCAGAAATTGTGATTTCATTGTTGAAATATGCCCAAGTCTAACAGCAGCAGACAAGATAGATTTTGCTACACTTTGCAATTCCATCAGCACAGCGATATCACACTCTATTTGTAATGAACAAGCTAATACGGCGGATACAATAGCTGAATTACCGCTCGTTAAATTGTTTTCTATATGATTTTGTAATTTTTGCAATATTTTTGCATCAGATAGTTGTATTCCAATATTGGCCAGATTTCGTCCCGCCGAGCAGGATATATATCTGCTACATTCAGTAATTTTTTTTGCTGTAACAATACGATCCAGACTGATCAATACTGCAAAATCACTGTCATTTGCCGCTGAATAAGCATGAACCAGAGCTGCACCATCGAGAGGTGCTGAAGACTGCAGGATTTGCGTTTCGATAAACTCAAGCAATACTTCATCATTTGTTTTATTATTGAATCTGAGAAATGATTCCAGTCCATAAGAATGAGCAAATTTTCCAACAGGTAATCCGCTGTCTGAAATTTGTAATGCTCCAAGAATACCTGAATTATTCATGATAATTAATGATGAAAACTCATCCCAAGTAATGGCTTGTTGAGAGCTAGTTGTATTTTATTAAAGCTTATTTCTGCATCTACAAGGTTGAGCCGCGATATTGTTCTTCTGACCACTTCCTGACTTGTTGTTACAGGCACCCGTATTTCATTATTTTCTACTTCAATAGGTACATGTTGATTTCCAAATGCATGGGCGATTAAAGCGCCTTGCTTCATCATCTCGTCATATTGAATTTTTCTAGATAGTTTTATAATTACTGACTCTTCTGACTCACGTTCTATATACACAAGTTTTGACTGTGTTTTAACTATTAATGCACGGTCAAACAGATAATTCCCTGGTTCTATATCAATTAATATATCTGTTCCTTTATCAGTACGTGCTACTAGCCTGTGTTTAACAGCATCACTGCTATTTACAAACACCCTCTCAACAAATTCCATGGACATGTCCTTTTCTTCTATTTCTCCCAGTATTCTATTGACTATTAACATAAATTAACTATACCTTGACAGTTCAGCACCAAGTATATTCTTTCGAAGAATATTAGTTAGTTTTTTCATCGCCGCATGTAGTGCAATTGAAGATACGCTCATCATCTTTACAAAGACACCTGAATCATACGGCAACTTTCCAGCGGCAGCCGTGCAATCAGTTAAAACATTTATGCCAATATCCAGTTGCTCACATAATTGCT
This sequence comes from uncultured Enterobacteriaceae bacterium, assembly GCA_964479045.1. GTDB lineage: Bacteria > Pseudomonadota > Gammaproteobacteria > Eutrophobiales > Eutrophobiaceae > 2-02-FULL-47-50. The sequence goes on from CAYZJI010000017.1 coordinate 31,555, forward strand.
CTGAATTACACCATGGAGCAATCCCGTAGAGGGTAGACATATAATAATTGTCCCCAAATATTCCTCTGCTGGACGGTTTTGACTCTGCAGGTTTTATATTTACTGAACTTGAACAGATTAATTCACTATTACACTGTACATCCATTATCAAATTCAGATGTGTATAATCAAATAATTCCCCTCTATGAATTCGGCCTGGATATATATACTCAGTTGAAATAAATGTTGATGAATCACAAATATCAATACATAAATTTTGACTATAGTCCGATCTGGAAAACGGTATTATCGCGCCAGGTTGATACTCAACATATGAGTATTCACCTACCTTGATATTGATATTCTCCTTTGCCTGATCTTTGTCAGTTCGGTGTATTTTTGTTGCAGAAATGGTTGTAATAAATAACTTTGTACCATTAGCGGCTTCAATGCTGGTATTAAGATGATCCCCACCGCATATCCCATCTGTCATATTCTGAGTGTACAATGTTGCCATTTCCGGTATTTGTTCATCCAAATATACAAGCGGTGTATAATGCAGCGGAAATCTTGAATAACCGCTCACAAGAATTGTTTTACCAGATAAACCCACATCAAATTTAACATCCAATGCCCCATCACACCTGTTTATTACATTCATTATCCTGTTTTATAATTCCAAATAGAATTGATTTTCTCAAATAATCAAATACTCCCTGTGCTCCGTTTTCCTGCCGCAGGCTGATAAATAACCAGGGTCTTGCCTTGCGTACTTCTTCGAGGTCATGTTGCATAAGTTTCAGATCGGCACCTACGTATTGAGCCAAATCTGTTTTATTAACGAGTAATAAATCTGCCTGAATGACTCCCAATCCACGTTTCCTCGGTATATCATCACCTGCAGCACAATCTATAACAAAAATCCAGTAATCCACCAGATCTGCACTGAAGGTTGCAGCGAGATTATCTCCACCACTTTCTACAAGAAGAATATCCGGGTTGAAACGTTCCTGTAATATTTTTACAGCCTCAAGATTTACACTGGGATCCTCCCGTATAGCGGTATGAGGACAAGCTCCTGTTTCAACACCAATTACCATTTCAGGATCCAGCAGTTTTCCAGACTGCAGCCTTATTGCATCTTCTTTTGTTACAAGATCATTAGTTACAACAGCAACAGACAACCCTTCATTTTTTAATATGGGCACGAGCCTCTCAATCAGTCTTGTTTTACCTGATCCTACAGGTCCTCCTATGCCGATACGTAAAGGTATTTTCATAATTAACGAATAGTATATAAACGTCCAAGCGGTACTTTTTCCATGGGTTCACATGTACACAGTTCACCATTTACTTCAACCCTGTATGTTTCAGAATCTACAGAAATGTCCGGGAGAGCATCATTCCATAACATATCATGCTTTGTCAGTTCCCTCATGTTTGATACATTCATACATTTCTTGGTCAAGTTCAGCTTCTCAACTATGCCGGACTCGAGTGACGCTGATGACATAAAATTCACACTTAAAGTGTTCTTTGCCTTACCTATGCCACCCCACATTTTTTTATAGTATAGAGGAGCACACATACAGAGTGATGCATTAGGATCTCCGGTTACAGACCATGCAGGGAATCCTCCTTTAATAATGACTTCCGGTCTAACTCCGAAAAATTCCGGTTTCCATAAAACAATATCCGCGAGTTTTCCCGGCTCCAGGGTACCGACATACCTGTCAATTCCAAATATTTTGGCAGGGTTGATTGTGTATTTAGACAGATATCGCTTGGCTCTAATATTATCGTTATTTTTTCCCTTATCTTCTGAAAGTGCACCCCTTTCTGATTTCATGTGAGATGCTACTTGCCATGTTCTCATGATTGTTTCAGAGATTCTTCCCATACCCTGTGAATCTGAACCCATAGCACTAATAGCGCCAATATCATGAAGAACGTCTTCTGCCGCTATGGTTTCATACCGAATCCTTGATTCTGCCAATGCTATATCTTCCGGTATTCTTGGATTAAGATTATGACTTGTCATTGTCATATCGAAATGTTCATCAAAAGTATTGATACAATATGGATTTGATGGATTTGTAGATGATGGTAAAACATTTTCTTCGCTACATATTTTTAATATGTCTGGCGTATGTCCACCGCCTGCACCCTCAACATGGTATGCATGTATTGTCCTTCCATCTATCGCTCTAACTGTCTCGTTCAGGTATCCAGATTCGTTTAATGTGTCAGTGTGTATTTGCACCTGTACATGTAATTTATCTGCAGCTTTTAGAGCTGAATCAATAACTGCAGGCATGGCACCCCAATCTTCGTGAATTTTTAATCCGATCGAGCCTGCTCGTATCTGTTCTTCTAGTGGCCCTGTGTGGTTTGCAGAGCCATTTGATATAAAACCGAAATTTAAAGGGTATTCTTCTGCTGCCTGCAACATATATCCAAGATTGGTAGCGCCGCTGCAGGCAATAGGTACCGATGTAGTCCCAAGACCGCCACCAATCATTGTAGTTATGCCGGATGATATTGCAGCAGGACATTGCTCAGGATCAATGAAATGTACATGGCTATCAATGCCGCCAGCAGTTACGATAAGTCCATCTGCACAACGCACATCTGTTCCGGCTCCTACAATCAAGTCCTTGTCGACACCATCCATAATCATTGGATCACCTGCTTTTCCGATTGCTTTTATAATTCCATCTTTTATACCAATATCTGCCTTAACAATACCAATAACCGGATCAAATATCGTGGCACAGGTTATTACCAAATCCAGAGCACCATCATCGTTTAATACATATCCATTTACACCAGTACCTGTTCTCAAGGTTTTCCCGGGTCCAAAGACCAGTTCATCACCATAGCATAACAGGTCTTTCTCAATTTCAATCCAAATATCGGTATCACCCAAACGAATCCTGTCACCTACTGTAGGACCGTATAACTCAAAGTATCTACGTCTGGATAAAGACAGCTTCTTGATATCATTCATTTTCGTAATATCCCAGTTTTTTTGCACGGCCTAGTGCTGCTTTGTATATGTCAGAATTATTTGTGTCTCCCTGTGTAAGTCCTCCGAGACCATAAACTTCTCTTTTGCCACCTAATACCACAAGTTCTACTTCACGTTCATCGCCAGGCTCGAATCTGATAGACGTTCCAGCAGGAATATTGAGCCGGTATCCGAACGAACGACTTCTGTCAAACTTCAATGCTGGATTGACCTCAAAAAAGTGGTAATGTGAGCCGACCTGTACCGGCCTGTCACCCGCATTCCGAACAATAATTTTTTTAGTCTCCTTTCCTTTATTTATCTCTATATAGCCTTGTCCAAATCTTACTTCTCCAGGTTTTTCAGAAGACCGTGGTCTCGATCCTTCGCGAATTGGATCATGAATACATATCAATTTTTGTCCATCAT
>CAYZJI010000018.1:0-34874 GCA_964479045.1 uncultured Enterobacteriaceae bacterium
TGATCATGGAACGGCGTCCGGCACACACGCGGAAATTTCACATGCCGGAAAAATGTCCGGTGTGCGGATCTGAAGTAGAACGGATAGAAGGCGAGACGATCGCCCGTTGTACGGCGGGACTGTTTTGTCCGGCACAGCAGATCCAGGCCATTATTCATTTTGCCTCACGTCGCGCCATGGATATTGAAGGCCTCGGCGATAAACTGGTTGAGCAACTGGTTGCCGAAAAACTGATCCGGAACATTGCGGATCTCTACTCCTTATCAAATGAACAACTGGCCAATCTGGAACGCATGGGTGAAAAATCGGCAGCCAATGTCATCGAGTCGCTGGAGAAAAGTAAAAACACGACACTCAACCGGTTTTTATATGCACTCGGCATCCGCGAAGTCGGTGAAGCCACCGCACGCGCACTGGCCATGCACTTTGGAAATCTGGATGCCATACTCAATGCTTCCGAAGATGATCTGTTAAAAGTGCTGGATGTCGGCCCGATAGTGGCGCATCACATCCGCAGTTTTTTTGCCGAACCACACAACCGCAACATTATTAATAAATTAGTTGATGCCGGAATTCACTGGCCCGCAATCGAAAAATCCGGATCACAACCTTTGGCCGGAAAGACATTCGTCATCACCGGCACCCTGAACAGCATGAGCCGCGATGAAGCGAAAGAAAAATTGCAGGCACTCGGCGCCAAAGTCAGTGGCAGCGTGTCGAAAAAAACCGATTATGTCGTCGCAGGTAGCGATCCGGGAAGCAAACTCGACAAGGCACGGGAACTGAATGTACAAGTGCTGGATGAGCAGGGTTTTCTTAATTTAATACGGATAAAATAGTTAATATCATGATCAGTTCACAGCCATGGCGATTAACTGCTAAAATCATATTCAGTTATTGAGGATGTTACGGAGGTTTCCCATGAGACAAGTCGTAGTCCATCCCGGTGAAGACAATTACTGGGTCGCAGAATGCCCCAGTCTCCCTGGCTGCATCAGTCAGGGTCATACCCGTGAAGAAGCTCTGGTCAACATCAAGGAAGCCATGGAAGGTTATATTGCCGCCTTAAAAGACGATGGTCTACCCATTCCTGAAGATCACTTTGATACACTATTAGTGGCATTGTGAGCAAACTCCCACGGATCTCAGGAAGAGACTGCGTTGCCGCGCTCGTGAAAGCCGGATTTCAGAAGAAACGCCAACATGGCAGCCATATAATCCTGCGCCGGGATAATCCATTTGCACAATTGGTGGTGCCTGATCACAAAGAACTGGATCGCGGGACGTTACGCGCCATACTTCGGCAGGCCAATCTCAGTGTCGATGAATTCAATCAATTATTATGACGCTATATGAAAATTATATTCGCATGATTACGCTCAGTATAATTAATGCGGTACGTCCCTGATTGTTTTTTTGGGGATGATAGATTTCGACCTAAGGCAGACATGTATTTAAGCCAAACATATGAATGAAACAGAAAACACATCAACACCTAATAAGACTGACAAAATGTCTACGCTCCAAGCCTTGCTCATTGGTTGTTCAGTCATTGCGGGCATATTTAGCTCAATAAGTATAGGTGCTATATATGGTATATCTGCATATAAATATTTTGCTGAATTTTACACTGATCAATCACAGGGTATTAGTGGAGTAATGTTTGTTTCTTTTCTCTTAGGCGTCCCAGCTTGTATCGGCATCCTGATCGGCTACCTTGCAAATCGTAGGAAAAAAGCCGGCCTTGCGGGCACGACCGTATTAACTATTTTATCTATCAGTTTTTTTATGTTTGCAGCAGGGGCTTTTCTTCGAGAGGGAGCTATTTGTATTATAATGGCTGCTCCATTATTTATTGCCGCAAGCTTAATTGGAGCACTATTAGGCATGATCGTCGTTACGGTAAAATGGATAAGGGGAACTAAACTATTATCTATTTCATTATTGGCCCCACTTTTATTGGCTCCAATTGAAAATAGATTCGACTCTCCATCCACAATTCAACTTATAACATCAAGCATCTATATAAACGCCAAACCCTCAGTTGTATGGCACCATATTAATTACCCATTAAATATTCAGCCTTCAGAATTACAAAATGGTTTTGCATATAAGATTGGTGTTCCTTATCCAATTGAAGCGAGAACGCTTGATGAGCATGTAGGAGGATTACGAATTTTACATTGGCAGCGTGGAGTAAATTTCAAGGAAATAATAACGGCATGGGAACCAAACCAATATATTGAGTGGGAATATATATTTGATGTTGATTCATTCCCGCCTGGCTCATTAGATGATCATATAGTAATTGGCGGAAGATATTTTGATTTAGAAAAGACTTCTTATACATTGAAGTCTGTGGGCGAAGGAACCGAATTATCCATAAATGTAAAAACTCGTTTGACAACTAACTTTAATTGGTATGCATCTTTGTGGTCTAGATTTTTAGTGACTGATACAGCAAATGCTATTTTAAAATTTTACAAAAAACGTTCTGAAAATAGTTAACATCCGCTTCTGGCCGTTAGCAGATGTAGAGAAACTAAAATAAAAAACCAATAAAACACATATCAAGGCGCTCGTTCTGACGCAAACCACACTACGCTTTGTTTGCACCGCATAGCTTCAATGTTATTTAATCGCAATCACCGCCGGTTGAGATCGGCTGATTTGTAACACAGTATCCTGCGGTGGGCGATTGGCATCGAGTTCCGGATAATCGAGTGAATAATGTAGACCACGGCTTTCCTTGCGGAGCAGGGCGGATTCAATAATCAGATTGGCGACGGTTGCGAGATTGCGCAGTTCAATCAGATCATCGGTGATACGGAAGTTGCCGTAGTATTCATGAATTTCACGATGTAATAACCGGATGCGATGCAGGGCGCGTTGCAGGCGCTTGGTGGTGCGCACGATGCCGACATAGTCCCACATGAAACGGCGGATCTCATCCCAGTTATGTGACACCACCACTTCTTCATCCGAATCCGTCACGCGACTTTCATCCCACGGCGGCAGGGGTTTGGGCATGGCTACATTTGCAAGCTGTTCACGTATATCGCGATAGGCGGAATGGGCAAATACCACACATTCCAGCAATGAATTACTGGCCATACGATTGGCGCCGTGCAGGCCTGAGCAACTCACCTCGCCGATGGCATAGAGTCCATTGATATTGGTGCGGCCATCAGTATCGATCTGCACGCCACCACAAGTGTAATGAGCGGCGGGCACCACCGGCACCGGTTCTTTGGTCAGATCAAATCCGAATTCCTTGCATTTCTGATAAATGCTGGGGAAATGTTCGATGATGAAATCCGCCGGTTTGTGACTGATATCGAGATATACACACTCATCACCGCGTTTTTTCATTTCATGGTCGATGGCACGGGCGACGATATCACGCGGCGCCAGTTCGCCCCGCGCATCAAACCGTCGCATGAAAGGTTCGCCATCCGAAAGCAATAACCGTGCGCCTTCACCGCGCAGGGCTTCGGAAATCAGAAAAGATTTTGCCCTGGGATGATAGAGGCAGGTGGGGTGAAACTGGATGAATTCCATGTTGGCAATTTCACAGCCTGCGCGCCACGCCATGGCAATGCCGTCACCGGTGCAGGTGTCCGGATTGCTGGTATATAAGTAGACTTTTCCGGCACCGCCGGTGGCGAGCACCACAAATTTTGCCCGGAATACATCGACCTGATCTTTTTTCCGATCGTAGACATAAGCCCCCAGACAACGATTGGGGGAGAGCCCGAGTTTTTCCGCCGTGATCAAATCTATCGCGGCATGATGTTCAAATAATTCAATATTGGAATGGGTGCGGACCTTGCCTTCCAGTGTGGTTTCGATAGCGCGTCCGGTGGAATCGGAAGCATGAATGATGCGGCGATGACTGTGTCCGCCTTCCTGATTGAGGTGATAATCCAGTAGTCCTTCGGCATTGCGCGCCTTGGTGAAATCCACGCCGATATCAATCAGCCACTGGATGCTTTCCCTGCCATGCTCCACCACATAGCGGACCACATCCTCTTTGCATAAACCGGCACCGGCATTGAGCGTGTCTTCTACATGCGAGTCGATTGAATCGCAGGTATCGAGTACTGCGGAAACACCGCCCTGTGCGTAATAGGTCGCACCTTCGGTGAGTTCCTGTTTCGAGAGCACCGCGACACTGGCATGCTGGGCGAGTTGCAAGGCGAGGCTCAGACCGGAAGCACCGCTGCCGATGATGAGTATGTCGTGTTGGTATTGGCCGGTCATATCACTTAAGATAACATACCCGAAATATGGGCTAACTCATTGATTAAAGCATGATATTATTGATTCATATCAGGGCTGGTCATAGTTGGTACCAGAGCCGGAAAACAGGACAGATAATAACACACGAGGCCGGCCCGCATGGGCGAGAAGCTAACCGATCAAGAACTGGTTGAACGCGTCCAGCGCGGCGATAAAAAGGCCTTTGATCTGCTCGTTCTCAAATACCAGTCACGCATTGTGAATCTGGTGACGCGTTTTGTCAGGAACCAGGCCGATGCTCTGGATGTCACACAGGATGCCTTCATCAAGGCCTATCGCGCCCTGCCGAATTTCCGGGGGGAGAGCGCGTTTTACACCTGGATGTACCGGATTGCCGTGAATACTGCGAAGAATTATCTGGCCGTGCAGGCGCGCCGGCCCATGGATATGGAGCAGGATGTCTCGGAAATTGAACAATTTGACGGTGATAATGCTCTAAAGGAGTACGCTACACCTGAGAACCTCTTACTTCGGGACGAAATTCAGCATACGGTCATCAAGGCCATTGAAGATTTACCGGAGGACCTGAAGGTGGCAATCACCCTGCGTGAGGTGGAAGGATTGAGTTATGAAGACATTGCTGTGGCCATGGATTGTCCGATTGGCACGGTCCGGTCCCGCATCTTCAGGGCCAGAGAGGCCATAGACAAACAGCTTAAACCGTTGTTAGATAAATGAGTGCACAACCATGAGTGATACCCCTATGAATGAACAGGCCCGCGAGCAGATTTCTGCATTAATGGATGATGAACTGGAAAACGGTTCAGCCTTTGTGCTGAACGGGTTACAGGACAGTCCGGAATTGCGCCAGACCTGGCAGCGTTATCACCTCATGGGTGAATGTCTGCGCGGCCATCTGCCGGCCCATATCGATCTGAAACTGGCGGATCGCATCAGCCGTGCGCTCCAGAACGAACCCGCCCTGAATGCACCAAACCAGACCACTACCCCGCAATACCTGAAACCGGTGATTGGTTTTGCGATTGCCGCGTCAGTGACGTTTGTTGCCATCATGGGTGTCCGTCAGACGAGTATTGAACCTGTGGCCAGCCCGGTACCGGCGATTGCTTCGGTCCAGCCGGTGATTACCCATCAACCGGTGGCCACGGTTGTGGCCACACATCCTGTCATTCAGGAACAGCAGGAGCCACTGGCCATGCCGGTGGATGCCGAGTCGCGTCTGAACCGCTACTTGGTCAACTATAATGAGTACCGCTCCAACACCGGTATGCAGGGTATGTTGCCTTACGTCAGAATCGTGGCCCATGAAGTCGAGGAATAAGACCGCTTCACACTTTTTTCTGCTGCAACGGGGGCTGCTACCGCTATTCCTGCTGGTACTGCCGTCTCTGCTGCTGGCCGATGACACATCACAGCAGGCCCAGTTACTGATCAACCAGATGTCACAGGCGAGCCGTGACCTGAATTATGACGGCATATTCGTCTACCGGCGTGGCAGTCGCATGGACACCATGCGCCTGATACATAAATCCGGTGAAGAAGGGGAGTTTGAACGTATGGTGTCCCTGACCGGCCAGACCCGTGAAGTCATCCGTGACGGTAAATCCGTCACCTGTATTTTCCCGGACAACCAGTCGATGCTGATAAAACGCAGCCAGCCCAAACAATTTATCGCTGCCCAATTACCGAACCCCATAGAAAAAATCGCCGACTATTATGAATTTTCTCTGGCTGGACAGGACCGTGTGGCCGGCCGCACTGCCTGGCTGATAAATATCTCTCCCAAAGATGATTACCGCTACGGTTACCAGCTTTGGATAGATGAAGACACTAAATTACTGCTCAAATCTGAATTAAAAGATGATTCCGGTTGGGCCATCGAGCAGATTGTATTTACCCATCTGGAGGTGCTCGACTCCGTCCCGGATGAACTCCTGAAACCTTCCATATCCGGCCAGGGCTATACCTGGTACAGCGGCTCTACTGAAGATATGCCCGTGAGCGTCAGCAAAAATGGCTGGCAAGTGAAAACCATGCCCGCCGGTTTTTCACAGAGCGACCATGAAATCCAGGCATTGGCGGAGAATACGCTGCCGGTTGAACATATGGTGTACAGCGACGGCCTCGCCCTGGTTTCCGTTTTTATAGAAAAGGTGGACAATCCGGCTGCAGAGGCCAACGTGGTGTCACGGCGTGGCGGGATTAATACCTATGCCACGTACAATGACGGGTACCAGATTACCGCTGTGGGTGAAGTTCCGGGCAAAACCGTCGAGTTGATGGCAAAATCCGTAGTTCTGGAAAAATAACCGCCTCGTAAACCTGTTCCTGAATTAACTCGGGGCAGTACCCTGAAATTTCCGGCATGAATTCAATTTGGAGAGAGTCAGTACATGAACAACGTTGATCGTTTCCTGATGTATTTTCTGCAGATAGTATTCTGGTCGAGTCTGGTATTGACCACTCAGGCCCGCGCTGAAGCATTGCCCGATTTCACGCCGCTGGTGCAGGAAAATTCCGCAGCGGTGGTGAATATCAGCACAACCCTGAAAAAATCCGAAACCGGAAATTTCGAGAATTATCAAATGCCGGACATTCCGGAAGACAGTCCTTTCCATGACTTCTTCAAGAAATTTTTCGGTGAAATTCCGGAAGGCGGGCTGGATCCGTTCGAACAGCGTTCATCGCTGGGTTCGGGATTTATACTGGATGCCGCGGGTTATGTCATTACCAATAACCATGTCGTCAAGGATGCTGACGAAATCGTCGTGCGCCTGCAGGACCGCCGTGAATTCGTTGCTGAAATCATTGGCACGGATGAACGCAGTGATATCGCCGTGTTGAAAATCAAGGGCGATAATCTCCCGTCCGTAAAACTGGGGAACTCCAATGATCTGAAAGTCGGTGAATGGGTATTGGCCATCGGCTCGCCATTTGGATTCGATCATTCCGTAACGGCCGGCATCGTGAGTGCCATCGGCCGCAGCCTGCCCAATGAAAATTATGTGCCGTTCATACAGACTGACGTCGCCATCAATCCCGGTAATTCCGGCGGGCCCTTGTTCAATCTGCAAGGTGAAGTAGTCGGCGTGAACTCACAGATTTACAGCCGCACCGGCGGGTTCATGGGATTGTCCTTTGCTGTTCCGATTAATGTTGTGACGAATGTTTATGAACAACTGCGTGACAAGGGCCGTGTTTCCCGCGGCTGGCTGGGTGTGTTAATCCAGGATGTCACCCGCGAATTGGCGGAGTCGTTTGGCATGCAGCGGCCGCATGGCGCGCTGATTGCCAAGGTATTACCGGATGGTCCTGCGGAAAAGGCCGGACTGGAAGTAGGCGATATCGTGGTCAAGTTTGACGGCAAGGAAATCAGTTTTTCCTCGGATCTGCCGCCACTGGTTGGTGCCAGCCGGATAGGTTCAAAGGTACCGGTTGAAATCATCCGCCGGGGCGAGACCAAACAACTGAAAATCCAGATTTCTGAATTACCGGTGGATGAAACTGCCCAGGCTGCCCCCGGGGACACACAACCCTCTGCACCCGCCAATGCGCTGAACATTACTGTAAAGGATTTGACCGATGAGCAAAAAGCGGAACTTGAGATTGAAGATCATGGTGTGATCGTGGAAACGGTTAACGAGGGCCCGGCCCAAAAAGCGGGTGTCAGGAATGGTGATGTCATACTGTTGATCAACAACATCAAGATTAAGAACACTGCCCATTTTGACAAACTGGTAAACGAGCTGCCGAAAGACAAATCGATTCCAATGTTGCTGCAAAGGCGTGGTGGTCCGATATTCATTGCGCTCAAGCTGTCTGATTCGTGACCGTCAATCTCAGGTTGTACAGCCGTCGCGGCTGTCATCTGTGTGAGGAGGCTGCACAGATGCTCTCTGCTCTGTCGCGTGCAGACGAGTTTACGCTGGAAGTCGTGGACATCGATGAAGACAGGGACCTGCAACGTGAATATGTGCTGCGCATTCCTGTGCTCATCGTGGCTGAAACCAGGCAAATTCTGTTCGAGCAGCAGGCAGATCCGCTTCCGCTGATCCGGTACCTCGATACAGAACAGGGCATATAGAACATGGTACCTGTTTCTGCAAATCATCATATCCGGTTGTTCATGACAGTCCCGATACGTTAGAATCGCCCGCTATTTGATTGCAACCTATCGAAACGGGCCCACAATCCACGGTATTTTCATGCAGCAGCATATCCGAAATTTTTCCATTATCGCCCACATCGACCACGGTAAATCCACGCTGGCAGATCGTTTCATACAGATTTGCGGCGCACTTTCTGAACGCGAAATGTCGGAACAGGTGCTGGACTCCATGGATCTGGAACGGGAACGTGGCATTACCATCAAGGCCCAGAGCGTGACCCTGGATTACAAGGCACGAAACGGCGAAATTTATGAACTGAATATTATTGATACGCCGGGCCATGTGGATTTCAGTTATGAAGTGTCCCGTTCACTTGCTGCCTGTGAGGGGGCTTTGCTGGTTGTGGATGCCGCCCAGGGTGTCGAAGCCCAGAGTGTTGCCAACTGCCTCACGGCCATTGATCTGAATCTTGAAGTCCTTCCAGTGCTAAACAAAATTGACCTGCCTTCAGCGGATGCCGATCGTGTCATTCAGGAAATTGAAGAAATTATCGGCATCCCCGCCGCGCATGCGACCCGTATCAGCGCCAAGAAGGGTATCGGCATAGAAGACTTGCTGGAGCAGATTGTCACCGAGATCCCGGCCCCGACCGGCGATCCGGAAGCTCCGTTGAAAGCATTGATTGTTGATTCCTGGTTTGATAACTATCTGGGGGTCGTGTCGCTGGTCCGGGTTGTGGACGGGGTATTGACCAAAGGTAAAAAAATGCGGGTCATGTCGACACAACGTGATTACCTCATTGATGAAGTCGGGATTTTTACGCCCAAACGCCAGGCCCGGGATGTCCTGGGTACCGGTGAAGTCGGTTATGTTGTCGCCAGCATCAAGAACATTGACGGCGCACCGGTCGGCGACACTCTGACACTCGCGGAAAATCCGGCAGACAAACCGCTCGCCGGTTTCAAGGCCGTCAAACCGCGTGTGTTTTCCGGTTTGTATCCGGTGGACTCCGCGGAGTACGAAGCCTTTCGGGAAGCCCTCGCCAAGCTGAGACTGAATGATTCCGCGTTGCATTTTGAACCGGAAACTTCCCAGGCCCTGGGTTTTGGCTTCCGCTGTGGTTTCCTCGGAATGCTACACATGGAAATTATCCAGGAGCGTCTGGAACGTGAATATAATCTGAACCTGATTACCACAGCGCCAACCGTGGTCTATGAAGTGGAAACCACAACAGGGGATACCCTGCTGATTGATAATCCGGCCAAATTACCCCCCGTAGAAAGAATCAAGGAAATCCGTGAACCCATCATTCATGCAGACATCCTCGTTCCTGCAGATTATCTGGGCAATGTAATTTCGCTCTGCATAGAAAAACGCGGCATACAGAAAAAACTGCAATACCTCGGCAAGCAAATTTCACTGGGTTTTGAGATGCCATTAAACGAAGTCGTACTGGATTTCTTCGATCGATTGAAATCCGCCAGCCGTGGCTATGCGTCCTATGATTACAATCTGATCTGTTTCCGGCCTTCAAAACTCGTCAAACTGGATATTCTGATTAACAACGAAAAAGTGGATGCCTTGTCCTGTATCGTGCATCAGGACCATGCACAGACCCGCGGACGTGAGCTGGTTGAAAAAATGAAAGAGTTCATTCCTCGTCAGATGTTCGAAGTGGCCGTACAGGCCGCGATTGGGTCGAAAATTCTGGCACGGCAGACAGTCAAGGCATTACGTAAGAATGTCACTGCCAAATGTTACGGCGGTGACATGACACGCAAACGCAAGCTGCTGGAAAAACAGAAAGCCGGCAAAAAACGCATGAAACAGTTCGGTTCGGTGGAACTGCCGCAGGAAGCTTTCATGGCCATACTGCATGTCGGCAAGGACTGATAGCGATGAATATCGATTTTGCCGCAGTACTTGTATTTCTCACTCTGGGCAGCGGCCTGATTTGGTTGGTTGACAGTCTCTTCCTGGCCAAAAAAAGGTCGATGGTTACGACTGGAGATACAGCTGCTCCGGTAGATGCTGGTCATGAAGGCAAGATCGAACCACCCTTGCCATGGGCGGTGGATTATGCCAAATCCTTTTTCCCGGTGTTTTTATTTGTATTGATACTGCGTTCATTCATCGCCGAGCCTTTTCGCATCCCTTCAGCCTCCATGATGCCGACCTTGCTGATTGGAGATTTTATATTGGTCAACAAATATGATTACGGGATACGTTTGCCGGTAATCAATACGAAAATCATCCCCAACAGCAACCCTAAACGTGGTGATATTGTCGTATTCCGGTACCCGGAAGACCCCTCCATTCCCTATATTAAACGGGTGGTGGGCTTGCCAGGTGATCATATTGCCTATTACGATAAAACCCTGTATATCAACGGGAAACCCATGGAGCAAATGCTGGTCGGCCCCTATTCAGCATCGGGGTCAGGCAAAATGATGGAGGGCGCTTCATTACGGCTGGAGGATCTGGAGTCTCATGAGCACCAGATCCTTATCAGTCCTGACAGTCCGACCCTGGAAGTGGAGGGTGCAGTGCCTGAAGGCCAATACTTTGTGCTGGGGGACAACCGTGACAACAGCCGTGACAGCCGTTACTGGGGCTTTGTCCCGGATGAAAACCTGATAGGCCGGGCCTTTTTCATCTGGATGAACTGGGACAGCAAGAACGGTGGCGTGGAGTGGCATAGAATTGGTACCATTTTAAAATAACTGACTGGGAACAGAGGTGAAATTTATGAACCGCATGATGAAGCAACAGCAGGGCATGACATTCCTGGGCTGGTGTATCGTTCTGGCCATTATCGGATTTTTTGTACTGATCACTCTCAGACTGTTCCCGCTCTATAACGAAAAATTCATCGTCATCAGTGCCATGGAGTCTGTTGCAGCCAGACCGGGCATCGATAAAAAATCGGACAAGGACATACTGAAAGAGTTTTTGCGTACGGTACAAGTGGGCGGTGCGCAACGATTCGATGATAAAAGCATCAAGGACCTGGCCCAGGTTGAAAAATCTGCAGAAAAAGCCGGGGCCAAATTACTGACGGTGGCCTTTGAGGCGAGAAATGTTTTTTTTCAGGATATTGAGTTTGTCCTCAACTTCCAGAAAAGTGTTGAATTAACAGGTACGGCGTCCACTGCAGAGTAAGATCACAGGTGAGTAGTACTGAATTCCGTCTGGAAAATGTTCTGCAGTACACTTTTAATGATCGGCGTTACCTTGATACTGCACTGACGCACCGCAGTCTCGGTCACAATAATAATGAGCGGCTGGAGTATCTCGGTGATGCCTTGCTGGGATTTATCATCGCTGAAGCCATCTACAAGCTGCATCCGGAAGCTACTGAAGGAGAATTGACACGGCTGCGTGCAACTCTCGTCAAGGGAG
Organism: uncultured Enterobacteriaceae bacterium; assembly: GCA_964479045.1. Classification (GTDB taxonomy): domain Bacteria; phylum Pseudomonadota; class Gammaproteobacteria; order Eutrophobiales; family Eutrophobiaceae; genus 2-02-FULL-47-50. Next base: position 11,775 of record CAYZJI010000018.1, read on the forward strand.
AAACCCTTGCCCGGCTTGCTCGCAAGCTGGATATCGGAAACCACATCCGTCTGGGCGGAAGTGAACTGAAAAGTGGTGGCTGGCATCGTAATTCAATTCTTGCAAATGCGCTTGAGGCCATCATTGGGGCTGTTTATCTGGATGGTGGATTTGAAGCGTGCAGGAAAACTGTTTTACAGCTATATGCTGAAATTCTGAACAGCAATACACCCGCCACGCTGATCAAAGATCCCAAAACCCTGTTGCAGGAATATCTGCAGTCCCGACAATTTCCTCTGCCTGAATACACAGTGATTCATGAGCGTGGAGAAGCGCACGCAAAGATATTTACTGTACAGTGTGTAATACAGCAACTGGATATTTCCATGCAGGCCGAAGGCTCAAGCAAGCGCAAGGCCGAACAGTCGGCCGCACAGCGGATTCTGGAAACCCTCAAAATCCAGGCCTGAACGGACAGTCAGCCCACGCATCTATGCCTTCGCCTATAGAACATTGTGGCTACGCCAGTCTGGTTGGACGGCCGAATGTGGGTAAATCCAGTCTGTTGAACCGGCTGATTGGTCAGAAACTCAGCATCACGTCACGCAAGCCGCAAACCACCCGGTCTCATTTGCTGGGTATCAAGACTGCCGGTAACAGCCAGATTATTTATATCGACACACCGGGCCTGCAAAAAAAGGCTGAGTCATTATTCAATCGCCACATGAACCGTGAAGTTCATAATTCCCTGTCACAAACCGATGTGGTTGTACATGTGGTGGAAGCCATGAAATGGAATGAGGGTGATGCGCTTGTGCATGAAACTATAAAGAATTTGAAGTGCACCAAACTGCTGGCCATCAACAAAATGGATCGCGTCAGTGACCGGAAGGAATTACTGCCATTTATCAAACGCATGCATGACCTTGGCGGTTATGATGATATCGTCCCGGTATCAGCCAGACACGGGACTAATATTGACAGTCTCGAGGGCCTTATACTGAAACACCTTCCGGCCAGCCCGGCGGTTTTTCCGGAAGATCAACTGACCGATCGGAATGAAAGATATTTTGCTGCAGAATTTCTACGAGAAAAACTGATGCGCAGTCTTGGTGATGAACTTCCCTATAATATTACGGTGACCATAGACAAATTCAGTGATGAAAAGCGTCTTGTTCGCATCTATGCCACCATCTGGGTGGCCAGTCACGGCCAGAAAAAAATCGTGGTGGGCAAGGATGGCGCAGTTCTCAAGAAGGCCGGACAGGAAGCCCGGCGCGACATAGAAAACATGTTCGGAAAAAAGGTTTTTTTGCAGACCTGGGTGAAAGTAAAGGACCAATGGATGGCAAATGCACGGGCAATGAAAATCTTTGGTTATGAAGCCTGATCTGTGTTTCCGGTATGAAAACAGAACCCTGCACTGCGTTTATTCTGCACCGGCGCAATTATCGCGAGACAAGTCTGCTGCTGGACATATTTTCACGTGAGCACGGCCGTGTCAGCCTGATAGCGAAGGGTGCCAAACGAAAAAAATCCGATCAAGCTGAATTACTGCAGCCATATCATCGCCTGCGAATCAGCTGGTCTGGACAGGGTGAACTGATGACGTTGAACAGCGTGGAAGCTGACAGACCGCCCTATCGGTTACTACAGGACTGTTTGATTGCCGGATTTTACCTGAATGAATTGATTGTCCGTTTGCTGCATCCGCATGAGGCACATATGGATTTGTTCGATCATTACGATGCTGCACTGAATGCACTTTCCGGCAGTAAACCACCCATGGAGGCTGTCATTCGCATTTTTGAAAAAAACCTGCTGGAATCGCTGGGATATGGACTGGTACTCGACCATGATGTTGATACCCGCGAAAGAATTGAACCCGGGCTGTTTTATGATTACCAGCCGGATCGCGGCCCATCAAGAATTACGGCAGAGACGGCCATACCGATCAGGGTCTCCGGACAGACCCTGCTGGCGCTGGACAAGGAAGTTTTCCATTCTGATGAAATACTGAGAGATGCAAAAAAATTCATGCGCAGTATCATACGCAGCCACCTGGGCAATAAACGCCTGCTCAGTAGAGAGCTTTATCAGTCTTATATCAATAATTCAAAACCGGGCAATAACTGATATTGCTGCAGATTATGCATACAGAAAAAATCCTGCTGGGTGTCAATATTGATCATGTGGCCACACTCCGGCAGGCACGATTTACATCCTATCCGGATCCAGTCGAAGCAGGGTTGCTCGCTGAAAAAGCGGGAGCGGATTCAATTACCTTGCATTTGCGTGAAGACCGCAGACATATACAGGAAGACGATGTGCGTGCGCTGCGCCTGGCCCTGAAGTGTCCCATGAATCTGGAGATGGCCATGACGCCGGAAATGACGGATTTTGCAATTGAGACAGGGCCGCAATTCAGTTGCATCGTGCCCGAACGGCGTGAAGAATTGACCACTGAAGGCGGGCTGGATGTTGCTGGCCATCTTGAACAGGTACGGCATACCTGTGAGCGTCTGCACGCTGGTGGAATCCGTGTTTCACTGTTTATCGATCCGGATAACCGGCAAATACTGGCCGCAGCAAATGCCGGCGCCAAAGTCATCGAATTGCATACCGGTGATTATGCCAATGCTTCCGGACAGAGTGATGTGCAACGCGAACTGGACCGCCTCAGGGCCGCTGCCGAGTTTGCCCATAAGCTGGGCTTGCAGGTCAACGCCGGACATGGACTGAATTATGAGAATGTGCAGTCCATTGCCGCCATTTCAGATATTACAGAACTCAATATCGGTCACAGCATTATTGCGCGCGCTGTATTTTCCGGCATCAGTGAGGCTGTACGTGAAATGAAACAACTGATGCAGGACGCACGCAAATGATTTTCGGGATTGGAATGGATATCGTGGCGATCTCCCGCATGCAGGAGAATCTTGATCGCCATGGTGATCGCTTTGTTGCCAAGATCCTCAATGCCAATGAATTACCGGGGTTTGAACAATCCAGCCGCAAAGCCCATTATCTCGCCAAACGCTTTGCTGCCAAGGAAGCACTGGTCAAGGCCCTGGGCACAGGGTTCCGGGACGGAATTACACTTGATACGATCAGCATCTCCAATGAACCTACAGGCCAGCCACGGATAAACTGCCAGGGCAAACTTCAGGAAATGATGCAGTCCGCAGGGATCAGTGCCTGTCACCTTACCCTGTCAGACGAACAGGAATATGCCTGTGCCTGCGTGATACTGGAACGTTGAATCCGGTATAATCGCGCTTTTTTCAATCGGTCTATACCTTAAATCACTTATGCAGGAATCACAGCTGCAAATCGCCAGACGGCGTACCTTTGCAATTATTTCCCACCCGGACGCCGGTAAAACCACGGTCACGGAGCAGTTGCTGCTGTTTGGCGGGGCCATACAACTGGCGGGGACTGTCAAGGCCCGCAAATCCTCGCGCCATGCCACCTCGGACTGGATGGAAATGGAAAAACAGCGCGGTATTTCCATTACCAGTTCGGTCATGCAATTTGAATACGGTGACAAGGTCATCAATCTGCTGGACACGCCCGGTCATGCCGATTTTTCCGAAGACACCTACCGTACCCTGACAGCGGTGGATTCAGCATTGATGGTCATCGACGTCGCCAAGGGTGTGGAAGATCGCACCCGTAAATTGATGGAAGTGTGCCGATTGCGTAATACGCCGATCATCACATTCATCAACAAGCTGGATCGGGAAGGTAAGGACCCCATCGAATTACTGGATGAAATTGAAAAAGACCTCAAAATCCATTGCGTACCGATGACCTGGCCGGTCGGCATGGGTAGCCGTTTGCGCGGCATCTATCACCTGCGTGACAAATACATGCGCGTCTATGAAAAGAAAAGCGCCAGCCGTCATCAGGAAAAAATCGAAAATTATACTGAAGCTGATCTGAATACCGAGCTGGCTGACATGCGCAGTCAGGTGATGGGGGAAATTGAACTGGTGCAGGGCGCAGGCGCTGAATTTGATCAGCAGGCGTTTCTGCAAGGCATACAGACACCGGTATTTTTCGGTTCCGCATTGCAGAATTTCGGCGTCCAGGAATTTCTTGATCACCTGGTAACGTATGCACCCGGGCCGGGCCCACGCGCAGCCCGTGAAAGAGTGGTACATCCGGATGAACCCGTGTTTACCGGATTTGTATTCAAGATACAGGCGAACATGGATCCGGCCCACCGTGATCGGGTGGCTTTTGTCAGAATCTGTTCTGGCCAGTACGAAAAAGGCATGAAGATGTATCACGTCCGTCTTAAACGTGAAATGCAGGCGGCCAATGCCCTGACTTTCATGGCCGGTCAGCGCGAACATGCTGAAGAAGCCTGGGCCGGAGACATCATCGGTCTGCACAATCATGGCACCATACAGGTGGGTGATACCTTTACGCAGGGTGAATCCCTGACCTACACCGGCATCCCGTTTTTTGCACCGGAACTGTTCCGGCGTGTCCGTTTACAGGACCCGTTGAAAACCAAGGCTTTGTTAAAAGGCCTTTTGCAACTGGGAGAAGAGGGGGCCACCCAGGTGTTTCGCCCGCTCTACAGCAATGATCTGATACTCGGCGCAGTAGGCATGCTGCAATTTGATGTGGTCGCATGGCGCCTGCAGGAGGAATACGGCGTGAAATGCATTTATGAAAATATTCCGGTCAATACGGCTCGCTGGGTACATTGCGACGATCGTAAACGGCTGGAAGAATTCAGTGAGAAAGCCGGCAATAATCTGGCGATGGATGCCGGCAATCGCCTGACCTATCTGGCTCCATCGCTGATTAATCTTAATCTGACCATGGAACGCTGGCCGGACATCCGTTTCAATGCCACTTGTGAATATACCGCCTGACCGGTATTCAACGATCAGGCGGTTCCTCAGTTCAGGTTTCTTTTTCCGGTTCTGTTCTCACAGGTGAACTGTTGTCATTCCCCTGAGGTGCTGTTGGGTAACTGCGTGGATTGAGCTGGGTAACGTCATTATCATTTTCATAAGCCGGGCGTGAGGCTGGACTCTCAGCCGGATTATTCTGCTGTTGCACCGGCTGATACTCAGATGCCGGACGTGATTGCTGTTGGTGTTCAGCAGATTGAACAGGATACTGCGCATTAAAATGACTGCCCGGATCCTGTGCAGGTGTTACGGAACCTTGCGGTGTCTCCTGTCTTGTTGCCTGTTCCTGTTGTGGCCGTGAACCCTGCGGCTGACCACCCCGCTCAGCATGATCCTTGAAGCGCCGCCTGCCACCGCGCCGGCCTCTACGTTGAGATTGTCCTGTTCCTTGAGCAGGGCTTCCTCCCTGTTCATTCTCGGGTTTGTTACTCTTGTTACGACCGTGGTTACGTTGACGATTACCCTGTTTCTGGTTGCGCTGTGAACGGTGATGCTGATTGTTTCTATGAGTATGTCCGGACCAGTTACCACCCGTGGCAGTATCCTTATTGGGTGTTGCAGGTGCGGGTGTTACAGGTTCAACGGATGCATGTTCCGGGTTTTCCTGGTCCGGAACACCAAACAGACTGCCAAACAGACGAGTAATCAGTCCCTTGGGACGACCAGTCTGTTTGCCCGCGTCCTTTACAGGCTGTATTGGAGCAACAGGAGTTGCTGTTGCTGCTGCGGGCGCAGGTTTATCCGGAATAATCTGCTTGATGACTGGTTCTTCACTGCGTTGTTTCTTGTGTTCCTGCATATGCTGCAGAACACCTTCTTTGCTTTCCGGCTGTATGGTGTAACTCGGCTGGGCATTATCCTTGCTGCCGGTTTCAGACAGGCGGATCCGCTGCACGTGATACTGTGGTGTTTCCATGGAAGGCGTCGGCACCAGCACGATATCAACATCATGCCGGCCCTCGATTTCAGCGAGTGCCTTGCGTTTCTCATTTAACAAAAATGTAGCTGCATCAACAGGCAACTGGGCAATGACTTTGGCAGTCATGTCCTTGATGGATTCTTCCTCAATAATGCGCAGCACGGCGAGTGCCAGGGACTCAATTCCCCGAATCGTACCCTGACCATCGCAGCGCGGGCAGGGAATATTACTGGATTCGCCCAGTGAGGGACGCAGGCGCTGACGTGACATTTCCAGCAAACCAAAGCGTGATATCTTGCCGATTTGAACGCGGGCCCGATCCATTTTCAGATTTTCGCGCAAACGGTTTTCCACTTCGCGCTGGTTGCGGTTGTTCATCATATCGATAAAATCGATGACGATCAGTCCGCCCAGATCACGCAGGCGTAATTGGCGTGCAATTTCGTCTGCTGCTTCAAGATTGGTATTCAATGCGGTTTCTTCAATATCGCCACCTGCGGTTGAGCGTGAGGAGTTGATATCGATGCTTAACAGCGCTTCAGTGTGATCAATAATAATGGCACCACCGGAGGGCAGACGCACTTCGCGTGAAAATGCCGATTCGATCTGGTTTTCAATCTGGTAGCGTGTAAACAGCGGATCTTTTTCTTCATAAAATTTCAGCTTGTGCAGGTTTTGTGGCATCACCTGCTGCATGAAATCATGCGCACGTTTGTACACCTCACGGCTGTCCACCCAGATTTCAGTAATATCCTTGCGCAGGTAATCACGCAGCGCACGAATAATGACTTCACTTTCCTGATAAATCAGAAAAGGGGCGGGCTGTTTTTCGGATGCTGTGGAAATGGATTCCCACAGGCTCAGGAGGTAATCAAGGTCCCACTGCAGTTCTTCACTGGATTTGCCCACGCCGGCCGTGCGCAGGATAAGGCCCATGCCTTCGGGGATGTTGAGGCCACTCATTGCTTCACGGGCATCATTGCGATCATTGCCCTCAATCTGGCGAGATACGCCACCCGCCCGTGGATTGTTGGGCATCAATACAAGATAACGGCCTGCGAGACTGACAAACGTGGTGAGCGCTGCACCCTTGTTACCACGTTCTTCCTTTTCGACCTGGACGATGAATTCCTGGTCCTGGCGCAGGACCTCGCGGATATTGATACGCCCGCCACCGGCCTGATCCTTGAAGAGAGAATGGGCGATTTCCTTGAAAGGCAAAAACCCGTGACGTTCGGCACCGTAATCGACAAACGCAGCTTCAAGGCTGGGTTCTATGCGAACGACGCGACCCTTGTAGATATTGGATTTTTTCTGCTCGCGCGCGGAGGATTCAATATCGAGATCATACAACCGCTGGCCATCAACCAGTGCAACCCGCAACTCTTCCGGCTGAGTTGCGTTAATCAGCATTCTTTTCATTGCAATTTCCTTGATGCGCTCATACTGCCGCATGTCCCGTCACTGCCATGTCTGAACAGCTTCTGGCTGAACAGACTATCCCGTGTGACTGTATACAAGCGTCTGGCAGGAGCGCCAGTGACTACACATTCACAGGGTAGTGCAGTCGTTAAACCCGTTTGACCCTGATGCAGTTTGCGGTCTGGTTACCGCCCGATTCTGTTGCCGCAGGTCATTAATCTTTTGATACAGGGTGTCCGGCGTGAAACCGGTATGGAGGGGTGGCTCAGGCGATCCAAAACAGCTCTGGTGACTTACTCGCCCGCAATCCACTGGTGAATCCGGCTCCAATACAGCGGTAAAACGCATATGATTCAGGCCATATGGAATGGCTCGTTTCCTGGAATTCCCCCTGAAATCAGCGTGATACTATAGCAATCTTGTGTTACTCCGGCAATTATATTGACATGAACCAGGTATCCTCCCGAACAGCGGTCCAGCATATTATCATCAGCGCCGAGCAGGCCGGCCGTCGTATCGACAATTACCTGACCGGTTATTTCAGGGACATCCCCAAGACCCGTATCTATCAGATGCTCAGGAAGGGGGAAGTCCGGGTCAACCGCGGCCGGGTCAAACCGGAATACCGGCTACAGGAACAAGATACCATCCGTATTCCTCCGGTTTTCCATCAGGACCCGGGATCAGCCAGTCAAACACCAACGCCCAGGCTGTTGAGTCTGCTAGACGGACAGACGCTGTATGAAGACGACCACATTCTGGCAATTAACAAACCTGCCGGACTCGCCGTGCATGCGGGCAGTGGTGAACGCTTCGGTGTGATTGAAATCCTGCGTGCACTACGCCCTGAACTTGAAACTCTGGAACTGGTACACCGGCTGGACAAGCCGACATCCGGTTGTCTGTTGCTGGCAAAGGAGCACCGGGTATTGCGTCAGCTCCATAATCTTTTTCGTGAAAATCAGGTTAAAAAGCAGTATCTCGCCTTGTTAAAAGGACGACTTGAACAGCCCGCCAGAGTTGATTTGCCACTTCGCAAGAATGAATTGCAATCCGGAGAGCGAATGGTACAAGTCCATACCGGCGGCAAAGGCGCAATGACCCGGTTTATTCCAGAACGGAAATTCAGCATGGCAACGCTGGTGCGGGCCGAGATCAGCACCGGTCGCACCCACCAGATCCGTGTTCATGCTGCCAGTATTGGTCATCCGGTGGCCCGCGATGAAAAATATGGCGACCAGAATTTTAATCAACTGATGAAACGTACAGGCTTGAAACGCATGTTCCTGCATGCTGAGAACATGCGATTTACATTCCCTGGTTCCGGCGCTCGTATCGATTTACATGCACCGCTTTCCGCGGAGCTGACTGAATTTCTGGATAAACTGTAAAATTCTTATGGAAGCACCCACAGGTTTATCTGCTTTCAGTCTGCATGAGTTATAATTTATCCATGGAAAACCAAAACCAGCAAAATCATACAAACACGGATTTTGAACAAAACCTCATAAGCCGTATTGCCTGGGAAGCGATTGCGGAGCAACGCCGTGCCCGCCGTTGGGGCATATTCTTCAAATTTGTTGCTGCGTTTTATGTGCTCTTTTTCATGCTGTTATATCTGCCCGTCAGTTGGCATGGCGGTTCAATATCCACTGAAAAACATACCGCTCTGGTAGATATCGAAGGGGTCATTGCGGCGGATTCTGAAGCCAATGCAGATTACATCGTCAGCGGCTTGCGTGCTGCATTCGAGGATGAAAATACCGCGGGGGTCATCCTGCGCATCAACAGTCCCGGAGGAAGTCCGGTACAGGCCGGTTATGTCAATGATGAAATCCGGCGTTTACGGGAATTGCATCCGGACATTCCGGTATATGCAGTCATTTCCGACATGTGTGCATCTGGTGGATATTATATCGCTGTCGCCGCAGACAAAATTTACGCCAATAAAGCCAGTGTTGTAGGTTCGATTGGTGTAGTGATGTCCGGCTTCGGTTTTGTCGACGCTATCAATAAACTTGGTGTTGAAAGGCGCCTTCTGCATGCCGGAGAAAGCAAGGGTTTCCTCGATCCTTTTTCACCACTGAAGACCGAGGATGTTGAACACATCGACGGTGTGCTGAACGATGTTTATGAACAGTTTATTGATGTCGTCAAAAAAGGCCGTGGTGATCGACTGAAACAGGATGAAAATATATTCTCCGGCCTGATCTGGACTGGAGAACAATCTCTGGAGCTGGGGCTCGTCGATGCGCTGGGGAGTGCCGGCTTTGTTGCGCGTGAGGTCATTGGCGCTGAAGAAATAATCGATTTTACCCAGCGTGATACCTATCTGGATCGTTTCAGCAAACAACTCGGTGCAGCAGTCGCCGGGGCATTAATGTCCCGGCTGGAATTGCGTTAGGGAACTTTTAAGCCGGCTGAGCGCAACATTGCACTCAGGCGTATCAAGGGCAATCCAATCAACGCTGTCGGGTCATCACACTCGATTTTCTCAAACAGGGAAATACCCAGCCGTTCAGATTTGAAACTGCCTGCGCAATCATAGGGCTGTTCCAGCTGCAAATAACGTTCAATTTCTTCCATACCTAACATCCGGAAGACCACCTCGCAGGTAATGCATGCTGTCTGAATATTGTGCGGATCCAGTACGCACAGACCGGTCAGGAACACTACCCCTTGCCCGCTCATGCCTGCTAATTGTTTAACGGCATTTTCATGATTTCCCGGTTTGGTCAGGATCTGTCCGTTCAGGACCGCTACCTGGTCAGAACCGATGACGACCGCGTCAGAATGGCTTTTACGCACGGCCCGTGCTTTTTCTTCAGCCAGCCGTGTGACCAGGTCGACAGGGGATTCGCCGGTCCGGCCGGATTCATCTATATCCGGATTGTGGCAGGTAAAAGGCAACCCCAACCGGGACAGGAGTTCCTTACGGTAAGGCGAGGATGAAGCCAGTATCAGTGGGGGAGATTTGGAAGATATAGTCACGTATTACACCACGGTTTTCGCCGGCATTAGACTGGAGAAACTGCCTGTCCGTCAACGTGTTATACGGAACAATCACGCTTTTTTGACAGCCGCATGGGTCATGGATACACTTTGCCGCCTGATGCAGCCCGAGTTGCCGCTCACCATAGACCCCAAACGTCTGGCCCAGCGGGGAGAATTACTGCAGGGGCAGTACCTGCTGCGTGACATGCCGCGGCTGGAGGCGTTACTGCATGATAGCGCGGGCGCTGTGGTTTTTTCACTGAATTTCAGTTTTGATGAAATACGCCGTATCAGTTTTATCCGTGGCAGCATCAGGTCTCAGGTCAAGTTGCAATGCCAGCGATGTCTCGGTGATATGTGCCTGGATATCGATAATCCGGTTTATCTGGGGTTGCCGGAAAAGGCCACTGAACAAAGTGAATTGCCACAGGGTTGTGAACCCGTGGCGGCCGAATCTGAAGCCGGGTCAGTATCGTTGCACGGACTGATTGAAGATGAGTTGATACTGGCCATACCGATAGCCCCGATGCATCCCGTGGAGCAATGCCGGGATGCCGGATTGATTGAAAGCATGAACCAGCAGGCCCGGACAAGCCCGTTCAGCGTATTAAAGAATTTATCAAAGAAATCCATTAACAGGAGAGAGTAAGTCATGGCTGTTCAAAAATCGAAAAAGTCGAATTCACGCCGCGGTATGCGCCGTGCTCACGACGCACTCACCAATCCGGCGCTGTCTATTGAATCCAGTACCGGGGAAGTGCACAGACGGCACCACATCAGTGCTGACGGCCATTATCGTGGCCGCAAGGTGCTGGACAAAAAGGATGATGCCGAATAATTACCGGTTAATCCGGGGCCTGTTGCGCTCTCGTTAATACAGGTAATACAGCGGTCGCACTGCATTCTGGCAGAGTTTTTCTACCATATCTGAATTCACCTTGAACGTTACCCTTGCCCTGGATGCGATGGGAGGCGATCACGGCCCGAGTGTGACCGTGCCTGCGGCCATTCATGTTCTGCAAAAATATCCTGAATTACATCTGATTCTGGTCGGGCAGGAGCCGGTGCTGCTGCAGGTCCTGAGGGAAAACCATACCGGCCCCGATGCTCGTCTGCAGATTCATCATGCATCAGAAGTTGTAGAAATGCATGAATCACCCTCTCTTGCGCTGCGTAACAAGAAGGATTCTTCAATGCGTGTTGCCATAGAGCTGGTCAAGAACGGTACGGCACAGGCGGCCGTGAGCGCCGGCAACACCGGCGCGCTCATGGCAACAGCGCGTTTTGTCCTTAAAATGCTGCCCGGGATCGATCGTCCAGCCATTTGTGGAACCATGCCGGGAATCAAACACCACACACATCTGCTGGATCTGGGTGCCAACGTGGATTCCTCCTCAGAACAGCTGTTTCAGTTTGCCGTCATGGGCGCTGAACTGACCAGCGCCGTGGACAACAAACCTAATCCTTCTGTTGCACTGCTGAATGTTGGCGCAGAAGAAATCAAGGGCAACGACCGTGTTAAACAAGCCGCAGCATTGTTGGCGAACAGTCATCTGAATTATGTTGGTTTTGTTGAGGGCAATGACATCTATTCAGGCAAAGTGGATGTTATCGTTTGTGACGGTTTTGCCGGGAATATTGCACTCAAGGCCAGCGAAGGTGTGGCCACATTTCTGATGCATCATGCACGGGCGGAATTCAAGCGCACGTGGTACGGACGTTTGGCGGCATTCATTTCCATGCCAGCTCTCAAAGCCATTAAACGCAAGCTGGATCCGCGGCGTTATAACGGCGCCAGTCTGCTCGGTCTGCGTGGTATAGTAATCAAGAGTCACGGGGGTGCAGACAAGGTTTCATTTGCACATGCTATCGAAGAAGCCATCATTGAAGTCGAGAAAAATGTCCCGCAACGTATCAGCGCCGAGCTCGAAAAACTCTTTCCGGAAGGATAATCACCCTTGATTTATTCACGCATTGCCGGCACCGGCAGTTATCTGCCTGAACGTGTTATGACCAACGCTGATCTGGAGGAGATGGTAGAAACTTCAGATGAGTGGATCAGGACGCGCACCGGAATTACCAAACGGCATATTGCTGCTGAAAACGAAACCACCTGTGATCTGGCCGAGCGCGCTGCGCGGGAGGCCATTACCGCCGCCGGCATTCAGCACGAAGATATCGGCTTGATTATCATCGGCACAACCACACCGGATATGATTTTTCCCAGCACCGCCTGTCTTTTGCAGGAGCGCCTGGGCATCCATGGCTGCCCGGCATTTGATGTCCAGGCTGTCTGCACCGGTTTTATCTATGCACTCGATATCGCGGACAAATTCATTCGTACCGGCACGGTTAAAACAGCGCTGGTCATCGGTGCTGAGACCCTGTCCCGCATCCTCGACTGGACCGATCGCACCACTTGCGTGCTGTTCGGTGACGGTGCCGGGGCCGTGATTCTCGAAGCCAGCAAGGAGCCGGGTATACTTTCTACACATATCCACGCTGACGGCCAATATCACAGCCTGCTGAAAGTACCGGGAGGCGTATCCAGTACCCCGGAAAAACTCAGAAATGGCGGGGCGTATATTGAAATGCAGGGTAATGAAGTATTCAAAGTGGCTGTGAACACGTTGGGCCGGATTGTGGATGAAACCCTTGAAGCCAATCATCTGAACAAGGAAGACATTGACTGGCTGGTGCCGCATCAGGCCAATACCCGCATCATTGCCGCCACGGCCAAAAAACTGAACATGCCGATGGAACGTGTAATTCTTACCGTAGGTGAACACGGAAATACTTCAGCCGCTTCTGTGCCGCTGGCGCTGGATACCGCCGTCAGGGACGGGCGCATCAAACGCGGTGACACATTGATGCTGGAAGCCTTCGGCGGTGGTTTTACCTGGGGATCTGCATTGATTAAATACTAGTGATTGGTGACTGGTGGTCAATGATCGGCATTTTGGCAAACATGCTTTTTGTTAATTACTAATCACCAATTACCATGATATAAGCTCATGACCAAAAATAACCAACTTGCATTTATATTTCCCGGCCAAGGCTCGCAGTCAATCGGGATGTCTGCAGCACTGGCAGAAAAATTTCCGGTTGTGAAAGAAGCGTACGCCGAAGCGTCCTCTGTACTGGGCTATGATCTCTGGAAACTGGAGCAGGAAGGCCCGGAACCTGATTTGAACATGACCGCCCGGACCCAACCGGCATTACTGGCGGCCAGCTTTGCTGTCTGGCGTGTGTGGCAGGCATGTGGGGGTGCACAGCCCGCATTTATGGCCGGTCACAGTCTGGGTGAATACAGCGCACTGGTCTGTGCAGGCTCAATCGCATTCAAGGATGCCATAAGGCTGGTGGCGGATCGGGGGACGTATATGCAGGAGGCTGTGCCACAGGGTACCGGGGGCATGGCGGCCATACTCGGTCTTGACGATGAACAGGTCATCGCGCTTTGCAAAGATGCCGCTCAAGGGCAATCCGTTGCAGCAGCGAATTTTAATACCCCCGGCCAGGTCGTGATTGCCGGGCACCGTGAGGCAGTAGAACGTGCACTGCAGCTGGCTGCAGCAACAGGCGCAAAACGTTCAGTGCTCCTGCCGGTCAGTGTCCCGTCGCACTGTGAGTTAATGAAGCCTGCCGCAGACAGGCTGACGCAGCGAATCGCGGCGATTAATGTGGTTCAACCCGTAGTCCCGGTCATCCATAATGTGGATGTCACAAGCCGAAGCGATGCAGGGGATATTCGTCAGGCACTGGTTGAGCAGTTGTATCGCCCCGTACGCTGGGTTGAAATTATCGAATTTCTCACACAACAGGGTGTTACAACTGTTGTTGAATGTGGTCCGGGCAAGGTGTTATCCGGTCTGGTCAAACGCATTAACCGCGAACTGAATATTTATCCGGTGTTTGACCCCGTATCGCTGGACAAGGCCCTCACCAGTATCTGAAAAATAAAGAGAGACACAACATCAATGAAACTTGAAGGGCAGACTGCACTAGTCACAGGCGCCAGCCGGGGCATAGGCAAGGCGATAGCCAGGTCCCTCGGGCAAGCAGGTGCATTTGTTATTGGCACAGCCACCGGCAAACCCGGGATTGAATCCATAGAACAAATGCTTGCCGAAAATAAACTGAAGGGCGCAGCATACATTCTCGATGTTGCTGATCAGACATCAGTGGATCATCTGGAAAAATCACTCAAGGCTGCCGGGCAAACCCCGACCATACTGGTCAACAATGCCGGGATTACCCGTGACAACCTGATGCTGCGCATGAAAGATGAAGAATGGGATCAGGTCATCAACACCAATCTGAACTCGATTTATCGTCTGACCAAACTCTGCCTGCGTGGGATGACCAAGGCGCGACATGGCCGTATCATCAACATCACTTCAGTTGTGGCCAGCTCCGGCAATGCCGGGCAATGTAACTATGCTGCAGCCAAGGCCGGAGTCATCGGGTTCACCCGTTCACTCGCCCGTGAAGTCGGTTCGCGCGGGATTACGGTCAATGCAGTAGCACCGGGCTTTATCGAGACTGACATGACTCAGGGACTCTCAGAGCAGCAGCAACAGGCACTATTGGATCAAATCGCCCTCAACCGGTTTGGTGATGTGGATGAAGTCGCCAGTGTTGTCACATTCCTTGCTACAGATGGAGCTCGTTACATCACTGGTGAAACGTTGCATGTCAATGGCGGGATGTACATGGGATAAAACTATTATCAACTTTAGGTTATAATGACAACTTTATGTTTTTAGTGATAATAAAAACTTGAGATAACTTCTAAGTTGCAAGAAATACCTATTTCACTAAACTTACACACGCATTCGGTCACGGACCGCACTGGGAGGATATTTCCATCATGAGTAGTGTTGAAGAACGCGTTAAAAAAATAGTCGTAGAACAATTAGGCGTTAAGGAAGAGGAAGTCACGAATGAAGCGTCTTTTGTCGATGACCTGGGGGCGGACTCGCTGGACACCGTGGAACTGGTGATGGCTCTGGAAGAGGAATTCAAGACGGAAATTCCGGATGAAGAAGCCGAAAAAATTACTACCGTACAACAGGCAATTGACTACGTCTCTGCCAATATGGAGTAACGTATTTACTGCATCATTCACGAGGCCGCGTATCATCACGCGGCCTTTTCATTTTACAGGCTGATAAAACGGTAACTACACCTTGAGCAAACGTCGTGTTGTGATCACCGGTCTGGGCATGGTAACGCCGCTGGGCAATACCGTAGCCAGCACCTGGGACAATATCGTGAAGGGTAAAAGCGGTATCGCCCCCATTACCCATTTTGATACGTCGGCATTTTCCGTGCGTTTTGGCGGTTCCATCCGTGATTTTGATATCACGCAGTATATTTCATCCAAGGACGTCAAAAAGATGGATCCGTTTATACATTACGGCATGGCTGCCGGTTCACAGGCGATAGAGGATTCAGGTCTGGAAATTAATGAACAAAATGCCGGGCGTATCGGCGTTGCCATCGGGTCCGGTATCGGTGGATTGCCCGGAATAGAGAAGGGCACACAGGCCTGGCTTGAGGGCGGGCCACGCAAAATTTCGCCTTTTTATGTTCCCAGTAACATTATCAATATGATTTCCGGGAATCTCTCCATCAAATATGGCCTGAAAGGCCCGAACTTCGCCATCGTCACAGCCTGTACCACCGGCACACATAATATAGGGGATGCGGCTCGCTTGATTGAATATGGTGATGCCGATGTGATGGTCGCTGGTGGCGCAGAAATGGCCACTTCGCCAACTGGTCTTGGTGGTTTTGCTGCTGCACGCGCGTTGTCGACCCGCAATGATGCACCAGAGGCCGCCAGCCGGCCCTGGGACAAGGATCGTGACGGCTTTGTATTGAGTGACGGTGCCGGCGTGATGGTACTGGAAGAATATGAGTACGCGAAACAGCGCGGCGCCAGGATTTATGCTGAATTGATAGGTTATGGTATGAGCGGGGATGCCTATCACATGACCGCCCCATCGGAAAATGGTGATGGCGCTGCCCGTTGTATGGAAAATGCACTGCGTAATGCCGGTCTTGCCCTGGAGCAGGTTGATTATATCAATGCTCACGGGACTTCTACCCCGGCAGGCGACATCGCTGAAACCATGGCAGTGAAACGGGTATTCAAGGATCATGCCCGCAAGCTTGCCATCAGTTCCACCAAATCCATGATTGGTCATCTCCTAGGCGCTGCCGGTGGGGTGGAAGCGGTGCTCTCGGTGTTATCGATCCGGAATCAGGTGGCGCCACCCACGATTAACCTGGACAATCCTGATCCGGAATGCGACCTGGATTATGTCCCGCACACTGCCCGTCAGATGAAAATGGATATCGCGCTTTCCAATTCATTTGGCTTCGGCGGTACCAACGGCACCCTGATTTTCAGCCGGCTCAAATAACGGCATGAAATGTCCAGCCTGCTCAATATCGGATTAGGCAGGACAGAACATGTTTTTGATTAATGGATGCACCACTGACCTGTTACCGGTACAGGATCGCGGTCTTCAGTATGGCGATGGAGTTTTTGAAACCATCGCGTTGTACGAGGGCCAACCCCTCTGCTGGGAAGCACATTACGCCCGCCTGAGCACAGGCTGTCAAAGACTTGGAATTTCCTGTCCGGAAGCAACGTTGCTGTTTGCTGAAGCCGTAATGCTGATCAAGAACGATCAGCGCGCCGTTCTCAAAATCATTATTACGCGCGGCTGTGGTGGACGCGGTTACAAACCACCGGCTGAACACACGCCTACCCGCATACTGGCCCTGTATCCATGGCCAGACTATTCCGCAGATAATCCGGAACAGGGGATCAGGGTACGTTATTGTCAGACCCGTCTGGGAGATAATTCATCACTGGCCGGCATCAAGCATCTGAATCGTCTTGAGCAGGTGCTGGCCCGTGCGGAATGGGATGATCCCCATATCGCGGAAGGCCTCATGTGTGACAGACAGGGAAATATTATTGAGGGCACCATGAGCAACCTGTTTGTCATTGTCGGCAATACCTTGATCACACCGGACGTGAATGACTGTGGAATTGCGGGCGTGATTCGCGGCTGCATACTTGATCTGGCACCATCACTGGGTATGCACATCCGGATCAGCCCGATCTCCCGATCAATATTATCTGCTGTTGATGAAGTTTTCATGTGCAACAGTATCATCGGAGTCTGGCCGGTCATTGAAATCGAGGGTAAAAAGCAAGGCACTGGTGAATGGACACGAAAAATCCGGTCCACACTGTTTTCGCGGGCAGCGATTGTTCCATGAAACAGTCGTTGTTGATTGTTTCGTTACTTCTGTGTGTCATCACGGGTCTTGCAGGAAGCTGGTTCTGGTATGACATGCGCACACAACTCAACAGACCTCTCTCACTGCAAACAGAAACGGAATTCATTATCGAGCCCGGGATGAGCTTCAATGAGGTAAGTGAGCAACTCAAAACAGCCGACCTGATGTCACAGCCGCATTATTTGCTTATTGAAGCGCGCCGCCTCGGCAAGGCCACCCGGATCAAGGCCGGGGAATACAGCATCAGTCCCGGCACCACGCCTTTGCAATTACTGGATCAATTTGTCGCAGGCAAAGTCAGACAATATGAACTTGCCCTGATAGAAGGCTGGAGCTACGCACAGGTGATACAGACTGTGCATAATCATCCGGCCCTGCAGAAGACACTGGAGTCCACTGATGGCAAAACAGTCATGGCCAAACTGCAAAAACCGGAAATTTCCCCGGAAGGTCAGTTTTTTCCAGACACCTATCATTTTCCACGCGGCACGACGGACATACAGTTTTTGCAGCGTGCCCACGATAAAATGCAATCCGTGTTAGCAGATAAGTGGGCACAACGTGCTGAAGGTCTGCCGTACCAGTCTCCTTATGAAGCGTTGATCATGGCATCATTAATTGAAAAAGAGACCGGGGTGGCGGAAGAACGTCCTGAAATTGCTGGAGTATTTGTAAGGCGCCTGCAGAGCAATATGAAGCTGCAGACTGATCCAACGGTGATCTATGCTATGGGCGAGGATTATGATGGCAATATCCGGCGTGCGGATTTGAGCCTGGATTCACCCTATAACACGTATGTCTATGCCGGTTTGCCACCAACACCGATTGCGCTGGCCGGACATGCCGCCCTTGATGCTGCTTTACATCCTGCGGAAGGAAAGACTTTGTACTTTGTGGCGCGGGGAGATGGTTCACATCACTTTTCAGAAACATTGGAAGAGCACAACAGTGCCGTTGCAAAATATCAACTGAATCAGGGCAATGATAAATGACCGCGGGTAAATTCATCACGCTGGAAGGCATAGAGGGCGCAGGCAAGAGCACTGCTGTCAATCGTGTTGCCGACTTGATCACACGGACCGGCAGGGATGTATTGGTCACCCGCGAACCTGGCGGCACTGATCTGGGAGAACAAATCCGTCATATATTGCTGATGCAGAAAACCCTGAACATATCTGCACCGGCGGAACTGCTGCTGATGTTCGCTGCACGCGCCCAGCATCTCGTGCAAGTGATACGTCCGGCATTGAATGCCGGTAAAATTGTCATCTGTGACCGGTTCACGGATTCCACCCGCGCCTATCAGGGCGGCGGCAGAGGTCTGTCAATGGAATTGATTGAACAACTTGCCGGTATTGTGCATCCGGATCTGCAACCGGATCTGACACTGTTGCTGGATGTGCCGGCAGAAACCGGATTACGGCGGGCACGGCAACTGGCAGAAGCCGATCGTTTTGAATCCGAAGCAATTACTTTCTTTGAATCCGCACGCAAAATCTATCTGCAAATTGCCGCACATGAACCACATCGGGTAAAAGTAATTGATGCCAGCCAGACTATTGAAAAAGTCCTTGAACAAATCAGTAATTGTCTCAGGCAGGCACATCTATGTTGAAGCCATTACCATGGCATGAACCACAGTGGCAACAGTATCTGATGGCACGCCAACAACAACGTCTGGCCCATGGTTTGTTGCTCGTCGGGCCGGAGGGGACAGGACTCGAAGAATTTGCCCGAACACTCAGCGCCAGCCTGTTATGTTTCTCGCCACAACAGGATTTTCTGCCTTGTGGTTCATGCAAGAGTTGTGAGTTAGTGGAGGCCGGAAGTCATACCGATTTGTTCATTGCCGCACCTGAAGAATCCGGAAAACAGATAAAAGTGGAGACGGTGCGTGAATTGATTGAATTCATACAACTGAAGAGCCAATTTGAACATTACAAGGTTGTCATCATCAATCCGGCTGAACAGATGAACCGATCGTCTGCCAATGGCTTGCTGAAAACGCTCGAAGAACCACCACCACAATCATTATTGATATTGATCAGCCAACGCCCGGATCTTTTACCCGTGACAATACGCAGCCGTTGCCAGCAAATGCGGTTCAACCCGGTCTATGACCACTTGGCAGTTACCTGGATTGCGGACCGCATTGCTGACAGATCACAGGACCCGCGGACGTTATTACAAATGGCGGGCGGTGCACCGCTCGCCGCCCTGGGTTTGGTCGAAAACGGTCTGCCGCAACACTACACTGAACTGGTAAACGATCTGGAAACCCTGTATGCACACAAAGGTGATCCGGTTAACATCGCCGAAAAATGGAGCAAGGAAGGAGCAGGGCAGACCTTATATTGTCTTTTGCAGATCTTTGGTGAAATGACCCGGATTTGTTCAGCCGCAGCACCTTCGGGACGTTATATGTCAGAAACCCTGAAGTGTCTGCAACGATTGACAAACCGGTTGGATTTGTACAGATTAACACAGTGTTATGACCTGTTACTCAGAAATTACGGTCTCAGTACCGGTCAGACCGCTTTCGATTCAAGAGGACTGCTGGAGGATTTCACCATTTACTGGCAGTCGATCTCAGCCCGGACTGGAGGATAATTAACGTGAGTGTACCTGGTGGCCGCGATCCAAGACAGGGCATCCTGTCATTGACCATCCGCGACAAGAGCGCGCTCTATGCGTCCTATATGCCGTTTATCAAAAACGGCGGCCTGTTTATTCCCACAGCCAAAGCCTACAACATCGGTGATGAAGTTTTCATGTTGCTGTCCCTGATGGACAACAAGGAAAAACTGCCCGTGGCGGGACGCGTGGTCTGGATTACACCGGTCGGTTCACAAGGCAATAAAACCGCCGGTATTGGCGTACAATTCAGCGAACTGGATAAAGGCGCTACCCGTAACAAGATCGAAACCCAACTGGCAGGCGCACTCTCGTCTGATCGCGCAACGCATACCATGTAAGTGATGAGTAACGAGTAATGAGTGGCAAATCCCACAAAACTCATTACTCATAAGTCTTCCCTCATTACTTTTTGTTACATGCCTTTACTCGTTGACTCCCATTGCCATCTTCCCTTGATGGAAGAAGCAGCTGATCAAGTGCTCGCAACGGCGCGTGAACTCGGGGTAGGGTATATGCTCTGCGTCTCGGTCGACCTCGAAACATTCCCCGCCATCCTCAAACTGGCAGGCAAGTATCCAAACGTTTTTGCCTCCATGGGCGTGCATCCCAATACGGAGCTCTCTCCTGAACCTACCGTGGTACAACTTACAGAACTGGCCAGTCATCCGGACGTCATTGCGATTGGTGAAACCGGTCTTGATTATTACCGCAGCACAGGTGATCTGGAATGGCAGCGCAAACGTTTTCGCAATCACATCCGTACTGCGATTGAAATCAACAAACCGCTGATTATTCACAGCCGTGATGCGAGTACGGATCTGGTCAAGATTCTGCGGGAAGAGGGCGCAGACAGAGTAGGCGGAGTCATGCACTGTTTTGTCGATGATCTGGAGACAGCCCGGCAGACCATGGACATGAATTTTTATATTTCTTTCTCGGGTATAGTCACTTTTAAAAATGCACAGTCCGTGCAGGACGTGGCCCAACAAATTCCTCTTGATCGGATACTGGTGGAAACGGACTCTCCCTATCTGACGCCGATACCTTACCGGGGCAAACCCAATCAGCCCGGTTATGTGCACTATGTCGCCAGATTTCTGGCTGAATTACGCGGAGAGACGTTTGAAACACTGGCCGAGCACACCACCCGGAATTTTTTTAACCTGTTTTCTGAAGCAAATCCTATAAATCAATATAATTCATATACTTGATAATTAAACATAAAGTTAATTATTGATTTTTGTAGCATTCAATTCAGACTGGTTTTACCAATCTCATCAAGATGTTTTTGCAAAGTCAGTCGATCGAGACCGGACATCGGCAGACTGTTGAAAATCTTGATGCGTTGTTCCAGTTCTAGATAAGCGCGGTAGAAACCCCGATATTCCTCTTCCTGACTGGCATATTCACGATCAGGATCGGCAATGCCCCAATGTGCTGTCATCGGCTGTCCGGGCCAGATTGGACAGGCCTCATTAGCGGCGCGGTCACACACTGTGAACACAAAATCCAGTGCAGGGGCACCAGCACCGCAAAACTCTTCCCAAGACTTGCTGCGAAACTGGTCAGTCCTGAAATTATGTTTCTGCAAGACTTCCAGTGCCGTGGGATGCACGCGGCCCTTGGGCATGCTGCCGGCACTGTAGGCCTTGAATTTCCCCATTCCCCAGCGAGCCATCAGAGCTTCGGCCATGATGCTGCGGGCAGAATTACCGGTACATAAAAACAAAACGTGATAGATTTTATTGCTCATAATGATGTATGCGTTTTACAGAAGTAATATGACAACGCCGTGACATGCGCACGGTAGGTAGTGCTACTGGCCTTTAGTTTTCTATCCTCATTGCTATATTACTTCGCATAATGTATATTATGTTAAATAAATAATCTGAACCGTTCTGGAGGCTTTATAAATGGCTTCTATTCAGGCTTACGCTGCCCACCTTGCCAACAGGCCTCTTGCCCCCTTTTCCATAACCCGCCGCCAACCCGGCCCGCAGGATGTTGAAATCGAAATTCTGTACTGTGGCGTCTGCCATTCGGATTTGCATCTGGCACGTAACGAATGGCAGAACACTGAATATCCTATTGTTCCCGGTCACGAAATTGTCGGCCGTGTGACCAGAACAGGAAAAAACGTTACAAAATTCAAATCAGGTGATCTTGCTGCTGTTGGCTGCATGGTGGATTCATGCAAAGCCTGTCCGGACTGTCATGAGGGCCTGGAGCAATACTGCAATGATTCAGTATTCACTTATAACAGTCCGGATAAACATCTGGGCGGGATGACCTACGGCGGATACTCCACGCTGATTGTGGTAGACCAGTCCTTTGTGCTCAAGGTGTCTACGAAACTTGATCCTGCGGCCACGGCCCCGCTTTTATGTGCCGGGATCACCACCTATTCTCCCCTGCGCCACTGGAATATCGACAAAGGTCAAAAAGTCGGTGTTGTAGGTCTCGGCGGTCTGGGTCACATGGCGGTCAAGATTGCCCATGCCATGGGTGCACATGTCGTTCTGTTTACCACTTCGCCCAGTAAAACGGCGGATGCAAAACGGCTGGGGGCTGATAATGTTGTAATCTCGAAAAATCCGGATGAAATGCAGAAACACGCTGGCAGTTTTGATTTTATCCTGAATACCGTGGCAGCACCGCATAACCTCGATGCCTATATGGAATTGCTGAAACGCGACGGCACCATGTGTCTGGTCGGTCTGCCGGACCATCCTCACCCGTCACCGAATGTCGGAAACCTGATTTTCAAGCGCCGTCAGTTGGCCGGTTCGTTGATTGGCGGCATTCGTGAAACCCAGGAGATGCTGGATTTCTGCGCACAACACAATATCGTTTCCGATATCGAGATTATTCCCATACAAAAAATCAATG
>CAYZJI010000019.1:0-26719 GCA_964479045.1 uncultured Enterobacteriaceae bacterium
AAAAATGAGGAGGCAGTCATGCTTAAATTTACGATACCTTTTATAACAATACTTGCGGTCGGATTATCTCCGGCTGTTTCGATTAACTCCGCAGTCGCAGCAGACAAGCCGGTCACAAATGAATACTGGTGGCCCAACCGTCTGAACCTTGAACCCCTTCGTCAAAACTCACCTGCGTCCAACCCACTCGGTGAAGACTTCAACTACGCCAAAGAATTCCAGAGCCTCGATCTGGATGCCCTGAAGCGGGACCTTGAAACGTTGATGACCACTTCTCAGGACTGGTGGCCGGCAGACTTTGGTCACTACGGGCCGTTTTTCATACGCATGGCGTGGCACAGTGCCGGTACGTATCGTGTAAGTGATGGACGTGGTGGCGCCTATGGTGGCATGCAGCGTTTTGCGCCGCTGAACAGTTGGCCTGACAATGCGAACCTTGATAAAGCACAGCGTCTGCTCTGGCCGATCAAGCAGAAGTACGGTAACAAAATCTCATGGGGCGATCTGATGGTGCTCGCGGGCACCGTCGCGATGGAATCCATGGGCTTCAGAACGCTGGGCTTCGCCGGCGGACGTGAAGATGGCTGGGAACCGGAAGTCGTCAACTGGGGTGCTGAAGGCGAATGGCTCGCAGATGACAAGCGCTACCATGGAGAGAGAAAACTGGACAAGCCTTTTGGTGCTGTCCAGATGGGTCTCATCTATGTGAATCCTGAAGGGCCCGGCGGTAATCCTGATCCGCTGGCAGCCGCGCAGGATATTCGTGTGGCATTCAGCCGTATGGCGATGAATGATGAAGAAACGCTTGCCCTCATCGCCGGTGGACACACTTTCGGTAAAGCGCATGGCGCGGCGAATCCTTCCAAGCACGTGGGTAAAGAACCCGAAGGTGAAAGTGTTGAAGCACAGGGCCTGGGCTGGAACAGCAGTTATGGTAGCGGCAAAGGTGCGGATACGATCACCAGCGGTCTGGAAGGCGCATGGACCAGCAATCCGGCAGCCTGGACCCACAACTATCTGCAAAACCTGTATGGCTTTAATTGGGTCAAGACCAAGAGTCCTGCCGGTGCAACACAATGGGTTCCGGATGATCCAAATGCTGCCAAACTGGTACCGGATGCGCATGATCCATCCAAACGTCACGCACCTATCATGTTCACTACTGATATTGCGCTGAAAGAAGATCCGGAGTTTCGCAAGATCACCCAGCGCTGGCTTGAGAACCCGAAAGAGTTCGAAATCGCCTTTGCCAAGGCATGGTTCAAACTGACGCACCGTGACATGGGTCCGACGACACGTTATCTCGGTTCCATGGTGCCGAAGGAAGAATTTGTCTGGCAGGATCCGATCCCTGCAGTTGATCATGAGTTACTCAGCCATGATGATGCCGAGAAACTTGAAGCGATCATTCTGAAGTCCGGTCTGAGCATTCCTGAACTGGTCAGAACTGCCTGGGCGTCCGCTTCAACCTTCCGCGATACTGACTTTCGTGGAGGCGCGAACGGTGCGCGTATCCGGCTTGCACCGCAGAAAGACTGGGTCGTCAATCAACCGGACGAACTGGCCAAAGTGCTGAAGACGCTGGAAGGTATCCAGGCCGATTTCAACAAGGCGCAATCCGGCGGCAAGAAAGTATCACTCGCGGATGTAATTGTTATCGCGGGTAATGCGGCGATTGAAGAAGCAGCCAAAAAGGCCGGGCATAAAATCGAAGTACCGTTTACGCCGGGCCGTATGGATGCCTCAGCAGAACAGACCGATGTGGAATCGTTTGCGGTGCTGGAACCTGCCGCCGATGGTTTCCGCAACTACTTTGCTGAAGGTCAAAAACGATCACCTGCGGAAATGCTGGTCGATAAAGCAGACACTTTGTCTTTGACTATACCGGAAATGACGGTATTGGTTGGTGGCATGCGCGCACTGGATGCCAATGTGGGCGCCTCCAAACATGGCGTCTTCACAGACAAAGCCGGTACTCTGTCCAACGACTTCTTCGTCAACCTGCTTGACATGTCAACGGTGTGGAAAAAGGCATCCAAGCCGGAAGGCATATACGAAGGTCATGATCGTGCCAGCGGAAAACTGAAATGGACTGCGACGCCGGTTGATCTGGTATTTGGTTCAAACAGCGAATTACGCGCTGTCGCTGAAGTCTATGCCCAGAATGATTCAGGTAAGAAGTTTGTGAATGATTTTGTCGCGGCATGGACCAAGGTGATGAACCTCGACCGCTTTGATCTCGCACAATCAAACCTGAAAGTTGCGAAAAAGTAGTCAATTGCTTTTTGATGTTTCTTAAACCATACGGCGGTGTTAATAGCACCGCCGTTTTTTCATTCAAGAAGAATAATATCTTTTCACAACAGGAATCATGCTGGTACTTTGTACAAACATCGTAAAAATAACCACCCCGTATGCAATCGATTGTATGGTATACCAGTAATCCAGCATCAGGGGCAGTGACAAGGCAAGGGCCAGTGTCACTACGCCACGATCCCCACCCCATACCAGCAGCAGTTGTTCCCGGCGCGGAATACGTGCTGAACCGGAAATCAGGTTTAACAACGGGAAGGTTCCGAATATGACCAGCACTCGTGCAAACAGGCATGCACCTATACCAATCAGTATCGCCAGCCATTGACTGGCAAACATGGACAGGGTGATCGTAACGCCAGCCAGCAGATAAATCAGTTTTTCCGCGACCGTCGCAGTGAAATACCAGTAACCATCCACGAATTTCTGTGATGGCCGCTGCTGAATGTTCTTGTTCAGTATCTGGATGATCAGTCCTGCTGCGAGTACCGCCATCACACCGGACAATTCAAACACATCGTTGGCAAGCAGAAAGGCCATATAGGCCGCCAGTATCGTGACCAGCAGGTGAACATAGTCTGAATCATATACCCGGATAATCGCATGGGCGATTAATCCCGTCATGATGCCGGTTGCGATACCTCCAAAAAATACAGCCAGAAAGCGGACTGTTGCATGCAACCAGGTGATGTTCTGTTCCTGTCCTGTGAGCGCAACGGCAATCACCACACTGAACAACACCACCGCTGTCGTATCATTAAAGAGGCTCTCACTCTCCAGCATGATAATCAGTCTTTGCGGCGCGCCGTATTTGCGCAGCAACACCAGCGCTGTCGCAGAGTCAGTAGCTGACAAAATTGCACCCGTGAGTAATGCCGCTATCCAGGGAAATCCTGAAGGATGATTGATCCCGAAATATACGCCGATAGCAATGAATACCGTTGAAAGCAAGGTTAATGGCAAGGCCAGCATCAGAATGGGCAGTATGTTTTTTCTGAGGGACTGCACGTCCATCATCATGGCGGCCTGAAAGATCAGGATGGGCAGGAGAAAATGGACGATGAGCGGCTGGAAATTGTCCCAATTGATGCCAATATCCAGGCCCAATCCTTTGGTGGCCAATTCTGAAGCAACAAAACCAAGAATGACAAGAACAAGGCTCAGCGGGATATTCAGTCTTTCAAAATAACGCTCCAGTAGTGCTGTAATCAGCAGCAACAGCATGAAAAACAGAAAGGCAGTTGCTGTAAGCATTGAGCGGAAACCCTTCCGGTTTATTTATTTCCGAATTGACGTTTGATCCAGTAATCGAGGCTGATGTATTTACCGCCCCCCAGAAAGAACAGGGCCAGCAACAGAATAAAATAGGTGGCTGCCCATTCGATACCATTGTTGGAGACAACAAAGTTGCCATATTCTGTCAGCCAGTCGTAATTTCCATGTTCCTTCAATATTTCCCTGGCACGGGCGAGACGTTCGATGGCATCGGCCGCATGTACTGAGGCGTGAGGACTCATCGGATCATGCACAGCCTGCCAGCCATGATTGAGATGCACGGTGGTTGCGGCAACGATCATGGTGAACATGAGTGGAATACAGATCCAGCGAGTGGCAAGACCAAGCGCCAGTAAAATTGCACCGAAATATTCAGCCGACCAGGCCATATAGGCATTCAGCGCCGGAAATGGAAGCTTCAGTCCATGCTCAAACCACTGAATTACAGAGTCCAGTGAGCTGCTACTGTCAAACGGGTTCCATTTATTGTTTGCCGCCACCCAGAATACCGGCACGAGATAGACCCGGAGTAATAACGGGCCGATGAAATCAACATGATGCTGAATCTTTTCCAGAACAGATTGTGCACATGACACAAATTTTATGGCTGCAGACATGGATTCCCCCGCTGGAGGTTTGACAAGTTGACTGTTTGACGCAGAAGCAGACAACTTGTTTCAGCGCATCGAAAATTATCAGGCGACGGATTTTACGGATTTAGATTTGACATCCGGATGCAAACGATAAAGCGCTACGGACAGTCCATTATCAGTCACTATCCGGCAATGATGCCGGCGCAATTGACGTGGGCTCTCCACTCCGCAGGAATGGGCAATGATGCCTACCTCCTTGATCATGTTCCAGTGATAATGCATGACACGATAGGACTTTTCCTTCGGCACCAGCCCTTGCTGCAGTTTCAGGTTATGCGTCGTAATCCCGGTCGGGCAGGTGTTCTTGTTACACTGCAAGGCCTGTATGCAGCCCAACGCAAACATAAAACCGCGGGCAGTATTGATAAAGTCTGCGCCCACACACAGCGCCCAGGCAACATCGGTGGGTGTAACGAGCTTGCCAGACGCGATGACTTTTATCCGGTCACGCAAACCATGTTCGTTCAGTTTGTCTATGAGTATCGGCAGGCTCTCACGCAACGGCAGACCCATATCATCCATCAAAGCCATCGGCGCTGCGCCCGAACCACCATCAGCACTGTCTAACGTCATAAAATCGGGAGCACTCTCAATACCGCGCTTGTTGATCTCGGTAAATAACTCATCCAGCCACATGGATGAGCCCAGTACCGATTTGAAGCCAGTGGGCAGACCGGTGACTTCACGTATATGCGCGATCATGTCCAGTAATTCAGCATTGTTCTTGATCTCGGGGAAGCGATTCGGACTGATGGAATCCTGGCCTTTAGGTATGCCACGTATCGTGGCAATCTCTTCAGTCACCTTGCCTCCCGGTAAAATCCCACCTTTACCCGGTTTGGCGCCCTGGCTCAATTTGATTTCAAACATCTTGACCTGCGGGTGAGAGGAAATTTCACGTAATTTTTCATCACTCAAATTTCCCTTCTTGTCACGCACACCGTATTTTGCCGTGCCCATCTGGAATACGAGATCCGCCCCCCCTTCGAGATGATAGGGTGAGAGACCGCCTTCTCCGGTATTCATCCAGCAACGTGCCTTGAATGCGCCCTGGGACAGCGCAAGGATCGCCGGTTTGGAGATTGATCCATAACTCATGGCGGAGATGTTGAAAAATGAAGATGTACTGTAAGGTTTTCTGCAGCCTGGGCCGACAGTGATTTTTTCCGGCGGAACCATGTCTTCACCCAGTGAAGGAAATGGACAATTTACAAACAGGATGGTGCCCGGCGGCCTCAGATCTCGCGTCGACCCAAATGCAATCGTATTATCGATGTCCTTCGCCGCGCGATATACCCAGGAACGCTGGGCCCGGTTGAAGGGCATTTCTTCGCGATCCATGGCGAAAAAATATTGCCGGAAAAATTCACCCAGTTTCTCGAAAAAATACCGGAAATGGCCCACCACCGGGTAATTACGGCGAATGGCCTGCTTGGTCTGGCTGACATCAAGAATGTAAACAACCACGATGGCACATAAAACAAAAGCCACCAGTAGAACAAAAGCGGCCACCATGACTTCCAGCGTGGACGAGACAAAATTGCGAAATTGTTCTGAAAACATGAAGCTTACCTCATACCGTTCTTCAGGGCCCGGTTATCGTTATGCATTAAGCATAGCCTAAAATCTGCTAAATCAATAAACACATCCAGACCTGTATTCCCCGCGAGCTGCCTGCATATCCATAATGCGGGACGGCCGCCAGGAATTGCTTCCTGTACGGCCGTGTGAGGAGGAGGGATAAAATTGCGGGCATGTTGGGGGGATATACAATCTCTCAATTGTTCATATATTTTCTGGCGATCCAGTAGTCGGCGCTGATATAACGGCCGCCACCAATAAACAGCAACACCAGCAGCATGATCAGATAGGTCGCGGCAAACTCGATACCGTTATTCAGCATTGCGAGTGATCCATGCTCGGTCAGCCAACTGTAGTCACCATGTGTTTTCAGAATTTCTTTGGCGCGCGATAAACGTTCAACAGCGGCCATGGTTCTTTCGGTGGCAAACAAACCGCCACCTTCTGCAATTGCGAGCCAACCGTGTTGCCAATGTACGGTGGCCATGGCCACAACCATGGTTCCCATCAGCGGGATGGATATCCAGCGTGTAGCAAAACCCAGTGCCAGAAATATTGCGCCGAGCACTTCTGTCCAACCCGCCAAAAAGGCATTGAATGCGGCAAACGGAATGCCCAGACTGCTGAACCATTGCACAGTGCTGTCATAAGGCAACATTGTGGAAAAATCGATTTTGTTACTGCCGGCCATCCAGAATATTGGTACCAGATAAATACGCAGCGCGAGCGGACCGATAAAATCAACCACGCGTAATTTATTCATCCAGACCTGGGCCAGTTTCATCAGCTTGATAATCTGATTTGCAGGGTTCTGCATACCTTCAGTGGCCATGGCAGTCTCAGTTGCATTCATGTACATAGTCGTTCTCCGATTGTTTCAAATTAATTAAATGTTGTTCCTGCCTTTGTAGTCTTACTTTTGTCGCTTCTGCTGTTTGCAGATCATCCTGGTTATCCCGTTCTGCAAAACAATAGCAAGTACAAACCGATTTGCTCAGTGAGTAACGGTGACGTCAAACGCCCCATTAACAACGCAGATTCCGGCCGTTACAGCCATAAATTGTCCGGAAATAAACCGTCTTTTCAGGGCGTTTTTAACTGCCCGCAACTATTGGTGGCCAGCCTTGAATTACTGTGGTGGGACGCTCCTTACTTTCAATTGCGCTGAATTCAGGCACGTCTTTTAAGTGCCTGATTTAAAAAATTAATTTCACATTTTTCAGAGTTTGGCACAGCCGTTGCTCTATCTGTCCCCAGTGTCATGACGCCACTGGGCGTTATGTAATCGACAACGTGAAAACTGTTTCAGGAGAAAAATGATGCTTAACGGGTCTGGCCTTAAAGGCAAGGTGGCTGTTGTTACTGGTTCCACCAGTGGTATAGGTCTTGGAATCGCGCAAGGTCTGGCACAGGCAGGTGCCGATGTGGTGCTGAATGGCTTTGGTGATATTGCAGAAATTGAAAAAATACAGGCGGACATCGAACAGTCCACCGGTGTGCGCACACTCTACAGTGCCGCAGACATGAGCAAGCCGGATGAGATTTCCGGCATGATCCAGGACATCAATCGCAAACTCGGCAGTGTTGATATTCTGGTGAACAATGCAGGCATCCAGAAAGTAGCTGCAGTGGAAGTTTTTCCGGTGGACAAATGGGACGCCATCATCGCCATCAATCTTTCTTCAGCATTTCACACCATCCGCAATACGATCCCGATCATGAAAGCCAAAGGTTGGGGCCGCATTATCAATATTGCCTCGGCACATGCGCTGGTGGCCTCACCGTTCAAGTCCGCCTATGTCGCGGCCAAACATGGCGTGCTCGGTCTGACCAAGACCGTTGCACTTGAAGTGGCAGAAACCGGTATCACCTGCAACGCGATTTGTCCCGGTTATGTCCGCACGCCATTGGTGGAAGGACAAATCCGGGACACGGCCAAAGCCCGTGGCATTTCTGAAGAAGCGGTAATACGCGATGTGATGCTCGGTGAACAACCGACCAAGAAATTTGTGATGACCGATGAGCTCGCAGCATTGTCTGTCTTTCTCTGCAGCAATGCCGCTGCATCGACTACCGGAATTGCGTTGCCGGTCGATGGCGGCTGGACCGCACACTAACCGATAAGGAATACACACATGAACAAAGATAATATTCTGAAATTACCGTCGATGCCGGCCGCCAGTCCCAGTTATCCGCAGGGGCCGTTCCGCTTTATCAATCGCGAATATCTGATCATCACGTATGAATCCGATCCGGAGGCCATCCGGACAGCCGTGCCCGAACCTTTGCAGCCGGATGGCAGTAATACCGTACTGTATGAATTCATCCGCATGCCGGACAGTTCCGGATTTGGCGATTACACAGAGTCAGGCATTGTTATTCCCTGCAAATTCGGCAATGAAGCAGTGAACTACACCGCGCAGATGTATCTCGATTGCGATCCTCCGATTGCGGCCGGCCGAGAGATCTGGGGCTTCCCGAAAAAATATGCATTGCCGAAACTGACCGTGACCAGCGATACCCTCACCGGCACGCTGGAGTATGGTGGTCAACTCGTTGCCATGGGCACCATGGCTTACAAGCATGAAGACCTGCTGCATACACAGGGATACGGTCAGCCAGCCGACCCCTCCGCCATGCTGAAAAAAATGAGCAAGACCCAGGTGAATCTCAAGGTGATCCCGGATGTGGATGGCACACCCGCGATTGCACAACTGGTCGCCTATAACCTCTGTGATCTCACCATCAAAGGTGCCTGGCATGGCCCGGCACGTCTGCATCTGGTCCCGCATGTGAATGCGCCGGTGGCTGATCTACCGATCAAGCGCGTACTGGGTGGCACACATTTTATTGCGGACCTCACCCTGCCCTACGGCCGAGTCATGCATGACTATATCAACGATCAAAACCGGAATGAGGAGACACATCATGAATTGTTTGCTCGAGCGGTTTGAACTGGATGCCATCGGCATGAACATGCAATCCCTGAACTCAGATAACAACCTTTGTGTGCACCGATCTGCATCTGGAAATATGGAGACCACCGCACGACAACGGCCGGAAGTTGTTATCGTGGGTGGAGGCTTTGGTGGCATCAGTGCCGCACAGGCACTGGCTGGAGCGCCGGTAAATATCACGCTGATCGACAAGCATAACTATCATCTGTTCCAACCGCTGCTCTATCAGGCGGCAACAGCAGCGCTGAACCCGGCCGAAATCGCCTCACCGATACGCAACATTCTGCGTGATCAGAAAAATGTCACAGTGTATATGGACACTGTCAGCGGCATCGACAAGGATCAACGCCGGGTACATACGGACAGCGGACGTGCTATCCCGTTTGACTTTCTGATCCTTGCCACCGGTGCACGCCACAGTTATTTCAACAATGATCACTGGGCAGAATATGCGCCGGGACTAAAATCACTGGACGATGCCATGAAACTCCGGCATCGCATCCTGCATGCGTTTGAGCAGGCGGAAATGGAAACCGATCCGGACAAGCATCATGCGCATCTCACCTTCGTGATCATCGGTGGTGGTCCCACCGGAGTGGAGATGGCCGGTGCGATTGCCGAACTGGGCCATTCGATTGCGCATGATTTCCGCACCTTTTCTACCCGCTGTGCGCGTGTGATCCTGGTAGAAGCCGGTGATCGGGTGCTGGCGCAATTTGCTCCGCAACTGTCAGAGCGTACCAGACAGGATCTTGAATCCATCGGGGTTGAAGTCATGACCGGCATTCGTGTGGAACAGATCGAACGTGGGGCCGTGTTGCTGAATGGTAAACGTCTGTCCACCGAAACTGTGATATGGGCCGCCGGTGTGCAGGCTTCGCCTGCAGGTACCTGGCTGGATGCCAAAACGGATCGTGCCGGACGGGTGCAGGTTAATCGTGATTGTTCGCTCGCGGGTTATCCGGAAATTTTTGTGATCGGAGATACCGCAGCATTTATTCCGGAAGGTAGTGAACGGCCTTTGCCCGGTGTAGCACCGGTCGCCAAACAACAGGGCCGGTTCGTGGGCAAGCTGATCGGCAATCGTCTCAGAGGCAAACGCGGCAATGATCATTTTCGTTATCGTGATTACGGCAGCATGGCAACCATCGGCCGTAATCGCGCCATTGCCGATCTGCATGGTCTGCATGTCCGGGGCATCGCCGGCTGGTTCCTGTGGAGCTTTGCTCACATCCTGTTTATCGCGGATTTCCGCAACCGCCTGCGCGTGGCATTGAGCTGGCTCTGGGCGTATCTCACTTATCAGCGCGGCTCCCGCCTGATTACCGGTATGGGTTTCAACATCGAGGACAATGACAATGAAAAACGCAACACACAATCAGGTGAAAACAGTGAATCTGGCCTTGCAGGGTGGCGGAGCGCACGGCGCGTTCGCATGGGGAGTCCTGGATAAACTGATCGAGGACGGTCGTATTGATATTGAAGGACTGAGTGCCACCAGCGCCGGTTCCATGAATGCCGTGGTCTATGCCTACGGCAAGATGACCGGCGGACCGGACGGGGCACGCGAAGCCCTGCATAATTTCTGGCAGGCAATCAGCCGTGCCGGAGAGATTTACAGCCCGATAAAACT
The DNA here is from genome assembly GCA_964479045.1 of uncultured Enterobacteriaceae bacterium. Classification (GTDB taxonomy): domain Bacteria; phylum Pseudomonadota; class Gammaproteobacteria; order Eutrophobiales; family Eutrophobiaceae; genus 2-02-FULL-47-50. The sequence continues at coordinate 10,413 of CAYZJI010000019.1, forward strand.
CTCGCCCTGGGAAATGTGGCAAGGCAATGGCAATGTCGATCATTCGCTTTCATTCTGGCTGTTTGAATCGATGACGCGGCTGTTTTCGCCCTACCAGTTCAATCCGTTTGATATTAATCCGTTACGTGATGTGCTGGAAAACCAGGTGGACTTTGAACAGTTGCATCAATGCTATTGCACCACGATGTTCATCAGCGCCACGAATGTGCGCACCGGTAAGGTCCGCGTGTTCCGCAACCAGGAAGTGACTCTGGATGTGGTCATGGCCTCCGCCTGTCTGCCTAACCTGTTCAAGGCCGTCGAGATTGACGGCGATCATTACTGGGATGGCGGTTATATGGGCAATCCTGCACTCTATCCGTTTTTCTATCACACCAAAACCAATGATGTAATCATACTGCACATCAATCCGTTGCATCATGAAGAAGTGCCGACTGATCCGGTGGGCATCCAGGACCGGGTCAATGAGATCACTTTTAACGGATCACTGTTGAAAGAACTGCGCGCCGTCGCATTCGTCAACAAACTGCTGGATGAAGGCTGGTTGAAAGAAGAATACCGTTCACATTTCAAACATGTCCTGGTCCATTCCATCAAGGCGGATGACGCACTGCGCGATATGAGTGTCTCCAGCAAATTTAATTGTGACTGGAACTTCCTGCTGAGCATGCGTGATAAAGGCCGGGCTACCGCAGAAGCGTGGCTGGACAGGCATTATGCTGACATTGGCAAACGCTCATCTGTCGATGTGCAAAGTGAATATCTCGGCGTTCCGGCCCATGTGCTGGAAAACATCAAAACTCAACAGGCCATACAATCACCAATAGTTGCAGACCCTGCCGGTGCAAAAACACGTGCACGGGTTACGCAAGATAACGGTGTGTGTGTATTAATGGATGATTGATATGGAAATCACTAATCTGAATTCTGTAACACCCCAAAATCGCTGGCACTGTTTCCTGCAGACAAGGTGCGCGGTGCTGAACGCTGGGGGCGCTGTATCCCCAGCTTCTGCATACGGTAACGCAAGGTGCTGGGATTCATACCCAGCAATGCCGCGGCACCATGTTCGCCCTCCACTACCCAATTCACCAGTTCGAGTGCGAGCGCGATATGGTCACGCTCCACTTCATTCAGCGTGGCCGGTGTACCCGGCAGTTTCTGTGCCGGCAGGGGTTCACTCAGCTGGATCAGGTTATCGATATCCAGGATCGGGCTGGTGGCAAGAATGGCGGCGCGTTCAATAACATTCTGCAGCTCACGCACATTGCCCGGCCAGGAATAATGATACATTTTGCGCAATGAATCCGGACTGATGCCGGTATAACGCTTGCCGATTTTACGTTCGAGCTGGGCAAGAAAATGTTTGCACAACTGCGGTATATCGTCCAGCCGCTCGCGTAAGGGAGGGATGCTGATGGGGAACACATTCAGACGATAAAACAAATCGGCACGGAATTTTCCGCTGCTCACCATTTCTCCAAGATCACGGTTGGTGGCAGCAATCACCCGTACATCCACTTTGATGGATTTCGTCCCGCCGACACGTTCAAATTCATGTTCCTGCAACACGCGCAGTAATTTGGCCTGCCCGGCCGGTGACAGCTCTCCCACTTCATCCAGAAACAGCGTGCCGCCATCAGCCAGTTCGAAACGGCCCTTGCGTTGCATATTGGCACCCGTAAATGCACCCTTTTCATGACCAAACAGTTCACTCTCGATCAAATCCGCAGGCATGGCTGCACAATTCAGTTTAACCAGCACGTTGTCAGCACGTGGGCTCAGTTTATGGATGGTCTTGGCAATCAGCTCCTTGCCGGTACCGGTTTCACCCAGCAGTAACACACCGGATTGGGTGCCGGCCACCTGTTTGACTTTCTGCAGCAGATCGTCCATCACCCGGGAGCCAATGATCACGTCATGGGCATGCAGTTCGGCATCCATGACCTGTTTCAGCGTGCTGGTTTGTGTCTGCAAGGCATGAATCATGGCCTGGGCGCGGCTCCGCTCATCCACATCACGCAATATCAGAATATAATGCGTACGCCCGTCCAGATTGAGTGTGGACAACGTGGCATCAACAATAAATTCATTCCCGTTTTTACGTATCGCCGCCAGCCCCTCGGGCAGGAATGTCTGACGATCGGTGGGAACGTTGTCGGAGGTTGTGCTGATGAATTTGGTTATCGCCGACTGCAATGGGGCTGTCAGTAAACAATCCAGCAGGCGCAATGAAGCTTCAGTCTGTGTCATCTGAAAGATACGCGCGGCTGAGTCATTGAATAATTTAATCTGGCGTGCCGGATCAAAAACAATTACGGCATCCATCACGCTGGAGAGTATGGTTTCCAACCATTGCTCACTGCGTTGCAGTTCTGCCCGCACCCGTAACCGATCCATTTCGATCGTTGCACGAATGGCAAAGATATCGAACACCTGCAACTCATTTTCATCCCATTCAATGGGCTCAACATCGATGACCGCCAGATGACCCATCACGATGCCTTCTGTATTGATCAACGGCGTGGCGATATATCCCTCTGCGCCGATGTCCATCAACCAGTGTTCTTTCGGGAACTGATAGCGCACCTCATGTGAGTAAATCTGCTTCCTACCGGCCACCACGGTTTCGCAGGGCGTACCCGCCAGATCGAATTCACCCTGGGGGCCGGGGTGATCGATTTCCCACATGGCGAGGATGCGGGCGAAATGGCGGTCGGGATGAAACTCTGCAATAAAGACATAGGGCACCTGCAGAAACTCTGCGAGTTTCTGCACCATAGTCTGCAGAAGATCTGTGCCTGAGGTATCAGCTGTCTCTTCAATAATGGAGCGCAACAGGGCTGCACTATCGAAGGAGCGCTTTCCGGTTTTGGTGCTCACGCACCGATCCTGTGGATTTTATTAAATAGGGTCATGGTGAGAGGATAAATTCATCCATGATCAAAACAATGCTGTTACAGTTACTAACCCCGGCAGGCCCTGTTTCACCGGGCAACAATCAGACCGGGCGTCAGCCCGTTTTGGCCGGTACGCCAATACGCTTGATGAGGTCGATATAGCGGGGATCCTGGCGTAAATCCGTGTATTCCCGTGTCACATACAGCCAGGCCATGGAACGGGAACGCAGATCGTAGGCCTTTTCCAGCCAGTCAAAACAGGCATCAACAGCACCCATACCGGCATAAATCGTGGCAAAACTGAACGGTGAAACATACATGTTCACCGCTTTACGCTCGAGTTCTTCTATCACCTTCATGGCCTTGTCCTGCTGACCGGTTTTGCCATAGAAATGCCCCAAAGTCTGATAGGTCAGCGGATAACCTCCGGACAGAAGCACTCCACGTTGCAAGGATCGGACGGCATCTTCAGGCCGATGTGTTTCCCGATACACCTGCCCCAGACCCCAGTGTCCACCCCAGAATTGCGGGTGGGACTGGATCAGATCGAGAAACAGTTTTTCCGATTGCACAAAATCCCCGGCCTGAAAATACTGCCATGCAATATTGAGTTGCACCGCCTTGGACATCGGGTCAACCGCCTGTGCCGCCTGTGCGAGTTCGATGGCCTTGTCGAATTCCGCCAGTGTCTCGAAATACATGCTGTATTGCATGGTGGCGCGCACATCACTGGGATTAAGTTCCAGCGCACGGCGGAATGAATACTCGGCACCGGTCCAGTCCCAACTGTATTTCAGCAGCATGATACCCATGAAGGCATGCGCTTCATGCTGATGTTCATCCAGCAGCAAGGCCGCCTGTGCGTTGGAAAGCCCTTCCGGGATCAGCTCGCGCGGATCATCCACTTCAAACCCATGACTGCCCAATGCACAGAGACAACTGGCCATACCAGTGTAGGCCTGTGAATAGTTGGGATCGAGTTGTATCGCTTTGGAAAAATATTCGCGCGCTTTGTGATAACCATCCACAGTCAGTTCATTGCGGTAACGCCGGCCGAGCAGATAGGCTTCCAGTGCCGAACTGTTTAATGTGCCCTGGGTGTCCGGATCCGGTTTTAATTCAATCGACAGTTGCCCGGCAATGGCCTGGGCGAGTTCCTGCTGGATCTGGATGAGGTCCTGGAGTTCACGTTCATAATTTTCTGCCCACACATGAAAATCACTGCTGCCCTGGATTAAATGAACGGATACCCGCAGGTGGTTCCCTTCACGGGTAATTGATCCACTAAGGACATGGGTCACATCCAGTTCTTTGGCAATTTGCTTGACAGGTTTACCCGTCCCCTTATAACACATCATGGACGTCATGGAGATCACACGCAACACCGGTATTTTGGCCAGTTCGATGATAATGGCTTCAGTAAACCCGTCACTGAAATAATCCGGTTCACTATCACCTGAATGATTGGTCAGCGGCAATACAGCAAGTGCGGCTACCGGTTTGCGTGTCGCGATCCATTTATCTATGGTTTTTTCCGTTTTTACGGGCGGTTCCGGGGATTTATTCCGATAGAACACCGGAACATAGGCGCCTTTAGGCAGATCGATCACCAGCGCATCATCTCGCCCGACATTGCGATAATACTCATGAAGCTTGGTGCGGAGCCTTCCGGCTTCAACGCGAACGATAGAGTCTACATTGGGGTCAAATTCCTGATCCCGATCAAACACATCCAGACCGATGGTATAGCCTTTCAGGCGGCTGGTGCGTCCTTCCAGCGCATGAGTGACAATATATTCCAGAAAACGTGAATGGCGCTCCGAGCGATTGAATACATCGCTGGCGAGGATCTGCTGCAATTGTTTGCTGATTTGATCTACAGAAAAATCGTCATGGCCTGACTTGCTCACAAAAAACCCCTTAACCCCAGACAGGATAGATTCAATCCGGATACAACAGCTGATTATATTAACGGGAGTGCCGCTCCGGCGCTATGGCCGTGCAGGGATTACCCGGTTATTGATATACGCCCAGCAAAATGTCCTTCTGCAGCAGGCTTGTCATGGTGGCCAGCCCACCTTTGATAACAACTTCAGGATCAGGATGTTTGAGTTCAGCTGCGATAGCGGTTAGCAAACGGCGTCCAGATTGCTTTTGATCCATCTGGATCAACTGTAACAAGCGCGCTGAGACAGGATTCAGTTCGGTAAAACCGACCTTGTCATGCCGATCACGGTATACCACGAGATACGTGGGCTGTGCCGGTGCTGCAACCGGGATATTTTGCGGGCCTATGGTGTGAACGGGCCAGGTATACTGCTGCAACAAGGCCAGTGGGCTGGCGGCCGGTATGCCATCCAGCAGGTCACCGTCCGGATTGATGCCATTCCAACTGATGTCACGGGTATCGAGGGACACGGCTATTTCTATCCATTCATAATGCGCCAGTTCCAGCAGGAATGGCGGATCGTGCGGATCCTCTCTCTCCTGCTCAAGATACTGCAGGAACTCCTGCGGCATTTTCGGAAACAGTGGTGTATGCGCAACATGCCGGTTGAAATAATCGCGCAGCATCACATGCCAACGATCGTCCGGTGTGATTTTGCGCAACACCGGAAAGCTGTTGGCGATAAACCCTTCGACGTTGCGGTAAAACAGACCGCGATAGATTTCCATGCGGCGATCTTCGATGTCCGCCGGTGCCGGCGCATTTTCCGGATCACGCAGGTGCCGCGCAAAGCCATACTGAATTTCCTGAAAACGGGGTCTAGCCGTGGCGGACATGGATTTTACCTGACTGGTTTTGATACTGCTGCTGTACAGCCGTTATTTTTTCAACTTCCTTGACCAGTTTGTCCAGCGGCGGAATATTAAAATCACGTTCCAATAATGTCGGGAATACGCCAAAGTGTTCATAGGAGGTAGCGAGGAGTTTCCAGACCGGATCGATCACATCTGAGCCGTGCGTATCCACGCGCAAATCCTCCGCTTCCACATAATGTCCGGCAATATGAGCATAGGCAATGCGTTCACCGGGCAAGGACTTCAGGAATGTTTCCGCGTCATAGCGGTGATTGATGCTGTTAACATAAATATTGTTTACATCGAGATGCAACAAACAATCCGCCTCTTTCAGGACGGCATTGATAAATTCGATTTCCGGCATTTCCTGTCCGGGTGCGGCATAGTAGGACACATTTTCAATCGCCATCTGCCGGCCAATAATCTCCTGGGTTCGGCTGATACGTTCCGCCACATAATGCACGGCGTCTTCCGTGAACGGGATGGGCATCAGGTCATAGAGATGACCGTCATCACCGCAATAACTCAGATGCTCGCTGTAACAACGGATGTTATGGGTGTCGAGAAACTGCCTGACCTTGCGCAGAAACGCCTCATCCAGCGGAGCGGGGCCGCCGAGATTCAATGACAGGCCATGACAAACGACGGGAATTCTTTCAGATACTTTACGAAACAGATGGCCGAAACGGCCACCCACATCGATCCAGTTTTCCGGCGCCACTTCCATGAAATCAATAGCTGGAGGAAGTTGATCTGCGAGCGAGCCGATGAAGGCCCGCCGCAGACCCAGACCTGCACCATGCACGGGATAAGTCTGTTTATCCTTGTTCATGGTTATAACAGCAAAGATACTACTGTTGGCAAATTACTTGTTTTCGCCGCACTTGCCTTCGCCGCATTTGCCTTCACCTTCGGCTTTCTCTTCACCACACTTGCCTTCGCCTTCCTTTTCACCACACTTGCCTTCTGCTTCCTTGTTTTCGCCACACTTGCCTTCACCACACTTGCCCTCTTCAGCCACCATGTAGCCACTGGACAGGTCATTCAGTGCAAACGGGTTTGCTTCAGCTTGTGCAATCGGGCTGGCCGCCAGTGAAACAACAAAGGTGGTACCGAGAACAGCAGCGATGGGTTTGATAGTCTTCTTGCTCATTTCAGTCATCCTCCTGGGATGTTAAATTTAAGGCCATACCGGCCCGGTTAATATCGACTAACTAAAGGAACATTCATCCTTTGCAAATACTTTATTCTTAATTCAACAGAAACCCAAACTAGTAACTGTTACATCAAAACTGCTTAACACTGGGCTATAGACTCAGGAGTTCAGGGATTGTTTCAGCGCGATTCGAGAAAATTACTGCTATCGGGGCCGCATGTGCGGGAACAGGATCACATCCCGGATCGAGGGAGAATCGGTTAGTAACATGACAAGGCGATCAATGCCTATCCCCTCACCGGCGGTAGGCGGCATGCCATATTCCAGGGCAGTAATATAGTCTTCATCATAGTGCATGGCCTCCTCGTCCCCGGCATCCTTGCCTGCCACCTGGTGGCGGAAACGCTCAGCCTGATCATCCGGATCATTCAGTTCGGAAAAACCATTGGCAATCTCCCGCCCGCCGATGAAAAACTCAAACCGGTCGGTCACTTCCGGATCATGATCGGAGCGCCGTGCCAGCGGAGAAACCTCGGTAGGATAGGCCGTAATAAATGTCGGCTGTTTGAGATTCGATTCCACTGTTTTCTCAAAAATTTCGATCAGTACTTTGCCCGGCCCGTAACTTTTCTCGACCGGAATATTCAGTTTTTTGGCCACCGCCTTGAGCGTCTCCAGTGATTCCAGATCAGCGGCTTTTAATGACGGATTGAAATGCAGTACAGATTCTTTCACTGTCATGTTGGCAAAGGGTTGTGCCAGATCATACGACTCGCCTTGATAGACAATCGTGGTTTTACCCAGCACGGCTGTCACCAGTTTGCGCAATAAATCTTCGGTAAGGGCCATCAAATCTCGATAATCCGCATAGGCCTGATAAAACTCCAGCATGGTAAATTCCGGATTATGCCGCGGGGACAATCCTTCATTGCGGAAGCTGCGGTTAATCTCGAACACTTTTTCAAAGCCGCCCACCACCAGACGCTTCAGATACAGTTCGGGAGCAATGCGCAGATACATCTGCATATCCAGGGTATTGTGATGGGTGATAAACGGCCGTGCCGTGGCACCGCCGGGGATCACCTGCAGCATCGGTGTTTCCACCTCGATAAAGCCGGACTGTTTCAGATAATTGCGGATGAAATCGATGACGGAGGAACGGATGCTGAATGCCCACCGTGTTTCCTCATTGGTGATCAAATCCAGATATCGCTGCCGGTAACGGGTTTCATGATCGGTCAGTCCATGAAATTTCTCGGGCAAGGGACGTAATGACTTCGCCAGTAATTCAATATGGGTAGCATGTACGGAAAGTTCGCCGGTCTTGGTTTTGAACAGGATACCTTCCACGCCAATGATGTCACCCAGGTCCCAGGTTTTGAATTCGTCATAGCGTCCTTCCGCCAGATCGTCACGCTTGGCATAAATCTGGATCCGGCCGCTCATGTCCTGCACATGGGCAAAGGCGGCCTTGCCCATGACCCGGCGCGTCATCATGCGCCCGGCAATTTTTACTTTAACCGCAAGCGGCTCCAGTTCCGCCTGTTCCATTCCTGTATATTTTGCAATGAGCTCAGACGCTATCGCATTACGGCGAAACGTATTCGGGTAAGCGTTACCCTTGCTGCGTAACACGTCAAGTTGCGCCCGTCGCTGGGCGACCAGATCATTATCGTTATTATTATTTTCTGTCATTGATCATCCGGAGTCTGTTGAAATAAAAAATACGACCTGATAAAGCGGTTTATATTACCATGCCTCCCGTTAGGCGAACACACGATTATCAGGCATAATTGTTATAAATCAGGACCTTGCAACAGGGACAACATGGCATGCCCGACAAACAGATGATAGATAACGACCCTGATCTTGCTGCATTGAGGAAGCAGGAGCATCCGGCCTTTGCGGGTCTGGTCGAAAAATATCACCGGCAGATGATCATCGTCGCGCGCTCGATTATCGGCGACAGCCTGGCGGAAGAAGTGGTTCAGGAAGCCTGGGTGTCCATCTATCATGCCCTGCCTTCCTTCGAAGGCCGTTCCTCCATCAAGACCTGGATTTATACCATCGTCAGCAATCAGGCGAAAACCCGCTTAAGAAAGGAATCCCGGCTGGTCAGCCTCAATGCACTTGAAAACGAACAACCTGCCTGCCTGAAAAAAGAAAATTTTCATGACAGCGGCCATTGGGTCAATCCACCGCCACTCTGGGACACCGAATCACCGGATGAGCTGCTGGAAAACGAACAACTGCAGAAATGCATAGAAAAAACGCTGGAACTCCTGCCTGCCATGCAAAAATCCGTATTTCTGTTGCGGGACATCGAACAGCAGTCGCTGGAAGAGATATGTAACATGCTGCATCTCGCCAACTCTAATGTACGAGTGTTACTGCATCGGGCCAGAGTGAAACTCATGCAGGTCATCGACCGTTATCAGGAAACCGGACAATGCTGAAATGCAAAGATATCGCCAACCTTGCCAGTGACTATGTCGACGGGGAACTGGACTGGAAACAGCGCTTGCTGATGAAACTGCATTTGTTCATCTGTGTGAACTGTAAACGGTTTGTGCGTCATTTGCTATCCACTATCGGCATACTCCGGGGGATGAAACGGCAAACCGCAACTTCAGTTGAAACCGCCCGCGTTATGTCTCACTTATCTGATGAAAATAAAAAGTAATCCAGTGATTGGTGATTGAAAAAGCACTAACAGCCAAAACTGATCTGCCAACCACAACAACTAATTACTATTCACCATTCACTAATCACTATTTACAATCCGCTCTTCAAACTTGCTTCAATAAACTGATCCAGATCGCCATCAAGCACCGCTTGAGTATTGCCGGTTTCCACACCGGTGCGCAGATCCTTGATGCGCGATTGATCCAGTACATAAGAACGGATCTGGCTGCCCCAACCAATGTCCGCCTTGGCATCTTCCTGAGCCTGCTTGGCGGCGTTGCGTTTCTGCATTTCCAGTTCATACAGTTTCGCCCGCAACTGGCTGAAGGCCTGGTCCTTGTTCTTGTGCTGCGAACGCTGGTTCTGACATTGCACCACAATCCCGGTCGGGATATGCGTGATACGCACGGCTGAATCGGTCTTGTTCACATGCTGCCCACCCGCGCCGCTGGAACGATAGGTATCAATCCTGAGATCCGCCGGATTGATCTCGATATCGATCCGGTCATCCACCTCCGGTGAGACAAACACTGAAGCAAATGAGGTGTGGCGCCGGTTATTGGAATCAAATGGTGATTTACGCACCAGCCGGTGCACACCGGTTTCGGTACGCAGCCAGCCATAAGCATAATCGCCGATGAATTTGATAGTTGCGCTTTTGATGCCCGCGACTTCACCGGGTGAAACTTCAATCACGTCGGTGGCAAAACCATGCTGGCCACCCCAGCGCAAATACATGCGCAAAAGCATATCGGCCCAGTCCTGCGCCTCGGTACCACCGGAACCGGACTGGATGTCCAGAAAGGCGTTATTGGGATCCATCTCACCGGAAAACATCCGGCTGAATTCCAGATCAGCGACCTTCTTTTCCAGTTTGTCGAGATCACTGACGATGCCCTTGAAAGCGCTTTCGTCCTGTTCCTCAGCTGCCATGTCGAGCAGATCGGTGGCATCCCGCAACCCATCCTCAATCGTCTTGATATTACGCACCACGATGTCCAGTGCCGCGCGTTCCTTGCCCAGCGCCTGCGCCCGCTCCGGATTGTCCCAGACTTTGGGATCGGCGAGTTCGTGTTCGACCTCTACGAGACGTTCCGCCCTGGTATCGTAGTCAAAGATACCTCCTAAGGTCGGTCACCCGCCCTTTCATGTCCTTGATGTGATTGACTACCGGATTGATCTCAAGCATGGCGTTACAGTTTCAGGGTTGATTTTTGGAGGGCACATTGTAATCGTCATTAAAAATTCCGTTAAGTATTATTTCCGGCAGATTACCCCGCCGGAGCAGCCTGCTGGATCACAAGCTGCAGTTGGCGGCGGCCCGCATATTCATTAATGTCCAGCCGGTACAGTACCTGCACCTGCCGCGTACCCGTTGGCCAGGCCCTGTCGGTCATGTTGAAAGCAATGGCTTCAATCGTTTGAGCGCTGCCGGGCCGGCGCAATTGCAGTTTCAGATGTTTCTCACCGACGATGCGGCTGCTGACGATTTCGAATTGTCCATCAAACAACGGTTCCGGAAAGCCCTGTCCCCACGGCCCGGAAGCGCTGATGAGTTCAGCCAGTTCAAACGAGAGTTCATTCTCTGCGAGTTCACCATCCGTGATGATGTGGCCATGGTTGTCGATGTCCGCCATAAACAGACCGGTGATTTCATCAAACAGTTTTTCAAACTGTTCAAAATCAGATTCACGTATCGTCAGCCCAGCTGCCATGGCATGGCCGCCGAATTTATTGACCACATCCGGATGACGGCTGGCGATGGTGTCCAGCACGTCACGGATATGCACGCCGTTGATAGAGCGTGCCGAGCCTTTAATGAGACCATCCCGATCACGCGCGAAGACAATCACGGGACGTTGCAGTTGATCCTTGATCTTGCCGGCGAGAATCCCGACCACGCCTTGATGCCACAACTCATCAAAGAGGCACACGCCATTGGGTAATGAGTTCTGATCCTTTAAATCCAGATGGGCAATGTCCAGCATTGCCTGTGCCTGCATTTCCGCCTGGATTTCGCGCCGTTCCTGATTGAGCTGGTTGAGCTCTGCCGCCATGTTAATCGCCGCCATATCATCATCGGCCAGCAGGCATTCAATTCCAAGTGACATATCGGTCAGACGTCCAGCAGCATTCAATCGCGGAGCAACGGCAAAAGACAAATCCTGCGCAGTAATATTATGCAATGTACGTTTCGAAACATTTAACAGCTCCCGAATCCCGGGACAACATTTGGCGGAGCGGATGCGCGCCAATCCTTGCGCCACGAGAATACGGTTGTTTCGATCCAGTGGCACCACATCCGCAACGGTGCCCAGCGCCACCAGATCCAGCCATTCGGCAAGGTTGGGTTCAGCAATATTGTTTGCTTCAAACCATTTTGTGTCGCGCAGATGACTGCGCAAGGCGATCAGCACATAAAACATGACGCCCACACCTGCAAGCGTTTTACTGGGAAACGGATCGTCCGGTTGATTCGGATTGACTATAGCGTTGGCTACAGGCAGGGTGTCTGCGGGTAAATGGTGATCGGTGATCAACACATCCATGCCTTTTGCGCGCGCACGTGCGACACCTTCGATACTGGAAATGCCGTTGTCGACCGTAATCAGAATATCCGGTTCGTATTCTTCCGCGACTTCGACGATTTCCGGACTCAGACCATAACCAAACTCAAACCGGTTGGGCACGACATACTGGATATTTTTGCATCCCATCGCCGTCAGTCCGCGTATGGCCAGTGCACAACTGGTGGCGCCGTCAGCATCGAAATCTGCAACGATTAAAATACGCTTGCCGCTTTTTAATCCATCGGCCAGAAGATGCACAGCACCATCAATACCCTGTAGCAAAGCATGCGGATGCAAACCCTTCAGCGAGTAATCCAGTTCAGAAGTATCGCATATCTGCCGCGCGGCGAAGATACGGCGCATGACCGGATGCAGTTCATCTGTGAGTTCAATGTGTTCCGGGGTCGCCCGGCGCGCAATTTCAATTGGCATAGCGCGAGAGTGGTACTGGCCGGCGCCAGAATTTACGCAGATGTTTTTTACGTAGCGTGAACTGCTGGTGTTCGGTCAACAACGTCAACTCCTCCAGTTCACCGGTACGAAGAGCATCTTCCAGATCAGCAAACCAGAGTTCTTCCAGATAATTCACGAAATCCTGCCAGCCGCGCAGATCATGATACTGTGCATGCCGTAAGCCAAAGGACATCACCACCAATGCATCCTCGTCCGCAGCAGCGTTATCAATCAATTTCTCCAGACTGTCCGGCAGCTCTTTACAAGGGACACGTGCCAGTGTTGCAAAGCCTTTGGCAATTTCTTCATCACTGTATACCTGTGTCCACATACAGGCCGGCAACTCAGGTAACCGGCCCGCACCCCAGAACCATAAACTGTTAATCGCACGTTCACCATTTTGTTCACGTGTGGTATTCACTGCACACGCATGCAGGGTCATCTGGATTTCATTCAGTAATTGTGACCATTGCATTTGATCAGTACCCGTGGGCAGTAATTCATGAATATCACGGCCGGTTGCTTCATGCAGGGGTGTGGTTTTGACTGTGGGCAAATTTTCCATTTGCACATACCAGCGTTCGATTGTCGGAACCTCCAGTTGCATGCCGTGTTCTGCCAGGAGTTCGCGCACGGATGCGGCCAGCACCAGTGCATCATGCTGATCCAGTGTAAAGGTAGTTTGATCAAACAATATCAGTCCTTTTCGATCGGCCGCCAGATGTACCGGATCGGCGCGCATCCAGATACCCTCTACCGCATGATCATCATCCACCAGCCGGGTGATGGCTCCGATGGGATAATCCTGTCCTGCCTGACAGTTCAGCTTGAACAACATGCACAAGGCATCACTGAACCCAAAAGGTACAAGTTGTTCGCGACTGGAACGGGCAAGTATTTTTTCAAGTGCAGGTAATCGCGGTATATCCTGTTCTGACATTGCCCCGGCGGGAGCTAGCAGACCGGGGATGAACAGGGTGAGGCTGTGCACGGAAACTAACGTGAAGCGTGAAACGTGAAGCGTGAAGCGCAATGTAAATAACGAGATACGAGATACGAGATACGCTTCACGAAAGATTATCCAGTATCGCTTTCTTTACCTGATCCAGTTTTGCTTCAATCTTGATCAGCGGTCCCGTGCTTTGGGCAATGGCCGTATCCGGATCTTTCAAACCATGTCCGGTCAGTGTACACACCACCGTGCTGTTTGCGGCAATCTTGCCGGATTGAATATCACGCATGGCACCGGCCAGTGATGTCGCAGAAGCCGGTTCACAGAAAATGCCTTCTTTCTCGGCCAGCAGTTTTTGGGCAGCCAGAATTTCCTGATCGGTACATTCATCAAACCAGCCGCCGGATTCTTTCTGCACAACCCAAGCCTGTTCCCAAGATTGCGGGTGACCAATGCGAATTGCGGTAGCCACGGTTTCCGGATTGTCGACCATCTTGCCGCGCAGGAACGGTGCGGAACCGCTGGCCTGATAACCGATCATCTTCGGCCGCTGCCCTGCAGTCGGGCCACCGGCAAACCGGCAGTGACCTTTGCAGAAGACACAGGCGCTGGTGACATGATCGCCGTCCTTGCAGGCATATTCACTGTAACCGATCCAATGCGCCGTGATGTTGCCTGCGTTACCCACCGGCAGACAGTGATAGTCCGGCGCACGATGCAGTTCTTCCACGATTTCAAATGCGGCAGTTTTCTGTCCCTGCAGGCGATAGGGATTGATGGAATTCACGATGGTGACCGGTGCGGTTTGTGCAACCTCTTTCACGAGACGCATGCCGTCATCAAAGTTGCCCTTGATCTGGATCACCACAGAACCTTCCATCATGGCCTGCGCGAGTTTACCCAGTGCAATCTTGCCATCAGGTATCAATACAAAGGCAGTAATCCCGGCGCGCGCGGCGTAGGCGGCGGCAGAAGCAGACGTATTGCCGGTGGAAGCACAGATGATGGCTTTGGATCCTTCTTCGACAGCCTTGGTCACCGCCATGGTCATGCCACGGTCCTTGAATGATCCGGTTGGATTCAGTCCTTCGTATTTCACATAAATATCGACATCCTTGCCAATCAGTTTCGGAATATTGTGCAGACGAATCAGCGGCGTGTTGCCTTCACCCAGACTGATGATGCGGGTGTCATCATGCACCGGCAGACGATCACGGTAGCGTTCGATGAGACCGGTATAACGTTGTCTGAAAGTCATGATGTTTGTACCTCGTGAAGCGTATCTCGTGAAACGTATCTCGTAAAACTCACATCAATCAACGCTTCACGCTTCACGTTTCCCGCTTCACGCATCACGCGAGTGTCTCCATCCGTATGCGCATGACCTTGCCATCAATGCTGTCGAGTGCTTCGATCTGCTCCAGTGCCTTGTTCATGTTTTTCTCCTGCACACGCTGTGTCAGCATAATCACCGGTACATGGTTGGCGCCTTCCGCCGGTTCTTTCTGCAGGATGGCTTCGATGCTGATGCCGGCATTACCGAGGATGCGCGTCACATCCGCCAGCACCCCCGGACGATCAATGGCCTGCATACGCAGGTAATAGGCCGTCGTCACCTCTTCCATCGGCATGATGGTGGTGTCGGCGAGTTTATTGGGCTGGAAGGCAAGATGTGGGACCCGGTTGTTCGGATCACTGGTGAGCGCTCGGGTGACATCCACCAGATCCGCCACCACCGCAGAAGCTGTCGGTTCAGACCCCGCCCCGGCACCATAATATAATGTCGGACCGACGGCATCGCCTTTCACAACCACGGCATTCATCACTCCGTTCACATTGGCAATCAGGCGGCGTTCAGGGATCAGGGTCGGATGCACGCGCAACTCGATGCCCTTTTCTGATCGGCGCGCAATGCCCAGATGCTTGATGCGATAACCGAGTTCACCGGCATAGGACACATCCTGCCGTTCAATTTTCGTAATACCTTCGGTATAGGTTTTTTCAAACTGTAAAGGGATGCCAAATGCGATGGAGCCAAGGATAGTCAGCTTATGTGCGGCATCAATGCCTTCCACATCGAACGTCGGATCCGCCTCGGCATATCCCAACGCCTGCGCTTCTTTCAGCACATCATCAAAACTTCTGCCCTTCTCGCGCATTTCGGTCAGTATGAAATTGCCGGTGCCATTAATAATGCCGGCCACCCACAGGATCTGGTTGGCAGCGAGCCCTTCACGGATGGCCTTGATGATCGGAATACCGCCTGCCACCGCCGCTTCGAAATTGACCATCACCCCTTTTTTCTGGGCAGCAGCAAAAATTTCATTGCCATGTTTGGCAATCAGCGCCTTGTTCGCAGTCACCACATGTTTGCCATTCTCGATGGCCTTCAACACCAGTTCACGCGCCGGGCTGTAACCGCCGATCAATTCGACGACGATATCAATATCCGGGTTGTTGACGACTTCGAAGCCGTCATCGGTGATCTTGTCAATTTTATCGAGGCCCTTGATCTTCGATGCATTATATTCTTTCGCAGCCGCATGACTGATGCGGATTTCCCGGCCGGCACGACGCGTGATTTCCTGTGCATTGCGATTCAATACATTAATAGTACCGCTGCCCACGGTGCCCATGCCTAACAGGCCGACTTTGACTGGTTTCATGATCTCGTATCTCGTATCTCGTATCTTAGGGAGATGGAACTTTTCCGTTCGCCCTCTGTCAATCCAAACGCTTCACGCTTCACGCTTCACGCTTCACGCTTCACGCTTCACGCTTCACGCTTC
>CAYZJI010000020.1:0-26715 GCA_964479045.1 uncultured Enterobacteriaceae bacterium
GGCGTGCCAGCAAGGCGCGCCCTTTTTATTTTTAAGAGTTATAGAAAAATACCATGCTGCAGATCATACGTGACAAAACTTCTGGCTGGATAGCATCCGCCATCATGGCCCTGTTGATGATCCCCTTTGCGTTCTGGGGGATTAATTACTACTTTACCGGTGGAACGGAACCCGTTGTGGCTTCCGTGAATGGTACCGACATCAAACTTACCGAGTTTCAACGTACCTTCAACATTTACCGCCAACAGATGCAGAACCTGGCAGGAAAATCCCTGCAGCCCGGCGATGATGAAATTCTCAAACAGCAGACCGTCGGTCAACTGGTCAATACAGAATTGATGAATCAGGCAACGGATGAGGCGGGCCTCTATGCCAGTGATGCTCACGTCAGGGAAACCATCAAGAATATTGATGTCTTTAAAGGCGCAGATGGATTCAACCGCGATTTTTATGAGCAAAGCGTACAGCGTCTGGGCATGCCGCCGGCAATGTATGAACAACAGATGCGTATCGACATGATGGCTGAGCAGTTCCAGAGCGCGATTATTGAAACTGAATTTGTCACCCCCGGCGAGGCTGAAACAGTTGCCCGCCTTTCCAACCAGTTGCGTGATATTACCTACACGATCATCTCATCTGATCTGTACAAGGACGGTATTACTGTCAGTGATGAAGAAATTGAAAAATTCTATCAATCCAATCCGGCGCTCTATATCAAACCGGAAGAGGTGCGGATTGGCTATATTCATCTCAAGCTCGACGATTTGGCCGCCAAGGTGGAAGCCGGCGAAGACGCCTTGCGTGATTATTACGAAAGCAACAAGGCTGAATATGATGCAGAGGAACAACGCCAGATTAACCAGATATTGATTAAAACCGCTGAAGATGGCACAGAAGAAGAAACAGCAGCGGCCAAAGTCGATGCCGACAAAATCCTGGCTCAATTACGCTCTGGCCAGACATTTGCAGATGTTGCCAAAGCCTATGCCGAGAACAAGGACCCTGATTTCAGCTTTACCGAATATGGATTTTTGCCCAAGGGCGTCATGGAAGATGAGGTGGAAGTCATTGTATTCGCCATGAACAAGGATGAAATCAGCGATGTGATCAAGTCCAAACTCGGATTTCATATTGTTGAGTTGAAGGACATCAAGGGCGGTGTGATGAATACCTTCGAAAACAATCGGGAGAAGGTCGAGCAGGATTACCGCCGCAAGCAGGCCGAGAAGGAATTTTTCGATCTGGCCGACCGGCTGGCCAATACCGCCTACGAACACCCGGACACGCTCGAAATTGCAGCCAGCGAAACCGGCATAGGCATGCAGGAAAGCGGGTTGTTTACCCGTAGTGGCACAGGAGAAGGGCTGCTGGCGGATCCCAGGGTGCTCAACGCCGCGTTTTCCGGGGAAGTTTTGGGCGAGGGCCATAACAGTGACGTTATAGAAATCAACGAAACCGAACTGCTGGTCCTGCGCGTACTGGAACGTAGTCCGGAGGCCAGGCGGCCACTGGCCGAGGTCAGGGACCAGGTCATTGATGACATCAAATTCTCGGCTGCCAGCCGCAAGGCCGCAGAACTGGGCGAACAGGTGATGGCTGATCTGAAAGCGGGCAAGGACTTTGCCACGGTTGCCACAGAGAGGGCTGTGAAATGGGAAGAAGCCAGGGATCTGAAGCGCTCTGATGTCAAAGTCAGCCGTGTAGTACTCAGAACCGCATTCCGCCTGGGACTGCCGCAGGAACAGAAACCGGCCGTGGGCGGTGTGTCACTCGGCACGGGTGATTATGCTGTTGTGGCGGTAATGTCCGTACGTGATCCGGCACCTGAAGATCTGAAAGATGTGGAAATTGAAAAGACCGGCAAGGAATTGCTCGCGGACCGCGCCAGAGCCAGCATGCAGCAGGTGACAGAGCAAATGAAGGCGTCTGCGGATATCAAGATATTCGAAGATCGGTTGCAATAACCACAAGGGTACATCTTTGCAAATGGTCTGCCGGGTATCTCCATGAGATACCCGCAGTAGTTCAGGCCATCCCTATCGCGTTGTAACCACTGTCCACATAAGTAATCTCTCCGGTCACAGCCGACGCATAATCCGAACACAGGAAGGCAGCAACATTGCCGACTTCATCGATGGTTACATTCCGGCGCAATGGTGCTACCTGCTCAACGTGACTGAGAAAATCCCGCAAGCCACTGATACCTGATGCCGCGAGTGTACGGATCGGGCCGGCGGAGATGGCATTAACCCGTATTCCTTCGGGTCCAAGACATGTGGCCATATAGCGCACATTGGCCTCGAGGCTGGCCTTGGCCACACCCATCACGTTGTAATTCGGCATGGCCCGGACAGCGCCGATATAGCTCAAAGTGAGCATGGCAGCATTACGCCCCTGCATGAGTGGCCGCACCGCTTTGGCGAGGGCCGCGAAACTGTAGGAGCTGATCTCGTGCGCGGTAAGAAAACCTTCACGGGTCACAGCATCAATATAAGAACCCTCCAGTTGTTCACGCGGGGCATAGGCAATCGAATGCACCAGTATGTCAAGGCTGTCCCAGTGAGTATTCAATTGTTCAACCGCGGCCTGGATTTGTTCATCACTCGCCACTTCGCAGGGCATGGTGATTGTGGAATTCAATTCTGCGGCAAATCCTTCGACCCGTTCGCGCAGTTTTTCATTCTGATAGGTGAACGCGAGTTGCGCGCCTTCACGATGCATAGCCTTGGCTATACCCCAGGCAATGGAACGGTTGCTGGCGACACCCACGATCAATGCACGCTTGCCATCGAGTAAACCCATAGTCATTTATCCTTCTTGTTTTATGAACCTTTGTTGATTTATCGTGTTTAAGTGTACAGAAGTACCAGCGCCATTATAATGCCAGACAGGCACAGACTGACATTCCAAACCCTGAAATAACTGATGAGCCGAATCGCCCGCTGCGGGCTCCTGATACTGATAGGCCTTATTACCGGCTGTGGCGATGGCCTCTGGAACAATCCCTATCCTGCCCATCAGTCGCGGGACAACATCTACTATGATGTTTTTGCCGAGCGGCCCAAGCATCTCGACCCGATCAGTTCCTACAGCGCCAATGAATTGACATTTATCGGACAGATTTACGAACCGCCCCTGCAGTACCATTTTCTCAAACGCCCGTATGAACTGATCCCGCTGGCCGCCAGTAAAATGCCCGAGGTCAGTTATTTTGACGAGGACAATAACCCGCTGCCGGCGGATGCTCCGGCCGCTAAAGTCCATCGGGCGGTTTACCGGATTTCCATACAACCCGGTATTTTCTACCAGCCGCATCCGGCACTGGCGCGGGATGAGCATGGTAAATATCGTTATCACGCGCTTACCCGTGCTGATCTGGACGGCATTAATAATCCCGGTGACTTCCCGGAAACCGGCACGCGCGAACTTACAGCGGAAGACTATCTTTACCAGATCAAACGCTTTGCCCACCCCGTGGTGCATTCTCCCATTGGCGGACTGATGGGCAAATATATTGTGGGGCTGCAGGAACTGACGGAACAATTATCGGCGGAGCAGGCGACCGGAAAATTTCCGGGAGGGTATATTGATCTGCGTCAGTACAATCTCGAAGGCGTGCAGGTCATTGACCGCTACACCTATGCGATCACCCTCAAGGAGAAATACCCGCAGTTCATGTACTGGTTGTCCATGACATTCTTTGCGCCCATGCCGTGGGAAGCCGATCTGTTTTACGCACAGCCGGGCATGAAAGACAAAAATATTGTTCTGGACTGGTTCCCCATCGGCACAGGCCCTTTTATGCTGACCGAGAACAATCCCAACCGGCGCATGGTGATGGAACGCAATCCGAATTTTCGCGGTGAAGCCTTTCCCGCGGATGGTGAACCGGAAGATGCCGCACAGGGATTTTTGCGGGATGCCGGACAGACCATGCCCTTTATCGACAGGGCGATCTACAGTCTTGAAGTGGAAACCATCCCTGCGTGGAACAAATTCCTGCAGGGGTATTACGACGTCTCCACCATCCAGTCTGACAGCTTCGATCAGGCCATCCAGTTCAACGCGCAGGGTAATGCGGAACTGACACCGGAGATGCAGGACAAGGACATCCGCCTGCTTACGGCCGTCACCGCTTCAATTTTTTACATGGGCTTTAACATGCTCGACGATGTCGTGGGAGGTGACAGTGAACGCGCGCGTCTGTTGCGCCGGGCCATATCCATTGCCGTCGATCATGAGGAATATATCTCCATCTTTGCCAATGGCCGCGGATTGCCGGCCCAGGGCCCGTTACCGCCGGGTATTTTTGGCCATGTTGAAGGAGCAGCGGGGATCAATCCCTATGTGTATACCTGGCAAAATGGCAAGGCGGTGCGCCGTACTGTTGAAGAAGCAAAGGCCTTGATGACCCAGGCCGGTTATCCCGGTGGTCGTGACAAACAGACCGGCACGCCTTTAACGTTATACCTCGATACGCCTGCCGCCGGGCCCGGCACCAAGGCGGTATTCGACTGGTATCGCAAGCAATTCAACAAACTCGGTATCCATCTGGTGATACGTGCCACGGATTACAACCGCTTTCAGGAAAAGATGAATAAAGGTACGGCACAGATTTTCATGTGGGGCTGGAATGCCGATTATCCGGATCCGGAAAATTTTCTGTTTTTGTTGTACGGGCCGAACGCCAAGGCCAACCGGGACGGGGAAAATGCCGCCAATTATGCCAACCCGGAATTCGACAAACTGTTCAATCGTATGAAAAGCATGGAGAACGGACCGGAACGTCAGGCGGTGCTGGATCAGATCCTTGAAATTGCCCGGCGCGATGCGCCCTGGATTTGGGGCTATTATCCGGTGGCATTTGCCCTGCATCACGGCTGGTATTCGAATGCCAAGCCTAATCTCATGGCCAACAATGTCCTGAAATACAAGCGCATCGATCCGGAATTGCGAAACCGGAAATGGCATGAGTGGAACCAGCCGGTATTGTGGCCGGTGTTGCTGCTCTGCCTGCTGGTGCTGGTGAGCCTGATTCCGGCCTGGCGCATTTACAAACGCCGCGAGAAATCCGCCGCCCTATGATCAATTACATCATCCGCCGCATCCTCTATGCGATCCCGATCCTGATCGGCGTGAATATTATTACGTTTGTGCTGTTCTTCGTGGTGAATACCCCGGACGACATTGCCCGCATGCAGCTCGGTCAGAAGCATGTCACACCGGCCGCCATTGAAAAATGGAAAAACGAACGCGGCTATGACAAACCTGTGGTCTGGAATACGAATGCGGCCGGACTGGGCAAAATCACCGATACGATTTTTTTCAGCAAATCCCTGCGATTATTTGTGTTCGATTTCGGGCAATCCGACAGCGGCCGCGACATTGGTTATGACATCAGCCAGCGCATGTGGCCGAGCCTCGCCATCACTGTTCCCGGTTTGCTGCTGGGTCTGGTCGCATACATCAGCTTTGCATTGATTCTCGCTTTTTTCCGCGGGACGTATATTGATCTCTGGGGTGTAGTGGTCTGTGTAATCATGCTGTCCATATCCAGCATGTTTTACATCATCGGCGGCCAGTTTGTGATCAGTAAGTTGCTGCACCTCGTTCCCATCTCCGGTTATGACACCGGCCTTGAGTCCATCAAGTTCATCGCCTTGCCGGTGCTGGTGGCGCTCATTGGCAGTATCGGATCATCTACGCGGTGGTATCGCACCATCTTCCTTGAAGAAATGAACAAGGATTTTGTACGAACGGCCCGTGCCAAAGGTTTGCCGGAGACCGTCGTGTTGTTCCGCCACGTGTTGCGCAATGGTTTGATTCCAATTCTCACCGGTGTCGTCGTGGTTCTGCCCATGCTGTTTATCGGAAGTCTTATTACCGAATCATTTTTTGCCATTCCGGGCCTTGGCAGTTACACCATTGATGCCATCCAGAGCCAGGATTTTGCCATCGTGCGTTCGATGGTTTATCTGGGTTCGGTGCTCTACATCATCGGACTGATTCTCACTGATATTTCCTACACGCTGGCCGATCCGCGTATCCGGCTCGAATGAATATGCAACCGGTAATTTTTATCACCGATGCCCTGATCTTCCTGCTGCTGTTTGTGGTGGGCCTGTTTGTGTGGTATTCCAGCCGCGTTGAACACTTGCGGGCGCCGTGGCGGCAGGTCAGTGAGAATAAATTTGCCATGGCGTCTGCAGTCATCCTGCTGTTTTATATCCTGATTGGTCTGCTGGATTCGCTGCATTTTCATCCCCGGCTTGAAGATGCACAGGCCGGCGAGGCACGGTATTCCGCCGAAGTCTTGAGCGTGCTGGATGTGCTTACCGAAGGGTTGCGCAGCCGCACGGAAAAAACCTATTCCGCACCGTTTGCCACCCATGCCTATTCCAGGGAAGTGATCACACTGCCGGATGGCCGCGAGGTGCGCGGTTATCCGCGGTTGATTTATGGAGGAGGTCATCTGGAGAACCCGGAACAGGACTGGTTCGGGGATATCTTCATCAAAACCCTGACCGGAGTATCGATCGGTCTGGTGTTGTGGTTGATCGGTTGCTCGATGATTATTTTTATACTTGCTGGCGGCCGGTTGAACCAGTTCAAACCGGTAATACGGTCCATCATAAAATGTCAGCGTCCGGTGCCGTGGCATGTCATCCTGATCACCCTGGGTGTGGTCATTCTGGCAGGCACCACCCTGTTCTGGCTGTCAGGTTACTATCATGTATTCGGCACCGACAAGGTGGGGCAGGATGTACTGTATCAATCCCTGAAAAGCGTGCGTACCGGTTTGCTGATCGGCACGCTCACTACGCTTGTTATGCTGCCATTTGCACTGGCGCTCGGCATTATGGCCGGTTATTTCCGCGGCTGGGTGGATGATGTGATCCAGTATCTTTATACCACGCTCAATTCCATTCCCGGGGTGCTGCTGATTGCCGCTTCCATCCTGATGCTCGATGTGTATATGGCGAACCATGCTGATCAGTTCACCAGCATTGAGCAACGCGCCGACATGCGTTTGTTATTTTTGTGTCTGATCCTCGGCATCATGAACTGGACCAGCCTGTGCCGCATGTTGCGTGGGGAAACCATGAAGCTGTGTGAGATCGACTATGTGCAGGCAGCGCAGGCGTTTGGTGTGAGCCATCTCACCATCATGCGCCGGCATATCCTCCCGAATGTGATGCACATTGTGATGATTTCCATCGTGCTGGATTTCAGCGGGCTGGTGCTGGCGGAAGCGGTGCTCGCCTATATCAATATCGGTGTCGATCCGACTATGTCCAGTTGGGGCAATATGATCAACAGCGCACGTCTCGAAATGGCACGTGAACCAGTCGTGTGGTGGTCGCTGACGGCGGCATTTATATTCATGCTGGGGCTGGTGTTGCCGGCCAATCTGTTTGCCGATGCTGTGCGCGATGCCTTCGATCCACGGGTGAGAAAAAATATCACGTAAATATCAATAAAATGCCATACTCAAGCCATCATGACTATATTGCCCGATAAACAACCAGCCCTGCGCGTGGTCGCCATGCCTGCAGATACCAATCCGGGCGGCAGTATTTTCGGCGGCTGGATCATGTCGCAGGTGGATATTGCCGGAGCGATTGCCGCCATTGATCGCGCCAAAGGCCGGGTCGCGACTGTCGGCGTGAAATCCTTTGAATTCCATGAGCCGGTATTCGTCGGTGATCTGGTCAGTTGCTATGCCGATATCATCAAGGTGGGCAAAACGTCCATCACTGTGAAGGTCGAGGTCTATGCACAACGCAATCGCGATGTGTTCCAGACGGTGAAGGTCACTGAAGCAGAACTCACCTATGTTGCGCTGGATGAAAATCGGCGCCCGCGTGTGGTCCCGACGGAAGGATAGTGGAATGAGTAACACCTTGCTCGAAGTCAACAATCTGCACGTCACATTCGGCGCCGGTGAAACCGCCGTGCGCGCGGTTGACGGGATTGATTTCAAAATCGAGCCGGGTGAAACCTTTGTGCTGCTCGGTGAATCCGGTTGCGGTAAATCCGTCACAGCCTTGTCCATCTTGCGTTTGCTTCCACCGGCGGGGCGTATTATCGGCGGCCGTGTATTGTTCGAAGGTAAAAACCTGTTTGAACTGCCGGAATATGCCATGCGTGATGTGCGTGGCGGTCACATCGCCATGATTTTTCAGGAGCCGCAGACTTCACTCAACCCGGTACTCACTGCCGGGCAGCAAATCGGTGAAACCCTGCAACGGCACAAGGGGCTCAAGGGCAAAAAACAGCGCGAGCGTTCCATCGAATTATTAAATGCGGTCGGTATTCCAGAACCGGAACGGCGCATAGACGAATATCCGCATCAATTCTCTGGTGGTATGAAACAACGCATCATGATCGCCATGGCATTGGCGGGCGAGCCGTCATTACTGATTGCGGATGAACCGACGACGGCGTTGGATGTGACCATACAGGCGCAAATCCTCAAGCTCATGCAGGACCTGCAACAGCAGATGGGCATGGCGATATTGTTTATCACCCACGATCTCGGTGTGGCCTCGGAAATCGCTGATCATGTGGCGGTGATGAATACCGGTAAAATTGTTGAAACAAATACGCGCGATAATTTCTTCATGGCCCCGCAACATGAGTATTCAAAGCATTTGTTCAAAATGATTCCCGGCAAGGCCATGCGCGAAAGTGAAGGCGATACCCGTGCCGCCGGTGCGGATGAAAGTCCATTGCTGAAAGTGAACGATCTGAAAGTCCATTACCCGATACGCAAGGGGCTGTTCAAACGAGTTACGGGTCATGTGCGCGCCGTAGATGACGTTTCCATCGAAATCCATCGAGGTGAGACCGTCGCCATGGTGGGTGAATCCGGTTCCGGGAAAACCACCTTCGGCAAGGGCATCCTGCAACTCATCAAACCCACCAACGGCAAGGTGCTGTTTGAAGGCACGGAACTCACCGGGCTTGATGAAAAAGACATGCGCAAACGCCGCGCCGATATTCAGGTGGTGTTCCAGGACCCGTATTCCTCCATGAATCCGCGCATGAGGGTGGCAGACATCATCATGGAAGGCATGATTGCCCAGAACATCGGCAAGGACAAGGCCGATCGTTTGCAGCGCGTAGATAAATTATTGGATCAGGTGGGCCTCAAACCGGAACATAAATTCCGCTATCCGCATGAATTCTCCGGCGGCCAGCGTCAGCGTATCTGCATTGCCCGTGCGCTGGCCGTAGAACCAAAACTGATCGTGTGTGACGAACCAACCAGCGCACTGGATGTGTCCGTGCAGGCGCAAATATTACATCTCCTGAAAAAACTGCAGGCCGATCTGGGGCTCGCGTATCTCTTCATCACGCATAATATCAGTGTGGTGGAATACCTCGCCCATCATGTTGCGGTGATGTATGAAGGCAAAATCGTGGAGCAGGGCAGCGTGGATGCAGTGCTGTATAATCCGCAGCATCCCTATACGCAGAAACTGTTGTCTGCCGTGCCGAGGATCAAAACCGCCTGATGCCGGACGTTATTCTCAAAGCCCTGCATTTCGCCGCAGACAAACACCGCGCCCAGAGCCGCAAGGATGCTGAGAGTACACCTTATATCAACCATCCGATTGCACTGGCCCACTTGCTCGCCAATTACGCGGGAATTACCGATCACAACGTGATTGCTGCTGCGATCCTGCACGATACGGTGGAAGATACCGATGCAACGATAGATGACATACAGGAAGAATTCGGCATGATCATCCGCAACATCGTCATGGAAGTGACCGATGACAAATCACTGCCGAGCCCGGAACGCAAACGCCTGCAAATCCAGCATGCGGCAACGATCAGTCAATCCGCGCGGTTAATCAAACTCGCAGACAAGATCAGCAACCTGCAGGACATCATCGAACGGCCCCCGGCGAAATGGAGCCTCGAACGCAAACGCGAATACTTCGACTGGGCCAAGGCCGTAATTGATCAACTGCGCGGTACCAACGAAAAACTCGAAGCTCTGTTTGATGAGATTTATACGCGGAAACCTTGAAGGCTGAGCAGTATTGCTCAAAAATAAATCACTCCGGCCCCTTAAAGTTGCGGTGGTTAGCCGTCACCTGTATTCAGTTTATTGGCTGGCGCTAATCCTAGCCATCCGAGAGCGTCTTGGAGATCATCGAAGGTTTTGACGTGCATGCCCCGGTTCACCGCGACGGTTTCGCCGAACCTCTCTGGGTCAAGTACTGGCACTTCCAGAACGTACGCGAATTGTATGGCAGTTGACACACCGCGATCACCGGAGCTCAGGACAGCGTGTGCCGCAAATTCGCCATAGTAGAACCGTTCCATGATTCTGGGCTCTCCGGAGAGTTTCCGGCCATCGAAGAGAACCTTCCTGACCTTGTGTCGTGCAACCGCCTCAAGCATTTCCAAAAACGTTCTTTTTGCCTCCTCCAATGAGAACTTACCCAGCGCGTTTACGCGAAGCAACCCCGATTCGGCAAATGTTTCTATGGACATGTGCCTCATCTTGTCACCGCACTTTCCGGCCAACTAGGTACTAAGGAGCCAAAAGCTCCATGATTTTATATAGTGAATTGAGATAGGCATATTGAAAATCTCTATCATCAGAGTCGTGTGTTAATGTAACTGGTAAATGGTTTAATTTCCAGTCAGGGAATAATCTGCTGCAGGGCACCTCTGTGAGGTGCCGTTATTAATAGGCAATTCATAGAATTGCCCTGCAGCTTGATTTCAAAGTTTGTTGGACTTCAGCTCTGCAAGTGAATAATGCGTTCCCCGCCAGTAGATCCCATCGTCACGCAGGTTAAGAATCATGGCGCGCCAGAGTATGTACAGAAACATTAATGTCCCAAACGGGAAGCCGATGCAGTACCACGGTTTGAGTTGCTGCGGTCGGCCACCGTCAATGCCGAGAATCAGGATGATGATTACGGCCAGCAAACTGAATAGCCATGGTGTGTCGCTGGTCACGAACAAGGCGATAAAAGGCCAGACGTTCAGCGTGAGTTGGATGATGGTTGAGGCGATGATGGCGGCGATACTGTAATCCATGCCGGCAAAGGCATTCTTCATCAAGCCAGCTATCATTTCCTGGATGGAGGCATACCATTCCACGTTCATTAAATCCGTGCCTTGCAGGAATCCCTGCCGATAGCCCCTGAGCTTCACCAGCTTGCCGAGTTTCAGATCATCATCCGGGCGCAAGGCAATCGGTTCATGGCCGCCGATGGCACGGTAGACCGAAGCACGCACCATGTTGAACGCGCCAATGCCGATATGCTTTTTGCTGCCCGGTTTGGCGGCACGCCACGGTAGCGTATACAACGAAAAGAAAATACAGAAGGTCATAATGAAAATACCATACACATGACCATGTACGGTGATGATCGGCGCAATGGCAAGATGATCGAGTTGGTTGTCCTGCAGATAATTGATCGCACGGCGTAGGGTGGAGGGCTGCATGATTACATCCGCATCCGTGAACAAAAATATTTCGCCACTGGCCCGTGTTGCGCCGTAATGCAAGGCATGGTTTTTACCCAGCCAGCCGGGTGGCAGCTCGGTGATCTCAACCACATTCAGCCGGGCATCGGCTGCCGCCAGTTCTTTCAGGATGGCGCCCGTGTTATCGGTGGAACGATCATTGATGATGATAAATTCAAGCTGCGGATAATCCTGCTGCAATATGGATTGCAGCGCTGCACGGATATTGCGTTCCTCATTGCGTGCCGGAATGATGATGGAAACTTTCGGCAGGTTGGAGCCTTCTGCGGGTGAGATATCCCGGAGGGATTGGATCCGGCGCATACCGATGAGAAGTTCAATGCCCAGAATAATCCATATCAACAGTACCGCGGCCGAGAAATAAAACAGAAACATGCTTATTCAGGCGATACCAAATACTGTGCGCAGCAGATAACCAGTGATAAAAGCGAGGCTGGCTGCGGCACCACCAGTGAGCAGGGTGCTCAACCCGGACGCCAGCATGGGTTTTGAGAAAAAATAGCTTTTGAACATCCCGATGGAAAAAAATACCAGGCCGGCCAGTATCGAGCTCAGGATGAATTGCTGTTGCATCTCCCAGTCCGGTATGAACAACGGTAACAGGGGTATGGCACCGGCCGCGATAAATGCAAAAAAGGTGACCACGCCAGACAACCACGGATGGGAACGGGATTTCTGCAAGCCATATTCTTCCGTCAGCATGGTTTCAATCCATAACTTGCGATCGCGGGTGATGGTGGTAACGATTTCTTCCAGCAAATTATCATTGAAGCCCTTGCGCTGAAAAATCTGCCGGATTTCTTCACGCTCGCCTTCGGGGATTTTATCGATATGTTCTTCTTCGGTTTTAATAATGTTCTCGATGAATTCCCGCTGGGCCTTGATGGATTCATAGTTGCTGACGGCCATACTGAAACCATCTGCGATCAGATTGGCAAACCCAAGCACCAGTGCCACGGTGGCTGAAAACCCGGCACCGACAGCACCGGAGACTACAGCGAATGTGGTGACACAACCATCAATGCCACCCAGCACGGCATCGGAAATATTATGGGGTCTGGCGGATTTGTTGAGACGTTTCTGAATCGCCTCAGGATGGTGTTCGTCGCGCAAATCACGGGCACGGTAATTTTTCACCGGTCATGTCTCCGCGCATTAATCAGACAGGCAGGCATCGGCAACGGGCGGTTAATTGCCGAATAATACAGTAGCCGGGGCGGCATGGTGTTCGGACAATTGGCCGCGTGCGAGCAGGTCGTCATAGTTGAAGACACAATCACGACCGTGTTCCTTTGCGTAATAGAGGGCCTTGTCAGCACGTTCAAGGATGACGTGAGGATAATCATGGGCGTTAATCATTGCATATCCAATGCTGATAGTAATCTTGCCGACCTGAGGAAATGGATGATCAGAAACTGTCCGGCAGAAACGTTCGAAGGTCTGTCTGGCCATGTCTGCCGGTATGGGTTCCAGTACAATCACAAATTCCTCGCCACCAAAGCGGAACAGCAAATCCGTGTTGCGGAAAGACTGCCGGATCTTTTGTGACAGCATCAGTATCACCTCATCACCGAACAGATGGCCATAGGTATCATTGATGCGTTTGAAATGATCGATGTCCAGCATGGCCAGCCAGGGATTGTGTACCGGTTCGTGATGTCGCTGGTCGGGTTTGCTATCGGTATTCAGACAGGTTGTCTGCCGGTAGCGCTGGATTTCCAGCAATTTGTTCAGTTTGTTATCAAAGGTACGCCGGTTAAGCAGGCCAGTCAGTTTGTCCCGCTCGCTTTCATTCAGTATGGTCAGGTAATTGCTGTAAATGCGGGTCAGGACATCAATCATTTTTGCCCGACTGGACAAATCCTCCCGGCTTAGCAGGCAAAGTGCCCCGGCCACTCTGTCTTCAAGAAACACGGGATACAGAAGATGTCGTGTGCCATCGGGCGCTGTGTGGTGGACTCCCGTTGCTGACTGCAAGCACTGTTGAAGATGTTCATCAGCCGTGATGGTTCTTTTTTCGTTACTCCAGGTGTAGGTCTTGCCACTTTGGTTGTTCTCGCTGATCCTGAGCTGTATCACTTCTTCCAGTTTATCCATCCTGGAGTCGTGGAATAACTTGTAGAGGGTAATCTGATAGACCGGCACATGCTCAGCCAGCAGTGTGACCAGACTCAATTCAAGAGAGTCCAGGTCACGCTGACGGGTAATCTCAATGACGGAATTAAGGATTAGCGTGTCCATATTACCGATGAGCGCCGGGGTGTTATTTCTCCTGATTATACAGGCGGATGATAATCCTAAAAACTGGTCCCGTTAGTTTAAAGGCATGATATGAATCGCCCCGGCCAACAAGGAGACTGTGATAGTTGATCCGGTCTCCAGCTCGTTACGGCGGGCAACATGGGTGGGTATCATGAAGCTCAGGACCTGTTCCTGATCGAGTTTAATCGTAATCGAGGTATTTTCGCCCAATAACAGTGCCTGTTCGATAATTCCGGTGATCGGATTTTCATGTTCACCGCGAGAAGGCCGGTCACGCCGGTGCAGGATGACGCTTTCCGGCGGAATAACCCAATGGACCTGTGAGCCCGGGACAAATTGCGTTTGAATGGCGCATTCCAGTTCATGGTTCCCCCAGCGCAGGTAAGTGAAGTTCTTGACCGTATCGTGCCGGAGAATTTCACCGGAGAATAAATTGCCCAGGTCAACCAGTCGCGCTACCTGTGCATTGACTGGTTTCGACAGCACTTCTGCAGGGGTGCCGGTTTGCAGCAAAGTACCGTCGTGCAGGATGCACATGCGGTCGGCGAGCATGCGGGCTTCATCCAGATCATGTGTGACTAGGATGATCGGAATATTGAGTTGTGTTCTCAATCGCGCAAGTTCGCGGCGCAGTTTCCGGCGGGTGACCTGATCCACGGCACTGAAGGGTTCATCCAGTAATAATATCGCCGGTTCACGGGCCAGCGCGCGTGCGAGAGCAACCCGCTGCTGCTGCCCGCCGGAGAGTTGCGAGGGATATCGATCCTCCAGCCCTTCCAGATTCACCAGCCGCAACATTTCCTGGATATATGATATTTTTTCCAGCTCCGGTTTGTGATTACAGGCAAGCGCGATGTTTCCGGTAACCGTCAGATGCGGAAACAAGGCATAGTGTTGAAAAACAAGTCCGGTACGGCGGTGCTGGGCAGGCCGTTGTTGTGTATGGTTGCTCCATGTTTCGCCGGCACAGGTGATATAGCAGTGTTGGGGCTGGTACAAACCGGCAATGGATCGCAACAAAGTGGTCTTGCCACTGCCGGATGGCCCGACCAGAACGATTAATTCATGTGGCTGACAGGCGAATTCCACCTTGAGCGGAATCGGGCCGGCCTGTTGAATACGCACCGACAGGTAATCAGGAGCGGCGTTCATAATGGTTCAAAGGCCGGTTGAGGAAATTAATCAGGATGATTGAAATAAAGGCAAACACCAGCAGCAGGGCGGACAGTTTTCCGGCGGCGCTGTCATTCAACACCTGCATATAGTCATAAATGGCAATTGCGGCGGTACGGGTTTCTCCGGGAATATTGCCGCCGACCATCAAGACCACACCAAATTCGCCGAGAGTGTGTGCAAAGACCAGCACCAGCGCAGCGGCTATACCGGGCCAGGCGAGCGGCAGTTCGATTTTCCAGAACGTTTGTGCATGGGACAAGCCGCAACACCACGCGGCTTCGCGGATGTCCGTTGCAATGGATTCAAACGCGCGCTGCATGGGAAATACGGCAAACGGCAAATTGAATATCACTGATGCGAGCACCAGACCTTCAAATGTGAACACCAGTGGCTGCCCCAGCAACTGGTGATACCACTGGCCGAACGTAGCTTGTTCACTGAATGCCATCAGCAGATAAAAACCGAGTACGGTTGGTGGCAGGACCAGTGGCAGGGCAATGCAGGTCATGGCAATCGTACGGCCATGAAATTTCTGGTAAGCCAGTATGCGGCCGAGTAGTACGCCTACCGGCAACAGCCCCAGCATGGTGAAGAGCGCCAGCTTGAATGAGAGAATCAGCGATTGCCCATCCATGAGGAATTCCTGTTATTCAGTTGGAAGGGTATATCCGAATTCGAGAATAATCCGGCGGGCGGATTCACTGGCAATATAATCATAAAGTTTACGGGCGATTTCTCCGGCATTTTTGAGCAATACCATGCGTTGATGGATGGGATTGTGCCAGTCATCGGGCAGCAGTTCAAAATGACCGGCTTCCTGCAGTTTTGGTGTAATAGCAAGAGAGTAGGGCAGGAAAGCAGCATCCACAGCGCCGGTCAGGGCAAACTGGGCAGTCTGTCCGACATTTTCGCCGAGAACCATGCGGCCCTGAAGTTTTTCGATCGTAGTATAGCGGTTCAGGATCTGTACTGCCGCGGCGCCATAAGGCGCGAGTTCCGGATTGGCGATGGCGATTTTGTAGCGGTCTTCATTGGCCAGTTGCCGCAGCATCTCATCCAGATTTTGCATGATGTTCAACCTTGATGATTTGGGGACATAAAGCACCAGCCGCCCAGTGGCATAGATACGGCCCTCATCCGTGGCAATTCCGATCTGGTGCAATTTGAGGGCGTAGCTTTCATCCGCGGAAAGAAACAGTTCAAAAGGCGCTCCTTGTTCGATTTGCCGTATCAGCGCCCCGGACGATCCGGCACTGATGCGAATTTCATGGCCTGTATCTGTTTTGAATTGCTGATTGATTATTTCCATGGCCGGGGCAAAATTTGCAGCCACAGCGATGACAGGTGTTGTTTCATCGGCGCTGGCAGAAGGCGCACAGGCAATGAACCATGTAAAAATGAATGCCCGGATAAAAATTTTCAAGCAGGCGTTCTCATGGTGACAAATTCTTCCGCGGCAGTTGGGTGTATGCCAATGGTCGAGTCAAAAATTTTCTTGGTGGCCCCGGCTTTCAATGCAATGGCGATGCCCTGAATGATTTCACCGGCATCCGGCCCCAGCATGTGGACACCCACCACCCGGTCTGATTTTTTATCGACGATGAGTTTCATGAAAGTGCGTTCATCACTGTCCGTCAGGCTCAGTTTCATCGGCTTGAATTTCGATTTGTAGATCACGACCTCGCCATATTTTTCACGCGCCTGTGCTTCGGTTAATCCAACCGTGCCGAGGTTTGGTTGACTGAAGACACACGTTGGAATGTCCGAATAATCAACGGCTGTGTTTTGCTTATCATAAAGATTACGTGCCAGCACCATGCCTTCCGCCAGTGCCACCGGCGTCAGATTCACGCGATCGGTGACATCGCCGATGGCGTAAATGGACGGCACGGAGGTCCGGTAGTGTTCGTTGACGATCACAGCGCCATTTTTATTCAATCTGACATCTACGTTTTCCAGTCCGATGTTTTTGGTATTGGGTGCACGGCCGGTGGCGTACATGACAAGATCCGTATCTCGCGCCTCGTTATTCGTGAAGCGTGCCTGATAGTGTTTATCGATCTTTTTAACTTCTGTAATGTTCTCATTGAAAATGATCTTGATGCCTTTCTTGCGCATTTCCTCGGCGAGCAGTTCACGCAGGTCCTGATCAAAACCGCGCAGAAACAACGGGCCGCGATACATGAGCGTGGTATCCACACCAAGGCCATGAAAAATACCGGCAAACTCCACAGCGATATAACCGCCGCCCACAACAATAATTCGTTTCGGCAATTTGTCGATGAAAAAAGCTTCATTGGAGGTAATGACAAATTCCTTGCCGGGAAAATCCGGCACGCTTGGCCAACCACCGGTGGCAATCAGGATGCGTTCAGCGGTAATTTTTTCACCGTTAATGCTGACAGTGTGGGGGTCGATTATCTTGGCGCGTCCATCAATGATTTTCACATTCGCGCCTTCGAGGATGCGTTTGTACACGCCGTTCAAACGTTCGATTTCACGGTTCTTGTTGGTCAGCAGTTTCTGCCAGTCGAAAGCCGCTTTGCCGACAGTCCAGCCAAAACCGCGCGCATTTTCGAATTCCTCCGGGAAATGTGAGGCGTAAACAAAGAGTTTCTTCGGCACACACCCCACGTTCACACAGGTGCCGCCGTAATAGCGGTCTTCGGCAATGGCCACTTTGGCGCCGAAATTAGCGGACATGCGGGCGGCGCGTACACCGCCGGAACCCGCGCCTATAACAAAAAGATCATATTGGTAAGTCATCTGACCCTGTTTCCTGTAGAGATTTCACCATCATTTTTATGGATTTTTACCTATAATGCAGCCTGAAGATACAGGCAAATTACCGGATTGGATTTTTAACGCAACTTCGACCCAACGCGACTGGTATTGTTCACCTGAAACCATCTATAACGGCGATGATGACCGCAGAGCAGGTTAATGAGGAAAATCTGAGGACACAACATGGCCGTCTCATGACACGGGCGGCCTGGGCCTCAATTATCGCAGGCACGGCGCTCACGGCGGTGAAACTGGTGGCCTGGATCCTGACCGGTTCAGTAGCACTGCTGACCAGTCTGGTGGACTCGCTGATCGACGTGTGTGCTTCTCTCATTAATATGGTGGCCGTGAGGCAGTCTCTGGTGCCGGCCGACGAAGAACACCGGTTCGGCCATGGCAAGGTGGAATCCCTGGCGGGCCTGGCTCAGGCGGCGTTTATCTGTGGTTCGGTCCTGTTCATATTATTCGAGGCGGTCAACAAGCTCATTAATCCTGTTCCTGTTGAACATGGCATGATCGGTATTGGCGTTATGATCATCTCGATTTTTGTGACGATCGGTCTGTTGATGTATCAACGCTATGTCATCAGTGTGACCAGTTCGGTCGCCATCAATGCAGACTCACTGCACTATGCGTCAGACCTGTGGCTGAATGTCAGTGTGATCATTGCCATTATCCTGAGCTACCGGTTCGGTTTCACACTGGCGGACCCACTGATCGCACTGGGGATTGGTGTATATATTATTTACAGCGCATGGCAGATCGCCAAAACCTGTCTGGATCAGTTGATGGACCGTGAATTACCGGATGACGATCGGGAAAAAATCAGACAGATTGCTGCAATCCACCCGCAGGTGCGGGATATACATGAATTACGCACCCGAGCTTCAGGCCGGGACATTTTTATCCAGTTGCATCTCGTGATGGATCATCAGCTTGCACTGGAAGCATCACACAGGATTGCGGTAGAGGTTGAAAAAAACATTCGTGCGGCCTTTCCGCATGCAGATGTGATCATCCACCAGGACCCGGATACGGAGAAAAACTGACTGCGGATCATCCCGACCGGATGTGAGGGATCTTTCACTCCCGGTCGGAGTTTATGATCCTGCCTTTGCAGTAGAAAGACTGGATGTGAGTTGTTCCTTCAATCGTTCTGCTTCATCGAGTTCACTGTCCGACAATTCCTTTTTCAACGCATCGCGCCGGTGAATATCGAGCACATTGCCTTGATCGGCCAGGATGCTGTACCACGCAAACGCCAGTGCCTTGTTGACCGGAATGCCATCACCATTCAGATGCATATTACCGATTGAGCGTTGGGCAATCGTGATACCTTGTTGTGCGGCCTTTTCATACCACTCCAGTGCGGCTGCCGGATCTTTGTCCACGCCATAGCCGTTGGCATAGGCCAACCCCATCTGGTATTGCGCCTGAGGATAGCCGCGCTCTGCCGCGCTCTCGAAATATTTGAATGCCGTCCCGTAATTTTGCGGCACACCTTCACCGTAGGTGTAGGCGATACCACGTTGATAGTCGCTTTCGACCGGATTGATCGCCTTGGGCCGTTCTCTCTCTATCGTTGCCACTGTCACCGGTACGGAATCACCGCTTTCTGCCGGTTGAGCGTCATCACTTTCCTCATCATCGGAAGCAAACAGTTTGCCGAAGAAACTTTCCCCTTCTTTTTCTGATGAACCGGATTCAGGGATCCCTTCATTAGTGACAGGTTGCTCAGGCGTTGCAGTGCTGGCGGTAATTGCAGGGGAAGCTTTTTCAAGCTTTACCAGATTTTGTTTTGCGCCATCGTGGCCTTGTGCGGCGGCTTTCTCGAACCAGCTGCGGGCCTCGTTATCATTCTGGCTGACACCTTCCCCCATGAGATGCAGGTTGCCCATCCGGTATTGCGCCTCTGCATTGCCCTGCAATGCGGCGCGGCGATACCACAGATAGGCCTGCGTGTGGTCACGATCCAGGCCATCCCCCTGGTAATAGTGATTGCCGAGTTGCAACTGTGCATCCGCATTACCGGAAACTGCCAGTGCTTTTAGGCTGTCCAGTGAACTGGTGATGTCCGTCTCGATGGTAGCCTCAACTTCAGGCTCAACCGTGTTGACGTAATTCTGCATATCCGCTTTCGCAATTTGCAGTCCATCCACTCCACCTATGCCGGTTTCGTTATCTGTCACGATAGTGGTTGCTGTTGGCTGGGCCGAAGCAGACGGTGTGATTGAAGGTTCTGCACGGCTGATTTCCGGGGCAGGGGGTTCGGCTTCATCATCTGGTCCAAACAGACCGTCGAAAAATTTACCAACACCACCGGTTTTGGCAGTGGTGGTATCAGTTTCGGCGCTTTCCGCTTCAGGCTTGATGTCTTCGATAGTCTCAGGTTCAGGTTCCGGAGTGTTTGCAACAACTGGCATTTCTTCCGGTTCTCTGGCGAGCGGCTGAGTGGATGGCGTTGAACCTTCAGCGTAGGTTTTTACAGGCGCTGACTCTGTTTCCGCCGGAGGTGTTGCCGCAGCAGGCGGCTCATCAACTGAGGCAGAGTCTTCTTCCTTGTCTGAAGAGAACAGCCGGCTGAAGAAACCTCCGGACTCCTTTTCCTGCTCCGTAGTATCCGCTTCAGTTTCCGGTGCTGGTTCTGGTGCAGGTGCAGGCGGCGGCAAGATGGCTACCGGTTCGCGCTCTTCCACCGCAGGTTTTGGGACTTCTGTAATGACGCCCGTGGATTTTTCCACTTCAACCGTGTCCACCGGATCAATTTTGACTTCGGGCTTGGGAGGTGGTGTGACGACAGGCGGCGCAACTTCGGTAATAACAGCTTCCGATTTTTCAACTTCAACAGCATCTTCCACAGGCACGACCGGAGCAGGGGCAGGCTCGGGTGTCGGTTCCGGTACGGGTGTTTGAGTGACGGTTGGTGCCGGTGTTTCAGGAGTCGGCTGGCCCTCGGCGCTGAAGATTTTTTTCAGGCCTGAGAATAATCCACCCGAAGATGGTTCCGCTTCTGAGTCCGTTGTGGATTCTGCCGCTGGCGCTGGTTTCGGGAGAGTCGGGAATGATGCCGGCGGTGCAGTCTCGGTAACCTGTTTCGGTGTGGTCTCCGGAGCAGGTGCCGGTGTTGGCGTCTGGACAGGTGTTGGTTGTGCTATCGGAGTGGGTGCCGGAGCTGCTTCAGCCACGGGAGCTGGTTGAGGTGTTGGAACCGGTGTGGTTGGTGCAGTGGTGACCGGCGCAGTCGTAGCAACAGGTTTTTCTGCGGGCTGAGGTGCAGCAGCAGCAGGTTTGGTGGAACCGCTCGCCATGGTCCGCTCCAGACTGGCCAGTTCCGTTTTGGCGGCTTCATAACCCTGTGCAGCGGAAAGCCGCATCCATTTCAGGGCTTCATCCATATTTTTGGTTACACCTTTGCCGGCGCGGTAGATGGTGCCGAGATTATATTGTGCAACCGCATTGCCACGATCAGCGGCCTTGCGGTACCACTCCACCGCCTTGGCGTAATCCTTGGGCAGACCATCGCCGGTGTGGTACAGACTGCCTACCATCACCTGTGCATTTTCATAACCGCCCTGCGCGGATTTCATGAACCATTCCGCCGCCTGCTTTTCATCCTGTGGTACGCCTTCACCATAGGCATAGGAAATGCCAAGGCTGTATTGGGCAACGGGATGGCCCTGATCGGCGGCACGCCGGTACCAGATGGCGGCCTCATTATAATTCTGGGGTGTACCTTCACCGAAGGCGTAAGCGACAGCAAGATTATATTGTGCGTCTCGGTCACCCTGCACGGCGGCTTTCTGATACCACTTCACCGCATCTTCGTAACTCTGGGGTACGCCTTCGCCGGCGTAATACATGTAACCGAGATGGGACTGGGCCTTGGCATCGCCCTGTTCGGCCAGTTTGCGGAATTCTTCAGCAGCACGCGCCATGTCGCCGCTTTTCAGGGCCTGATTGGCGGCATTCATATCGGCGAGGATCGTGGCCGGCGCCAGCAACAGGACCGCGGCCAGGATCAAAGATTTATTCATCAATTACTGTCCCCTCCAGCACGGGCACAGGATAGCATAAAACCCGCAACCCGGACGTTGCCTTAAAAATGCTGTAAATGCAGGAAACTGGATTCAGGCAAGCAGACCGCCGATCAATGCGCCGATGAGTAACGGGATGATATTAATGACTACCAGTATCATGAACCCCATGGCAAATACCGCACCGATCACCGGCACGCCGGTGAGCATTGTCCCGGCAAAAAACAGGGCAACGGAAAGCAGAATGGCCGGTAACAACGCTGCCATGAATCCGCCACCCACACCACCGGCTATCTTGCCGCCCACAATGCCCGCAATCAACGGCCCCACAGCCGGCAACCAGAACAGCAAAAGTGAAATGACCGCCATCCAGATCATGCCCATGATTACGCTGCCTTTTTCATCTGCCATGGTGAGCTCCTGTGGTTGTCATAAATTAAGGAATGGATGTTGTTTTACAATAGATAAAACGTTTAGTCTATCTTCTGCATGTAAAACGGATTAAGGGGAGTAAGCATGAAACTGTATCATTTCCCACCCTCACCGAATTCCCGCCGGGTGCTGGCAGTCGCGTATCATCTCGGAATTGATCTTGAACTGGAAGCCTTGCAACTGCCCAAAGGCGAGCATCTCAAACCGGGTTTCGTCAAACTCAACCCGAATCACAAGATTCCTACGCTGGTGGATGGTGATTTCGTGCTGTGGGAATCTTCCGCCATTATGCTGTATCTGCTCAGCAAAAAACCGGTCAGCACACTTTATTCGGATGATCCGCATGTTCAGGCCGA
The DNA here is from genome assembly GCA_964479045.1 of uncultured Enterobacteriaceae bacterium. Lineage (GTDB taxonomy): Bacteria > Pseudomonadota > Gammaproteobacteria > Eutrophobiales > Eutrophobiaceae > 2-02-FULL-47-50. The sequence continues at coordinate 22,565 of CAYZJI010000020.1, forward strand.
CATCAATCGCTGGTTGTTCTGGAACATGTCTCACTGGAATACTACCTGCACCCTCTACATTTTCGAATATCTGATCAAAAAATTTCTGAAAGCCGGTGATCCCGACCCCGCAGAACTCAAAAAAGCTGATGAATTGTTCCATCGCTTTGCGCAGGTGCTGGAGCACCATCTCAAAGGCCGTGACTGGCTGGTGGGCAATCATGTCACCTTGGCGGACTATGCTGTTGGATCGCTGCTGGATCTGGCGGAAGCAGCACATTATCCGGTCGCAAAATATACTGAAATCAAACGCTGGTATGGCAACATCGAAAAACTCGATGCCTGGAAAAAATCCGCCCCGGCGAATTTCATGTAATGAAAAGATGATTCTCAAAAATACTCCCTCTCCCTCCGGGAGAGGGTTGGGGTGAGGGAAAATCAAACAGAAATTGCGGAGTAAATCATAATGAACACGCATATAAAACCCACCAAAGCCATCCGTGAATTACTGAACCAGCCCGGCATCATCTGCACGCTTGGAGCGCATGATGTGTTGTCCGCCGTTGTGATCGAGCAGGCCGGATTTGATTCAGTATTTATCGGCGGTTTCGGCACCAGCGCCAGTCTGTTTGGCCTGCCGGATCTGAATTTCGTGAACATGATGGAAATGGTGGACGCCACCCGCCGCATGACCCGACGTGTGTCGATTCCGGTGATCGCAGATGCCGATACCGGCCACGGGGATTTGCATAATGTCATGCGTTGTGTGGAAGAATTCGAAGGGGCCGGCGCGGCGGGCATTATTCTGGAAGATCAGGTGTTCCCGAAACGCTGTGGGCATTTCGGCAACAAGCAGGTGATCCCCGCGGAAGACATGGTCATGAAGTTCAAGGCGGCAGTCGCGGCACGGCAGGATAAGGACTTTATTTTTATTGCGCGTACGGACTCCCGTGAAACTGACGGGCTTGATCATGCCATTGATCGCATCAACCGTTATTGCGATGCCGGTGCGGATGTCGCGTTTATCGAAGCGCCCTTGTCAGTCAAGGAACTGGAAGAAATCTGCAAACGGGTGAAAAATCCAAAATTCGTCAACATGCTGTCCTTTGGTAAAACCCCGGTACTTTCAGCCAAAGAACTGGAACAGATGGGCTTCAAGATGATGGTGGCGCCGATTGATTCAGTATTACTTGCTGCAAAAGTCATGCGTGATATGGCAGAGACCTTCAAACGTGATGGCCACACCAAAGCGCTCTATGATCAGATGGTGGATTTTGAGGGGATTAAAAAAATTCTCGGTCTGAAAGAGTATTTGTCACTGCATGAGAGATTTAAGTAACGACTAAGCCACACGGCGACTTGCCGTTCGTTTGGGGGGCTTGTCAGGAGACGAAAATTTCACTTCTACATCAAAATCCAGTTTTTTCTGGAGAGCAACAAGAATGTGTGTAAGATTATCCATCGTCGGATTTCCGCCGGGAGATAACATACGGTGAATGCTTTTACTGGGTTTATCCAGTTGCCGTGCGAGGTATTCAAATCCAATGGTTGAATTCACCAGTTCACGCAATATGACACGAGCAGTTTCAGGCTCACCTTCAAGAAAAGCGGTAACAGCCTCATTCATCAAAGATGCAGCAAAATGGGGGTCTTTAGCTGCACGTTCCTTAATGGTTACTTTATAGTCTCGTGTAAGTGCCATGTTCTATTTCCTGGATTTATATTCTTTCAATAATGCTTTAGCTTTCTTGATATCCTTCTGTTGCCGCGCTTTCGTGCCGCCACCCAATAACACAATCAGGTTATCACCGTCCTGGAGCAGGTAAATCCGGTATCCCGGGCCCCAATCAATTTTGTATTCGCCGAGTCCTGAGAACCACTTGATATTCGAAGTATGTCCTGTTTCCAGCCGGGCTAATGCAACGGATACTTTTGCAGCAGCCTGATAATCGAGGCTATCAAACCACCGTTTGAAAGGGATGGAACCATCTTCCCTGATATATTCCCGTACTACTATTTTTAATAGTAACTTATATGTTACCTTTGTCAAGTCTCATAACGCCGGCGTTCACGCCGCGGGCCGAGCCCGCAGGGCGAGGGCCGTCGCGCGTGGAACGCCTTGTTAGCCCCGCTTGACATGCTCGTCATGGATATAGCCGTGCAAGAACAGACCTTTTCGAAAATGGTGAACGGACCAATACGGCCCTGCATCCGTTAATCCGGACACTCGGAAATCAGTGTCTATCTTGAAGAGTCCGGCCGGCGTATGGCCGACAACTTTTGACGTTTTGTCGGCCTTCTCAAATACGGGAACATTCTCCTGAGTCAATTCCAGGAAATAGGACCCGTACTCCGAGGTTCTCGTCTTCTTACGGTTTGCGTGAATTGCCAAAAGGATGTCGATCGAAGTGGCATAGATGTACTCAACCTTGTCAGCCAAGATGGCCGCATCGAGTTTGTCGAAGTCGTACTTTACGACCCATTCCTTATCCTTCAGACGGATCACTTCAGGCGTAAGGCGCCAAACATTCCAAAAGGCCGTTGTGTCAACGCCCTGGGTCAAGAGGTCCTGATCAATTCTGCTGTGGTCGCGGACGATGTAATCCGTGGGATCACGAACATTCTTCTGGATGTACTCCTCGTTCCGCGCATAGAAAGGCGCAAGGGTGTAGCCACTGAGAAAATTCTTGGGCTTTCCGTCCTTGTACTCAGATACGTCGTAATTGCGTTCCACCTCAAGGTAAAGCGCCTTTCGGCAAGCAACGGCGCAAGCTACGTGCTCACCGCGTTCGAGTGCCGCCTTGGCTTCAAGAAGCAACGTCTTGGGCTCTCCTTCATCGAGGAGATCTATGGCGCTTATGCTGGTGAACGAAACACCCAAGAGCGAGCGAGACGTCTCCTCAAAAAACTCGCGGACGCTCACCGCCACCCGGGCACATTCGTCGCGCGCTGGCTGGATGCCATAGTGCTTGGAATCCACTCTGATTCTGTTCAAGCGAAGCAAGGTTGGCTTGAATGGGAGTTCTTTCGGCTTGATCTTGTCGTCGATGGCGACAAAGTACTTGTCGAACTTCGTGTTTGCATCTATTGGGGCTGCTAGAAATTCCGCAACAGCTATAAGGAATGCCTCAACGGCGTCTTGCATCAAATTCACTGCGGCGAACAGATGCAGATCGTTTTTGGAATGGAGGCTCGCCATGCCGAGCTCGAAAAGATGGCGCGCAAGAGACAGGCGACGCACGATTTCGATGTTCATTCTGCGGGGCTAACGCCGGCGCTCAGCGGCGCGCCTCGCGAAGCGAGGCGCGTCCGCCTGGAGCGCCTTGTTGGGCCTCATGGGCTGGTGATCTGCACCAGCCGTGCACCACTCTCGGCCACGTTCTGGATTATTAGCAGGTCTCCGTCCTTGGGATGAACGTGCATCACTGCTCTATCGCTCGAGTCGCCGGTGTTCGACTGAAATGAGACACCGACGATCGACTTAGTGAGATTGTTTGGGTAGGTTCCAACCATGGTGTTCTTGCTAGTGATGCTTATGGTCAGCTTGTCAGGCTTTCCGCGATTCTCATGCTTCCATTTTTCGAAGCCCTGTAGGACACGCGCTTCGTCGGCAGGATCAAGGCCGAGGTAGTAATCATCAAAGGTGCGCTCGTTACCACCGCGAAAGGGACCCCAAATGTTCATACGCTCTCCTTGTCTCTATGAGGCCCAACGCCTACAACAGGGGTTGGCAAACGCGCAGCGTTTGACAATCCCGTTGCTTGTAATTGTTAAGCATGATGCTGCTCTATTTGTCGCCATAATAAACCGTGATTTCATGGGTTCCTGTTTTGTGGTTTATATGGTGCGAGACCTCTTTTACAACAGAATCTGTTGTTTCACCGTTTTCTCCAATGAATCCAAGAGTGTCACCTATAGACGGAACTGCATGTACTTTGTGTTTTTTATTAAGGGAGTCAGAGGTCCCACCCGTTTTAAATTTATAAATAAAAGTGCAATCAAACATCATTTTCTCCTTGCTTGGTGAAAGCTCTCTTGTCTAAGTTGAATACCTGGTAATGATTCGATGATTTTAATGCTTAACTAGTGATAGTAGGACAGTTTGTCGGATAATGTTATATGGACGTCAGGTGTGGACAGCATGGAAATCCTCCTTGTTTCAATGGCTTGAT
>CAYZJI010000021.1:0-20947 GCA_964479045.1 uncultured Enterobacteriaceae bacterium
CAGGGAGGGTGATTTCAAAAACCTGCACTGAGAAAATACTGGCGCTCCCAAGGGGGCGAGGCGGGGATTTCGCGAATGCATTTAACATGCATTCGCGCCGCCGAGCGCCTTGCCACGGAAGGCAAGGCCGGGGAGATGCACCAGGGAGGGTGATTTCAAAAACCTGCACTGAGAAAATACTGGCGCTCCCAAGGGGAGTCGAACCCCTGTTTTCGCCGTGAGAGGGCAACGTCCTGGGCCACTAGACGATGGGAGCAAAAAGAGAAAATAGTATAACGGGTTCTCCTCCCGTTTTTGATCACTACAGATAGTTAATGCCTCGCAGGCATCCCTGCCGCAGCGTAGATGTCGTGGTTAAACCCCGGCCGCGCCGTCCGCTGGCGCGGCGCTCGCAGGGCAAAAGACACGTTAAGTGTCTTTTGCTTGATCCTGCTCGCCCCCTGTTTTCGCCGTGAGAGGGCAACGTCCTGGGCCACTAGACGATGGGAGCAATAAGCTGATTATAGGGGTTATTTTGACTCTGTAGATCTGTCCGGGATGAAATAATGTCAGGAATTCATGTAGTATAGCGTCAGAATTTTACAGTAAACCTCAGCTTTGTCAGATGCATCAGGTTATATAAAGCCTGCACACAGCCTTATGCCAAATCAGGAAACCAGTAACGTTACCCGTTTGTTCAAGGATCCGGTCATTATTCCGCGTTCTGAACACAATATTTCGCGTGCGGATATCAGTGAGAATGCGCTCAAGGTGCTTTATCGTCTGAAGAATGCTGGTTACAAGGCCTATCTGGTTGGCGGGGGTGTGCGTGACCTGTTGCTGAACATCAAACCCAAGGACTTTGATGTGGTGACCGATGCACGGCCGGAACAGATACGCGAACTGTTCCGCAACTGCCAGCTTATCGGCCGCCGTTTCCGTCTGGCACATGTGCGCTATGGTGACGAGATCATCGAGGTTTCAACGTTTCGCGCCGCCCATCATGAAATGAGTCATGACGGTCACACTGAAGATGGCCGTATCATTCGCGATAATGTCTATGGTGACATTGATGATGATATCTGGCGCCGAGATTTCACTATTAATGCATTATTTTACAATATCGAGGATTTCTCGATTGTGGATTATGCCGGCGGAGTGCAGGACATCAAGGATGGAGTATTACGCCTGATTGGAAATCCGGTGGAGCGGTACCGGGAAGACCCGGTGCGCATGTTGCGCGTGATCCGGTTTGCAGCGAAGCTCGGGTTCATCATTCATCCACAGACAGAACGTCCGCTGGAAAATCTGCGCCATTTGCTGGAGGAGATGCCACCTGCACGGCTGTTTGAAGAATTCATCAAGATGTTTATTAAAGGGCACGCGTTGGCCACCTGGAAGTTGCTGATCCGTTATGGGATATTGACACACCTTTTCCCTGATACTGCTAAAGCTCTGGAGACAGATGAAAGCGGTATCACCGGCCGCCTGTTGAATAATGTATTTCAGAACACTGATCTGCGCATACAGGAGAACAAACCCGTTACGCCGGCTTTTCTGATCGCCGCATTATTATGGACACCGTTACAGCGCCTCGTGGAAGAATACAAAAGTAACGGGCTGGCAGAGATGGATGCCATACAACTGGCAAGCGATGCTGTGATTTCACGGCAGGTCAGCACCATTGCCTTGCCGCGTCGTTTTACCCAGATCTCACGTGAAATCTGGTCTCTGCAATCGCGCCTCAAACATACGCGCGGTAACCGTCCCATGCGATTGCTCACACATCCGCGTTTTCGAGCTGCGTATGACTTTTTGCTGTTGCGTCAGGAAGCAGGTGAAGATGTGAAAGAACTGGCCGGATGGTGGACGGAGTTCTTGGACAAGAACAAGCATCTGCTTGAAGACGTTCAGACTGCTGCCGTTACACACACGCACCGTCCACGCCGCCGGCGGAGACGCCGGAATTGATTTATGCAGGCGACGGACGCCTTTATCGGTCTGGGAAGCAACCTGGATGAACCGGTGGAGCAACTGAATCGTGCGATTGCTGCACTTGGCAGAATACCGGAGACCAGAGTGCATATCGTGTCATCGTATTATCAGAGCCGTCCGCTTGGACCACAGGATCAGCCGGATTACATCAATGCTGTTGCACATGTCGTGACCGGATTGTCTGCAGAGGATTTACTGAAACACCTGCAACAGATTGAACACCAGCATGGCCGGGTGAGATCAGTACATTGGGGCCCGCGTACACTGGATCTGGACTTGCTGCTTTATGGTGATCAGGTGATCAACACACCGAATCTGCAGGTCCCTCACCCGGAAATACACCGCCGTGGCTTTGTGCTTAAACCTCTGTCAGAGATTGCGCCAGAGGTCAATATAACCGGGCATGGATCGGCGCAGCTATTGATGCAAAAAATGGATGCCAGCGATGTGCGCAGGAAGCCATCGTCATGAATGGTGATTTACCGGATTACATTGTAGTTGAAGGGCCGATAGGCGCCGGCAAGACTTCACTGGCGAAACGGCTGGCACAGACTTATGAAATCGAACCGGTACTGGAGTCGGCAGCGGACAATCCGTTTTTGCCGGCATTCTATGATAATCCGCGTGCATCTGCATTACCGGTGCAACTTTATTTTCTCTTTCAACGTGTCCGGCAACTGGAGTTGTTGCGCCAGTCGGACATGTTCCGGCCTGTGTGTATTGCCGATTACCTGATAGAGAAAGATCGTCTGTTTGCCAAAGCCACACTGACGGAGGCAGAGTTTGAGCTATACCAGCAGGTGTATGATCATATGGCCCCGGAAACGCCGGCTCCCGATCTGGTGATTTATCTGCAGGCCAGTCCGGAAACCCTGCTGAAGCGCATACTGGAACGCGGTATACATTATGAAAAGGGCATCGATGAGGGATATCTGAAAAAAATTACGGATGCGTATGTGGATTTTTTCTATCATTATGATGCCGCACCCTTGCTGATCGTGAACACGGAAAATTTTGACCTTGCTCATGGTGAAAACAGTTTCAACCTGCTGCTGGATCATATCCGCAAGCTGACACGAGGCAGGCATTACTTCAATCCACATGAACTTTGATTTGAAATTTACTGAATGAAAAAAGTAACAGTCAATACACTGGCTGACATGAAACGCAATGGCGAACGTATCGCCTGCCTGACTGCGTATGATGCAACGTTTGCCCGGGCCCTGGATCAGGCCGGCCTTGATGTGATACTTGTTGGCGATTCACTGGGCATGGTGCTGCAGGGCGCGGAAGACACGCTCAAGGTCAGTCTGCAGGACATGATTTATCATTCCCGCTGTGTGCGGGCCGGTTGTGAGCGTGCCTATCTTGTTACCGACATGCCCTTCATGAGTTATGCCACACCGGCACGTGCGCTGGGCACAGCAGAACGGCTGGTAGCGGAAGGCGGCGCGGAAATGGTCAAGCTGGAAGGAGGAACCGTATTTTCAGACACCGTAAGATGTCTGAGTGATCATGGCTTTCCGGTGTGTGCGCATCTGGGGTTGACCCCGCAATCGATTCATAAACTCGGCGGCTATCAGGTGCAGGGCCGCGATGAAACTGCAGCACAGCAGATACTGGCTGATGCAAAATTACTGCAGTATGCTGGCGCCTCCATGCTGGTACTGGAATGTGTGCCGCACACACTTGCGGCGAAAGTCACCCGGGAACTTACCATCCCCGTTATCGGTATTGGTGCCGGCAAGCAATGTGACGGTCAGGTGCTGGTGTTGCATGACATGTTGGGCATAGGCAAGCACAAACCTCGCTTCACCAGAAATTTCATGGAAGGTGCAGGTTCGATCCAGATGGCACTGGAACATTATGTAAGCGCAGTGAAGAAGGGTGAATTTCCCGCGCCCGAACATCAGTATTGATCGTTAAATTTCATATTCATCATGCTCAGTGTCCGCCAGATTATCCCGCTGCGTAAACAGATTGCAGAGTGGCGGCGGGATGGACAACGTATTGCTCTGGTGCCCACCATGGGCAATCTGCATCAGGGGCATCTGGCGCTGGTGGAATACGCCAGACAGATTGCAGACAGGGTGGCAGTCACTATTTTTGTAAATCCGTCGCAGTTTGTGGCGGGCGAAGACTATGCGGGTTACCCGCGCACCCTGCAACAGGATCAACATCTTCTTGAAACTGCAAAAACGGATCTGCTGTTCCATCCGGATGCAGAGGAAATTTATCCGGGTGGTTCAGCAACGCATACAATGATTACTGTACCGGCGCTGGATAATATTTATTGTGGAAAATTCCGGCCGGGGCATTTTGCCGGAGTGGCAACGGTGGTAAGCAAGCTGTTCAACATCGTACAGCCGGATGTGGCGATATTCGGAGAAAAGGATTACCAACAGTTGCTGGTCATCCGGCAGATGGCGCGTGATTTGTGTTTCCCGGTTGAAATCGTCGGGCGGCCCACCGTACGCGAATCAGACGGGCTGGCCATGAGTTCGCGCAATGCCTATCTCTCCGCAGAAGAGCGGAAGCAGGCACCCTTGCTCTTCGAGGTGTTGACACAGCTGGCGGATCAGATCCGGAATGGCGAAACCCGTTATTCTGAAATTGAGCAGCAGGCACGCACAAAACTGGAGCAGGCCGGTTTCAGTGTGGATTATGTTGCTGTTGCTGAAGCGGAAAATCTGGACAAACCTGTGATAGGAGACCTGATAGTGCTGGCTGCGGCGCGTCTCGGTGCTGCCCGGCTCATTGATAATATTCTTGTGAAACGTTGAACCGGGGGAAATTTTCCGCCATACTTTGCCTTCCCAACGGCCTGTTCGGTAAGTAAGCATGCAAATTACTGTTTTAAAAGCAAAATTTCATTCAGCCCGGGTGACGCATTCAGAACTCGAATATGATGGATCATGTGCAATTGATGGCGCATTGCTGGACAAGGCCGGGATCCATGAGTATGAACAGATCCAGATTTACAACATCAATAACGGCGAACGTTTCACAACCTACGCTATCCGTGCCGAGGATCATTCCGGCATTTTTTCCGTGAACGGTGCGGCAGCCCGCAAGGCCAGTGTGGGTGATCGTGTGATCATCTGTGCCTATGGCGTGATTAACGAAGCCGAGATCATCAAGTACAAACCGGTGCTGGTCTATCTGGACGAGAAAAACCAGATCACCCGCATCCGCGATCATATTCCGGTGCAGGCAGCCTGATTTTAATTCAGGTTTTCTACTCCATTCCCGCCGGACGCTTCTGTAATTTTCGTTGCAGTGTGCGCCGGTGCAGGCCGAGCCGCTTTGCAGCGGTGGAAATATTGCCACCACACTCCATCAGCACTTTTTGTATGTATTCCCACTCCTTGCGTTCCAGCGGTAGTGGCACTGCCGGCACATCTACATCATCACTCCCGCCGGCATAATCGAATGCAGCGACAATCTGATCAGCGTCCGCCGGCTTGGTCAGGTAATGCGTGGCCCCGAGTTTGATCGCTTCAATTGCTGTGGCAATACTGGCATAGCCGGTCAATACCACGATACGCATCTGCGGATTGCATTCCAGCAGGCGGCTGATTAATTTCAGGCCGGAATCACCGGGCATGCGCAAATCCAGTACAGCATACTCCGGGACAAACATTTCAAGTTGTTCCAGTGCACTGACGACATCATGTGCCACGAATATATCATAGGCCCGCTTTGCCAGTGCTTTCGACAACACTGAGGTAAAAGTGGCATCGTCATCCACGAGCAGCAGTCTTTTATTTTGCATCGACTGTACCTTCCGCCAGAATGGATGCCAGTGGCAGGGTAATAGTTGCCGTGACACCGCCATCCGCGCAGTTTTCAAGTTGTAAATGGCCGCCATAACGGTTCAGAGTGGTCCGGGCCAGGAACAGACCAAGACCCATGCCTTCGCCTGCGGGTTTGGTGCTGACCACGCTGTAGCCGGCCCGTTGCAGGACATCGCGGGCAATCCCCTGACCATCATCGTGCACGCGGATGATCAAGCAGTTACTTTTGCATTCACAATCCAGCCGCACGATGCTGGATGTGGCATCTGCGGCATTATTCAGTACATTAATAATCGCATGGCCCAGCGTATGTTCTGCAATGATCGCAGGGCCCGGCACCGGCAGTGAAAAAGTCTGCACCAGTTCGACATCATTGCGGGTGGCGCGCCATTCATTAATCAACCGGTGCAGGAACTCATCCACCGTTGCGCGGTATCCGGATTCTGCCTGCAACTGTCCCGCATCAGAGGCCATGCGTGACAGTATGGATTTGCAGCGATCAATCTGCTCCCGCATCAGCCGGAAATTCTGTTCCAGTTCCGGTGTCCCGGCATGATCGAGTTCCAGTTCACGGGACAGCACAGCCAGGGTGGCAAGCGGAGTTCCCAGTTCATGTGCCGTTCCAGCAGCGAGTGTGCCCAATGCGAGTATTTGTTCGGCATGTAATTGTTCTTCACGAATGGCCGCGAGCAATCGATCCTGATCACGCAGTGTTCTGGCAATGCGTGATACAAAGAATGCAACCAGTATCGCACTGAGGATAAAACCATACCACATGCCCCAGATATGCAGGCGCAGATGATCATCATGGCCGGCATCATGAATCAACGGTACGTTAAAGAACATCAAGGTGGTGTAGCTGGCAAGGGCGATGATGGCAATTGCCCAGGTATAGACGGTCTTGAGGCTCGCGGCGGCAAAAATAATCGGGATGATGAACAGTGAAATAAAAGGATTAATCGACCCGCCCGTAAAATAAATCAGCAAGGACAGTGCTATCAGATCCACCAGTAGTTGTATCAGGAATGTTTTTTGGGAAAGCTCCGAAAGACGTTGCACATGCCACCATGAATATAAGGTGTAGAGGGCCAGCGCCGTGATAATCATGATAATCGGCAATACCGGCAGCCTGATGGAGAAAAAGAGCTGCATGAAGAACAACGCGACCACCTGTCCGCCAATGGCGAACAGGCGAATCAGTAACAGATATTTAAGGTTCTGGATCATCAGTGCGATATGCCGGTCGTGTCGGCATTATAGCTATTTCCATTGTCTATCCGGTTGCGACAATTTGTCACATAATACTGACAGGCCCTGCAACCATGAACAACACCGGGATTTATTCTGCAGTCATCATCATCGGCAACGAGATTCTTTCTGGGCGTACCCAGGATGCCAATCTCGCTTATCTGGGCTCGCGCCTGTCTGAACTTGGGGCGCCGGTACTGGAAGTGTGTGTCATTCCTGATGTGGAACAGACCATCATCGAAACTGTGAATGCTTACCGTAAGAAATTCACTTATGTATTTACCACGGGCGGTATCGGTCCGACTCATGATGATATAACCACAGCCTGCGTCGCCAAGGCATTTAACGTACCATTACGGAGAAATCCTGAAGCATTTTCTGCTCTCGAAAGGTATTACACACCGGGTACTCTCAACGAGGCACGTTTGAAGATGGCGGATATTCCGGAGGGCGCCGTATTGATAGAGAATCCCGTCAGTGCAGCGCCCGGATTCCAGCTTGAGAATGTATTTGTGCTTCCGGGCATACCACAAATCATGCAGGTTATGTTTGAAGGCATTACCAACCGGATTTCCGGCGGCCCGCCCGTGCTCTCACACACGATTGCAACCCGTTTACGGGAAGGTGATTTTGCCGGGCCACTGACCCGGATCCAGGAACAATATCCGGATATCAGTATAGGCAGTTATCCGTATTTCCGGGCCGGCACACTGGGCGTTAATCTGGTAATTCGTGGCACCAGCCAATCCCGGCTCGATTCTGCCGCGGAAGACATACGACAAATGATTTCCGGTCTTGGGGGCAGCCTGATTAATGACTGAGATCAGCGTTTGCTTCAGCCAGGACTGAAGAATTCATACAGGATTTGCAGCGGCTGGTGTAAGGCAGTATAACCAGCCTTTCCAGTTCTATGGCGTCCCGGCAATTTTCACATATTCCGTAGTTTCCCTTTTCGATCCGCTTAAGCGCTGATTCAATCAGGAACAGTTCCATTCCAGCCTGTTGATCCAGACAATTCACGATATCATCGTTTCTGCGTTCGACCGCCTGTTCACTGAAGCTTTGCGAAACCGGCCCCTGCTCATGCCGGATATGGGTGCGGGTTTTTTCAAGACGTTCTTCTGCCTGTTTTTTCTGCATGAGCAGAACTTTCCTGAATTCTTCTATCATGGCCATGTTGCAGGCATTACCCGATCGGTTGTCAGACATTTTTTTGATATTCATAATTTTCATGGACGCCTGAATTCTGATAATTTTCATGGCGCCAGTGTTTTGTGATCAGGCGGAATATATCTGATTCTGTAATCAAGCCGACCAGCTCTCTTTTTGTATTCAGCACAGGTAATCCGCCTATCTTGTTATCGAGCATCAATTCGGCCGCGTGTCCGACGGTAGAATTCTGGTAGATGATGACCGGTTTGCCTGTCATGCCGACGGACACGGTCAGGGTGGAAAGATAGTTGTAAACATCTTCGAGCGGCAGAGTATGCTTGATGTCCGCAGGCTTTGCTTCAAAAATATCTTTTATAGTAATGATCCCAATCAGTTCCTTGTTGCCGGTGACCACTGGCAAGCGGCGGATTTTATTTTTGACCATAATCTCATAAGCCTCTGCAAGCGAGACATAGGGTGTTATGGTAATCAGGTAAGGATTCATAATCTCAGACACTTCGATCTGCACCAGGCTTTTCATAGACAATTATCCTGCTATAGGCGACTCTATAATTGCCAGCATAGTCATGCTGTAACTGCACATGTTGATCCAGATCAAGCAATTACCAGTACCGCAGCAATGCCACATTGCACACAACAAGCCTTTGTTTTTATTGTGTTGTTGGGAAATCCCATCCATCGCGGTTCTGCAGCTTGTTCAATCGGACGCTCTATAACGTTTACAACCATGTGTCTTTGCCCGGTTTTCCGCTATAGTTTCAGGTAGTTACTTTTAATAACAAACTAACGGAATGCCCGGTGTCAAAATCCCAAGTCATTGATTTTTCTAAAATCAAGGCATCATGCGCGGACTGTAATCTGCATGAGTTATGTTTGCCGCGCGGGCTCAATATGCAGGATCTGGAACGGCTGGAAACCGTGGTCAAACGCACACGCCCCCTGCAGAGTGGTGATCACCTGTTTCGGGCTGGCGACGTGTTTGAAAACATTTATGCCCTGCGCTCCGGTTCCGTCAAACTGAGTCTTGTGGATGAACAGGGCACTGATCAGATCATCGGTTTTTATTTTCCGGGCGAAATTCTGGGGCTGGATGCCATCGACAAGAAACAGCATGTGTGTACGGCCGAGGCCCTGGAGACGAGCAGTTATTGCGCTTTTCCGTTCAGCAGCATAGCCGAGATATGTCACTCCGTACCGGAGCTGCAGAACCAGATGTTTCGCCTGATGAGCCGCGAACTCACTCATGAAAATGAACTGCTGCTGACGATAGGCAAGAAAAACGCAGAAGAGCGTCTGGCGACATTTCTGATCACACTTTCCAGCCGGTTTCACCGGCTTGGCTACTCCGCGCGTGAATTCAAGTTATCGATGTCGCGACAGGAAATCGCCAACTATCTCGGCCTTACCATCGAAACCGTGAGCCGTCTTATGAGCAAGTTTCAGCGTGAGGGGATGATTCAGGTCAGTCGCAAGCAGGTGTCTATCAATAATATGGACATGCTGAAGCAGCTTTCCTCCGGGTGTATTGATGACGTGAAACCGGTGCAGTGGTACCGTTAAAAACTCCGGTTTCCCGGATGCATTATGCAACCGGAAAACCGGCAACGAGGGGCTACTATGAGTCGAAACCGGGTTCTCAGCTCTTGACCTGGATTTTGTTGCTGTTCCGGGTTTTACGCTTGGGGATGCTTAATTCCAGCACGCCGTTTTTTGAAGAAGCGCTGATTTTTTCACAGTCCGTTGATTCCGGCAGACTGAAACGGCGATAAAAAACACCATGTGAACGTTCTATACGGGTATAACCGTTGTCTTCCTTTTTGCTTTCTGATTTGCGTTCACCTTTAATCGCAAGAACGCCATTTTCAGTGGTGACGCTGATCTCTTCCGGATTAACGCCTGGGATATCCGCGTGTATCACGTAGCGTCCGTCTTCTTCCTTGATATCCACCGCCGGTGTCCAGCGGCTGGTCATGATGTTACTTTCATCGTCGACGCCAAGCGCCGGAAACAGGGTATGTGCCTGGTTCAATTGCTGCTGCAATCTTTCAAACAGACTTAATGGGTCATAATTGGCTGGTAACATGGTCAGTGTGCTCCAGATATTTGATTCAATGGTTGATACCGTTACCGGTATTCCTGTGGATTAATGTAGGCTATCCATGCAGAGGGCAAATTGATCTGGATCAAATCATATGCAAATGCTGAACCTCGTTGTCGCCTTCAATCTTGGATTATTCAGCACGCTGCATTGTCTGGGGATGTGCGGCGGGATCATTGGCGCACTGGCGCTGGGTTCTGGTTCAACAGGTGGATCAGGCCGGAACAAACCATACAGGTTTGTGATTGCCTATAATGCCGGGCGTATTATCAGCTACAGTCTGGCGGGTGCCATCGCCGGTGTGATGGCGCAGTCGTTTGTGAATACGCTGCCTGAGGGCGGTCATCATGCGCTGCAAATTGTTGCAGGGTTGATATTGGTATTAATTGGTTTACACCTTGCAGGTCTGTTCCCGCGCGTCAGGTATATTGAAGCAGCAGGATTGAAGCTTTGGCGCCTGATACAACCGTTGGCCCGTTATTTTATACCGGTGCAAACCACGGGGCAGGCCCTGATAGTGGGCATGATCTGGGGCTGGCTGCCCTGCGCACTGGTTTATTCAACCTTGCTCTGGTCTGCTGCCAGCGGTGATGTCATGACGGGCTCATTAATCATGCTGGTGTTTGGTTTTGGCACCTTGCCCGGTATGATTACCGCCGGTATCGCCGGTACCGGGGTGATGGTGTACCTGAAGCGAAAAGATATCCGGCGCTGGGCCAGCGTGATCATCATCCTGTTTGGTCTCGCTTCGCCGTTTTTGTACACTCAGCATGATCAACATGAACAACATGCTGAACACAGGCGTTAAGCATGCGATGTATTTATTTCCGTGTGTCGTCTTCATCCATCAGTATGGAATTTGACGATTTATCCAGATCATCAAATTGACCGGACTGTACTGCCCAGTAAAACACGGCAGCGATCACAGCGATCAAGACCAGTGAAACGATGATCAGCAGATAGATGATATTCATCGTGTCGTCACACGGTATGCAGGATCAATCCGCAATGAATTCAGCACCACCAGAAGTGAACTCACGGACATGCCAAGCGCGGCCATCCAGGGCGTAAGCAATCCGGACACAGCGGCGGGCAAGGCGAGCAGATTGTAGGCCACTGCCCAGATGATGTTTTGCCGGATGATGTGCATACAGCGGCGGGCAAGCTTGTGGATTTCTGTGAGACTGGAAAGCCTGGAACCGAGCAGAATAAAATCGGCCTGTTGCCGGGTCATATCGGATCCGTTACCCATGGCGAGTGCTACGTCCGCGCGTGCCAGCACCGGCATATCGTTAATCCCGTCACCCACCATGGCCACAACGGCTTGCTGCTGCTGGAGTGATGCGATAACAGCAAGTTTGTCTTCAGGTTTGAGCCGGCCGCGTGCGTCTGCAATGGCGGTTTGTGCTGCAACACGGCTGACATTCTCTGCACTATCACCACTCAGTATCATGCAGGTAATACCCTCTGTACCGAAATCGCGGACAACAGACGCGGCATCCGGACGTAACTCGTCGTCGAAAATAAATACTGCCACCAGTTTGCGCTCATCGGCGAGCAATATATATGGTTCATCCGTCCCATGCAGGGAAGCAGGCAGGGGGTGACGTGAGCCGGACAGTTCACGGATGAACCCGGGTGTGCCGATGAAATATTTACGGCCATTCACCACACCGCTGATCCCGGCGCCGGGATAATTTTGACTCTGATCTGCGGCAATGATGGCATGTGTCCGATCCAGATTTCTGAAGGCATGTGCCAGCGGATGTTCGGAACAGGCTTCCAGTGCCTGTACAATGCGGATGACCTCTGTTTCCGGGACATCCGCCACGGAAACAATGCGGTGAATGACAGGTTTGCCCACAGTGAGTGTGCCGGTCTTGTCAAAAATCATATGCGTGATGCGTGTCATGGTTTGCAGAGCATTACTGTTGATGACAGCAACACCTTTTCCCAACAGGGAATTGATCGTGACGGCAATTGAAACCGGGGTTGCCAGTGACAATGCACAGGGACAGGTCACCACCAGTATGGCGACCGTTACCGGCAGCCACTGGCTGTGATCGGCATGCCACCAGTAAAAGGCAGCTCCAGCCGTGATCAGCAATACACCCGACAAAAACCATCCGGCAATCCGGTCGGCAAGCAAGGTCACGCGTGGCTTGGTTGTCTGTGCCTGTTCCACCAGCCGGCAGATACGGGAGAATGTTGTATCCGGCCCTGTCGCAGTGACCCTGATCTGAACGGGAGTGTCGGTGTTAGTGCTGCCGCTGCGGAGTGCATCACCCTCTTGTTTCATTACCGGGGCAGATTCACCGGTGATGATCGATTCATTCACGCAGGTTTTTCCATTCATGACGATACCGTCCACAGGCAACACTTCACCTGGTTTGATGAGCAACACATCTCCCGGTCTGAGATCAATGACCGGAACCGTATGTGCGATGATTTCTGGACCAGAGAGATCCAGTCGTGTGGTCATGGCCGGGATGATTTTTTCCAGTATGTCGAGATGCAAAGCAGCCCGATTGCGTGCGGTAAATTCCAGATAACGTCCTGCCAGCAGGAAAAACACCAGCATGGTGACCGAGTCGTAATAAACCGGACCTGTGTTGCTGAAAGTCGACCAGACGCTCGCGAGAAATGCGAGACCAATCCCCAGGGCCACGGGTTGATCCATGTCCATGCGCCGGTTGTTGAGGGCGCGCCAGGCATTGGCAAAAAACGGTCGCGCAGAAAATAACATCACTGGCAACGTCAGTATCAGGCTGATCCATGACAGGAATACACGGTGCTGCGGATCCAGACCATTTCCGATATCGGTATAAAAGGCAATCGCAATCATCATTACCTGCATGCCAAACAGTCCGGCAATTCCAAGCCTCAGTAATTGAGTTTTATTTTCGCGATCGCGCAGAAACTGCCGCTTGTATGGATCGTAAGGGTAAGCCCGGTAACCGAGCCGATAAATATTTTCAAGAATGTCACTCAGGCGTATCTGGCTGTGTTTCCAGCGGACAATCGCCTTGCCGGTGGTGTAATTCACATTGGCATTGATTATGCCCGGTATTGACCGCAACCGGGATTCATTCAGCCACACACAGGCCGGGCAGACGATACCTTCCATGATCAACGAAGCTTCGGAGCTGTCCTGATCCGGTTTCTGTACAAATGACGCCTGGAATTCTGTTCTGTCGTAAAGCGTCAGATCGGGGACAGGTTGTGTATTGTCCTGATCGGGCCGCGAAGGCAGCGTTGTACGATAGTGGTAGTAACCTGTGAGGCCGTATTCTGCAATCGTCTCGGCAATCGCACGACAACCCTGACAGCACATGCGGCGTTCCTCACCGTTGATGACAGTTTTGATCACAGTGCCGGAAGAAATGATTTCCCCGCAATGATAGCAGGACACTGTTTCTTCGGGCGTGGTGGTGTTCAGGGTATAAGCGATACTCATTTGCAGTCAGGTTATTCAATGCTTATCCAAAGCATAGACTCTACAGGGTTTAAATAAAATGTCTTTCCCCATTCTGCGTGTTCGCAATGATTCGTCCGGTTATTTGATCCAGATCAAGTCTGATAGTGCTCGCGGCTGGCACACTCTCGAAAAATTCTGACAAGAGCGATTCGGGGAGCCGTAACTGTGTTCAAGAGACTTTCTACGTATATATTATTAACACTTTTATCAATCAGCAGCCTGCCGTTGCAGGCAGAGCAGGGTGACTGGCTGGTGCGTTTGCGCGGCATCATGGTGCATCCGGATGACAGTAGTGGCCTGGTCAGTACCGGGGGCGTGCCACTGGCAGGTACCGGCGTCGATGTGGACAGCCAGGCGGTGCCGGAAGTAGATGTCACGTACATGTTTCACAGAAACTGGGGCGTGGAAGTCATTGCCGGTGTGACGAATCATGATGTCAGTTTTGAAACCGGTGCACCCGTCGCCGGGCTAACGCATGGTTTTGATTTATTTGATTCCTGGGTATTGCCTCCGACAGTGACCTTGCAGTATCACTTCCTGCCGGAAAACAACATACGTCCCTATGTCGGGCTGGGCGTGAATTACACCCTGTTTTTCGAAAACGATGCATCGGATGAACTGGAAGCACTGGTGGGACCGGTCGATGTAGATATGGACAGCTCCTGGGGCTGGGCAGCACAGGCCGGCGTGGATGTTGATCTCAAGGACAACTGGTTTGTGAATCTGGACGTGAAGTATATCGATATTGATACCACCGCAACCTTGCTGACCGCGCCGCTGGGCCGTCTGAGCGTGGATGTTGAAGTGGATCCGATCGTCTTTGGTGCGGGCATCGGTTACCGTTTCTAGGCTGCTGCGTCTTCACCTTGTAAATCAGCTTTGATGAAGCTATACCAATACTGTTGCCGGAAAAATAACAGGAAGAGCCAGGATGTTGATTGAACACATCATCGGATTCTTTGTGCATCCGTCGGAAGAGTGGGTCGCCGTACGCGAGCGTTCCTTACGCATGGCGCAGGTGATCTTTCATGTGCTTCTGCTGGGAGCAATCCCGGTAATCAGCGGTTACATCGGCACCACGCAATTCGGCTGGCAAATCGGGACGGCGGAGACCATCAAACTGACGCCCTCCAGCGCGGCTGTCATTGCGGTATGTTATTACCTGATTATTATCTTCGCCGTGTTCTCCATGGCCTGGATGATTCACTGGATGGGGGAAACCTATGGCGCGCGCCAGCCCATGACCCGCTGCCTGCAACTTGCCGCCTATATTCCCATTCCTTTGTTTCTGGTCGGTGTTACCCAAATGTATCCGGTGTTATGGCTGAACCTGATCATCGGCATACCAGCGGCGACCTATACCGTCTTCCTGTTGTACACCGGTATCCCGGTGATGATGGAAATCACGCCGGAGCGCGGGTTTTTGTTTTCCAGCGCGGTGCTGGCCTTCGGTCTGGTAGGTCTGGTCGGCGTGCTGGCGGCGACAGTGATTTTGTGGAGTTTTGGTCTGGGGCCGGTGTTTACCAGTTAGGGAATCCTGAACATGAGCGAAACAGAAAATACCTACAACTATAAAGTCGTGCGCCAGTTTGCGATTATGACGATTATCTGGGGTATTGTCGGCATGGCGGTCGGAGTGTTGATCGCCGCGCAATTGGCCTGGCCCGCATTGAATTTTGATGTTCCATGGCTGACGTTCAGCCGGTTACGCCCGCTGCATACCAATGCGGTAATCTTTGCGTTTGGTGGTTGCGCCTTGTTCGCAACGTCCTATTACATTGTGCAACGCACCTGCCATGTGCGTCTGGTTGATGATCGACTGGCGGCTTTTACCTTCTGGGGCTGGCAACTGGTGATACTGGCTGCGGCGATCAGTCTGCCGTTGGGATACACCACTTCGAAAGAATATGCCGAGCTCGAATGGCCGATCGATCTGCTGATCACCGCTGTGTGGGTCGTGTATGCGTATGTGTTCTTCGGGACCATTGCAAAACGCAAGGTACGGCACATCTATGTCGCGAACTGGTTTTTCGGTGCCTATATCATTACCGTTGCCATACTGCATATCTTCAACAGTCTCGCCATGCCGGTGAGTTTCCTGAAGTCCTATTCAGTGTATGCCGGCGTGCAGGACGCCATGGTGCAGTGGTGGTACGGCCATAACGCTGTCGGCTTTTTCCTCACCGCCGCATTTCTGGGCATGATGTATTACTTTGTGCCCAAACAGGCGGAACGTCCGGTGTATTCCTATCGCCTGTCCATCGTGCATTTCTGGGCACTGATCTTTGTGTATATCTGGGCCGGTCCGCATCACCTGCATTACACGGCATTGCCGGACTGGACCCAGTCACTCGGCATGGTGATGTCGTTAATATTACTCGCGCCATCGTGGGGCGGCATGATCAACGGCATCATGACACTCTCTGGCGCGTGGCAGAAACTCCGTACCGATCCCATCTTGCGTTTCCTCATCGTGTCATTGTCTTTCTATGGCATGTCAGTGAACGCGCTTTCGCATTACACCGACTGGACCATCGGCCATGTGCATTCCGGCGCATTGGGCTGGGTGGCCTTCATCACTATCGGCAGCATGTATTACCTGATTCCACGTCTGTATGGCAAAACCATACATAGCGTCCGCATGATCGAGGCACACTTCTGGTTGTCGACAATAGGTATCGTGTTGTACATCACCGCGATGTGGGTGTCCGGCATCATGCAGGGTTTGATGTGGCGCGCGGTGCATCCCGATGGCACGTTGATCTACAGCTTTGTTGAATCCGTGCAGGCCATGCATCCGTTCTACATCATCCGTACACTCGGCGGCCTGCTGTTCCTGATCGGCATGCTGATCATGGCCTACAACCTGTGGAAGACGATTGCCGGCGCGAAACCGGTGACGGCAAACATTCCGGCACCGGCGCTGGCGCATTGAGGACAAAGTCATGTCGCAAGGTCACGAAAAAGTCGAAACCAATCTGCAACTGATGATGATCCTGATCCTCGTCGTGATCAGCATCGGCGGTCTGGTGCAGATCGTTCCATTGTTCTTCATGCAGTCCACCACGGAAGCAGTAGAAGGCCTGAAGCCGTATAACGCCCTGCAACTCACCGGACGGGATATTTATGTGCGCGAGAGTTGTTATGTGTGTCATTCGCAGATGATCCGGCCATTCCGTGCCGAGACCGAACGCTATGGTCATTATTCTGTTGCAGGCGAGTTCGTGTATGACAGGCCGTTCCAGTGGGGCTCAAAACGTACCGGGCCGGATCTGGCACGGGTCGGCGGCCGTTACAGTGATGAATGGCATATTACCCATCTGATCAATCCACGCGATGTCGTGCCGGAATCGATCATGCCCGGTTATCCGTGGCTTGCGGAAAACCTGCTCGATCCGGCCGAGATCAAACCCAAAATGCGCGTGTTACAGAACCTGGGTGTGCCCTATACCGATGAGCAGATACAGAATGCGCCGGCCATGCTGGAAGGCAAAACTGAAATGGATGCCATCGTCGCTTATCTGCAAGTGCTCGGCACCGCCATCAAGACGCGGAGATGAACATGAACTTCGGGCTGATACAGGGGTTGTGGACGATTGCCGTGATGATTTTCTTCATCGGTGTGGTGATCTGGGCCTGGAGCGGTAAACGCAAAAAAGAATTTGATGAAGCGGCGCAGATCCCGTTTCGTGAAGATAATGATACAGACAACATCCGATAGACAACCATCATGACTACGTTCACCAGCAGCTTCTGGAGTATTTTTATCATTGCGATCGTGGTGCTGTCGTTCGCTGGCATTTTCTGGCTGATCCGTTGGTCCTCCAGGGGCAAACCCGGCAAGTCTCCAGAGGGCAAGGTCGAGACCATGGGCCATGTCTGGGACGAAACGCTGGAGGAACTCAACAATCCGCTGCCACGCTGGTGGCTGATCATGTTTTATATCACGTTGTTTTTCGGAATCGCTTACCTGTTGTTGTATCCGGGTCTGGGATCATTTGGCGGGGTACTGGGCTGGACGCAAACCGGACAATATGATGGTGAAGTCAACAGCGCGAATGAAACCTACGGCCCTATCTATGAAAAATATGCCGGTACGGATATTCCGGCACTGGTCAATGATCCGGAAGCGATACGTATCGGTGCACGGTTGTATTCCACGTATTGCACCACCTGTCATGGTTCCGATGCACGTGGTGTGCGTGGCTATCCCAATCTGCGTGATCATGACTGGCTTTACGGCGGCGCTCCCGAGAATATCAAACAGACCATCATGGAAGGACGGCAGGGGGCCATGCCGCCGTGGGGAGAACTGCTCGGGCATGAAGGTGTGTTTCAGGTGGCGCAGTATGTGCAGGGACTGAGCGGGCGGCAGGTGGATTCCGTGGTCGCGTATCAGGGCAAACAACTCTTCGATAAAAACTGTGCGGTCTGTCATGGTGCGGAGGGCAAGGGCAATCAGGCATTGGGTGCGCCCAATCTTTCTGACAATGTGTGGTTGTATGGCGGCAGTCAGAAGCAGATTATTGAAAGCATCACGTCAGGACGTAATGGTGTCATGCCGGCACACAAGGAATTCCTCGGTGCAGCGAAAGTGCATCTGCTGGCGGCCTACATTTACGGCCTCAGTGTCGATGAAAACCTGCACGAATAAACAGTACCAGTAGTTGTCCGGCCGTCATGTCTGAATCCGCTGTTGCAGCCCCTGTCCGTAACGGGGACAGTATTGAGTCTGTCCTCTATGAAAAGCGGCAAAAAATCTATCCGCGTGAAGTGCATGGAACGTTTGCCTGGCTGCGTATCATGTCAGTCATTGTATTGTTGGGCCTGTTCTATGGTTGCGCCTGGCTGCAGTGGGACGGACGTCAGGCCATTTTGTGGGATTTGCCCGCACGTAAATTTTATGTATTCGGTTTGACCTTCTGGCCGCAGGATTTTATTTATCTCACCTTTATGTTAATCATCGCCGGCCTGTCGTTGTTTTTCTTTACAGCGATTGCGGGACGATTATGGTGTGGTTATGCCTGTCCGCAAACCGTGTGGACCGAGTCCTTTCTCTGGATCGAGCGACTGATCGAAGGCGATCGTTCACAACAGATGCGGCTGGACAAGGAACCGTGGTCGTTTCGCAAACTACGTATCAAATCCACCAAGCATTTTATCTGGATTACGTTCTCGCTATTTACAGGCTTCACGTTTGTCGGTTATTTCACGCCCATCCGTGAATTATGGACTGCAATCGTGGCCCTGAATACCGGGCCGTGGGAAACCTTCTGGGTGTTGTTCTACGCGTTCGCGACTTATGGCAATGCCGGCTGGATGCGTGAGCAGGTCTGCAAATACATGTGTCCGTATGCACGCTTTCAATGTGCCATGTTTGATAAGGATACAATGATCGTTTCTTATGACCAGACCCGTGGTGATCCGAAAGGTCCGCGCAACAAAAAAATCGATCACAAAGCCAGGGGTCTTGGCGATTGTATCGACTGCAAATTGTGTGTGCAGGTATGTCCAACCGGGATAGATATACGCAATGGCCTGCAATATGAATGTATAGGGTGCTCTGCCTGTATCGATGCCTGTGATTTCGTGATGGACAACATGGGCTATCAACGTGGATTGATCCGTTACACCACTCAACATGAACTGGAAGGTATCAGGACGAAAATATTGCGGCCGCGTATCGTTATCTATGCGGTTATACTGCTCATTCTCGTGGCGGGTTTAACGTACAGCATTATTACCCGTGTACCGCTGGAACTCGATATTATCCGTGATCGCAACCAGCTTTATCGTGAAACAGATACTGGTCAGATCGAGAATATTTATACATTAAAAATATTAAATATGGATGAGCATGCACATCATTACCGGCTGAGTGTCAGTGGCATCGATAATCTTGAATTAATTATGGACAACCCTGAGATCTTTGTTGAGACCGGTGTGGTGGCCGACATCCCCGTCAGGCTGCGGGTTGAAGAATCTGATCTCGAAGCACGCAGTAACGAAGTGATCTTCACGCTTGAAGCGGTCGATAATCAACGGCTGCAAATCCGCAAGGAAGGCCGTTTCCTCGGGCCGGGTTGATGATGAACAATAGCATATTGAAAAAAACCGAAGCTGCAGTCTGGTATCGCGAACCCTATGTCTGGTTACTGATCCTGTTTCCATTCGCCGCTGTCGGTATGGGCATCATCATGATTACCCTTGCACTCAAGTCTGATGACGGGCTGGTGGTGGATGACTATTACAAAAAAGGGCTGGAGATCAACATGGATCTGGCCCGGGATCGGGCGGCAGAAAATTTTGCGATAACCGCTGAATTGGCCGTTAACCCGGATGGCCGGACTATGCGGCTGACACTGGATGGCAATGATACATTTATATCACCAGAAACCATACAAGCCCGGTTCATCCACCGCACCCGCAGCGGCCTTGATCAAACCGTTACCATGACGCGGATTGCCGACAATTTTTATACTTCACCTATGCCGAAACTTGTCTCAGGGAACTGGAAAGTTTTGCTGGAGTCTGACAGTTGGCGGTATTACCTCGAATATCAGGTAAATTTCCTGTAACCTGCCGTTCCTTTTGCCCGGATAATAAAGGGCAAACCGTATAACTGTTTTTATTCATCCGAGAATCAGGAGGCATAACTGATGAAAAATATTTTTGTAACGTTATTTATCGCAGGTTTGGTGACGGGTTGTGGTGGCGATGATGCGGATCAGAGCAAGACCGCGGCAGCAACAGCGCCGGCCGAGACAGCCTCTTCAGCTCCGGCTGTTGCTGAAGGCCCGGGCGAAATCAGCCCCGGTGTCTATAAACTCATCGATGGCATCATGATCGTCGATCATGCCCGTGATGAAAAAGAGTTTGAACTGAGACGCTCCATCAGCAGTGTTGAATCGCTGCTGGAAAGCGCAAAGAAAGCCGGGCAGGATACTGCTGAACTTCAGGCCCGTCTGGGTGAACTGCAGAAGCAGTTGAAGGATCTGCTGGCTGGATAATTTACAGTTGCAGTACCAGCGCACAAACGGCAGGCAACCCCTGCCGTTTCTGTTTTAGCAGCCGTCTTTCCGGAAGGCGAACACATGAAGCCATCCGGTATCTCCTTCCCCCTGGAGGGGGAAGGCACGACTGCATGGCCGCTCTTGCGCATCCTGCGCTCGCGGCATT
>CAYZJI010000022.1:0-20210 GCA_964479045.1 uncultured Enterobacteriaceae bacterium
AGCGCATTTTTCCTGAACTGTTCGAAGCCTATAACATCCTGCCCATGGGTGATTATCCGGCCAATCTCTTTGATACATTGAGTGCAATATCTCCACGGCCCGCCGATTATCCGGAAATTGTTGTATTGACACCCGGGATCTACAACTCCGCTTATTTCGAACATTCATTTCTCGCCCAGAACATGGGGGCTGAACTGGTGGAAGGTTCTGATCTGGTGGTGGCCGACGATGATTGTGTCTATATGAAAACCATTGAAGGCCTGTCTCGTGTCGATGTAATTTACCGGCGTATTGATGATCTGTTTCTTGATCCGGAAATTTTCAATCCGGATTCGGTACTGGGCGTACCGGGTCTGATGCGTGCCTGGAAGAAAGGTAATGTTGCTCTTGCAAATGCACCGGGCGCCGGCGTGGCTGATGATAAAGTTGTATACACCTACGTGCCGGACATGATCCGGTATTATCTGGGTGATGAGCCGATCCTGCCGAATGTACCAAGTTTCTCCTGTGACGATGAAAAACAACGCAAGCATGTGCTCGCCAATCTGGAAAATCTGGTGGTTAAGCCGGCCAATGAATCAGGGGGATACGGTATGCTGGTCGGCCCGCATTCCACACACAAACAACGTAGTGAATTTGCACGTCTCATCAAGGCCCGCCCGCGCAATTATATTGCACAACCGGTGATTACATTGTCTACCGTTCCGACACTGTGTGAGAACGCCATCGAACCACGGCATGTCGATCTGCGGCCGTTCATCCTGCAAAGCGATCGCATCAACGTCACCGCAGGGGGGTTGACCCGCGTGGCCCTGGTGCGTGGTTCACTCGTTGTGAATTCCTCACAGGGTGGCGGTAGCAAAGACACCTGGATCGTAGCCCCGGACGAGGATTAGTACATGCTCTCACGCACAGCAGAAAGAATGTACTGGTTCGGGCGCTATCTTGAGCGCACTGAAAATACCGCCCGGCTGGTGAGTGTGAATGCTAATCTTCTGATGGATCTGCCCATCCTTGGGAAAGAAATATGGGACAGCCTGATCGATATCACCGGCAGCAATTCCGAGTTTTATTCCCGATACAGCCGGGCTGATGAACGCAATGTCATCCGGTTTTTACTTGCGGATGAAGCCAACACCAGCTCCATGTTGTGCTCGATACGTATGGCCCGTGAAAATGTACGCACAGCGCGTGAAATTCTGCCGAACGAATCCTGGGAAGAAATCAACGGCTTTTATCTGTTCGTACGGCAGAACCTGGGCAATGCACTCAAGCGCGACGGACGGCAGGAATTTCTGGATGATGTAGTCCGCTATTGTCATCAGATTACCGGCTTGCTGATCAGTAATATGACTCACGGCGAAGCCTATAATTTTATCCGTATCGGACGCAATCTCGAACGTGCCGATATGACCACACGCATCGTTGATGTAGGCAGTCTGGGACTGGCCGGACAGACGAACGAACTGCCTGATACCTTCGAGACCACATTGTGGATGAACGTGCTACGCTCATTAAGCGCGTATCAGATGTATCGCCTGCAAGTTCGCGACAAGGTCAACGGTGAAGATGTAGTCGCATTTCTGATGAAGAACAATCAATTCCCACGCGCTGCCGGTTGTTGTCTTGCTGAACTTAATCAATGCGTATCACAACTGCCCAAAAATGATGCGGTCCTGCGCAGCAATTCACGCTTACAACGTTTGTTGTCTGGTATGGATACTGGAAAAGTCCTGCAAAACGATCTGCATCAATTCATCGATGAACTCCAGGTGGCCCTGGCCGGAATACATGAAGAAGTCAGTAAAACCTGGTTTGAATATGCCGGCAGTGAACACGTGATTACGGCTCAGGAACAAACCGGGTAACGCAGATCCAGAGTATAGGGCTGTTCCGGATGTGGATCCTCCATAGGAACGTGCATCTGACCCTGGGTGTTGCCGTGTGACCAGAAACGCACAGAGCGTCTCGCTTCGGCTTCATTGGCATTGACCGGAAACGTTTCATAATTGCGGCCGCCCGGATGAGCTACAGCATAGGTACAACCTGTAACTGAACGGCCGAGTTCGGTATCGACAATATCAAACACCAGCGGCGGATGGGCACGGATGGTGGGATGCAAGCTCGAATACGGTTGCCAGGCCTTGTATCTTACGCCAGCCACATAACTGCCGCGGATGCCGGTGGCGCGCAATGGAATCTTGCGGCCATTACACGTCACGATATAACGATCACCTGCCATGCCCTGTACGCTGATCTGCAAACGTTCCACGGATGAATCCACATAACGTGCTGTACCCTGCCCGGCGGACTCTTCACCCAGCACATGCCAGGGTTCGAGTGCAGTATGTAAATCAACCTGCATACCGGCCACCTGCAGTGTTCCAATATGAGGAAAACGAAATTCACGGAAAGGTGCAAACCATTCAAGTTCAAATGTGAATCCGGCATGACGTAAATCCTGGACCACTGTTTTCATGTCTTCCCAGACAAAATACGGGAGCATGAAACGATCATGCAATTCAGTGCCCCAGCGTATCAACGGCCGCCGGTAGGGCTGTCGCCAGAAATGCGCAATCAGACAACGTAGCAGCAACATTTGCACCGCGCTCATACGGGCATGCGGTGGCATTTCAAATGCCCGAAACTCAACCAGCCCCAGCCGCCCGGTGGGGCTGTCAGGTGAATAGAGTTTGTCGATACAGAATTCAGCACGATGTGTGTTACCGGTAAGGTCTACCAGAAAATTGCGCAGCACCCGATCCACCCGCCAGGGCTGCAACGATTCGCCCGTCGCCAGAAGACTTAATGCAATCTCGAGTTCATACAGATTGTCATCCCGGGCTTCATCCACACGTGGCGACTGGCTGGTCGGACCAATAAACAATCCTGAAAATAAATAGGACAGTGCCGGATGGTGCTGCCAGTACGTGATGAGACTGCATAATAGATCCGGACGTCGCAGAAAAGGACTGTCAGCCGGAATCTGGCTACCGAGTGTCACATGATTTCCACCACCAGTACCGGAGTGGCGACCATCCAGCATGAATTTTTCTGTACCCAGACGTGATTCGCGCGCGATTGAATACAACGTCTGGATATTGTTGACGAGTTCCTTCCAGTTTGCTGCCGGATGGATATTCACTTCGATGACACCGGGATCAGGCGTCACCTGCAATTTCTGCAGGCGCGGATCCCACGGTGGCAGGTACCCTTCGATCACCACCGGCAGTTTGAGCTTCTTCGCAGTTGCTTCGATACAGGTCAGTAATTGCAACCAACCTTCAACCCTGGTCAAGGGTGGCATAAATACATATAAACGCCCTGCCCGCACTTCCACACATAATGCTGTCCGGATGGTATCGACAGTATCATCTGCATTTTGTGCGGCCGTCTGCGCCTTGACACTGGCGACCGAACGCGACAATAAAGCAACTTCTGGTAAATTGTCCCGGCCGGAAAACGGATCAGGTACCGGTTCTTCTTCTGCGGCTTCTGCTGCAACACTACTCACCGGTAATGAGGATAACGGTAACCGGTAACCCATCGCGCCATCTCCCGGCAACAGATACATATGACCGCTGCGGAATGTCCAGAGACTGCTTTGCCAGTAGCCTTCATGCACATCCGCACCGCGCCAGCGCAGCGGCACCGCATATCCTGTCACCTGATCCAGACCACGCCGCAATAACGCTGCCAGGCGCTGCCGTTCCAGTGAGTCTTTCAAGCTACTATGTTGTGGATCAACATCGGCCGGCAGATTGGCTTCCTGTAACAGGTAATGCGGAATATCTTCGTAACCCGGAATGATCCGCTCGGCAGGAACGCCCAATGTTTTTACCAGTGTCTTGATAAATTGATCCGCCTGTGCCAGCTCAAACTGGTAATCCTGTTCTTCACTGGCCAGCCATTTATCGTCCTGCCACACCGGTTGTCCATCAAGACGCCAGATCGCGGACAAGGCCCAGCGCGGCAAGGGTTCACCCGGATACCACTTGCCCTGACCATAGTGCAACAAACCGCCTGGTGCAAAATGTTCACGCAACTGTTTGATCAGACTTCCAGCCAGTTGCCGTTTCTTTTTACCCAATGCCGCAGTATTCCATTCTGCACTCTGCATATCATCAATCGATACAAATGTAGGTTCACCCCCCATGGTCAGACGCACATCTGACTCAATGAGCAAGGTATCTGTACTCTCGCCCAACGCCGTAATGGCCTGCCACTGGGTATCGCTGTAGGGACGGGTAACACGCGGATCTTCATGTATACGTACAACTTCGTTGGCATAGCTGAAGTCCACTTCACACATACTTGTCGCGCCAGTCACCGGTGCAGCACTCGACGGTTCAGGTGTGCACGCCAGTGGAATGTGTCCTTCGCCGGCAAACAATCCCGAAGTCGGATCAAGGCCGATCCAGCCTGCGCCCGGAAGATACACTTCCACCCAGGCATGTAAATCTGTGAAGTCGTTAGCCGGTCCGGCAGGACCGTCCAGTGGTTTGATATCCGGCATCAGTTGAATCAGATAGCCTGAAACAAAACGTGCAGCAAGACCCAGATGCCGGAAAATTTGCACCAGCAACCAGGCACTATCGCGGCAGGAACCGGATTTTAATGTCAGGGTTTGTTCACAGGTTTGCACACCGGGTTCAAGCCGGATGAGATACCCTACATCTTTTTGCAAACGCTGATTCAGGGCCACGAGGAAATTGACCGAATGCTGCTTGCTTCGATCCACCTGCTTGAGCCAGCGTTTTAATGCCGGCCCGTCTTCCCTGATTTCAAGATACGGCGCCAAATCAGAGCGCAATTGTGGTTCATAGGTAAACGGAAAATGTTCCGCCGTTTCCTCCAGAAAAAAATCAAACGGATTGACCACCGCCAAATCTGCAATCAATTCCACATCAATCTTGAGTAATCGTGTTTTGTCCGGAAATACCAGTCGCGCCAGATAATTGCCAAAGGGGTCCTGCTGCCAGTTGATGAAATGTCTGGAAGGTTCAACTTTGAGTGAGTAACTGAGTATCGATGTACGACAGTGTGGTGCTGGCCGCAGTCGCATGATATGAGGTGACAATGTCACCAGGCGATCGTAGTGATATTCGGTGCTGTGTTTTATCGCAACCCGGATGGCCATAATTTAATGTTTTACACTCATGCGAACAGCAAGCAATATTACTGGCTAAGTTTACCTGCATGCTGTAGGGCAAGTCTGCGACTTGCCTTAGTTGGATGGCAACTCACCGAGTTGCCCTACAAAGAACTTTTACTCAGTTGGATGAGCCCTCGATTTTGTCCTGTCCTTCCTTGTCCCAGTTGGCGCTCCAGGCAATCGGTGGCAGTTTGTTAAACGCCTCTTTGAGATTACTGTCCCAACTGCGTTTGAGTTGACGCAGATATTCACTCCCATCCTCAAAGCGGTAATACCGGTTAAGCACCAGACTGTCGGTATGATAGATCATCACTTCGATGGGCGGGCCCACGGTGAGATTACTGCGCATGGTCGAGTCCATGGATACCAGCGCGCTCAATGCACCCGTTTCAAGACTCGATTCAGGCGTGAGTATGCGATCCAGAATGGGTTTGCCGTATTTGCTCTCACCGATTTGCAAAAATGGTGTGTCACTTGAAGTAGTAATGTGATTACCCTGCGGATACACCAGACAAACTGCCGGTTTATGTCCGGCCACCTGTCCGCCAACAATAAAGTTCGCTTCAAAATTGATACCACCACCCGTATTTTTTTGCTGCTGCTGCAAACTGATGCCGCCCACATAATCCGCCGCATCAGTGATATTCTGCATGGTCATCAGATTCATGGGCAACATCTGCTTCATGTCCCGTTTGATCTGGGCAATCACACCCTGGGTAGTGGCCAGATTGCCTGCCGTCAGAATGACAAACTGACGTTCCCCATCAACCCCGAACTTGTACATCTTGCTGTAGGTACTGACATTATCAACACCCGCATTGGTACGAGAGTCGGATACGAAAATGAGACCGGCATTGAGGGAGATGGCAAGACAATACGTCATGTTGTTTTATGGCCTTTGCATTTTGTGACGTGATCACGCATGAATGAAATGTAAAGCATTAGACCTGTCAGTCAAGCAATATCCCTTTTCCGTAGTGTATAAACTACATGAATGATGAGACAAAATTAAAATGAAATCAATAAAATAAAGCCGTTATCTGCAGTAAAAAATCAGGGCATTGTATGAATGTTTGCCCGATGTCAGTGCATCAGGTGGCTTTGCGTAATCCATTCAGCAGCAGATCGATATGGGTTTTGAGATAAGCCTGCAAGTCGAGGGGAGAAAATTGTTCAAATACCGAGCGCCAGATCGCCGCAGTGAGCGCCGGGCTGAAGATCGCCTGCAATTCCCAGTTTAATACTGCCGGCCGGAATTCACCCTCTGCCACACCCCGTTCCAATACGCCCCGCAGGTTCTGATGACAACGGGTAATAATTTCCTGATGATAAAATTGCGCAAGTTCAGGAAAGCGAGCTCCTTCACTGATGATCAACTTTGGAATCACACTGGCATCGGTTGCCACCAGGTCTGCATAGATCACCTGCAACTGTTGGCGCAGGATCTCTGTCGCGCTGATTTTTTTCTGACTTCCGATTTCTTCCACCTTTTCCAGTTGCGGCAATATCCAGTGCCGCACCACTTCATGAAAAAGTTCTTCCTTGGATTTGAAATAGAGATAAATCGTGCCCTTGCTGATCCCGGCCCGCTCCGCTACATCATCGAGCCGCGCGCCGGCATAGCCGTTGATGGCAAACACATCCAGTGCCGCCTCGAGAATTTCTCCCGGGCGTTCATCTTTACGCCGGACGTTACGGATTTTTTTGGCAACCTGTACCATTTAATGTCATATACCTGTAAGAAAAAAATGTTTGCGATAGTGCAAATATACACTATACAATACTGACTGACTGGTCAGTAATCAACCCCCAATGATAAGAAATCTGTGGCAGAGGTAGGAAATATCATGAAGTTTGACAATATTCAGACCGGAAACAACCGGTATCTATGGACACTACTATTCACGGTTTCACTGCTGTCAGCTTGCGATCAACAGTCTTCCCAGCAGTCCATGGACATGCCACCCCCGGCCGTGACGGTCGCCACACCGCTCGTTAAGGATGTGACGGACTGGGATGAATTCACCGGTCGTATCTATGCAGTTGAATCTGTTGAAGTACGCCCGCGTGTCAGCGGCTATCTGCAATCTGTCAATTTTGTTGAAGGTCATATCGTTAAACAAGGCGATCTGCTGTATGTCATCGACCCGCGGCCATATCAAGCCATACTGGATCAAGCCCATGCCACCGTGACCCGGGCCAAGGCTTCCGTTGATCTTGCTGAAAACGATCTGGCCCGCGCGGAACGGCTGTTTCAATCGCGTGCCATTTCTGAAGAAGAAGTGGATACCCGCAAAAACCAGAAACGCGAAGCCCTGGCATCGCTTGAAGCTGCGCAGGCCGCTGTGAAAGAGGCCCAACTGGATGTTGAATTCACCCACATCAAGGCCCCCATCACCGGCCGCATCAGCCGTACACGAATTACTGCCGGAAATCTGGTCACCGGAGGTGATTTTGAATCCACGCTGCTGACCAACATCGTTTCCATGGATCCGGTGTATGTTTATTTCAATGCCGATGAACAGGCCGTACTGCATTACACCCGCATGGATCTGGCGGGTGTGCGCGAGAGTTCACGCACCAAAAAAAACCCGGTGCTGCTGAAACTTGCCGATGAAGATGAATACCTGCATCAGGGTGAAGTGGACTTTGTTGATAACCAGATTGATCTTGCCACCGGCACCCTGCGTGCCCGTGCAATTGTTAACAATCCGGATTTTCTGCTGGTGCCCGGCATGTTTGCTGACGTCCGCTTGCAGGGTGAAGGCCCCTACCCGGCACTGTTGATTCCGGACAGTGCCATCGGTACCGATCAAACCATCCGTTATGTGTATGTTGTGAATGAAAACAATACTGTTATCCGGCGTCCGATCAAACCCGGCCGTTTGCAGGACGGATTACGCGTGATTCGCGGCGGTCTCGAAGCCACTGATCGCATCATCATTAACGGAATTCAACGCGCCCGTGACGGCATGGTGGTTGCTCCGGAAAATGGCGTCATTGCCGATCCCGCTGCCGCGGCACCACAAGGATAAACGATCATGAAGTTTGGACATTTCTTTATTGATCGGCCGCGCTTTGCCGTTGTTCTCTCCATATTAACGGTCATCGTCGGCGCACTTTCCTATTTCGATCTGCCGATCACGCAATATCCGGAAATCGCGCCGCCGACCATCGTCGTCAATGCCAGCTATCCCGGTGCATCACCACAGGTGATTGCCGATACCGTTGCCACACCGCTGGAACAGGAAATCAACGGTGTGGAAAACATGCTCTACATGACTTCCTCCTCCACCAGTGACGGCGCGATGTCATTGACCATCACCTTTGAACAAGGGACCGATCTGGACACAGCACAGGTGCTGGTACAAAACCGCATTGCCCGCGCCGAGCCGAAATTGCCGGAAGATGTACGCCGCCTTGGTGTGGTCGCACAAAAGAGTTCGCCGGACTTTTTGATGGTGGTGCATCTGCTGTCACCGGAGAATCGTTATGACGAGTTATACATCAGCAACTATGCACTGATTCAGGTACGTGATGAACTCGCACGTATTGATGGCATCGGCGAACTGATCGTCTTCGGTGCCCGCGAATACAGTATGCGCGTGTGGCTGAACCCGGAACGCATGGCCGCGCTGGAGTTATCGGCCAATGATGTCGTTGCGGCGTTACGTTCACAGAACGTACAAGTCGCGGCCGGCAAACTCGGCCAGCAACCCATGCCGATGGAAAATGCCTTTCAGTACACGGTCACTGCCCAAGGCCGCTTCATCGACGCGGAGCAATTCAAGAATGTCATCGTAAAAACGGGTGAAGACGGACGCCTGACCCGTCTCGGTGATGTGGCCCGGATTGAAATCGGCGGCAAGGATTATGTCCGCAACAGTTATCTGAATGGCAAACAGGCCGTGGCGATGGGTATCTTCCAGCGTCCGGGCACCAATGCACTGGAAACCGCGGATGCCGTCATCGACACCATGGATCGATTGTCCAAATCATTCCCGCCGGGTCTTGAATACAAAATCATCTACAACCCGACTGAATTTATCGAAGAATCCATCCATAAAGTATATGTCACCATTTTTGAAGCCATCTTTCTGGTGGTGCTGGTGATCATTATCTTCCTGCAATCATGGCGTGCGGCGGTGATCCCCATCGTGGCGATACCGGTTTCATTGATCGGCACGTTTGCAGTGATGTCCGCTTTTGATTATTCACTGAACACGCTGACGCTGTTCGGGCTGGTGCTGGCCATCGGTATTGTGGTGGACGATGCGATCGTGGTCGTTGAAGACATCCAGCGTAATCTGGAGAAAGGCATGGAACCACGGGAGGCCGCACGCGTCACCATGACCGAAGTCGGCAGCGCCCTGATCTCCATGGCGCTGGTACTGGTTGCCGTGTTCATCCCCACCATGTTTTTAGGTGGCATACCCGGCGCCTTCTTCAAACAATTCGCAATGACCATCTCTGTAGCGACGGTGATCTCCGCATTCAACTCGCTGACATTAAGCCCGGCACTCGGTCGAATTTTTCTGCGTGCCCCCAAACACCGTCAGAACGGAAACGGCAATGGAAACGGTGAAGACATCGAACACCCCAATTTTATCTTCCGTACCTTCAATTATCTCTTCGAAGGTGCCCGTACCCGTTACGGCAAGATGATCTGCGTGCTGGTGCGGCGGCCCGTGATCATGATGCTGGTATTTGCCTTGTTGCTGGGCAGCACTTACATGCTTTACCAGCGCGTACCGGGAGGTTTTATTCCACAACAGGATCAGGGTTACCTGATTGTACTGGTGGAATTACCCAAAGGTTCATCACTGCAACGCACGGATGAAGTCGTGCAGAAAGCTACGGCGATCGCACAACAGAATCCGGCCGTGACCAATGTTGTTGCCATCGCCGGTTTGTCTGCAGCCACTTTCAGCACCTCCAGCCATTCGGCAGCGATGTTTGTATTGTTAAAGCCCTTTGCGGAACGCAAAAAAGATCAGGCTTCCAGCGCCATCGTCGGCCAGTTATACGGTGCATTGAACACCCTGCAGGAAGCATCGTTCTTTGTCATCGATCCGCCGCCGGTGCGCGGCATGGGCCGTGGCGGCGGCTTCAAGATGATTATCCAGGACCGCAGTGGCCGTGGCATGCAGGAACTGGAAGCCGTGACCTGGCAACTGGCCGGCGCTGCCAACCAGAACCCGAAACTGACGCAGGTGTTCAGCACCATTGATTCCAGCACTCCGCAATATTATCTGGAAGTGGATCGCGAACGCGCGGAAATGATGAACGTGCCGGTGGAAAATGTATTTGAAGCCCTGCAGGTCTTCCTCGGCTCTATGTACGTGAATGACTTTAACCTGTTTGGCAAAACCTATCAGGTTATTGCACAGGCCGACGCACCCTATCGTTTTGATCCTGCTGACATCATGCGCCTGCGCGCCAAGAATACCGATGGTCAGGTAGTGCCTCTGGGCACTATCGTCAAGGCCAGACCCATACAGGGCTCGGATCGTATTGTCCGCTATAACCTCTACCCTTCAGCAGAACTGCAGGGCAGCGGCCAGCCCGGCGTCAGTACCGGTGATGCACTGATCGAAATGGAAAAACTGGCAGCAGAGAATTTGCCTGCCGGATTTGGTTATGAATGGACCGAAGTTGCGCTACAGGAAAAACTCGGCGGCAACGTGGGCATTATTATTTTCCCGTTGTGTGTACTGTTTGTTTTCCTGCTGTTAACTGCTCAATATGAAAGCTGGACCTTGCCGATTACGATCATTCTGATTGTGCCCCTGTGCATTTTCTTTGCATTGGCCGGTGCATGGACCCGTGGCATGGACAATAATATTCTGACCCAGATCGGTTTTATTGTATTGATAGGACTGGCCAGCAAGAACGCCATCCTCATGGTGGAATTTGCCAAACAACGAGAAGATGAGGGTAAAAACCATATTGAAGCGGCGATTGAAGCGGCACAAATCCGCTTGCGGCCGATCCTGATGACAGCATTTGCCTTTATTCTGGGCGTAGTACCGTTGATGTTGTCACAGGGTGCAGGCGCCGAGATGCGTCAGGTGCTGGGCACCACGGTATTCGGCGGCATGCTGGGTGTGACCATGCTCGGATTGTTCCTGACGCCGGTCTTTTATGTGCTCATCCGCAGCATGGTGCTGCGTAACCAGAAATCTTCCGGAGCATCCGAATGATGTCGTTGAAACATAACCTTCAAATCTCTTCACTCTTTGCACTGGTTATTTTGAGCGGCTGTGTGGTCGGCCCGGATTACAAGGAACCGGAACCGTCAGTTGCCCCGGAGTTCGCGCGTGATCATGAAACGCTCTTCGCCGCAGCAACGCCGGAAATCGAATGGTGGAAAATCCTGCAGGATGAGCAACTGAATCAACTCATCACCCGGGCGGTAGAAAACAATCACGACCTGCGTATTGCACAGGCCAATGTCAATGCGGCACGTGCCTTTTTACAGGAAGTGGAATATGAGCGTTATCCCATCGTCACCAGCGAAGGCGGCATCACCCGTGAAGAAGCCAGTGAAGCCCAGGTCCAGGGCGCTCCGTCAGGATTTGATCGTACCAACACGTTTTACGATGCCGGCCTCGACGCCGTATGGGAACTGGATTTCTTTGGCCGGGTAAAACGTTCTATCGAAGCCCTCACGGCCGATTATGAAGCCGCTGTGGCGGAACAACGTAATGTCTATGTCACGGTGATTGCAGAAGTGGCCCGCACCTATCTCGAATTGCGTGGTGCGCAATATCGCCTGCAAGTGGCTGAGCAGAACGCCGCAAACCAGAGCGATACCTATAACATGACACAATCCATTACCGAGGGTGGCATGGGGACTGACCTTGATGTCGTCCGCGCACAGGCACAACTGGAATCCACACTCTCCATCATCCCGCAACTGGAAACCAACATTGCCCAGACCATCCATCGTCTCGGTGTGTTGACCGGTGCAGAACCACGCACCTTGATTACACAATTATCTGATCCGGAAGCACTGCCGCAACTGCCCGCTGTTGTTAATATCGGCAATCCCTCTGAATTACTGAAACGCCGTCCGGACATCGCCAATGCAGAACGGCAACTGGCTGCGGCCACGGCCCGCATCGGTGTTGCTACAGCAGACCTGTTTCCGCGTGTGAGTTTATCCGGCAGTATCGGTTATCTGGCCACATCCTTTTCAGGTCTGGGAGAAAGTGATTTCCGCACCACTTCTTTCGGCCCGTTCCTCACCTGGCCGGCATTTGATCTGGGCCGGGTACGTGCCCGCATACGGGCCGCTGATGCCTCCGCGGAAGGATTTCTCGCTGCCTATGAGCAAGCAGTACTCACGGCACTGGAAGAAGCTGAAAATGCACTGGTGCAGTTTGCCCGAACACGGCAACGGCAGGCACACCTCCAGATTGCTGCTGAAGCCAGCGCCAAGGCCGTCGAACTTGCACGTATCCGTTACACCAATGGTGTCGACAGTTTCCTGAACGTGCTGGATGCACAACGCCAGTTGCTGGTCATTCAGGATCAGTTAGCACAAAGCGAAACCGAAACCGGTCTCGCGCTCGTTGCTCTTTATAAAGCGTTAGGTGGTGGCTGGGAAGACGCTGTTGCCGTAGACAATCAGAATCAGGAATAAGACTTCAAATCCCGTTTAATGTTTGTAACCAGTTATTAGAACCTATCTCAAAATTGATTATTCAGCAGAACAATTTCAGATTTACAAACTATCGTCATTCCGGCGAAAGCCGGAATCCAGTTAAAACAATTGTTTACTGGATGCCGGGTCAAGCCCGGCATGACGGCAAAATTAGAGTTGTTCGGCATTTTTAATTTTGAGACAGGTTCTAGTTTTAATTTTTGTAACCAGTGATAAATCACAGGAGACATAAAATGAATTTCAATGTTAAAGGCAAAGTAGCACTGGTTACTGGCGCCAATCGCGGAATTGGCAAGGCCATTGTTAAAGGGTTAATTGAAGCCGGGGCCAGCAAAGTGTATGCGGCCGTACGCAATCTCGATACAGCGAAAGCCCTGGTTGATGAATTGGGTAACAAGGTGATTCCCTTGCATATCGACCTGGCCAAACCGGAAACCATCAAGGCCGCCCCTGCAAAAGCCGGTGATGTGGAACTGGTGATCAACAATGCCGGTATTCTGCATACCGCATCGCCGCTATCCGATAATGCCATTGAAGCACTGGCCGATGAAATCAATATCAATGTGAATGGTTTGATCCGCATGGCACAGGCCTTTGCACCCATACTCAAGGCAAATGGGGGTGGCGCATTTGTGCAACTCAATTCTGTGGCATCAATAAAATGCTTCGCAGACTTCACCACGTACTCTGCATCGAAAGCCGCCGCGTATTCTGTAACACAGGGGCTTAGAGACAAACTGAAAGCTCAGGGCACCTTCGTCCTCAGTGTTCATCCCGGCCCAATCGCAACCGACATGGCCAATAGTGTCGGATTCGGCGATATCGCCGAGCCCCCTTCACTGGTTTCCGACAGTATCATCAGTGCATTGAAAGCCGGGGAATTTCATGTTTTCACAGACACCATGGCGAAACAAGTGGGTGCGCAATATCAAAGTTACGCCAAAAACATTGTAGAAGCTGATTTAATGGAAGGTTAATCGACCTATAGTCACAAAAACCCGTGGTCTGGCCCCGGTTATTCCATTATTATTTACACAGAAAATCACCTTCGGGAGCAAACTATGGCCATCACTTTACCATTGGGGCAAATGTCCGTAGAAGAAAAAATCCAGACTATGGAATCGATTTGGGAAGATCTTTGCAAAAAGGCAGATAACGTGCCATCTCCCGCATGGCATGAAAAAGTATTAAGTGAACGGGAAGAAAATTTAAAACAGGGGAAAGATAAATTTATCGATTGGGAGACAGCCAAAAAAAATATAAAAAATGATATTTCATGAAAATCAAAATCCTGTCTTCAGCCAGCCAGGATTTAATGGATGGCTTCAGGTTTTATGAAAAACAGTCTGGAGGAATTGGCATATATTTTCTGGATTCAATTTTTTCTGATATCGATTCCCTGATTATTAACGCAGTTATCCATCCCAAATATTTCGATAATTACTATCGCCTGTTATCAAAAAGATTCCCTTTCGCGATTTACTATCGTATTGAAAACAAGACTGTGCTTGTTTACGCTGTACTTGATTGCCGCAGAGATCCTGCCTGGATCAGAAAACAACTGAAATGAATTGATGTGTTATTGCAAGATCTGGCCCTGATTACGCAATTTCAATATCATTGCCGTTGCGGGACAAAACAATAATAACAATACCGGAGTCTGTGCCTTGGAATCCACCAATCTGACTGCTGTTTTCCTGCCGGTTGCGTTGGCCGTCATCATGCTCGGCATGGGGCTTTCGCTGCAGCCGGTTCATTTTCGCCAGATCATGATTGCCCCCAAACCAGTATTTACCGGCCTGGCCATGCAGATAATTGCCTTGCCATTGCTTGCGGTGGTTATTGCCTGGATATTAAACCTGCCGCCGGAACTGGCTGTGGGACTGGTCTTGATCGCCGCCTGCCCCGGTGGCCCAACCTCGAACCTGATTGCACATCTGGCACGTGGCGACAGCGCTTTATCCATCAGCCTGACAGCACTCAGCAGTCTGGTCATCATTGTCACGCTACCCCTCGTCGTGAATTACGCCTCATTGATCTTCATGGAGTCCGGGCAGCAAGTGGCCTTGCCGGTCGTGAAAACCATTTTGCAGATTCTGGTTATCACGGTGATCCCGGTGGCCATTGGCATGTTGCTGCGGGCGAAATTTACTGCATTGGCCGATAAGGCAGACAAACCGGTGAAAATATTGTCCGCATTGTTTCTGGCGCTGGTGATTGCCGGCATTCTCGTGGGTGAGAAAGATACCATGCCGGGTTTTTTTGTCATGGTTGGCAGTGCGGCATTATTATTAAATCTGGCCTGTATGCTGGCTGGCTATATTGCCGCCAAAGCAGCCCGGCTGGTAGGCCCACAGGTGCGCACGATTGTGATTGAAGTTGGCATTCAGAATGGCACGCTGGGCATTGCCGTAGCCAGTACACTCATTGGCAATAACACCATGGCCATTCCGGCCGCCGTTTACAGCCTCATCATGTTTGTGACCGGCACAATGATTATTTTCTGGGGAAATATCAGGAAGTGAGATTGTTCAAAAGCAAAGGCTCAAGGCTTGCATTGACACAGGTTATTGCAAGACTCGAATCCGATTGTTTGGTCAGTTCAATTGGCTTGTCAGCGATTTCTCCGATATGTGTGACAAGACCAGACCGATTGCGGACAGTGCCATCAGCAAGCCAATAAGAAACAGGATCGTGGATGACGCATTGTAGTACTGTGCCATCTCTGGATTCATGGTGACAAAGAGGGCCATATACATGACCCCGAAAGAAAATGCCCAAGCAGCCTTCAGTGTCGATGCCGAACGATGCGGGGATGTCTGAAAGACGCCAATCAACAGGGAAATGACGATGATGTAGTCGACGATCCACAAAGGAGCATACTGCCAATTGCCCCAATTCATGACGGCCTCGCCGATTCCCAGCCCTGCGGCATATACGACTGCCAATATCTTGTTTGCTTTCGTTACCATGATTTCATATTGCTAACGTTTGATTAAAAACATATATGGGGCAGATCTGGCATTGACATAGGTTATTGCAAGACCTGAACCCATTTGTTCCTAAGAAAGTTTCATCTGACCCCACATATTAGGCAAGCTGTTCAAAAATAAATCACTCCGGCACCTTTAGTTATTGGTTGGGAAAATGCTGTTGCAGAAGTACATTAGGATTAAAAACATGAAGTTTAAGTTTTTGAATTTAATTCAAGCCAGAACTGTCTGGGCGAGAGGATCGGAATTCCCTCTATTTCCGCATGCTTAAGTAATTCTTTATCGCCAGTGACGAAAACATCCGGCCGTGCCGGAATGATAAAGGCAAGAATCCGGAGATCATCCATGTCATTTAATTTGATATTAACCGCTGCTTGTGCCGTTACAAGTTCACTTTCTGTTTTAATAAGCTTGATATATTCACGGGTAATCGGTGCGGGCAAGTGAAATTTTTCTGCCAGTATCCGTTTGAGTTCCTGCAGAATGGGTTCGCAGACAAGCAAATCATGTTCGTTGAAAATACTTTCCAGGAGTTCGCTGCACAGGCCGCGTACGGTCAGGCTGCTGACCAGAACATTGGTATCGAGAAATACCCTCACGAGATGTCGCGGAAAACATCTTCATCTACCAGATAACCCGCCGCCGCCGCATAAGGCATGGCTTCCCGGCGCAAGGCACGGAACTTCTGGATGGCAAATTGCCGGTTTAATGCCTCGCGCGCCAAATCACTCTTGCTGCGGCCAGTCTGCTTGGCCAGCCGGGTCAGTTCGCGGTCAAGTTTGTTATCCAGACGGATGGTCAAAGTGCTCATGGAATATCCCAAATATGTTTATGTATTACAATGTAATACATAGTTTGACATCCGTCAATATAAAATAAGTGCCTACATCTTTTGTTGAATATTCAGTGTCAGCCCACACAGAGTGAAACTGAAACTGGGCTCGCGCTGGTTGCGTTGTATAAAGCGCTGGGTGGGGGTTGGGAGAACGCTGTTGCAGAAGTAAATCACGTGGAAAATTAGGGTCTGTCGCCGATTATTTTGTTAGCGGCTGATTCGTTTACGCCAGTAGTCTGGACGGCGTTTTTGATGAGCAATGGCAACGATCCATATTTTGTCTTGCTCGAAACTATAAATTAGTGAAAAAGGGAATCCGCCCAGGACAAGACTTCGTAATTGTTCGTTAAATGGACGGCCTATCAGTGGTTGTGAAATCAGTAAATTAATCCCACGTTCAACATCTTCAATAAACCGGTAACCCAGACCTTCTACTTCACGTTCGTAGTAGTTGGCGTTTTCGATTAATTCTGTCTCTGCTTCCGGATGAAGTTCAACGAACATTTCTCAGCCGGTCCCTGGCTTTTGTTATGGCTTCATTGGCTGGAACTGCTTCAATCAATCCGTCTTTCAATTCTTTGTACCGGCGTTGTGCTTCCTCAAGCCATGCACGCTCAGCATTTTCATCTGCTCCCATCTCAAGATCAGCAATAAGCAAACGGAGAACCTCCCGTTTTTCAGCTTCGCTAAGATCGAGAAACTCTTTTTCGATTTCCTTGATAGTCATACTGGGTAGTCCGGTAGTATTGGGTATATTCGTTCTTATTCTAGGCCAATCTGGTAAGCTGTTCAAAGATAAATCATGACAGTCCCTTCAGTTTAATTGCAAACAAGACTGTGCTTGTTTACGCTGTACCTGATTGTCGCAAAGGTCCTGCAGGGGCCTGAAAAAACTGAAATGAATTGATGTGTTATTGCAAGACCTGGCCCTCATTACGCTTTTTCAATATCATTGCCGTTGCAGGATAAAACAATAATCACAATATCGGAGTTTCTGCCGTGGAATCCACGAATCTGACTGCTGTTTTCCTGCCGGTTGCGTTGGCCGTCATCATGCTCGGCATGGGACTTTCTCTGCAGCCGGTTCATTTTCGGCAGATCATTATTGCCCCCAAACCCGTATTTACAGGTCTGGTCATGCAGATTATTGCCTTGCCATTGCTTGCAGGGGTTATTGCCTGGATATTGAATCTGCCACCGGAACTGGCTGTGGGACTGGTCTTAATCGCCGCCTGCCCCGGTGGCCCAACCTCGAACCTGATCGCACATCTTGCACGTGGCGACAGCGCTTTATCCATCAGTCTGACAGCACTCAGCAGTCTGGTCATCATTGTAACATTACCCCTTGTCGTGAATTACGCGTCATTGATCTTCATGGAGTCAGGGCAGCAAGTGGCCTTGCCGGTCGTGAAAACCATTTTGCAGATACTGATTATCACCGTGATCCCGGTGGCGATTGGAATGGTGCTCCGGGCGAAATTTACTGCATTGGCCGATAAGGCAGACAAACCGGTGAAGATATTGTCGGCATTGTTTCTGGCGTTGGTGATTGCCGGCATTCTCGTGGGTGAGAAAGATACCATGCCGGGTTTTTTTGTTTTGGTTGGCAGTGCGGCGTTATTGTTAAATCTTGTCTGCATGCTGGCCGGCTATATCGCCGCCAAAGCAGCCCGGCTGGTGGGTCCGCAGGTGCGTACGATTGTGATTGAAGTTGGCATTCAGAACGGCACGCTGGGCATTGCGGTAGCCAGCACACTCATTGGCAATAACACCTTGGCCATTCCGGCCGCCGTTTACAGCCTCATCATGTTTGTGACCGGGATAATGATTATTTTCTGGGGAAATATCAGTAACTGAGATTGTTCAAAATCAAAGGGGCAAGTCTTGAACCTTGAAGCGGTTCATTATGCCCATTAAACTCAGTACACTTCATTTCGCATTAGAGTAAACATAATCGATCCCAGGCATAGTCCCAAGGAATACGCTCCTGCTCCAGTCTCAGGTTTTTCGCCCAATTGTGGTTACACAAACCTTCATATAATCTTTTTTCCTCCTCTGTAAGCATTAACAAAGTCGTAGACGAGACAGTTTTCTCATCTTTACCCCAAAGATGATTAT
Source organism: uncultured Enterobacteriaceae bacterium (assembly GCA_964479045.1). Taxonomy (GTDB): domain Bacteria; phylum Pseudomonadota; class Gammaproteobacteria; order Eutrophobiales; family Eutrophobiaceae; genus 2-02-FULL-47-50. The sequence continues at coordinate 18,771 of CAYZJI010000022.1, forward strand.
GGTCTATAAGAGTAGCTTCATCCATCAAGATAGAACGTGCATGGGGAAAATAACTTCTCACGCGATTAAGTATTGCGTATCCATCTGTATCGATATCACCCCAATAATATATAGGCAGATTATTTAACCAATCTATTTCACCCAGTAAATCTACTGCGTATCCCAATCCCATAAATACTATCGCACCGGGAATATCACCAAATGCCAGTCCGGTTTGAAGGTTTTCCACTATATATACTTTTTTAACAGGTAGATGTAATTGCTGCAGGTCACTGATAGGCAGCGAGATATCACCGATATTACCAATTAGACTTCTTAGATGATTGTCCAATATCCTGACTCTTATCGTTACAGGTTCATGCCTTAATCCGGTTAATCCGTAAAAATCTTTCCCGCGGTCAATTTCTTTGATTATGCCGAGCCATTCGGATATTAACGATTTCCGGGGTGATATCCATTTGGTATCTATCCCTTCGATGGGTAGTTGACGTATATACAAGTTGGAATCCGGATGTGTTTCAAACCATTCAAGTACTGAAAATAAGCGTCTAAAATCTGCATCACTATAATCTGTCAGAACCTTGAAATATTTTGGCAAGACTCCTGCAATCTGCGGCCATCTGTTTACTATTGCCGCATATCGTTCTGTTGCAGAACTCCAGAGTTGATCCTTGCCTATCCATCGTACGAGCTGCGATGGATCCGGGATTAAAATCCTTTCTGGCAATCTTTGCACACCGAGATTAGCCCAGCGTCGTTCGACCCACTTAATTTCGCCCTCACCATGCCAATCTAGCCAGGTTTTTTGCCAGTTCTTGACTTCATCAAGAGATCCAGCTGCCTGATCTTCAGTAGGTATGCCCAGAGGAAGGTTCAATGGCCAGTCACCTTCACCCGCCAGCCATTTCTTGCAATGAGTATTAAAACGGTGAAGTAAACGCTGCTCAATATCCGCAGGTTTAATTAGAAAAGACTTCGGCACGTGCTCTTTCCGGCAAATTGAGTCTCTTATTCTGTGTATCATATTCAATTTGCAAAGTACTGGATCGTTTTCGGTCAACGATGTCTATGTAGCACGCACCCCCTATGAATGGCTCCAGTGTCATAACTGATTTTAATGGAGTCGCAACAATCATTTGAAATCCGAAATTTGTAAATATCTTCATTGCCAGTTCAGTAAATTCGTTATCTGCCTTGCCAAAGGCTTCATCCAAAACGACAGGGGCATAAACCGGGATGTCATCATCCGTTCCACCGAGCTGATAGCGTAATGCCGCTGCAAGACATGTCGTGGCCAGCTTTTCCCGTTGACCGCCGGATTTACCCGCCCCGGAACGATATATTTCCATCTCTTTCCCATCTACATCTGATTCGCGTGCGATAAACTCCACGTGCTGGCGTACGTCAAGTACCTGATCCCGCCATCGTAGATGTTCACTT
>CAYZJI010000023.1:0-15638 GCA_964479045.1 uncultured Enterobacteriaceae bacterium
CGGGGCGACGGGTCATCTTTACTTTCGTCATTCCGGCGGAAGCCGGAATCCAGTAAACAATCCTTCCTTTTCACTCTGCTGTAGTAATTTTTTTCTTGATCGCCTGCCCGACGTGTTCCTGGTTTTCGATCAGCAGGATGTCTGTCAGCAGATCATTGCGGGCTAGCGTGACGGCCACGCCGTGGCTGTCGCAGGGATACCCGATCACCAGCACCCCCGGACAGTCCTTGATGTGCTTGGCGCGGTGCATGTCCCACTGGCTGTTACGGCACACATGAATGTAATAGCGGGTCTTGCCGTTGTGCTGCATCAGGATCGGCCGCAGATCAAACAAGGGATGCACATCCGGGGGCAACGCCTGGATGCGGGCAAAGGCCTCGGCCTGGCGGCCGTACCCGTCCGGGTCCTGGTATTTCTCCACATTCGCCACATCCACATAGGTGTAGGGTGAAAAGGCGTGCAGGTAATCCACCTTGAGTTCATGCCCGAGCAGGATGGTGGCGAACGCACCGCTGGAGGCGCCGATGGCGATGATTTTTTTCGGCGCCAGCTCCGCGATTTTTTCCCGCAGGAAATCACGCACCGCGGCAAAATTATTCAATACGGGCGGCACGCCACCGAGGTAACAGGTACGTGACGTATCAAGCAGCAGGATGCGGCTGTATTTTGAGAGCTTGGTGACGGCAAGGAAATCAAATGCGGCCATGGTCAGCCCGCCCTTGAAGCCGGTGAAGGCAATGACCAGCACGCTGGGATCTTCGCCTTTTTCCACGAGAACCGGGGAGGGCACAGCAATGCCGGGATTTTCAGTCGTGTTGGGGGTTTCAGGGTTCATCATGTTTAGTGGAAGTTTTTGATTAGTGTTCACTGTTGGCGGTGGTATTTCAAGAATAATAAAGAGAATTGTTTTACTGGGCCCCGGCTTACTACATGCCGGGGCGACGGTAAAGCGATCTGTCATTCCGGCGCACGACTGCATGGATGCAGGAGGTAGAGCGGCGCAGGAGCCAAAGCCGGGGCCGGAATCCAGTAGACAAGCCTTCCTTATGTTTTTTTTGCGGTATTTTTTGTTTGACTGGGCCCCGTGTCGCGGCACGGGGCGACGAGGAAGGTCATGGATAGGAAAATGCCGTCGTCCCGTTGTAAAACGGGACCCAGTAGATAAGACTTCCTTATGTTTTTTTGAAGGTGGTTATTAGTTTGACTGGGCCCCGGCCCCGTATCGAAGTACGGGGCAAGCTTTCAACGGGGCGACGAAACATAGATCCAACGAAATGCTCCCCTGACACGACTTCACGTACCACATTAACTTGAAAATCATTTTTTCAATTAATACAGTCATCTGAATTGTACTTTTAATGTGATTATTCCAGACTGTAAAAATGTGTCGTCAAATACCAGAATCATGTGCACCGCATCAGCGCAAAACAATTGCAAATACAGTCACAAAAAATTATTTATTCGGAACGGATTTAATGTTGATCGATCACTCAAAACTGATGTTATACTCCCCGCGTTACCGGATTTAGGGTCCGGTACTTTATCGATAAAAATTATCCTTGCCGGCAAGGAAACATTACCGGCGCGGGTGTGGGGAAGCACCCTTATTAATGATGCTTGATCGCATGCATAGTGTTTTGCCTTTGGTAAAAACCGCAGCGTATGCTCATGGCTGTATCGCGCCCGTGCATTTTCCCTGCATGTCTGCCAGCTTCCCCCTGAATTTTCCTTTTCTGTTCCGAACTCAAACAAAATAATCGCCTTTAACCAGGAGACTGATCCATGGCCACCAAGTTTGCGAATAATGATGGAGTTATTGTAGTAGGCACGTCCAATGCTGATGTACTGGGTGATGGTAATAATGACGATATCGTCCTGATCGGCGGCGCCGGTAACGACACCTATTATATCGCCGATACAGACACGGTCGTTATTGAAGAGGCGGCGGGCGGCAGCGCGGATACGGCCATATTCAACTCATACTATGGCGACTTCTATATAGGCGACAATGTTGAAAATGCCGTTAACAACGGCTTTTTTACGTTTGTCTATGGCAACAGCCTGAACAACGTGATGAGCAGTGACTATGGTTACGGCGTGGCTTTCTACGGCGCGGAAGGGAATGACAACATCACCGGCAGTAACTACGGCTATGATTCTCTCGATGGCGGTTCCGGCAACGACACCATCGACGGCAATGGCTCGTTCTATGCCGGCGACTATCTGTACGGTGGTGAGGGGAATGACATCCTGCGGGGCGGCAATGCGACCTATCATGCCAATACGTCTAGCTCCAGTTATGGCGATTTTGGCAGTTATCTGTATGGTGGTGACGGCAACGATAACATTACCGGCGTCAACCGTTTCTTCTACGGCAGCGGTTCCGGGTTCTATTACTACTCCTATAGCCAGAGCGCCTATGGTGGTTACGATATCCTGCATGGCAGTGACGGTAACGACACCCTGACTGGCGGTGATTTGGTTGTCTATGGCGGTATTTACGGCATCAACTATAACTATGGCAGCGATACCAGCCTGTACGGGGGCAATGGCAATGACATCCTGAATGGCAGTGATGACCATATCCACACCCGTGGAATCAAGAACTATGACTATGTCTACGGCGGCTTCCAGTATCTGTATGGCGATGATGGCAACGACACCATCAACGGCGGTGATCTGGTCATTACCTCTTCCCAGACTCAATACGGCATTTACGGTTATGGCAGCGCGGATTACTTCTACGGCGGCTATGGCAATGACACCATCACCGGCGGCGACAAGATATTCAACGGCAGCGCCACGAATGACACCTTCTATGGAGACCACCAGTGGGCCTACGCATCATATTTTGGCGGCTATGGTAATGACGTTATCAAGGGTGGTACTGAAAACTTCAAGGGCAATGGCGGTGAGGACATGCTTTACGGTGCCGGCGACTATATGTACGGCGGGGAAGGCAACGATACCATTACTATTGGCAATGCCACGATCGATGGCGGCGCGGATGATGACGTTATCTATGGTGGTGATGACAGGGTCTATGGCGGCTATGGCAACGACATCATCAAGGGCGGCACTGAAACCCTGCTGGGCGGCGCAGGCGATGACGTGATCTACGGCGGCGTGGATATGTTCTACGGCGGCTATGGCAACGACACCATAACAGCCACCAATGAAATCATTGACGGCGGTACGGGCAACAACATTATCGTGGCCGGCTATGCCAATATGTACGGCGGTTATGGCAACGACACACTGAACGGCGCCGGTGGCAATGATTACCTCGATGGCGGTTATGGCAACGACATCCTCAACGGCAACAACGGTGACGATGACTTATACGGCGGTGAAGGCCGCGATACCCTGAACGGCGGCGCCGGTAATGACACCCTGTTAGGTGGTTATGGCGACGGCTTTGCCGACTCACTCATCGGCGGCGCGGGTGACGACACCTTCTATGTGTCTTTCTACGGCGGCGGCGATACTATTTCCGATGCCTCGGGCGACGACACGATGTGGGTATTCGGCAGCGCAACAGCGGCCAATGGTATCGAGAACATCCTTGATAACGGCTACGGCAGCCAGACGCTGATCGGTAACGGTTCCAATAATTTCATCTACGGCGGCTCCGGCAGCGATTATCTCGAAGGCCTCGGCGGTAATGACACACTGGACGGCGGCGCGGACGGCGACGTTATGACCGGTGGTGCAGGCAATGACAACTACATCGTGAATTCCGATTACGATGAAGTTGTGGAACTTGCAAACCAGGGCACTGACACCGTGTTTGTCCACAATGGTGGAATCTACACCCTCAGTGACAATGTCGAGAACCTGACCTTCGCCTATGGCGCGTCGGCGGCATACGGTATCGGTAATGCCCTGAACAACATCATGACCGGTAACGTCTTTAGCAATAACCTGGTGGGTGGTGCCGGTAACGATACGCTGGATGGCGGTGAAGGCGCTGACATCATGTTTGGTGGCACCGGCAACGATACTTACATCGTGGACAACAGCTCGGATGTCGTGGGCGAATTGTCCGGTGCGGGTACCGACAAGGTCGAAAGTTCTGCTACGTTTACCTTGGGCCAGAACCTTGAAAACCTGACCCTGACCGGCAATGGCTTTATCCATGGCACCGGCAACAGCGGCAACAACATCATCATTGGTAATGACAATGACAACACCCTGAGAGGCGGTGGCGGTAACGACAACCTGCAGGGCGGTCTCGGTAATGACACCTATTACATCGACGGCGGTGACATCATCACCGATACCGGCGGTGATTATGATGAAGTGTTCAGCACCGTAAACATCACCACGGTCATCAACGGCATTGAAGAGTTCACCCTGCTTGGCGGCGCAACCCAGGCGACAGGTAACAGCCTCAACAACGTCATGATCGGTAACTCGCTGGCCAACACCCTGAATGGCGGTTCAGCAGGCGATGATTTCCTGGATGGACGGGCCGGCAATGACACGCTGATTGGTGGCTCCGGCAATGACACGCTGTATGGCGGTTTTGGCAACGACATCATGAACGGCGGCGCCGGCAACGACACCTACTATGTGGATACGATGGGTGAAGTGCAGAACATTATTGAAGGCGGCGGCACCAATGACACCATCTATGGCGCCGTGAGCGTGAACCTTGGCACGGGCCCTGGCGCAGGCCAGATTGAGAATGTTTTCCTCTTTGACTATGCCCGCAACATCACTGGCAATGCGCTCGGCAACCGGTTGTTCGGCAATGATCGCAATAACACCATCGATGGCGCCGGAGGCAATGACACCATCTTTGGAGGTAATGGAGATGACACCCTGATTGGTGGTGCAGGCACGGATACAGTGACCTATATCTACGGCGGCCCGGTCAGCGTGAACCTTGATGGTGGCACGGCCACGGGGCAGGGGAATGATACGCTCGCCACATTTGAGAATGTGACCGGCTCGCAATTTGGTGACTTCATCTATGGCAGTTCCGGGGTCAACGTCCTCAACGGCAGCTACGGCTCTGACAGCATCTATGGTTCAGGCGGTAACGACACGCTGATTGGTGGATACGGGAGTGACGTCCTGTACGGTGGTACAGGTTCTGACACCATGACCGGCGGCAAGGGTGATGATGATTACTTTATCGATGCCACGAGTGATGTGGTGAATGAGTCCGAGTCCAGTGAGCCTTCGAGCTTCGATCAGGTATTCATCCGCAACATCGGCACGGCTTCTACGTTTAACTTCAACCTCGCCTCGAACAACGGTGTGGAATGGATCAATGCAGCCGGTTCCAGCGGCAACATCACCATCACCGGCAATGCCAATCACAATTACATCTACGGCACTGTCGGCAACAACACCCTGATTGGTAATGACGGTGATGATGCCATCTATGGTTATGGTGGCAATGACAATATCCAGGGTGGTAACGGCTATGACTTCATCTATGGCGGCGCCGGTAACGATACAATTTCCGGTGGCAATCAGGATGATGACATCTACGGCCAGAACGGCAACGACACGCTGAACGGCGATGCCGGCGATGATAAATTGTATGGCGGATTTGGTAATGACACCCTCAATGGCGGAGAAGGCGACGATTTCCTCGGTGGTGGCTACGGCGTTTACGCAGACAAGCTCATCGGTGGTAATGGTTACGATACCCTCTACGGTAACGCAGGCGAAGACAAGCTCTATGGCGGCGCCGGAGATGACACCCTCGCAGGCGGTGACGACAATGACCGGCTGACGGCCGATGCAGGCGATGACAATCTGTTCGGCGGTTCCGGTAATGACATCATGAACGGCGGTTCCGGTAATGATTATCTGGACGGTGATTCTGGCGACGATGCCATGACCGGCGGCACGGGTAACGATACTTTCATCGTGGATTCAGCCGGTGATACGGTCAACGAAGCTTCGGGTGGTGGTACCGCTGATCGGGTTGAGAGCAGTGTCAGTTTTACACTCAATGCCAATACGGAAAATCTGACCCTGTTCAACAACGACGGCCTCACCGGTACCGGTAATGCGGGTGCGAACATCCTGACCTCACTCAGCAATGGCAATACGCTGAACGGTCTGGGTGGCAACGATACCTACAATGTGACCTGGGACAGCAACCCCAATGACACCATTGCTGATACGGCCGGTATCGATACGCTGAATGCCACACTCAACGGCGCCAGCGGTACTCCGGCAGTGACGGGCGTAATCGAAACCCTGAATTTCACGGTCACGGGTGCTGACTCGACCCTCGATCTCGTTAACTTCACTGGTGCGTACGATATCAATGTCTTTGGTGACGGCAATGGCAGTGGCACGGACCTCACACTCAGCAATGTGCTGGATACCACGATCAGTATTGATGTTGAACCAACCTCACTAACGGTCAATATGGCGACTCCGGCAGGCAGTTCACTCGATATGGTACTGGTGGATGTCCTGAACATGGTCCTTGATACCGATGCAGAGACGGTCAATATCAGCATGAACAACAGCTTTGATCATTCTCTCAGCGTATTGAACGTGGATGCCTTTGCCGGCAGCACGCAAAACGTGTTCATCACCGGCGATGGCGTGGACTTCACTCTCAACAATCTGGCCAACAACAGCGGCTTTACGCTGGAGAACTACACAGGTGTACTCGGAGCATTCCTGGATGATGATTCCGGTATCGCCGATGCCATCTCGATTGAACTGGTGGATGTGTTCTCAAGTCTCACGACAGACAGTGGCTTGGAGCAACTCAACCTCATCTTGACTGACGAGGAAAGTACACTGAATCTGATTGGCGTCAGTTCTGGCACCGATATCGATATTACGGGTAACAGTGATCTCACCCTGTTCGATGTGGCCTCAGGCGATGTCGATGCTTCTGGCCTTGGCGGCAGGCTGATTGCCACCTTTACCGCAGCCAGCTTTATCTCCGGTACGGGTGCCAGCGATCAGATCTACGCGGCAGGTACTGGCAGCCAGGTCTTCGGTAACGCAGGTGATGATCTGATCTATGGCGGCAGTGGTTCTGACACACAGCTGAATGGTGGCGCGGATGATGACCGCATTTTCGGCAACGGTGGCAGCAGCGACCTGCTCTATGGCGAAGCCGGTAATGATGCTCTCTATGGCGGTTCCGGCAACGACAAGCTCTATGGTGGCAACGACAATGACTACCTCTATGGTGGCTTCGGCAACGACAACCTGTTTGGTGATGCCGGCGATGATGAACTGTACGCCGGTAGCAGCAATGACATTCTGTTCGGCGGTGCAGGCAACGATCTGCTGAATGGCGGAAGCGGTACCGATACAGTCAACTACTCTGCAGCAGCAGCAGGCGTGACGGTCAACCTGCAGGCCGATGGTGATGCCATCACCGGAAGTACCGGTGTCGCCTCGGATGACGGTGATGGTGGTCAGGATCTGCTCGTCAACATCGAGAATGTGTTCGGATCCGCTTATGGCGACAACATTTATGGTGATGATGGCGGCAATACCCTCACGGGCTATTACGGCAATGACGTACTGTACGGCGCGGAAGGCAATGACAGCCTGAACGGTGGTTATGGTGACGACAGTCTGTACGGTGGCGCAGGCAATGACACACTGACCGGTAGTTTCAACAACGACAGCCTGTTTGGTGGCGCGGGCAATGACAACTTGTTCGGCGATGCCCAGGATGACTCCCTGAATGGCGGTCTCGGCAATGACACCCTGAACGGTGGCGCAGACAATGATTCCTTTGTCTTTGACACCACGTTGGGTTCGTTCAACATCGACACGATTGCCAGCTTCGATTCTGCTGGTGCAGGCGATGTGGACGAGATCCTGCTGCACAATGCAATCTTCGCCGCACTGACGACTCCGGGCGGGCTGTCAGCTGCTGAGTTCACCAGTGGTGCAGGGCTCACCAGTTCCGGCATCGCGGGTGCCTTCATCGTGTATAACACCACCACGGGTGGGCTGTACTACGATGCGGACGCAGATGGTGCGGGCACGGGTGTTCAGTTCGCGACTGTGACCGGCATACCGGCGCTCGACAACACGGACTTCACTGTAATCACCACCGTGGTTTAGTGAAATCTCACTCGGCCTCTCTTACCAGGAGAGGGTGAAAGAGAAACAGATGCAGTAACCATACAACGGGGGCTTCGGCCCCCGTTGTTGTTTTCAGTATTCGTAATGCCGACGAATAATTTGTCATCCCGGACTTGCCCCGGTATCCAGAGGATGATTTTGCTATCGTCATCCCGGCGAAAGCCGGGATCCAGTAAGCCAATTCTTCGTTATATTTTTTTTTGAGGTAATTTTTTGTTTTACTGGGTACAGGCTTTCGCCGGTACGACGGTTATAGTAGCGTCATCCCGGGCTTGACCCGGGATCCAGTAAACAATCCTTCATTGTGTTTTTTTAAGGAGTTTATTATTTGACTGGGCCTCGTTGTGCAACGGGGCGACGTGGAATAGAACCGTCATTCCGGATGTGAGATCCGTCATCCCGGCGGAAGCCGGGATCCAGTAAAATATTCCTCCTTACCGAAACCGGACAGTGCATGGCAGGGCGTAATCCAGTAAATTAACTCCCACTTTATTCATTACAAAATAAAACAGGCAACAATGAAAATCGCCCTGACTGGCAGCGCCGGCACCGGCAAGACAGCGCTGGCCAGAGAACTCGCCGAACATTTCAAACTCACGCTGATCCCTGAGCACTTCGAGCCCTTCTTCGATCCGCCCGGCACCTTCACGCGCAGCCCGCCGGAGAAACTCCTGCAAATTTTTCATCAGATCCTTGACTTCAAGCAGGCCGAGGAAAAACGGATAGGTGATTTTGTTGTTGATCGGTGTCCGTTGGATCTGTTCAACCTCTGGCTGGCCAAGGGGTTATGGCGCAAGGACCGGCGCAGCGCCGATTTTTATGTGAAGTGCAGAAGTAATATGGCGGCCTATGATGCTGTCATTATTCCACCATGGGGTACACTGCCCCTGAAGCCGCTGGAAAACCCGACCGGCCTGCAGAAGCGTGCCGATAACCCATGGCAGTTGCTTTACAACCAGGCCACGATCATGGGGCTGGCTTTCAGCTGGTTACCGCGGAAACGCATCATCGTTATGCCGGAAGGGCTGACTGATCCGGAGGCCCGGCTGCAATTCGTGCTTGAGCGGATTAAACCGGCACCCGCACAGTCTGCTATCCATTGAACCGGGTTTGTGCAGGTCCGGTAAACTGGCTTACTGTCTTGTTCATACTACTGGCTGCCTTTATAGTTGAAATCTGCAGAACTGACAGCACGAGCATCCCCATATGGCGACATTGACATTTGGCAACTTTCCGGTGGACATGACGGCCCCGGATCTGTTGACGGAATATCTTGATACAGAGCTCATAAACGTCAGTTTTTCGTCCAGCAGTCTCACAGGTTTTTTTGATAATGGCAGCACGCTGCTAATCACCGGCAGGTTCGATCTGAGCAGTCTCGAAAATTTTACCAGGAACAGCTACATCAGCGGCCTGATTTTTACCGATGGCGCAGATGATTTGATTTTCAGTCTGACTGGCCTGCCTAGAATCTCTTTCCAGGAAATTATCGATCTCAATGCCAACCAGATAGAGGCACTTTTCTCGAAAGCCCCTCTCACAATCAATTCGGGTGATTTTGATGATCACCTGATCGTTGAGCGCGCAACGGGGATAAACATTCTTAACAGTGGTGGCGGTGACGATCAACTGGATGGTTTTCGTGGTATCGATCGTCTGAATGGTGGTGATGGCGATGACACGCTGTTTGGAGATGCCGGCAATGACCTCCTGAATGGCGGTGCGGGTGAAGACACACTGGACGGTGGGGCCGGTTCAGATACCGCCAGTTATTCCGGATCTGCCCAGGCCGTTAGTGTCAATCTCGTTAGCGGTGAAGTTTCCGGAGGTGACGCCGAAGGTGATGTTCTCATCAGCATTGAGCATGTCAACGGCTCCGATCATGCTGATGAACTCACGGCGGGCAGCGGCAGCCGTCTCGCTGGCGGCGCAGGCGATGATTCCTACAATATCAATCATGCAGCTGTAATGATCATTGAAGGTGTAAACAAGGGGGAGGACTCGGTATTCACCACGCTGGCGTCGTATACCCTGCCGGATAACGTCGAGAATCTTGAAGTATCCGGTGCGCTTGAGTTCGTTTTGATCGGGAATAAACTCGGCAATGTGTTGATCGGGAACGCACAGTCAAATGTGTTGCTGGGGCAGATCGGTAATGATGATTTGTATGGACTGGGTGGTAATGATGTGCTGAATGGCGGTACTGGTAATGATCTGCTGGATGGTGGCTTCGGAGTGGACGTTCTGAATGGCGGTCCCGGCAATGATATTTACAAGACAGACCGGAGGGATGAAGTGCTGACGCTGGTGGAGGGTGGTGGTATTGATACGCTGCAGAGCCATGTATCGGTGGATATCACAGTCAGCGCGGGATCAATACAGATAGAACATGTGACCCTAGCGGGGGCATATGCACGTAATATAACCGGTAATGCTCTCAATAACACACTGACAGGAAATGAGCGTGTGAATCGGATTGAGGGCAATGCCGGCAATGATGTGCTGATTGGCGCGGGTGGAACGGACTACCTGAATGGCGGCGCGGGATCTGACAAGTTCGTACTTGATGCGGCCCTTGGGAATGGCGTGGACAGGCTGCTGGATTTCACTGCCGGACTGGATCAGATCGGGCTGGATGAAGACATTTTTACGGCGTTAAGTGCAGGTGCGTTGCCGGCAGGCAGTTTTGTGGCCGGAACGGTGGCGCTGGAGGCAGACGATTTTATTATTTACAACACGGCAACCGGTGGGTTGTTTTATGATGCTGATGGTATTGGTGCCAGTGCGGCAGTACCGATAGCATTGCTGTTGGGAGCGCCGGATTTGACGGCATCGGACATTACCATCATCGCCTGAATCATCCGTCGGCCCGGTGCAAGCTTGCCCCGGCATGCAGTTAGCCCGGATCCGGGCCCCGTTAAAAGAATTTTCTTTCCCCTCATTCCGGAGATATCCCGGATCCAGTAACATCACATCTGAACAGGTTCGATAACTATTAATTAAATGAAGAAAAAACCAGAACAGGGAAAGGCAAAATCCGGCGAGCGGCGGGAATCCCGCGCCGGCAATGCTGCAATTTTTTATCATCCGGAAGGCTATACCGTTTCGACAGACGGCAAGCTGATGGGGCGGCATGCGGCCGGTGAGGGTTTCCTGAACGGATTTTTCCGGCATGCACAGGTTGATTGCTTTTATGGGTATGCCGCCAGCCGGGAACACTATAACCTCTTCCAGCAGAGTGCAGCGGTACTGGCGGGCAATGTGGAAACGGTGTGGATACCGCACACAACGCCGGATCAGATCAGCGCGCCGGGGGCCGTGTATGTGCCGGGCCCGGACCTGGCGGAATTGGCCTGGAAACGGCGGAGTTCTGATGCGCAGTCGTGGAGCATCACCGGCGTCACCCATACGATCTGTTCTGACCGGATCATGGACGCACTTTGCAATCTCATGCTCGCCCCTGTGGAACCGTGGGACGCCATCATTTGTACGTCGCGTGTTGTGAAATCATCGATTGAACGGCTGACAGACGGTTATGGTGAATATCTGAAAGAACGCATGGATGCACGAGTACTGGATAAAAAAATCCAGTTGCCCATTATTCCACTTGGTGTGGATTGTGATGCGTTTGCAAAATCGCAACAGACCGATCAGGCACGGAGGCAACTGCGTAAGGAACTCGGCATTGGTGATAATGACATAGTGGCCCTGTTCATGGGACGGTTTTCATTCCATGCCAAGGCCCATCCATTACCGATGTATATGGGGCTTGAGTCTGCTGCGCGGGCCACGGGTAAAAAAATCTGGCTGGTTCAGGCCGGGTGGTTTCCGAATGATCATATCAAGCAGGAATTCGTCAACGGCGCCCGCCAGTTTTGTCCTTCCGTGCAGAACCTGTTCGTAGACGGCCGCAAACCGGAGGTCAGGCGTAATATCTGGTTTGTCGCAGACATCTTTATATCCCTGCCTGACAATATCCAGGAAACCTTCGGGATTACCCCGGTCGAGGCAATGGCGGCCGGATTGCCTGCGGTGGTGACCGACTGGAATGGTTACAAGGACACGGTGGAAGAGGGGGTTACGGGTTTCCGTGTTCCGACCTTCATGCCGGAGGCCGGTACGGGTGAGGAACTGGCCAGTCGCTTTTTTTATGGTGTCGACACCTATGATCGTTACATTGGATTATCCAGCCAGTGTATCGCCGTGGACATTGGTGCGACGGCACAGGCACTGACGGAACTGGCACGTAATGATGATTTGCGCCGGCGCATGGGGGAGAACGGTATCAAGCGCGCCCGTGAAGTGTATGACTGGCGTGTGATTATCCGCCAGTATCAGGATCTCTGGGCGGAACTGGCATCACGCCGTGCCAGTGCAGGCGTTGTGCCGGGGGCAAGCCGCACGTTGCCACACCGGCCGGATCCGTTCCGGTTGTTTGACGATTATCCCACGCAGGTTGTGGGAGGTGATACAACCATCAGTATCAATGTGAATACTCCGGAGAAGGCCCTGCGCGTAATGCTGAAACTGAACATGAATTCATTCGCAATGTCGATCCTGCTGGGTGAGTCTGAATTTAAAAAAATATTCAGCAGGTTGGGTGAACAGAACAAAATAACAGTAGCGGAATTACTTGCAGATTTTCCTGCAGATCGGCAGGCCGCACTCCAGCGTACAATCACCTGGCTGGCAAAACTGGGGATTGTGAAGATAGAAGGCTAGTTGTTTGCAGGCTGTTTAGTTGCAAGCGCCGTCATACCGGCGAATGCCGGTATCCAGTGAAACAAAAGAATACCAGGGAAGAATTATCTACTGGGCCCCGTTTTGTAACGGGACGACGGTATATTGCAGGGCATTTGAATGCAGAATGGTGGGCGATGCTGGTTTCGAACCAGCGACCCCTGTCGTGTGAGGACAGTGCTCTACCGCTGAGCTAATCGCCCGATTAGCGAGAATTATAAGATAATAAAACAACGATGGTAACCAGTATGCTGGTTCGACCATGAAATTTAGTGGGTTTAATGTAAACTTGAAACCCTGAACCCAAACCCCAAATCCCAAACTTCAAACATGACTATCCGTACCCGTTTTGCGCCCAGCCCCACCGGTTATCTGCATATAGGCGGTGTCCGCACGGCCCTGTTCTCATGGCTTTATGCCCGCAGGCATGGCGGACAGTTCATATTGCGTATTGAGGACACCGATCGCGAACGTTCCACCGATGCAGCGATTGAGGTGATCCTTGAAGGTATGCGCTGGCTGGGACTAGATCACGATGAGGGCCCGTTTTACCAGACGCGGCATTTTGATCGATATAACGCGATCATTGACCAATTATTGAAAGACGGCCATGCCTATACCTGCTATTGCAGCAAGGAAGAACTCGAAGCCATGCGTGAATCCGCCATGGCCCGTGGCGAAAAACCGCGTTACAACGGCAAATGCCGTAACGGTGTGGCGCATCCACCGGCCGGAGTGAACCCGGTCATCCGGTTTAAAAATCCGTTGGCAGGGGAGGTCATCATCGCTGATTTGATTCAAGGGCGCGTGGTTTACCAGAACAGTGAGCTGGACGATCTGATCATTCGCCGTTCTGACGGTACACCCACCTACAATCTCAGTGTGGTGGTGGATGACATGGATATGGCCATCACGCATGTGATTCGTGGTG
Organism: uncultured Enterobacteriaceae bacterium; assembly: GCA_964479045.1. Lineage (GTDB taxonomy): Bacteria > Pseudomonadota > Gammaproteobacteria > Eutrophobiales > Eutrophobiaceae > 2-02-FULL-47-50. The sequence goes on from CAYZJI010000023.1 coordinate 13,769, forward strand.
ATGATCATCTGAACAACACGCCCCGGCAGATGAATATTTTTGCCGCGTTGGGTAAAACCCCGCCGCATTATGCCCATGTTCCGCTGATTCTCGGTCCGGACGGCAAACGGCTTTCCAAGCGGCATGGGGCGGTGAGCGTGCTGGAGTACAAGGAGCAGGGCATACTGCCGGATGCTCTCCTGAATTATCTGGTGCGCCTTGGCTGGTCACATGGTGATCAGGAAATTTTCAGCCGCGAGGAAATGATCAGATTATTTGATGTGAGTGACGTCAACAAGGCGGCAGCTTCGGTCAACCCGGAAAAACTTCTGTGGCTGAACCAGCATTATCTGAAATCCACGCCGGTGGAAAAATTGTTGATACCCCTGGCTGAACAACTTGAATCTAATGGGCTGGACCTTGCCAGTGGCCCAAACCTGAAAAGACTGCTTGAAGTGCAGCGCGAACGCTGCAATACCCTCAAGCAGATTGCCGATGACAGCCGGGTATTTTTCCGTGAGTTTGATGACTATGATCCAGATGCGGCTGCCAAACACCTGACTGCTGAAGCCGAACCCGTTCTACAGACATTACTGGATCAGTTGGGCCGGATTACGGATTGGACGGCGCCGGTTTTACATGACAGCGTAAAGAGTGCAGCCCAGACACTCGAACTCAAGCTGGGTAAAGTGGCGCAACCGCTCCGGGTTGCCCTGAGCGGAACAGCAACATCGCCATCCATAGATGTGACTCTGGAACTGCTCGGACAGGACAAGGCGCTGGCCAGAATTACTCGTGCAATCAAGCACATCGGAGACAGAAACCCGGCTTGACAGGGCAGGGGTGCTAGCGTAAATTGCCTCGCCTTCAGGAGTGACGAGTAATGAGTAGTGAGTAATGAGGGTATAATTTTTCACTCATTCCTCATCCCTCATAACTGAAGTATCGGGGCCATAGCTCAGCTGGGGTGAGCCGGATAAAGAGATTTGTCCGGTGGACAAATTTCCCGGCGAACGCCCGTACAAACGATGTACGGGCCGGTGTTGAGCGAAGTCAGAGTTGTCGCGCCATGGATGGCATGAAGAAAATTTAAAGAGGGGCCATAGCTCAGCTGGGAGAGCGCTTGCATGGCATGCAAGAGGTCGGCGGTTCGATCCCGCCTGGCTCCACCATCCTTCGCAAGCGGAGCACGGCGAAGGATGCCACACCGAAGCCCTTTGGCGAAGGCGGGCGCGGCCCGCTTGCTCCGGCTCGGCAAGCCGCCAGCAGGACGCTGCGAAAGCTGACGCGCCGAACGGATTAACGAAGGTTACCGAGGCGAAGGCGGCTCAATAATTGGAGAATCCGGCGGGTTCTTGCAGCTTCGGCTTGCCCTGCCCATATTAAGGCAGACTTCCGGCGGATGAGCTGCCGGGGCGTTAAGGGCGCCGTAAGGGCCCAATGTCAAAGTCGCTTGCGAGGGCTTTGAGGATGTCACGAGTTCCATCGCTTTCCAGTCCGTTTCTGCTTGGCTTCGACGAAATCGAGCGCGTGCTCGATCGGGTCACGAAGGGCGCTGACGGTTACCCGCCTTACAATATCGAGCGCATCGCCTGCGACGGGAAAAACCCCGAGCGGCTTCGCATCACGCTCGCCGTGGCGGGATTCAACCGTGAGCAGCTCGACGTGACCATCGAGGAAAACCAGCTTGTCATTCGCGGCAAGCAACAGGACGACAAGACCCGGCACTATCTCCACCGCGGCATTGCAGCGCGCCAGTTTCAGCGCGTCTTCGTGCTCGCGGACGGAATGGAGGTACTAAGCGCCGATCTGAAGAATGGACTGCTGGAGATTGATCTCGCGCGGCCGGAACCTGAGCGGATGGTGAAGACCATCTGCATCACCGACCATG
>CAYZJI010000024.1:0-12139 GCA_964479045.1 uncultured Enterobacteriaceae bacterium
GTAATCATGCGGCTCGATCTGGGTGGTATAGGGGTTCCAGATCAGGCCCAGTCCGGATACAAACTGCCGGGAAATCGCCTGCCAGTCCGTTTTGGGATAGGCCGCCAGGTGGGCATTGTAATTGCCGACGGCGCCATTGCATTTGCCGAGGATTTCCACGGAGTTGAATTGTTTAATCTGCCGGCGCAAACGATGGGCAAAGACAGCCATTTCCTTGCCGAGTGTGGTGGGTGTTGCGGTCTGGCCATGCGTGCGCGACAGCATGGCAATACCGGCATATTCATGTGCGAGATGCGTAATGGCCTGGTTGACGCGGTTCAAGGTGCCGAGCAGAACCTCGGCACGTGCTTCACGTAACATCAACCCGTGGCTCAGGTTGTTAATGTCTTCCGAAGTACAGGCAAAATGAAAGAATTCACTGATGGATTGCAGTTCCCGGTAGTTCTTTATTTTTTCTTTCAGGAAATATTCAATCGCCTTGACGTCATGATTGGTCTTGTTTTCGATTTTCTTGATGCGTGCTGCATCAGTTTCTGAAAAATCAGCAGCGATGGCATCCAGTATCTTGATGGCTGTTTTGCTGAGCGGTGGAATTTCATCTATCGATTTGCTGCGGGAAAGTGTTTTCAGCCATTCAATTTCCACCCGTACGCGATTGCGCATGATGCCGTATTCGCTGAAGATGGGCCGGAGCTCTGCTGTTTTGCCGGCATAGCGGCCGTCGATGGGAGATATGGCAGTCAGCGAAGTCAGATCCATGTCAGCGTCCGGAGATTATCTGGTTTGGGTCAATATTATACGCTTTACACCACATAATTGACGAGTCACGAGAATCGCGCCCCGAGCCACGCGTTATGGACACGGATTGGGATGTTGGGTGTGTATGTCTTCAATGTCCTCCAGAATACGGCTCGACAGGATGATATCAAAGCTTGCAATGTTGCTTTTGAGTTGCTGCATGGATGTGGCGCCGATAATGGTGCTGGTCAGAAATGGCCGCGAGTGGACAAACGCCAGGGCCATTTGAGCCGGATCGAGCCCATGACTGCGGGCGAGTTCAGTGTAGAGATCTGTGCTTTTGATCCCAAGTTCATTGACATACCTCGAAAAGCGGCTGAAAAGTGTAATACGTGCATCCCTGGGCCGGGCGCCGTGCCGGTATTTGCCGGTCAGTACACCGAAACCCAGAGGAGAATAGGCCAGGAGACCCACCTGTTCCCGGTGGGCGAATTCCGCCGCACCGATTTCAAAGGTACGGTTCAGCAGGCTGTAGGGGTTCTGGATACTGACGATGCGCGGCAGGTTATGTTCACGTGCAACCCGCAGGTATTCGGCAATGCCCCATGGGGTTTCATTGGAAATACCGATATGCCGGATTTTTCCGGCTTTTACAAAATCACCGAGTATCGCCAGTGATTCCGCAATAGGTATACCGTCCTTGTCAGGATTATGCACATATCCGAGCTTGCTGAAAAAATTGGTATCGCGTTCCGGCCAATGTACCTGATAGAGATCGACATAATCGGTTTGCAGACGCCGCAGGCTGTCATGCAGGCCCGTTTCGATATTCCTGCGATCCAGACGCGCTTGCCCGTCGCGCAGGTAGGGTATCCAGTCCGCTTGCGCACAAATCTTGGTGGCAATAATGAATTGATCGCGGGCTTTACGTTTTTTCAACCACGTACCGATGTATTCCTCAGTACGGCCCTGGGTCTCCGCCCGTGGCGGCACCGGATATAATTCCGCACTATCTATAAAATTGATTCCGGCGCCGGTGGCATAATCAAGCTGGGCGTGGGCTTCTGACTCACTGTTTTGTTCACCCCAGGTCATGGTGCCGAGGCATAGCCGGCTAACTTTGATATCGGTGCGTCCCAAAAAACTGTATTGCATGCGGGTTATCTAGCTCAGGTTATGGTATGAGGTATAAAAATACAGGAATACAATACGTGGATAAATATGCAGGATTGTCGTGATGCTTGAACTGGCTTTCAACTCTTTCGTGTTGTTATTTGTCGTCGTCGACCCCGTCGGTCTTGCGCCGATGTTCTCGGCGTTGACCAGCAGTGAATCGGACGCTTACCGCAAACATACCGCCATCAAAGGGGTATGCGTCGCTGGTGTCATCATGCTGTTCTTTACGCTGGGCGGTCATGCCTTCCTGCGCTATCTGCATATCGAAACCGCCTCCTTTGGAATCGCCGGAGGTCTCCTGCTGTTTTTGCTGGCGATTGATATGGTGCTGGTGCGCCACACCGGCCTGCGTTCAACGACATTGAGGGAACAGGCCGAGGCGCGGACGCGTACGGACATTTCCGTATTCCCGCTGGCCATCCCGATGATTGCCGGGCCCGGTTCACTTACCACGATACTGCTGTTACGTGATACGCCAGTATTAAGTGTTGAAACAGCGGTAATGCTCGGTGTGTTGGCGGTGATATTGCTGATCACACTCGTCATGTTGCTGCTGGCTTCGCGTATCACTGCGCTGCTCGGAGAAACCGGTGCCAATGTGATCACCCGTGTGCTGGGCGTAATCCTGACCGCACTCGCAGTTCAGTTTATTATTAACGGACTGACTGCGAGTTTTCCGGCGTTGGGCGCAAACTAGTTATTTGGGTTGTTTCACCAGCCGCAAATAAGGCTTCAGCGCTTTCCAGCCCTGCGGGAATTTCTGTTTGGCTTCCTCGTCAGATACTGAAGTCACAATGATCACATCATCGCCCTGTTTCCAGTTCACCGGTGTGGCAACTTTGTGTTTGCTCGTTAATTGCATGGAGTCCAGCACGCGCAGCACTTCATCAAAATTACGGCCGGTGGTCATCGGGTAGGTGAGGATCAGTTTGATCTTTTTGTCCGGACCGATGATGAATACGGACCGGATGGTGGCGTTGTCTGCAGCCGTCCGGCCTTTGGCACCACCGCTCACATTCGGATGGATCATGTCATACAGCCTGGCTACTTTCAGATCGGTATCACCAATCATTGGATAATTCACGGCCGTGCCCTGCGTTTCCTTGATATCACCCACCCAGTTATTGTGGTCTTCGACTGAATCAATACTCAGGCCGATGATTTTGGTGTTGCGTTTGTCAAACTCCGGTTTGAGTTTCGCCATGTAACCCAGTTCAGTGGTACATACCGGGGTGAAATCCTTGGGATGAGAAAACAGGATGGCCCAGCTGTCGCCGATCCATTGATGGAAATTAATCGTGCCTTCAGTTGTTTCCGCCGTGAAATCCGGCGCTTCGTCACCTAATCGTAATCCCATGGTTATATTCCTCAGCGTTGGTTTTCTGTTAATTATAGGCGGCTGATGATACCGGTTAAATATCAAATCGCTATGAGATATAAACAAATCTCATAGAGGGTCAGACAAAGACCGGCGCTTGTGATACCTTTGCACGCCATGAACCGGCCCTCGTATCGCTGAATATATGCAAACACTGACTATCACCCGCCCGGACGACCTGCACCTGCACGTGCGCGATGGTGCGGCTTTGCAGAGTGTTATTGTCGACAGTGCCCGCCAGTTTGCCCGCGCGATTATCATGCCTAACCTGAAACCACCGGTAGTTTCTGTGGTACAGGCGCTGGCGTACCGGGAACGCATACTGTCTGTCCTGCCATCCGGCAGCCGGTTTGAACCGCTGATGACCCTGTATCTCACCGAAAAAACCCGTCCTGCGGAAATTGCGGCCGCCAAAGACAGCGGCCTTGTGTACGCCGTAAAATATTATCCTGCAGGTGCCACCACGAATTCCGAAAGTGGTGTGATCAAAATGGAAAACGTCTATCCGGTGCTGGGAGCGATGGAGAAGCATGATCTGCCGTTACTGTTGCATGGTGAAGTGACCGATCCGGATATTGACGTGTTTGATCGCGAGGCTGTGTTCATAGAACGTGTACTCGTGCCCCTGATGCAACAGTTCAAAAAACTGCGCATTGTACTGGAACATATCACTACAAAGCAGGCCGCGCAGTTTGTAATGAACGGGCCGGACACGTTGGCCGCGACGGTGACCCCCCAACATTTGTTGTTGAACCGTAATGCGTTATTTGCAGGTGGGTTGCGTCCGCACCATTACTGCATACCCGTCCTGAAAGCGGAAGAACACAGGCTGGCCATCATTGCGGTCGCCACCAGTGGTCACCCGCATTTCTTTCTGGGCACAGACAGTGCCCCGCATGCGAAACATGACAAGGAATCCCACTGTGGTTGTGCCGGTATCTATTCCGCACACAGCGCGATCGAACTTTATGCCGAAGTGTTTGAAGCTGCGGGTTGTCTGGAAAATCTGGAAGCCTTTGCAAGTTTCAACGGTGCGGATTTTTACCGGTTGCCACGTAACCGTGAAAAAATAACGTTGGAGAAAAATGCGTGGACGTTGCCACAAACATTACCGTTTGGCGAACACAACGTCGTTCCATTCCGTGCCGGGGAGCAGTGTCAGTGGAAGCTGAAGTGAAGCATAACGAACTGCCAGGTGAAGAACTGCATGGCGTGATCGTCAACCGCTTTCGCGGCTATTTCCCGGTGGTGGTGGATGTCGAAACCGGAGGATTCAACGCTGCAACAGATGCGTTGCTGGAAATTGCTGCAATCACATTCAGGGTGGATGAAAAGGGGCAATGGGTTATTGACCAGAGCATGACCCGGCATGTACATCCGTTTCCGGGCGCCAATCTTGATCCGGCCGCACTGGAATTCACCGGGATTGATCCGAATCATCCGTTTCGCAAGCAGATTGCCGTTGATGAAAAAACTGCATTGAGCGACATATTCAAAATGATTCGTGGGGCAATGAAAAAGCATGGCTGCAAACGCGCCATACTCGTTGGACATAATCCGTCATTCGATCTGGGTTTTGTCAACGCTGCTTCAGCCCGTTGTGATATCAAGCGTAATCCGTTTCATCCTTTCAGCACGTTCGATACGGTGACCCTCGCCGGCCTTGCCTATGGACAAACAGTTTTGTCACGGGCCGTGCAGGCTGCCGGTCTCGAATGGGACAACGATCAGGCACACTCCGCCGGCTATGACGCTGAACGTACGGCTGAATTATTTTGCCGAATCGTGAACCGCTGGGGAGAACATAACAGTCTCTAGTCAGGTTACGGCATATGACAGGCCGCCGCCAATGAGCTCACCCGCAAAACCCTGGCATGCACTGAATGTCAACGAAGTTCTGACGGACTACTCGACCTCATCCTTCGGATTGAACGAGCAGGAAGCAGTCCATCGCCTTCAAACTTACGGGCCAAATCACATCACACCTCCGAAAGGGCGTAGTGCATTCGTTCGTTTTCTGCGGCAGTTTCATAATGTGTTGATCTATGTGTTGCTGGCATCCGCCACAGTCACGGCCGCGTTGGGGCATTGGGTGGACAGTGGAGTCATTATCGGCGTGGTATTGATTAATGCATTGATTGGTTTCATTCAGGAGGGCAAGGCTGAACGTGCCCTGTACGCCATACGCCACTTGCTGTCACTGCAAGCGATGGTTCTGCGGGATGGTCATCCACGCACTATTAATGCTGAACAACTGGTGCCCGGTGATATTGTCCTGCTGCAATCCGGTGACAGGGTCCCTGCAGATCTGCGCCTGCTGCATCAGAAAAACCTGCACATTGATGAAGCCCTGCTGACGGGCGAATCCATGCCGGTTGAAAAATCTGTTACCCCCGTTGTTCAGGATCAGGTCATTGCTGAGCGCAATTGTATGGCATGGTCAGGCACATTTGTGACCTATGGTCAGGGAACAGGAATCGTTGTTGCGACAGGAGATGCAACAGAACTCGGCCGCATCAGCCAGATGTTGAAACAGGTAGAACCACTCACAACACCGCTGCTCAGACAACTGGATAAATTCGGGCACACGTTGACCTTCAGTATTTTGTTATTGTCTGTGATCACTTTTTTGGTTGGATATTTTCTGCGTAACTATCCAGTTGCAGAAGTGTTCATGACTGCAGTGGGTATTGCCGTGGCCGCCATCCCGGAAGGATTGCCGGCCATACTCACGATTACGCTGGCGATCGGTGTGCAGCGCATGGCGAAAAACAACACCATCATCCGCCGGTTGCCTGCTGTTGAAACGCTGGGTTCGGTGACTGTGATCTGTACAGATAAAACCGGAACGCTTACCCGCAATGAGATGATGGTGGTGACCCTGGTTACAGCGGAAAAGGTGATGGAGGTAAGTGGTAGTGGTTATGAACCACGTGGCGTATTTACCAGTGAAGGTAAATTAATTGAAGAGGTTGTTCAGACTGGCCCCATGGATCCGGTACGGGCGGTCTGCCTCTGTAATGATGCTGCACTGGAACACAAACAGGGTGAGTGGCTGATACATGGTGATCCCACTGAAGGTGCACTAATCGTGCTGGCCATGAAGGCCGGGCTGGAATTGTCTTTTGAAAAAGAAAACTGTCCGCGCATGGACATCATCCCGTTTGAATCTGAACATCGTTATATGGCGACCCTGCATCATGATCATACTGGACAGCGATTTATTTATATCAAGGGAGCTCCAGAGAAAATTTTTGAAATCTGCAAGGCAGAATGGCGTGACGGAAAGGAACTGCCATTGCAAGTGGAATACTGGCTGCGACAAATTGAAAACATGGCGCAGACCGGTCAACGCATACTGGCAGTGGCAATAAAATCTGCTGGAGCGATAACTGATAATCTGACATTTTCACAAGTCGAGGGTGGATTTACGCTGCTGGGTCTGTTCGGGATGCTGGATCCGCCGCGAGCTGAAGCCATTGAATCTGTCAAACAGTGTCATGAGGCCGGGATACGTGTGGTGATGATTACCGGCGATCATGCGGCCACTGCCCGCGCGATTGGTGCGCAACTCGGAGTCGGGGATGGCCGCTCGGCATTGAGTGGGGGTGAAATTGACAGGCTGGATGATGCGCAACTGGGCCTGCGTTTGCAGAGTGTTGATGTGATCGCACGTGCCAGTCCGGAGCATAAATTACGTCTGGTGCGGATTTTACAGGGGCAGGGACATATTGTCGCCATGACCGGTGATGGTGTGAACGATGCGCCGGCACTGAAACGCGCAAATGTGGGTATTGCAATGGGGTGCAAGGGCACCGAGGTCGCACGTGAAGCAGCGGAGATGGTTCTGGCCGATGATAACTTTGCATCAATCGCACTGGCTGTGAAAGAAGGCAGAGCTGTTTATGATAATCTGAAAAAGTCCATACTCTTTCTGTTGCCTACAGATGCTGCTGAAGCCTTACTGCTGGTGATCGCTATCGCAACCGGTTACGTACTGCCGATCACGCCGGTACAGATTCTCTGGGTGAATATGATCACTACGGTGACATTGGCACTGGCACTGGCTTTTGAACCGCCGGAAGCGGGAGTAATGCAGCGGCCCCCACGAAATCCCGGCGAAGGATTGCTAACCCGTTTTCTAATCTGGAGGATACTGTTTGTTTCGATGATAGTAGTTACCGGTTGCTTTGGTCTTTTTCTCTGGTATGAAGAGCAAGGTGTGAGCATTGAATATGCACGCACTGTTACAGTAAATACTATCGTTATGTTTGAAATGTTTTATCTGTTTAATTCACGCTACATCTACGCATCAGTGTTGAGTGTGCAGGGCTTGATCGGTAACCCGTACATTTTGTTATGTGCCGGGATGATCATACTTTTTCAGATGCTGTTTACCTATGTACCATTCATGCAAAATCTGTTTGATACTGTTTCTCTGAAACTTTATGACTGGTACTCAATATTCCTGGTAGCTTTCGTGATTTTCATTCTCGCCGAATTTGAAAAAATACTGACGAAGACAGTACGCCACTGAGATCGGCATGGCCATGATCTACTTCAGTGAATTCCGGCTGGTACTGGTTCAACACATGTTGTCGCCTGATTGATGAAGAATACCGCAAGGCACTGCGTAACCGGCAGCCGCAGAAGGACCAGGATTTTCCCTGAGCCCGTGGGCCCAGGGAAATAGTTGCTATAGATTTATTCCCTGGCGCGTACGACAACCGCAGCAATTTTTTCCAGGCTCACTGCGGCATCAAAAAATTCCTTGCCGGAAAGTTCCTGCAGCACGACGAGTTTTGCAGTTACATCACCGACCTTGCCGGTAAGTTCCTCGCCGGAGTTCAATTTGACAGTAACGGATTTGCCTTTATGTGCGGCCAGTACAGTCTGTATGGAGTCGTCTGCGCTGACAGTCAGTGGCGCGGCGGAAGCCAGCCCTGAAAATATCACCATCCATCCAAGTAAAACGATCTTCATCAGTGAATTGTTCATACGGATTCTCCTTTGGCAGAATTCAAGCTTAAGTATAGAAGACAAAATTCATAACCATTTCGATTTTTTGAAACGGTAATATAAATAGCCACACACGACGGCAACTGCAGCCAGGGCCACAGGATAGCCGTATTTCCATTTCAGTTCAGGCATGTATTCGAAATTCATGCCCCAGATGCCGACAAATGCCGTTGCGATGGCGAATATGGCGGCCCAGGCGGCCAGCCGTTTGGTGATCCGGCTCTCTTCAATGGCTGCCAGTGAAATATTGGCCTGGATGGCTGTGCTGATAGTCTCACGCATGTGATCGATGGAGATATTGATGCGGACAAGGTGATCATGAACATCCCGGAAATATTCCTGTGTAGACTCGCATAATTCCGGTACCCGGCCACCGTAGAGTTTCCCCAGTGCTTCCATCAGTGGTACGACAGCATGACGTAACAACATGACCTTACGCTTGAGTTCGTAAAGACTTTGAATGTTGGAGTGATCAGAATTGATACTAAAGACACGTTCTTCGATTTGTTCGAGTTCGGTCTCCAATGCTTCTATAACCGGGAAATAGCGGTCTACGACCGTGTCCATCAATGCATAAAATACAAAACCCGAGCCTTGTTTCAGAAAATGCGGTTCGTTTTCACAGCGTTCACGCACATTTCTGAAACCCTGTTTTGTACCACTGCGTACAGACAGGATGAAGTTTTTACCCACAAAAATTTCAACTTCACCCGGATTCAAATTATCGCCCCAGAGTTCTATGGTGTGCATTACGCAAAATACTGAATCTCCATATTCCTCGATCTTGGGACGCTGATGACCATGCAGTGCATCTTCCACGGCAAGTTCATGCAGGTTGAATTCTTCCTGCATTTTGGCAAGTTCGTGTGGCTCGGCATTTTCCAGTGCCACCCAGACAAAACAGTCAGGCTGGCACACGAAATCGCTGATATCTTCCACGGTAATGTCCCGGAGTTTCCGGCCGTCCTGATAGGCTACACAGTTAATCAACATTTCGGCATACCGGGTTGATGGGTGAAAACTAGCTGTTGGCGCGAATCTTATCCTGCCACTCGGCTGCTTTTGCCAGCAGGGCGGATTCATCCATGGTGATGAGTTCACGGTTTTTCAAAACCTGTTTGCCCGCAATCCACACATCGGTGACCTGATGACGGTTACAGGCATAGACAATCTGCGAAATCGGGTGATACAACGGCTGTGTTTCAAGCTGGCCCAGATCAATAGCAGTGATATCTGCTTCTTTTCCGACAGTGAGCGAGCCGAGCCGATCGCTCATCCCGAGCGCCCGCGCGCCATTCAGCGTGGCCATTTTCAGTACCTGATGGGCGGGCAGGGCTGTCGGATCATTTGCCACGCCCTTGCCAAGGAAGGCTGCCGTGCGCATTTCGCCGAACATGTCGAGATCATTATTGCTTGCTGCACCATCGGTGCCGAGCGCCACATTCACGCCAGCCTGATGGAGTTTATGTACCGGGCAGTAGCCACTTGCAAGTTTCAGATTGGATTCCGGGCAATGCAGCACACTCACGCTGTATTTTGCCAGCATGTCAATATCCTCATCTGCAAGTTGCGTCATATGCACGGCCATCAAACGGTTGCTGATCAAACCAAGTTCGAGTAATCGTTGCAGCGGCCGCTTGCCATGCTGTTCGATACTTTGTGCCACTTCAAAGGCGGTTTCATGCACATGCATGTGGATCGGGATGTCGAGCTCCTCAGCCAGTGTTGCGATTTTTTTCAGCGGGCCGTCAGAAACCGTATAGGGTGCATGTGGCCCGAAGGCCGTGCGGATCAACGGATTGAGTTTGTACTTGTCATGCACCTGTTCCCCTTTGAGGAAATATTCTTCCGGATCGCGGGCCCATGCGGTGGGAAAATCAATCATGATCAGACTCACGCAGGCCCGCATGCCGCATTCGATGGCGGTTTCAGCCACATGGTCGGGAAAGAAATACATGTCATTAAAACAGGTGGTACCGCCACGGATCATTTCTGCGATTGAATGGCGCGTGCCATCGGCAACAAATTCGGGACTGACCCAGCGCCCTTCCGCCGGCCAGATGTGTTTGTTAAGCCAGTCCATCAACGGCAGATCATCTGCCAGTCCACGGAACAGCGACATGGCGGCATGACCATGGGCGTTGATGAAACCGGGGATCAGAGCATGATGTTCGAGGGTGATGGTGTCATGCGCAGTATATTTCTGCCGCGCAGCTTCCGTGGGCAGCAGATCGGTAATCCTGCCGTTGTTGATGGCAAGAGAGTGATGTTCATATACAGTATTTTCCGGTTCGACCGGAATGACCCAGCGGGCATGGATTAACAGGTCAATCTGCATCGGCATGGTTCTGAGCAGTGAATCAGTGATTAGTGAATAGTGATTGGTGGTTGGCAGCTAGCAGTGATTATAATACTAATCACTGGTCACCAATCACCATTCACTTTTTGTTCATTGTACGCAAAAATCAACTGGCAAGAGACAGGAATTGATTCCAGACAGCCACAACAACAATAGTGTGTGTCCCATACTCTGGCAGGAGGATCATCTCCTGTTGCTGGATCAGCGCGTACTGCCCCTGGAAATGCGTTATCTTGAATTCCAGGACGCCGCATCCGTTGCTGATGCCATACGGCACATGGTGGTTCGCGGTGCGCCGGCCATTGGGGTGACTGCTGCCTATGGAGTGGTGCTGGCGGCGCGCTCGGCATATCAACACGATTCCGAAAACTGGCCATTACTGATACAGGCCGATCTGAATCGGCTGGCGCAATCGCGGCCCACGGCGGTGAATCTGCATTGGGCGCTGGAACGCATGCAGGAAAAGTTTGCCGGTATTACCGGCAATCCGGAACCGGTGTTGCTGGCAGAAGCAAAATGCATTCATGAAGAAGACATTAACGCCAACCGGCACATGGGATTACTGGGTGCGGCACTGATTGCAGATGCCCCTGAAGTGCTGACCCACTGTAATACCGGCTCGCTGGCCACCGGTGGTTACGGTACGGCTTTGGGCGTGATTCGATCCGCGTATGCAGCAGGCACTCTGAAACGGGTCTATGCCAATGAAACCCGGCCCTGGCTGCAGGGCGCACGGCTCACCGCCTGGGAACTGCAACAGGACAATATTCCTGTCACCCTTATTGCTGACAGTGCTGCGAATTTTCTGTTGAGCCAAGGCAAGGTGAAATGGGTGATCGTTGGTGCAGACCGGATTGCCGCCAATGGCGATGTCGCGAACAAGATTGGAACCTATGCGCTGGCCGTCGCTGCCCGACATCATGGCGCCAGGATGATGGTGGTGGCGCCGTTATCGACAGTTGATCTCAAGACTGCAACCGGCGCGGATATCCCGATCGAGGATCGTGGTCCGGATGAAATTGTCCATGTGGCTGGTAAACGCATGGCGCCTGAAGGCATAAACACCTGGAACCCGGTGTTTGATGTGACCCCGGCAGCACTCATTGATGTGATCATCACTGAACGTGGAGTAGTGCAGGCGCCGGATCGCGACAAAATTGCTCGTTTGTTTAAAGCATAGCGGCTCATTTCAACCCGTTTATTGCAGTGTTATCAGCAGGACTTAAAACCCGGATTTTGGCCGTATTTTTGCTGTCAGTACCCCCCCGCTTTGTGTTAAAATTTTACGCTTTATAACACTTAAAAAATTGCTGACGGAAACCCTGCTGGAACCCCCTGTTTTCTATGTCTGAATTCGATTTCGCGCGCCTCGTTTCCCCCGTCAATATTGAAGATGAAATGCGGCAGTCCTACATGGACTATGCCATGAGCGTTATCATCGGCCGCGCCCTGCCTGATGTCCGTGATGG
>CAYZJI010000025.1:0-11040 GCA_964479045.1 uncultured Enterobacteriaceae bacterium
GGAGGCCTTGTCATGAATCGACGGCACTTCGCGATACATGTTGAACACTTCCGCTTCATCAAGACCGAGTGATTCCACGCAATACTGATACGCATGGGTATGCAGGGCTTCTTCAAAAGCCTGGCGTAACAGGTATTGCCGGCATTCCGGGTTGGTAATGTGACGATACACGGCCAGCACCAGATTGTTCGCAACGAGGGAATCGGCCGAAGCAAAGAAACCAAGATTACGCTTGATGATCATGCGTTCGTCTTCGGTGAGGCCTTGCGGGTTCTTCCACAGGGCGATGTCCGCATTCATATTGATTTCCTGCGGCATCCAGTGGTTGGCGCACGCATCCAGATATTTCTGCCAGGCCCATTTGTATTTAAACGGCACGAGCTGATTCAGATCAGCGCGGCAGTTAATCATCTTCTTGTCGTCAACGGTAATGCGACCGGCGCCGAATTCAACTTCTTCAAGACCGGTTACGCCATGATGGGATTCTCCGTTATCTTCAGAACGCGCCGGCGCTGTTGCCGGTGCGTTGTTCACGGACCAGGCTTTCTTTTCAGTGATGTCTTCATCATCATCGTCGCCGATACGTGTGACCGGGGCGAGTTTCGGCTGTGCCTTGGTGGTTCTGGCAGGTGCTATCGGATCATCCCAATTCAACAGTCTGTTTTTCCTCCAGTTCTATTGACTGATTACTTTTACTGACACGCTTCGCATTCCGGATCATTGATGGCACAGGCGCGCGGTGCGCTGGCGTCGATACCATCATGATCGCGTTGTACAGCGGCGAGTTTGTTTTCACGGCCACCGGACAAGGTGCTCTTCTCGACATGGGTGGCGCCCATGCTGCGCAGGTAATACGTGGTCTTGAGGCCACGTATCCAGGCGAGCTTGTAGAGATTGTCGAGCTTCTTGCCGTCCGGGTTGGACATATACAGGTTCAGTGATTGCGCCTGATCGATCCATTTCTGACGGCGGGCAGCCGCTTCCACCAGCCAGCGCGGATCAATTTCAAATGCGGTGGCATAGATTTCTTTCAGATCATCCGGAATGCGGTCGATCGGTTGTACGCTGCCATCGAAGTATTTGAGATCGTTCACCATCACGTCATCCCACAGGTTGCGGGATTTCAGATCGCGCACGAGCCAGGGATTGATCACGGTGAATTCACCGGACAGGTTCGATTTCACAAACAGGTTCTGGTAAGTGGGTTCGATCGATTGGGCCACACCACAGATGTTGGAAATGGTAGCGGTCGGCGCAATCGCCATGGTGTTGGAATTACGCATGCCGACTTTCTTCACGCGTTCACGCAGGCTGTCCCAGTCAACGGTCATGCTGAAATCGGTCTGCAGGTATTCCTTGCGTTCATCGGCGAGGATGTGCATGGAATCGATCGGCAAAATGCCCTGGCTCCATAGTGAACCGGGGAAGGACGGATACACACCGCGTTCTTCGGCCAGTTTGGTCGAGGCGCTGATCGCGTAATAACTCACCGCTTCCATGCTGGTATCAGCAAAACGAATCGCTTCTTCAGAGGTATACGGAATACGCAGTTTGTAGAGCGCATCCTGGAAGCCCATGATGCCAAGGCCGACCGGGCGATGACGCAGGTTGGAACGGCGCGCCTGCGGCACGCTGTAATAATTGTAATCAATCACGTTATCCAGCATGCGCATGGCGGTGTTGATGGTCTTCTCGAGCTTCGCGGTATCCAGGCCGCCGTTTTCATCAACATGCTGGGCGAGATTCACGGAGCCGAGATTGCATACGGCGATTTCATCTACTGACGTGTTCAACGTGATTTCAGTGCAGAGATTGGATGAATGCACGACACCGACGTGACGCTGCGGCGAACGCAGGTTGCACGGATCCTTGAAGGTGAACCACGGATGTCCGGTTTCATACAACATTGACAGCATCTTGCGCCACAGATCCAGCGCCATCATGGTCTTGTAACTCTTGATTTCGCCACGCGCAGCCTTTTCTTCGTATTCTACATAGCGTTTCTCAAACGCTTCGCCGTACAGATCGTGCAAATCCGGTGTTTCATTCGGCGAGAACAGCGTCCAGTTGCCTTCTTCGACGACGCGCTTCATGAACAGATCCGGTATCCAGTTGGCGGTGTTCATGTCGTGTGTGCGGCGGCGATCGTCACCGGTGTTCTTGCGCAGCTCGAGGAATTCTTCGATATCCAGATGCCAGGTTTCGAGATAAGCACACATCGCACCTTTGCGTTTGCCACCCTGATTGACGGCGACGGCAGTATCATTGGCGACCTTGAGGAACGGCACCACGCCTTGTGATTTGCCATTGGTGCCCTTGATATGCGCACCCATGGCGCGCACCGGCGTCCAGTCATTGCCCAAACCGCCGGCAAATTTCGATAACAACGCATCATCTTTGATGGCACTGAAAATACCATCCAGATCATCCGGCACAGTCGACAGATAACAACTCGACAACTGCGGACGGCAGGTGCCGGAATTGAACAGGGTCGGTGTGGAACTCATGAAATCAAACGAGGACAGCAATTCATAGAATTCAATCGCACGGCCTTCACGATCCAGTTCGTTAATGGCCAGCCCCATGGCGACGCGCATGAAGAAAGCCTGCGGCAGTTCAAAGCGTTTGCCGTTGGAATGAATAAAATAACGGTCATACAGTGTTTGCAGACCGAGATAGGTAAACAAATTATCGCGTTCTGCCTTTAAGGCCTGACCAAGACGGCCGAGATCATATTTGGTCAGCTCATGATCGAGCAGACCGAGTTCAGCACCACGCTGGATGTAACGTTTGAAATAATCCGGATAGGCCTTGGTCATTTCTTTTTGCGTGGCGTCTACCGGCGATCCCTGCAGGAAGCTCAAGGCCTCGTGACGCAGGTTGTCCAGCAACAAACGGGCGGTGGCATAGGTGTAGTTCGGTTCTTTTTCGATCAGCGTGCGTGCGCTCATCACCAGCGCCGGACTGACATCGCTTTCATTGACCCCGTCAAACAGATTGCGTAATGCTTCTTCGATGATCAGCTGGTCGTTGACTTCAGTAAGGCCCTGACAGGCTTCAGCGACAACGGATTTCAACCGTTTGACATTGAGTGGTGCTGTGCTGCCATCGGCCAGTGTGACACTGATCGGTGTGGAGGATTTTTCCTGCGGCACAGCCGGTTCAGTGGCGGCCACGGCAGCCCGTTCGCGAGAACGTTCTTCACGGTAAATCACATAACTGCGCGCGACTTTCTGTTCGCCGGCACGCATCAGGGCCAGTTCAACCTGATCCTGGATATCTTCAATATGCACCGTACCACCACCGGGCATGCGACGGGTGAGGGCATTGACGACCTGTTCGGTCAGATCCTGTATGGTTTCATGAATACGGCGGGATGCAGCAGCCGTGCTGCCTTCCACACCCAGGAAGGCCTTGGTCATGGCCACACTGATTTTGCTCGGATCGAAGCGCGTAACCTTGCCGTTACGGCGGATAACCCGGTATTCGCCGGGTTGATTGGCATTCATCTCAATCGTGGTGCTCTCGTCGCGGGATTTAAGCCCGGTCTGGAGTGGTGAAACCTGTTTGTTGCCCCCGGTGACAGATTGAATACCCAGTTTTTCAGCCTCCATTAACCCCTCCAGCCACTTTCTGTTTTTATCGTTGCAAGATTTCTTCAAGAAACCATGCAAACGTGTTGATATATTTAGCGTAAGGGTGATCTATAGCACCACAATAAAATGTGGTCAAGGGCTTATTAGACCACAAGATAATGTGGATTGTCCTGTTATGATCGGTTGGATTTTCTGTGGATAAGATGCGAATAAAATCAGTGCACGATTGTTGCTATGCACCAATCACAGTGTATTCATGCAGTTAGAAATTCTGACCGGAAGACCCATGCCCGGAAGGCGGGTGTGCACAACCCCAGAGGAACGGACAGAGTGCACAAACCTTGTGCAAAAGATCACAAAAAATTTTTTTTATGACAGCGGTCTGAAACCCATAATTAATTTTTTTTATCGGGAAAGGACTTGTGACTGTCATGTGGATGTCGTCGCAGATTCACAATTTTTCCCTAGCCTGAGTGGTTCGAAAAGTGGAAAGAAGTAAAAAATTCATGCTGAGTCGCCGTACCTTCCTGCTGAGCACCGGCGCTGTGGGTGCAATCTGGGCCCTGCGCAATGTGTTGACTGTGCCTGAGGTGCTTGCCGGGAATGAAAGGGCGGCGCCGTTCGGGGCATTGCAACCGGATCCGGGCCAGATACTGGATCTGCCACAGGGTTTTTCATACACGATCATCTCGCGCACCGGCACGTTAATGAATGACGGCCTGCAAGTGCCCGGCGCACATGACGGTATGGCCGCATTTGCGCTGGATGCTGAACGTATAACCTTGATCTGCAATCATGAGTTGACTGTCAATCAGGCCGCAATCAGCGCATTTGGCGCCGATGGCGCACGGTTAAGAAATATTGCCCGGGAAAAATTCTATGATGCCGGCGGCAAGGCCGTATCGCTGGGTGGAACCACCTCACTCATCTATAACACCCGTACACAACAGGTGGAACATCATTTCCTGAGTCTTGCCGGAACGGAACGTAACTGTGCCGGCGGCCCCACGCCGTGGGGTTCGTGGCTGAGTTGTGAAGAGTCGGTGGAAACGGAGAGCGAGATTCATGCCCGCAATCATGGCTGGGTATTTGAAGTGCCTGCATCAGCGAAAACAATAGTCGATCCGGTGCCCGTCAAATCACTGGGCCGGTTTTTTCATGAAGCCGTCGCCGTCGATCCGCGCACCGGTGTGTTATATCAAACGGAAGATCGCGAAGATGGATTGATCTATCGCCTGGTGCCGGACAAGGGTGGTGAACTTCATAGCGGGCGCCTGCAGGCACTGGCATTGCGTGAATGGAAATCTGCCGATACCCGCAACTGGTCAGAATCCGATCAGATTGCCCCGGATGAAACCTGGACCGTGCACTGGATTGATCTCGATCATACCGATGCCCCGGATGATGATTTACGACTGCGCGGCCATCAGGCCGGGGCAGCCATTTTTGCACGGGGTGAAGGCATGTGGTTTGGCAATGGTGAACTCTATTTTGCCTGTACCACAGGCGGTGCGATCAAGGCCGGGCAGATATTTCGTTACCGGCCGGGTGAATATGAAGGCACCGATCGTGAAACAGAAACACCGGGGCAACTCAGTCTGCTGGTTGAATCCGCTGATCGGCGCCAACTGGAAAACTGCGACAATGTGACGGTAACACCGTGGGGCGATCTGCTGGTGTGTGAAGATGCGCAAAGCGCGTGTTCGCTGGTGGGCATTACGGCCAATGGCGGTTTATATAAATTTGCCGAAAATGCCTACAACGATTCCGAGCTTGCCGGCGCGTGCTTTGCGCCGGATGGCAAAACGCTGTTTGTGAACATCCAGAACCCCGGCCTCACACTCGCGATCACCGGCCCGTTTCCGGGACGCAACAATTAAAAATACCGAACAACTCTAATTTTGCCGTCATGCCGGGCTTGACCCGGCATCTGCCGCACAGGGAAGTGCCAATGCCGCGAGCGCAGGATGCGCAGGAGCGGCCAGTAAAAGATTGTTTTGACTGGATTCCGGTCGCTACGGACATCCATGTCCTCTCGCGACATTCTCCACTTCCTGTGGGTCGCTTTCGCCGGAATGACGATAGTTAGTAAATTTCCAGTGGTTCTGCTGAATAATCGATTTTGAAACAGGCCTTTAAAGTTTCTTGTGAGTCCCGTCGCAGAAGGGGCGGTTGCCGGTTTTTTTACAGACGCAGAACCACACCTGTTTGGATTCCGTCGCCGTGTATTTCAGCGGACTGAATTCTGATCCTTTATGTGAGCCATCACAGAAGGGCTGGTTTTTGCTCTTGCCGCAGGCACACCACCAGTAATCCTTTCCGGCAACGATATCAACGGCTATCGGACTGATGTTACTCATAAGGTAAATCTCCCGGTTGTATTATTAAGCGCCTGACTCAAAATTAATGAGCTGTGGGGTATTGTCATAAATTAAATAAATTCGTTTTCTGGCGAAAGCCAGCATGACGTACCTATAGCGGTATCAGTTTTCGTATTTTTATTATTATTTTCAGAATGTTAGTGAGTCAGTAACAGGTGCACTGCTCCATACTGGAACATGTTCTGACATGAGTATAGTATTCAGGGACATAATTATAAAAGTCAGTGTCCCGGACGCACCGGATGACACACACAACCCGGAGGCCTACACATGTCTGCACAACTGAAACCGCAACGCCAGGAATTCCACGGGGGTTGCCCGCACGATTGTCCCGATACCTGCTCCATGGTGTTTGAAGTCGAAGACGGGAAGCTCGTAGGTGTAAGAGGGAACAAAGAACATCCCATGACCCGCGGCGGGTTGTGCGTCAAATTGAAAGATTACGAAAAACGTCATTATCATCCGGATCGTCTTCTTTATCCGATGCGCCGTACCGGCCCCAAGGGCAGCAAACAATTCAAACGCATCACCTGGGACGAAGCCCTCACGACCATCGCCGATAAATGGAAGGCCTTAATAAAAGAATACGGCCCGCAATCCATCCTGCCGGTTTCCTATCTTGGTCATCAGGGGTTGGTGCATGGTTTAAACGGTGGCGATGCCTTCTTTAATCGTATGGGCGCGACCGTCTGTGAACGCACCTATTGCGGTGAAGGTTCCTGTACCGCGTGGTTATTGACCGTCGGTCCGACCGCCGGTGTCGATGTCGAAAGTTACATCCATTCAAAATATATCGTCATCTGGGCCTGTAACAGTGTCAGTACCAACCTGCATCACTGGGCAATTGTCAAAGATGCCCAAGCCAAAGGCGCCAAGGTTGTTGTGATCGATGCCTATAAATCACGCACCGCGAAACAGGCCGACTGGCATATCGCACCGAAGCCATCCACCGATGGTGCACTGGCCATGGCCGTGATCAACAGCATTATCGAACAAGGCCTCGTTGATCAGGATTATGTCGATAACTACACGGTCGGTTTTGAAGACCTGAAAGCACACAGCAAGAAACACACCCCGGAATGGGCCGAAAAAATTACCGGTGTTCCAGCCGCCGATATTCGTAAACTCGCCAAAGAACTCGCCACACAACAACCGGCCGCGATTCGTATGGGTGTTGGACTGGAAAGACATTACGGTGGGGGTCAAACAATTCGTGCCGTAACCATGATTCCGGCACTCACCGGTGCCTGGCGTCATGTCGGTGGCGGTGTCACGCAATTCCCGGTGTGGGAACATCCGTACAAGTTTGATGTGATCTGTCGTCCGGACTGGATACCGGAAGGGACACAAGTGGTCAGTATCCTGCAACTCGGCCGGGCGTTACTGGGTGAACAAAACCTGAAGACACCGATCAAGTCCGTGATGACCTGGAATACCAACCCGGTCACGCAATCCCCCGAAGCGGACAAAGTGGTGAAAGGTCTGGAACGCGAAGATATCTTCCATGTCGCGGCCGAACATTTTATTTCCGACACCGCTTCTTATGCCGACATCCTGTTGCCGGCCTCGATGGGCGCGGAGATGGAAGACATCATCCTGTCGTGGGGCCACTTGTACCTGACCTATAACACCAAGTGCGTGGATTCTCCCGGCGAAGCAATCCCGAACAACGAGATCTTCCGCCGTCTGGCCAAGCTCATGGGTTACAAGGACGAACGCCTGCACTGGTCGGATTCGGAATGTCTGGAAAACTTCATCGACTGGAATGCGCCGGCCTGTAAAGGCATTACACTCGATAGCTTGCGCAAGAACGGATTTGCCCGTTTGCAGGTTGGCACCAAAGACGATCGTTGCCCACATAAAGAAGGCAAGTTCCCGACACCCACCGGCAAATGTCATTTCAAGGTTGAAGGGGCCAAGAACTTTGTCGCGGCACCGTTTAGACAAATGTACGAAGGCTTTCAACCGGGCGAGGACATCGCTCCCTTACCGGATTACCTGCCGCCGTACGAACGCCCGGAAACCAACCCGGAAGCGGCAAAGAAATACCCGATCAGCATGATCGCACCCAAGAGCCATGCGTTTTTAAATTCCTGTTATGCCAACATGAAGATAAAAGAGCAGGGCGAGCAATTCGTCATGATCAATCCGGCCGATGCCAAGTCACGCGGTGTGAAAGAGGGCGATACGGTTAAAGTATTTAATGACCGCGGTGCCTTTGAAGGTGTGGCCAAGGTGACCGATGATGTGAATGAAGGCGTGGTTGTTGCCACGCTGGGTTACTGGCGACAGCTCAACAACGGCACAGTGAACATCACCAGTTCCGCCGAGTTCGGCGACATGGGACATTCACCGACGTTCTTTGATAACCTGGTGCAGGTAGAAGCTGCTCGTTAAGAGATAAATTAAGGTGACAGCAGGGAGATGGTAATGACAGGTAAAAAGCCGCAGTGGTTTAACAATCACTACGGCTTTTTATTTTGAACGCAGTGAGAATATCTTGGTTATGAACTATATGTTTGTTATTGGCCAGAAGAGGTAAGATTCAAGACTTGGCCCCATATGCTCCAGGCGCGTTCAAGGCCTTCCGCAACCGTTACCCCAAGAGAGATAATGATGTGCTAACGGATGATGTGGGCCGAATATCCTGCGGGGATAATGGCTGAGGTTATAATAAAGCCGGGAGGAGAAATGACAGAAACAACCATTACCTGCCCAAACTGCAAAACAGAAATCAAGCTGACAGAGTCTTTGGCAGCCCCGCTAATCGAGTCCACAAGAATCAAATTCGAGCAGGAACTTGCCCAGAAGGATGAAAACATTGCCAAGCGCGAGCAAGCCATACGAGATAAGGAAAAGCAACTAGCCGCAGAAAAAACAAAACTGGATGAGCAGGTCACCAATCAGGTTGAAGAACAACTTAAAAAAGACCGGGCCAGAATCACAGCGGAAGAGACAAAAAAAGCCAGACTGGCGGCAGCTACAGACCTCGAACAGAAAGCCCGTGAAGTTGCAGATTTACAGGAAGTCCTGAAAAGCCGTGAAGAAAAACTCGCAGAAGCACAAAAAGCCCAGGCGGAACTCATCAAGAAACAGCGCGAACTGGACGATGCCAAACGCGAACTGGAACTGACAGTCGAAAAACGCGTGCAGGAAAGCCTGTCATCTACACGCGAACAGGCAAAAAAGGAAGCCGAAGAACAAATGAAGCTCAAGGTAATGGAAAAGGAACAAACCATTACTTCCATGCAAAAACAGATTGAAGAATTAAAACGACGGGCTGAACAGGGTTCACAGCAATTACAGGGTGAAGTCCTGGAACTCGAACTGGAAAACCTGCTGCGTGCTAAATTTCCCTATGATGTCATTGAGCCTGTGCCGAAGGGTGAATTTGGTGGAGATGTGATCCACCGTGTCACTAATACGAACGGGCAGCACTGCGGCACTATCCTGTGGGAATCCAAACGCACTAAAAACTGGAGCGATGCCTGGCTTGCCAAATTACGGGAAGATCAACGTATCGCGAAAGCAGAGATTGCCGTCATTGTCAGTCAGGCATTACCAAAGGATGTTGAAACATTTGAAATGGTTGACGGTATCTGGGTGACCCATACCCGGGCAGCCTTGCCCATTGCGGCGATATTGCGCCAGTCGCTTCTGGAAGTTTCTCTAGCGAGACAAGCCTCTGAAGGTCAACAAACGAAAACTGAAATGGTTTATCAATATCTCACCGGGCCTCGATTCCGTCAACGCGTGGAAGCTATAGTAGAAGCCTTCTCAACTATGAAAGAAGATCTCGATAAAGAAAAGAAGGCCATAACAAGACAATGGGCAAAACGCGAAGAACAGATAGATCGTGTTATGGGTGCAACGGTGGGGATGTATGGTGATTTGCAGGGAATCGCAGGTAAGTCATTGCAGGAGATTGAAAGCCTGAACTTCCCGTTGCTCAATAATACCACGCCGGAATCTGAAGGAAATGCCTGATGAAAGAAGATAAAACGAACACGACAACGCCGACTGATTTGGTTCATTGTGCCTATCGTAGGACGACTGATCTATTACAGCGTCTTGCTCCAAATAAAATGCGCATTGGATTCTTTATAGGTGCTGGCTGATCGTTATCAGTTAAAGGTGTTGATGGCAATCCATTGATTCCTGGAATCGCTGGCTTAACAGATTTGGTCAAACGCCAACTAGATAATGATGCCGAGTTAAATGCATATGTGCAGACAGCTTGGGACCGAGTAACTGCACGCGGGATCCCGTTGCCTACTGTTGAAGACGTTCTCGGTCATATCCGAACACTGAAGTCACTTTGCGGTACAGATTTAAATGGGATGATCGATGGATTCCCTGCAAAAACCCTCAACGATCTTGATCGTGCTATCTGTGATCAAATACGCGGGATCGTCAGCAAGCCTCTCCCTACCAATGGCACGCCTTATCACGTACTTGCAAGTTGGATTCAAGCCATCCCGCGGGATAAACCGGTAGAGATCTTTACTACAAATTATGATCTATCGATAGAGCAAGCCCTGGAAGAGCAACTCGTTCCTTACTTCGATGGGTTTGTTGGTTCCGACAGTGCGTTCTTGGATCTTGACTCGATGGCAGAGGATGATCTGCCCCCACGTTGGACACGGCTTTGGAAGATACACGGCTCCATCAATTGGTGGATGACTGCCAAACAGAAAATTCGGCGCAGCCGTGATAGAGTGGAAGGAGAACAGCTTCTGATTTATCCATCACATCTAAAGTACGATGAAAGTCGGGAGATGCCGTATTACGCAATGCTCGACAGATTGAGGGTTTTCCTGCGGTCAAATCAATGTGTCCTTCTTACCTGTGGATACTCCTTCGGTGATAAGCATATTAATGCGGCAATTGCGCAGGGTCTATCAGGAAACCCGAATGCAGCATGCCTTGGGATGATTTTCAATGACCGTGAAAGCACTCCAGAAGGGGTTAAGTTTGCAAAGCGGCACGCTAACTTGACGTTGTTAGCGGCTGACGGCGGTGTTATTGGAACTATTAACCGCGCCTGGAACAATGTAGTTAAA
>CAYZJI010000026.1:0-10498 GCA_964479045.1 uncultured Enterobacteriaceae bacterium
GCTTGGCGGTGCCGATATCCATGCCGCGATAGATCATGGCGGAATCCACGCTGATGATTTCACATGACAAATGCCGGTACAGGTGTACAGCCAGATCGGTCTTGCCGGATGCCGTCGGCCCCATCAGGAACACCAGAGGTGCGCTCATATGATCATTTACTATTGAGCAGGGCTTTCAATGCTTCAGGATCAAGATAACGGCGGAGATTATTCAATTCCGTTGTGTCCCCGCCAAGCCGGAATAAATCGTTCAACAATTCTGCCGCTTCAGCATGAGACAACAGGGTTGAGACACTGTCATTTGCATGTGCTGAGAAAGTTTCAAGCAAATTATCTGTAAGGTTTCCGGAAATTTTTTGTACAGAAATAACCCGGATGACATCCCTCACCAGTTCAGCAGCATCCGCCCCAGCCAAAAGTGCCGGGACAGAACGAATCATTATCCGCAATGGACCGACAGGTTGCAGTTCAAGGCCGAGTTGCTCCAGCAGGATACGTTCCGCTTCGAGTAATTGCATTTCGGTTTCTGTCAATGTAATACCTAACGGCACCAGTATCGGACGACGCGGGATCACGCCATGTTTCAAGGATTCCCGCAAACGCTGCAGGGTAATGAACTCGCGCGCACGATATACATCCACCAGTAATAATTTATTATCGCGTTCGGCCACCAGGTAGCGGCCGGCAACCGGTATATATATGTCCTGTTTTTGATCAGCAGCACTGTGGTTATGTATGGAATATATTTTGCGCAGGTAATCTGTTGTGTCTTCACGGATGTGAATATCCTGTTTGAATAATCGAGGGACACTTTTTTCTTCGATTGGCGCCCGGAAATTCATCGCCCTGCTGATACTGCCATAAATAAAATCATGCACCATGCGCACATCGCGAAAACGTACGTCCTGTTTGGCGGGATGGACATTGATATCAAACATTTCCGTATTCATTTCCAGGTACAGGAGATAGACCGGATACCGGCCGGCCGGAAATCCATCCTGACAGGCAAGCCGCACAGCATGACTGACCAGTTTGTCACGGATACTGCGGCTGTTCAGATAAAAATACTGTTGATCGTTCTGGCTGCGTGCCGTCTCGGGCAACCCAATCCAGCCCCACAAGCGCATATCGCCATGCGCCTGATCCACGTATTGCGCCTGCATGATAAATGTCTTGCCATATAGTGCAGTCAGGCGCACTTCCGGCCCCCGGCCGGCATTCAACAGATTCATGACCGGCTTTCCATTATGGGTGAGATGAAAGCTGACATCATAGCGGCCCATCGCCAGACGTTTAACCAGTTCATGGATATGAATAAATTCCGTACGCTCGGATCGGAGGAATTTCCTGCGGGCCGGTGTATTGTAAAACAGATCACGAACTTCGATGGTCGTACCCACCGGGTGTGGTGCCGGTTTGACCGGCATCATCGCACCATCAATGATTAACGTATGACCATGTTTATCGGTTGATTGTCGTGATGTAAGTGTGAACCTTGAAACCGATGCAATACTGGATAGCGCCTCACCACGAAAACCCAATGTCGTGATATGCCACAGTCCATCCGCATCCAGAAGTTTACTGGTAGTATGGCTATCCACGGCAAGAGTCAGATCATCCGCATGTATGCCGTGGCCGTTGTCCCTGATCCGGATCAACCGGGTGCCGCCATGCTCGATATCAATATGAATATCGCTGGCGCCCGCATCAAGACTGTTTTCCAGCAATTCCTTGACGACTGATGCAGGACGCTCGATCACTTCACCCGCAGCAATCTGGTTCACCAGATACTCAGGCAGTCTTCGTATACGTTGCGAGATATTGTTGCCGGGCATGTGCCGTATCATACGGCAGCAGGCATTCCGGACATAGCTACCAGAGATGAATCAGGACTTGACTGAACAGCGTGTGCTGATTGAACTGGCGCTTAACCGTCGCTCGGGATCGACAAGACCTGTCCGACCCTGATGACATCATTCTTCAGGCCATTATGTTCGCGCAGGCGCTGCATACTGATGCGATATTGCTGTGCTATTGCCGAAAGGGTATCACCTTGGGCGATGATATGTTTGCGACTTACATTCTGTGCGAGCAATGTGCCCTCAGGCGCATATTCACTGAAGTAACTGCGCAACCCGTCCAGAATGGCACCGGCCAGTTTGATCTGGAAATTTTTATCGCGAAGATTTTTCTCTTCCCTGGGATTGGAAATATAGGCGGTTTCCACAAGGATAGAGGGTACATCCGGCGACTTCAGCACAGCAAAACCTGCGGACTGTACCTGCCGCTTGTGGACTTTGCCGATTTTTTTCAGACCGCCGAGCACCCGATCAGCCACATCAATGCTCATCTCCAGACTTGCGGTTTGTGAGAGATCCAGTAACACGGAGGCCAGAATATTGTCATCGACATCAAGATTCACGCCACCAATCAGGTCGGAAGCATTTTCCCGTTCAGCCAGCCAGCGGGCGGCTTCACTGCTCGCGCCTCGCTCGGAGAGTATATAGACCGAGGAACCACCCACGCGCGAATCCTTGAAAGCATCTGCATGGATGGAAATAAAAAGATCAGCACGATGTTTGCGCGCAACATCCATGCGTTTCCGCAAGGGCAGAAAATAGTCGCCATCACGAGTCAGCACAGCGCGCATGCCGCGTTCGCGGTTGATCAAGTCCGCAAGCTGTCTGGAAATCTCCAGCACCACCTGCTTTTCCCAGACCCCGCTCGGACCACGCGCTCCCGGATCTTCACCACCATGCCCGGGATCGATCGCAATCACTACATCCCGTGCGGTGCCGGACGGAGATCGGTCAATCGACACCGGCTGCACATCCTGGCGTTCTTCGGGATTGTAAAGATCAACGACCAGACGGTGACCGTATTGCTGATTGGGCGGCAGGAGAAAACTTTTAACCTGTACATCCTGTTTGAGATCCAGCACCACCCGCAATGTATTCGTATCCTGGATACTGCTGCGGATTTCTTTCAGGTACTTGTCATCGGCCTGTGGCTGTGCCAACCCTTTCTGTGTGCGGACATCGGGAATATCCAGCACGATGCGGTGCGGTTCCTGAATTTTTTCGATTGTATGCGTCACCTGCCCGGAAACATCGAACACCACACGGGTGTTGTCCGGAGCTGCCCAGATACGGACATGCTGAAGCTCGACCGGCCCGGCGAAGAGCGGTACAGGAATGAACAGCAATAATGTAATCCAGATCAGGCGCATAGATTTGGAAGCAAAATTACCGGTTTATCTTTTATTTATTAGCTGTTATTCAAATAATTTCAAGTTTTGACGAGAAAATCAACATATATCTTTGTTTTAAATGTTAAAAGCAAGTTAAATGTTTGAGTTAAACCGGTGTCAGACAGCCGCGTTCAATGCTGTCAGCAGTTGTCGGGCGGGCCCGGTTTGGGCTTTGAGGTCAGCTACCCTGCCCGTTCCGGCAAGCTCCAGTACGATGTCCAGATCCGCTGTACCCAATAGCCTGCCGCCCCGTTCCGGCCATTCCACCAGGCAGATAGCCGCTGCATCGAAGTAGTCTCGCAGACCAATCGCATCAAGCTCATCGGGCGAATTAAGACGATATAAATCAAAATGATAGATAGTCCGGCCATTCGTGTGATAGGGCTCAACCAGAGTGTAGGTCGGGCTTTTAACCGTACCCTGGTGGCCCAAGGCTTTGAGAAAACCCCTCACCAGTGTGGTCTTGCCCGCACCCAGTTGACCATGCAAAAACAGCTTCAAACCGGGTGGGCAATTCAGTGCCAACTGCCCGCCCAGATTTTCCATCGTGGCGACATCTGCTATCTGCCTGATCATAACGCTGCCGGGTTGGCCAGTTTATGGATCCAGGGCAGCAAATCCGTGGCCAGCATGCCACGCTCACCCTCAATTGTTGCTACCTGATCCGCGGCGGCGGCATGCAGGCAAACACCCAGCCGGGCAGCATCGTTCAGACCCAAACCCTGTGCCAGTAAACCAGCAATGACTCCGGTAAGGACATCTCCCATGCCGCCACTCGCCATACCGGGATTGCCGGCCGAGCAGATCGCCGGACAATGTTCTTTATCCATGATCAAGGTTCCACTGCCTTTAAGCACGATTACTCCGCCGTATTTTTTCTGTAATTCCCGCGTAGCGGCGAAGCGATCCATCTGCACCTCTTGTATGGCGCAATTCAGCAATCGAGCAGCTTCGCCGGGATGCGGTGTCAGTATCCAGTAATCGTTACGCACCGGCTCCTGTGCAAGGAGATTCAGTGCATCCGCATCCAGCACCAGTGGTGTTTTAATTTCCAGTACGCGTGCCAACAGATCCTGCGCCCACATACTCATACCAAGTCCGGGCCCGATGGCGATCACATTTGCCTTCATCAGTAATGGTTGTAATTGTTCCGGGTATTCGACAGCGTGCGCCATGATCTCGGGGCATACCATGCTGATTGGAATCGCATGTTCGCGACGTGTGGCTACACTGACTAGACCGGCGCCGGATCTCCCGGCGGCCTCGGCCGCCATACGCACCGCCCCGGCATAACCATAATCACCGCCAATCACCAGCACGTGGCCGCAATGTCCTTTATGAGTATCACGCGGCCGGGGCGGCAACAGTGCACGCAAACTGTAAAGATCTGCACGGCGCGCCACCGGAATAAATTCCCGATATACCGATTCAGGCATATTGAGATTATGAAAATATAATGAACCGATCATGGCTGGTCCTGATCCTGTGAACAGGCCCTGTTTGAGGGCAATAAATGTAATCGTTGCCGTTGCATGTGCGGCCACGCCCATGATTTGACCTGTATCCGCATGCAGTCCTGAAGGAATATCGAGGGCCAGCACCTGACGATTGGATGAATTAATATCTTCGATGACAGTCTGCAATTTACTGGTCACCGGACGATCGAGGCCGGTGCCCAGTATTGCATCCACGATTAATTCTGCCTTGTGCAGATTTTTCACGGTATAAGGTTCGGGTGTAAGACCAGCTTCAATCAGACGTTGTGCTGCAGTAGCGGCATCGCCTTTCAGTCCTGTAAATGGTGATAACGCCAATACTGATACCTGATAACCCGCAGTATGTGCCAATCGGGCCAGCACGTAGCCATCCCCACCGTTGTTCCCGCTGCCACACACCACAACGATCGAGCGAATCCCCGGCCATTCCAGTTGCATCAGGGCAAATGCCGCGGCGCCGGCGCGCTCCATCAGTTCCATGCCCGGGATATCATGAGCATGAATGGCCACCTCATCCAGCGCCCGCACCTGCCTGGCACTGTAGAGATCTTCCGGAAGTGTGGCGGTTATGCGGGTCACTATTCAGCCTCCGGAAATTATTTGAAATACCGCTCCCGGTAAAATTTCAATTCATTAATGGAATCGCGGATATCATCGAGTGCAAGATGTGTGGATTCTTTTTCAAACTGGGGTTGCTGCGGATACCAGCGCTTGGCCAGTTCCTTGACGGAACTCACATCCAGATTACGGTAATGAAAATACTGTTCCAGTCTCGGCATCAGCCGGTGCAAAAAACGCCGGTCCTGACAGATGCTGTTACCACACATCGGTGAGACACCAGGAGTCACGAACTTTTCTACAAATGCCAGAGTCATATTTTCTGCATCTGCTGGCTGATAGTGACTGTCGCGCACCCTTTGCACCAGACCGGATTTACCATGCTGACGTGTGTTCCATTCATCCATTGCATTCAACACAGCATCCGGTTGATGGATGGCAATGACGGGGCCTTCGGCGAGGATATTCAACTGGCTGTCGGTGACTACTGTGGCAATCTCAATGATATAATCCTTGAGTGTGTCGAGGCCGGTCATCTCGAGATCGATCCAGATCAGGTTGTCAGCAGATGGCGTCATGGCATGGAAGTCCTGTTATTGATGCAGGCATTTTAACCGTTGACAGGCATTTTGGTATAACGAAAACATGAATGAATTTACCTTTATTTTCTTACTGGCAGCGGTTTCCAGCGTCGCTGTACAAGCTGTCCTGTGCCGGCGTCATGTACGCCATGTACAACTACACCGGGCCGCTGTACCTGCTGCATTCGATGGCAAAATCCCGCTGGCCGCCCATCAAAAGGCTGCGGATTACACCCAGGCCAAGGTCAAGCTCAACACGCTGGAACTGTTCGTTGCGACGGTGATTCTGGTGCTATGGACACAGGGCGGGGGACTGCAATGGCTGGACCAAACATGGCGCAATGCGGGCTGGGCCGAGTTATGGACTGGCACGGCCATGATCCTCACCTTTCTTGCGATTTCGGGAATACTGGATCTGCCACTTTCCTGGTATCGCACCTTCAACCTCGAACAGCGATTTGGTTTCAATAAATCCACTCCCTGGATCTTTTTTTCCGACCTGATTAAAAATACGGTGGTAGGTTTCCTGATCGGCGCCCCCATGATCGTACTGGTGTTATGGATTATGAATAATGCTGGATCGTTGTGGTGGTTCTATGTGTGGCTCACCTGGCTGGGTTTCAGCCTGCTGATGATGTGGGCCTATCCGGCATTTATTGCACCGCTGTTCAACAAATTCCGTCCACTGGAAAATGCGGACCTGAAAAAGCGCATCGAAAATCTGCTGAACCGTAACGGGTTTACCAGCAACGGCATCTTTGTCATGGACGGCTCCACCCGTTCCACACATGGCAATGCCTATTTCACCGGTCTCGGTGCCAACAAGCGCATTGTGTTTTTCGATACCTTGATCAATGAACTCAATCCGGAAGAAATCGAGGCGGTACTGGCACATGAACTCGGTCACTTCAAATGCAACCACATCAAAAAACGCATCATCACGCTCGGGCTGGTATTTTTTATCGGACTGGCCTTACTCGGCTGGTTGATCAACAAGCCCTGGTTTTATACCGGCCTCGGTGTGAGTGAAGCATCAAACTACATGGCGTTGTTGTTGTTCACTGTCGTAGCACCGGTATTTACCTTCTTTCTGCAACCGGCCTTTTCCTGGATTTCACGCCAGCATGAATTTGAAGCGGATGATTTTGCCGCAGCCCAGGCCCAGACACCCAACCTGATTCAGGCCTTGGTAAAACTCTACAAAGAAAATGCGAACACACTGACACCGGATCCGCTGTATTCTGCGTTTCATGATTCGCATCCACCGGCCCCGATACGGATACGTCATCTCACCACAAAGTCAGCCTGACTGCATTGAAAAAATATTTACTGTTCGGTTGCATCTTCAGTCTGGTTACACTGAGTGCAACCGCGCAGGATGGGAAACAACTGCATGATGATTTTTGCGTGAGCTGCCACACAGCGGCCATCTATACCCGCGAGGAGCGTATTGTGAACAGTTATCCGGAACTGCAGGAACGGGTTCGGCAATGTGAACTGGCCAATAACCTTACCTGGTTTGATGATGAAATTGAGGCTGTGATTAATTATCTCAACGTGAATTACTATCAGTTTGAGATTAAATAATTCCCCAAATCAATATCCTCCGCTTCAGATTTCCCGGCGTCCGGCAAGAGCATGCGAAATCGTGCTGGTGCCGATATATTCCAGTTCGCCGCCCATCGGAATGCCATGGGCAATACGGGTCGCCCGCAGGTGACGGCTGCGCACCATTTCACTGATGAAATGCGCTGTAGCTTCACCCTCGACGGTGGTATTGGTTGCGAGGATCACTTCCTTGATCTCACCCTCATTCAACAAAGCCGATAACTGATCCAGTCCGAGTTGTTCCGGGCCGATACCGTCGAGCGGTGACAAATGCCCCATAAGCACAAAATAAAGTCCCCTGTAATCCGCTTCCTCAATCGCATAAACATCCGCCGGATTTTCCACCACACATAACAATGAACGATCACGTTTGCCGCTCTGACACAGACGGCAGATTTCAGACTCACTGAACGTACGGCACCGTTTGCAATGACCGATCAGGTCCATTGCCTTGTTCAGGGATGCAGCCAGTTGCCGGGCGCCTTCCCGGTTACGCTGCAGCAGGTGATAGGCGATGCGTTGCGCGGATTTCCTGCCGATACCAGGCATGCAGCGCAAGGCTTCTATAAGTTGTTCGAGCGCCGTGGATTCGGTCATGCAGATGAAGAGGTGATCAAAATGGCAGCTTCATGCCCGGTGGCAGATTGAAGCCGGCGGTCACTCCTGACATTTTTTCCTGGGTTGCGGCTTCCACGCGACGGTTGGCATCATTCACAGCCGCTGCTACCAGATCTTCCAGCATGTCCTTGTCATCCTGCAGCAGCGTGGGATCAATCTGCACGCGTTTCACATCATGCCGCCCGGTCATGGTCACTTTCACCAGTCCCGCTCCGGATTCACCCATCACTTCCATGTTTGCAATCTCTTCCTGCGCCTTCTGCAGGTTTTCCTGCATCTTCTGCGCCTGCTTCATAATATTGCCCATTCCACCTTTCATTGCTTAATCAACCCTCAATATAAAATTCATTCTGAGTGTGGACGTATGGAATTCCTGTCCACTGTTGCATCAAACATCTCTTTCAGCATTCTGATATTAGGATCATTTTCCAGTGCCCGTTCTGCCGCACGCTGCCGCTCCTGTTCTTCACGCGCCTTGCTCTGTGCCGGTGTTTCAGCCGCTGGGTCTTCCACGGTAATCACCATTTTAATGTGTTCACCGAAACGGGTCTTGAGGGCAGCGTGTAAACGATCTTTTTGTGCAGTATTCAGCAGATGTTCCTGCGCTGGAGATAAAACAAGGTGGACCTTGTCACGCGTGTGTTCCTTCAATACACAATGTCCGGCAAACTCCTTCACCAGACCTGCCAGCGCCATTTCATCAATAATATCGCGCCAGTCTTCCATTCTTCCGCTTTCTGCAGGTGCCGGTGTGATTGTCGCAGTTTGTTGCACAGATGATGACAGTGCTGGAGTTGTACTGCCGGTTGTGGTTACGTGCAGTGGTTTTTGTACTGGCGCAGATGGTTTGAAGGCCAGCATACGTATCAGTGTCATGGCAAAACCCGAGCGTGGGTCCGGAGCGAATGCCAGATCACGCCGGCCAGCCAGCCCTATCTGGTAAAAGAGTTGCACATCTTCACAGCTGATCCGGCTGGCGAGTTGCAGTACGCCAGGATCCACATCTGAAATCTGTACAGATTCCGGCACCAGCTGACACACTGCGAGTTTTTGTAACAGTGAGAGCAGTTCCACCAGCACAGCATCATAATCCGGATGATGTTCCGCCATCTGATCCACGCGTTCGAACACCAGTTTGGGATCACCCGCCACCAGCGCTTTCAGCAATCCGTATAATTCCAGTGCATCGATAGTACCGAGCATGGCTCGAACATTCGCCTCCTGCAGAGTGCCCCCGCCATAAGCAATCGCCTGATCGAGGAGACTCAGGGCATCACGCAAACTGCCGTCTGCTGCGACAGCAATCAGATGCCGTGACACTGCATCACTACCGATAGTTTCCTGCTGCAGGATACGTTCAAGCTGCTGTTCGATTTGTTCAACACTCAGTACCTTGAGATTGAACTGCAAACAGCGCGACAGGATTGTTACCGGAATTTTTTTGGCTTCTGTGGTGGCCAGCAGAAATTTGACATAGGGCGGAGGTTCTTCGAGGGTTTTCAGCAGCGCATTGAAACTATGTCCGGAAAACATATGTACTTCATCGATCAGATACACCTTGTAACGCCCTGCTGCCGGTGCATATTGCACGTTGTCCATCAAGTCGCGGGTCTCATCGACTTTAGCGCGGGAAGCGGCATCCACTTCAATCAAATCAACAAAGCGGCCTTCATCAATACTTACGCAGGCAGAACAGCTACCGCAGGGTTTTGAACTTACACCCTGTTCGCAATTCAGACATTTGGCCAGAATGCGTGCCAGTGTAGTTTTTCCGACACCGCGAGTTCCCGTGAATAAATAGGCATGATGGAGACGATTATGATCGAGGGCATTGGTCAGCGCCTGCAAAACATGCGTCTGCCCTACCATATCGGCAAACGTGCGTGGCCGCCATTTACGTGCGAGTACCTGATAACTCATGGCTTATAGTATAAGTCTTTGTAATTATTAGGAGTTATATCCGACCTTGCCTGTCAGGGCCACTACAATAAACCAACTAACAATAACATACTACCGCTATCGGAATTCAGGAGATGGAGGCGGCCCATACCCGCCTGACCCCGGCACCCGCATCTATCGCTACCGCTGCTCCCTTCCGGGCCTGACGGGGTTCACGACTTCGCGTCGCGGGGGGACCGGTACAGGCCACCATGTGAGGGTGTGGATGTTAGTATTATTTCGTTTACAGAACAAATGAACGAGCGCGCGGTACTCAATCGGTACATCCACGTACCTTGCTCTGCAAGCCACGCTGTGCATGGTAAATCGACTGCCCTGCCGGTTTATCCCAGATTTTCTAATTCGCAGCCCCGGGGATTGCTGTTCAGTTTATCTGGCGGAGAGGGCGGGATTCGAACCCGCGATACGCTTTTGACGTATACACACTT
>CAYZJI010000027.1:0-9282 GCA_964479045.1 uncultured Enterobacteriaceae bacterium
CATAAGGATCAAGGGCATCGTTAGTGATCAGATTTGCCGACGCTTCATTGAAACTGAATGGCATCATCACCACTCCTTTCTGCATGTATTGGTCGGCACGTGTAGTGGCAGCTATCTTGCCACGGCGTGATTGAATCACAAGTATATCACCGGATTTCAGGCCAAAAGATTTCAAATCAACCGGGTTAATCATGACGCAGGGGCCGGGTTCAATCGCGTCCAGAACGCGTGAATGTCGTGTCATGGTTCCTGTATGCCAGTGCTCCAGTTGTCGGCCGGTAACAAATACAAAAGGATAGTTATGATCTGGCAGCTCTGCAGCTTCTATATAGTCAGCGGGCACAAAACGTCCCTTGCCGTCTTCAGTCGGGAAAACACCATCCTTGAAGATTACGGGGGTACCGGGATCGCCTTCCTTGAGCAGTGGATAAGTGAGTGACTCTTCTTTTTCCAGTCTTTCCCAGGTCATACCAGCCATGCTGGGTACAGCTTTGCGGATCTCGGCAAACACATCTGCAGCACCTGAGTAATTCCAGCTCAGACCAAGCCGGTTGGCAATTTCCTGAATAATCCATAAGTCCTGGCGAGCATCACCCGGCGGATTAATAGCTTTGCGCCCGAGTTGTACCCGGCGGTCCGTGTTGGTAAACGTGCCGTCTTTTTCCGGAAAGGCAGAAGCTGGCAATATGACATCAGCATAACTACAGGTCTCTGTGAAGAAAATATCCTGCACTACCAGATGATCCAGACGTGCCAAAGCTTCACGCGCATGGTTAAGGTTAGGATCGGACATGGCGGGATTTTCACCCATAATGTAGAGGCCATTCAGGTCACCATCATGTATGGCATTCATGATCTCAACCACGGTTTTACCTGGATTGGGATTCAGCTGAGTGCCCCATAACTGCTCAAATTTTTTGCGTACTCCCGGGTCTTTGACGGGTTGATAATCCGGATACACCATCGGAATCAAACCCACATCAGAAGCACCCTGAACATTATTCTGACCACGCAGGGGATGTAGACCGGTACTGGGCCGCCCGATTTGTCCTGTCATCAGGGCAAGTGAGATAAGGCACCGGGCATTGTCCGTGCCGTGTACATGCTGGGAGATGCCCATACCCCAGAAGATAATGGCGGTTTTTGCCGTAGCATATAAGCGAGCAACGTCTTTGATAGTCTCGGGTGGCACACAGCACACCGGACCTACTTTCTCCGGACTGTAATTCATGACGGTTTCCTTCAGTGCCTCGAAACCATCTGTGTGCTGTTCTATAAACGCCTGGTTATACAGATTTTCACTGAGTATGGTGTGCATCATGCCATTCAGTAATAACACATCCGTGCCCGGACGCAATTGCAGGAAGTATGAAGCGTGTAACGAAAGTTCTGATCCATATGGTTCGATTACAATCAGTTTTTTGCCACGTTCAGCCGCATTTTTAAGAAATGTAGCGGCTACCGGATGATTATCATTGGGGCGGGCCCCGATGACGATTATGACATCAGCATCAGAGCCATCTGCGACCTGATTGGAAACGGCACCTGAGCCGATAGTTTCGAGCAGGGCAGCAACAGATGAAGCATGGCAGAGACGAGTACAATGATCGACATTGTTGGTACCAAAGCCGGTACGTACCAGTTTCTGGAACAGATACGCTTCCTCATTACTGCCTTTGGCGCAACCAAAACCGGCCAGTGCCTGAGAACCTTTTTCATCCCGGATTTTCTTGAGGCCGCCTGCAGCCAGTTCCAGTGCCTCTTCCCAAGTGGCTTCACGGAAATATTTTTTCATGTCAATCGCGTCAATCAACGCTGGTGTTTTTTCCATACCTTCTTTGCGTATCCATGGTTTGCTGAGACGATCTTGATGATGCACGTAATCAAATCCGTAACGGCCTTTCACACACAACCGGCTCTTGTTGGCCGGGCCATCCCGGCCATCAACATATTGAATGTGGTTGTTTTTGACATTGAATGTCAGCAGACAGCCTACGCCGCAATATGGACATACGGAATCTACTTTCTTGTCTGGCTCGACCAATCCAACATTTCTTGCCGGCATTAACGCGCCAGTAGGGCATGCCTGTACGCATTCACCACAGGCTACACAGGTACTTTCGCCCATAGGTTCGCCCATATCGAATACAATTTCAGCATGCTTGCCACGGTAAGCATAACCTATGACATCATTAACCTGTTCTTCACGGCAGGCACGCACACAACGCGTACATTGAATACAGGCGTCCAGATTGACTGCAATGGCCGGATGGCTTAAATCAGATTTCGGCTGTTCTCTTTGCGGGAAGCGGGGATTGTAAATATCGAGTTTATCGGCCCACTGATCCAGTTCGGAATTCAGTTTGTAGGGTGATTTGCCCTGCTGCGGCATATCAGATAATAACAACTCCAGCACCAGTTTCTGGGAATGTGTGGCGCGTTCATTATTACTTATCACCTCCATGTCTTCAGCGGGTTTACGACAGCAGGAGGGCGCCAGCACCCGCTCGCCCTTGATTTCTACGACACAAGCGCGGCAATTGCCGTCGGGACGGTAACCGTCCTTGTAACAGAGATGTGGTATTTCAATATTATTACGTTTGGCAGCCTGCAATATGGTTTCATCACCATACGCTTCCAGCGCCTCACCATTCAGGGTAAAGCGTGTAACCGGTTGATCCATGAATTTCGGGTTAGCAGCCATTATTCAAATTCCTCGGGAAAGTATTTCATAGCACAGCGTAACGGGTTCGGTGCTGCCTGTCCGAGCCCGCAAATCGATGCATCTTCCATGGCACGGGCCAGTTCCTCCAGTAGTGGCTGATTCCATTCCTTTTGCTCCATTAATTTTACTGCCTTGGCCGTGCCAACGCGACAGGGCGTACACTGGCCGCAGGATTCGTCTTCAAAGAAACGCATGGCATTCAGTGCCATTGCCTTGGCACTGTCCTGATCAGACAGCACAACAATAGCGGCAGAGCCGATAAAGCAACCGTAAGGTTGCAGTGTATCGAAATCGAGGGGTATGTCACCCATGGAAGCAGGAAGTATGCCGCCAGAAGCGCCGCCTGGAAAATAACCGTAGAACGTATGACCCGGTAACATGCCGCCGCAATATTCATCTATCAGTTCACGCATGGTGATGCCTGCGGGTGCGAGATGAACGCCGGGTTTTTGTATACGGCCACTGACGGAGAAGGAACGCAGTCCTTTACGATCATGGCGTCCATGAGAAGCAAACCAGGAGGCACCTTTTTCAATAATATCACGCACCCAATGCATGGATTCCATGTTTTGTTCAAGCGTTGGCCGGCCAAACAGGCCCACCTGGGCAACATAAGGCGGACGTAACCGAGGCATGCCTTTTTTGCCCTCAATGGATTCAATCATGGCTGATTCTTCACCACAAATATAGGCACCTGCCCCACGGCGCAAGTAAATTTCAGGTAATGAACAGGGCGGGTTCTTTTTTAACAGTGCAAGTTCACGTTCCAGCATCGTTCGGCAGCCGGCATATTCATCACGCAGATAGATATAAACCACATCGGCTTCGATGGCCCAGTGTGCAATCAGTGTGCCTTCAATAAAACGATGTGGATCACGTTCCAGATAATGACGGTCCTTGAAAGTGCCTGGTTCACCTTCATCAATATTGATGGCGATATGCTTGGGTTTCGGTTGCTGGCTCAGTATTCGCCATTTCCTTCCAGTTGGAAACCCGGCACCGCCTAACCCGCGTAAATTTGAGTCCTCCATCGTTTTGATGATGTCCTCACGGCTGTGTTTGCCATTGACGCAATCCAGCAATGTTTTGTAACCACCGCTGGCACGGTATTGATCATAGGACAGGCAGTCCGGCATGATGGCTTTGGTTTTCTTTTTTGCAATTGCTTCCTTGATGGCGGCAACATTGGCCTTTTCCACAGGAAACGTGCCGACTGTCGCAACAGGTGCGGCATGACAACGACCCACGCAGGGAACTGGCTGGATACGTACCTTGCCAAACGCTTCAGAATTGAGATCAGCAATCAGTTTCCGTGCACCAAACATCTCACAGGTCACCGATTCACACACACGAACGGTCAGTGGCGGCGGTGGAGTCTGCCCTTCTTTGGTTACGTCGAAGTGATGATAAAAAGTGGCGGTTTCATAGACTTCCGCCATGGGCAGGTTCATTTCCATGGCCAGAGCCATGATGTGCCGGTTGGAAATATGATGAAAATGATCCTGAATTTTGTGCAGGTGTTCAATCAACAAATCCCGGCGGCGTGGTTCATCACCGAGAAGATCACGGACTTCCAGCAAGGCCTTCTGGTCCATGGTACGGCCCATGATACGGCCTTTCTTTCCACGTGTACGTTTCATATATGACTAGACTATTTCCGGTTTTATCATTTGCAGAATCAGGATTTCACCTTTACCGTTACTGGCAAGATCGCCGGCAAAACGATGTACTTCCGGCCCGTATTTTCTGAAAATATTGAATTGCGCACCCATTTCACCCAGTTGTTTGAATAACAGGCGCAAGAACTGCATTTTGAGATTGCCACAGCTTTTGAAAGTGGCGGAAATATGTTTGGGTTGTTTGGCGAGTATAATGGTTCCACGTTTCATGCCAAAACCGGAATGGTTGCCGGCTTTGTCAAGTATAATGATAGTACCTGCACCCATACGGCTGCCACAATAATCCCCGGCATTGCCATTGATAATAATCATGCCACGACGCATACGGTCACCCACACGGTCACCTGCATTACCATGTACCAGAATGAGTCCATCAGACATGCCATAGGGATCTCCGGGTAGTCCGGCGCCCAGATAATCACCGGTATTCCCGGAAATTTCGATGAACCCGTTTTTCATACTGTTACCGATCCATGAACCTGCATTTCCCTTGATATGTATTGAGCCGCCACGCATATACTGTCCGGCAAGATTACCAACATCACCGTCGACTTCTATCCTGCCATGGCTCATATCCTGACCCACGGCGGTGAGTTTGTCAGTACCGTCGACAAACTTAAGTGTATCTGTATCAGATCCTGAAACAACGAATAAATCATTTACCGGCTTTCGCTGTTTCCCATAACTCAGACGGATGGATTTAATCTGGGTAATCTTTTTACCCTTTAGTTTGTCC
Source organism: uncultured Enterobacteriaceae bacterium (assembly GCA_964479045.1). Taxonomy (GTDB): domain Bacteria; phylum Pseudomonadota; class Gammaproteobacteria; order Eutrophobiales; family Eutrophobiaceae; genus 2-02-FULL-47-50. Next base: position 5,141 of record CAYZJI010000027.1, read on the forward strand.
GGTGTCAGAGGAGAAATATCCAGGGTAAATTCCGGTTTGATTTTCAGTTTGAAGATCATGGGCTTCATTTGAGAACATCCTTCAAATGGAAATGATAGGCGCCCAGATTGCCGCCATAATTACCGGCGCTGACGCGGTAAATACCTTTTTTGGGTCCGTAGGCGCATACAGCCAGTATGCCGGCACGCATGGCTTCCTTGATCACGTCTTCGTTCAAACCATCAATCACGATTTCCAGTACAGACCCCACTTCTTTGGACAGTTCGGACTTGACCTGACCCTTAAGCGTAGGGCAGTAAGCTTCATTGGTTGAAGCCGACAGAAACTTATATTTGGAACCCACTTTGGAACCTGAGCCAACGATACCCCCGGGGAATGCGGTGATGACACCCTGGACTTTCTTGATTTCCTCGATGGCTTTTTCACAAGCCGTCAGGGCATGACGGGCGGTCTTGCCCATGACCAGAAAATTACCGCCGCCTATGGCGCTGGTGACTCCCGTAGTTTCCTCACATACAAATTCGCCATGCATGACCGGAATGCGCCAGAAGCGCCGACCGTTGATCATTTTGGATATCTGATGGCCATCTCCGAAATAACGCAGCGATTTACCAAGCGGAATTTCCTTCTCGCTGTGCAGTCCGGCATAACAGGCTGTGGTAGCCGCGGTCATAACTGACTGGCCAACGCGTCTGGGGACCTGTATTTCCAGATCCTTGGCCGACATGGCGAAAACCATTACCGCAATGCCCGGTCTGCCGTCCGGCGTTTCTGATGGATTCAGTTCCTGTTCAATGGCGGATTCAATACCACAACCGATGACAGATGAGGCAAATCCCGTAATCGAGTTCGCCGCTCGATAGGCCCATTTCAGTGTCATTGCGGTGATAATAATCCGTGTCGCTTTCATGGGGAAAGCTTCAGCAAATGTATCGTCAATGGTTACGCCGTTAATCTTCACAGTAGTGTCTCACTGACAGGGTTGAACAATAATGTTGCCTTTGCCCAGATCTGTGATCTCATCATCCTTTACCCTGAAATTATCGAATTGCACAGTCATATAGCGATCAAAATACTGTTTCAGTGAACGTTCAATACTGCGATCATATTCAGGTCGCAATGTATGGGTGCTGCCGCTAACCACTTTCACAATTTTTCCATTTTGTGCGATCAGTTCGCCATCCTTGAAAACATATGCCGGTTTTTCAAACATTTTTTCACGATTTCTTAAATCATTGTAAACAGTAATATCGGCTGCTGCGCCCGCGCCCAGATGTCCGCGGTTTTTCAGGCCCAGGCTGCGGGCAGGTGCGGCCCGGGTCATAATCGCAATTTCATACAGCGAGTATTCGCGATCCAGACTGCCAAGTATGCTCACTGCAGCGGCATGTTTGTTGATAGTGGACAACATGTCGTTTCTAAAGCTGCGATCCATCAACAACCGGATCAGATGCGGATAGGTTGTGAAAGGTGCGCCATTGGGATGATCCGTTGTCAGGAATATGCGCCAGGGATCATTAACTTGCAGGAACAGCTCAAGACCAATTGCCCACTGTAGCGCGTTGACAAAATTTTTGTCGCGATACCTGAACGGAACCACTCCGCAACCCGCATCGCATTCGATATCCATCACGACCCATTTTTTGGGATGGGCATGCCAGTGCCCATTGTATTGCAGCATGGTGTCGCCGGAGGCGGTAACTGTCTGGCCGAACATAATCTGGCCTACGTCTATGGAAATATTCGGATTGGCATTAACGGCTTCCGCAATCTGTGCGGCACCGGAGGAGAACTTGCGATCGCCTTCCGTACCATAACTATGGAACTGGATATGGGTCAGGTGCATGGGCATGCCTTCAACAGCGCGGATAGTTTCCAGTGTCGTTTGCATATTCCCCGGCACGCCCAGATTACAACCGTGCACATGTAGAGGGTGAGGGATGCCTAATTCGCGAACAGCCCGGGCCAGCGATTTTAGAATTTGCCTGGGTGTTACATTGTAGTGCTGATTGATTTCATCCAGATCCAGTTTGCGCTGGTTGAATTTGAATGCGCTGATCCCGCCAGGATTAACCACCTTGATGCCCATAGCCTGGCTGGCATTAATGGTCCAGCCGACATAATCGGTGATGGCGGCATGGTCCTTGTTGGATGCCAGCATGCGCAGAAAGAAATCATCACTGCCAAGCATGGCGTAAGCACCCTTGTCAACGATTGGGATATCAGCCATTTCCATATGCGCCTGCCGGGCATTGACGGGTAGCATGGCCGGTTCGAAACAGGCGGTATAACCCATTTCCGCATAACGGTATCCAGTCGTCAGTGTTGACGGTGCAACATGGCCGGAACCTGCGCGGGTGAGGGCTGTTCTCGTAACAGGGTTATGACGGTGATCTTCCGGCAACAGCATGCGGGCGATATTGACCTTGCCGCCCCCGATGTGGGTATGAATATCAATGGCACCGGCCATGACGACCTGACCGGACAGATCGTACGTTTTGCCTATGCGTTCCTGCGGGCCTGGTTTGCGGGTAATTTTGCCGTCACGGATATATATATCCCGTTGTTCACCATTAATGCCGTGAACAGGATCATAAACAGTTCCACCAGAGAGCTTAATCAGCATTGTTATTACCCAGTGAATTTAACAGACGGTTCAGAACAGTGGATACACTCGGACAGGCGCTCTGACGCAACTGCTTGAGTGACAACGATACGACATTATCCGTGCGGATCAGCTGACCGGTGTGATCGATTCCCGGGGTGGAAACGGGGATAAAAACATCTGGTGTATAGTCCATGCGTATGGCCGTATCAGCCAGTATGATGGAAGGGATACTGGCTTTGGGCGGTTTTATGGTGGTACCAAAACTGGATATCCAGAGGAGTGCATCGACTTCATGACGCTTCAGTACATTCGTGGCGGAATACCTGTGTGGATCATAATCCGGGAAACCCTTGCTGTAGCTGACCCGCATAGGATAGCCACTTTGCCATGCAGTGACATTCTGTGCACTCACACCGCCATCATTTCCGCCGAGGGAAAAACCGGCAAAACGTGTAGTGCGGTTCATGTATTTAATCAGTTCGCATATATAAAGTATGGTGAGTTCGGCATGAGCGAAGTTGAGTTCACCCGGCGCCCATACAATGACGCCATACTTTACCGCTCGCATCTGTCTGGCAAGTGATTCCAGTTCGGTCAGACTTATGCCTGCAATTGCAGGCTTGTCAATTTTATTATCTGCTACCAGGGCATGCAGTGTGGCGATAATTTCACTGATTTGATCCTGCTTGCAGCGAATATTGAGTGCTTGTTTACCGGACGGCTGCTTTCCGTGGCTGGTGTCCAGATTGTCTCCGATATAGACAATCTTGCGCTTTTTATTGTTATTGCCACTGAGGCTATTGTCATTCCAGACGATACGTTCAAAAAATCTTGGATAATTGGAAATGGCATCGGTGCCGGCAAGAATAATCAGGTCGGCACGGTTCTTTATTTCCGCCAGTGTGGTCATCATCCAGCCATGATCCTGCAATACTTTAATATTCCTGAATGCGCCTTCACTGTGCATATGGTCAACGACAGCGCCAGTGATTTCTGCGAGTGCCAGCGTTGAACGCATACCGTTGATGTCTGTTGCCAGGCCTGAGAACAGCGGCTGATTGGCATGATGCAGGATGTTGGTTGCTTGTGCTATCGCCTCGTCCAATGAGCAGTCTTTGCCTTTGATTCGTGGTTTGAGTGGTGTGCGATTACGTTCAATCTGGCTTTTAGCCCGGTGGCAACCGTTTTTAACGACTTTCAGGCGGTCTTTCTGACTGGATATCTCCAAATCATCACACAGCAAGCTGCAGAACGGGCAGGGCACATCCTGATGGGTCAGGGTAGAGTTCTTTGTAATCATCATTGTTGGCAGGTTGCTGGTTTGTAACTGCTAATGCCGCTGATATTATAGTTTTTTGTGCGGCGCACAATACTTTATAAAGCCGTCGTTGTCAATCGATAGTCCCAGTAATTTCAGAAGGTTACAAAAAAAAAGACTCGCCTGTATACGAGCCCAGCAATGATACCGGCTGATTACACAACCGTCATCAAAAAAATCATGAATTCCGGGTAGATTTTATAGGAGGGATACAAA
>CAYZJI010000028.1:0-8941 GCA_964479045.1 uncultured Enterobacteriaceae bacterium
GTACCAAGATGTACAAGAATATCGTCGACGGTGATCATCGCATGGAGGCCGGTAAGCCGGAATCCTTCAACGTGCTGGTCAAGGAAATCCGTTCGCTCGGTATAGACATCGAACTGGAACAGAACTAGATGATGGCCGCTCATGATGCCCAACAGAATCAAACTTGTGTCTTCTGGAGGTACTTCCCTTGAAAGACTTGCTTAAATTGCTGAAACAACAGGGTCAGGCAGAGGAGTTCGATGCGATTTCGATCGGTCTGGCTTCGCCCGAGAAAATCCGTTCCTGGTCCTATGGCGAGGTGAAGAAGCCTGAGACTATTAACTATCGTACGTTCAAACCGGAACGTGATGGACTGTTCTGTGCCAAGATCTTTGGTCCGGTGAAGGACTATGAATGTCTGTGTGGTAAATACAAACGCCTCAAGCATCGTGGTGTAGTCTGCGAAAAGTGTGGTGTTGAAGTCACACTGTCCAAGGTGCGTCGCGAACGTATGGGCCATATTGAACTGGCGAGCCCGGTCGCGCACATCTGGTATCTGAAGTCCCTGCCATCACGCATGGGATTGTTGCTCGACATGACGCTGCGCGAGATCGAACGTGTGTTGTATTTCGAAGCGTATGTCGTTATTGATCCCGGCATGACTGAACTCGAACGCGGCGGTTTGCTCACTGAAGAAAGTTATCTGGAAGCCATTGAACAATATGGCGATGAATTTGATGCTCGCATGGGCGCTGAAGCGATCCATGAATTACTGGCTACCATTGATATTGCCGGTGAAGTGGCATCCCTGCGTGAAGAAATTCCGCAAACCAAATCCGAAACCAAGCTGAAGAAGATTTCCAAGCGTCTCAAGTTGCTGGAAGCTTTCCTCGCGTCCGGTAACAAGCCGGAGTGGATGGTGATGAAAGTGCTGCCGGTGTTGCCGCCGGAACTGCGTCCGCTGGTGCCTCTGGATGGCGGCCGTTTTGCAACCTCTGATCTGAACGATCTTTATCGCCGCGTAATTAACCGCAATAACCGTCTGAAGCGTTTGCTCGATCTGAATGCGCCGGACATCATTGTGCGTAACGAAAAGCGTATGCTGCAGGAAGCAGTGGATGCGCTGCTGGACAACGGCCGCCGTGGCCGTGCCATCACCGGCACCAACAAGCTGCCGCTGAAGTCACTGGCGGACATGATCAAGGGCAAGCAGGGCCGCTTCCGCCAGAACCTGCTCGGTAAACGCGTCGATTATTCCGGCCGTTCCGTCATCGTGGTCGGTCCGACACTCAAACTGCACCAGTGCGGTATTCCGAAGAAGATGGCACTGGAACTCTTCAAACCATTTATTTTCAGCAAGCTGGAACGCCGCGGACTTGCGACTACCATCAAAGCAGCCAAGAAGCTGGTCGAACGTGAAGGTCCGGAAGTGTGGGACGTCCTCGAAGAAGTCATTCGTGAACATCCGGTATTACTGAACCGCGCACCAACCCTGCATCGTCTGGGCATCCAGGCTTTCGAGCCGATCCTGATTGAAGGCAAGGCGATTCAGTTGCATCCGCTGGTGTGTACTGCATTCAACGCCGACTTCGACGGTGACCAGATGGCAGTGCACGTACCGCTGTCTGTGGAAGCACAATTGGAAGCCCGTACCTTGATGATGGCGACCAACAACGTCCTGTCTCCGGCCAACGGCGAGCCGATTATCGTGCCGACGCAGGACGTGGTGCTGGGGCTCTATTACATGACGCGTGAATCTGTTGCCGCCAAGGGTACCGGCATGTCTTTTGCGGACACCGACGAAGTGCATCGTGCCTATGAATCGGGTGTGCTGGACCTGCATGCGCGCGTCAAGGTGCGCATTCGTGAGGCCATGTTTGATGAAAATGGTGAGCGTGTCATCACCATGAAGCGTTATGACACCACGGCCGGCCGCGCCCTGTTGTCCAATATCCTGCCGGATGGCCTGCCGTTTGCGCTGGTCAACCGCGATATGAACAAGAAAGCCATTTCGGCGTTGATCAACACGGCATATCGTACGCTCGGTCTCAAGACCACGGTGATTTTCGCCGACAAGCTGATGTACACCGGTTTTGCCAATTCTACCCGTGCCGGTATTTCGATAGGCATTGAAGATATGGTAGTGCCGGATCAGAAGAGTGACATCATCCAGAAAGCCGAAATGCAGGTGAAGAATTTTGAAGATCAGTATTCTTCGGGTCTCATTACCAACGGCGAACGTTATAACAAGGTCGTGGATATCTGGTCACACACCAATGATCAGGTGGCCAAGGCCATGATGGACAAACTCGGTACGGACACGATCAAAAACCGGGAAGGCAAGGACGTCAAGCAGGTGTCATTCAATTCCATCTTTATGATGGCGGACTCCGGTGCCCGTGGTTCCGCCGCCCAGATTCGCCAATTGGCCGGTATGCGCGGTCTCATGGCGAAACCGGATGGTTCTATTATTGAAACACCGATCACAGCCAATTTCCGTGAAGGATTGAACGTATTGCAATACTTCATTTCCACCCACGGTGCCCGCAAAGGTTTGGCCGACACCGCATTGAAGACCGCCAACTCCGGTTATCTCACACGGCGTCTGGTCGATGTTGCGCAGGATCTGGTAGTGACCGAAGTTGATTGCGGAACCTCAGAAGGCTTCACCGTTACACCGTTAATCGAGGGTGGCGATGTAGTTGAGGCACTGGCGGATCGCGTGCTGGGTCGCGTACTGGCTGTGGATGCGCTGCGTCCGGGAACGGAGGAAGTGGTTATTACAGCTGGAACATTGCTGGATGAACATTGGGTCAAGGTGCTGGATCAGACCGGTATTGATCAGGTGATAGTGCGTTCGGCTATTACCTGTGAAACCCGTTATGGTATCTGTGCCAATTGTTATGGCCGTGATCTGGGCCGCGGGCATCTGGTCAGCATCGGTGAAGCTGTCGGCGTTGTGGCCGCACAGTCCATCGGCGAACCCGGTACCCAGCTGACCATGCGTACCTTCCATATTGGTGGTGCTGCTTCTCGTGCCGCGGCTGTCAGCAACATTGAAGTCAAAAACGGCGGGACACTGAAACTGCATAACGTGAAATTGCTGAAGCAGGACAGTGGCCATCAGGTCGTCGTCTCACGTTCCGGTGAAGTCACGATTCAGGATGATGTGGGTCGCGAGCGTGAACGTTACAAGATTCCGTACGGCGCAGTCCTCAGTGCTACGGATGGACAGGAAATCAAGGCCGGCCAGGTGGTGGCGGAATGGGATCCGCATACCCATCCGGTCATCACGGAAGTGGCGGGTACCGTGCAGTTTTCGGACATCGTGGAAGGCGTTACGGTCGATCGTCAGGTCGATGAAATCACCGGCCTGACCAACTATGTGATTGCTGATCCCAAGACCCGTGGTTCTGCCGCCAAGGACATGCGTCCGATGGTGAAGCTGGTAGACGCCAAAGGCAAGGAACTCAAGATTCCGGGTACCGATCAGACCGCACATTATATATTGCCGCCCAAAGCAGTTATTAATGTAACTGATGGTTCTGAGGTCAAGGTGGGTGACGTGATTGCCCGTCTGGCACAGGAATCTCTGAAGACCCGTGACATCACCGGTGGTTTGCCGCGTGTAGCTGATCTGTTCGAAGCCCGTAAACCCAAGGAGCCGGCCATCTTGGCGGAAATCTCCGGTACGATCAGCTTTGGCAAGGACACCAAGGGCAAGCAGCGTCTGATAATTGCTGATTCCGACGGAAACAAGCATGAAGAACTGATTCCCAAATGGCGGCATGTCACTGTGTTTGAGGGTGAACATGTGGAGAAGGGCGAAAGCATCGCAGACGGCCCTCCGGCACCGCATGACATCCTGCGTCTCAAGGGGGTGCATGCACTCACCAACTACATTATTAATGAGATCCAGGAGGTCTATCGCCTTCAGGGTGTGAAGATCAACGACAAGCACATTGAAGTGATCGTGCGCCAGATGCTGCGCAAGTCCGAGATCACCGAGCCAGGCGATACCACCTTCCTCAAGGGCGAGCAGGTCGAAAAAGCACGGGTTCTGGAAGAGAATGAACGCGTACTGGCCGATAACAAAGGCCCAGCGCAGTGGGAGCCGGTGTTACTGGGTATTACCAAGGCCTCACTTTCAACCGAGTCGTTCATTTCGGCGGCTTCTTTCCAGGAGACCACCCGGGTATTGACCGAAGCGAGCGTCAACGGCAAACGTGATGATCTCCGTGGTTTAAAGGAAAATGTCATAGTCGGCCGTCTTATTCCGGCGGGTACCGGCCTTGCCTACCACAATGCCCGGAAACGCCAGCAAAAACAGACCGGAGAAGGCACAACGGCCGAGGCGCAAGGGCAGGAAATACTGGGGCAGGTGGAACCTGCCGGTCAGGAATCCATGCCGACGGAGGGGGCTTCAGCAGGTTGAAGTTTATCGCCTTTGCAGCCTTGACAGGTTTGCATACAAGGGCATAGAATTCCGCCTCTTTGACGGGCTGGGGGTGCTACCCCCAGCCTGTCTTATTTGCGGCCTGCGAAAGTGCGTGGATCTGGATCGGTTCACGGCGTTAAAGCAGGTCATTACATCACTCAGGCTATCCAAAAAAATTTTGGCGCCGTGTGTCTGATGGGAAACCACCCGGATATACGGCGGACGTTGTCTATGCCTTGATGAAAAGTTGAAAACGCGATTCAGGACACTTGGGATACATATTGATTTTATATGGCAACGATTAACCAACTCGTCAGAAAAGGGCGCAGGCAGCAGCGCAGTAAGAGTACTGTGCCGGCACTGCAATCCAGTCCGCAGAAACGCGGCGTGTGTACGCGCGTCTATACCACCACTCCGAAAAAACCCAATTCCGCCCTCCGTAAAGTTGCCCGTGTCCGCCTGACCAATGGTTATGAAGTCACCACCTATATTGGTGGTGAAGGCCACAATCTGCAGGAACATTCCGTAATTCTGATTCGCGGCGGCCGTGTGAAGGATTTGCCGGGTGTCCGTTATCACACCGTGCGCGGGACACTCGACACCTCCGGTGTCAGTGACCGCCGTCAGGGCCGTTCCAAATACGGCGCCAAACGTCCCAAATCCTGATCGTTATATATAGGGTAATCACCATGTCCAGAAGAAGAGTCGCCGAAAAAAGGGAAGTCCTGCCGGATCCGAAATTCCATAACCAGACCCTGGCCAGATTCATCAATATGGTGATGCGCAAGGGCAAGAAGTCCGTTGCGGAAAAAATCGTTTATGGCGCGCTCGATGAAATCAAGAACAAAAATAAAGGTGATGCGCTCGAAGTTTTTACCAAGGCGCTTGAGAATTCCCGTCCTTTGGTGGAAGTAAAATCCCGTCGTGTGGGTGGTGCTACTTATCAGATTCCGGTGGAAGTCCGTCATGATCGCAGTACCGCACTGGCCATGCGCTGGCTGGTGGATGCCGCGAAATCCCGTGGTGAAAAAAATATGGGTTTGCGTCTGGCCGGTGAATTGATCGATGCCTGTGATAACAAAGGCTCGGCCATCAAGAAGAAAGAAGACACACATAAAATGGCAGAAGCCAACAAAGCCTTCTCCCATTATCGCTGGTAATCATCATACGCATCCTGAAGAGCCTGACTATCCATGCCCAGAACTACCGCCATCGAACGCTATCGTAATATCGGAATTTCCGCGCATATTGATGCCGGAAAAACGACGACGACTGAACGCGTACTGTTCTACACCGGTAAATCTCACAAGATCGGTGAAGTGCATGATGGCGCTGCGACCATGGACTGGATGGAGCAGGAGCAGGAACGTGGTATTACCATTACCTCCGCCGCCACCACCTGTTTCTGGAGTGGCATGGACAAGCAGTTCCCCGAACATCGCATCAATATTATTGACACTCCCGGCCACGTAGATTTCACCATTGAAGTCGAGCGCAGCTTGCGTGTGCTGGATGGCGCTGTCGTTCTGTTCTGCGCGGTCGGCGGCGTCGAGCCGCAATCCGAAACCGTCTGGCGTCAGGCCAACAAATATGGTGTCCCGCGAGTTGCCTTTGTTAACAAGATGGATCGTGCCGGCGCGAATTTCCTGCGTGTGGTTGAGCAGATCAAGAGCCGTCTTGGCGCCGCGGCTGTGCCCATGCAATTACCGATCGGGGCTGAAGAAAAATTTGCAGGTGTTATTGATCTCGTCAAGATGAAGGCCATCTGGTGGGATGAAGCTACCCAGGGCATGAAGTTTGAATTGCGTGACATTCCTGCAGATATGCAGGATCTGTGTAACACCTGGCGTGATCGCATGGTGGAAGCTGCAGCAGAATCCTCTGAAGAACTCACCGAAAAATATCTGGGCGGTGAACCCCTCACTGAAATTGAAATCAAGAATGGTATCCGTTCCCGTACATTAAAAAATGAAATTGTACCGGTCTTCTGTGGTTCTGCATTCAAGAACAAGGGTGTACAGGCCGTGCTGGATGGGGTGATTGAGTATTTACCCTCGCCGGTAGACAAACCTCCGATCAAGGGCATTCTGGATGATGCAGCAGAAACCGAAGCAGAACGTCATTCTTCCGACGAAGAGCCGTTTGCTTCTCTTGCCTTCAAGATCGCAACCGATCCATTTGTGGGTACACTGACTTTTTTCCGTGTTTATTCCGGTGTGTTGAAATCCGGTGATACGATTTATAACCCGGTGAAAAGCAGAAAAGAGCGCGTTGGCCGCATTCTGCAGATGCATGCCAACAGCCGTGAAGAAATCAAGGAAGTGCGTGCCGGTGATATCGCTGCAGCCGTCGGACTCAAGGATGTCACGACCGGTGACACCCTGTGTGATATCGATAACATTATTACGCTGGAGCGCATGGAATTCCCGGAACCGGTGATTGCCGTTGCCGTTGAACCCAAGACCAAGGCCGATCAGGAAAAGATGGGCATGGCCTTGAGCAAACTCGCCCAGGAAGATCCGTCTTTCCGTGTGAAAACCGACGAGGAATCCGGCCAGACCATTATTTCCGGTATGGGCGAACTGCATCTCGAAATCATCGTGGATCGCATGAAGCGTGAATTCAAAGTGGAAGCCAATGTGGGCAAACCCCAGGTGGCCTACCGGGAAACCATCCGCAAGACTGTGGAAAAAGCCGAAGGAAAATTTGTGCGCCAGTCCGGTGGCCGTGGTCAGTACGGACACGTGGTATTGAAGATTGAGCCGATGCAATCCGGCACCGGTTATGAATTTGTAAACGAAATCGTCGGTGGTGTGGTACCCAAGGAATATATCCCTGCTGTTGATAAAGGTATCCAGGAAGCCATGAAAAATGGTGTTATCGCCGGTTATCCGGTGGTCGACGTGAAAGTCAGTATTTTTGATGGCTCCTATCATGATGTTGACTCCAGCGAAATGGCCTTTAAAATCGCCGGCTCGATGGGGTTCAAGGAAGGTGTAAAACAGGCCAGGCCGGTCATACTTGAGCCCATCATGAAGGTTGAAGTGGTATCACCGGAAGAATATCTGGGCACGGTCAACGGTGACCTCAATCGCCGGCGCGGTATCCTGCAGGGTACTGAAGATTCTCCGGCCGGAAAAATCATCCGCGCTGAAGTGCCATTGTCCGAAATGTTCGGTTATGCCACCGATCTACGCTCCGCCACGCAAGGCCGCGCGACATACACAATGGAATTTGCCAAATACAACGAAGTTCCGGCCAACATTGCCGAGAGCATCGTCAAAAAATAACTATTTAAACTGAACCAAACCAGATTAAAGAAGAGGTATACGCCATGTCCAAGGAGAAATTTGAAAGAACGAAGCCGCATGTGAATGTGGGCACGATAGGTCACGTGGACCATGGCAAGACGACGCTGACGGCGGCGCTGACGAAGGTGAGTTCTGACCGTGGCTGGGCGAAGTACGTGCCGTATGACGAAGTGGCGAAGGCTTCTGAAAGTCAGGGGCGTCGTGACGCGACGAAGATTCTGACGATTGCGACGAGTCATGTGGAGTATTCCACGCCGAACCGCCACTATGCGCACGTGGACTGCCCGGGCCATGCGGACTATGTGAAGAACATGATTACGGGTGCGGCGCAGATGGACGGAGCGATACTGGTGGTGAGTGCGACGGATGGCCCGATGCCGCAGACGCGGGAGCATGTGCTCTTGGCGAAGCAGGTGAACGTACCGAAGATTGTCGTGTGGCTGAACAAGTGCGACCTGGTGGATGACGCGGAGCTGTTGGATCTGGTGGAGATGGAAGTCAGAGACCTGCTGAACAAGTATGGATTTCCGGGTGACGACACCCCGATTATCCGGGGTTCAGCGACGAAGGCGATTGCGGGCGAGGCGGAGTGGGTCAAGAAGATTGATGAATTGTATGAAGCGCTGGACACGTACATACCGGAGCCGGTGCGTGAGATAGACAAGCCGTTTCTGATGCCGATTGAAGACGTGTTCAGTATTTCGGGTCGTGGCACGGTGGTGACCGGGCGTATTGAGCGCGGGATTGTGAAGGTGGGAGATGAAGTGGAGATTGTGGGCATCAAGCCGACGACGAAGACCGTCTGTACGGGTGTTGAGATGTTCCGCAAGCTTCTCGACCAGGGCCAGGCGGGTGACAACGTAGGTGTGTTGCTGCGTGGGACGAAGCGTGAAGAAGTGGAACGTGGGCAGGTGCTGGGCAAGCCGGGGGCGATTACGCCGCATACGACGTTTGAGGCGGAAGTGTACATTCTGGGCAAGGATGAAGGTGGCCGTCATACGCCGTTCTTCAAGGGGTATCGTCCGCAGTTTTATTTCCGGACCACGGACGTGACGGGTTCGGTGGAGTTACCGGCGGGGACGGAGATGGTGATGCCGGGGGACAATGTGAAGATGGTGGTGACGTTGATCTCGCCGATTGCGATGGAAGACGGTTCGCGGTTTGCGATTCGTGAGGGTGGCCGGACTGTGGGTGCCGGTGTTGTTACCAAGGT
>CAYZJI010000029.1:0-8108 GCA_964479045.1 uncultured Enterobacteriaceae bacterium
GGTTTGCGATTCGTGAGGGTGGCCGGACTGTGGGTGCCGGTGTTGTTACCAAGGTGATTAAATAGCCAGAAAATCAAGGGGCCAGGGATCAGGCGACGGAGCTCGGTAAATTATGAAACTGATCTCTGTCGCCTGTTCTTCGGCCCCAAAGTGTTTAAGGCCAGTAGCTCAATTGGGCGAAGCGGATCAAGAAAAATGTCCAGTGGACATTTTTCCCGCTGAGCGCCCGGACAGTGGAAGTCCGGGCCGGTTTATCCGCAAGGCTATCGGTTGCGCCAGGGATGGCGGGCAATGTGTTTAACATAGGCCAGTAGCTCAATTGGCAGAGCGGCGGTCTCCAAAACCGCAGGTTGGGGGTTCGATTCCCTCCTGGCCTGCCAGACGCAACTTGCAGCACAGGCTGGTTTTTGAACGTGAAACAGGACAGGTATGAATTCTAAAGTTGAAACAGCAGCAACAGGCAGCAACCGGCTCGATACTGTAAAGATCGTCGCCGCGCTGTTGCTGGTGATTGCAGCAACAACGGCATTTTATGTTTTCCCGGAGCAATCCGCAGTATTGCGGGTCATCGGGATATTGATTGCTGTGGCCGCTGCCGCGGCCATCATGCTGCAGACTGAAAAAGGCCGGCAGATCTGGGCATTTCTGCAGGGCTCGCAAATCGAAGTCCGCAAGGTTGTCTGGCCTACGCGCGAAGAAACAGTACAGACCACGCTGATCGTGATTGGCATGGTGATCATCATTGCGCTGATTCTGTGGGGACTGGACGCATTCCTGGGCTGGGCCATAGGCTCAATACTGGGTACGAGAGGTTGATCGCGATGGCCTTACGCTGGTATGTCGTGCACGCGTATTCAGGTTTTGAAGACTATGTGATGCGTACGCTCAAGGATCGTATACAACGCAGCGGGTTGCAGGAAAAGTTTGGAAACATTCTGGTGCCGACTGAAGAAGTTGTAGAAATGCGTGATGGCAAAAAGCGCAAGAGTGACCGGAAATTTTTTCCGGGCTATGTGCTGGTACAGATGGAAATGGATGATGATACCTGGCATCTGGTCAAGGATGCACCCAAGGTACTCGGATTTATCGGTGGCACCAGTGACAAGCCGGCGCCCATTACGGATGCAGAGGCTGATGCGATTTTGCAGCGCGTTGAAGATGGCGTGGATCGGCCGAAGCCCAAGGTTCTGTTTGAGCCGGGTGAAGTAGTGCGTGTGACTGATGGACCGTTTACCGATTTCAATGGTGTTGTGGAAGAAGTGAATTTCGAAAAGAGCCGGTTACGAGTGTCCGTTCTTATTTTCGGACGTTCGACACCGGTGGAACTCGAGTTCGGCCAGGTCGAGAAAGATTAACTGGTGAATAGTGAGTGGTGATTAGTGATTGGCATCAAAATTTCTACTAATCACAATTCACCAATCACCAATCACTAAGTAAAACGGGGAGCCGCAAGGCGCTTGTACCCAAGGAGACTACAGTGGCAAAGAAGATAGAAACCTACATCAAGCTGCAGGTTGCAGCAGGGCAGGCTAATCCCAGTCCGCCCGTTGGTCCGGCGCTCGGTCAGCATGGCGTCAACATCATGGAGTTCTGCAAGGCATTCAATGCCAGGACGCAGGGCATGGAACCCGGTTTGCCGGTTCCGGTCGTGATTAGCGTTTATTCCGACAAGAGTTTTACTTTCATTACCAAAACCACGCCGGCCTCACATCTGTTGAAAAAAGCGGCCGGTGTACAGAGTGGCAGCGGCACGCCCAACTCCAACAAGGTGGGCAAGGTGACGCGCGCGCAGCTCGAGGAAATTGCCAAAACCAAACAACCTGACCTCAGTGCAGCCAGCCTGGATGCCGCCGTGCGCACCATTGCTGGTACGGCTCGCAGCATGGGTATCGAGACCGAGGGGGTGTAATATGAAGCCGACCAAACGTAATAAATTGATTGTTGAAAAAGTGCAGCACGGGAAACTCTATCCGGTGCTGGAAGCACTGCAATTGCTTAAAGATGTTTCAAAAGTGAAATTTGATGAATCTGTGGAAGTCGCGATCAATTTGGGTATCGATCCCAAAAAGACCGATCAGGCTGTACGCGGTTCCAGTGTATTGCCACGCGGTACCGGTAAGTCCGTCAAGGTCGCGGTGATTGCCCAGGGCGAACAGGCCGAAGCAGCAAAAGCGGCCGGCGCTGATGCGGTTGGTTTTGAAGATCTGGTGGAAAAAATGCTGGCGGGTGATCTGGATTATCAGGTCATTATTGCCACGCCGGATGCCATGCCGCAGGTCAGTAAACTGGGTAAGGTACTGGGCCCGCGAGGCCTGATGCCGAACCCCAAGGTGGGCACGGTGACCAAGGATACCAGGCAGGCTGTACAGAATGCCAAGGCTGGTCAGGTGCGTTACCGCACGGACAAGAACGGCATTATTCATTGTGTGATTGGCAAGGTGTCGTTTGCACCTGATGCGCTGAAAGAGAATCTTGAAGTGCTCCTGCATGATTTGATCAAGGCCAAGCCGAGCACAGCCAAAGGCATATACATGAAGAAAATCTCGGTATCCACCACTATGGGACCGGGGTTGATACTCGATCAGAGTACGTTAGCGATTTAACTGCGTGAAGCGTGAAGAGTGAAGCGTTATACGAGATACGCTTCACGAGATACGAGGCACGTAAAACAGACTTTGGGTTGGTGAGATTACTCATCAAACGTCAAAGACCGTGAGTGTGGTCCGTTAACAGCGGGCAACTTGATGGCGAATACGCCAGCTCACGCAGACGGTGTTACCCAGTCAGGTCATTCCTGAGGGTCACCGTAACAGGTGGATGTTGATGTGGTTTCGGGGTTTGAAGCTGCAGCAGCATCTGTGTGTGATCCCAGGCAGTGGTTGAGATCAGGTGTCATGGCAGTATGGAAGACACACATCAAGACGCGCAGCCTGTTAACTATCAAGGGAGTATCAAGTTGTGAGACTTACACTTGAAGCAAAAAAAGCAATCGTGAGTGAGGTTGCGGAAGTTGCGGCAAATGCTCCTTCAGCCGTCGCGGCGGAATATGCCGGCATTACCGTGCAGCAGATGACGCAGTTACGTCAGTCTGCGCGTGCGGCCGGTGTTTACGTACGCGTGGTGCGGAATACCCTGGCACGCCGGGCACTGGAAAATACCCGGTTTGAATGCATGCGTGATGGACTGACGGGTCCATTGCTGCTCGCGTTCTCGCGTGAAGAGCCGGGTTCCGTGGCGAAGGTGATCCGCGATTTTGCCAAAGCGAACGAGAAGCTGGTGGTCAAGCTGGTGGCTCTGGATGGCAAGCTGTTGCAGCCGTCCGATATCGAGGCACTGGCCAATCTGCCGAGCCGCGAACAGGCGATCAGTCTGCTCATGGCTGTCATGCAGGCCCCGATCGCCCAGCTGGCACGTACGCTTAACGAACCGCATGCCAAACTGGTCCGTACTATCGCGGCTGTCGGCGACAAGAAAAAGGCCGCCTGAGACAGAGAACCAACTCACATTTAATGATCTGAAACCAAACCATTTTTAGGAGTAATTACCATGGCTGTCACTAAAGAAGATATTTTAGAAACCATTTCCAACATGACCGTACTCGAAGTGGTCGATCTGGTCAAGGCAATGGAAGAGAAGTTTGGCGTGTCCGCCGCTGTTGCGGCTGCTCCGGTGGCTGCTGCGGGTGGCGGTGCTGCCGCTCCGGCTGCTGAAGAAAAGACCGAATTCAATGTCATCATGACCAAGTTCGGTGAAAACAAGGTGGGTGTCATCAAGGTGATCCGTGCCATTACCGGCCTGGGTCTGAAAGAAGCCAAGGATCTGGTCGAAGGCGTGCCGTCCACTGTGAAGGAAGGGGTTAACAAGGATGAAGCCGCAGACATCAAGAAACAACTGGAAGAAGCCGGCGCAGCAGTCGAAGTCAAATAACGTTGGCAGTTTCATCCAGTCGAATCAGCATCAGGCTGGCGGTATTTTGCCGCCGGCCTGTATGTGCTGGCTCTGACCAAATTGATGTGTGTTGTATATGCGCTGGTTTGTAATCCGCGCAATCGCAAGATTCAGTAGCAACAGATTATTTTTTGAGGAATGACCATGACCTACTCCTACACCGAGAAGAAAAGAATCCGTAAGGATTTTGGCAAACGGCCCAGTATTCTTAACGTGCCGCCACTGCTCGCTACCCAGGTAAATTCTTTTCGCCAGTTTCTGCAACTTGAAGTGGCTACTGAGAAACGCAAGGACGTAGGTCTGCATGCCGCATTCAAGTCAGTATTCCCGATCGAAAGCTATTCGGGGAATGCCGTGCTTGAATATGTCAGTTACGCACTTTCCAATCCGGTATTCGACGTCAAGGAATGCCAGCTCCGCGGTATTACCTATGCCGCTTCCCTGCGCGTAAAGGTGCGCCTGGTGATTTATGACAAGGAAGCTGGCGTCAACAACAAGGTCGTGAAGGACATCAAGGAACAGGAAGTGTATATGGGTGAAATGCCGCTCATGACCCGTACCGGCACCTTTGTGATCAATGGGACCGAACGTGTGATTGTGTCGCAGTTACATCGTTCACCGGGTGTGTTCTTCGAACATGACAAGGGCAAGACCCATTCTTCAGGCAAGCTGCTTTACTCTGCCCGCGTGATTCCTTACCGCGGTTCCTGGCTCGATTTCGAGTTTGATCCCAAGGACATGGTGTATTGTCGTATCGATCGCCGCCGCAAGATCCCGGCAACCATATTGCTGCGCGCGCTTGGCTATTCCACAGTCGATATGCTGGAAATTTTCTTTGAGACTAACCATATCACACTGGGTAAAAAAGGCATTGTGCTCCATCTGGTGCCTGAACGTCTTAGGGGTGAAACCGCATCGTTTGATATCAAGGACAAGAAAGGCAATGTGATTGTTGAAAAAGAACGCCGCATCACGGCCCGTCACATACGCGAAATTGAAAAGGCCGGTCTGAAAGAACTCGTGGTTCCTGCAGAATATCTGGTGGGTCAGGTACTGGCACGTGATGTGATCGATACCGAAACCGGTGAATTGATGGCCGAAGCCAATACCGAGATTACCGAGCAGTTACTGGGGAAATTACAAGGCGGCGCCGAACTGGATATCCAGACGCTGTATACCAACGATCTGGATCGTGGTGCCTATATCGCTGATACCTTGCGAATTGATAGCACCAAATCAGCGTTGGAAGCCCAGATTGAAATTTATCGCATGATGCGTCCCGGTGAGCCGCCGACCAAGGATGCCGCGGAGAATCTGTTCAAGAACCTGTTTTTCAGCACCGATCGTTATGATCTTTCCGCTGTCGGACGCATGAAGTTCAATCGCCGGGTCGGTCGCAAGGAGCTGGAAGGGGAAGGCGTGCTGTCCAAAGAAGACATCATCGCTGTATTGAAAGTCCTTATCGACATCCGTAACGGTAAAGGTAATGTGGATGATATTGATCATCTGGGTAACCGCCGTGTGCGCAGTGTCGGCGAAATGGCCGAGAACCAGTTCCGTATCGGTCTGGTGCGTGTCGAACGCGCCGTCAAGGAACGTTTGAGTCTCGCGGAGTCAGAAGGATTGATGCCGCAGGAGATCATCAATGCCAAACCGGTGTCTGCGGTCATCAAGGAGTTTTTCGGTTCCAGCCAACTGTCACAGTTCATGGATCAGAACAATCCACTGTCCGAGATCACACACAAGCGCCGTATTTCCGCATTGGGTCCGGGCGGTCTGACGCGTGAACGCGCCGGCTTTGAAGTTCGTGACGTACACACTACGCACTATGGCCGCGTCTGTCCGATTGAAACGCCGGAAGGTCCGAATATCGGCTTGATTAACTCACTGGCGATTTATGCCCGCGCCAATGATTACGGTTTTCTGGAGACACCGTATCGCAAGGTGAACAACGGTGCTGTCACTGACGAAATTGAGTATCTGTCTGCTATTGAAGAAGGTGATTTCGTGATCGCGCAGGCCAATGCCGCACTGGATGAAAAAGGCCGTTTCACTGACGAACTGATCTCAAGCCGCTATCAGAATGAATTTACCCTGTCTGCGCCGGACAAGGTGAACTACATGGACGTTTCACCCATGCAGATGGTTTCTGTCGCTGCGGCACTCATCCCGTTCCTGGAACATGACGACGCCAACCGTGCCCTGATGGGATCCAACATGCAGCGTCAGGCCGTGCCCACCATGCGTTCGGACAAGCCGCTGGTTGGTACCGGTATTGAACGGACTGTGGCCATGGATTCCGGAGTTACCGTTAATGCAGAGCGCGGTGGTCTGGTTGATTCTGTCGATGCCAGCCGTATCGTGGTGCGTGTCAATGAAGATGAAATCAATCCTGGCGAACCCGGCGTTGATATTTATAACCTGATTAAATACACCCGTTCCAATCAGAACACCTGTATCAATCAGCGTCCGCTGGTGAAACCGGGTGATGTCGTTGCGAAAGACGACGTGCTGGCGGATGGACCTTCAACGGATCTGGGCGAGCTCGCGCTTGGGCAGAACATGCTGGTCGCGTTCATGCCGTGGAACGGTTACAACTTTGAAGATTCCATCCTTATCTCCGAGCGTCTGGTGCAGGAAGATCGTTATACCTCGATTCATATCGAGGAACTGACCTGCGTCGCACGCGACACCAAACTTGGGCCGGAAGAAATTTCATCTGATATTCCGAACGTAAGCGAAAGTGCACTCAACAAACTGGATGAATCCGGAATTGTTTACATCGGGGCTGAAGTGAACACCGGTGACATTCTTGTAGGCAAGGTGACGCCCAAGGGTGAAACACAACTGACGCCGGAAGAAAAACTCCTGCGCGCTATCTTTGGTGAGAAGGCTTCGGATGTGAAAGACACTTCATTACGCGTGCCTTCTGGTATGAACGGTACCGTGATCGACGTGCAGGTCTTTATCCGTGATGGTGTTGAGAAAGATGCTCGGGCGCTGGAAATCGAAGAAGCTGAACTGAACAGCGTACGCAAGGACTTGAATGACCAGTTGCGCATCATGGAAGAAGGCATCTATCAGCGTGTGGAAACCATGCTGCTCGGGAAAGTCGCCGATGGTGGCCCAAATCATTTGACCGCTGACAGCAAGATCACCAAAGCCTATCTTGCGGAAACTCCGCGTGAAAAATGGTTTGAGATCCGTCTGCGTAATGAAGAAGCCAATGAGCAACTCGAGCAGATTTCAAAACAACTGGGCGGTCTGAAAAAGGAATTTGATCAACGTTACGAAGACAAACGCGCCAAGCTGACTTCCGGCGATGATCTGGCGCCGGGTGTGCTCAAGATGGTGAAAGTTTATCTTGCCGTCAAACGTCGCATTCAGCCGGGTGACAAAATGGCCGGTCGCCATGGTAACAAGGGTGTGATTTCCACCATTGTTCCGGTTGAAGACATGCCCTATATGGCGGATGGTACCCAGGTGGATCTGGTCTTGAATCCTCTGGGCGTACCTTCGCGTATGAACGTAGGCCAGGTGCTGGAAACCCATCTTGGGTGGGCGGCCAAAGGACTGGGCAAGAAAATTGGACGCATGCTGGAAGCGCAGGCCAATGCCAGTGAGATTCGCAATTTCCTCGACAAGATTTACAACAGCAGTGGCAAGCGTGAAAACCTGAAATCACTGGGTGATGAGGAAGTCATCAACCTGGCGCAGAACCTGAAAGAAGGCGTGCCTATGGCAACCCCGGTGTTTGATGGTGCCAGTGAACGCGAAATCAAAGCCATGCTGGAACTTGCTGATATGCCACAGAATGGCCAGACCCAACTCTATGATGGCCGTACTGGCAATCCATTCGATCGCCCGGTGACGGTGGGCTATATGTATATGTTGAAGCTCAACCATCTGGTGGATGACAAGATGCACGCACGTTCCACCGGTCCTTACAGTCTGGTGACCCAGCAGCCGCTCGGCGGTAAGGCCCAGTTCGGTGGTCAGCGTTTCGGTGAAATGGAAGTCTGGGCGCTGGAAGCCTATGGCGCCGCCTATACCTTGCAGGAAATGCTGACGGTCAAATCTGACGATGTGAACGGCCGTACCAAGATGTACAAGAATATCGTCGACGGTGATCATCGCATGGAGGCCGGTATGCCGGAATC
>CAYZJI010000030.1:0-7817 GCA_964479045.1 uncultured Enterobacteriaceae bacterium
CAGATCATTTACCGTTTTGACAAACGCAGTGATCACATCGCGCGGCGAGAGATTGAAATCAGCGCCTTTGTCATCGAGATCAGTAACATTGGAATTACGTTTGCCTTTCCAGGGTTCATCGCCGCCCGGATTGACCAGCTTGACGGTATATGCCTTGGTGGAATCGATCCACCAGGCCACGGCCTGGCGGAATTCTTCATGGCGGCCTTCCTTTAGCAGGTTCTGCAGGAAGATATTGTTACCAAGCAGGACATAGAAGCCTTTATCGATGACTGGTGTGTCATGTAATTCTTCCAGCGTATGCCGTGCGCCGATCGGTGTGACGGCCGCTTCCATCGCGGTGGTATAGCCCAATGTGGCATAACGATAACCGGTGGCAAAGGTGGAAGGAACGGTGCCGCCGGAACCGGAGCGGGTATAAGGTGTGCCGGGATGCGGATCACGCCGGTGATCTTCAGGTTGCAATTTGCGGGCGAGGTTAACCTTCGGGCCGGCGATATGACAGTGGATATCCACGCCACCGGGCATGACGACCATGCCGCGGGCATCAATGCGAATGGCCTCTGCAGGGACGTCATTCACGATCTTGCCGTCCTGTATGCAGATGTCCTGTGTGGCGCCGTCTATGCCATTGGCCGGGTCATAGACCTTGCCATTGACAATACGCAGCATCGAAGCCATTAACTGCACCTCAGTATAGTTATTATTATGTTCGAGTATCCCGATATAAGGGATACTTCATTTTTTAATTACAACTGTGGTGAGGCCACTTTAGCCTCGCCCGCAGCACCGGTAGCGCCGCGTTTGGATAAAACCAGTTCATGTACCCGCTTTCTGATCTTGGTGAGGATTTCCTCATCCGTCGGGAACGGTGAATCAAATGCCGGCCGCAAAGTGATAGGCACATCATCCATACGGTATACCGTGCCACCGGTGTTGATGCCATAGGTCGCTGTAGCAAAGGCCACATGTGCCAGTTTGCTGGTGTCTGTTTGCTTGGTGTCCAGAGAGATCACAGGAATCTTGTGCAAGTGATCGATCGCCGCCTTCGGGAAATTGGAAGCTGGATCACTGGCGATAATCAGTGCCGCATCGGCATCGCCGCGGGAGAGGGTGTCTACCGTAGTGAACTCCCCCGGATTAAACCGCGGATAGCCGAGGCTGAAATTCACGCCGAACGGATAGCCGGTTTGCCAGGACACCACATTATCAGCGCCTGTTACGTTGCCATGACCACGCACCGGCTTCGCCACGAAATGTGTAAATTCATTGAGATCCGTGGCGAGGGCGAGCAAGGCGCCGGAATTGAAATGCCGGCCGCGGGTCATGGTGAGCCCCATGCCGAAGAACAGTACGCCATAACGGCAGTTTTTCATCTTGTTGACCAGATCGGTCATGGTAGCCAGCGGTATACCGGTAATTTCTTCAATGTTATCGGCGACTTTGCGGCCCTTCACCAGCGCACGCAAGGCCCAGAGCAATTCAAAATCCTTGCCCGGTTTGACCTGCAGGAAAATATCGGCCACCGGTGCACTGGGAGTTTTACGTACATCCACCAGCACCACAGTGCGGTCCTTCTTGCCGTTCGGAATATGCATGCCTTTCGGCGTTACCGAGTATCGGGTGAAATGGCGGGGGTGCGATTCTGCCGGATTACCACCCCAGTAAATAACCAGATCGGCGCGGTTTTTAACTTCACCGAGTGTCATGGTGCTCTCGCCGACACCCTGGAAAGCGAGGCCGGAAGGGCCATGACATACAGACGTCGTCGTATCGATGGTGCCATGTATGATGTCGGTAATCGCAACTGCCTGGCGCTGGGCCTCGCAGGTGGTATCACTGAGTCCGTAGGTGATCGGGAATCTGGCACGGACCAGTGTCTGGGCGGCCTCTTCTATCGCCTCATCCACCGTTACGGCCTTGCCATCTATCAACGCAGCAGGACGATCTTCCAGGGTATGTTCGGCAAACCAGGCGCGGCCCAGCACACAGGCATTTTTGGCTTTGGTGATTTTGTGCTCGTTCAGGTCTACGGTCAGTTCCATATCATCACAGACACAACCGCAGAAGGTGCAGGTGGCATTCTTGACTACGCGGATATTCTCACTCATTTCGATTAAATCCTCGTATTAAAATGCAGGTTCATATCAGGTTTCAGGCCGCGACTTTTTCAACCTGAACTTGCATATGCTTGGAGAGTGGCATGCCGCTGCCTGCCGTATCGCTTTCCATGAGTTGACTGGAGGGAGGGCCATAGGCGATGAACAGCATGCCGGCTGGCAGATCTTCCGGTTTGCGCGCCTTGCAACGCACGACCGTAGAACCAATATGGTTACTCAAGCGGACCTGATCGCCATCGTTCAATGCAAGCCTGGTCATATCATCCTGATTCATCTCCAATGTCGAGGTGACTTCCATGTATTCCTCTTTCAGCTTCCCTTTGTTCAGAGATGTACCCTGTTTACTTGAACGGCCCGGGACCAGGATCATGGTTTCAGCCATGACTGTCTCCAAAACGTCAGATTAATGGGTCATTACGGATACCCAGGGTTCAAAAATGCCTTCGCCTGCTTTTTAACACGGGTTGATGTCCGATTCTTCATATTATAACGACCTTCCCACATAATGCACCCTGCTTGAGTATTTGCCGGCATTTCTGTTGCTATGCATGATCTGGTGTATCTCAAAGGAGTATCATGCAGTATCATAAGCAGTTGATTATGGGGTGTGGTTATCAGCCCTGATTCCTGGTTTTTACTGACTCATTCTGTGGAAAAAATACCTACAACGGCGCAATCTGCGGACAAAACAACCGTGCAAGTGGTGGCACCCGCACGTCTGCACATGGGGTTTATTGATATGCATGGCGGGCTGGGACGGTCTTTTGGCAGTATCGGCCTCAGCCTGCAGGATATTGTTACCCATGTTACCGCTGTAGCCTCTAACGACGTTGTTATTCAGGGGCCCTGTAGCCATCGTGCCAGCATTATTGCGGGTCGCATGCTCGAACATCTGGACATCCGGCAGGGTGTTGAAATTACTATCCATGAGGCTATTCCGGAACATGCCGGACTGGGGTCAGGCACACAACTGTCACTGGCGGTTGGAAGCGCCATTGCAAAATTATATGACAAGGCTATCAGCAGCCGTGAAATTGCAACGCTCATGGAGCGTGGCGCGCGTTCCGGCATCGGTGTTGGAACATTTACCCGGGGAGGATTCATTGTCGACGGCGGCCGTGCGGAAGCGACGGAGGTTCCCCCGATAACCACCCGGCTGGATTTTCCGGAAGCGTGGCGCATGTTACTGATATTTGATACTTCCCTGCAGGGCGTTCACGGTCGTTCCGAGCAGGCAGCCTTTCATGACTTGCCAGCTATGGACGAGGCGGTCGCTGCTCACCTGTGCCGTTTGGCATTGATGCAACTATTACCTGCTCTGGTAGAGGAGAATTGCAGCGTGTTCGGCAGTGCAATTACTGAAATCCAGCGTATTGTGGGCGATCATTTTGCCCCTGCCCAAGGTGGTCGTTATTGCAGTCCCCTGATTGCAGACATTTTACCCTGGTTACAAACCCATGGTGCAGCAGGTGTAGGGCAAAGTTCCTGGGGCCCGACTGGTTTTGCATTGGTGGCGAATGAAACCCAGGCATATCAACTGCAAAAAATGGCACGAGAACACTGGCATGATCACGCCAGTCTGAAATTCAAAGTATGCCGTGCACGTAATGAAAAAGCCCAGATGACTGCCGGGAATATGGCGGGTAACAATTTCAAGCTTAAAACACTCTAAACGACCACTTAAGGATAATGAGGAAACATGAAAGATCCGTACCTTTTACATATTTTCAATCCAACCAAAAATGTCAGTCCGTTCGATGTGAACATGGCCTATGAGGCCGAATTTGATGGCGTTATTCCCTATACGGAAGTCAGCCTTGAAGATGTTCATACGTTGACGCAGGACACTATTTTCTCCCGTGGTCCGACGGGCGTAAAACGCACGGGAATATTTATCGGGGGACGTGAATTCGGTCTCGCTATGGATATGTTGCAGCGGGCCAAGGTGGCCATGGTGCCGCCGTTTGAGGTTTCAGTGTTTGCTGATCCGAGTGGAGCGATCACCACTGCCGCGGCCATGGTGGCCTGCATAGAAGTCTGGGTGAAGAAGAAAGCCGGTTGTAAGGATTTGAAAGGCAAAAACATTCACATACTGGGCGGTACCGGGCCGGTCGGTGTGTGTGCCGGTATTCTGGCAGCCAACTGTGGTGCCAATGTATTCCTTGCTTCACACCGTGGCAAAAAAGTTGGTGATGAAGTTGCAACAGAATATAACCGCCGTTTCAATGTCAATATGCAGGGTGCCGATTTTGGTTCAGAAGGGGCTATCCTCGAATTACTGGAAACTTCTCATGTTATGGTGGGTTCTGCCAAAGCGGGTGTGCAGGTACTGTCCAAAACCATGCTCAAGCAGGCCAGGGAAATGATAGTTGCTGCTGATGTAAACGCTGTTCCGCCGCTGGGAATAGAAGGAGTTGGTGTGAATGACATGGGTGTCGAACTCGATTTCACCCCGAAGAAGGCGGTGGGCATCGGCGCCCTGGCGATCGGCAATGTGAAGTACAAAGTGCATTACAAGATGTTCGAGATGATGAAAACCACCGATACGCCGCTCTATCTGGATCATGTCCAGGCCTTTGAAGCGGCAAGGAAGTATGCCGCAAAATAAACCCTGGCTGGTTATTTCCGAATCCGGACGCGCTCTGGCTGCTTCAGCAGCCCGGGCGGGACTGGAAACCATGGTGATAGATCGGTTTGCAGATGCAGATACCTTTGCCGTAACAACACAAGCTCTGAAGCTTCCCGGCAGTCTCTCCGGTTTTGATATGCCTGAATTACTCAAGGCATTACAGGCGTATTCTAAAACTGATTTTTCCGGCGTAGTGGTTGGCAGCGGGCTCGAAGCACATCCGGACATACTCGATTATATCGACACACGCTGGGCCTATTGTGGCAACCCGGCTGCGACTGTGCGGAAGTGCAAGGATTCATCGATATTTTTCAGGGCATTGGCGCATCTGAAAATTGCACACCCCCGGACATATACTGGCATGGCACCGGATGCCGGAAACTGGTTATTGAAGCGGACAGGCTTTGCCGGGGGGCATCATGTGCGCCGTTACGAACAAGGCGAGAGTATTCCTGATGGCTGTTATTTGCAGCAGGAAATCACAGGCGGCACATACTCTGCCGTATTTCTTGCGGATGGCGTCCGGAGCGTAATCGCAGGAATTAACCGGATTTACGCAGCCAATCCGGCGCAGGGTGATTATCGGTATTCCGCCGCGGTAACACTGAACGATGATGTATTACAGGCGGCATTCAGAGAGATTGTTACTGAATTAACGTCGCAGTTTGCTCTGAAAGGGTTGTGTGGTGTAGATGCCATTATGTCCGGCGGAGGGGAATTACTGGTGCTGGAAGTGAATCCACGCCCAACGGCGACATTTGAGTTACATGAGCATAATGACAGTCTGTTTATGCAGCATATACGGGCATGTGCCGGTAAATTGCCGGCGATTGTCCCGCAGACAGGCCGTCGATCATGCGGACACAGGATAGTGTATGCAGACAATTCATTTACACTGCCTGAATTTTCATGGCCGGAATGGGCCACAGATCGACCAGTAACAGGGCGATTGATTGATGTGGGAGCGCCGGTATGCACAGTGCATGGAGTGGCCGATACACCGGAACATGTATTACGACTGCTGGAAGAGAGAACTGACCAGATTGAAAATATAGTGGATCAACATCGGCTTGCGGCCTGATAAATAAAAATAATAATTAACATACTTAAGGAAATACTGATGTCTACACAAGCAATCCAATTCCCCAGCATTAACGCGCTGACCACTCCGCTGGTGCAATCACTCATTGACAATGCTACGGCACTGCGCCTTGGTATATCGAAACTGGATAATGGTACGACAGTGATCGATGCCGGTGTGAAAGTACCGGGTGGTCTCGAGGCCGGCCGTCAGATTGCAGATATCTGTCTTGGTGGCCTCGGTGTTGTCAAATTACGTGCCTCTACCAGTTTTGATAACTGGTCCTGGCATGTGGATGTGCATACATCCCATCCTGTCATCGCCTGCCTTGCCAGTCAGTATGCCGGCTGGAGTCTGACGCATGGCGAGGGCAAGGATGCATTTAATGCACTGGGTTCCGGGCCGGGCCGGGCCATAGGCAGCAAAGAAGAACTGTTCGATGATCTGAAATATCGCGACAAGGCTGAGCGAACCTGTATCGTTATTGAAACGGACAGGGTTCCGCCGTTGGCAATTGCAGAACAAATCAGCAAGCAGTGCGGCATGACGCCGGACAAACTCACGTTGATTATCACACCGACATCCAGCCTGGCTGGTGGTGTGCAGGTGGTGTCGCGGGTGCTGGAAACGGCCCTGCATAAAGCGCATGCACTGGGTTTCCCGTTGAATAATGTGATCGATGGCGCCGGCAGTGCGCCCATTAATCCGCCGTCCAGAGATTTTATGACGGCCATGAGCCGCACCAATGACGCCATTCTGTTTGCCGGACAGGTCCATCTTTTTGTAGACGCTGAAGACAGTGATGCACAGGATCTCGCCAAAAAACTGCCGAGTAGTGCATCCAGTGATTATGGCAAGCCGTTCGGCAATGTATTCAAGGATGCCGGGTATGATTTCTACAAGATTGACCCAATGTTGTTCAGTCCTGCACGTGTAGCGGTGACATCCTTGAAGACTGGCAATACTTTCCATGCGGGCAAAATTGACAAAGCCCTGCTGGATAAATCATTCAGTCACAAATGTGGTTGATCTTGTCCCGCAAATAGTAATCGTGACCGACGATCCCGGTTGGCATGGCCGGGAGCTCGTCAATGCGCTGAAAAATCATGGTCTGGGTGCGTGCTACGTTTCACTTACGGAATGTGAGCTTGTCTTTGATGGAACAGATCAGGTGGTACGTATGCCGGGTTTCGAGGAGCGACTGCCACTGGGAGTATTTGTCCGGGGTGTTCCGGGCGGCACGCTTGAACAGGTGATTTTCAGGCTCAATATCCTGCATGCGCTGGAGATGTTTGGTATCACGATATTCAATGACCCGCGTGCCATAGAGCGCACGGTGGACAAGAGTATGACCACCTTGCTGTTGAAACAGGCGGGTATTCCAACACCACCCACCTGGGTGTTCGAATCCGAAGCAAAAGCCGCCGCGATTTGTGAACGTGAATTCGGCGCAGGGCATACGCTGGTACTCAAACCGTTATTCGGCTCACAGGGTATCGGGGTATATCGCCTGACCCCGGAAACAGGAATGATTCATGATGAGAAATTTGCCGGACTGTATTATCTGCAGCGCTTTATCGATCGGCTGGATTCCGACTGGTCTGATATTCGTATCATGGTGATTAACAACAAGGCGGTGGCCGCCATGAAGCGTCGTAGCCCGCACTGGATTACCAATCGTGCGCAGGGTGCGACGTGCGAGCCGCTGCAACTCGAAAAGGAACTGGCTGACCTCGCTGAAGCGGCTGTGCGAGCCATTAACATTAATTATGCCGGTGTCGATATCATTGTGGGTGCAGAGGGACAGGCACAGGTGATTGAAGTGAACAGTGTCCCCGCCTGGTGTGGATTGCAGAGTGTTACCGGATTCAATATTGCCGGCAGTCTGATTGATGATTTTGTTCGTCGGATAGGGGAGAACCACGCCCTTACCGTTTTATCGTGATGTTAAAACTGCTTGCACAACACCGCTTGCAGGAAGTGGTGT
>CAYZJI010000031.1:0-6524 GCA_964479045.1 uncultured Enterobacteriaceae bacterium
CTGAACAAGCGTATCATGCATGAGTTGCACAAAGGCATGATCCAGATAACCGTGTGCGGACAAATATTCAGCTGAATAATTATCATTGTCCGGCTCTGTTGATTTAATCATCACCAGATTCCGGCAATCCATCGTGTTTGCCAGCCACAACGCCAGGCTGTCAGAGGTAATATCCCAGGTTGCCTTTACTGCCGGATTATCCACGATCATGTCATACGGAAACCAGACCGGAATTTCACCGCGATCCAGCCATTCCTGAATTGCCTGCAGTGTGGTGGCGGCATGATAACGGGGATCAAAGGTGGAAAGCATCGTACCAAACTGTTCCATGGCGCGCAGGGCAAGCCGATGTGCGGTTGTATCATCAAAATTCAGTTCGTTCTGGAGATAACGCACCTGATCCGCAAACACACCGCCACCGGGAACGACAACGATCTGGCCGGCGCCATGATCGGCAAGTTGCCGGACAATCGTGCCAATATCAGAAGACCGGGCCAGACTGCCACCCAGTTTAACTACCCACATCTTTGACCTCGCGGGTTTCCAGCAGGTGCAACAACGCTGCCGCCTTGTCATAACACTCCTGATATTCAGCAGCCATGACTGAATCATAAACAATTCCGCCACCGGCCCAGCAATACATTTTATTATCATGGTGCAACATGGTACGGATGGCAATGTTGGTGTCCATATTGCCGTCAAACCCGGCATAACCGATCGCGCCGCAATAAACGTTACGCCGGTGCGGTTCCATTTCTTCAATAATTTCCATGGCCCGTAATTTGGGCGCACCGGTAATCGATCCACCAGGGAAACAACCGCGTAACAAATCCACCGCATGTCGATCCGGTTTCAACTGGCCGGTGACGGTGCTGACCATGTGATGCACAGTAGCAAAGCTTTCCAATGCAAACAGTTTGGGGACTGATACACTGCCAGTCACACAGTTCTTGCCCAGATCATTGCGTAACAGATCGACTATCATCAGATTTTCTGCACGGTCTTTTTCACTCTCCAGCAAATCAACAGCCAGTGATTTATCTTCATAGGCAAAGGCCGAGCGACGGCGGGTGCCTTTTATCGGCCGGGTTTCAACCTGACCGTTATTGACCTTGAGAAACCGTTCCGGTGACGAGCTCAGTACAGCACCTTCCGGGATTTGCATAAATGCCGCAAACGGCGCCGGGTTGATTTTACGCAGGCGAAGATACGCATCCCATGGTGAACCACTGACTTCAATCATAAACCGTTGTGCGAGGTTGACCTGATAACAATCGCCTTCCCGTATGTAATGTTTTATACGGTCAAAGGCTTTTGCATACGCCGTTTTGTCCAGATTGGATATCACCCTGGTGCGTGGTGTGAAATTGATCGGATGACGGTTGCTGACAGATTGAAACAACTGCACCAGTGATGGCCAGTCTGCCTGTGTGGAAGGGTCGCGACCATAACTCACCAGCCAAGATCGGCGTTGATGATGATCAACCACAACAGCCCAGTCATATAAACCAATTGCCATGTCCGGCATGGGAATATCATTAATGGCTGTTTCCGGAAGACGTTCGATACGACGGCCCAGATCGTAGGCAAAATATCCCAATGCGCCACCGCAGAATGGCAGGCCTGTCAGGTTCTCCTGTTTTTCACCCAGATGATTTTTCAGAAGAAAGAATGGATCAGCGGTGGATGTGATAACCTCACCCTGCCGATTGGTAATTGTGGTTTTACCGGCACAGGTGACCAGTGTTTTATAGGGACGTGCTGAAAAAATATCGTAACGACCACTGTCGATGTTCGGGTAACCGCTGTCCAGAAATATGCTCCATGGTTCATGGGCAATCGCTGCAAATACAACTGACGTATCGCGTTGATAAGGCAGTTCGGTGTTCCTGACGCTCATCAGATCAATCTCGACAATTGTGCAACGGACACGGCCGCTGCGGAACGTGCTGCCAGCATCCTGACATCGCTGTCAGCTTCAATCAAATCTGCAAAATCCATGTAGCGTACATCCAGTGCAGCCGCCAGTTGCTGGACAAGAAACCGCCCTGCCCCGGCACCAATGAACGTCAGACTGTTTCCGGCAGGCATACGGGACTTGACTGCCAGCAATGATTTCCGGATGTCATCCAATTGTATGTCTGCAAACGATTGTGCAAGGGCTACCCATACTTCCGGATCTTCATCACCGGACACATCCAGTGCGATCATGCGCGCAACCCGGCGGGCGCTGTCCATCTGCATTTTTCCGGCACCATCGGCAGTAGGCAGCATGTCATCCTCTTCAGCCAGATCACCCGTCAGTCGATAGACATCAGCCATGGTTGCAAAATGTTCCGCTACCACCGGCCGTGGTTGACCCGCAAACATAATCTCCCGGGTGATCGCCATCAGAGGTGTGCGGACAATCCCCGTATAAATCAACTCATGACAGCCAAGGCGTTCATAATCGGTATAGCCCTGATGAATCAATTTTCCATCAGCAAATGGAATAATGTCAGTCGTCGTACTGCCTATGTCTATCAGTATGCCATTACCTGTCAGGCTCACGGCATAGCTGGCTGTGGCATGCCAGTTCGCTGAAGCAATATTCATGTAATGATCGCCGGCCTGTTCAGCCTGGATCCAGCCATCGGGACCGGCATAAAAGCGTATGGATCGTGGTGACAACTCCGAGGCAACACGGGCAACCAGTTGAGACAATCCACTGCGGCGATCCGGAAAAATATCTGCGAGTTCAGCGGTGGTTGTCACGGCATGTCTGAGTTCAGCATCCGGTATCAACTGTTTTGCAATGGACAGGGATTTATCCAGTACCTGCAAACCTTGCCACAACGGAGCTGCAAACTGATGCGCGGCAATTACCCGGCCTGACCGGTCTATGTGCGCCATTTTGAGGTGAGCGCCACCAATGTCCCAACCGATATAGGCTTCTGCGTGCATGAATTAAATCTGGAAAGTGTCAAAGCCGAATAGTTACCGGCTGATAGTTTACCCCAGTCAGGTCTGGCAGGCTTCCATTTTCCAGCATGTCCAGAACAAGGGCCGCCGGATTAAGGCCCAATGACCGGCGCAAACCTGCGTAAGCGCTGGTAAGACGGGGATTGATTTCCATAACGACCGGCCCCGACGAGGTCAGAATAAAATCCACCCCGATAATACCGTTAAGTCCCGGGATAGCTGCAACGACCTGATCAGCCAGTTTACGACAGATAGCCACATGGCGGCGCAAGCCATTCACCACTACCCCCTGCAGCCGCCCTTTACCTTCTTCAAAGGTAAACAATTGCTCATTGCAAGCCAGTAATTCAGATCTCCCCTGACTGCACAGCATGGAAAGACTCGCTGGTATGCCCGGCAGAAACTCCTGAATGATGACATTTTGTGGCGTATTCGCCCGGATATGATCACGCAAGCCGGTCAGACTGGAAAAAAAATAACAGCCTTCACCACCAACACCATCATCCGGCTTGATAACCCAGCCGGTTTTATTTTCCTGCAAGGTGTCCGTATTCTGGTAATACGATGAAACAGGAACCCTGTGATCAGCCAGACAGGAGAGTGTGGCCAGCTTGCTGGTGGTCAGCCGTACAGCTTCAGGTGTGCAGCCAGTCCACAAGCACTGACTGGCTGTTGCCATACAGACCAGGTCATAAAGTATATTGTTTTTTTCAGGGGCGATAATCCAGGCCACATCAGCACTGGAGACGGCCTCCTGCCAGCAGCGCACGCCATCACCTGCCATATCAATAATGCTGATTCGTTTACGCAGTTGCGGCAACGTTGTGGTGCGAGGACAGATAATCTGTTTATAGCCAGCATCCAGCAAATCCTGCAAGAGGGATTGCAGCATCATGTCACCCTCGTGTGCCAATGACTGCAATTCGGACGTAGCCAGACCACCGCCCGTGATAAACTCACCGACAAATACTCTGGATTGTTTATCCATGCATATTATTCCTGTTATCGATCTGAGCCATGGCTCTGTAGTTCATGCCGTGCACGGGGAACGGCAACAATATCAGCCGGTACAATCAACGCTCTGTAGAGGAAGTGAACCATTGACTATTCTACGCGCGTTTCTGCAGATATTTCCGTTTGATACGATCTATATTGCCGATCTGGATGCGATTGCCGGAAACGGAAATAATCATGATGTCATGCAGCTATTACATGACAGTTTTCCACATCTGGGTTTCTGGATAGATGAGGGACGGAAAAAATGGACCCCAGACCCACCTGTTGCTTCAGACTACATTACCCCGGTCATTGGAACAGAAACCGGCATTACCCTGAAAGAATTGTGCGCATTCATCACCGCACAATCATCATGTGTGCTGTCGCTTGATTTCCGGCATGACCATTTACTGGGGAACGAGGAAATACTGCAATCCGCTGATGCCTGGCCGGAACGTGTGATTGCCATGAATCTGTCAGCAGTAGGCAGCAACAACGGGCCGGATCTGTCATGGTTAAAAAGAGTCGTTACGATCGCCGGTAATACGTCAGTTTATTGCGCAGGGGGTATTCGTCATCATTCTGACTTGCAGATATTGAATGATACCGGCGTGGCCGGGGTGTTACTCGCGACAGCCCTGCATACAGGCCAAATCACATCTGCTGATTTTGAAACACTCTATACCCCGCCAGTTGCATCTGCATAATTTCGGCCACTACATATATATCGCCGCTCCTCGGCTTTGGCTCCTGCGTCGCTCTAACTCCTGCATCCATGCAGTCGTGCGCATCCTGCGCCTTTATGCCCTATGGGTACGCGGCGTACCGTACATCCATGTACATTCATCGCTCGTGTGCTCCTGAGCCTTTATACCCTGCAGGTACGCGGCAGCATCATGTACATATCCCGGTTATTGCTCCTGCATAACCGGGATACACTACATCCCTGTAGATAAAAAAATGCCCCGCAGAGCGGGGCATCATCATAGCAATGGCTGATTGCTCAGCCTGACCGCATAGCGTGTTGTTATTATCGCTTTACCGTTTTTATTATTGTTATTCTGTTATGAATGGGCCTGGAACGGGTGGTTCGCAGACTTCTTCTTGGCTACAACTTCGGAAGCCTTTGGCTCACGGGCAACCGCGCGCTTGATGGATTCCTTGGTAGCCTGATAGTTGTAGTCCTGGATCTTGGCATCGTCTTCAGCCAGCCAGTGAATGAATACACCAACGCAGATAAAAATATCGTCAGCTTCATTTGCCGGAATGGTGCCGTCTTCGACGCAATCCATGACTGCCATCGCAACTGCACGCTGGGCAGGACCGAACATCTGCACGGCCTGTTTGGCGCCTTTGATGGTAACTTTGTTAAATAAAATTGTGTTCGGCTTGCAAGCCAGGTTGGGAGCAACAACAGCCAACAGAGTGCTGAATCCATCCTTGTTGTTGGTCAGCGCATTACAGAACGCTGCTTCAGCAGCACTGCCACGAGGCCCCATAATCAGATCGATATGGGCAACTTCATTGCCGTCTCCAACCAGTGATTCACCCACTAATACTCTATCAATGACCGCCATTTTGTTATCTCCTCCAGTTAGAAAGCCAAAGAGCTTGCTCAAAATTGACATAGCTGCTTTCCCATTGTTGTTGAAAGTAAGGTTTTACCCTATGTTTACTAATTATGCCGGATGGCACAGACAGTCATCTGTGCGCCTGCAATCTTTAAAATTATTTGTATACACTGTGTATCAATACGCTGGCGGCTGTTAAGTCGGCCATCGTACCCGGATTGATCTTCCGATCCTTCAAGTCCTTGTCCAGCGCCAACAGCATCGGTAGCGCGCTGTCAGGCTTATCATTATTTTTGAACTGCCGGGCGATGTCCTGTGCGGCCGCCCTTACTGCAGTTGCCAAATCCGGCCCATGCTTACGTTCGATGTGGGAATCGTTAAATGCGGCCAGAAACGTAAGATAGCAGGCTACGGTTGCCCATTCAACACTCTTCCATCGATGTTCAAATTCCTGCATGCAGGGTATGCCTGTGGAAAAAATATCGGCAAATCCGGTAACGTATTGTTTGGCAATAAGATCACGGTTTTGGGCTGCCGCCATGGCTTCCAACAGACTGCATTCCGGGGCTGAATTGACATCAAATTTTTCCACATTGCCGAGCCCGCCGGGATGGGCAAGACTGATGGCAGCAAAAATCAGTGCCGCATTCTGCTGATCAATTTCTTCAAGTGTTTTCTTAAGGTCGCATTGCAACGCAGCAATATTT
This sequence comes from uncultured Enterobacteriaceae bacterium, assembly GCA_964479045.1. Taxonomy (GTDB): domain Bacteria; phylum Pseudomonadota; class Gammaproteobacteria; order Eutrophobiales; family Eutrophobiaceae; genus 2-02-FULL-47-50. The sequence goes on from CAYZJI010000031.1 coordinate 6,236, forward strand.
TCTGCTCCGGATTTCTGTAGGGTAAAAACGACAGGCGCAAACAATAACATCATACCCAGATTGGTATTACAACCGACCTGCGCCATGGTTACACGCACACATTCGAAAATGCGTTGACCGACACCGAGTGTTTCATCACACAATACGGGACTGACCAGTTCAGCGCTGTGCATGAAATGATTGATCGTCATATCATGCCCGGCTGCATAATGACTGACATTCCCCGGCTTGAGCGCATTCACTTCCGTGATAAAACTGGAATACACCACTACCTGCAAGCGGTGTTGTG
>CAYZJI010000032.1:0-1757 GCA_964479045.1 uncultured Enterobacteriaceae bacterium
GTCTGTACGGATACCCAGGGTTCAAAATGCCGGCGCCTGCTTTTTAACTGAGGGTGCTACCCGTTGGTTTTATTATACCCGGCTTCAGGTAATTTTCATCCCATACGGCCGACAAAATTACCGCGCATTCAGGCACTCATTCAGAGTATCTCAAATTGCTGTGATGCAGTATCATACCGAGCTGAATTTGGATAAAGAATTGAGTGTATTGAATTGCTTGCGCAAGCAGAATTTTCTGGGTACAGACTTTGGAAAAATTGTCCTCTACAGCGCATCCGGCAGACAGAACCACCGTAGAAGTCGTGGCGCCGGCCCGCCTGCATCTGGGTTTTATCGATATGCATGGCGGCCTGGGCCGGGCATTTGGCAGTCTGGGGCTCAGCTTGCAGGACATCTACACGCATATAACGGCGACGGCATCGAATGATGTGCGGATCCAGGGGCCTTCCAGTCATCGGGCCAGTATCATCGCCGGTCGCATGCTGGAGCATCTGCAAATCAGGCAGGGTGTTGAAATCACGATTCATGAGGCCATCCCGGAACATGCCGGGTTGGGTTCCGGAACCCAGTTATCACTGGCGGTCGGCATGGCCATCGCCAGACTGTATGACAAATCCATCACGGCTGGTGAAATTGCTACCCTCATGGATCGGGGTGCCCGGTCCGGTATCGGGATAGGTACATTTACCCAGGGTGGATTTCTGGTCGATGGTGGTCGTGGTGAACATACTGCAGTTCCGCCAGTGATCTGTCACCTGGACTTTCCGGAAGCCTGGCGATTGCTGTTGATACTGGATACCGGTGTGCAGGGCGTACATGGCCGGTCAGAACTGGCAGCATTTCAGGACTTGCCACCGATGGCGGAAGAGATTGCGGCCCATCTGTGCCGGGTGACCCTGATGCAGTTATTGCCCTGTCTGGCTGAGCAGGACTGTGCAGGTTTTGGGATGGCGGTTACTGAAATCCAGCGGATTGTGGGCGATCATTTTGCTGTGGCCCAGGGCGGTCGCTATTGCAGCCCACTGATTGCAGAAATATTGCCCTGGATGCAGAAACAGGGAGTTGCCGGGATCGGCCAGAGTTCCTGGGGGCCTACCGGGTTTGCGCTGGTGGCAAATGAAACACAGGCCTATCAGTTACAACGGCTGGCGCGCGAACAGTGGCACGATCAGACACGGTTGAAATTCAAGGTGTGCCGGGCACGTAACGACAAAGCCCAGATTACTGCCGGATCCACGGCCGGAAACAGTTTTAAACTTAAAACACTATAAATCAACCCAAGGATAACGAGGAACCATGAAAGATCCGTATCTGTTGCATATATTCAACCCGACCAAGAATGTCAGTCCGTTTGACGTCAATATGGCGTATGAGGCCGAATTCGATGGCGTGATTCCCTACACTGAAGTCAGTCTGGAAGATGTTCATACCCTGACTCAGGACACCATATTTTCGCGAGGTCCGACCGGTGTAAAACGTACTGGTATCTTTATTGGAGGCCGCGAATTTGGTCTTGCCATGGACATGCTGCAGCGGGCCAAGGTCGCGATGGTCCCCCCATTTGAAGTTTCCGTGTTTGCTGATCCGAGCGGAGCAATCACCACCGCAGCCGCCATGGTGGCGTGCATAGAAGTGTGGGTGAAAAGAAAAGCCGGTTGCAAGGACCTGAAAGGTAAAAATATCCATATATTGGGAGGTACCGGACCGGTCGGTGTGTGCGCCGGTATTCTCGCTGCCAACTGTGGTGCTAATGTTTT
>CAYZJI010000032.1:1767-6274 GCA_964479045.1 uncultured Enterobacteriaceae bacterium
CACACCGTGGCAAAAAAGTAGGTGATGAAGTCGCGACTGAATACAACAAGCGGTTTAATGTAAATATGCAGGGCGCTGATTTTGGTTCAGAAGCGGCCATTCTGGAATTGCTGCAAACGTCTCATGTCATGGTGGGTTCTGCCAAGGCCGGTGTGCAAGTCTTGTCCAAAAACATGCTGAAGCAGGCAAAAGAACTGATCGTTGCAGCTGACGTCAATGCCGTGCCGCCTCTGGGAATTGAAGGCGTGGGTGTCAATGACATGGGCGTGGAACTGGATTTTACTCCTAACAGGGCGGTGGGCATCGGTGCATTGGCCATTGGCAACGTGAAGTACAAGGTGCACTACAAAATGTTTGAGATGATGAAAACTACCGACACGCCGCTTTTCCTGGACCATGCCCAGGCGTTTGAAGCGGCAAGGAAGTATGCCGCAAAGTAAACCCTGGCTGATCATTTCCGAATCCGGCCGCGCCCTGGCGGTATCTGCCGCCCGGGCCGGACTGGAAACTCTGGTGATAGACCGGTTTGCTGATACCGACACCTGTGCAGTGGCACAACAGGTCCGGCAGGTCCCAGGTAACGCTGCTGGTCTGGTTCCGGGTGAAGTAATCAAAATGCTTGACGAGTATGAGCATGTTGATTTTGCCGGTGTGGTCGTGGGCAGTGGGCTCGAGGCACATCCAGAAATTCTGGAACAGGTTAGCGCGCGCTGGCCACTCTATGGTAATACCGTTGAAACGGTAAAATGCTGCAAGGACCCTGCCTTTTTCTTCAGTGCCTTACAGGAATTGCAGATCGCACATCCCTCGACCTTGATGAAGGAATCTGCAGACAATGGTAACTGGTTGCTGAAAGCTGAAGGTCATGCGGGCGGGCGACATGTAAGCCGTTACCTGCCCGGGACAGTTGTGCCTGAGGGGTATTATCTGCAGAAAGAAACCTCCGGACGTACAGTTTCTGCGGTGTTTCTTGCTGATGGTGTGGGTGCCATTCTGGCGGGCATGAATGAAATTTATGCTGCAGAACCGGACGCAGGAGATTTCCGTTATGTGGCGGCTGTAACGTTGAGTGATGAAGCACGATTGCGGGAGATTTTCAGAAATATCATCCATGCGTTGACGCAGAAATTCAGTCTGAAAGGTTTGTGTGGTGTCGATGCTGTCGTCAATGTTGATGGTGGGGTGGAAGTGCTGGAGATCAATCCGCGGCCAACATCAACTTTTGAATTACATGAAGGGTGTGACAGTCTGTTTGCAAGGCACATTTTGGCCTGTGCCGGGGAACTGAAAGAAATCAGCCCGCCAGTCGTGACGCGAAACCGCGGACATCGGATTATTTATGCAGACCAATCCTTTATCCTGCCGGAGGTTTCATGGCCGTCATGGACAACTGATCGACCGGCCAGTGGAAAATTAATTGATCGGGGTGAACCGGTTTGCAGCGTGCATGCCGAGGAGGACACCTCCGAAAATGTATTACAACTGTTGAAAACGAGAACAGAACACATGGAAAATTTACTGGGCCTGCGCAGACTCGCCGCCTGAGAATTAAAAAAATTATAACTCTAACAAGGAAAAAATAATGTCTATAGAAACCACCCAATTCCCCAGTGTCAATGCGCTGACAGCGCCACTGGTGCAGTCACTGATTGATAACGCCACTGCATTGCGTCTTGGTGTGTCGAAACTGGATAATGGCACGGCAGTAATTGATGCCGGTATTCAAGTGGCTGGCGGATTGGAGGCCGGCCGCCGCATTGCGGAAATCTGTCTCGGCGGACTCGGTTCTGTCAAATTACGCGCCTCCACCAGTTTTGATAACTGGTCGTGGCATGTGGATGTGCATACCTCACATCCGGTCATTGCCTGTCTGGCCAGTCAGTATGCCGGCTGGAGTCTGTCGCATGGTGAAGGCAAGAGTGCTTTTAACGCATTGGGCTCAGGTCCGGGCCGGGCAATGGGCAGCCGGGAAGAGCTGTTTGAAGAACTGCATTACCGCGATCAGGCAGAGCGTGCCTGCATCGTGATTGAGGCAGATGCCGTTCCACCCGTGGAGATAGCAGACCAGATCAGCAAGCAGTGCGGAATCACGCCTGACAAGCTCACACTCATTATTACGCCAACTTCAAGCCTGGCCGGCAGCATACAAGTAGTGGCACGTGTACTGGAAACTGCTCTTCATAAAGCCCATGCACTGGGTTTCCCGCTGGGGAATGTGATCGATGGCGCTGGTAGCGCACCCATCTGCCCGCCATCAAAGGATTTCATGACGGCAATGAGCCGCACCAACGATGCAATATTGTTTGCCGGTCAGGTGCATCTCTTTGTCAATGCCGACGACATCGATGTCAAGCAACTGGCCAATAATCTGCCCAGCAGCGCATCCAGTGATTATGGCAAACCATTTGGCAATATATTCAAGGATGTCGGCTATGATTTTTACAAGATCGATCCAATGCTGTTCAGCCCGGCACGTGTCGCGGTAACGTCACTTAAAAGTGGCAACACCTTCCATGCCGGAAGGATAGACAAGGAATTGCTGGATAAATCGTTCAGTCACAAATGTGGTTGACCTGCTTCCTCAAATAGCAATAGTGACCGACGATCCGGGCTGGCATGGCCGGGAGCTTGTCAATGCGCTGAAAAATCATGGTCTGGGTGCGCACACTGTCTCGCTCACGGATTGCGAGTTTGCATTTGATGATACCGGGCAGATGGTGCGTTTACCGGGGTTTGATGATCGTTTGCCGCTTGGGGTGTTTGTGCGCGGCGTACCCGGGGGCACACTGGAACAGGTAATCTTCCGGCTCAATGTGCTGCATGCAATGGTCCAATCAGGGGTCACGGTTTACAACGATCCGCGTGCCATAGAGCGTACTGTGGATAAATGCATGACCACTTTGCTGCTGAAACAGGCAGGCATTCCAACTCCCCCGACCTGGGTGTTTGAATCCGAAGCGAGAGCGGGGGAGATTTGTGAGCGTGAATTCAGGGCAGGACATACGATGGTGCTGAAACCTCTCTTCGGCTCGCAGGGCATTGGTGTACATCGACTGACAGCGGAGAGCGGAATTATTCATGATGAAAAATTTGCCGGGTTGTATTATCTCCAGCGCTTTGTTGACCGGTCCGGGCCTGAGTGGTCCGATATTCGTGTACTGGTGGTCAACAACAAGGCCGTTGCCGCCATGCAACGCCGCAGCCCGCACTGGATTACCAACCGCGCCCAGGGTGCAAAATGTGAACCCCTGCCACTGGCACATGAAGTGGCTGAACTCGCAGAAGCTGCTGTGTGCGCAATCAACATCAATTATGCCGGTGTCGATATTATTGTGGACGCACAGGGTCAACTGCAGGTAATAGAAGTCAACAGTGTTCCGGCATGGTGGGGTCTGCAAAGTGTTACCGAATTCAATATCGCAGGAAATCTGATTGATGATTTTGTCCGGCGTATCAGGGGAAACCACGCCCTCACGGTTTTATCATGATGCTTGATGGCCGCAGTCAACGCCGCTTGCAGGAAGTGGTATTTCAAAGTTTCATCACTGAAGTCAACGCACTGAAACCGGGCAATGTCAGCCGTTATGCTGCTGGACATGACATGACCCACAATCACTTCGTAAAGAGTGCGGAGCTGGTCAGCCCCATACTCTGTGATGAACAACTCAGCGCAGGAGAACGGGTATTCCAGAGCGTACGTATCACCATGGACAGGGTGGGTTGTAATACCAATCTGGGCATGGTGTTGTTGTTTGCTCCTGTCGTTTTTACCCTGCAGAAATCTCCGGCTGATGGAATTAGTGCACTGCAGCGTAATCTTGATAAAACACTTGAAGAAATTGATCGTGAGGATGCCGAAAAATTTTTTGCCGCCATACGGTATGCCAACCCTGGCGGGCTGGGTCATGCAGAAAAATTTGATGTCAATTCAACCCCGGATTGCAGCCTGCAGGAAGCCATGGCCGCAGCCCAAAATCGCGATCTTATTGCCAAACAATACGTTACCGGCTTCCACGATATTTTTGCGACGGGATATCATTGTATGGTGGATTATTTCGGCCGGTGGAAGAGTGTTGAATGGGCAACCGTAGCCTGCTATCTTACGTTTCTGGCCCGGTTTGCAGATTCACATATTGAACGCAAGCACGGGACTCGAGTTGCGCTAGACATCAAGTCTAAAGCGGCTGCTGTAGCACAGCAGTTTTATGAGAATAATCAGCCAGACGGCGCCACCGACATGCTGCTGGAGTTTGACAGGGAGTTGAAGGGTCTGAACATCAACCCGGGGACCACAGCGGACCTGACGGCCGCCAGTGTGTTGATATACAGTTTTGACAAATTATAACGATTGCAGGCGCACAGACCTCGTCTGTGCCATCCGGCATATTTAGTAAACCAAGGGTAAAACCTTAAACCTTTAACCATAATAGGAAAGCAGCTATGTCTATTTTCAGCAAGCTCTTTGGCTTTCTAACTGGAGGAGATAACAAAATGGCGGTCATTGATA
>CAYZJI010000033.1:0-5876 GCA_964479045.1 uncultured Enterobacteriaceae bacterium
GCTTCCATTCCGTTGATTGGCAAGAATGTAGACACAGGGCTGAAAATCCATATAAACCTCCTTGTTTTACCTAGATTCCGGATAACGGCTACGCCGTTTCCGGAATGACGAAAATTACTTGATTCTGCTCACCCGTCATCCCGGGCCCGGAATGACGGGATTTTACTATTAAGACGGATTCATCTGCCGGAAAAGGCGGAAGGACATGAAACCAATAACCAGTACACCACTGACCAGGACAAACCAGAGGAAGATGCGCTGCCACGGAATTTCACGGGAAGGTTCGCGGGCGGAGTCGCCTTTTAATGGAATGGCCGGCCCTAATTTGGCAACGCCGGTGAGGTTAGCCGTTTGTTCATCACCGAGCACACGCATGAGTGCTTCTACCGGCTGGCCGGGTGCATCCGCATCGGCATTGCCATACGCGAGCATATACGGCCCGCGCCCTCTCGCCAGAAAATATAATTCAATCGGCTCCCAGGTGAATTCGAGGGCCGGCACACCCGAGCCCATGCCGTCTTCTGTACTTACTTCCAGTTGCCAGTAACGATCGGTGGTTGGCCGGATACTGACAGACCCGCCTTCAAGTTGCGTGCCCTGCATGTTAAGCCGGTAAAACATGCCGGTATAATGCGTGCGCCATTCCTGTTTTTTGCCGCTGCGGGATTTGAGCACGGCCTGGACCAGCGTGTTGTCTTCCGGCAGACGAATATTGATCTTGCTGACGGGAAACTGGCCACCGGTATCGAAGAGATAGTGATTGCTGTTTTTCTTTGAAACCGTTCCAGTAACAGAAGATACATTTAATTGACGTTCGGCACGCATGGCCGTAGTGCTGAAACGCGCACGCACGGCATTGATCCTGATCCCTTCGCTGTCCCCCTGCCAGGTAAACCGCACATAACGTTCCGTGCCTGATGGTAATTCAATAATATTTTTCTTCAATTTGTGCCCGCCAAAAACAAGTTCGGACAACCCGGCATTACTCACCAGCATGCCCCAGCGATTAAGATCGTCTGATTGCTCCAGTGTTACGGTTTTCAGATACCCTTTTTCAGACGGGCCCAGATCAAACTCCAGCGCATCAACATCCTGCTCCACCTGACTCAGATCAATCAGGTAACTGTTGAACCCGGAAGCCAGCACAGTGGCCGGATCGTCCTTGTACTTGATGTGCATGATACGGCCATCCTGATTGATGGTGACATCCAGTGCGGTCACGGCTGCAGTATCGGCCGCAGAACCCTCCAACGGGAAAAATGGAATGTCCAGCCAGCCGATCGGCACCGGACCTTCTTTCAGTTCCGGACGGCGTATCGCATGCGGCACGCGTTTCTGCTCCTTGTTGAACACGCGCAGATCACCCAGATCCGGCCGCACCACGGTCTGGTAAACATTCTCCGGTAATGGCAAACGGTAAATCGCGGCACTGCCATCGGTGATGATTTCATAACCGCTGGCGAAGTCCTTGAGGGTGGATTCTTTGGCGAACGTTGGAGTTGACCCCAGTATCCATACAGAAATCAAAAAAAACGGGAAGAAGTTTCTTTTGTTGACTGGATACCCGCATGCGCGGGTATGACGATAAATTTTTACATCTCTACTCATGTGATTCGACGCAATTATTCACTGTGTACACTCTTTGGAGGTAACGGCGAGAAATAACCAATGACCAGCATCAGTATGCCCACGGTAAGGAAGGACACGATGCGGGTCACGGTGCCACTGTCATCGAGATCGATCATGAACAGTTTGACTACAACCGCCGCCAGCAACACCACACCTACAAACCACAGCTTGCGGATGCTTCTGGCCGTAGCGAGGCCCATCAGGATAAACGCGGTTAGTGTCCACACAATCGATATGATGGTCTGGAATATGTCTGACTGCAGTATAGAAACCAGATCGAACGGCACACCGTAATAGAAATGTACGGCATGGGCCACGACTGAATTCAGCCAGAGGAAACCCATCGCAGCAAGTATCACCATAAGGTAATCCGGATTCAGGGACTGTACGCCGGGGATGAGGTTACGCTTCCAGTGCATGAGCCAGTCCCACAGGGCCAGCATGCTGAACATGAGGGCGATATCCTGCGGATTCAGGATTGGATAATACGGCAATGGATTTGGATCACCTTTGTGGAAACATATTACGACTATCCAGACGGCCAGATAGGTAGCAATGGGTATGATGCCGGGCCCCAGATACGCGTCCCGGTACGTTTGCAGCGGCCATTTGATCTTGTCACGCATGTACAGCAATTTGTAAATCGCGATCGCGGGCAGCAGTCCCCAGAATAATTCATACCAGTTGCGCATGCCTTCAATATAACGGCTGACGGCATTGGCGATGATCCAGGTCGCCATGAACAGATAGGTCCACATCGTGAGGATATGCCAGTTTGCGAGCAAGGTGCGGTTCCAGTGCCCTTCAGCGCGGTAAAGTAACGCATACTGCACGAGAAACGCTGTGATCCACGCGAGATAGCCGAGGTTATGAAATGGATTCACATGGGGTGTATCGACAAACTTCACGAACGCAAACAGGATGATGACCGGCAGCAACAACAGCGGCGGATGGATTGCCGCCTTCCAGCGCAATGCCTTGGCACTGATGAAGTTCAGCCAGAAACTGGCGGCGATGAACAACAGGGCCATGTTGGATTCATATTGTGGCGGCACGTGGTAATCAATTTCCATGAGCCCCGCAGCAAACCACCAGATCAAACCCCAGATCAGGAATACATAATGTGCATCACGTTCACCGGCATGTAACCGATTACCATGCCGGTAAATTTGCAGGCCGGTAAACAAGGCGCTCAGACTGATCAACACGGAACCCACATAAGCACTGTTCAGAATGGCGATGTTTGCATGTGGATGACCGAGATCAGAAATAAACGCGATCGGTGCACCGATTTGCAGCAGGATGCCGAACAGACGTGTAATCAAACGCTGTTGCCGGATACCGATCCATGCAATGCCCGCACCTTCCAGTGCCCAGGCTGCGGCTGTCCAGCGGCCATCGAGCGCAAACGGAATGGCCAGACTGCCGAAAATAATTCCCAGTGCAAGAAAGGATTCCGTGAGCAGGCGCATGCCTTCCACCTGCTTGTTCCAGAGGATTCTGGCCAGCACGATGTACATCGCACCAATAGCAAGTGCGGAGAAGGATTCGCCGTAGGCAAAATCTTCCACCAGTTGCGCTTGCAGGGTGAAGCCGACCAGTGGCGTGCCAAACACCAGACTGCCATCGACGAGGCCTTTCAGTTGTGGCGGTTGGCGATGCGCATACAGAATGGCAATGGCGACATAGAATAGGAAGAACAGAATCAGGAACGGCTCGGTGGTGTTGAAATGCTCCGGTTGATAGGAACGATATCCCCACAGTGATGCAATGACGAACGTGAACACAAAGCCGAGCCAGTTCAACAATCGCCATGATTTATACCACGCGATGCCGAAAATGCCGGCATTCAAAAATGCATAGTAGGTGAAGAGTGCAACATGATTGCCCGAACCGGATGAAGTGAGTATCGGCGCGAGAAAACCACCCGTGGTGGCAAAAACTGCCAGTGCCATGGAATTCTGCAGTACCGCCAGAACACCGGAAAAAATCACCAGCGCCAGCATTACAACGAAAGCAAGCCCCAGTGGTAACAGGGAGAAACGTTCCAGCGTCGCCACAAATACGGTGATATAGAGTATGCCGATCGCCAGCCCCTGAATAATCAGGGCATATTGCGGTTTGCGATGACGCAAGCGCCAGCCGAACACCAGCAGTCCGATGGCAAATGCGGCCGTTACGATGAACCAGAATTCCACCGGGAAGACGTGATGCTCCGCCGCGAGTTTCAGTAAGAAGGAAACACCAAAAAGGACGATGATCGCACCGACCTTGACGACGACATTGCCGGTCGTAAAAAACTTTTTGATGAAATTCGAAACCGGATCACCTTGTGTATCCGGCTGCTGGATGGGATGTTCGCCCGTCGCATCACCAAAGCCCGGCTCCGGCGGCAAGAGCGTGACCTCTTCTTCATCTTCCCAACCGGCTTCTGTTTTAACGGAGGCTGCTGCCACTGGGGCCGGTGCTACCGCAGGTGGTGCTGTGGTTACAGGTGCTGCCGGTTTTATTTCAGTGGTGGCTTCACTGAATTCCTTTTCAGCAATGGGAGTGGATTTTGTGACGGTCGTAGTGCTGGTAAGGGAGGATTGCAATACGCTGAATTTATTTTCGAGTTCGAGGATACGATTGCGTTGCTGGATCATCCAGCCAGCGAGCAGGCCGATAAAAAATCCAAAGAAGGCCCCGGTGAATTCATCCACCGAGCCGCCTATAAACAACCCGATAAGACTGAAAATGATTTTCATAACGTAAAATCCGTTTTAATGCTTGCCAGATAATACCTGATTTTATCCCGGCAGGGCGTGAATTCTGTCACTTAATGGGCCTCAAAAATTCTCTCCCCTCCCCTTGTGGGAGGGGATTAAGGGGAGGGGGAGGGATAATTTCATTCTCCCTGCAAGATAAAGATACAAATAGCCTAAAATTGATTTTTATAGTCTTTTATAAACTCCCCCAATAATCTGAATTCCCGTGCCCGTGTGCTGCCCTTGCGCCAGACCAGGCCGATTTCGCGGTAATTGCCGGACTTCAATGGCCAGGTACGTACCTGGGTATTTTTCAGTATGGAAGAGCCCAATGCCATTTCCGGAATGAAGCTCACACCGAGGTCGGCATCCACCATCTGGATCAGGGTCAGCAGACTGCTGGCGGTGACATTACTGATCTTGTCCTGATTGCGCAGCTTGCAGGCGGACAACGCATGATCGCGCAGACAGTGGCCATCCTCCAGCAGCAGGATGCTCTCTTGCGGCAATTGTTCGATGCTGTAATTTTCCGGATCGATCAGATGCGTGCCTTTTTTACAGACAAGATAAAAATGATCACGGAACAGTTCCATGGTTTCGACATTTTTTAATTCATAAGGAAGTGCTATCAGGATTACATCCAGATCGCCCTGCATGAGCCCGGCATAAACCCGATCCGTCATGTCTTCGGTAAGGTACAGTTCCAGTTCAGGATGCGCCTTGCGCAGTTTGGGCAGCAGTCCCGGCAACAGGAACGGCGCGATGGTGGGAATCACGCCAAGGTTCAAACGACCGGATAACGGCTTGCGGTTCAGCCGGGCGATGTCTACCAGTCCGTCCAGATCATTCAGCACCAGCCGTGCCTGCGCCGCCACATCACGTCCGATGCTGGTGATGGTCACATTTTTATTGGTGCGATCCACCAAGGCTACACCCAGCGTGTTTTCCAGTTCCTGTATGGCCACACTGAAGGCTGGTTGTGACACAAAACAGGCTTTCGCAGCCTTGCCAAAATGCTGGTGCTTTTCCAATGCCAGGAAATAACGCAACTGTTTGAGGGTCGGGTGGGTCATATTTAATACAATTTATTATAGGCCGCTTATCGATAGATTAAAACTATTATAAACATAGATATTATGCATTTTTATTATTATCGGCTAACCTTTAAAGTGTCCTTCAACAGAAATTGAAACCGGAAAGGAATACAACTATGAGTATCAATATTGGTATCGCCGAAAAAGATCGCAAGGCCATCGCCAAGGGGCTGTCCAAGCTGCTGGCGGACAGTTATACGTTGTATCTGAAAACGCATAACTACCACTGGAACGTGACCGGCCCGATGTTCAACACCTTGCACCTGATGTTTGAACAGCAATACACAGAACTGGCGTTGGCCGTGGATGCCATTGCCGAGCGTATTCGGGCACTGGGGGTGTATGCACCCGGCTCGTATAAGGCCTTTGCCGGGCTGACCGACATCAAGGAAGAAACCGGGGTGCC
>CAYZJI010000034.1:0-5664 GCA_964479045.1 uncultured Enterobacteriaceae bacterium
GCGTGATGAATCCATGCACATGAATTTCGGCATCGATGTCATTAACCAGATCAAGATCGAAAACCCGCATTTGTGGACTCCGGAATTCCGCGAAGAAATTATCAAGATGATCCGCGAATCCGTGGAACTCGAAATCCGCTACGCGCATGACACCATGCCGCGCGGCGTACTCGGCCTCAACGCCAACATGTTTGAAGATTACCTGAAGTTCATCGCCAACCGTCGCTGTGCACAGATTGGTTTGCCGGAGCAGTATCCGAAAGCCTCCAATCCGTTCCCGTGGATGAGCGAAATGATGGACCTCAAGAAAGAAAAGAATTTCTTTGAAACCCGCGTCACGGAATATCAGACCGGTGGAGCACTGACATGGGAGTAAAACGGTTCCATTTGCAACTGGCCGCCAAGCGCCGCTGGCAAAGCGGGCTTGGTGTGCACGCGGAACGCAGTACCGAATCAACCGGGCATATCAGCAAACAAACCCAACGCTGGTCTGCAAGTACATCGTACAGCCGTTTGAAAGATTTACCGTGACCGCCGTAGCGGGACAAACAGAGCGGGACGCTCTGTTATTGCCTGGTATCTCCAGCCTCTTCCAGATACCAGGCCTTCTTATTCCTGAATAGAGGCTCTTAAATGATTAAGAGCCTCTTAATTTTTGCTGTATTCACTAATACTTTTCCTTGTATGTATTTGTATGTATAGAGTGTGATGCAGTTTACAGTTTGAACCCTTTGCCGTATTTATACTCTTAATAATCAACTTTAACTTGCAGTGATCGCTATGGAAGACATTACTGTTGAACGAACCGGAAACAGCACAACTAACCGTTATACCTTCCACAAGGTAGAACCGGATACGCTGGTCAAAACCCTGTTCGATGGGCTGGAGAATGAATGGTCCAATAACGCGCTGGATGTGATCCTGCAGGAACTGGTGCAGAAGGGTTATGAAGAAAAGAAGCTGTTGCACATGGTTGAAGACAGCTATGGCAAGCCGGCCGCGCTCAAGGTGATCCGTATCCTGTTCAGGCACTGACCTGTAGTAGAGTATAGTGTTATTCCCTCCCCATTCCGGGAGTTGGATAAGGGTGAATGACTGAATAACACAATGACACTTTCCAAAGAACTCAAAATCCGCATTACCTTTGCCCTGACCATGGGCCTGTTCACCACCGGCGTCATCACTTTCATCGTAATCGCTATTAACTTTGGTTTTGTGCCTGCATTTATGAACGTGTGGGTGAAGTCCTGGCTGATCGCCTATGTGGTGGTGATTCCCATCATTATTTTTATCGGCCCGCAGGTGCAGAAACGAATCGCTGCATTTTTTGCGAATGGATAAGCTCAATCAAAATTCAGATCGGCGATAATCTGGTTAAGCCGGCCCTGCTCTCCTTGCGAGTCTGATGTCCCGGTTGCTGCCTTCTCCCGTTCCAGAGCGGCCAGTTCATTGGCCCGTTTTATATATTGATCGTTGCATTCCTTGACCTGGGTTTGCAGCAGCTTGAGATGGTCAGGAATTTCCTGCATGTCCCGCACCCAGGTGACGATATGCACGCCTTCATTCTCATCGATCTTGACGGTGTACTTGTATTTTTTGAACGCGGAATTGAAATTGTCACACCAGACTTTCGGCGCCTTGTGTGACAGCTTGAAGACAATATCAATGTAGGGTTGTTTTTGAATTTTTGATGGCCGGTTTTCATCTACACCGATAATTTTGAGGTCGCTGATATTGTCCACAAAGGCTCCAGGGAGTAAGTTCGCTTAATATATGTACAGTTTCAGTATGCGCTTCATTTCATTCAATAGCCCGGAATATATTAACCTGAATGTTCTTGATGATGATTTCTGTTAGAAAACAGCCTGTTGCCAATCAAGCCCGAATAATATGAATAATAGCTATCAGAAATTTTATGCCGTGGTAAAAAACATCCCGCCCGGCAAGGTCGCCACATACGGGCAAGTAGCAAAACTTGCCGGACTTCCACGGCAGGCCCGGCAAGTGGGCTATGCGCTCAGCGCACTGGAAGATAATACTGTTCCGTGGCAACGGGTGGTGAATGCCAAAGGTGAAATCAGTGCGCGCAGTAATTCTGATTATGAAAACCTGCAAAAGATTTTACTGGAAGAAGAAGGCATTCGTTTTGATGCCAACGGACGGATTGACCTTGCCAAATACCAGTGGCAAATTGCTTTCTAATATAAAGCCCTCTGCCTGTTCTGCCCGTTCAGAAACCCTGTTTCACAAACGGTAAGCTGGTGTGATGTAAAGTCAGGGTATACACTTGCCTGACCCCGAACCAGCATCATCGGATGGCTGGCCCGTAACAGAATTAATAACTCAGGGAAAACAGTGATGTTGCTACCTCATCAGAATGGTTCCAAATCCGTCGTCATACCGGCCAGCGCCATGCACACAGTTGCCTTTCATAAAAAACAGCTGGCCCGGGCCGTGGCAATGGCCTGCCTTTCAATTTCATTGTTAATACCTACTCAATCACATGCAGTTGAAAAACAATGGGCCACTGGTACTGGTGACTGGAATACAGCCGGTAATTGGAGCCCGGCCGGAGTACCCAGTGGAACTTCCGATTTTGCCATCATCAACAACGGTGGCACTGCACAAATCACCGTGGCTGTCCCCACCATTAGCGATGTGATCGTCGGAGATACCAATGGTAATTCAGGGACGTTGGAAATTACTGCTGGGGGTACGTTGACGACCAACAACGCCAGCTTTGCCATTGGAAATTTTGCTGGCAGTACTGGCACTGTACTGATCGACGGTGCGGGGTCGGCGTTAAATACCAGCAACCTTGGTATTGATGTCGGCGGTGCAGGAACGGGCACACTCACTATCAGAAACGGCGGCACGGTTAACTCCGGCAACACTTTAATAGGCGGGACAGTCAGCGCTACCGGCACACTGAATCTGGAAGGCACCGCTGGTAATCGCGGCATTATCATTGCTCCGCAGATAGAAGGGGGCACTGGCTCCAGGAGTCTTAATTTCGATGGCGGTATAGTGCGGCTCAGCAGCAACCAGGCCAACCTGTTCAGCGGCTTTGCCTCTGGTGATATCACCATCAATGGTGGCGGGGCATTTATTGATACTCAAAACTTTAATGTTTCTACTGCCGCGGTTTTGGACGGCGCCGGCACCCTGATCAAGCAAGGCACAGGCACTTTAACGTTGACCGGCACCAACACCTACAGCGGTGATACAACCATCGAAGCTGGCACACTTGCCATCAATAATGGCAATGCGTTGGGGACTGGCAATGTCACCATTGCAGGAGGTGAATTACTGGCCACCCAATCGCTCACATTTAGTCCTGCAAACTTACACTCCGGGACTGGAACAACGAACACTATCTCGGTGGCATCCGGAACCACACTGACACTAACGCCTGGATTCTTCAGTATTCTTTCAAACAGTAATCTCATATTTGGTTCATCAGGCAATGATGGCGTTGTTGAATTCGGACCAACGATTGGGATAGGGTTGGGTTTCCCGGCGGGCTCACTTACAGTAAATAATGGTACCTTGCGGGCAACAAACTCTTTTTTATATCGCGGCACGAATTTTCTTACTTCTACAACGGTTGCAGCAGGGGCAACCCTGGACTTTAATGACCATGATTTTCCAGTCGAAGCAATTAATAATCTTCAAGGTGCAGGCATCGTCAATACGGGCAGTGCTGCTGCGACAAATATCGGCATCCGGGCAGGGGATTTCTCTGGCAGTATCCAGGGTGCAGGCCAAATCACAAAAATATCCGCGGGTACGCTGATTCTATCCGGCGCCAACACCTATACCGGCGGCACCACCATCTCTGCGGGTACTTTACAGATCGGCAATAGCGGTACGACCGGAAGCATTGCGGGCAATGTCACGAATAACGCCAGCCTTGTGTTCAATCGTTCGGATGCCATGACATTTGGTGGTGACATCAGTGGCACCGGCACTTTCACACAGGCAGGTTCCGGTACAACAACATTGACCGGCACCAACACCTACACCGGCGGCACTACTATATCATCCGGTATTTTGCAGATTGGTAACGGCGGCACGACCGGTAGTATTGCGGGTGATGTTGTCAACAATGCCAGCCTGGTGTTCAACCGCTCGGATGCCGTGACATTCGGCGGCGTTATATCCAGTACCGGCACTGTTACTAAAACCGGCACCGGCAACCTCAATATCACCGGTACCAACACCTACAGCGGTGCAACCTCCATTAACAATGGCGTCTTGCTGGTGAATGGCTCAATCGCCAATTCGACAAGCACAGTGAATGCCGGCGGCACCCTCGGCGGTACCGGCACAGTGGGTTCTGTGATTGTATCGGGCGGCACGTTCGCCCCCGGTAACTCCATCGGTACCATCAATGTGGCGGGCAATGTGGATTTCACCGGTGGCGGTATTTATGAAGTCGAAGTCGATGATGCCGGTAATTCCGATTTAATCAATGCTACGGGAACAGCAACATTGACCGGTGGCAGTGTCAGTGTGATTCCGCTGGCCGGTAACTACAACCTTAATACTGATTACACCATCCTGACGGCCGCCGGTGGACTGGGTGGCACGACATTCAATAATGTCAATTCCAATCTGGCGTTTCTGACACCGACACTGACCTATGATGCCAACAACGTATTTTTGCGATTGAGCCGCAATGATGTGAGTTTTGCGGCGGTGGCCGGGACCACCAACCAGACTTCCGTAGGCAATGTGATCAATCAACTCAGCACCACCAACCCGGCAGCGATACAACAACTACTGGATCAACTTTTTATATTGACTGTGGATGGTGCCAACGACGCCTACGACAGTTTAAGCGGTATACAACACGCGAATATTCAAAGCATTCTGCAGAACCTCAACTCTCCCTTCCAGCAACTGTTGTTTGATCGCTTGTTCAATGCGAACTTTGCCTCTCTTGATGCACCGGTCACGGGTGTGAATGCCGGGGATGAAACATTGAGTGGTAAAGGCGTGTGGATGAAAGGTTATGGCAGCTTTGGTGATATTGATGACACGGTGAATGCCAGCGGTGCGGATTACGACACGCAAGGCATTGCCTTTGGTATTGACTGGCCCCTCTCCCCGGCTCTCACGGCCGGTCTTGCCGCAGGTTACGCCAACACCAGTATTGATCCGTTCAATGGCGATGCCGATGTGGACAGCTATCAACTCGCCGCCTATGCCGGTTGGCAACAGAACCAGTACTATATAAATGCCGATGTGAATTACGGTCATCACAGCATCGACAGTAGCCGACAAGTCATTGTCGGTGCGTTGGCAGCCACTGCACAAGCCGACTACGATGCTGACCAGTTCGGCGTGAATGTGGAAGGCGGAAAAGTGATTCCATTGAACAACAACACCTCAATTACTCCTTTTGTTGGAATTGATTACGCCCATCTCGAACGTGACAGCTTTACTGAAACCGGTGCCGGAGCCGCGAATCTTGCGGTACAGGAACAGGATGAAGACTCTCTCAAAACCCGCGTGGGTGTGCGGTTAAGCCACACGCTTGAATCCTCTAGCACAACGACCATTACCCCGAGCCTGGCCATTGCCTATGTGCGGGAACATCTCGACAATGTTGCGCGGGTACAATCGGGTTTTACTGCTGCGCCGAATACTACCTTCCTG
>CAYZJI010000035.1:0-5101 GCA_964479045.1 uncultured Enterobacteriaceae bacterium
GCAGCCGGTGTGGTTAAAGACATTCATTTAAAAGTCGGCGACAAGGTTTCTGAAGGTTCATTGATTCTGAGCCTGGAAACAGCAACTACGCAGGAAG
Source organism: uncultured Enterobacteriaceae bacterium (assembly GCA_964479045.1). Classification (GTDB taxonomy): domain Bacteria; phylum Pseudomonadota; class Gammaproteobacteria; order Eutrophobiales; family Eutrophobiaceae; genus 2-02-FULL-47-50. The sequence continues at coordinate 98 of CAYZJI010000035.1, forward strand.
CAAGTTCTTCTCCCCCTCCCTTGATGGGAGGGGATAAAGGGGAGGGTGAAATTACAACCACTCCCTCACCCTCTCCTGTAAAGTCTGCTGTTAAATCAGACATTCATGCCGATGTGGTGGTACTCGGTGCCGGGCCTGGTGGATACACGGCAGCTTTCCGCGCAGCGGATCTGGGGAAGAAAGTTGTCCTGATTGAACGATATCCGACACTCGGTGGCGTGTGCCTGAATGTGGGTTGTATTCCGTCCAAGGCCCTGTTGCATATCGCCAAAGTTATCAGCGAGATCGAAGAATTGAAAGAACTCGGTCTTGATCTGGACACGGGGCACCCCGAGAAAAAAACCGTACGTGCCTTTGCCGCCAATGTCGTGAACAAACTCACGGGTGGATTGAAACAGATGGCGAAGCAACGCAAGGTACAGGTCATACAAGGTGTTGGTCAATTCACTTCCGCCAATACCATCACGGTGAAAGGTGACAACACTACAACAACTGTTTCATTTGATCATGCAATTATTGCCGCCGGTTCCCAACCGGCAAAAATTCCCAACCTGCCGGACGATCCGCGCATACTGGATTCGACCAGCGCGTTATTACTGGAAGACATCCCGAAACGCATGCTGGTGATCGGCGGCGGCATTATCGGCCTCGAAATGGCGACGGTATATGATGCACTTGGCACAAAGATCACCATCGTCGAAATGCTCGATGCGCTGGTGGCCGGTTGCGACAAGGACATTGTCCGGCCTTTGCAGAAACGCATTTCCAAACGATATGAAAATATCTATCTGAAAACGTCCGTAACCGGGATTGAAGCAGGCAAGAAAGGATTAACCGTGTCATTCTCCGGCAAGGATGCGCCGGCCACGGACACCTTCGATAGCATACTCATTGCAGTCGGACGCAAACCCAACGGTAAAAATATCGGTGCAGAAAGCGCCGGCGTGAAAGTAGATGAACGTGGGTTCATTGCGGTTGATGATCAGATGCGCTCCAATGTGCCACATATTTTTGCCATCGGTGATATCGTTGGTCAGCCCATGCTGGCACATAAGGCATCACACGAAGGCAAGGTCGCTGCCGAAGTCATTGCCGGACACAAAACCGGGTTCCTGAATCGCGTGATTCCTTCCGTCGCCTATACCGATCCGGAAATTGCCTGGGTTGGCCTTACGGAAACGCAGGCAAAAGAAAAAGGGATTGATTACGGCAAGGGCGTATTTCCCTGGGCTGCGAGCGGGCGTTCCTTATCACTGGGGCGTGATGAAGGGATTACCAAAGTCTTGTTTGATAACTCAACCAAACGCATCATCGGTGCCGCTATCGTCGGTCCCAATGCCGGCGATCTGATCGCGGAATGCACACTCGCCATTGAAATGGGCGCCGACGCCGAAGACATTGGCCTGACCATCCATCCACATCCTACACTTTCGGAAACTGTTGGCATGGCAGCGGAAGCGTTTGAGGGCACGATCACAGATCTTTATATTCCAAAGAAATAGTGGCTCGGGGCTCGGGGCTCGGGGCTCGAGACGCGAGTCTCAACTAATCTATGAATGACTGCAAACCACCTGAAGCCCGTTTTTCCATCAACATTCTGGAGAACAGACAGAACCAGATCCTGTTGTTAAAACGCAATCCTGCCGCTGATCTGGGCCCCGGCCTCTGGGGTTTCCCTGCGGGACATATCCATGAAGGTGAAGACCCGGCACGGTGTGCGATCCGTGAACTGCATGAAGAAATCGGCAACGACATGGTGATTTACCTGCTGCAGGAATATGGCCCGGTACGTGATTCGTTTTATGGCGGGATTTATGAAGTTTTTCTGTTCCACTATCGCTGGCACAGTGGCCATATCACATTAAATCATGAGCATACGGAGTATGCCTGGGCAGGCCCCCTGGATTACAAAAATTATCAGGTGATGGATGGACTGGATGAAGATATCGTCTATCTCAACATCTGGCCGAAAAAATATCTCAACCCGGACAGGCTTCCACCACACTTACGCTGAATACTGTCATTTCGACCAACGGGAGAAATCTTGTTTACATCAGCATGGATTTCTCGCTACGCTCGAAATGACAAATAAAATTTTCAGGAACTTATTAATGCCCGTCAAACTTCATTACAACCTGTTCGGGGAAGGTCCCCCTGTCATCATTCTGCATGGCCTGTTTGGTTCATCACGCAACTGGCAGTCTGTGGCAAAAGCCCTGTCAGATACTCATCAAATCATTACTGTTGATTTACGTAACCATGGACTGTCTGCGCATACCGCGAGCATGAGTTATCAGGACATGGCCGGGGACATTCATGCATTAATCCGGCAACTTTCACTTGATGATGTTTCATTGGTTGGCCACAGCATGGGCGGCAAGGCGGCGATGATGCTGGCCTTATCCAGTCCTGAAATGGTCAGCAAGCTGGCGGTACTCGATATCGCCCCTGTCAGTTATGAGCATCGCTATGGAAAGATTTTTCATGTCCTGCAAAATTTGCCTCTCGATATGATCAAGAACAGAAATGAGGCTGCAAAAATTCTTAATAATCAGCTTGAAGATGATTTTCTCACACAGTTTCTGTTACAAAACCTGATCAAGGACGAAAACAGTTTTATCTGGCGACTCAATATTCCTTCCCTGTTGAACAATATTGACCTGATCGGCGGTTTTCCTGAAGTTGGTTCTGATGCCCGTTATCATCAGCCAGCCCTGTTTCTGGGTGGCAGGAATTCGCATTTTATCCAGCCGGAACACCACCCTGTCATTCAAAGTTATTTTCCAAATGCTGATATTGCATTGATTGATAATGCCGGACATATGCTGCATATCGAGCAGCCAGTGATTGTGATAGATAAACTCAGGAAGTTTATTACTACTTAGTAGCTATAACAGCAGGAATCAGATTATTTGATTCTTTTAAAATTTGATTTCGCCTTGCCCGGCGAGTGCCTTTTCTTCAAAGAAAAGGCACCAAAAGAACTTTCCTCCGGATGCCTTGGCCTGCGGCTGCCCGTAATGTTCGTTGCGGTGACGCGCCGCTTATATTCGCGTCCCGCTCAAATAAGCTAAAAATGACATCCTGTCATTTTTGCGCTACCGCTACCTCACATCACGGCAAGGCATACGGAGGATAAAAACCTTTAATACTCTTGCGTCACTCTTCACCCGGATGCCCTCTCCAGTTACAATTGTCCACCTTTTTTCACCCTTAACGAGATACCATCGATGTCCAGGAACAAAATCAAGAAAGTCGTACTGGCCTATTCCGGCGGACTGGATACATCCGTCATTCTGGTCTGGCTGAAACAGCACTATCACTGCGAAGTCGTGACCTTTACGGCCGACATTGGCCAGGGTGAAGAGCTGGAACCGGCACGGGCCAAGGCCCATAAAATGGGCGTTAAGGAAATCTTCATTCAGGATCTGAAAGAAGAATTCGTCCGGGATTTTGTCTTCCCGATGTTCCGGGCCAATACGATTTATGAGGGCGAATACCTGCTCGGCACTTCCATTGCGCGTCCGCTGATTGCCAAGCAACTGGTCGAGATTGCCAAAAAGACCGGCGCGGATGCGGTCGCCCATGGCGCCACCGGCAAGGGCAACGACCAGGTGCGTTTCGAACTTGGTGCCTATGCACTGAATCCCGGCATCAAGGTCATCGCACCGTGGCGCGAATGGGATCTGCTCTCCCGTGAAAAACTGCTGAAATATGCCGCACAACACAAGATTCCGATCGAAGGTAAACGCAAGGGCGGCTCTCCTTACTCAATGGATGCCAACCTGCTGCATATTTCCTATGAAGGCCGTTCGCTGGAAAACCCGTGGGAAGCGCCGGAAGAATCCATGTGGCGCTGGACCGTACCACCGGAAAAAGCTCCGAACAAAGCTGAAACTATTGAGCTGACCTTTGCTAAAGGTGACATCGTGGCAATCAATGGCAAAAAAATGTCACCGGCCACTGTGCTGGCAACGCTCAACAAAATTGGTGGTAAACACGGCATCGGCCGTACCGATATTGTCGAGAACCGTTACGTCGGGATGAAATCGCGCGGCTGTTATGAAACCCCGGGCGGTACCATCATGCTGAAAGCCCATCGCGCGATTGAATCCATCACACTCGATCGCGAACTTGCGCATCTGAAGGACGATCTGATGCCGCGCTACGCCAGCCTGATCTATAACGGTTACTGGTGGAGCCCGGAACGTGAAGCACTGCAGGCCTTGATTGATAAAACCCAGACGCGGGTGAATGGCGTGGTACGCCTGAAACTTTATAAAGGCAACGTGATCGTTACCGGCCGCAAGTCAGAAAAAGACAGCCTGTTTGATGCGACGATTGCGACCTTTGAAGATGACGGCGGCAGCTATGATCAGAAAGATGCCAGCGGTTTCATCAAACTGAATGCCCTGCGTCTGCGGATACAAAACCGTAAAAAATAATACTGCTGTTTATGGATTCTCAAGAAGAACTTGCCCTGCTGAAGGAAATTCGCGACAACCAGAAGCTGCAACTGGAACGGCAGGCTGAGGCGCTGGCTATCCAGAAGGAGCAGTTTGAAATATTCAGAAAACAGATGGAGCAAACGCAACGCATACAGGATCGGGCCGAGCAACTGCAGGACAAGAGTGCACAGATTATCGGCAGTGCACGCAAAGTATTTATTTTTGTGCTGCCGGTACTGATCGGTTTGATTATTTATGTGTCGTGGCTGTTGTTCAGATAAATTTAAGGAAGTGTTATTTCAGGGAATGAATGGTTTATATGAACCACTGCCATGTTTTTTCGCAGCCATGATTGTTTAATGGTTCTTCATAACATGAGCTTCTCTTTCTATAAGGAATGAATCCTTAAGTCTATAACTATATGTTTTAAATAGATATTTATTTATACTTAGACCAAGTATAAATTATGGCACGCATACTGCTGCCTCATTCATGCATTTAAAAAATGAGGAGGCAGTCATGCTTAAATTTACGATACCTTTTATAACAATACTTG
>CAYZJI010000036.1:0-5016 GCA_964479045.1 uncultured Enterobacteriaceae bacterium
TCCTGATTGACGGGCCGGAACTGGATCGCAACCGGGTCGCCCTCAATGCCGGTGTCTCCGCGAGTTTCTCCGAACACTCCCATCTCAACATTGGTTACAGCGGCGAACTGGCCGGCAGTGATGACCATCATGCCGTCTCCGCTACGTTCCGCTATGAGTGGTAAAAGGGCTCGCCAGCCTGTAAAAGCCTACTTATAATACCCACCCTGTAAATCGAAACGCCTGTCTGTATCTACTTCAGGCGTTTTTTTATTTTTAACAGCCATTGGGGTGGCTGCATATCCTGAATAGAACCATGACTGATTCTGACGCTATTTCTTCTACGGATATTGCCGAAGCCGTAAGTTACCGGATCGGCATTATCGGCGGCGGCCAACTGGCCAAAATGACCGCCCTCTCGGCACTGGAAATGGGCTGCGACGTGGTGATACTGGAACGTAATAAAATCAGTCCTGCGGCGAGTCTCGCCACCCACCTGTTAATTGGCGATTGGGATAACCCGGACGAATTACTGAAACTCGCTGCGCATGTGGATCTGGTGACTCTTGAAAATGAATTTGTGAATGCAGACAGTCTGAAAGTGCTGATCGATCAGGGCCACACCCTCTTCCCGACCGCCAAAACCATGACGCTGATCCAGGACAAGTATCTGCAGAAGCAGACCTATTCCGGTGCCGGTATCGGCGTAGCCGATTTTCGTGCGGTGGCCAATCAGGATGACATCAAAAAAGCCGGTGATGATTTCGGCTGGCCGGTGGTTCTCAAGGCACGCCGCAATGGCTATGACGGTAAAGGCAATTACACGCTCGATTCCGCGGCTGATATTGCTATGGCATGGAAACAACTGAATGGCGATAACAATGCCTTATATGTGGAAGCGTTCTGTCCGTTTGTGAAAGAACTGGCCGTCATCGTGACGCGTTCCCGCAATGGAGAAATGGCCACCTATCCGGTGGTGGAAACAGTCCAGAAAAACCATGTCTGTCATGTCGTCTATGCACCGGCGGCCATTAATCCGGCTATCGCTGCAGAAGCCGCACAGGTCGCACAAAAAGCGATTACCGAAATTGATGCCGTGGGCAGTTTCGGTGTGGAAATGTTTCTGACCAAAGATAATAAAATCATGCTGAATGAAATTGCTCCGCGCGTGCATAACTCCGGTCATTACACCATTGAAGCCTGCGAATGCTCCCAGTTTGAAAATCATGTGCGTGCGATTCTGGGCTGGCCGCTCGGATCAACTACAATGGTCAAGCCGGCTGCTGTGATGATCAACCTGCTCGGCACAGAAAAAACCAACGGTTATCCGACGGGCATCGATAAAGCACTCGATATACCCGGAGCCCATGTACATATTTATGGCAAAACCATGAGTGGCGCCGGACGCAAGATGGGCCATGTGACCGTGGTGGCGGATACTCTTGATGCTGCTTATACTGCTGCCAGGACAGCCGCTGATCACATTACTTTTGGAAACAAACCATGAAAAAGAAACCCCAGGCGGAAATCGCGATTGTTATGGGCAGTGACTCGGACTGGCCCACACTGAAAGCCGCTGCAGACGTTTGCGCAGAGTTCAAAGTCAGAACGGAAATGCGGGTAGTATCTGCACACCGCACACCACTCGACATGACTGAATTTGCGCGTACTGCACATGAAATCGGATACAAAGTCATTATTGCCGGTGCCGGTGGCGCAGCCCATTTGCCCGGCATGATTGCAAGCCTTACCCCACTACCCGTAATTGGTGTGCCCGTGGAAAGCAAAGCATTGTATGGACTGGACTCATTACTCTCAATCGCGCAAATGCCGGCGGGTGTGCCGGTTGCAACGGTGGCGATCGGCGGCGGACGCAATGCCGGATTACTGGCACTGGAAATACTTGCTACCAGTGACAGCAAACTGTTGGACAAGATTATTCAATTCAAAACGATACTTGCCAAAGTCTCGCGGGAAAAAGATCGCAAGCTGAAACGGTCAATCAAGCCCAAGCCGCCCAGAAAATAATTCCAGCTGGTCAGAACAGTAATGCTTTGTACAGGTTGTAACTGCTCAACCCGCTGATTAGCAATCCCACCAGTATCAACAAGGTGCGCGCATGGATGCGGCTCACCAGAAATGCAGCGAATGGTGCCGCAAACAATCCGCCAATCACCAGTCCGGCCACCACAATCCATACGCCCGATCCCATCAGCACCATGAATGTAGCTGCGCTCGCCAGTGCCAGAAAAAATTCAGCAAAATTAACCGAGCCTATGGTCGTACGCGGATCATTTCCTGAGCCCAGCAAACTCGTTGTGACTACAGGGCCCCAGCCACCACCACCGGCAGAATCGACAAATCCACCCAGCAATGCCAGTTTGGCTACATGCTTGTGATTCTTGCTATGTTGCCGGTGGACATGACGGATACCCTTGCTCAGCACATATAACCCCATGAACAATAAATAGGTTGATACATAAGGCTTGAGCAAGGCGCCATCTATTTGGGTTACTACAATCGCGCCAACAACTGCGCCGATAACGCCGGGCACCAGCAAACGCAGAAACAGATTCTTGTTAACGTTACCCAGTCTGGCATGAGAGATCCCGGAAAAACCGGTGGTGAATATTTCTGCAATATGCACGCTGGCGCTGGCCACGGCCGGGCTGGCGCCTGTACTTAATAAAAAAGTCGTGGCTGTAATACCATAGGCCATACCCAACGCACCATCCACAGCCTGTGCAACAAACCCCACGGCCACAGCGGCAAGAAACATCCTGTCAGTGAGTGTATCCCCGATAATTTCAAATCCACCATACAGGCTGTTGGTCAAAAACAGCCGTGACAGAAGAAAAGCCGTCAATGCTATCAGCACCAGCCCGGTAAACCAGACTGCGATATTCAGTACCGGGTGCGAAAGCGGATGGGAATAGGTTTGTTCAACAGGCGGGATCCCGAGTTGCTGATGTTCTGCGTTGACCGGGCTATTGCTGAGGTCCAGATTGCGAATTTTCATGAGTGCTCCCGCATATGTGCTGGTTATGGGGGCAGCTTAAGCAAGGTTTTATATTCTATAAAATAATATAAATTTATATGTTTATTCTTTTTAAGTATATATAAAATCAGTGCTTTTCCATGACTGGCCTGCCCTCATTAGCAAAACCGGCAAATTTTTGCGGGTACCGATATATACTGCTTCCATAACCGGAAAGAGGTACTCAAGCATGGCCAACAAGACCGAAGACAAGCTGAAAAATACTGATTTACGCTCGCTCTGGTCAGAAACACTGGTGGAATTGATGTGTGAGGCAGTCAGTGAGGACTGGTCTGAGCATGCCATGGGTGAAATCATCAAGGAACTCTACAATAAAGGTTATAAAACGGATCAGATCATTGCCATGATCGATAAAAGACTCGGTGCGGAAGCTGCCGGCAGGCTGGCAAAATTCATTATCGAGTAGTTTTTCCCGGATATCTGCCTTGCCCTGCGGTGAGGCGATCCGTTCTTCAATATGTTATGTTTGCGTCTATGAAATCCGCTTCATTTCAGGATCATTTTTCAGACATTGCCAGCCAGTATGCCCAGTTCCGGCCCCGCTATCCTTCCGATCTGTATGAATATCTGGCCAGTCTGACACCACAACATAAACTGGCCTGGGACTGTGCCACCGGCACAGGTCAGGCAGCCGTGTCTCTCACCAGCCAGTTTGATCTGATCATCGCTACGGATGCCAGTGAAGAACAGATAGCCAATGCTGAACCACACAAACGGGTGCTGTATCGCGTCGCTACGGCAACAGACAGCGGCATTGATGCGGCCTCCCTGGATCTGATTACCGTTGCCCAGGCATTGCACTGGTTCAACCTTTGTGAATTCTATGCCGAGGCAAAACGCGTATTAAAACCGGAAGGTGTGCTCGCCGCATGGTGTTATGGCCCGATGCAGATTGAAGACAAGGCGGTACAAAAAGTAATTGATCAATTTTACTATGAGACTGTCGGCCCTTACTGGCCGCCGGAACGCAAGCTGGTCGATAATGGCTATCGTGATATTGAATTTCCGTTCACGTTGATCGATACGCCTGAATTCACAATGGAATCTGCCATGGTGCCGGAAGATATCGAGGGCTATGTGCGCACCTGGTCAGCCACACAAAAGTATCAAAAAGAAACCGGCGTGGATCCGGTCCCGGAATTTACCGGCAATATGATCAAGGTCTGGGATGAGCCGGACTTTCCGATGACGGTGGAGTGGCCGCTGGCTTTACGGGTTGGACGGTTGCTTTGACAGATTACCGCGTTTGTGACGAATGTATTCGATCACCATCGGCATGACAGACAGGACAATAATTCCTATGATGACTTTGCCGTAATTGTCTTTCACGATCGGCATATTCCCGAACAGATAGCCCAGCCAAGTCAGGCTGAATACCCACAATACAGCGCCGGTGACGTTATAAAACAGAAAATGCCGGTAGGTCATGCGGCCAACCCCCGCAACGAATGGCGCATAGGTACGCACGATAGGTACAAAGCGGGCGATAATAATGGTCTTGCCGCCATACCGTTCATAAAAACGATGTGTTCGTTCCAGATATTCTTTTCTGAAAATACGCGCATTCTCCTTCTGAAACACTTTTGGTCCAATCCAGGTACCGATCCAGTAATTCACTGTGTCACCGAGTACGGCAGCCACAAATAACAAGACACATAACAGATGGATATCCAGCGAACCCACTGCAGCGAGTGTGCCGGCCACAAATAATAATGAATCGCCGGGTAATATCGGGGTAACGACCAGGCCTGTCTCACAAAATACAATCAGAAACAGGATCGCATAAACCCAATGACCATATTGGCTGATCAGGTGTGGCAGGTAATCATCCAGATGCAGGATCAGATCAATAAAAAAAGTCAGTATTTCCATTTTTGATTTATTGTGTAGTGATAGGGTGAAGGCCGGATTCCGGGCTTTTCCGGTTGTCCAGTAATTCAATAAAATATTCCAGCTGTTTGCAAATCAGCCACCAGGGC
>CAYZJI010000037.1:0-4681 GCA_964479045.1 uncultured Enterobacteriaceae bacterium
ATGACACTCGGCGAAGTCAAAAACCGCGCTGATCTGAACATATACAGGGGCGGTAATCCGGCAGAATCCCACCCCCGTCATTTCACCCGTTACTCCGTGACGCCCAAGGGGATGCATATCCCGAACGGCAAGAAGGATCGCACTGTAGTACTGGTGGATGTGCGTAAAACGCCCAGTGCTCCGGTCGCCGATATTTTCCTGCAAGTGAAACCGGGCAAGGATTTTGAATTGCTCTGGGCATTACGCGCGCTGGTGAAAGGCCGCAAAGTCGCTGATAACATTGAAGAGATTACCGGTATACCGTTGAGCACGATCACTGATCTGGTCAATAAAATGAAAAGCTGCCGTTATGGCGTATTGTTCTTCGGCATGGGACTGACCATGACCCGGGGTCGGCATTTCAATTCCGGAGCCCTGCTCGCTCTCGCCACAGACCTCAATGAATTTACTCATTTTGTGGCGAAGCCGGTACGTGGCCATGGCAATGTGACCGGCGCTGATAATGTGGTGTCATGGCAAACCGGTTATCCATTCGGCGTGAATTTCAGTCTGGGTTACCCACGATTTAATCCGGGTGAATTCACCACGGTAGACACATTGTCCCGCGGTGATGCCGATGCAGCACTGATTATTGCGAGCGATCCGGCGTCCAATTTCCCGAAAGCCGCGATCGATCATCTGCACAAAATTCCGGTCATTTCTCTGGACACCAAGCAGACTGACACCAGCAAACTGGCGCATGTTGCTTTTGCCACCGCAACCTATGGCATTAATACCGGCGGCACGGTATACCGGATGGATGATGTGCCGATCACATTGCGCCCGGCATTCGATTCACCCTTCCCGACAGATGAGGAAATTCTTACGAAAATCAGGAAGCGGGTGCATGAACTGGTTTTATCCAAACGCGGCGCCACCGGCGCGGCGGGCGAGGCTAAAGTGGCCTCACCACAGTTGTAACATTAAAAATGAAGTATCCCTTACACAGGGATACTCGAACATAATAATAACTATATTATTGAGGTGCAGTTGATGGCTTCGATGCTGCGTATTGTCAATGGCAAGGTCTATGACCCGGCCAATGGCATAGACGGCGCCACACAGGACATCTGCATACAGGACGGCAAAATTGTCAACGACGTCCCGGCAGATGCTGTACGTATTGATGCACGTGGTATGGTGATCATGCCAGGCGGGGTGGACATCCACTGTCACATCGCTGGCCCCAAGGTCAATCTTGCCCGCAAGCTGCAACCCGAAGATCACCGGCGCGATCCACATCCCGGTACGCCTTACACCCGCTCCGGTTCCGGCGGAACAGTGCCTTCTACATTTGCCACCGGCTATCGCTATGCCACCCTGGGGTATACCACCGCCATGGAAGCGGCTGTCACGCCGATTGGTGCACGGCATACGCTGGAAGAATTACACGATACTCCGGTCATTGATAAAGGTTTCTACGTCTTGCTTGGAAACAATATCTTTCTGCAGAATCTGCTGAAAGAAGGCCGTTATGAAGAATTCCGCCAGGCTGTGGCATGGTGGGTGGATTCCACCAAAGCCTACACCGTCAAGCTGGTAAATCCCGGCGGCGATGAACCCTGGAAAGGTAAACGTAACTCAAACGTTACCAATATCGATGAGAAAGGCGAAGACTTCAATTTATCACCCCGTGATGTGATCAGTGCCTTTGTCAAAGCCGTTAATGAACTCGGCCTGCCTCATCCGCCACACGTTCATTGCAACAATCTTGGTCACAGTGGCAACTATACGACCACGCTGGAAACCATGAAGACGGCAGGTGATTTGAGGATGCACCTTGCCCACATCCAGTTTCACAGTTATGGCGGCGAACCGGGCAAAAACCCGATCTCCAAAGCCGCGGAAATTGTGGAATATATCAACAGTCATCCCAACATCACCTGCGACGTCGGTCAGGTCATGTTCGGTAAATCAACGATCATGACAGCGGACGCACCGCTGGCTTACCTGTTGCGCGGTTTCAGCAAAGGTAAATGGGTAAATGCAGACACTGAATGTGAGAGCGGTTGCGGTATCGTCCCCTTCAGTTATCAGGAAAATGTGTTTGTGCACGCCCTGCAGTGGGCCATCGGTCTGGAGTTGTTCCTGCTCTCCGGTGATCCATGGCGTATCATGCTGTCCACGGATCATCCGAACGGCGGCTCGTTCATGAGCTATCCGAAACTGATTCGCCTGTTGATGGACAAGGATTTCCGCAAAGCGGAGATTGCGAAGGTTAATCCCAAGGCCATTGCCAAAACCAATCTGCCCGATCTGGATCGCGAATATTCATTATATGAAATTGCGATCATTACCCGCGCCGCTCCGGCACGTGACCTGGGGCTGAAACACAAAGGTCATCTGGGCGCCGACGCCGACGCCGATATTACGATCTACGATGAAAATGCCGATCGGGAACTGATGTTCAGCACACCACGTTATGTCATCAAATCCGGTGAACTTATTATTCGCGATCATGAATTCATCGGCGACCATGGCGGACGTATCCTGCATGTCGTACCCGACTATGATGCCGGTATTGCCGAAAAAGTACGCCCCTTCTTTGAAGACTATTATTCCATCGAATTCGATAACTATGCCGTGGATGATCATTACCTGCACGAGCATGAAATCATTCCGACCCTTAAAACATGAAGATCAACTCCACTGACATTGTTGATACTTACGCCGAAGCCTTCAAGATGTGGGGGGCACGGATCATCATTACGGCGGAGACACCGGTATGGGCCAGGGCCGCTGCCACAGCAATGACCGGTTTTGCCACCTCAGTGATTGGTTGCAAATGTGAAGCGGGCATTGAACGTGAATTAACCACGGATGAAACCCCTGACCATCGTCCCGGAATCAGTGTGCTGCTATTCACCACCGGCAAGGAGGATTTGGGCAAACGTCTGGTGGAACGGGTAGGACAATGTGTCATGACCTGTCCGACCACATCCTGCTACAACGGTCTTGCTGCCGAAGACAGCGTGATGGTCGGTGGGCAATTGCGTTATTTTGGTGACGGTTTCCAGATAAGTAAGACCATTGATAACCGCCGTGTATGGCGCGTACCGGTGATGGATGGTGAGTTTCTCGTCGATGAATCGTTTGCCGTGCAACGCGCTGTGGGTGGCGGCAATATTCTGATCCTTGGCCAGGATTTGAATGTAACACTGACCGCAGCTACCGCCGCAACAACTGCCATGCGTAAAATAGCCGGGGTAATTCTTCCCTTCCCTGATGGTGTCGTTCGCAGCGGAAGTAAAGTCGGATCAAAATACAAATCACTGATTGCATCCACGAATGATGCCTATTGCCCTACCCTGCGTGGCACTACAGAACAATCGGCCTTGCCTGAGGGCGTCAATGCTGTCCTTGAAATCGTAATCGATGGCCTGGATGTTAAAGCTGTTGAGAACGCCATGCGCACAGGACTGCAGGCAGCGGCATTGCCCGGCATACTCCAGATCACCGCTGGTAATTACGGCGGCAATCTCGGACAGTTCAAAATTCATCTTAAAGATCTGGTGAATTGATCCATGAGTCTGCAACTCACCTCACACACAGTCCCTGAAGTACCGTTAGAAGCAGAAGTCCTGCGCCCGGATACGCTCTCAGGCATGAAACCGGCCGAGGTAGAGATGCTCAGGATCATGCACGGCAACCAGCCCTGCAAGGTGGCTGATTTCTTCAAAGTCAGTGGCACACCGGATGGCGAGATCCACCTGGAAGGCGACCTGTCCCGCATTAAGCATGTCGGTGCCGGCATGACCTCCGGCACACTGGTCATACACGGAAATATCGGTGCGCACCTCGGTGCGGCCATGTCCGGTGGCGAAATCCGGGTAGAAGGTGACGCCGCTGACTGGGTCGGCCCGGAAATGACTGGCGGCAAAATCACCATCACAGGCAATGCCGGTCATCTGGTTGGCAGTGCCTATCGCGGCAGCAGCAAAGGCATGCTGGGAGGTACTATTATTATTCATGGCGATGTCAAAAATGAGCTGGGGCATGCCATGCGTAATGGTTTGATTGCCGTTGGAGGTAACAGTGGTGATTTCACTGGCGTCAACCTGCTGGCCGGCACCATTGTTGTGCTCGGTGAAATGGGTATACGCACCGGTGCCGGCATGAAACGTGGCACGATACTGTCGATGAAACAAGCTGAGGTATTACCTACGTTTACCTATTCCTGCCGTTACCGGCCAACCTTTACCCGTTTGCTGTTGAATCAGGTTCGCTCGCATGGTCTGGACATCACACCACAGCAACAGGACGGTCATTATCATCGCTGGTGCGGGGACGGTGTAGAACTTAACAAAGGTGAATTACTGATTTATACCGATTAGATCTGTTTATTACTGAGACGAGGAGGAAAAGATGACCACCATAGTCACTGACAATTGTAAGGGCTGTCGTTTTACGGATTGCGTCACTGTATGTCCTGTCGCCTGTTTTCATTATGACGATGAGATGGTCTATATCGATCCGGATGTTTGTATTGATTGCAGCGCCTGTATCCCGGAATGCCCTGTGCAGGCTATTTATGAAGGTGATGATATTCCGGATGACAAGAAACACTGGACCGAGATCAACGCCGAGCGTGCACCCACCCTGCCTGTCTGCGAGGAAAAAATGGATCCCCTGCCTGGTGCGG
>CAYZJI010000038.1:0-4284 GCA_964479045.1 uncultured Enterobacteriaceae bacterium
TTTGCCACCATGGCGGATGTCTACCGCCTGACCGGTGATCTGGCGGAAGAAGACGATATGCTCCCGTCTGCGGACGGGGCCGGCAAGTTGCAGATTGACAGTGCCCGTCGGCTCGCCCGCATGATCGCACTGGATGCTGCAGAAAACGATGATATGGAACCGTGGATACAACTGGCGCATGCATTTGCAGAGGTGCAGATGGACAGGATCAGGAAATGTCTGCTCGATATCCGGGCTGCCATGCCGGTTCAGGACAAACTGACACTGGTGGGCGCCGGTGCCGGCCGTTTTCTGGTACAAAAGCTCGCGCAGCAGGAAGGTCATGGTTATATGGATTTTGCTGATCTGATTGATGCAGATATTGCTGTGCGGCGTTTTGCAGCACGTTCTGCAGCAGCGGTCTCTGTCGCGCAACTTGCAAGGTTGGTCGCATGAGTATCAAACTCACCGAATTACCCTACCAGCGTGATTCATCAGTGCTGTTTTCAGCGATTGGCCATGAACCATGGTGCATATTTCTGGACAGCGGATATCCGGGAACAGATGCAGGACGTTATGACATCATCTCGGCACGTCCCTACAAAACACTGGTGACAAGAGCCGACCAGACGATTATCGCCAACCGTCAGGGCGAAGATATCAGTTCTTCCGCGGATCCGTTTTTTCTTCTCAAGAACCATCTGGGTGAACGGCAGGACAATCTGACCGGCCTGCCTTTTTGCGGAGGTGCACTGGGTTATTTCGCCTATGATCTGGGGCGCCGTGTAGAGCGGCTGCCCGAACTGGCCATCAACGATATTCCATTACCGGACATGGCCATCGGTCTGTATGACTGGGCGGTAGTGGTGGACCATCATCAGCGGCGCTCCTGGCTTGCAGGCTACGGACGTGATGCGCAGACCCTGGAAGAATGGCCATCACTCGTACAATTGTTCCAGTCCGGCACGCATCGCCACCCGGTCAATTTCACACCGCGTACAAAAGTGGTGTCCAATCTCGACAAGCCGTCCTATGCGAAAGCGTTTGATCGTATCAAGCACTATATCCGTGAAGGTGATTGTTATCAGGTGAACCTTGCCCAGCGCTTCATGCTGGAAGTCAGCGGTTCACCATGGGACGCCTATCTGCGCTTGCGCCGGATCAACCCATCTCCCTTTGCCGCGTTCATGCAGATCCCGGACGGTGCGGTACTCAGTTCATCTCCCGAACGTTTTCTCAAGGTCAATAATGGTCAGGTGGAAACCAAACCCATCAAGGGCACGCGACGGCGTTCCGCCTTTGCCTATGAAGACAAGTCTCTGGCCGTTGAATTGCTGGAAAGTGAAAAAGATCGGGCCGAGAACCTGATGATCGTCGATCTACTGCGTAATGATCTGGGAAAAAACTGCATCACCGGCAGTGTGTCCGTGCCCAGGTTGTTTGCACTGGAAAGTTACACCACGGTGCACCATCTGGTGAGTACAGTCATCGGCCAGCTCAAACCGGACCGGCATGCGCTGGATTTGTTGCGCGGCTGTTTCCCCGGTGGTTCAATCACGGGTGCTCCGAAACTGCGTTCCATGGAAATTATCGAGGAACTGGAGCCGCACCGGCGTAAAGTTTACTGCGGCGCCATCGGCTATGTAGGTTTTGACGGCAATATGGACACCAACATCGCCATCCGCACACTCGTGCATCATGATAATAAAATGTATTGCTGGGCTGGCGGTGGCATCGTTTACGATTCTGTCATGGAAGCGGAATATCAGGAATGTTACGACAAGGCCGCCGCGTTACTGCACCTGCTGGAAACCCGCGAGGTTAAAGATGTGGGTAGTTAAGCTGGGAGGCAGTCTGGCAAAATCCGCTGATCTATCCACCATCGTCCGGCAACTGGCCGACCATGGTGCCGGACAAATGGTCATTGTTCCGGGGGGGGGCATGTTTGCAGATCAGGTGCGGTTTCTGCAATCCGAGCTGAATTTTGATGACATCACCGCGCATCGTCTCGCGCTACGCGCCATGGAACAGTTTGGCACTTTTCTTTCCGTGCTTGATCCCCGTTATCACGCGGCCAATTCCATAAAGATGATTCATGACTGGCTGGAGCGTGGCGAGATACCGGTCTGGTATCCTTATGACATGGTTGCCGACAATCCGGTGATTCGCGCAACCTGGGACATTACCTCTGACAGTCTTGCCTTGTGGCTGGCCAATACCCTCGAATGTCACAATCTGGTGATGATTAAGTCCACTGAACCGGATACGGACAATTACTCTGCTGCGTATCTCTCTGAACATGGATATCTGGATCATGCTTTTGCCGAGCTCGTCCATGATACATTTGTGCGGCCATGGTGGCTGTTTCACAAACAACTGGATTATTTCATCCGGTTGCTGGACACCCGGCAGGATACTGTTTCCGGTCTGCACGCCATCACAACCCGGTAAAATCCGGAATGGAAATACTCACATTTTTTGTTGATCTGATCTTGCATCTGGATGATTACCTGCCACAGTTAATCAGCCAGTATGGCCACTGGGTCTATCTGATCCTGTTCCTGATCGTCTTCTGTGAAACCGGTCTGGTGGTGACACCGATATTGCCGGGAGATTCATTGTTGTTTGTGGCAGGTACACTGGCAGCGGTGGGCGCGCTGGACATCAATCTGCTTTGCATACTGTTATGTATCGCGGCAATTCTTGGTGACACGGTCAATTACTGGATCGGGGCATGGGTGGGCCCGAAAGTTTTTCATGAAGAAAATTCACGGTTTTTCAAAAAGGAATATCTGGATCGCACTCACCAATTCTATGAACGTTATGGTGGCAAGACCATTATCATCGCACGTTTTGTACCGATCGTACGCACTTTTGCACCGTTTGTGGCCGGAGTAGGTCGCATGACCTACAGTCATTTTCTGTTGTACAACATCACCGGCGCTCTGCTGTGGGTATTCAGCCTGACGTGGCTCGGTTATCTGTTCGGAAATTTACCTATCGTGAAAGATAATTACTCAAAAGTCGTTCTCGGTATCATCATACTTTCATTGATGCCCATGCTGATTGAATATCTTCGGCACAAACGCGGCAATCCGTTAAATCAATCTTCCAACGCGTAATGCCAGCGGCCATTCCACCGTCATGGGGAAATCCGGTTCATCCCAGACGTTGAGCATTTCCGCCATCAGTTCCGGCAGCGGATCCTGGCCGAGTGTTTTCTGGTATTTCCGGGTTGCGGACCAGGTGCGCAGATAACCTTCGATGTCTTCCGGTACCATTGCCGACTCCATGATGAATTCAGGTGCATCCAGCAAGGTGAAGGGAAAATCAATGTCACGATAACCTTCATCAACGAGCTTTCGTTCTGGCGGCCAGTAAGGGCCGACCGTGTCGTAATAAAATTTATCCAGAACTTTCTGTACCTTCTCATCTTCGATCTGCATGGGTCCGTAGGACCAGACCGCCAGCACACCTTCGGGTTTCAGCACGCGGCGGACTTCAGCATAAAATTCAGGCAGGTCAAACCAGTGCAGGGCTTGTGCCACGGTAATGAGATCCAGCGAGCCTGCGTCAATACCGCTTTGGGTCGCCGTCGCAACACGGTAGATCACCCGTTTGTGAGGTTCCGCATTGGCAATTTGTTCTTCGCTCGCGTCAGTTGCAACGATCAGATCAAAATGGGCGGTCAGTGATACGGCAGCCTGACCGCTGCCGGTGGCACAATCCCAGGCCAGTTTGTGCTGTGCTGTCAGACCAGCCAGATACTCAAACAGCTCGGAAGGATAGCGGGGCCGGAACTGGGCGTATTGACTGGCGATGGCGGAAAAATGGTCCTGAAAAGCGGGAGAAGTCATGGGCGCAAAATAACATACATACAAAAAAAATCACCTTACACAAAAAAAGTTCAGACTGGACAAAATTGCTTTTTCAGAGTGGGTAACAGGAGTGAAATCAGGTGATTACAAATTTGGCCAGCTTGATGGCTGCTTCCGGGCCCAGTTTTTTATCGAGAATCTTGATGAGTTGTTCCGTTTTGTAACCTTTATTGAACAGTTCCTTGATGATGTCATTCAGGGCTTTGTCCGACCAGCCTTCCTGCACACCTTCAACCAGCATTTCCAGCAGGGTTTCTGACCAGAGCGTGCGCAGATCAGTGTTTTTAAGTTTATCTTCGCTTTTATCTGCCATGTCAGCCTCTCTAAGCTGCTGATTAGTATATCCCCGTGTCTGCAAATAAAAATATGCCGGTTGCAATATTGTGAATTGATTACAGCCGGAATCAGCAGGGCCGGTTCCATATGG
>CAYZJI010000039.1:0-1460 GCA_964479045.1 uncultured Enterobacteriaceae bacterium
GTGATGGCATCATGCTGATTGGTGCGGCTGTATAAGGACACATCATCACCGATTAATTGCATGCGGTGTTCAGTCGGGTCATAGCGATAACGGAACAGGGAAGACAACGCGCTGGTTCCACCGGTCAGGTCTTCTACAATTAACACATTTTTTTCCATGCGCAACTGCGCCGGCCCCAGGGGATAAGGCTCCAGCGCCAGTTCACTCAATGGCTCATGACCCATATTCACCTCATCCACATAACCGGCCATCACCATCAACACCCGTACATCCTCGCTCCCGGAAATAAACACCACATCGATAACACCATCACCAGTCACATCTGTATCCAGCCGGGTTTCCAGTGTTGTGCCGTCCGGCATGTATAGCTGCAACATACTTTCATCCGGCGGTTGTAATTCAACGCCATAAGCCAGGATTACTTGGGTAAGTAAAATGACAAGCAGGAGAAAATGTTTCATGAAAATATTTTTTATCTGATTCCGATTCCTTTTAGTTGAATGTAGTTTATAAATTCTTGCTTGTCATGATCAATTCTGCCTTAAAGTCAGGAGTGGTGGGGAAGTGTGTACCCGGCGCGTGCCGACAAGCCCGGCAGTCACGATAATAAGTGTGCACACAGCAGGCGCGATAAGCCACAACCATGGGTTGATGACGATATCCATTTTGAATACAAATTCTGCAAGCAGCATTTCAACGGCAGTGGCGGTGAATGCGGCGAGCACACCGGCAATCAGACCTAGGCAGGAAAATTCCGCGAGTAAACTCATGATGATTTGCCGCTGGCCAGTACCGAGCGCGAATAATAATGCCGATTCGCGCATGCGATGATCATGTGTAGTTTGAAGTGCAGCTGCCAGCACGATCAATCCGGCGAGCAGGGTAAACGCGAAAACAAATTCAATAGCACCTGTCACCTGATCCATGATGTTGCGTACCTGGGTCAGTATGGCGTCGACATCGAATACGGTAATACTCGGCCAGGTGCGTACCAGTTCCGTCAGCAGCGGCTTGTGTTCCGGTGCCAGATAGAAACTGGTGATGTGGGTGGCGGGCAGAGTATCCAGTGCGCTTGGATTTGCCACCACAAAGAAATTCACATGAAAGGAATCCCATTCCACCCAGCGCAGGCTGGCGACTTTGCCGGTGATAATTTGCCCGGCGATTTCATAGGTCAGTTCATCATTCATTTTGATGCCGAGTGATTCGGCGATGCCTTCTTCCACTGAAAACAATAATTCTGTTTCCGTACCGTTCCACCAGTTACCCTGCACAAGACGGTTATCCGGCTGCATCTCGGCCGCCTGCGATAAATTGAATTCACGTTGCGCAAGGCGACGTGCCCGATCATCGGTATAACTCTCCGGATCGACAGCCTTGCCATTGATGGCAGTAAGCCGGCCGCGGATCATCGGCCAGGTTTCAATCGTGATGCCGGTACGTGACTGGATGAATTCACG
>CAYZJI010000039.1:1560-4039 GCA_964479045.1 uncultured Enterobacteriaceae bacterium
ACGCAAGCGCAGCAGTTGTGGTAATGAGAAGCCCAGCACGGTAATTAATCCGGTCATGATGCCTTGTGCAACAGGCAGTAAACCCGGTGCAGGTAATAACCCCTTCACCATCCCGGTCATGAGTTTCGCCAAGCCTTCCTGCGCAAGATAACCAGCACCTACACCCGGAATGGAGCCGAGCAGAGCGACTAGCAAGAGCTGCAATAGATAGATTTGTAAAATCGAATTCTGATGGGTGCCAAGGCAACGCATGATGGCGCAATGATCAAAATGCCGCGTGACATAACGTTGTGTGGACATGGAAATGGCGAGGCCAGCGAGTGCAATGCTGATGAGTACCGCGAGGCCGAGAAATTGCTCAGCGCGTTCCAGTGCGGTTTTGAGTTCCGGCCGCGCATCCCGGATGTCCTGTATGCGCAGTTCCTTTTTCTCATCAATAGTGATGCTGTTTTTGAAATTCTCCAGCGCATCTGAATTACCACCGAGTAACAAACGATAGGTGGCACGGCTGCCGGGCAGGATCAATCCTGTGGCTTCGAGATCGGCAAGATTCATCAGCACACGGGGAGCGATGTTAAACAGGTCGCCGCCACGATCCGGTTCGTAGGTGAGAATTTTATCGATGGTAAATTCCATGTTGCCGAGACTCAGACGGTCGCCAAGGTTGATGCCCAGGTTCTGCAACATGCGGGAATCTACCCAGACGGTGCCGGAAGCCGGCAATTGGTCAGTGATATGTTCAGCACCAAACAAAACATCAGCAGTGCGGATTTTGCCGCGGATCGGATAGCCGGATTCCACGGCCTTGATTTCGCCGAGCTCCATTCTTTTACCGGCGACAGCGACACTGCGAAATTGCACGGTACGGGTGGTGATTAAATTGAGATTTTGCGCCGATTGAATCAATTCAGGTTTTATGGGTTCACTGTCGCGCAACACCAGATCAGCGGCAAGCAATTCGGTGGCCTGCAACTCCACTGCACGCTGCACACGATCGGTAAAGAAGCCAACCGTGGTGAGCCCGGTGACGGCAATAAAAATCGCCATCAGGATCATCCAGAGTTCTCCGGCCTGCAGATCACGCCGCAGACCGCGCAGGGAGAACGCAAATATATTCTTCATGAGAATTAAATAATCCGGCCCCCGGCCATCGTCACACTCCGATCACACAGGCGGGCAATGTGCTGATCATGGGTGACCAGCACCAGAGTCGTGCCATGTTCCTTGTTCAGTTTGAATAATAATGTAATGACCTTTTCTGCTGTGGCAGCATCCAGATTGCCAGTCGGTTCATCGGCAAACAGGATGGTAGGCTCTCCGGCAAACGCACGGGCGATGGCCACGCGTTGCTGTTCTCCGCCGGACAACTGGTTGGGATAATGATGGACGCGATCGGCGAGCCCGACTTCACTCAGACGTTCCTCCGCTACATCGCGAGGTTGTTCATGTCCCGCAAGCTCCAGTGGCAGCATGACATTTTCCAGTGCGGTGAGACTTTGCAATAACTGGAAGGACTGGAACACGAAACCTACACGGCGATTGCGCATGCGGGCGCGCCCGTCTTCATCCAGTTGACCGAGATCAGTGCCATCCAGAATAACTTTGCCCTGTGAGGGAATGTCGAGGCCTGCAAGCAGTCCAAGCAGCGTGGACTTTCCGGAACCCGATACTCCAACAATCGCAAGGCTTTCGCCCGGGCGGATGGAAAGGGAAATGTCCTGCAGGATCACCAGTGGCCCGGCCGGACTGGTGACTTGCTTAGTTAACTGTTCTGCCTGCACAATCGGGCCTGAGGTATTG
This sequence comes from uncultured Enterobacteriaceae bacterium, assembly GCA_964479045.1. Classification (GTDB taxonomy): domain Bacteria; phylum Pseudomonadota; class Gammaproteobacteria; order Eutrophobiales; family Eutrophobiaceae; genus 2-02-FULL-47-50. The sequence goes on from CAYZJI010000039.1 coordinate 3,361, forward strand.
TCCATGACGAAAATTGCCTTGTTTATTATGTTGATCGTTGCCAGTTTACCTGTTTCTGCAGGGAGCAAAACCCTGCTCATCCTCGGCGACAGCCTGAGTGCAAGCTACGGAATCGCGAAAGAGCAGGGTTGGGTATATCTGCTGGAACAGCGTCTGCGGCAGCACAATCATGATTATAAAGTCGTGAATGCCAGCATCAGTGGTGAGACCACACTCGGCGCAAAAGTTCGTCTGGATGAACTGTTACGTACCCACCAACCAGCGATTACTATAGTGGAACTCGGTGGCAATGATGGATTGCGCGGCATCTCACTGGACGCCTCCCGTGAGAATCTCGTGAGCATTGTATCCAAATTGCAGACGGCAGGTTCCCGTATTTTGCTTGTTCCAATGACTTTGCCACCCAACTATGGTCCGGCCTACATCAACAAATTTACTGCGATATTTGAGGAACTGGGGACGCAGCAGCAGGTGACCCTCAGCAAGTTTATACTGGAAGGCATAGGTAATAATCCGGATCTGATGCAAGGTGACGGCATCCATCCGGTAGCGGATGCCCAATCCATGATGCTCGACAATCTCTGGCCGGATCTGGAACCTTTGCTGGCTGATTAATATACAGGGCATACGGAATGAATTATTGCAGTCATTGCGGGGCGCCGGTGATTTTGCAAATTCC
>CAYZJI010000040.1:0-3867 GCA_964479045.1 uncultured Enterobacteriaceae bacterium
TGAATAATGATGTTGCCCTTGCCCAGATCCGTGATCTCTTCCTCTCTAACCTTGAAATTGTCGAGTTGCACGGTCATATAGCGATCGAAATACTGCTTCAACGATTTTTCAATGCTACGATCATATTCAGGCCGCAAGGTGTGCGTACTGCCGTTAACGACTTTGATAATCTTTCCGTCCTGGACAATCAGTTCACCATCCTTGAAAACATAAACCGGCTTCTCAAACATTTTTTCACGGTTTCTTAAATCGCTGTAGACAGTGATATCGGCAGCGGCACCGGCGCCCAGGTGTCCACGGTTTTTCAGACCCAGGCTACGGGCCGGTGCGGCGCGGGTCATAATGGCGATTTCATACAGCGAATATTCGCGATCCAGACTGCCCAGTATGCTTGCTGCTGCGGCATGTTTATTGATAGTGGATAACATGTCGTTCCGGAAGCTGCGATCCATCAATAACCGGATCAGGTGCGGATACGTTGTAAAAGGTGCGCCGTTGGGATGATCGGTGGTCAGGAATATGCGCCAGGGATCATTGATCTGCAGGAATAATTCCAGACCAATCGCCCACTGCAGGGCGTTGACAAAATTCTTGTCACGATACCGGAAAGGAACCACGCCGCAACCGGCATCACATTCAATATCCATCACCACCCATTTCTTCGGATGGGCATGCCAGTGTCCGTTATATTGCAGCATGGTATCGCCGGAGGCGGTAACCGTTTGCCCGAACATGATCTGTCCCACATCAATCGAAATATTCGGATTGGCATTAACGGCCTCCGCAATCTGGGCAGCACCGGAAGAAAACCTGCGATCACCTTCGGTTCCATAACTGTGGAACTGGATATGGGTGAGGTGCATGGGCATGCCTTCCACAGCACGAATGGTTTCCAGTGTCGTTTGCATATTGCCCGGCACACCCAGATTGCAGCCATGTACATGCAGAGGGTGCGGAATTCCCAGTTCACGAACTGCGCGGGCGAGAGATTTGAGAATCTGTCTGGGCGTAACGTTATAGTGTTGATTGACTTCGTCCAGATCCAGTTTGCGCTGGTTGAATTTGAATGCGCTGATCCCGCCTGGATTCACAACTTTGATGCCCATGGCCTGACTGGCATTGATGGTCCAGCCGACATAATCGGTGATGGCAGCCTGATCCTTGTTGGAAGCGAGCATGCGCAGAAAGAAATCATCATTACCGAGCAGGGCATAGGCGCCTTTGTCCACGATCGGTGTGTCAGCCATTTCCATATGGGCCTGCCGGGCATTGACAGGCAGCATGGCTGGCTCAAAACAGGCGGTATATCCCATTTCTGCATAACGGTAACCAGTGGTCATCGTAGATGGCGCGACATGGCCGGAGCCTGCGCGCGTGATTGCAGTTCTCGCCACAGGGTTATGACGGTGATCTTCCGGCAACAGCATGCGTGCAATGTTGACCTTGCCACCACCTATATGAGTATGGATATCAATGGCGCCGGCCATGACAACCTTGCCGGCAAGATCGTAGGTTTTGTCTATACGTTCCTGGGGGCCGGGCTTGCGTGTGATTTTGCCATCCCGGATATAAATGTCCCGCTGCTCACCATTAATGCCGTGAACCGGATCGTAGACTGTGCCGCCTGACAGTTTAATCAGCATGGTCATGACTCAGAGAGGTTAAGAGGCGATCCAGTACGCCGGCCACACTCGGATAGGGGCTCTTGCGAAGTTGCTTCAGTGACAACGACACGACATTGTCCGTACGAATCAACTGGCCGGTATGATCGATTCCTGGTGTCGCGACAGGTATGAAGACATCAGGAGTAAAATCCATGCGCATCGGGGTGTCTGCCAGGATGATGGAAGGAATGCTGGCCTTGGGCGGTTTTACGGTGCCGCCGAAACTTGAAATCCAGAGCAGGGCATCAACTTCATGACGTTTGAGTACATTCGCAGCGGAATACCGGTGCGGGTCGTAATCCGGATAACCTTTACTGTAACTGACCCGCATGGGGTAGCCGCTTTGCCAGGCCGTGACATTCTGTGCGCTGACACCGCCGTCGTTTCCGCCGAGGGAAAACCCGGCAAAACGATTGGTCCGATTCATGTATTTAATCAGTTCACAGATGGAGAGTATGGTGAGTTCGGCATGGGCGAAATTCAGTTCCCCCGGGGCCCATACTATGACGCCATATTTTGCAGCCCGCATCTGCCGGGCAAGTGATTCCAGGTTGGCAAGACTGATACCGGCGATTGTATTTTTGTCAATTTTGTTTCCGGCAACCAGCGCATGCAGTGTGGTGATGATTTCACTGATTTGATCCTGTTTGCAGCGAATATTAAGGGCTTGCTTGCCAGATGGCTGCTTGCCGGGGCTGGTCTCCAGACTGTCTCCGATGTAGACGATATGGCGTTTTCTGTTGTTATTTCCACTGAGGCTGTTTTCATTCCAGATGATACGTTCGAAAAATCTCGGATAATTTGAAATGGCATCTGTGCCGGCAAGAATAATCAGATCAGCGCGGTTTTTTATTTCCGCAAGCGTGGTCATCATCCAACCATGGTCCTGCAATACCTTGATGTTCCGGAATGCGCCATCGCTGTGCATGTGATCAACAACGGCGCCTGTGATTTCGGCAAGGGCCAGGGCTGAACGCATACCATTGATGTCTGTTGCCAGGCCGGAGAACAACGGCTGATTGGCGTGGCGCAGGATATGGGTTGCCTGCAGGAGGGCATCATTCAGGGAGCAGTCTTTGCCTTTGATGCGCGGCTTGAGTGTCGTCCGGTTCCGTTCGATTTGGTTTTTGGCCTGATGACACCCGTTTTTGGTAATTTTCAGGCGGCCATTCTTACTCGAAACCTCCAGATCATCACACAGCAAGCTGCAGAACGGGCAGGGCACGTCCTGATAGGTCAGGCTGGACTTGTCTGTAATCGTCATTATTGGCAGGTTGCTGGTCTGTAACTGCTGATGCCGCTGATATTATGGATTTTTGTGCGGCGCACAATACTTTATAAGTGTGTTATTGTCAATCGATAGTCCTAATAATTTCAGAAGGTTACAAAGTATCACTCGCCTGTATACGAGCCCAGCAATAATACCGGCTGATTACACAACCGTCATCAAAAAAATGCTGAGTTTCTGAAAGATTTTTAAGGTTGGGAAAAAAAATCAGTTAACGATGTCCAGCATTTCCCGGACGTAGGTAAATTTCTCTCTGGGTTTCCCTTTAGGTTGCCCCAGTTCGATTTCTCGGGCATCAATTTTTTTCCACTCTTTGAAGGTGAGATAGCGGACTTTTCTGCTGTTCAAAATTGATTCAAGTGCTGAAGGACCGGATTTGGGACCGGCGTCAACTGAGGATTTAATGTCAGCGAGTAGAGACTCCACCGTAGACACACTGCAGGCGCGATTGGTGCCGATGATGCCGGTTGGACCACGTTTGATCCAGCCAGCGGTATACAATCCCGTTAATACAGAACCATTTTCTGTGATGCGTCCATCCGTGTTCGGGATCACACCACGCTTGTCATCGAACGGCAGGCCGGCAAGCGCTGTGCCCTTGTAGCCGATACTGCGAAACAATATGCCTGCACCCAGATCTATCTTTTCACCGGTGCCACGCGCAGACTGGTTATTGGCTTCTCCGGACAAAACATTTCTCTCAAGCACAATACTTTCCAGCCGCCCGCCGCCCCGCAGTTCTGCCGGGCCCAGCAGGAACCTGAACAGGCAGCGCTTGCGTTTCGTGGGTGCAGGCCGTTCCGCAAACTCCTTGAACAGCTGATAGACTTTCAGGTTGGTGGCGTTATTTTTGTCATCCAGTTCCGCCTGGCTGGCAGCATTCAGCACGAGATCGGCTGGATTCACTACCGGATC
>CAYZJI010000041.1:0-3704 GCA_964479045.1 uncultured Enterobacteriaceae bacterium
GATGCGGCTGCGCGCGAAATTATACAGGACAAGAAAGGTCCATTGTTTATTGCTACTGTCACTGATACGAAACTGGACAACATTGCCAGCAGAACATTTCACGCCACACCTCAAGACATTGCCCGATTGGGATTGGCTGTTGCTAACCTGATCGATTCTTCTGCTCCAAAAATCTCAAACCTAGCTGATGACGAAAGATCATTGGCTGAAGTGATCGCCCACGACCTGCTCGCAGCAGAACGTCCGGCCATTATTTCCGGAACTTCTTGTCAAAGTGATGACGTCATGAAAGCGGCTGCTCATGTATCATGGGCATTGCACAAAAGAGGTAAAGACGTTGGAATAGTTTTGACAGCGCCCGAATGTAACTCCCTCGGGCTGGCGATGATGAATGGCCGTTCACTTGAAGAGGCGTTCCAAAAAGCGAATTCCGAAGGAGTTGACACGGCCATTGTTCTGGAATGCGACCTATACCGACACAAATCGAGTCATGAAGTGGATGCATTTTTATCAAAGTGTAAAAATGTAATTGTAATCGATCACTTACAGCAGGCCACATCCACGAAGGCGCAATGGTTGATTCCGGCCGGAACATTTGCGGAAGCAGATGGCACCATTGTGAACAACGAAGGCCGCGCACAACGATACTTCCAGGTTTATGAAAAGGCTGGTGTTAAAGAAAGCTGGCGCTGGCTAATGGAGATCGGGTCGGCCCTCGGAAATGCCAGTATGCAGTCGTGGAAAAATATAGACAGCTTGACACTATCTTTAGCCGGAGCGGAAAAACCATTTAGCGGAATAGAAAATTTGACACCCGGAGCTGAGTTCCGTGCGTCTGACGGGCAGCGGGTAGCGCGAGCACCGCATCGATATAGTGGTCGCACTTCCATGCTCGCCAATGTTGCCGTGAGCGAACCAAAACCGCCAGAAGATCCCGACTCCGGAATGTCGTATACCATGGAAGGAACACGCGCACAACCTCCATCTTCTATGATACCATTCTTTTGGTCACCAGGTTGGAATTCTGTTCAGTCAGTGAACAAGTATCAGGAAGAAGTGGGTGCAGCCTTGCGTGGTGGAGATCCGGGGCTTAGGTTGTTAGAAGCGAAAAGTAAATCGCAAGCACCATTCTTTAATGATGTGCCTGAGCAATTCAAAACTGTCGAAAACCTATTGTGGATTGTTCCGATACATCACATTTACGGTTCTGAAGAATTAAGCGCGAAGGGAGCATCGGTGGCCAAACGTGTACCCGAACCATATGTGCTCATCAATAAATATAATAGTACCCAACTAAACCTTAGCGAAGGAGATACCATTGAATTCGAAATTTATGGTCAGTCGTACAAGCTGCCGGTGAAGTGGAGTAATTCAATCGCTTTAGGCGCAGCTGGTTTGCCAATGGGATTAAGCAAAATTCAGTATACAGACCTTCCCGGGTGGGGTGTAATAAAGAATTAATATGGATGACGCCATCATCGATAAACTGTTGATCATTGCCGGTGTACTGGGCGGGTTGCTTCTTGTAGCTCCGGGACTCATCTGGTTGGAGCGCAGGATGCTTGCACTCTGGCAGGATCGATATGGTCCCAATCGGGCCGGGCCTTTTGGTTTGCTGATCGTACTGGCCGATACAATCAAACTATTTTTTAAGGAGGATTGGATTCCACCCTTCGCAGACAGGTTTGTTTTTGTCATCGCACCAGGTATTGTGGTAATCACCGTGTTTATGAGCTTCATCGTAGTGCCCTTCGCACCAGGGGTCATCGTTTCTGATTTGAATATTGGTCTAATGTTTTTCTTAGCCAACTCATCATTGGGTGCATACAGCATTATCCTGGGTGGCTGGGCATCTAACAACAAGTATTCATTATTGGGTTCCATGCGCGGTGCCGCCCAGATGATATCGTATGAAGTATTCATGGGGCTTTCCATGATGGGCGTTGTCCTGCACACCGGATCGTTTAGCATGCATGCCATTGTCGAAGCGCAACAAGGCATGTGGTTTGTGATCCCGCAGTTTCTTGGCTTTCTTACTTTCTTTATTGCCGGAGTGGCAGAGACTCATCGGCTACCTTTCGATATTCCGGAAGCGGAGAGCGAGTTGATAGCTGGATTTCATTCAGAGTATTCCGGGATGAAGTTTGGAATATTTTTCGTGGGTGAGTATTTGGGAATCATTCTGATATCATCCGTAACCGTTGCGCTATTTTTTGGTGGTTGGCTCGGTCCGGCCTTTCTGCCCCCTTTGGTGTGGTTCGTGCTGAAGACATTTGCCTTCATCTGCTTTTTCATCCTGTTGCGCGCCTCATTGCCGAGACCGCGCTATGATCAGTTGATGGATTTTGGATGGAAAATTTTACTGCCGCTTACGTTGGTCAATTTAGTGGTGACGGCAGGCATCATATTAATGAATAAAGGATAGAACAAGATGTAGAGATAGAAAATTGAAATCATTATGATAAGCATTGTTCGAAGTCTGTGGCTTGTTTTTCTTCACATGTTTCATAAGCGGGAAACTGTTCAGTACCCGGAACAAAAGAACAAACTCACCACGCGTTGGCGGGGCAGGATTGTGCTGACCCGTGATCCCGACATGGGTGAACGCTGTGTTGGCTGTTACCTGTGTGCGGCCGCTTGTCCTGTAGATTGCATTTCGCTGCAAGCGACAGAAGATGAGAACGGAAGGCGTTATCCTGAATTCTTCCGGATCAACTTTTCACGCTGCATTTTCTGCGGCTATTGTGAGGAAGCTTGTCCTACCTATGCGATCCAGTTAATTCCGGATTTTGAAATGGCCGAATACAACCGGCAAAACCTGGTGTATGAAAAAAGTGATCTGCTGATAGACGGGCAAGGCAAGTATCCAGGATACAATTACTATAAAGTAGCCGGCCTGGCCATTGGTGGAAAAGCAAAAGGGGAGGCCGAGAACGAAGCGCCTCCTGTAGATATTAAAAGTTTATTGCCTTGATATGCTGATCATCTTTTACATCGCAGCTGCTGTTGCCATCATCTCTACCGTGCTGGTCATCACCCGGCACAACCTGGTGCATGCGCTGTTGTACCTGGTGGTTTCGTTTCTGGCTGTGGCCATGGCTTTCTATGTGCTGGGCGCTCCGTTTGTTGCCGCTCTTGAAGTCATTATTTATGCTGGCGCCATTGTGGTGCTCATGATTTTTGTCATCATGATGTTGAACCTCCGACAGGAATCGGTGGCGCAGGAAAAGAAATGGCTGAATTTAAGAATCGTAGTAGGCCCGGTATTATTATCCCTTGTACTGGCTGCCGAATTGATTTACATGCTGTCAACGGAGGTGTCCGTCCAACTTTCCGGGAACGTGATTGGCGCCAAGGCTGTGGGCCTATCGTTGTACGGTCCTTATGTGATCGGAGTGGAACTGGCCGGCATTCTCTTGATGGCTGGCATTGTGGGTGCATACCATCTGGGCAGACAAAAGAAAAAAGTAGTCCATCGTTTTCTCAAACAACCAGAAGAATGATGCCCATCCCCGCAGAATATGGATTAGTGCTGGCCTCCGTGCTTTTTACGCTGGGACTGATAAGTCTTTTGATCAGACGCAATATTGTGTTCATGCTAATATCGGTTGAGATCATGCTTAATGCCGCGGGACTTGCATTCATAGTAGCCGGCTCACGATGGAATCAAGCTGACGGCCAGGTTATGTTTTTGTTTATCCTCA
>CAYZJI010000042.1:0-3634 GCA_964479045.1 uncultured Enterobacteriaceae bacterium
CACCCGTCTGATCATTGATGAGCACGATGTGGATGCATTCAAGCCGGTGAGTCATCTTACGGTGGGTGATTTTCGTAACTGGTTATTATCGGATGCCGCTACAGAATCCGTTCTGACGGATCTCGCACCGGGGCTTACACCGGAAATGGCCGCAGCGGTTTCCAAAATCATGCGGCTGCAGGATCTGGTATTGGTGGGACGTAAGTGCCGTGTTGTGACCCGTTTCCGTAACACGATTGGCTTGGCCGGATGTTTATCCACCCGCCTGCAACCCAACGATCCAACAGATAATCCTGCCGGAATCGCAGCGACAATTCTGGACGGTCTGCTCTATGGTAACGGCGATGCCGTCATTGGCATCAACCCGGCCACCGACAGCATTGCTGCTGTCTCATCATTGCTGCATATGCTGAATGACATTATTCAGAAATATGAAATTCCTACCCAGTCCTGTGTGCTTACCCATGTCACCACCAGTCTGGATGCGATGAATAATGGAGTGCCGGTGGATCTGGTGTTCCAGTCTATTGCCGGTACCGAAAAAGCCAACAGCAGTTTTGGTGTAACGCTCGCATTACTGGATGAAGCCCGGCAGGCGGCTCTCGAATTAAAACGCGGCACAGTGGGTAATAATGTGATGTATTTTGAAACCGGTCAGGGCAGCGCCCTTTCCGCGAATGCGCATCATGATGTAGACGAACAAACCTGTGAAGCGCGTGCCTATGCGGTAGCCCGCAAATTCGAACCACTGTTGATCAATACCGTGGTCGGATTCATTGGCCCTGAATATCTCTACAACGGCAAACAGATCATCCGCGCCGGACTCGAAGATCATTTCTGTGGCAAGCTTCTGGGTGTGCCCATGGGTTGCGATATCTGTTATACCAATCATGCCGAAGCCGATCAGGATGATATGGATGCCTTGCTTACCCTGCTGGGTGCTGCGGGCTGCAGTTATATCATGGGCATCCCCGGCTCCGACGATGTGATGCTGAATTACCAGACCACGTCATTTCATGATGCACTTTACGTGCGCAAGGTGCTGGGACTGAAACCGGCACCGGAATTCGGAGCGTGGCTGCGTAAAATGAATATCTTTGATGACACCGGCAGCCCCTGTCTCACGGATCGTTTGCCGGAACCATTCCAGCGCGCACTGGCGCAACTCGGCAAATAATTTAACTGGCATCAATGAGAAAAGAAACCAAACTGCATTCCACAGTCAGTGGTCAGGTCATTGATAATCCCTGGCGTTTCCTGCGTAAATTCACCACGGCCCGCATCGGGCTGGGCCGTGCCGGCATCAGCCAGCCCACGCAACATCATCTGGATTTTCAACTGGCCCATGCCCGCGCGCGCGATGCGGTGCACAGTGAACTGGATATTCATAAACTGCAGCAGGATCTGGATATGGCAGGCTATGAGAATATTCTCTTACATTCTTCTGCGCCGGATCGCTCCACCTACCTGCAACGTCCGGATCTGGGCAGACGGCTCGATCAAAAATCAGTTCAACAACTCAAAGCGATTGCCAATTCACGGACAGAATATGACGTGGCATTTATTATTGCCGATGGCCTCTCGGCTTTTGCCATCCAGAGCCATGCCGTACCGTTTCTGCAGGTCATGATCCCGAAATGCGCACAGGACGACTGGCGGCTGGCGCCATTGACACTTGTCGAACAGGGTCGCGTCGCCATCAGCGACGAAGTCGGCATGTTGTTTAATGCGAAACTCGCCGTGATTCTGATCGGTGAACGGCCTGGCCTGAGTTCGCCCGACAGTCTGGGAATCTATCTTACCTACGAGCCCCGCGTTGGCCGGACCGACGCAGACCGCAACTGCATTTCCAACATCCGCAGTGAGGGTCTGAGTTACGATGTCGCTGCACAAAAACTTTATTATTTAATGAGCGAAGCCCTGCGCCGCAAACTCTCGGGCGTGAATCTCAAAGACGAAGCCCAAATCCAGACGCAACTACCCGGCGACATTCCAGCGACCGGTAATTTTTTGATTGATCAGCAATAATCTGGACTCAATAGAAAATTCAGTATTGATCTAATCGCCTGCTTTAAAGCATTTAGGTATTATGGCGGCCCCGTTTCATTGTGAGAGAGTAACGTGTCATCCCCGAAAGTCGGTTTTGTGAGCCTTGGCTGTCCGAAGGCGCTGGTGGATTCCGAGCGCATCCTGACGCAGTTGCGCGTCGACGGCTACGATATCGTGCCGAGTTATGACGGCGCGGATGTGGTGGTGGTGAACACCTGTGGTTTTATTGATGCCGCCAAAGCCGAATCACTGGATGCGATCGGTGAAGCCATCCGTGAGAACGGCAAGGTGATTGTGACGGGTTGTTTGGGTGTGCATGAAAATGAAATCCGTCAGGCCCATCCGCAAGTCCTGAGCGTGACCGGCCCGCAACAATATGAGCAGGTCGTGTCTGCGGTACATACGCATGCGCCTTATGATCGATCGCATGATCCGTTCACGGATTTGGTGCCGCCACAGGGCATCAAACTCACACCGCGGCATTATGCCTATCTGAAAATTTCCGAAGGCTGCAATCACAAGTGCAGCTTCTGCATCATCCCCTCCATGCGCGGCAAGCTCGCAAGCCGTACCATTGATGATGTGTTGCGCGAAGCAGAAGGCTTGGTGAAAGCGGGCGTGAAGGAACTGCTGGTGATTTCACAGGACACCAGCGCCTATGGTTCTGACATTAAATACAAAACCGGTTTCTGGCATGGCAAGCCCCTCAAATCCAGTTTGCAAGGATTGTGCGAAGCGCTGGGCAGCTTCGGCATCTGGGTGCGTTTGCATTATGTCTATCCCTATCCCCATGTGGATTACATCATTCCGCTGATGGCGGAGGGAAAAATCCTGCCGTATCTGGATATTCCATTCCAGCATGGCAGCCCGCGTGTACTGAAAGCGATGCATCGGCCCGCCGCTACTGAGAATACGCTGGAACGGATTCAAGCCTGGCGCAGGATTTGTCCGGACATCGCCATCCGTTCAACATTTATTGTCGGGTTCCCCGGCGAGACCGATGAGGATTTTGAAACCCTGCTGGAATTTTTACAGGAAGCCCAACTGGATCGTGTGGGTTGTTTTCAGTATTCACCTGTCGATGGCGCGCGTGCTAACGAATTACCGGATCATGTGCCGGATGAAGTCAAACAGGAACGCTGGGAACGATTCATGGAAACACAACAGCTGATTAGTGCCAATAAACTGCAGCAGCAGATTGGCCGGATACTGGATGTGTTGATTGATGAAGTGACCGATGAACAGGCCATAGGCCGCAGTTACGCGGATGCACCGGAGATTGATGGCAATGTGTTTATCCGTAATCCCGCAAAATTAAAGCCGGGCGAGATCGTAAACGTGCGGATTGAAGATGCAGATGAGTATGATCTGTATGGAAAGATGATAAGGAATTAACTGCTATTCGTCATCCCGGAAACGCGCATACCTTAAGCGCGTTATCCGGGATCCAGGTAATTAAAGTATCACCCCCATCCTCGGCTCTGGCTCCTGCTTCGCTCTACCTCCTGCACTGAAGTACAGGGATGTACAAATGCCGCGAGCGCAGGATGCGCAAGAGCGGCCATGCAGTCGTGCCTTCCCCCTC
>CAYZJI010000043.1:0-3511 GCA_964479045.1 uncultured Enterobacteriaceae bacterium
AAATTGCCGGTGATCAGCGCATGCACCTCGCCCATATCCAGTTTCACAGCTATGGCGGCGAGCCGGGGAAAAATCCGGTTTCGAAAGCTGCCGAAATTGTGGACTACATCAACAACCATCCGAACATTACCTGTGACGTTGGCCAGGTCATGTTCGGGAAGTCGACGATCATGACAGCCGATGCACCACTCGCCTATGTCTTGCGGGGATTCACCAAGGGCAAATGGGTAAATGCTGATACGGAATGTGAAAGCGGGTGCGGCATTGTACCCTTCAGTTACCAGGAAAATGTATTTGTACACGCGCTGCAATGGGCCATTGGTCTGGAACTGTTCCTGCTCTCGGGCGACCCGTGGCGCATCATGTTGTCCACCGACCACCCGAACGGTGGCTCTTTCATGAGTTATCCGAAACTAATCCGCCTGCTGATGGACAGGGAATTCCGCAAAACGGAAATTGCAAAGGTCAATCCCAAAGCGATTGCCAAAACCAATCTGCCGGATCTGGATCGTGAATATTCATTGTATGAAATTGCGATCATCACCCGTGCGGCCCCTGCGCGTGATCTGGGACTGAAACACAAGGGCCACCTGGGCGCGGGTGCCGATGCTGATATCACCATCTATGATGAAAATGCTGATCGAGAACTGATGTTCAGTACACCGCGGTATGTGATCAAATCCGGGCAGATGATTATTCGCGATCATGAATTTATCGGTGACCATGGCGGACGCATCCTGCATGTAGTACCGGATTATGATGCAGGTATTGCAGAAAAAGTCCGGCCGTTCTTTGAAGAATACTATTCGATTGAATTCGACAACTATGCCGTGAGCGATCATTACCTGCACGAGCATGAAATCATCCCGACCCTGAAACCATGAAGATCAACTCTACCGAAATCGTTGATACCTACGCCGAAGCCTTCAAGATGTGGGGGACGCGGGTCATTATTACGGCGGAAACCCCGGCCTGGGCCAAGGCCGCAGCCACGGCCATGACCGGTTTCGCCACGTCGGTGATCGGTTGCAAATGTGAGGCAGGGATCGAACGCGAATTATCCGTCGATGAAACCCCTGACCACCGGCCTGGCCTCAGTGTGCTGATCTTCACCACCGGCAAGGACGATCTGGGTAAACGTCTGGTGGAACGGGTCGGGCAGTGTGTCATGACTTGCCCGACGACGTCCTGCTACAACGATCTCAACACAGACGATCATGTCATGGTCGGCGGGCAACTGCGCTACTTCGGTGATGGTTTCCAGATGAGCAAGAATATTGATGGCCGCCGTTTGTGGCGGGTGCCGGTGATGGACGGTGAATTTCTGGTGGATGAATCCTTTGCCGTACAACGCGCCGTGGGGGGCGGCAATATCCTGATCCTTGGACAGGATTTGCAAACCACCCTGGCGGCAGCGACTGCAGCAACCACGGCCATGCGTAAAATCCCCGGTGTGATCCTGCCCTTCCCCGATGGGGTTGTCCGCAGCGGCAGCAAGGTGGGATCAAAATATAAATCGTTGATTGCCTCCACCAATGATGCGTATTGCCCCACCCTGCGTGGCGCCAGCGCACAAACCGCGTTACCGGAGGGTGTGAATGCCGTGCTCGAAATCGTGATCGATGGTCTGGATGTCAAAGCGGTGGAAAATGCCATGCGTACCGGCCTCAAAGCTGCAGCACTGCCGGGCATCGTCCAGATCACCGCCGGCAACTATGGCGGCAATCTTGGACAGTTCAAAATTCATCTCAAGGATCTGGTGAATTGATATGAGTCTGCAACTCACTCTGCATACCTCACCAGAAGTTCCACTTGAAGCAGAGGCTTTGCGCCCGGATACCCTCTCCGGCATGAAAACCTCTCAAGTCGAGTTGATTAAAGTCATGCATGGCAATCAACCGTGCAAGGTGGCGGATTTCTTCAAGGTCAACGGAACACCAAATGGCGAACTGCACCTGGAAGGCGATCTGTCCCGGATCAAACATCTCGGTAGCGGTATGTCTTCGGGCAAACTGCTTATCCATGGCGATGCTGGCGCGCATCTGGGTGCAGGGATGTCCGGAGGTGAAATCCGGGTGGAAGGCAATGCCGCTGACTGGGTCGGGCCGGAAATGACCGGTGGCAAAATTACCATCACCGGCAATGCCGGTCATCTGATCGGCAGTGCTTATCGCGGCAGCAGCAAAGGCATGCTGGGCGGTACTATTATTATTCATGGTAATACCAAAAACGAAGTGGGTCATGCCATGCGCAACGGCCTGATTGTCATCGGCGGTAACAGTGGTGATTTCACCGGCGTCAACCTGCTGGCCGGGACAATCGTCGTATTGGGTGAAATGGGCATACGCGCCGGGGCCGGTATGAAACGCGGCACGATCCTGTCGATGAAACAGGCAGAGGTACTGCCGACTTTCACCTATTCCTGCCGTTACCGGCCGACCTTTGCCCGGTTGCTGCTGGACCAGGTCCGGGCACTGGGCCTGAGCATCACACCACAACAGCAGCAAGGCCATTATGACCGCTGGTGCGGCGATGGCGTGGAACTGAACAAGGGTGAATTACTGATCTACGCAGGTTAATTATTTACTGAATAGTAAGGAGGGAGTGATGACCACCATAGTCACTGATAATTGTAAGGGCTGCCGTTTCACGGATTGCGTCACAGTATGTCCCGTCGCCTGTTTCCACTACGACAATGACATGGTGTATATCGATCCGGATGTCTGTATTGATTGCAGTGCCTGTATTCCGGAATGTCCTGTACAGGCCATTTACGAAGGCGATGATATTCCTGATGACAAGAAACACTGGGTTGAAATCAACGCCGAACGTGCACCCACCCTGCCTGTCTGCGAGGAAAAAATGGATCCCCTGCCTGGTGCGGATGAAAGAAAGGCGGCACTGGGATTTTGATGCGTGAATCGTAAAGCGTGAAGTGTGAAGCGTTATCTATTCAACGAGATACGCTTCACGAGTCCCGCTTCACAAAGCAAGATTTTGTTAGTAGTAATTGGAGAAAATAATAATGAGTTCATTGGGTACTCCGGATAATCCATTGCAGGTTGCCATCGTCGGCAGCGGCCCGAGTGGTTTCTATGCGACTGAAGCCCTGATCAAATCAGGACTCACTGTCAGGATCAACATGCTGGAACGTCTGCCCGCCCCGTATGGTCTGGTCAGAAACGGCGTGGCGCCGGATCATCAGAAACTCAAACAGGCAATCCAGCTCTACGACAAGATTGCTGAAGCTGAACAGTTCCGGTTTTTTGGTAATGTGACAGTGGGTCGTGATGTGACGGTGGCGGAACTCCGTGAATCCCATCATGCCGTTATCTTCACTTGTGGCGCGGAATCGGATCGCAAACTGGGCGTGCCCGGTGAAGATTTGATAGGTAGTTATACGGCCACAGAGTTTGTCGGCTGGTATAACGGCCATCCGGATTATCGCAACCGCGAGTTTGATCTGTCACATGAAGTTGCTGTGATTATCGGACAGGGAAATGTTGCAGCA
>CAYZJI010000044.1:0-3391 GCA_964479045.1 uncultured Enterobacteriaceae bacterium
ATGCGTTTAAGAGTGTCGATTGCATCCTGACGCCCACATCACCAACCACAGCATTCAAGTTTGGTGAAAAAGTGGACGATCCATTGCAGATGTACCTTTCTGATATTTATACTGTCTCTGCAAACCTTGCCGGTATTCCGGGAATCAGCGTGCCGTACGGAAATGACACAAGTGGACTCCCCATTGGCGTGCAATTGCTCGGGAAGCAATTCGATGAGGTGACGATTCTTAAGGTAGGCGACTTTCTTGAAACCGCACATCAGAGTCAGGAGAAGTAGCGGGTGGACACCATAGGCAACGCGGTGCTTGGTATTGTGTTCCTGCTTCTCAGCGCCGCAGGCACATTCCTGATGTACAAGCTCTGGGGTTATCCGTTCGATCACGAGAAGTTGAGAAGCTCGGCGCCCCGTGGATTGATGTTGCTCCATCGATCAATCGGATACGCGTACGGCATTATCTATATCTATCTGATGGCGCAGATGATTCCGCGGCTCTGGATGTACCAGGTGGAGTTTCCGGCCCGAACCGTTGCGCATCTCATGCTTGGTCTGACTATCGGCGCCATCCTGATCGTCAAGATTATCATTGTCAGGTTCTACAAGCATATGGAGTCTGAACTTGTTCCGGTACTCGGCACCGGATTATTTATCTGTACATTTCTGCTTATTGGCTTATCGGTACCATTTGCGCTGAAGGAAGTTTATCTGCATCAGAGCGCTGTTGGCGGGAATGCATTCAGCGAAGAAAATGTTGCCCGCGTCCGCCAGCTTCTCCCAAAATCAGGACTGCCGGACGAAGCTTCGTTCGATGATCTGGCAACCACAGCGAGTTTCAAAACGGGTCGCAATGTGCTATTGACAAAATGCGTGCAGTGTCACGACCTGAGGACAGTACTTGTAAAACCGCGGACACCTGACAACTGGGTTCAAACAGTCAGTCGCATGGCAGAGCGATCGGTGTTTAATCCGATCAGCGAACAGGAACAGTGGTTTGTAGCGACGTACCTGATTGCGATTTCTCCGGATCTGCAAAGGGGATTCCAGCAGAAACGCCGGCAGGAAAACGAATCTGCGCAGTCAAAGTCGGTTGCGCATACCACTGCGAAGCCACTGACAGCAGCCGACGGCCTGAATTTCGATTTGGTAGCGTCGAAAACTCTCTTTGAAGAAACATGCACGCAGTGTCATGGACTCAAGAACATCGAACGAACTCCGCCAACATCGGCTGATGAAGCCGCAGAGCTTGTCGCCCGCATGGTGGAGAACGGACTTGAAGCATCGGAGAGTGATCTGCAACAGGTGTTGTTCTATCTGACACAAACGTATGTGAAGAATTCATCTACCCAATGACTATCGAAACCAGTATCTCGAATCTACAATCTATAATCCCAAATACAGGAATCACTGAATGAGCGTACTCGTTAACAAGAAAACCAGACTCGTTGTGCAGGGTATTACCGGCGGCGAAGGAACATTCCACACCAAACAGATGATCGACTACGGCACGAATGTGGTCGCAGGTGTTACACCCGGCAAGGGTGGCACTAGGTATAAAGGAAATGAGAAGGATGTCTTCACGAAGGAAGTCCCGGTTTTTAATACGGTCGCCGATGCAGTAAAGGCAACAAATGCCGACGTGTCGGTGATTTTTGTGCCCGCTGCGTTTGCAGGCGACGCCATTATGGAGGCAGCCGATGCAGGAGTTGGGTTAATCGTTTGTATCACCGAAGGAATACCGGCGCGTGACATGGTGCAGGCGTATGAATACGTGCAGAAGAAAAATGTCCGCCTCATTGGGCCCAACTGTCCCGGGATCATAACCCCCGGCGAATGCAAGGTTGGTATCATGCCGGGGTTCATTCACAAGAAAGGGCGGGTTGGACTCATTTCACGCAGTGGTACACTCACCTATGAAGCCGTCTGGCAACTCACCGAGCGCGGACTCGGGCAATCCACGTGCATCGGCATTGGCGGCGACCCGATCATCGGCACGCGCTTCATCGACGCGATCAAATTGTTCAACGAGGATAGTGGCACCGATGCGATTATCATGATTGGTGAAATCGGAGGAACTGCCGAAGAGGAAGCTGCCGCCTACATCAAGAAGCATGTCAAGAAGCCAGTGGTGGGTTTCATTGCCGGACGCACCGCTCCTCCCGGTCGCCGGATGGGACACGCAGGTGCAATCATCTCCGGTGGCAAAGGAACGGCTGCCGAGAAAATGGCCGCGATGAAAGCGGCAGGGATTCATGTTGTGGAGAGTCCTGCTCTGTTGGGTGAGACGATGGAGAAGGCGCTGCGAAAGACAACGAAAAAGGCAAAAGTAAAAGGTCGAAAGGCAAAAAGTAAAAGTAAAAAGAAGGCAGCCGTGAGTAGTGCGAAGAAAAAGGCCGGGAAGACGAAGCGCAAGAGAACATAAACCATTGTTTCCCACCAAACAGGAGGTTTCATGAAAAACGTTCTCATTGGTTCGATCGTTGCCGCAATTATCGTCTTTGTGTACCAGGCGATGTCGTGGATGGTGTTGCCTGTTCACGAAGGGTCGATGAAGTATACCGCTCAGCAGGATGCAATTCTGTCAACGCTCTCCGAAAATCT
Source organism: uncultured Enterobacteriaceae bacterium (assembly GCA_964479045.1). Classification (GTDB taxonomy): domain Bacteria; phylum Pseudomonadota; class Gammaproteobacteria; order Eutrophobiales; family Eutrophobiaceae; genus 2-02-FULL-47-50. The sequence goes on from CAYZJI010000044.1 coordinate 2,598, forward strand.
GACGGAGGACGGTGTGTACGCAATTCCGAATCTCCCACCCGGCAGCACACAGGAGGAGCACGAAAAAATGGGCGAAGCCATGGTTGGAAAACCATGGGCGATGGTGCACTATCATCAGACGTATTCCGGAGAGATGACAGGAAAGATGATATATGGCTTCATCATCAACTTCATTGCTGCCTTTATTCTTGCCTACGTTATGTGGAGTACCCGCGAGAAGTTGAACGGGTTCGGAGGAAGGATATGCCTCGTTCTCGCGTTTGTCGGCTTCACCGTCCTGCAGAGTTCGTTAATGATGGCAAACTGGTGGGAAACACCATGGCATTATCTCTTCGGCGAGATCATTGACCACGTTGCCGGATGGGGGCTCGGTGGTGTCTGGCTTGCATGGTTCTTAGGGCGAAAACAATCAGTCACAGCTTAATCATTCAATCAAGAAAGGTCACACACAATAATGGCAGTCGAACGCACGCTTGCAATACTCAAACCGGATTGTGTCCGGAAGAATCTTCAAGGGGAAGTGATTGCTCGAATACAAAAAGCCGGCTTCAAGGTTTTGGGCATGAAACAGATCCGGTTGACGAAGGAGACGGCTGGTGCTTTTTACGCCGTACACAAAGGCAGGCCATTTTATGACGGCCTTGTGGAGTTCATGACCAGCGGTCAGGTTGTGCCCATCGCGTTGGAAAAGCAAAACGCGGTGGCAGACTACCGTACGCTCATCGGCGCCACAGATCCGAAGGATGCAGCGGAAGGGACAATCCGTAAGATGTACGCCGACAACAAAGGCGAGA